>NZ_SCVD01000008.1 GCF_004297125.1 Phenylobacterium sp. | reverse complement strand
AACCAGCACGGCATGGAGGGCGTCCGCTTCTACACCAAGACCAAGACCATCACCGCCCGCTGGCCCGAAGGCGCCGTCGAGGACTCCGCCTTCGTCATCCCCACGATGCAGTAGCGTCCGCGGCGCCTTCCCTGGAGAAAGGACCAGCCGAACCCATGCCCAAGACCTACGGACCTGTGACGGAGCGTCTGCTGAACCTGGCCCTGGGTCGCTCCTGCGTCGTCACGCAGAAGCGGATCGACTATTCGGCGGCGCGCAAGCACGCCCCCGAACGCGACTGGTGGGCCGAGTCCCGCGACGGCGGCTGGGTCGTCACCCGCGTCCGCTAGCGCGGTCGCCCGGGCGCGCGCCCGGCGCGAGGTCAACCGGCCGCGATGCGCGGATAGATTACCGAGACCAGGGCGCCGCCGAAGGGCGCGCTGCCCAGGCGGGCGTAGCCGCCCAGCTGGCGAGCCAGGGTGTCGATGAGGCCGCGGCCGCTGATCCGTTCGCCGGGCAGATCGGTCATGCCGACCCCATCGTCGCGTACGGTCAGTTTCACGCGGCCCGCTTCCTGCGTCAGACGGACCCAGATCCGACCGTCACCGCCAACCGGGAACGCGTGCTTCAGGGCGTTGGAGATCGCCTCGCTGACGATCATCCCGATCGGGGCGAGTTCGGCGGCGGGGAGTTGCAGCGCGGGATCGCAATCGACGTAGATGCGATGCCGGGAACCCGTGAACGCGGCGACGAGAGTCTCCAGGAACGGACGCGCGAGGCCGAAGCCCCGCCCGCCTGCGCGGTGCAGGGCGTCGTGCGCCCCCGCGATCGCCGCAAGCTTGTCGGCCATGTCTTCGGCCAGCTCTCCGACCGTCAACCCGCGCCGCTTGCTGGCCACCCGCGCGTAGGCCGCGAGCAACTGGAGATGGTTCTTGATCCGGTGGTCCATCTCCCGGATCACCGTGTCGCGGCCGTCGGGCTGCGGCGGCATGGTCTCGGGGAAGGGCGTCGAAGCGGCGCAGGTCACAGTCACCTCCATGGCGTTCGGGTCGCGCCGCGGCTCCGGGGCGTCGGCCAGCATCGGCGTCAGGCGTCGTTCAGGAGGGGGGTGGCCACGCCGCCGGCGGCCAGCCGCGTCGCGGCGGCGCGGCTGCAGATCTCCAGGTTGTCCGTCATCAGCCGCGTGCCGGCGTCCATCAGGGCGAGCGGTCCGGCGCTTGTCGCCAGTCGGCCGAGGTAGTCGGTCCAGGCGGTCCAGGCGCAAGCCCAGGCGTCCATGGACTCCCGGGCCAGCGCATAGCTGTCGAGTCCGCCCCAGGCCTGGGTCCAGAGCCCGACGGCTGCGCGCGACGCCGCATCGAGGCGAGCGAGGTCGAACTCGGGGTTAGGCGGTGTCGCGGTCATGGCGAATCTCCGGCTCGCCGCTCAGGGTGCGCCGCCGCCGGGCAGGCGCCTTGACCTCGATCAACCCGCCGGCGGCGGTGGCCGTTGGCTCCGTACCGCTACCTAGGTGCGGCCCCCGAATAGCGGCGTTCGGAACGGCGAGGTTAGCTCTCGAGCACAACACGGGAGATCGCCATGCTCGCCTTCGCAGCCCCAGCCGCCCACCCCGCCGTGGTCGCCAGGACCGACGTCGCCTCGCACGCGGAGAGCTACCTGCTCCTCAAGTCGGCCGGTGACGTCGTGTGGGTCGCGGACCCCAAGGTCGCGACCGCCTTCGCCTCGATGCGCGACGCGATCCGCGCGGCCAGCCGCCTGCCGGCCAACCAGCGCGCCTACGGCCTGCCGCGCGAGGCCGAGCCGGTCGTTCGTCGCCCGCACTGACCTGAGCGCCGGCCGCTAGCTCGTCGCTAGCTCGCCGCAGGTCCGACGGGCCGGGTGACGCAGACCCTCGACATGTCGGCGTCGTCAGCCTGGGCGGTGAACCCCAGGGCGTGGGAGAGGTCGAGCATGGGCCTGTTCTCCCGCGCCACCTGGCCCCAGACTTCCCGCAGCCCGCGCCCCGACGCGTAGTCCAGCACCGCCTGCAGCAGAAGGCCTCCCAGTCCGTGATGCTGGCGGTCACTGCGCACCATCAGCGCGAACTCCGCGGTCTCGCCTTCCGGATCCTCCACCAGCCGGCCGACCCCCACCAAATCCCCCGCCGCGGTCTCGGCCACCAGCGCCATGTGGCGGTCGTAGTCGATCTGGCTGAGCCGGGTCGCCAAATCCCGGTCGAGATGGAGCATGCCGCCGCTGAACCGCAGTCGGACGTCTTCCGGCGTGCAGGCGTCCACCATCTGCACCAGCCGCGCGGCGTCGGAGGGGCGTATCGGCCGCAGCGTGAGGGGCTCGCCCGCGACCTCGACGGTGCGGGTCAGATGCGCCGGATAGGGGAGGATGGCCGGCCGCGCTGTCGCGAGGTCCGGCGCCCGCACCGCGATCCGGGCGTCGATCGCCAGGGCTCCCTCGTCGTCGCAGAGCACCGGATTGAGGTCGAGTTCGGCGACCTCCGGCAGGTCGACGGCCAAGCGTCCGAGGGCCACCAGGACCGCGGCCAGGGCGTCCAGGTCGGCCGGCGGGCGGTCGCGGTAGCCCGCGAGCAGCCGGGCCACCCGGGTCCGGGCGATCATGTCCCGCGCCAGGGCGACGTTGAGCGGCGGCAGGCCGAGGGCGCGGTCGGCCACGACCTCCACCGAAACCCCGCCATGGCCCACGACGATGACGGGCCCGAAGGTCGGGTCGCGCACCAGTCCCGCTAGGACCTCCTGCGCCCTTGGTCGCGAAACCATCGGCTGCACCAAGAAGCCGTCGAGGCGCGCGTCGGGGCGGGCGACCTTCAGCCGCGAGAGCATGGCCTCCGCGGCGCGGGCGGTCGCAATCCCGCCCGTCAGGCCGAGCTGGACGCCGCCGACATCGGACTTATGGCTGATGTCCGGCGACTGGATCTTCAGCGCGACCGGACCATGGGGGGCCACGGCCATCGCGGCCTCGCCCGCCGCCTCGGGCGTCGCGGCGAGGCGCAGGTCCGGCGTCGAGACGCCATAGGCCCGCAGGACGCCCTGGACTTCGATGGGGTCGAGCGCCGCCCGGCCCTCTGCCAGGGCCCGCCGGACAATCTCGCGCGCCCGGCCGGCGTCCAGCGTCTCCTCCGCCCCGTCGGGGGCTTCCAGGAGCTGGTCGTGCAGGCGCTGGGCCTCGGCCAGGCGGGAAAAGGCGCGCACGGCAGCCTCGGCGGTCGGGTAGGTGGCGACGCCGGCGGCGGCGAGCCTGGCGCGGCCGGCGGCGACGCTGGGCTCGCCGAGCCAGGCGGCCAGCACGGGCTTGTGGGCGGCGTCGGCCGCGCGGGCGGCGATCACGGCGTCGGCGGCGAGGCCGCTGTCGGCCACCGCCGTGGGGCAGTTGATCACCAGCACCGCGTCGACCTCGGGCGCAGCGAGCAGGGCGGCGAGGCTGCGGGCGTAGAGGTCGGGCGGGGCGTCGCCGAGGATGTCCACGGGATTGGCGCAGGTGCTGTGCGCGGGTGAGAGCGCGCGGAGCGTCTCCTGGGTCGCGGCCGACAGGACGGTGAGCTGGCCGCCGACCCGTTCGAGGGCGTCGACCGCCAGGACGCCGGCGCCGCCGCCGTTGGTCAGGATGGCGAGGCTGCCGGGCGTCTTCGGGCGCCCGTGGGCGAACACCAGGGCCGCGTCCAGGAAGTCGTCCAGCCCATCCACCTGCAGCACGCCGGCGCGGCGGAAGGCGGCGGCGTAGACGTCGTCGGCGCCGGCCAGGGCGCGGGTGTGGGAGAAGGCGGCCTTTGCGCCGGCGCGGCTCCGGCCGCCCTTGAGCAGGATGACCGGCTTGGCGCGCGCGGCGTAGCGGGCGGCGCTCATGAACTTCCGCGCGTCGCGCAGGCTCTCGACGTAGAGCAGGATCGCCCGCGTCGCCGGATCGCGCCCGAGGAAATCGAGCATGTCGCCGACGTCCACGTCCAGGGAATCCCCCAGGGTGACCACGTGGCTGAAGCCCAGGCCGTGGGCCGGGGCCCAGTCGAGCGCGGCGGCGGCGACCGCCCCGGACTGGGCCACCAGGGCGATCGCCCCGGCCGGCGGAGTGTTTCGCGCGAAGCTGGCGTTGACGCCATGGCGCGGCGACAGCAGCCCCAGACAATTGGGTCCGATGACCCGCAGCAGGTGCGGCTTGGCCGCGTCCAGCAGCGCCTGGCGGCGGGCGGCGCTCTCGGGGTCGTCGCCTTCGAACCCGGCGCTGATCACCACCGCGGCGCGGCAGCCGCGGCCGCCCAGTTCGGCGATGGCTCCGGCCACTGCCGGGGCCGGCGTGGCGATCACCGCCAGGTCGGGGACGGCGGGAAGAGCCGCGATCGAGGGGAACACGGTGCGGCCGTGGACAGGCCGGCCCTTCGGATTGACGAACAGGAGTTCTCCGGAAAAGCCACCGGCCAGCAGGTTCGCCGCCAGCACCTCGCCGACCGACCCCGGCCGGTCGCTGGCGCCGATCAGGGCGATGCGCTTGGGCGCGAACAGGGCTTCGAAATTACGCGTGGTCATGGCGCGACCTTGTGGGCGTTCCGCCACTCGTCGCCTTGATCGGGCGCAAGCCGGCCTGGTTGATCTGGATCACGGCGCTCGCGGAGCCTGCGGGTCAAGGTGCAGCAAGGAGGCGCCTGTGCCAGACCTCGCAGCGCGGCGCCCGCCGCCACCCCTTCGCCCGCAACCCGACCCCCAGCTGCTCCGGACGCCCCGCGCGAACCGCCGGGCGGGCTCGCTGGCGATGGCGCTGGTGCTGCTGAGCGGTCCCGCAGCCGCGGCCCCCGCGGCCGTCACCACGGCCCCCGCGGCCGTCGCCACGGCGCCATTGACCGGCGCCGAGCGTTCGGCGCTTGGCGGGGCGCTCGGGCTTGGCGACGCGGTGTTCAGCCTCGACGACGCCGCCCTGACGGCGCGCGCCCTGAGCTACGCCCGCACCGAGGGCGGACAACGCGTCCGCCCCTCGCGGATCGATTCACGCTGGACGATCGAGCCGCCGACGCGCGACCTGGCGGCTGAACTCGCGGCTGCCCGCGCCGCCGGGCGGCTGGCCCCGTGGCTGGCGTCGTTCGCGCCCACCGCCCCGGCCTATCGCGCTCTGTCCGAGGCGCGGGAACGCTACGCCATGACCGCCGCGGTCGGCGGTTGGCCGAGCGTGCCGAACGGGCCGAGCCTCAGGGTCGGGGACCGCGGCGACGTCGTCTCCGCCTTGAGGAGCCGCTTGGCCGCCGAGGGCTATGGCGCGGCGTCGTCCGATCCGATGCTGTTCGGCACGGAGCTCGAGGACGCCCTGCGCGAGTTCCAGGCGCGACACGCCCTGGGCGTCGATGGCGTGCTGGGGCCCGCGACCCGCGGCGCGCTCAACGTCTCGGCGGCCGAACGCCTGGCGCAGATCGACGCCAATCTCGAGCGCTGGCGATGGATGCCACGATCGCCGCCGGGCGACCGACTGGAAGTCGACACCGGCGCCCAGGAGGCGACCCTCTACAAGGCCGACTCGCCGGCCCTGCGGATGCGCGTGATCGTCGGCAGCCCGAAGCACCCGACGCCGATGTTCGCCTCCAGCGTCGATGCGGTGATCCTCAACCCCCCGTGGAACGTGCCGGCGTCGATCGCGGCGAACGAGCTGCTGCCCGCCGAGGCCCGCCGGCCGGGACTGCTGGCCAGCATGGGCATCCGCTGGGTGGACGGCCATCTCCAGCAGCGGCCGGGACCGAAAAATTCGCTTGGGGTGATCAAGTTCGACGTGACCAGCCGCTTCGGCGTCTATCTGCATGACACGCCGGGCAAGGGGCTGTTCGTCCAGCCGGTGCGTGCGTTCAGTCATGGCTGCATGCGGCTGGAACAGCCGCGCGACCTGGCGCTCGCGCTGCTCGCGCCCCAGGCCTGGGCGCCGGCGAGCCTGGACGAGGCCATCGCGGCGGGCGTGACACGCCGGATCAATCTTCAGCGCCGGGTCCCCCTCTACGTGGTCCACTGGACGGTGCGGGCCGAGGCCGACGGCCGGCTGAGCTTCCGGCCGGACATCTATGGATGGGACCGCAAGCTCGCGGCCGCCCTGCCGAAGGTGACGATTGCGCAAGGTCAAGGCGTGGATCGCGCAACCCGGCAGGCTAGACGGCATGTCTGAGCCCCCGATCCCCGCCGGATCCCTTCGGCGTCACCCGTGGCCGCGGTTCCTCGTAAGGGCCCGCCGCGCCTGGTTCGGCGTGACCGAGACGGTGAGCTTCTTCGCCGCCGCCGCGGCGGCGGTGGGCCGCTTCCTGTTTGGGCGCTGGCCCGAACCGCCGGGCCGCGACTACCTGGCGCCGAGGGGGCGTGAGCGGAGGGAGGACGGCGAACAGTTTCTCGGTGCGCGTTTGACATCGCACAAAGCGCCGCGCCGCCGCCGCGAGCAGAGTATTGAAATCCAGTCCCAATAGCTCCCCCGCTCCCGGACTGGCCTCTGGCCGCCCCAGCCCCATCGGTTGGGGCGGCATTTTGTTGAGGATGGCGTGAAGCAGACCGGCGCGATGGCGCGCCGGCCGGCCGAGGACGGGCGGAGGCTGAGGGCCGCGGGCCGCCTGGCGTCAGGCCGCGCGGGGCGGGTGCGCCCGGAAGTGCGCCGTGGCGGAGGTCCGCACCTTGGTCATGACCTCTGCGAAGGCCTCCTCGGTGATCCCGGACACCATTCCCCCGAAATGGTTGTGGTCGACGACCTTGAGGCCGCATGTCCCGCCGAGGTGGGCGTCGAACAGGCTCATCAGGCCGCTGAGCGCGCCGGTGTCCCGCATCCAGGAGTCCGGCGCGCCGGAGGTGCTGAAGCTGATCAGCTGACGGCCCTTCAGGTTGGGCTCCGTGCCGCCGAAGGCCGGGACGAAGCCGAAGCCCATCCCGAAGACGCGGTCGATGTAGCCCTTGAGGATGGCGGGCGGGGCGTTGAACCACAGGGGATAGACCAGGGCGAAGACGTCCACGTCGGCCAGACCCTCGCGCTCGCGCAGGACATCCGGCCGGAACACCGGCGCCTTGGGGCCGGGGATCTCGCTGGCCTTGAGGCAGGGGTCGAAGCGCATGGCGTAGAGGTCGCGCGCGACGACCTCGTGCCCGAGCTGCCTGACGGCCTCGGCGTAGGTCCGGGCGATCGCCGCGTTTAGGCTCTTGCGCGCGGGGTGGGCGAGGATGACGGCGTGTTTCATGGCGGTCTCCGGAACGGCGGTCAGTCTGGGTGGCGCGAACGGCGTGCCTGCAGGCTGCGCGCCGCCCAGGGGGTCAGCGCCATGGCCAGCAGGCCGAGCGGCATCAGCCCCCCATGCAACAGATCGTAGTCGGCGAGGATTCGGTCCCAACCCAGCCCCAGGAGGCGGCCGACGCCAATCTCGAACAGCAGGGTCAGGGCGACCCAGAGGCCGCCCACGCCCAAGGCCTCGCCGGCCGTGCGAAGCCGCATCCAGCGCAGGCAGACCCAGGTGATGGCGAAAATCACCAGCGCGCCGATGAACACCGACGCCTGGCGGACCATGAAGTCCGCTTCCGGGCTGACCAGCAGGTGTCGCATGGCGCCCTGTGCGCTCTCGACCGCGATGATCATCAACCAGATCAGAAGCGCGCGAAGCAGGGCCGGGATGCTGAGAGGGAGCATCGCCGGCGCCTCAGCGGGCCGTGTAGCCGCCGTCGATCACCAGCTCGGCGCCGGTGACGAACTTGGCCTCGTCCGAAGCCAGGTAGACGCAGCCCCAGGCGATGTCGTCGGGCTCGCCGAGGTGGCCGAGCGGATGCAGCGCGTCGAGCCCCACCCTTGCGGCGGCCTCGTCGCCCTGGTCCTGGATGAAGCCCTCGACCATCGGCGTCCAGATGAAGCCGGGGTGGATGGAATTCACCCGGATCCGCTCGCCCGCGTAGATCAGGGCGTCGGTCTTGGTCATCAGGCGCACCGCGCCCTTGGAGGCATGGTAGGGCGGCACGTCGGCCGCGCCGACCAGGCCGTAGATCGAACTCAGGTTGATGATGCTGCCGCCGCCGGCGCGGCGCAGGTGCGGGATCGCGTGCTTGGTGCAGAAGAACACGCCCTTGACGTTGATCCCCTGGACGAAGTCCCACTCCGCTTCGGTGATCTGGTCCGTCGGCTTGCTGACGCCGGCCACGCCGGCGTTGTTCACCAGAATGTCGATGCGCCCGAACCGCTGGGCGACCTGGCCCAGCACGCGCTCGACGTCGGCTTCCTTCGAGACGTCGAGCGGCCAGCCGCAGGCCGTGAAGCCCTTGCCCGTGAGCTCGTCGGCGAACTCGCCCAGCTCGGCGGCGAGGACGTCGGTCAGGGCGATGGTGGCGCCTTCCTCGGCCATGCGGAGGGCTGTGGCCCGGCCCAGGCCGAGCGCTGCGCCGGTGATCACTGCGACCTTGCCTTTGAGGCGGTTCATCGTCGTCTCCTCCGTAGATGGTTCGAACGCTAGGCCGAACGGCGGGACACGCCTTGCGCAGGATCAACGGGGCCACAGGGCCGCCGCTTGCGATGGCTTCAGGTAGGAGCGGACCAGAGGCGTTGGCTTTCGCCGACCGCGAAGCCCTCGGCGAACAGCTTGGTCATCGTGGCGCGGTCGAAGCGGAGCAGGCTCGCGCCCGCGGCCTGGGGCGGCAGGCTGGCGACCCGAAGGGCGAAGCCGTTGATCTCGCAGAACGCCGCGACCGAGCGGAGGGCGCTCCGATAGGACGAACGCAGCATCAGCTCGAAGCTGCGCACGAGGATCGGCACGGCATGCATCGGGGTGAGCCACGAGGTCGGTTCCAACGGCGTGTTCACCAGCGCGAAGATCTCAACCTCGGCGTCGCGCCACCCTTGCGCATGGTGCGAAAGCAGGGCTTCGGGCACGACGAACAGTGGCATGATCGCGCCTCCGTCGACGTGCATCTCCTGGTAGCTCCGCCCCTCGCTTTCGACATCCAGCATGACGGGCGGGAAGATTCCGGGAAGGCTGGCGGAGGCGACCAGCACGCTCCTGAACAGCTCGAGCGCGCGCTTCCCGCCGGTGTCGGCGATCGCGCCCATGTCCCAGATCGAGGTCGACTGGGCGTCCAGGTTGGCGGTGGCCACGAACAGTCGGCGGCCGGCCCGGTGGACCGTGGCCACCGCCGCGAGCACCTCGTCGTCGATGTGGTGCGCGACGAGGGCGGCGAGCCGTTCACCCGGGTAGAGGCTGGGCCAGGGCCGAGCCGAGGTGAGGGCGAACACCTCCTCGGCGTATCCATCCGTGAAGGCGGCCTCCAGGCGCGGATCCCAGTCGGATCCGAGGACCGCGAAGGGCGCGATGAGCGCGCCTGTGCTGACGCCGGTGACGGTGTCGAACGCGGGGCGGGCGCCCGCGCGACTCAGGCCGACCAGCGCCCCCGCCCCGAAGGCCCCGCCGGCGCCGCCGCCGGAAAGGGCGAGCACCTTCAACCCGAGACCTGGCGCGTCGGGGTTTAGCGCGGGAGGCTCGCCGAGGAACCGGGTCAGATCGCCGTCGTCGCCCTCGAAGCGGATTCGCCCGAAGCCCTCGGGCTCGGCATGGATCCCCCGTGGCGGCGGCTCGCTGCGCCCGTTGCGCGCGGCCCATCCGGCTCTGACGCGCGACCTCCAGCCGGCGCCGGCGCCGGCGCGTACGCCCCGCCTCACCGCCACGCGCGTCCGGCCAGGATGGCGTCGGAATCGCGGGCTCGCCGAGCCAGCGAACGACCGCCGCGCTCGCAGACGCCGATGGTCGCCTCGGCGACGACCTGGGTGACCCTGCAGGTGACATCCTGACCAAAGGCCACGGCCATCAAGGCCCCTCGCGAAGACGAGGGCTCTTGGGACGATTCCTTCGATCCTTCCCGCGTCAGGCGGATGGGGAGCCAGCGGTCGGGCGTGGCGCCGAGCGCGACGCACAAGGTCTCGCCATCGAAGACATGCAGAACCGGGCCATGGACCACGGCGCCGGCCGCAGGCGAAGCGGCCGTGCATGGCTGATGCGCTTGAGCCGAGGTCGCCCCCGCGAGCGCGAGGGCCGCGATGGCCACGAGGAAGGACGGTGATGACATGAGATGAGGCTAGGGGCGGGTCGCTGGACCCGACAGTTCGGAGCGGCCCCTAGGGGCTGGTACGGAAGCCGGGTCATGCCACCCGTCCGCCGCGTCGCTCGGGGCGGCCCTTGCCGTCCAATCGCGGCCGCGCACGCGACCGCGATTGAAGAAGGGCCGCGGCCCGTCAGGTCGTTAGAAGCGGTAGCCGACGCCGGCCGAAAGGACCCACGGGTTGAGGGTGACCTTGGACTTCAGCCCGTTGGTCCGGTCCACGGCGTCGGTCTCGAAGAAGATCTTCTTGGCGTCCAGGTTCACGGTCCAGCGGTCGTGCGTGGCGATATCGACGCCGGCCTGCAAGGCCGCGCCGAAGCCGTCGTCGATCTTCAGGTTGAAGCCGTTCTTGTCCGAACCCGAGTAGAACAGCATGTAGTTCACGCCCGCGCCGACGTAAGGGCTCACGCGCGCCCCGGGCGCGAAATGATACTGCAGCGCCACGACCGGGGGCAGGACCCAGGTCTCCTTCACCTTGATGTCGGTGGCCGGCCCCTTGGCGCGGACGGTGTGGTTCGTCGTCCCCAACGTGAGGTCCACGGCCACGTGGTCGGTCAGGAAATAGGCGATGCCAAGCGTCGGCATGACGTCGTAGCTCGCCTTGGCGCGAAGCCCGGTCGAGGCGCCCGCCAGCGTGGTGATCGGGTCGCTTCCCGTGGGCGCGACGTCCGTGATCCGGACGTTCAGGACGATATCGCCCTTCGCCTTGGGTTGGAAGTCCTGCGCCTGGGCGACGCCAGCGGCGGCCAGCGCGGCGACCAGGACGACGGCTCCGAATTTGATAGTCATTGGATATCCCCTTCTAGATGCGGCTGCGGCCGCTTGAGGGGGGTTTGTCAGTCCCGGCCAAGCGTGGCTTTGATCTGGAGCAAACTGAGATTTCGAAGTTCTCAGGCCGCCTGCGACGTACAATCGGCCGGGGCGCGAGGGCCCATTCTCGACGTCGAGCAAGCTGTCCGTCAGCCTAAGTAGCGACCCTTAGGGGACGGTCCGGAATGGCGGCTTCCGTGCGGAGGCTGTGAGATCGAGCCTGGGAAGAAACGCGGAATCGCACGATGGCCAACGCAAAATGCGACAAGATGTCCGCCCTCGTGGCGCGCATTCCCGGCGACGGCGACTATCAACTGCGTTTCCTGCGGATCGGTCTGGACGGGTTTCCCGAATGGGGGCCGGAGCGTTCGACCGCCGCCCGCCTGCCTTCGCTTCGGCACGCCAACCATGTCGCCAGCCTGCTGCCCGACGGATTGAAGGCGTTCGGTCTCCTGGACGGCTGATCGGCGACCGCTTCAGGTCGCGATCCGCGCCGGGGAGAGGGCCGCGACCCACGCCGCCAGACCGGCCAGGGCGAACGCGACCGCAGCGTAGCACCAGCCGCAATGCGGAACCTGGGCGACGCCGCACACAACCCCGCGCAGCGCCATATGGTCCCGGGCCAGATCGGCCGAGAGCGCCGCGGACGCCATGAGGGTAGCGCCGAGGAGACCGATGGTCAGACGCTCGACGCGCGATTGGATGGGGGTCGGCGGCCAGCGCATGGTCGATCTCCTCGGACACCGCAATATGGCGTCTGCGCCGCAGCCGGCCTTGAGCGAAATCAAGGCTGGGTCGGGTCGGTAGCGCCATGAAGGCCCGCGTCTCTCAAGGGACTGGGGATTCATGACGGTAGCCACATCATCTCGCGACGGGACGCCGCTCGACGTCACCGCGCTCTATATGTTCACCGGGCTGAGCGCGTTCCTGGCGCTGCTCGCCACGGCCTTCACCCACGATCCGCTGTTCCGGTTCCACGGCTATATCCTGACCGGCGCGCTCGTCGTCGCCGTCTGCGTGATGAGCGTGCTGATCGGATCGGATCGCCTCAGGTCGGACCCGACCCGCTATGCGGACGGCGTGATCCGGGCCGGGGTCATCGCCACGATGTTCTGGGCGGTCGCCGGCCTCGCCGCCGGCGCCCTGGCCGCGTCCCAGCTCAGCTGGCCGCGGATCTTCTACTTCCCGGAGCTGCCCTGGCTGAACTTCGGCCGGCTGCGGCCCCTGCACACGTCGGCGGTGATCTTCGCCTTCGGCGGCAACGCCCTGATCGCCACGTCCTTCTATGTGGTTCAGCGCACCTGCCGGGCGCGCCTGGCGGGCGGCGTGTGGCCCTGGTTCGTGTTATGGGGCTACCAGCTGTTCATCGTCCTGGCGGCCACCGGCTACCTGGCCGGCATCACCCAGAGCCGCGAGTACGCCGAGCCCGAGTGGTACGTGGATCTTTGGCTGACCATCGTCTGGGTCGCCTACCTGCTGGTCTTCCTGGGCACGATCTGGAAGCGCAAGGAGCCGCACATCTATGTGGCCAACTGGTTCTACCTGGCCTTCATCGTCACGATCGCGATCCTGCACCTGATCAATAACGCCGCCGTGCCGATCGGCCTGCTGGAGACCAAGAGCTATTCCGCCTTCTCCGGCGTCCAGGACGCCCTGGTGCAGTGGTGGTACGGCCACAACGCGGTCGGCTTCTT
The DNA here is from genome assembly GCF_004297125.1 of Phenylobacterium sp. Taxonomy (GTDB): domain Bacteria; phylum Pseudomonadota; class Alphaproteobacteria; order Caulobacterales; family Caulobacteraceae; genus Phenylobacterium. The sequence goes on along the minus strand of NZ_SCVD01000008.1, from coordinate 8,917 downwards.
CCTGACCGCCGGCTTCCTCGGCATGATGTACTACTTCGTGCCCAAGCGCGTGGAGCGGCCGGTCTATTCCTACCGGCTGTCCATCGTCCACTTCTGGTCGCTGATCTTCATCTACATCTGGGCGGGTCCGCACCACCTCCACTACACGGCGCTGCCGCAGTGGGCGCAGACGCTGGGGATGACCTTCTCGATCATGCTGTGGATGCCGTCGTGGGGCGGGATGATCAACGGCCTGATGACGCTCTCGGGCGCCTGGGACAAGCTGCGCACCGATCCGGTGGTGCGGATGATGGTGGTGGCCATCGCCTTCTACGGTATGTCCACCTTCGAAGGCCCGCTGATGTCGATCCGCGCGGTCAACGCGCTCAGCCACTACACCGACTGGACCATCGGTCACGTGCATTCCGGCGCCCTGGGCTGGGTTGGCTTCATCAGCTTCGGCGCTCTCTACTGCATGGTCCCGTGGCTGTGGAAAAAGGAGCGGCTCTACTCGAACCAGCTGGTCGAGTGGCACTTCTGGCTCGCGACCACCGGCATCCTTCTCTACATCGCCGCGATGTGGGTCTCCGGCATCATGGAGGGCCTGATGTGGCGCGAGTACACGCCGCAGGGCTACCTCGCGAACGCCTTCGTCGAGACCGTCGCGGCCAAGCACATCGAGAACGTGATCCGCACGGTTGGGGGGCTCATGTACCTCTCGGGCGCGCTGATCATGGCCTACAACCTGTGGCGCACCATCCGGCTGCCCAGCGCCCAAGCGGCGCCCAGCCCGGCTGAGTTGCCCACGCCCGCCCTGATGGCGGCCGAGTAAGAGCGCCCGACATGTGGAAAGCACACGCCAAATTCGAGCGGCATTCGCTCGTCCTGCTGATCGGCATCATCATCGTGGTGTCGATCGGCGGCCTCGTCGAGATCAGCCCGCTCTTCTATCTGGAGAGCACCATCGAGAAGGTGGACGGGGTTCGCCCCTACACGCCGCTCGAGCAGGCCGGCCGCGACATCTACATCCGTGAGGGGTGCTACGGCTGCCACTCGCAGATGATCCGCCCGCTCCGCGACGAGGTGGAGCGCTACGGGCACTACAGCCTGGCCGCCGAGAGCATGTACGACCACCCATTCCAGTGGGGGTCCAAGCGCACCGGGCCGGACCTGGCCCGCGTGGGCGGCAAGTACTCGGACAGCTGGCATGTCCAGCATCTGGCCGATCCGCGCTCGGTGGTGCCGGAATCCAACATGCCGCCCTACAAGTTCCTGGCCGATACCGACCTGGACTATCGCGCCATCGAGCAGCGGCTGGCCACCCTGACGACGGTGGGCGTGCCCTATTCGAAGGCCGAGATCGCCAACGCCAAGGCCGACCTTCAACAGCAGGTCGATCCGTTCGCCGGCGAGGCCTCGGACCTCAAGAAGCGTTACGGCGCCAAGGTCCAGCAGCGCGACTACGACGGCAATCCCCAGCGGTTGACCGAGATGGATGCGCTGATCGCCTATCTCCAGGTGCTGGGGACCATGGTCGATTTCCGCAGCTACAAGGCCGAAGCCCCGGAGAACCTGCGATGAGCGGCCTCACCTACGAGACCGTGGCCCGCTTCGCCCAGCAGGGCGGTACGGTGTTCTTCGGCCTGATGTTCCTGGGTGGCCTGATCTACGCGCTCTGGCCGCGCCACAAGCAGGCGTTCCAGCGCCTCGCCCACCTCCCGCTTGAAGATGACGAGGCGCCCCATGTCTGAGCGCGAACGCGACGACCACACCGGAACCGAGACCACCGGCCACGAGTGGGACGGAATCAAGGAACTCGACACCCCGCTGCCCCGCTGGTGGCTTTGGACCTGGTACGGCTGCATCGCCGCGGCGGTGGTCTACTGGGTGCTGATGCCGGCGTGGCCGGGGATCACCGGCTACACCCGCGGCGTCCTGGGCCAGTCGGACCGCGCCCAGGTGGCGCAGGAGCTGAAGGGTCTGGCCGCCCAGCGCCATGCAGGCGAGAGCCGGCTGCGCGCTGCGAGCCTGCAGCAGATCGAGGCTGACCCCGAATTGCAGGGATATGCCATGCAGGTGGGCGCCTCTGTGTTCGGCGACAATTGCGCCACCTGCCACGGCGCCGGTGGCGCGGGCGGCAAGGGGTATCCCAACCTGCGCGACGATGTCTGGCTGTGGGGCGGTTCGCTGGATGAGATCCGGCACACCATCCAGGTCGGGGTCCGCTCGGGCCACGCCCAGGCGCGCGGCGAGAAGGTCATGCCGTCCTTCGGTCGGGACCAGATGCTGAGCGACGCGCAGGTCGACGACCTCACCGAGTACGTGGTCGCGCTCTCTGGCCGCAAGGCGGACGCCGCCGCCGTCGGCCGCGCGCGCCAGACGTTCGCCGACCAATGCACCGCCTGCCATGGGCCGGCGGGAACCGGCGACGTGGCTCAGGGCGTCCCGAACCTGACCGATCAGGAGTGGCTCTATGGCTCCGACCGGGTCGCCATCCGCGACCAGATCTGGAACGGCCGCAACGGCGTGATGCCGACCTGGGAGGCCCGCTTCTCGCCGGAAACGGTGAAGGCGCTCGCGGTCTATGTCCACGCGAACGCCGGCGGCGTGGCGGAGCCGGTCGCGCCGGCGAAGGCCGCGGCGGGGGTCGCAGCCGGGGCCGTCGGTCGATGACCACCGTCATCGACACGGTCTCCAAATCTCCGCCGCCGGAGGGGCCTGGCCCACAGTCGGCGGCAGAGAAGGTGCGTCAGAAGGCCCGGGACAAGGGCGAGCTCTATAAGCCGCGGGTTCCGATCTATCCGAAGCTGGTCCACGGCAAGTGGCGGCGGATCAAGTGGGCGCTGCTGATCCTGACGCTCACCGTCTACTATGTGACCCCGTGGATCCGTTGGGAGCGCCCGGGGGCGTTGCCGGACCAGGCGGTGCTGGTCGATTTCTTCGGCCGGCGCTTCTACTTCTTCGGCATCCAACTCTGGCCGCAGGAGATCCATTTCGTCACCGGGCTGCTGGTGATGGCGGCCCTGGCTCTGTTCCTGGTGACGGCGCTGTTCGGCCGGCTGTGGTGCGGCTACGCCTGCCCGCAGACGGTCTGGACCGATCTTTTCATCTATGTCGAGCGCGCCTTCGAAGGCGACCGCAACGCGCGCATGCGCCTGGCCGCGGCGCCGTGGTCGTTCGACAAACTCTGGCGCAAGGGCGGCAAGCACGCGGTCTGGCTGGCGGTGGCGTTCGGCACCGGCGGCGCCTGGATCTTCTATTTCCGCGACGCGCCCACGCTGCTGGGCGAGTTCTGGACCGGCCGGGCGCCGGTCACCTCCTATATTTCCTGCGCCCTGCTGACGGCCACGACCTACGTCTTCGCCGGCCACATGCGCGAGCAGGTCTGCACCTACATGTGCCCCTGGCCGCGCATCCAGGGCGCCATGCTGGATGATCACTCGCTGCAGGTGACCTATCGGCGCGACCGCGGCGAGACGCGCGGCCCCCACAAGAAGGGCCAGACGTGGGAGGGTCGAGGCGATTGCATCGACTGCAACGCCTGCGTGGTCGCCTGCCCGATGGGCATCGACATCCGCGACGGCCCGCAGCTGGAGTGCATCAACTGCGGCCTGTGCATCGACGCCTGCGACGAGATCATGGACCGGGTCGGCCGGCCGCGGGCGCTGATCGCCTACGACACCGACTTCGCGGTGGTCGAGCGCGGGGCGGGACGGCCGGCCTCGTACAAGTTCGTCCGTGCGCGCACGATCTACTACACCGTGGCCCTCGTGGGCGTCTCGGCGCTGGTGATCTGGGGCCTCGCCAACCGGACCCCGCTTGACCTGCACGCGCTGCGCGACCGCAATCCGACCTTCGTGCGGCTGCACGACGGCTCGGTGCGCAACGGCTACACGCTGAAGATCGCCAACCGCACCTTCGCGCCGCATACGGTGGAGGTGACGGTCACCGGCGTCCCCGGGGCCAGGCTCAGCACCCCCGGCGAGGCGGCCGGAACGGTCGTCCGCACCACGGTTCCGGCCAACGAGGTCCGTGCGCTGCGGGTCTTCGTCACCGCCAACCCGACGGTCGCCGCGGCCAGCCTGCCCGCCACCTTCTCGATCCGCGCCGGCGACGCCGCCGCGGCGACGGAGACAACGTTCCTCACCGGTGTGGAGACCCCGCCATGAGCATCCAGCCGACGACGGGCCGCCGCCCCTTCGAGGTCCGGGGGTGGCATGTCCTGGCCGGCGTCACGGCCTTCTTCGCCATCGTCGCCGCTGTCGACGCCAGCTTCATGGTGATGGCGATCCGCACCTTTCCCGGCCAGGTCTCGGTCACGCCCTACGAGGACGGCCTGCTCTACAATCGCCATATCGCTCAATTGGAGGCTCAGGACCGTCTCGGGTGGAGCGCCACCGCCGGAGCCGAGGCCGGGCAGGTGGCCCTTGAGTTCCGGGACCAGCAGGGCCGGCCGCTGTCAGGGCTGGCGATCACCGGGCGCCTCGAACGCCCGGCCACCGAGGCCGGCCGCATCGCCCTGCGGTTCGCCGAGGCGGAGCCGGGCCGCTACGTGGCCACGACCGGGAGGATTTCAGGAGCCTGGGACCTTACCACGCAGGCCCAGGGGCCGACCGGCGGGTCCTTCGTCGCCGAACGGAGACTGACATGGCCGTGATCTACGACGCCGCCCGGACCGACCTTGGCGCCTTCCTGAACCGCCATGACGACGGCGGCGCCCGCCTCGATCTGCTGGTGCCCGACGCACGCTGCGCAGGGTGCCTGTCGAAGATCGAGCGAGAGATTCTGGCCCTGCCGGGTGTCGCCTCGGCGCGGCTCAACCTTACCCAGAAGCGGCTCACGGTCGAGTTCGGCAAAGGCGGCGAGGACCCCGCCGCGGTGGTGGCGGCCCTCGAACGGCTGGGCTACCCCGCCACGCCCTACGACCCGGGACGGGCGCAGGACGCCCACGACCGCGAAGGGCGGCGCCTCGTCCTGGCCCTGGCCGTCGCCGGCTTCGGCGTCATGAACACGATGATGTTCTCGGTGCCGATCTGGGCTGGCCTGTTCGGCCAGGAACTGGGTCCGGCGACCCGCACCCTGATGATGTGGTTCTCGGGCGTCGTGGGGGCGCCGTGCGCCCTCTACGCCGGCCTGCCGTTCTTCCGCTCCGCCTGGCGGTCGTTGAAGGCGCGGCGCGCCAACATGGACGTGCCGATCTCGATCGGCGTGCTCCTGACGCTGGCGATCAGCTTCTCGGAGACGGTCCTCGGCGGGCGCGACGCCTATTTCGACGCCGCGGTCTCCCTTCTGTTCCTGCTGCTCATCGGCCGCTGGCTGGACCATCGCCTGCGCGCGCGCGCCTCCAGCGCCGCCGCGGACCTGCTGGCCCTCCAGGCGCCGAGCGCCATCGTCATGGGGCCCGACGACGCCCTGGTCGCCAGGCCCGTGGCCGAGGTGCGGCCCGGCGACCGCCTGCTGCTGCGGCCGGGCGAGCGGGTTCCGGTGGACTGTCGGGTGCTTTCCGGCGCCTCGGAACTCGACAACAGCCTGCTGACCGGCGAGACGGCTCCTGTGGCGGTCAGCCTCGGCGGCGACTGCCGGGCCGGCGCCCTCAACCTCTCCGGGACGCTTCAACTGGTGGCCGTCGCCCGGTCGGAGGACTCCGCGGTGGCCGCCATCGCACGGCTGGTCGAGGCCGGGGCGCAGGCCAAGTCGCGCTATGTGCGACTCGCCGACAAGGCGGCCGGCCTCTACGTGCCGGTGGTCCATACCGTCGCGCTCCTCACCTTCGCCGGGGGCTGGGCGCTCGGCCTTGGCCCGCGCGAGGCGTTGATCCGCGCCGTGGCCGTGCTGATCGTCACCTGTCCCTGCGCGCTCGGGCTCGCGGTTCCGGCCGTGCAGATCACCGCCTCCGCCCGCCTGTTCCGCCGCGGGGTGCTGGTCAAGTCGGGCGCGGCGCTCGAACGCCTGGCCGAGGTCGACCACGTCGTCTTCGACAAGACCGGCGTCCTGACCGAAGGCCGGCCACGCCTGGTCGACGCCATGCCCAGGACCCTCGCCATGGCCGCGCCGCTCGCTCGCGTCTCGCGTCATCCCCTGGCGCGGGCGCTGGCCGACGCGGCGGGCTCGGGCCCGCTGGCGTCGGAGGTGACCGAGCACGCCGGTCAGGGCGTGGAAGGGACCATCGACGGTCGCCGAGCCCGCCTCGGACGGGCCGCCTTTGTGGGCGTGGACGGCGCCGGCTCGGAGACGGAACTGTGGTTCGGCTTCGAGGGAGATATCAAGATCCGCTTCCGCTTCGCCGACTCGCTGCGTCCCGACGCGCTCGAGACCCTGGAGGCGCTGGCCGCCCGCGGCCTCTCCGTCGAAATCCTGTCGGGAGACGTCCCCGGCGCGGTCGGGCGCGTGGCCGAAGCCCTGGGCGTGGCCGCTTGGCGCGCCGGCTGCACGCCGCAAGACAAGGCTGCCCGCATGGACGAACTCGCGGCCGCAGGGCGTCGCGTGCTGATGGTGGGCGACGGCCTCAACGACGCGGCCGCGCTCGCCAAGGCCCACGCCGCCATGGCGCCCGGTTCCGCGCTCGAAGCCAGCCAGAACGCGGCCGACCTGGTCTTCTCGGGCGAGCGGCTGGAGCCGGTGGTCGCGGCCTTCGACGTCGCCCGCAGCGCGCGCCGCCGGGCGCTGGAGAACTTCGGTTTCGCCGCGCTCTACAATGTCGTCGCCGCCCCCGCGGCGATGCTCGGCTTGGTCAACCCGTTCGTCGCGGCGATCGCCATGTCGGGCTCGTCTCTGATCGTCACGCTCAACGCCTTGCGGACGGGACTGCGCCGATGAATATCGTGATGTTCCTGGCGCCGTTCTCGCTGGGGCTCGGCCTGCTGGCCGTGGCCGCCTTCTGGTGGAGCCTCAAGGCCGGGCAGTACGAGGACCCGGCGGGCGACGCCGCCCGCATCCTGGTGGAGGACCCCGAGGACCGGCCGATCGCCTGATCTCGCGCGGGTCTTGATCTGGATCACGGCGCCGGGCGCGACGCCTTGCGATCAGGCGGCATGACCTTGCACACGCTCGCCACCGCCAGGGCCTACCAGTTGGCCGACCTTGTCGCGAAGTACGACGGCCGCGCGCCGCGCTACACCAGCTATCCGACCGCGCTGCAGTTCACCCCGGAGGTGGATGAGGCAGCCTATCGGGGCTGGCTCTCCGCCCTTCCGGCGGACGAGGCCGTTTCGCTCTATCTCCACATTCCGTTCTGCGCGCGGCTCTGCTGGTATTGCGGCTGCAACACCCGCGCGGTGAACCGGCACGAGCCGATCGGCGAGTACGTGGCCCTGCTACGGCAGGAGATGGCCCTGCTGCGCGAAGCCCTGCCGGGCCGGCTGCCGGTGCGGACCATCCACTTCGGCGGCGGATCGCCCAACATGCTGAGCCCGGAGGATCTGGCGCAGCTGTTCGGGGGGCTGGAAGCGGCCTTCGCGCTTGCGCCGGACCGCGAGGTCGCCGCCGAGCTCGATCCCACCTCCCTGAGCCGAGATTGGGTGCAGGCCGCCGCGCGCCATGGCCTGAACCGCGCCAGCCTCGGCGTTCAGAACCTGGACCCCACCGTGCAGGCGGCGATCAATCGGGAGGAATCCTTCGAGCAGGTCGCCGCGGCGGTCGGCTGGCTGCGCGAGGCCGGCGTGGGCTCGATCAACCTCGACCTCATGTATGGCCTGCCCCATCAGACGACCGCCAACACCCTGGCCACCATCGACGCGGTGCTCACGCTGCGGCCCGAGCGCATCGCCCTGTTCGGCTACGCCCACGTCCCCTGGATGAAGGCGCATCAGCAGTTGATCGACGAGGGTGCTCTGCCCTGGCCCGGCGCCCGGCTGGACCAGGCCGAGGAGGCGGCGGAGCGGCTGACGCAGGAAGGCTATGTCCGCATCGGCCTGGACCATTTCGCCCGGTCCGACGACGCCATGGCCGTGGCGCTGGAGGAGGGCGACCTGCGCCGCAATTTCCAGGGCTACACGACCGACGCGGCCGGAACCTTGCTGGGCCTCGGCGCCTCGGCGATCGGCCACCTGCCTCAGGGCTTCGTGCAGAACATCACCGCGGAGGTGGCCTGGAGGGCCGCGGTGGCCGCGGGGCGGCTTCCGGTCGCGCGCGGCGTCGCGCTCACCGACGAAGACCTGTTCCGGGGCGAGATCATCGAGCGCCTCATGTGCGACCTCAGCGTCGACCTGGAAGCCGTCTGCGCCCGTCACGGCCGCTCGGTGTCCGACCTCTCGGACGCCCTGACGAGGCTCGCGCCCTTCGTCGGCGACGGCCTGGTCCGCTTCGACGGACGGATCCTGCGCGTCGAGGGCTATGGACGTCTGGTGGTCCGGTCGGTCTGCGCGGCCTTCGACACCTACTTCGAATCCGACGGCGGGCGGCATTCCAAAGCGCTCTGACGCCTTGATCCCGATCAAGGCTCCGCCTGGCCGCACGTCGCAGTCTTTTCCGCCTCGAAGCTGGAGTTTCCGATGTTCCCGATGACCCCGTATCTCGCCTTGGTCTTTGCCTGCTATGGCGCCTTCATGCTCGCCCTTGGCGTCGTCTGGGCTCGAGGCGCCCTTGCCGACCTCCGCGCCCGCAAGCGTTAGGCCGGCAGGTGGACTACGCGCCGGCCTTCCATGCCGCCCTTGACCGCGTCCGCGCCGAGGGGCGCTACCGGGAGTTCATCGACCTGAAGCGGCATCGCGGGTCCTTCCCGCTGGCGACCCGCACGCGAGGGGATGGATACTCGGACCAAGTCACGGTCTGGTGTTCGAACGACTACCTGGGGCAGGGGCAGAACCCGGTGGTGCTGGATGCGATGCATCAGGCCATCGAGGAGGCTGGGGCCGGATCGGGCGGCACGCGGAACATCTCGGGCACGACCCACTACCATGTGGAGCTGGAGCACGAGCTGGCCGACCTTCACCAGAAGGAA
>NZ_SCVD01000007.1 GCF_004297125.1 Phenylobacterium sp. | reverse complement strand
CAGGGAGGCCAGATCAGAGCCGGCCCCGGGCTCGGAGTAGCCTTGGCACCACTGAACTTCGCCGCGGCAGATCGGCGGAATATGCTCCAGCTTCTGTTCTTCAGTGCCGTACTCGAGCAACGTCGGGCCGAACATCATGACGCCCATTCCCCCGATCGGGTTGTAGGCGCCAGCGCGCGAAAATTCCTGGTGGATAACTCGGGCGTGGGCCGAAGAAAGCCCCGCACCGCCGTATTCGGCAGGCCACGTCGGCGTCCCCCAGCCCTTTTCGCCGACCGCCTTGCGCCAGGCGACCTGTTCCTCGGTAGGCTTAGGGCGCTCTTCTAGCACGATCGGATTGCCCAGGCCTTCAAGGTCCTGCGGGAAGTTGACTTCGACCCAGGCCCGCACGTCCTGACGAAAAGCCTCGATAGTCTGATCTGCGCCGTCAGCCATTAGAAGAACTCCAGTTTTTGAAGGGACGCGATCAGTTTCAAATGCGGCTAGGACGGCCACGTCTAGATTGCGTAGTTGTCAGACGGCGATCCCGTACAGCTCCGCCACGTTGTCGTGGCAGATCCAGTTCCGTTCCTGCTCGCTCAAGTCCTTGGTGTGCTCTTCGAGCATGGTTTGCGACAGGGGCCAGGTTGAATCGGAATGCGGGAAATCGTTCGCCCACATCAGTCGACGGACATTGCACATGTCCTTCATCCTGAACGCCACCCAGTCATCCTGGAAGGTCACATAGATGTTGTCCCTGAAATACTCGCTCGGCATGCGCGCGAGCAGGGGGGCCTTCATCCAGTAGCGATGGCGTTTGTAGGCGTGGTCCATGCGATACATGTAGTGTGGGACCCAACCCGCGTCGGCCTCGACGCAGACGACCTTGAGGCCGGGAAAACGATCGAAGACGCCGCCGAATATGAACGTGCCCATCACATCCTGGCAGCCGCGGATAATGGATAGGAAGCCGTTGATCCGCGGACCGCGCGTCTGGCCTGCAAGGCTGTCCGACTTGCCGGTCAGGATATGGAAGGACAGCGGCATGTCGCACTCGACAGCGGCTGCCCAGACCTTGTCGTAGACGGTGGAGTCGTAGTCTTCCACGGCGGGGTTACCGGGCATCATCACGCCTTTGAAGCCCATTTCCTTCGCGTGAAGGATTTCCGCGACGCCGTCCTCCGGCGTGCGCATGGAAACCTGCGCCAGACCGTAAAGCCGGTCGGGAGCCTCGCCGCAATACTCCTGCAGCCATCGATTATAGGCGTCGAAACAGGCCTTCTTGAAATCGAAGTCGGGATGATTGCAGAGCATCATTCCGACTGTGGGATAGATGAACTCGGCCGCAACGCCGTCCCGTTCCTGATCGGCCACGCGGAACTTGGCGTCCCAGCCGCTTCTCCACAGATCCTCGAAGGCCACGCCGTGCGTCGTGATCTGCGACGGGTCCTTGCCAGCTGCGGCGACCAGCCCCATTGGAATCGGCGAGGGCAGTCCTTCGATGACGAAGACATCGCCGATCTTGTCGAGCCGCTCCATCCGCGGCGCGCGGTCGCGGAACTTCGGGTCGATGTAATCCACGTAGCAATGCGGCGGCTCGGTGATGTGCGAGTCCGCCGATATGGGCTTCTTGATCATCTCTTTCGACCCCGCGTCGATTCGGAAGGGTGACGTGATCGCGATCACCTGGTGCGTCTCAATACGTAGCAGATATATGTTAGCATGAAACACGTACGTGTGGTCCTTGCTCGTGAGCGCGGCATCGAGTTCGAGCTTCGGGCAGCGATTGGAAGGAAGTGATGGCGAAGGTCAGGGTGGCCAGCGACGGCGCGGTTCGTGAGGTGACGCTGGCGCGCGGCGAAAAGCGCAACGCGCTCGACGCGGATATGCTGGCGTCGCTGACCGAGGCCTTCACCGGTCCGCCCGCCGCCCGGGAGCGGGTCACGGTGATCCGCGCCGAGGGACCGGTGTTTTGCGCGGGCCTCGATCTGCGGGGAACGCCGCGGCGGCGTGATTGGCTCGTCGGCCATAGAGACGATGCTCCACGCAATCGAACTCTACCCTGTGCCGGTGGTGGCCGTGGTCCAGGGCGACGCCATCGCCGGCGGCAATGAACTGGCCTTGCATTGCGACTTCGTGGTGGCGAGCGAATCCGCCCGATTCGGCATGTCCCTGGCCAGGATAGGTGTGAACTCCGACGCTAATGGCGGTCTATCTCCAGGGCTATGTGGCGGGGACCTGGCGGTTGAGTGTTCGGTACACGGTCGGGCGGGACACCGAGAACAGCTCCGCCAAATCGCTGATCGCGTATTCGCCGGTGCCGTGCATCCGGCGCAGCTCCTTCTGCTGTTTCTCCGAGAGCTTCGGCTGCTTTCCCTTGAGTTTCCCTCGTGCGCGGGCGATCGCCATGCCCTCGCGCGTCCGGAGTCGGATGAGGTCGCCCTCGAACTCGGCGAAGGTGGCCAGGATGTTGAAGAACATCTTCCCCATCGGGTCAGCGGGATCATAGATGCTCGCTCCCAGCTTGAGCTTGACGCCCCGAGCGACCAGGGCGTCGGCGATGGAGCGCGCGTCCGGAACTGACCGGGCCAAGCGATCCAGTTTGGGAACGACCAGCGTGTCGCCGCTGCGGACCGCGGCGAGAGCCTGATCCAGCCCCGGCCGGGAGCGGTTCGCACCGGTCAAGCCGTGGTCGGTGTAGATGCGATCGGCCGCCACGCCGAGCTCCTGGAGCGCCGCGCGTTGGGCGGCGAGGTCCTGCTTGTCGGTGGAGCAGCGGGCGTAACCGATCAAGGTTGTCGTCATGCCGAAAGTGTACGTTAAGCCTCCCCTCAATGAAAGACTCAGCGTACGGGTCTTATGAGACTCCGGAGGTCCTGAGTTTGTGGGGCGCGGTTCGTGCGGGGCGGACCGTCCGTTCAACGATCCTCTTTCGGACACCCGCGCACGTGCGGAGGGCGGCATGGAGCAGCCGGCAGCGCCAATGGCGCTCGACACCGAGGCCGGACAACAGCGCAGGAAAGCGATGGCTCGCTTCGCCGTGCTCCGGCCAGTCCTGGACGATGAAGTTCCGCTCACCTTCGCAGCGAGGGCCGCTGGAGTCCCGCTCCGCACTGCGCAGCGCTGGCTGGCTCGTTATCGCATGCACGGCCTGTCAGGCTTGGAGCGTCTCACCCGCTCGGACGCGGGCGTTCGACAGACGCCGGCCGATCTCGTCGGCCTGATCGAGGGAATGGCGCTCAAGCGGCCGCGGGTCTCAGCCGCCACGATCCATCGGCGGGTCGCCGAGGCCGCAAGAGCCAAAGGCTGGCGCGCGCCATCTTACAGCACCGTGCACGCCATCATCGCGCGCCTCGAACCGGGGATGGTGGCGTTGGCTCACGATGGCATCGCCGGTTTTCGGGACCGTTACGAACTGATCCATCGCCATCGCGCCGCAGCGCCCAACGCGGTCTGGCAAGCCGATCACACCATGCTCGATCTCCTTATTCTGGACGAGCGGGGCAAGCCGGCTCGGCCCTGGTTGACCACGGTGCTCGACGACCATTCTCGGGCTGTCGCCGGCTACGCCGTCTTTCTCGGGGCGCCGTCCGCCTTGAACACCTGCCTCGCGCTTCGGCAGGCCATATGGCGCAAGAGCGAGGCGGCCTGGCCGGTCTGTGGTATCCCGGACATGCTCTACGTCGATCATGGCAGCGACTTCACGAGCCTGCACCTCGAACAGGTCTCGGCCGCGCTACGCTTTCAGCTGACGTACTCCGCCGTCGGCCGCCCGCAGGGCCGCGGCAAGATCGAGCGGTTGTTCGGAACGATCAATACGGAGCTGCTGCCTGAGCTTCCCGGCTGGCTATCCGGCGGCAAGGCGGCAGCTGCTCCGAGGTTGTCTTTGGCGGAACTCGATCGCGCCATCGGCGCCTTCGTGTCCGGCATCTACCATGTTCGCCCTCACAGCGAGACCGGTCAGACGCCGCTCGACGCTTGGCGTGGGGACGGCTTCCTTCCGCGCCTGCCCGACAACCTGGAAGACCTCGATCTGCTCCTCATCATGCACGCCAAGGCGCGCACCGTTCAGCGTGACGGGGTCCGCTTTCAAGGTCTCCGCTACGTCAGCCCCACGCTCGCCGGTTACATCCGAGAGTCCGTCACCATCCGCTACGATCCGCGCGACCTCTCTGAAATCCGGGTGTTCCATCGCGACCGGTTCCTCTGCCGTGCCGTCAGCGAGGAGCACGCCGGCAACACGGTGACGCTGAAAGACATTGAGGCGGCTCGCCGGGCGCATCGCCAGGCGCTCCGCAACGGCATCAACGAGCGGATCGCTCGCGTGGCGGATTTCCTCCCGGTCGCCGGCGCATCGTCCGGCGCCGCAAAGCCGGGGTCACCCGCCCGACCGACCCGATCGAAGCTCAAGATCTACGAGGAGGACGGGACATGATGACATCGAGCGTCCGCCGGCGGGAACCCACCTTCATCGCCACCAAAGAGCATCGACGCTTCCTCGAGTTCGCCAAAGCCGTTCGTCAACACCGCTATATCGGTCTCTGTTATGGGCCTGCCGGTGTCGGCAAGACGCTGTCGGCCCGCCGCTACGCTCATTGGGACCAGGCTGAGCCGATTCTTGAGCTTGGAGGCACGTCAGATACCATGACCGCCGAGGTCCTGGCGGTGATGGCCAAGACGCGGACTGTGTTTCTCACGGCCGCCGTAATGGGAACCCTGCGCGATTTGCGCGACACCCTGGGCCACAGCCTTGTCGCAATCAGTGCCTGCATCGAAGAGCAGCTACGCCGTGAGGGCGTAGAGGTTCCCCGACTCCACGTTCATCGACTGGTCGAAATGGTCATAATCGACGAAGCCGAGCGGCTGCAAACCGCCGCGCTCGAACTCGTTCGCGACATCTTCGACCGCACCGGCATGGCGGTGATCCTGATCGGAATGCCGGGCATGGAGAAGCGCCTGGCTCGATACCCCCAGCTCTACAGCCGAGTGGGCTTCGCCCACCACTATCGGCCGCTGCATCAAGAGGAACTCACCTTCGTTCTTACCCGCCACTGGCGCCAACTGGGCCTTTTGCTCGACGACGCCGACTTCACCGACGCCCAGGCGATCGCCACTATCGCCCGGATCACTGGCGGAAACTTCCGGCTGCTGCAGCGCCTCTTCATCCAGATCGAGCGCATCCTGAAGATCAACGGCCTGTCGGTGATCACCGACGACGTGGTCGAAGCTGCCCGGAGCACGCTCGTCATCGGCGCCATATAGCGCTGGAGATCATCCGCCATTTAGCGCTGAAGCTCACACCCCAATGGACACCTCGGAAGGTCGATTGGCCCACGAAAAAGCCAAATTAATCTATTGCCGAAAAGCTGATGGTCGGTGATATTTTTCGTGGCGATATTGGTTCGCTGAAGGCGCCAGGCCGAGAGGAAGAAGCGGCCCATGCCCACGGTGATGAATGTTGCCGGGTTCCGCTTCTTCTTCTACAGCCTCGAAGGGGCGGAGCCGCCGCACATCCACGTCGAACGCGACCAGTGCGCCGCCAAGTTTTGGCTCGATCCGGTCCAGCTCGCCGGCTCGCGCGGTTTTCGATCCCACGAGATGAACCGTATCCGCGCCCTGGTTATCGAACACCGCGTGGCATTCAAGGAGGCCTGGCATGGGCATTTCGGCACTGAAGCTTGATAGCGACGCGGTCGATGTCCAAACGACCGATCTGGCGTTGCACATCGTCCTGGCGGATGGGCGAGAACTGGACGCGCCGTTGGAGTGGTTTCCGCGTCTGCGGGACGCCACCCCCGAGCAGCGCAAACATTGGCGTCTGATCGGCGGTGGCCAGGGCATCCATTGGCCCGACATCGACGAGGACATCGCCGTGGCCACGCTCCTGCGGTCGAGCTGACCGGCGAGACCCGATGGCTTTGATTGGATATGCCCGTGTCTCGACACGCGAAGAGCGGCAGGTTCTCGATCGCCAGATCGATGCGCTGACGGCAGCGGGCTGCGAGAAGATCTTCGACGATCGGCTGAGCGGCGTTCAAGCCGATCGCCCGGGCCTGGTCGCCTGCCTCGGCTACCTGCGCGCTGGCGACGTGCTCACGGTTCTCGACCTTGATCGGCTTGGACGTCGGGCGCGGGACCTCATTGGGATGATCGAGGACCTCGAAAAGGAAGGCGTCGCGTTCAAGGCGCTCAATTCGCCGATGGATACGACCACGCCCGCGGGGCGCGCCTTCCTGCAGATCCAAGCCGCCTTCGCGGAAATGGAGCGCAATCTGATCCGACAGCGGGTCAACGAAGGTCTCACCGCGGCGCGCGCCAGGGGACGACAGGGCGGCCGCCCTCGGGTCATGACGCCGGAACGGCTGCGCTTCGCCCAGCACCTGATGGCCGACAAGAGCAGAACCATCCCTCAGATCTGTCGTGAACTGGGCGATATCCCCTCAAGCACACTCTATCACTACCTGCACGCCGACGGCACGCTGAAGGACCCTGGACAGCGTCTCCTCGCCTCCGCAGCGGCGTAAGTGAGCCCAACCGAGCCCGCGCCGGTCGGCGGGCCTGGCTCAGAAAAGCTGAATGTCGTTATTAATCAATAATTTGTCCCCCGTTTACCGGCGTAACATATTGAAATCACATAACTTCCTTAGCGTCACTTTTGGCGCCGATCTTACGGAAAGGCCCACTCCGGGACCACGACAGCGATGCGCTGACGGTCACCAGGGCGCCGAAGAGCGCCGTTCCAACGCCAGCCGGGAGGCTATCGTGGTGGCCTCTCGCCAGAAGACGCTCCTGCCGCTCGATGATGTGCTGGGCTGCCTGACGGACACCGTCCCCAAGCTCAGCCGCAGCGCCCTGCACCGCTGCTTCCAGCGCCACGGCATCTCCCGGCTGCCGATCGAGAAGCGCAAGCGGTTCAAGACCTGCGAGCGTGGCGGTGGAGGCAGTTCAACGGCAACTTGTCTCCAGCCAGCTCGCCCGGAGAAGCACTTGGTCTGCTTGACGCGGCGCTCGCCACACTATCGTGAGATTATTGCAATGGCCGTTCGGGGCTGATCGAACCTTTGAACGCCGCTCGGCAATGACCTTGGGCCCCTAACGCGCATTCACCCTGAGATGCTGCAGCCCGCGGAAGAATGGCAGCGTGCGCCACGCCGGGGCTTCTTCGGGATCGCTGAGGCGAAGGTCCGGGAACCGATTGAACAGGCGCAGAATGGCGACCTGCGCCTCCATGCGGGCCAGCGGCGCGCCGATGCAGATGTGGGCGCCGCCGCCGAATGCGAGGTGCGGATGGTGCTTGCGGCTCACGTCGAAGCGGTGCGGATCCGAGAACATCTCCGGATCACGGTTGGCCCCGCGCAGCGAGACGAGCATCGATTGGCTGGCTTTGATCGGGCAGCCGCCGACTTCGATGTCCCTTGAGGCGATCCGGCTGGTTATGTCCACCGGGGGGTCGTACCGAAGCACCTCCTCGACGACCGCGTTGATGATGCCCGGGTCGGCCCGAAGCTTGGCCAACTCATCCGGATGGGTCAGCAGCAGGCGTACCGCGTTGCCGATCAAATCCGTTGTCGTGAGGTTGCCGCCCACCAGCAGCGCCGAAAGGTTTATGCGAAGTTCGGCGTCGCTGACCGGCAGACCTTCGGCCTGAAGCCCGGTCATGTCGCTGAAGAGGTCATCCTGCGGGTGCTTCCGACGAAGCGCGAGCATCTCGGTAAAATAGTCTGCGAGCGCCGGTCGGGCCCGTTCCAAATGCTCGGTCTGAGCGGCCGTCCGGAATGGGTTGAGACCCTGAATGACCCCCTCGGACCAGTCCCGAAACTCGCTCAGTCGTTCATGATCCACACCGAGAATCGCAGCGATGACATCGATTGGGATCGGCACGCAGAAGTCCGGCATCAGGTCGAAAGTCGGCTCGTGAGCGAGGCGGTCCAGGGCGACATTGACGATGCGCTCCACGTTCGGCCGCCCCTTCGCCACCCGGGCATAGAGCGCGCGAGCCAAGGGCTGGCGGATGCGGGCATGGTCGGGGTTGTCGAGACTGAGGATGCTGGTGGTCTCGCCGCGTGTCTCGCCCGGCACGGCATTCTCCAGCATCCGGCGCTGGAAGACAGCCGCCTCTTCGGCGCGAAGCGGATCTCGCCACATCTCAAGGTCTGAGACGGTCGCACGGACATCGGCGTAGCGCGTCAGAAAGTAAGTCCCCGCGGTTTCCTCGCGGTAGACCGGGCACTGCGACCTCAGGTTGTCGAGTACCTGATGCGGATCGTCCCGAAACTTCGCGTCCATCGGCGTGAGTTCGAAGATGTTGGGCAGCCGGTCAGCGGTCATGTGTCTGCGTCTCCAGGGCGAGGTGTTTGAGGAAGTCCGGAACCGCGCGCGGGCCGACCGAAGCGGTCGGCGACCAGGTCAAGGCCATCGGCTGTCTTGAACGCGACCCTGCGTGGCTCGGTCACCGACATGTCCCACCCTAACGACGCAGTCGCGGCGGCGGCCCCGCCACACCAGCCGGCCGAACGGGCAGGCCCAACGATCGCCTCTCGTTGCTGCGCCAGCCATGTTAGCAGGTTTATGGCGCGAACTAACATATATGTGTTGTAGATTTCGATGAGCGACGCCGCAAAGATCGAGCGAAACGACCAAACGAGGGAGCCTTCAGGAGAAGCTGAGCACCCGTTGGGAAGCGCGCCGCTCGAGTGGTTCTTCCTCGCCTGCGTCTCAACTCTCTGACGCCCGCCTTTCGGCCGCCAGGGCATGCTCAATGGCGGTGCGGAATGACCACGGGCATCGAAGAATAGCCCCGGATTAGCACCGACGGCACACGGCGGGGCTCTTCGACGACCCGGATCTCTGCAAACCGCGGCAGGATTTCCTCCCAAAGAATGCGCAACTGCAGCTCGGCCAGGCGATTGCCGACGCAGCGGTGGATGCCGAACCCGAACGACAGATGGTTGCGAGGCCGCTCCCGGTCGATGATGTAGGCGTCTGGATTGTCGATCGCCGTCTCGTCCCGATTGCCCGAGGCATACCAGATGAGCACCTTGTCACCCTTCTTGATGAGCTTGCCGCCAATCTCGAAGTCCCGGGTGGCGGTGCGCCTCATGTTCGACAGCGGTGTCTGCCAGCGGATGGTCTCCGAAACCATGGAGGGGATCAGGTCTGGGTTCGCCTGCAGTTTCCGTAGCTGTTCGGGGTTCTGGTTCATGGCCAGGATCGAGCCGGTCATCGTATTGCGGGTGGTGTCATTGCCGCCGATGATCAACAGGAGCAGGTTTCCGAGGTACTCCATGCGGTCCATGTTTCGCGTGGCCTCACCGTGGGCCAGCATCGAGATCAGATCGCCCTTGGGCGGGGCGTTGACCCGCTCGTTCCAGAGCCGCGTGAAATAATCCACACAGCCGAAGAGCTCCATTCTGCGCTCGGTCTCAAAGTCATCCGTGACGAATAGGCCCGAGTCAGGTCCCGCGGTGGCGATATCTGACCAGCGGGTCAGCTTGCGCCGTTCATCCCACGGGAAGTCGAACAGCGTGGCCAGCATCTGGGTGGTGAGTTCGATGGAGACCCGATCGACCCAGTCGAAGGTCTCGCCGATCGGCAGTTCGTCCAGGGTTTTCGCGATACGGCTGCGGATCAACGGCTCCATCAGGTGAAGGTTGGCCGGCGACACGATCGGGCTGACGGTCTTGCGCTGGACGTCATGCTTCGGCGGGTCCATCGCGATGAACATCGGAAGCGTGAAGTCTTCCTTGGGATCGAAGATGGTGATCGACGGCTCGGACGAAAACACCTCGTGGTTGGTGTCGACGGCCATGATGTCGGCGTAGCGGGTGATCGACCAAAACGCGCCGTCCGGGTGGTGGTGAGCCGGATGCAGATGGACCGGGTCCTCCTTGCGCAGCCGCTCCAAATACGGCCACGCCGTATCGGTGCGCCATAACTCGGTGTCGGCGAGATTGATGTCCTCCAACGGCATTGCGTAGGCTTTTGCGCGGGCCTCGGCCCTCAGATCGATCGAACCGTCGCTCATCGAAGTCTCCATGGCTCGTTCACTCGTCGATCAAGCCGACGCATGAGTTGTCGTCGTTCTAAGCAAAAATCCCTCGTAACCGTTGGCGGCGCTCGCCTGGCACATCTGCAGGTACATCGGCACGCCGCCGGGATAATTCAGCAGTTCCCGTGGCTTGCCGGGTATGTTGGCTCCCATGTACCAAGAGTCAGCCAGGGGAAAGAGCGTCATGGCGCCAACGGCCTCAACATGGTCCTTCCACGTCTGTTCGGCGGCGGGGGTCGCCTCGAACCGGCTCACGCCCGCGTCGCGCATGTGTTTCAGGAATTCGAGCACCCAGTCGCCCTGCAGCTCGGCGCAGGTGGGACCGTTGCAGAAGCCCGAGGGGCTCTGGGGCCCGTAGAGGAACAACAGGTTGGGGAAGCCGGCGCTCGCCATACCCAGGTGGGTCCGCGCGCCCTGCGCCCACTTGTCCTTCAGCGTCACCCCGTCGACGCCGCGGATGTCGATCTGCGTGAGCCCGCCGGTGACCGCATCGAAGCCGGTGGCCAGGACCAGGATGTCGAGGTCGTACTCGCCGTCTGCCGTCCTCACGCCGCCTGGGGTGATCTCCAGGATCGGGGTGGCCTTCAGATCCACGAGGCGCACATTGTCCTGGTTGAAGACGTCGTAGTAGGTCTGCTCCAGGGACGGGCGCTTGACCCCGAAGGGGTGCGGCGGCTCCCGGGGCGCTAGCTGCTCCGCCAGCTTCGGATCCCGGATGCGCGCCTGCACCTTTGCGCGCCAGAAGTCGTAGGCTGTACGATTGGCCTCCAGGTTCATCATTACGTCGTAGAAGGTCGAGGCCCAGAAGCTGAAACCACCCGCGGCCCAGCTCGCCTCATAGATGGCCTGCCGCTCTTCCGGCGAGACCTCGAGCGCAGACTTCCCGCTCGCGTGGAAGTCGAAGCCCCCGAAGCTCTCTCGCCGCCGCGCGAACCGGGCGGGGTAATCCCGTTTCATCTCGACCTGGGTCGCCTCGTCCAGCGCGCATTGCTGCATCGCCAGCGCCAGAATCGGCGTGCGCTGGAAAACCGTCAGCTCGGCGGCCACGGCCGCGGCTTCCTGCACCACCTGCACGCCGCTGGCGCCAGTGCCGATCACGCCCACGCGTTTGGCGGTCAAGTCCAGGCCGTTCTGCGGCCACCAGGCGGTGTGGTGCTTGGCGCCCTTGAACTGCTCCAGACCCTTGAGCTCGGGAACATAGGGCTTGGCGGCGAACCCCGTGCAAAGCACCAGGAACTGCGCCCGCACAGCGCCACCGTCCTGCGTCCTCACGGTCCACTGCTGCCGGCCTTCGTTGAATTCAGCGGCTTCAACGCGGGTGTTGAATCGGATGTCGCGGCTCAGATCGAGCTTCTGATCGACGTAACGAAAATAGCGACGAAGCTCGTCCCAGGCCGGGAACCGCTCGGTCCAGGTCCAGTCGCGCCAGAGGTCCTCGCTGGAGAACTCGTACATCGGGACGTGGGTGTCGACGCGGGCGCCAGGATAGCAGTTCCAGTACCAAATGCCGCCCAGGTCGGCGCCGGCCTCGAGCAGCCGCACCGAGAACCCCAGCTGGCGCAGGCGATGGAGCTGGTAGAGACCGGTGAACCCCGCGCCGACCACCAGGATGTCGAACGCCTCGGCGGCTTGGGTTTCGGACGGGATGCCAGATTGGGTTGTCATGACCTCACGCCAGTCCCAGGTCGCGCCGCGCGAAATCCGTGACCGTCTTGTAGTCGGCCTTGCCGTTCGAGGCCCTGAGAGGCACCCGGGTCACCAAGATGCGCTTGGGGGTCTTGTAGCCGGCCAGGCTGGCGCGCACGTGGCGGCGCACATCGTCCTCGTCGAACGCGGCGCCGCTCGCCACCGCCACCACGCCGGTCACGGCCTGGCCCCATTTGTCGTCGGGCACGCCGACCACCAGCGCGTCCTCAATCGCCGCGTGGGTCTTCAGCGCCTCTTCCACTTCTTCGGGATAGACCTTCTCGCCGGCGGTGTTGATGCAGGCGCTACCGCGCCCCAGGAGCGTCATGGCGCCATCGGCCTCTACCGTGCACCAGTCCCCTGGGATCGAATATCGCTGGCCGCCTATGGTTCGGAAGGTCTTGGCGGTCTTTTCCGGATCCCTGTAGTAGCCGAGAGGAATCGGGCCGCCGATGGCAATGATCCCGGCCTTGCCACTGCCGGGCTCCACAAGGTTCTCGTCCTCGTCGAAAACCTTGCACCGGGGACCGATCTGGAACGACGCCGTCCTGACCTCACCGTCCTTGGTCATGGCTGAGGAGCCGAAGCCAAGCGCCTCTGAAGCGCCGAAGGAATCCATCAGCGCGACTTGCGGAATATGGCGCAGCAGACCGGCCTTCACCTCGCGGCTCCACATCACGCCGGACGACACCATCGAGACGAGGCTCGAGGTGTCGAAACGGCCCGGGTTCGCGTCGAGGGCCTGCAACATCGGCTTGGCGAAGGCGTCTCCGACGATGGCGATCGATTGCACCTTCCGGCGCGCCACAACCGACCAGAGTTCGCCAGCGTCGAACGAGGGGCTCTGCAGGGTCACGACGCACCCGCCGCCCATCATGCATCCAATCGCCGTGATGAGACCGGTTCCGTGCATCATAGGACAAGCTGGCAGGGTCCGACTTCCCGGACCGACGGCGCGGATCGAATCCAGGTGCGCCTCAAGGGATTCGGGCGCCGGGCCCAGCCGGCGCAGCGCGTCGAGTTGCGCTTCTCGCAAGTCGTCATGGCGCCACATCACGCCCTTGGGCATGCCCGTCGTGCCGCCGGTATAGATGAACAGCAGGTCGTCGGAGGATCGCTCGATGCCGAGCGGCGCGCCGTCACCGACTGTGGCCAGGCTCTCGTAGGATTCCGCGAAGGGCGGCCGGTCGCCCTCGTCGCCAACTTCGATGAACGTCACGACCTTGGACAGCCGGTCCTTGAGTTGCAGGACCGTGTCGCGAAACTCCGATCCGTAGATCACGGTCTGAGCGTCCGAGTCGTCGAAGATGTAGAACACCTCGTCGGGCTTGTAGCGGTAGTTGACGTTCACATGCGTCAGCCGGCCCTTGAAACAGGCGGCCAGGGCCTCGCCATATTCCGGCCGGTTGCGCATGTAGAAGGCCACCTTGTCACCCGGCCTCGCGCCGCGCGCCAACATTGCCCTGGCCAAGTTGTTTGAACGGCGGGTGGTTTCCCCCCACGTCACGACGCGATCGCCGTGAATGAAGGCGGGCGCCTCCGGCGGGACGACCCGCGGAAGCGCATCGAGGATTTCGCCGAAATTCCAAGCCATGCTCAGGTCCTCCTACGCCGCGATCCAGCCCTGCAGCCGCGCGGCTTCGTCGCGCACGGTTTCGGGGCCGCCAAGCAGCTGGCGATCGAGGCCGATCCGCTTGAACCAGTAGTGCAGCCCGGCGAGGTCGGTGAATCCCATGCCCCCGTGCACCTCCGTCGACGTCCGGGCGACGAGCCGGCCGACCTCTGAGAGATGCGATTTGGCATGGCAGGCCATCAGAGGCGCCTCATCCGGCATATGGTCGAACGCGTGGGCCGCGTACCAGACGAGCGACCGGGACGGCTCCAGAGCCGCCGCCATCTCGGCGCACATGTGCTTCACCGCCTGGAAGGATCCGATCGGCCGCCCGAACTGCCGGCGCTGTCCGGCGTACGCCACGGCCTGTTCGATCATCGCGGCGCCCGCGCCCAGGGTGTCGGCGGCCAGCATGACGCGTCCCGCGTCGACGATCCGGCGGGTCGTCTCGGGTCCGCTTCCCGGCAGCGGCTCGGCCGCCACGCCGGACAGGCGCAGCTCGCCCACAGACCGCGTCCTGTCGATCGTCGGGAGGGCGATCAACTCAACGCCGACCGCATCCGCCGCGACCAGGTGCTGGCGCCCGGTTTCGTCGGCTACGACGATGACCTCGGCGTCGGCCGCATCGAGAACAAAGAGAGCGGCGCCCTCAAGGCGCCCGTTCTTGGCCCGGACGCCGGCGCCGTCGCGGCTCAGGATCGATTCCGTCACTGCGACGGCCGCCGTCGCCTCGCCTTTGGCGAGCCTCGGCAGCCAAGTCTGTTGCTGACCCGCCGATCCCCCGCTCATGATGGCCAGGGGCGCCATGACGTGCGCGCCCGTGAAATGCGCTGGGGCGACCCGATGCCCCAGCGCCTCGGCGACCAGGGCGGCTTCCAGGAGGCCAAGGCCCATGCCGCCGTACTCGGCGGGGATCAGGATGCCGGGGACGCCAAGGCCGGCCAGGCCCGCCTTGAGCGTGGCGCTCACGACCTGCGGCCCGGCCGCGGTATCGCGAACGTGCTGCATCGGGCAGGCGTCGGCCAGATACCGCGCGACGCTGTCCTGCAGCATGCGCTGCTCGCTCGAGAGCCCGAACTCCATCAGCGGGCTCCCTCCGCCGCGAGCTTCGGCTCGCGCGGCATGCCGAGCCCGCGCTCGGCGATGATGTTCTTCTGGATTTGGGCAGTGCCGCCGCCGATGATCAAGCCGAGCTGGAACATGTAGTTTTGCTGCCAGGCGCCGTGATCTCGCAGGTGCGGCGCCTCATCGTAGAGCACACCCAGTTCGCCCAGGGCGTCGATGCCCAGGGCGGAGATCTGGTGGGCCAGTTCGCAGGCCTGCAACTTGACGACCAGCCGCGCCAGCCCGGCCTCCCCGCCGTTGGCCGACGCGCTGAGCACGCGCAGCCCGTTGAATTTCATGGCGGCGATCTCGGCCTGTAGCCGCACCAGGCGGTCGCGCAGAACGGGATTGTCCATGATCGCCGCGCCGCCCGCGGTCTCGGTCCGCATCAGCTCGACAAGCGCCTGGAACCGGGACTCCAGCTGACCGGGATCGCCCAGCATTCCGCGCTCGTGCTTCAGCGTCGTGTTGGCCACGATCCAGCCCTGTCCGCGCTTTCCGACGATCTGCGACTTCGGAACCCTGACGTCGGTGAAGAACGTCTCGTTGAACTCCGCCCGCCCCGTCATGGTCACGAGCGGCCGAACCTCGATGCCCGGCGTCTCCATCGAAAAGATGAGGTAGCTGATCCCGTCGTGCTTGGCCTTGTCCGGCTCGGTGCGGACCAGACAGAAGATCATGTCCGCCTCGCGCGCGGTGCTGGTCCAGATCTTCTGGCCGTTGATGACGAAGTCATCCCCGTCCTCGATCGCGCGCGTCTGGAGGCTGGCGAGATCCGAGCCCGAGCCCGGTTCGGAATAGCCTTGGCACCAGATGACTTCGCCTCGGATCGTCGGTCCGATCCATTGCCGCTTCTGGTCCTCGGTCCCCAACTCCAGCAGGGTCGGAACCAGCATCGAGATGCCCTGGTTCTGCAGTCCGGGCGGAACCCCCGCATAGGTGAACGCCTCGCCGATGATCCGCGACTTCAGGATATCCGGCGCGGCGCCAAAGCCGCCATACTCCTTGGGGATGGTCCGCGCGGCGTAGCCGTGCTCGATCAGCAACTTCTGCCAGGCCACCGCTTCTGGGGACGGACGCTGCGCGCCCCCGCGCCCCTTGGGCGCCGCGTCGCGATGCGCGTCCAGAAAGTCGAGAACCTCCTGTCGGAAGGCCTGGTGCTCGGGACTGTAGGTCAGGTCCATCGGCGGGTCCTCATGCTGGGCCTACGGGTGGCCATCAGGCCGCCTTGCTGGCCGCGAGCGTCCCCAGGGGCTGGAAACAAGGCAGCTGGAAGCCATCCCCGATCACTTGGAAGACCAATTCGACGCGAAGGCCGAGCTGGAGCGCGCTGCGGTCGCAGTTCAGCAATCGAGTCGCCATCCGCACGCCCTCGTCGAGCTCCACCAGGGCGGCGATGTAGGGGATGTCCGCGGCGAAGGCGGGATGTAGCGCCTGGTGGGTGATGGTCCAGGAGTACAGGCTGCCGGTTCCCCGGACCGGGGTCCAGGCGAAGTCGGGTGACCCACATTGGGCGCACATGTACCGCGGCAGGAACCGCCAGGCTCGACAATGGTCGCACCTCTGAAAGCGCAGGCGACCATCCTGGCATTGCTGCCAGAACGCCTCGTCCATCGGGTCCTGGGTGCGCGGAAGCGGCGCGGGAACGGTGGGGGGTTGCATCGCCATCAGGTCCTCAGGATCGCCAGGCTGCCGTCGCCAAGATCGCCCCAGCCGGTGACCAGGCCCAATTTGGCGCCGGGAACCTGACGCGGGCCGGCGTCGCCACGCAGCTGCCTGACCGCTTCGAGGACGTGATTGAGGCCCCAGACATGCGCTTCGCTGAGGAGCCCCCCGTGGGTGTTCAGGGGATAGCGGCCACCCAGCTGGATTTGACCATCCTTCACGAAGTCATGGATGGCGCCGGGCTCGCTGAACCCCAGCGCTTCAAGCTGCAGGAGGACCACATAGGTGAAGCAGTCGTAGACCTGCAGGAAGTCCATGTCCCGGGCCGAGACGCCGGCCATCTCGAACGCCCGCGGCGCGGCGTAGGCGAGACCGATCTTCAGCATGTCGGGACGGGAAGGAATGTCGTCGGCGGGATAGGGATGGCCTTCGGCCGCGCCGGCGATCAGCACCGGTCGGTGCGGCATGTCTCGAGCCCGTTCGGCGCTGGTGACGACGACCGCGCAGGCGCCGTCTGTCTCGAGACAGCAGTCGTAAAGACGGAAGGGTTCGGAGATCCACCGCGCGTTCAGGTACTCTTCCATGTCCAGCGGCCGGCCGTAGGTCATGGCGTTCGGGTTCAGCTGGGCGTGGGCCCGGCAGGCCAGGGCGACTTCCCCCATCGCTTGGTCGGGCACGCCGTAGAGTTGCTGGTGGCGCGTCGCGATCCAGGAATACATCTGCGCCGGCATCATCACGCCATAGGGCATGTAGAAGCCCTGGATGGTGCGGGTCAGGGTGTTCATGTTCATGGCCCGCTGCGGCGGCCGGCCTGGCTTGGGGCGGAGCGCGGAGTAGCCGTTCCAGCCCAGCACCACGAGCACATTGTCAGCAATGCCGGCGGCCACGGCCATGGCTGCGTTCTGAAGCGCCGTTGTCGGGCTCGCCCCGCCCATGTGGACCGTCGAGGCGTAACGGAGCACATCGACGCCCAGGTTCGCGGCCAGCTCCTCGGAGGTGGTGTAGATCGGCGGCGGCACCATGCCGTCGATGTCCGATGGCCGCAGCCCGGCGTCGGCGATGGCCTTGCGCGCCGCCTCCAGCATGAGGTCCACGGCGGTGCGTTCGGACCCCTTGACATACTCCGTCTCACCGATGCCGACGATCGCCGCCTTGTCGCTGAAGCTCACGGTTCCTCCGGGTTTCCGGGCGCCTCTTCGGCGTCCCGCGGTGCGATATGTCACGGGTGGGCTAGATGGGCGGGATCAGGCAGGAATGGATGGACTCATCGCCGTCCACCTGGCGCGCGAGCGTCCGGATGGCCAGCTCCGCGTCCTCCAACGCGAAGTCGTGAGTGTGCATCAGCTCAAGGGGCAGCGACCGCGCTTCGATCAGGTCGATGGCCTTGCGATACCCCGATGAGGTGACACCGATCGCCCCCTTGATGGTGATTTCCTTGAAGACGATCAGGTCGGAGACGAAGTCCGGTATGGGTTTGAACCCTTTCACCCCGGCCAGGACGATCGTCCCGCCGGCGCGCACATAGCTCAGGGCCTCGCGTACCGGGTCGGTGGCGTAGGACGTCACCTCAACGACCACGTCGGCGCCCCGGCCGCCGGTCAGTTCCTTGATGCGTTCGATGGCGTTCTCGTTCTGAACGTCGATGGTGTGATGCGCCCCGAAAGTCCGGGCCAGGTCGAGTTTCCGCGCATCCGCAGCCATGCCTGTGACGATGATCTTCCCCGCCCCGGCCTGACGGGCGGCGATGACGCTGGCGAGGCCCCTTTGCCCGGGGCCGAGGATGACCACCGTGTCGCCCACCTGAGTCTGAGGAATCTCCACAGCCCAGCGGAAACCTGCGCCCAGCGGGTTGAACATCACGGCGAGCTCGGCCGGCAAGGACTTGTCCATCCGGTGTACGATCGTGTTGGGCGCCAGGTACATGTACTGGGCGTACGCGCCCCAGAGGCCGGGCTGGTTGGTGAGCGGGATGTAAGAGTAGATCTGGCGGTCAGCGCAAAGGTGATAGCGGCCCCCGAGGCAGGTGTCGCAGCTGTGGCAGGACAGCATGGTCTCGACGGCCACCCGGTCGCCGACATCGACCCCCCATCGGCGGGCAGCCTTGTCGCCGATGGCTTCAATGATCCCCACCGGCTCATGTCCGGGGATGACCGGCATCGGCGTTTTCAGCACACCTTCGAACTGCTCGTAGTCGCTGCCGCAGATCCCGCAGGCCTCGATGCGAAGGATCGCGCTGTCGGCTTCGATCTCGGGGACCGGAAGATCGCGCATCTCCAAGCGGCGCGGCGCCGTTTGAACCATCGCAAATGTCGTAGCCGGGATCACGGGCGGAACTCCACTTCGCACCCACAATCGTAACACGTATCTGTCGTAGTCAACTCATATCTGTTATGGCAATGAGCGATCGGAGGGTGCAGGCTGACGATCTGCGGATTGCCGCACACCGTCTCCTGACAGGGATTGAACGCGATGGCCGCCAGTGGAGCGAGGGTCGATCTTCTCAGTCTGGCCCAGGCGAAAGCCGCGGCAAGCGCCGCGGGCGTATCCGAGCAGATGGCGCCGCTCAGCGTCTTCCGGGTCTTGCTGCGGCATCCTGACGTCGCTGAGGAACTGGCCTCGACCCTCACCACGCTGCTTTTCCGCGGCAACAGGCTCGATGCGAGACTGCGCGAGCTGATCATCATGCGGATCGGCTGGCGGACCGGCTCGGTCTATGAATGGACCCAGCACTGGCGCGTGGCCCGTGGCCTCGAGATTCCTGAAGCCGACCTGGCCGCAACGCGGGACTGGCAGGGCGCGCCGAACCTCACCGAGGCCGACCGGGCGGTGCTGCAGGCCACCGACGACACCCTCGATAGAGGCATGATCGACGACGCGACCTGGGAAACCTGCTGCCGCCACCTGGCGACGGACGCCGAGCGGATCGAGCTGGTGGTCGCCATCGGCAACTGGACCATGTTTTCTCAGCTCCTCAAGAGTCTGCGGATTCCTTTGGAGGAGGGCGTCGAAGCGTGGCCGCCGGATGGCAGGGCGCCGCAGCCTTTGAGCCAGCCATCCCCAACGCGCGAGGCCCCATGACACGCCACCCGATCTCGCCCGATCTCGTCGGGCTCGAGTTTCCCGTCTCCACCGAGACCTGGTCTTCGAAGGACACGATGCTCTATGCCCTGGGCGTCGGAGCGAGGCCGGCTGCGGACCTGGACTTCATCTACGAAGGCCGGGGCCCGAAGGTTCTTCCGACCTACGCGGTCATTCCGGGCGGAACAGCGCTGGGCGGCATGATGCGCGCTGTCGAGATGCGCCTCGAAATGCTCTTGCACGGCGAGCAGGCCATCGAGCTGTTCCGGCCGCTTCCGCCGGACGGAACCGTCGAGGTGACCGGCCGGATCACCGAGGTCTGGGACAAGGGGAAAGCCGCTGTGCTGGGCGTGGAGAGTCTGGGTCGCGACGCCGACGGTGACCTCTTCCGGACGCACGCAACGCTATTTGTCCGCGGCGCCGGCGGCTTCGGTGGCGAGCGCGGCCCCTCGGCGGGCGATGGCGACACCCTTCCCGACCGGGCGCCGGACATCGTGGCCCGCTTCGACACGCGCCCGGAACAGGGCGCGATCTACCGGCTCTCCGGCGACCGCAATCCGATCCACATCGATCCGGCGTTCGCAAAAATGGGTGGCTTCGACGCGCCCTTCATGCATGGGCTCTGCACCTACGGCATTGTCGGCCGAGCCGTCCTGCGAGAACTCTGCGCCGACGATCCTGCCGCGTTCCGCGCGTTCCAGGGCCGCTTCGCCGATCGGGTGGAGTATGGCGATACGATCGTCACCAAGATCTGGCGCACGGGCGACGGTGAGGCGATCATTCAGGGCGAGACAGGAGACGGCCGTATCGTGCTGTCTCAATCCAGGGCAAGCTTCGCAGTCTAGGCGCAGCATGGACATTTCGCGCTATCCGCATCTGTTGTCGCCGCAGGACCTGGGTTTCGTCACCCTTCCCAACCGTACCTTGATGGGCTCGATGCATACCGGGCTCGAAGAGGCGTCGGATGGATACGACCGCCAGGCTCGGTTCTTTGCGCGGAGGGCTGAAGGCGGCGCGGGGTTGATCGTGACAGGCGGCGTATCGCCCAATGCGGCAGGCCGCCTCGGCAGGAACGGCGCCGTGATGAGCGAAGCCGTCGTGGCAGACCACGGCCGGATTGCGTCGGCGGTCCATCTCGCCGGCGGACTGGTTGTGCTGCAGCTCCTGCACGCTGGCCGCTACGCGCGCCATGAGGGTCTGGTCGCCCCCTCGGGGATCGCCTCGAGGATCAACCCGTTGGCGCCACGCGAGATGAGCGAGGATGAGATTTTCGAGACGATCGAGGATTTTGCGAGCGCCGCGATGCTCGCCAAGGAGGCTGGCTACGACGGGGTCGAAATCATGGGGTCTGAAGGCTACCTTCTCAACCAGTTCCTGGCGCCGCGCACCAATCAGCGCACCGACAACTGGGGTGGCTCGGCGTCCAATCGCCAGCGGCTGCCTGCCGAGATCGTCCGGGCGGTTCGCGCCCGCTGCGGCGAGCGGTTCATTCTCGTCTACCGACAGTCGCTGCTCGACCTTGTGGAGGGTGGCAGCACCTTCGACGAGGTGGTCAATCAAGCCAAGGCTGTCGCGGCTGCCGGCGCGAACCTGGTCAACACCGGGGTCGGCTGGCACGAGGCGCGGATCCCTACCATCGCCCACATGGTGCCCCGCGGGGCCTTTGCCTGGGCGGTGGCGCAGCTCAGGTCGCACCTCAACGTTCCGGTCATCGCATCGAACCGGATAAACACGCCGGAACTCGCCGACCGTCTTATCGCAGACGGCAAGGCCGACATGGTTTCGATGGCGCGGCCCTTTCTGTCCGATCCCGACTTCGTCGCCAAGGCCCGGGCCGGGCGACGCGCCGCGATCAATGTATGCATCGGCTGCAATCAGGCCTGTCTGGACAACGCCTTCACCGGCAAGCTCACGACCTGCATGGTCAATCCCGCCGCCTGCCGGGAGGCCGAATTCGGCGATGTCGCAGCGCCGATCGAACCCAAGCGTATCGCGGTTGTTGGCGCGGGACCCGCAGGCCTGGCTGCGGCGGTGACAGGTGCGGAGCGGGGCCACAAGGTCACTCTGTTCGAGAGGTCAGACCAGATCGGCGGCCAATTCAACCTCGCGAGCCGCATCCCGGGGAAGGAGGATTACGCCGAAACTATCGGATATTACGGCGCGCGGCTGTCAGAGCTCGGGGTCGACGTGCGGTTGGGAGTACTTGTGGATCCGCAGGAACTGATCGCCGCCGCATATGATCATGTCATCCTGGCCACCGGCGTTGAACCGCGAACGCTGGACTCGGTCGGTGTGGATGACCCTCGTGTTCTCACCTACGCACAGGCGATTGAAACGCCGGAACTGGCGGGCGACACCGTGGCGATTTTGGGCGCAGGTGGCATCGGCTTCGATGTGGCCCAGCTCCTGGCGCACCCGACCGGAACAGGCGATCCCGCCGCTCCGGACATCGAGGGCTTCTCCCAGGAATGGGGGATCGACACCGCCTTCACCGAGCGCGGCGCCCTGCGACCCCCTCCCAAGACCTGGCCCTCGCCCCGACAGATCACACTCTTCCAGCGCAAACCGGGGTCGGCGTTCGGCGCGGGCCTGAGCAAGACGCGGGGCTGGGCCAACATCCAGGAGGTCGTGCGGCGGGGCGTGGCCATGACCGGAGAGGTCGACTATGGCCATCTCAGCCCGGAGGGCCTCCATGTCACGGTGGGCGGCGTCCCAAGGTTGATCGTGGCCGACACCTTCGTGTTATGCATCGGCCAGGAGCCACAGGCGGGAATCGTCCCGGCGCTTGCGGCGAAGCAGATGCCGTATTCCCTGGTTGGGGGCGCTCGCGACGCAGCCGGGCTGGATGCGGTGCGGGCCATTGAGGAAGGAACCCGGGCGGCGCTCGCGATCTGAGCGGGCGCCCAGGATCTGAAAGCATGCCGAAGCCCGATCCGTCCATCGTCAAATCCGCGGCCCGGACGCTGGAGATCTTCGAATATTTCGACGAAGTGCGCCGGCCCGCGCATATCCAAGACGTGGCCGTGGCGCTAGGCTATCCCCATTCCAGCACCGGCGCGCTACTCCGCAGCCTCGCCGACCTCGGCTATCTGGAATTTTCCGCCGAAGACAAGACCTTCTTCCCTTCCATCCGGGTGTCACTGCTTGGGCACTGGGTCGGGGACGAGATCCTTCCGCTGCGGCGCATCCAGCAACAGATGCGCGAGATCGCGGAGCAAACCCAGATGACCGTGGTGCTGGGCGCGGCGAGCGGCGGCTATTGCCAGTATGTGCGCGTGATCGAGGGCACGACGCCGATCCGGTACCACGTCAAGGCCGGGACGCGGCGCTGCCTTGCCCGTTCGACTCTCGGGAGCGCGCTGCTGGCGATGGAGACCCCGGATCGCCGGGCGCAGTTGATCGCCGAGGCGCTCGCGGTCTGGGACGGCGACGAGGTCGCGCCGCGCCCGCAGGATGTCGCCGCGGAGGTGGCCCAGGTCGCCGCGCGCGGACACGCGTTCAACTCCGGACTGGTGAATCCTCAGGCGGCGATGCTGGCCATTCCGCTCGCGATCGGTCCCCCAGCGCGGCCCCTGGCGCTGGGCCTGGCCGCCCCGAAGGACCTCTTCCGGGGGCGGCGCCCCGAACTGCTCCGGATCATGCGCGGCGCCCTGGGCCACCTTGGCGAGCCGGCCCGTAGCTTGATTGAGAAGACCGCTTGACCGACGCCGGGCGGTGTCAGGCGGGCCGGGGGTTCTGGATCAGGACAGTGCCTTGCGCCGAACAGCAGAGCCGACCCTCATTCTCCATCTCGATCCGGACGACCGCGGTCTGCTTGGTCATCGAGATGATCTCCGCGTGCGCCGTGACCGTCCCGCGACTGACCGGGGCCAGAAGATTGATCTTGAATTCCGTGGTGGCCGCCCATTGGCCCTTCTCCATGTGTGGATAGCAGACGCATCCCAACACATGGTCGCAGGCCGCCGACAGGACGCCCCCGTGCATGTTGCCGAAGCCGGTGAGCAGCTTGGGGTCAACGGCCATCTCCGCAGTCAATCGGCCCGGCTCCATGCCCGTGATCTTCAGGCCGAGGAACTCCGGCAGACCGGTCATCCGATTGCTCGAGGCCATGAAGCCCTCGACCATCTCGGCGTGGAATTCAGGCATTCTGCGCGGGACCATCGATGTTCCTTTCAGCTTCAGCGGAAACGGTCGGCTCGGGACAGAGCCTGCTCCGCCCCGCTGACGAGATCCTCCAGGACCTCTCGCGCCGGGCGGATCGCCTTGATCAAACCGATGCCCTGGCCGGCGAATCCCGGGGCGATGTCCTTGCGCTGGTCGCGGGTCGCGGCGGCCAGCACGGGTCCTGCGATCATCGACTGGAATGGCATCGGCAGGGGTTGCTTGTCGGCATCGACCCAAGCCTGCGCCCATTTGTTGCGGATGATCCGCGCCGGCTTGCCGGTGACCGACTTCGACACCACCGTGTCTCCGTCGCCGTACTCCACCAGGACTTCCTTCTGGAACTGCTGGATCCCGGCCTCTTCGGTGGCCAGGAACGCGGTGCCGACCCAGGCGCCCTCGGCGCCCAGCATCATGGCGGCGGCCACGCCACGGCCATCGGTGATCCCGCCGGCCCCGAGCACCGGCATCCGGCCGGCCATGGCGTCGACGACCTGGGGGATCAGCGCCATGGTTCCGATTGGCGAATTGTGCCCGCCTCCGTCATGGCCCTGGGCGACGACGACATCGATGCCGGAGGCAGCGACCTGCAGCGCGTGTTTTACTGAGCCGATCACCGCCATCACCTTGGTGCCGTTGGCCTTCAGCCGATCCATCCAGGGGCCGGGATTTCCCAACCCGGCCGCATAGACCGGGACCTTCTCCTCGACCACCACCTCCATCTGCGCCTCGAAGAACTCCTTCGAGAAAAACGCTGGGCCGCCGTGCGCCTCGCCGTTCGCGGGTTCGCGCGCGCGCGCCACCTGCTCAAGGCCTTCCGCGCGCATGAAATCCGCCGCGAAGGCCCGGTAGTCGCCGATCAGCTCCATCGAGGACGGCTTGGCGCGGTCGCCGGAGACCGCCGCCGCATCTGCGACGTCGCGGCGCACCGAGGCCGGCAGCAAGGTGTCGACGCCGAAGGGCTTATCGGTGAGGGATCTCACCTCGCGGATCCAGGCGCGCAGCTCCTCCGGCGCGCAAGCCGCGGCCCCGAGGACGCCCAGGCCCCCGGCGTTCGAGACGGCCGCCGCCAGACGGGGCACGCTGGCGCCGCCCATGCCGGCCAGGACGATCGGATACTTGATGCCGAAGACTTCGCAGATGCGGCTGTGCAACGCCATGTTTTGGGGGTCCTTTTGCGAACGGGCGATGGCCGGGGTGGAGGATCAACGGCCGTTGAAGACAGGTCTACGCTTCTGCATGAAGGCGAGCGGACCCTCCCGCGCATCCTCGGTGCGAAAGACTGGCGCCGCCATTTCGGACTCGATCTGCATGGCGTCGGCTTCTGGGCGCCCCAGACAGGCTCGGGCGGACCGGCGGATCGCCTGCACAGCGATCGGGCCGTTCGCCGCGATGCGCTCGGCCAGTTCGAGCGCGGCGGGCAGGACTTCGCCCTGCGGCACAACCCGGTTAAGGAAGCCCCACTCAAGCGCCTCCGCGGCGGTGATCAGGTCGCCGGTCAGCAACAACTCCATGGCGCGCGCATATGGAACCTGGCGTGGTAACCGCACGGTCGAGCCGCCCCCGGGAAAAATGGCCCATTTGACCTCCTGCACGCCGAGTTTGGCCGTGTCGGACGCGACACGAAGGTCCGTGCCTTGGGCGAGTTCCATGCCGCCCGCGATCGCATGGCCGTTGATCGCCGCGATCACCGGCTTGACCACATCGAAGGTCCGCAGAAGCCCTGTGCCGAGCATGTCCCGGTCCGCCAGGACACGTCGGTCCCACTCGTCTTCGGGCGGGCGAGCGCGGCTCATCAGGGGGATGAACCTTCCCAGGTCGGCCCCTGAACAGAACGCCCTGTCGCCGGCGCCGGTCACGACGGCGACGCGGATCTCCTGGTCGTCTCGCACCCGGGTCCAGGCCTCGGCCAGGCGAACGAGCATCTCGGGTGAGATGGCGTTGAGCGCCTCGGGGCGATTGAGCGTGACGATCGCCACGTGTCTGCGCCGCTCGAAATTGACGACCTCGCCCATGCATGCTCCGACACATATGTGTTTTCTGATGGCACGTTCATGCTACGCTAGCTAGCTGCAGGACGCAAAGCGGGATATGGCGCTCTTGTTGGCTAGGGGCTGCTCGCGCACCTTGTCGACCCGCGAAGCTGTCGGGGCATGCGCAAACGTGAGAACCACCTATGAATGAACCGAGCCCAGCTGTCTTCAGAAGCAGCGACGGTCTGGACCTCGCCGCAGACCGGTATGGTCAGCCGAGGCGCGGCTCCGTCCTCATGGCGCACGGCGGCGGCCAGACTCGGCATGCCTGGGCGAAGACCGCGGCGGCGCTTGCGGATCGGGGCTGGGAAGTGGTCACCCTCGACCTCCGCGGCCATGGCGACAGCGGCTGGTCACCGACGGGCGACTATGGGATTGAGCGGTTCGCGGGAGATCTCGCGGAGGTCGCGCGCGCGATGGGTGGCCGTCCGGCGCTGATCGGCGCGTCGCTCGGCGGGCTCGCTGGACTGTACGCGGAGGCCGAGATCGCGCCCGGCGGCTTCAGCTCGATCACCCTGGTCGACATCGTTCCGAGCATGGACCCGAACGGGGCCGCCAAGGTCATGGAGTTCATGAGCGCCCATGTCGCCCAAGGATTTGGCAGCCTCGAAGAGGCCGCTGAGGTCATTGCGGCCTATCTGCCTCACCGTCCGCGGCCAGCGGATCTCTCTGGACTGGCCAAGAACCTGCGGCAGGGGGACGACGGTCGGCTCCGCTGGCATTGGGACCCCGGCTTTGTCTCCGGCGTCCATCGCGGCCGATCCTTGCGGGATGCCGACGCGTTCCAAGCCCGATTGCCCGCGTTGACGCTTCCGGTGCATCTCATCCGGGGCCGGCTGAGCGAACTGGTTTCTCGGGAAGCGGCGGAGACCTTCGTCGCGCAGCTTCCCAACGCAAGGTTCACCGATGTCGCGGGCGCGTCGCACATGGTGGCGGGCGATCGCAACGACGCCTTTCTCACCGCTGCGGTCGGATTTCTTGAGGAGCTGGACCGGCAGACGCAAGTCAACGACGGCTGAGGCGTTGCCGAGCATCTTCGCCCAGACGCCTCTCCGTCCGAGGTTCAGAACCGATCGTTACGAGGTGCTCGACGACCTGCGGACACATTGCCCCGGGGTCGCGAAGGGGCGGCGCGCGCTTTCATCCTGACCCGCAACTCTGATGTTCGCGCGACGGTCTCCGACCTGGCAGCGCCCGTCCGGACGCCGCCGACCCCACGCCGATGTCGCCGCAAGCCTCTTGCCCGGCCTTAGGGTCAACTCACTATTGCGGCCTTGAGCTTTCTGGACGCGACGAAAGGCAGCCAGCTCGCCAAGAGACCCACGCCCGGCACGGTGACGAGAGCCCAGCGCACACCCTCTGCGGGACCCAAGCCCACGGGTCGGGGAAAGGTGCGGCATTGTTGTTCGAAACTGATCATGCTCCGACTCGAACAGAATCCGCATCATAATGTAACATACAATTATGACTTGGTTGGAGTTGCTGGTTGCCTACCCTTCTTAATATCGACACTCCCTGCAGCACTGGGCCGCGTACAAGATTATCACTCTTCGGAAAAAGCCATGCGGAAGGGGGGCACGCGTGGCGGTGGAAGCAAAAAGCATATTGAGCATCACCACGGGCTTCCTGCTGGATCAGGTTCAGACCGGTCGTCAGCCGATGGACCTGACCGACGCCTTGATCGTGACCACCGTCACCCAGGCGAACGTCGAGGCGCTGATGCGAAACTCCGCTTTGCAGGCCGCCTATGCGACCTACCGTGCCGTGCCGCCAGATGAGCTCCGCCGGCCAATCCGCATCAACGCGCTTGCGCAGTCTCTCAGGCTCCCGTTCGAGACGGTGCGCCGGCGGGTGAATCGACTGGCGCTGCTTGGCGTGTGCCGCAATTCTCCGGACGGTCTCGTGGTGCCCGCACGACGCCTCGCGCTGCCGGGACATCGCGAGACGCTGGAGGCGGCGTATCGAAAGCTCTCGGAGCTTCATACGATCCTCGCAGAGTGGGGCGTCCTGCCTGAATTGACGGCGCCCCCGCTGGCTGAGCCCCTCCCGTTGCGCGCCGCCGCCCGCCTCTCGTCCGAATACCTCCTGCGCATCGTGGCGCTGGCGACTGAGGCGGTCGGAGACGCGGTGGACGCGGCGATCTGGCTTGAGGTTTTTCGGTCGAACACAGAGCACGATCACCGCGCGGCATGCTCCGGTGCAGAGGCCGATCGGAAACCCGTGACTGCGGCCTTGGTAGCCCGGCGGCTGGGAATTTCCGCAGAGACGGTGCGGCGCCGCCTCCACGGCCTTATTGCGAGAGGCTCCTGTGCCTGGGCCTGCGGCGGGGCCGTTGTTCCGGACGCGGCGCTTGAGAGACCCGCTGTCGTCCACCTGGCTGACCGAAACCTGGATAATCTCAAGCGCCTGTATACTCGGCTCGCAGCGCTCACCGTCCCGGTCGCTTGCGCCGATGTATCGCCCCTTGGCAGAGCAACACCGCCGATACGCGGGACGCTCTGAGGGCGGGGCTACAATTCCGGGGCGCCGCGCAACTCGCGGAACATGAACAGATTCCCGCAGCGAGTTCGGCGCATCTGGTTCACCCGTCTCGCGGCGGCGAAGGCTGAAGAACCGAGGTGACATTGACGTGCCGCCGTCCTGATTCCCCGGTTTGAGCGAGAGTCCGTCACCTTTGCGCGGATGGCCGTGAAGAGGAGCAAGTTCAACGAGGCGCAGATCATGTTTGCGTCCTGGCAGCATAGGGCGGGCCTCGCCTGGGCCCCGTCCGGTGGGCTGAATTGTGGGTATGAGGCTCGTCTCGCGACGAACGCCAGGCGTCGGCGCCTGATTGCGGTCGCAGGGGCAACTGCGGCCAAAGGGTCAGCGGGGGCGTCGGGTCCAGGCATGATCCTTCACCGCAGCGCGGCGTCGGAACCGGGGAGCCGCGGGCCGCTTCAGATGCCGGCTGGCGGACGCCTCACCCGACGGGTGTCACCGGCCGGGCTGAGCTGGGGCCGTCTCTCCGCGGCAATTTGGCCGTCACCCCGGGAATGTCCGTGGTTGGCCGGCCGAACTTGCCCTTGAGGCTGTCGACACCCTCCTGCGGTTTGGCGAGCGACACCATGTCCTGGCGGGATTGCCGCACATCGGCGGTGATGATGCCGAGCGTCTTGTCGCGCTTCGCTACGAGGCCCGGCTCCCCCTCGCCGTCGCGGTTGAAGGACCAGGCCAGCATCGGCGTTCCCATCGGGACCTTCTCGCCCTTGGCGGCGGCCCAAGTGTGCCAAGTCTTATCGTAGCTGTTCATCTTGCCCTTCATCAGCTCCTTCTCCGCCACGCCGGGAAGACCGGGCGCGACGAGCTGGCCGCTGAGGATCTCGCCGTTGTGGGGGTGCCAGTACTGCCGCTCGCCAGTCGGCAGGGTCTCGAAGACTTCTCGGAAATGATGTACTCGACGCCGGTCATGTTGGCGGCCGAGGTGTTGCCGTCGAACAGGACGCACTGGGCGAAGTCCTCGTTCACCTGCTTGCAGAAGTGATGCGCCTCCATCTGGTGCGCCGGTTCCTGCTTCATCGGGTGGAAGCTGTC
Source organism: Phenylobacterium sp. (assembly GCF_004297125.1). GTDB lineage: Bacteria > Pseudomonadota > Alphaproteobacteria > Caulobacterales > Caulobacteraceae > Phenylobacterium. Next base: position 104,863 of record NZ_SCVD01000007.1, on the reverse strand, counting down.
CCGCGCCGTCATGCGCAACATCCGCCAGAACCTGTTCTTCGCCTTCGTCTCCAACGCCGCCGGCGTGCCCGTGGCCGCGGGCGTGCTCTATCCGATGTTCGGGTGGCTGCTCTCGCCCGCCATCGCGGCGGCGGCCATGGCGCTCTCCAGCGTCAGCGTGGTCAGCAACGCCCTTGCGCCTGAAGGGCGTGAAACTCTAGCGGGGTTCGGCCGGGGCGGCCTCTGGCTGCGGATGCATGTCCGGTTCGTCCGGCGACATGAGATGGGTCTCCGTCGGGTCCTTCGCGAAGGCGGACTGGTCGTGGGGTTCGCCCATCTCGTCGGAGGCGCCGGCGGCGGCGGCCGTGTCGGACGGCGCGCGCGCCGGCGCCCGCGAGCAACCGGCCAGTCCCAGCCAGAGCGCCGCGCAGAGCACCGTCCTTCGCCGCAAAGGCCGCCGTGTCGCTGGCCGTCCCATCCCCGGCGTCCCTCCGTTCATGCCGCCCGCGCGCCCGCAGACCTGAAGTGCCGGACGGCGTCGGACACCATCCTGTTCACGCACCAGCGCGCGTAGAGGCCGGCGAGCGCGGGCGCGCGCCGGGCCCACCCGCGGTCCGGGAGGGCGTAGTCGATCCAGACGCGCAGGCGCGAGCCCGCGCCCTCCTCGGCGATCTCGAACCCCATCTCGTAGGCGCCGATGATGATGAGCCTGGGCTCCCCGGTCGTACGCCAGACCTTGCGGCGCGGCGGATCGCGGACGGTGACGACTTCATCCACGAAGAGACGGAGGCCGAACGCCTCCCCGCCCATCCGGATATGGGATCCCACCGCCTGGCCGCGCTGGGCGTCGAAGGCATAGGTCATCCGACCGCCGCCCATCATCGCCGAGGGACCCCCCATGTGCTCGGCCAAGCGGTGCTGATCACCCGCGCGTCCTCGCTATGAAGGCGCATGGCGACGACCCCGGCCATGGCGCCGACGGTGGCGATCAGGGCGAAGGTGCGGGCCCCGACGAACCGGATCCGCCGCGACCGCTCGAGCCCGATCAGGAACCCGACCGCAGCGGCGGCCAGAATGCGGAACACCACCTCCAAGTCAGACATCGCCGGCCTCCGCCTTCAGGGCGGCCGCGACGAGGGGGGCCAGGAAGATCAGGTTCGTCTCGTGCGGCACGGCGTCCGTCGAGACGACGCGCGCCGTCACGTGGGCGACCTCCGCGAAGGCGTCGCCGCCGAACACCGGGTGGACCACGACGCAGAGGGGGGCCGCAAAGCCGCGCGCCAGGAGTTCCCGGGCCGCCGCCGCGAGGGTTCGCCCCGAAGAGGCGATGTCGTCGATCAGCACCGGCTGGCGCCCGGCGAACGCCGACAGGTCCGGGAAGGTGATCCGCACCTTCCGGTCGCCCAGGCGCTGCTTCTGCAGGACCACCACGGGCGCGTCCGCGACCGTGGCAACCTCCGCGGCCCATTGCGCACTCTCGCTATCCGGCCCGATCACCAGGGCGTTGGGCGCCTCGGCGCGGATCCACGCGCCCAGCAGTCCGGCCGCATGGAGCGTCACGCAGGGGATGTCGTAGATCTCGTCCAGCGCCTTGTGCCGGTGGAGGTGGGGATCCACCGTGACCAGCCGGTCGAACGCGCCGGAGACCAGACGCGCGAAGGTGGCCGAGGTCACCGCCTCGCCCGCCTTGAACTGTGTGTCCTGGCGCATGTAGCCGAGGTAGGGCGCGACGAGCGTCACCTTCGCCGCCCCCTGCGCCCGCGCCGCCGCGGCGGCGAACAGCAGCGTCAGGATCACGCTGTCGGCGCGCACAAGGCTGCACACCATGTCGACCTGGCGACCGGCCGGATCGGTGCGCAGGCGGACATAGTGCTCCCCGTCGGGGAACTGGCGGGTCTCAAGCTCGCCCAGCTCCGCGCCAGCCTCCTGGGCGAGCCTGGCGGCGAAGGCCTCGTTGCCGGGCAGGGCGAAGACCAGGCGCATGGTTCAGGCCTCCAGAAGGACGATGTCGGGATTGGCCCCGGCGAACTCGAGGGCGTAGGCGAGCTCCCCCGGCGCCTCCGCATGCACCGTCATGAGCGGTTGCCCCTGCCCCACCTCGTCTCCCAGGCGCACGTGCAGGGTGAGGCCCGCCGCCTTGGCGTCCGGCGCCCCCGCCAGCTTCGCCAGTCGCGCCAGCGTCCGGTTGTTGATGCCGACGACCCGGCCCGCGCGAGGGGCCAGGATCGGTCGCGTCAGGGGGGCGACGGGCGGTTTCCGCAGGCCCCCCTGGGCCTCGCAGATCCGCTGGAACTTCGTCCAGGCCCGGCCGTCGGCCAGCGTGGCCTCGGCGAGCGCGAGGCCTTCGCCGGGCGCGGCCCGGCCCGCGAGCTCGAGCGCGGCGCCCGCAAGCCCGCAGGCGCGCCGCCGCAGGTCCTCCGGGGCGGCGGGATCGTTCCTCAGCACCGCCAGCACATCGTGGGCCTCCAGGGCCGGGCCGATGCCCCGTCCGACCGGCTGATCGCCGTCGGTCATGACGCAGCGCACGGTGACTCCGAGGGCGCGCGCCACATGGGCCAGGCGCTCGGCCAGGTCGGCGGCCGCGTCGTCGGAGCGCACCTTGGCCGTGGCGCCCACCGGTATGTCGATCACGATGTGGGTCGATCCCGCCGCGATCTTCTTGGACAGGACGGAGGCGATGAGCTGGCCCTCCGTGTCGATGTCCAGGACCCGCTCCACCCGGATCAGGATGTCGTCGGCGGGACTGAGGCGGACCGACCCGCCCCAGACCACGCAGGCGCCTTCGCGCTCGACCACGCGGCGCATGGCGGGCACGTCCAGATCGACCGGCGCCAGGGTCTCCATGGTGTCCGCGGTGCCGGCCGGGCTGGTGATCGCCCGGGACGAGGTCTTCGGCATGACCAGGCCGTGCGAGGCCACGATCGCCACCACGATTGGCGTGGTGCGATTGCCCGGCAGCCCGCCCACCGAGTGTTTGTCGACGACGATCGGGGCGTCCCAGGCCAGCCGCTCGCCGGCCTCGATCATCGCCTGGGTCAGGCTGACCGTCTCGCCCAGGTCGAGCGGGAGGGCCGAGCAAGCGGTCAGGAAGGCGGAGAGATGGACGTCGGTGTAGCGGGCCAGCGCGATGTCCTGGACGATGGACCGCAGGTCGGCCGGGTCCAGCCGCTGTCCGTGGATGCGGCGGCGGATCGCCGACAGGGAGCCCAGCGGGGGCGGATGGCGCACCGTCAGCGCCGCTCCGTCGGCGACGCCCAGCCGCTCCCACGCCGCTTCGGAGAGGCCCGCCTCGCCCGGCTTGAGCAGCCCGTCCGCCACTTGATAGAGGGTCGCAAGCACCTCGCGGCCCTGCGCGGCCAACAGCACCTGGGAGCGGGGCCCGAGGCCTTCTGAGCGGCAGACGTGGCAGTCCGCGCGCATCAGGACGATGGCGTCATGCTGGGTGAAGAACCCCAGCCGCCGCGCCTTCAGCGTGGGCGCCGAGACCGTCTGGGCGTCGGCGATCACGACAGCACGTACGCTTCGCCCTGGGCCGAGATCGTGCAGGGCCACCCGAGGTCCTCCTCGATCCGCGCCTTCAGGCCGATCGGTCCGCCACCTTCCCCATGGACGATGAAGGTGCGGCGCGGCGGGCGTTGGAACCCGGACAGCCAGCGCATGATCTCGTCAACGTCGGCGTGGGCGGACAGCATCGGCAGGTTCGCCACCTCGGCCCGGATGGGAATCCACTGGCCGTGGATCTTGACCTCCCGGGCCCCGCCAAGCAGCGCCTGACCACGGGTGCCGGCGGCCTGGTAGCCGGAGAACAGGACGGTGTTCCGGGGATCCGGCCCATAGGCCTTCAGATGGTGCAGGACGCGCCCGCCCGTCGCCATGCCGCTGGCCGAGATGATCACCTTGGGCATGCTGTTGTGGCTGAGGGCCTTGGACTCCTCGACGTCGCGCGTGTAGGTCGCGACGGCGCACGCGGCGCGGCAAACCTCCTCCGGCAGCTTGTGGTCGGCGCCGTGGCGACAGAGCAGCTCCGAGGCGTCGGTGGCCATGGGGCTGTCGAGGTAGACCAGCGTCAACGGCAGTGCGCCGTCCCCTTTGAGCTTCGACAGCAGGTAGAGCAGTTCCTGGGCGCGGCCGACCGCGAAGGCCGGGATGATCACGGTCCCGCCGCGCGCCGTCGTGCGCTCGATCACGCTCCGCAGGGCTTCGGCGGGCGCGACGGGGTCGTGGTGACGGTCGCCGTAGGTCGACTCCAGGAGCAGGTAGTCGGCGTTCGCGATGGGCTCCGGATCCGGCGTGATGGGATCGTCATAGCGTCCCAGATCGCCGGAGAAGACGACGGTCTTGCCGCCCCAGCGCACTTCCACGGTGGCCGCGCCCAGGATGTGGCCGGCATAGCGGAACGTGGCGGCCGCGCCGTGCCCGAGATCCACCGGCTTGCCGAACCCGACGGGCCGCAGCTGTCCGATGGCGCGCTCGGCGTCATGCCTGCCGTAGAGCGGGAGCGCGGGCGTGTGTTTCGAGAACCCGTGCCGGTTCGCGAACTCCGCGTCGTTCTCCTGGATCTTCGCGCTGTCCATCATGATGATCTCGGCGAGGTCCGCCGTGGCCGCCGAGCAGAAGATGTCACCGCGGAAACCCTCGCGCACCAGCTTGGGCAGGTACCCGCAGTGGTCAAGATGGGCGTGGGTGAGGATCACGGCGTCAATGGACGCCGGATCCACCGGAAGCGGGCCCCAGTTCTGCTCGCGAAGCGCCTTGGCCCCTGGAAGAGGCCGCAGTCCACCAGGATACGCCGTCCCCCGAGCTCCAGCAGATGCTTCGAGCCGGTCACCGTCCCCGCGCCGCCCAGTGATCTCAACGTCAGCTTCGTCATCTTCGCTCCACCAGTCGGCCCAGCCTAGCTGGGTCCGGGTCAAAGGAATTTGTGCCAGATCAATAGTTTGCTCGCCGCGCCGCCACCCGCAGGCGGCCAGGTGGCCGTCCTTCGCGTGATGCGACCTGCGGCGGACGACGGCGGGCGCGGGTGGTACGCAGCGGCAGCCTCCGGACGCGGACCCACTGTCGCGTTGCGCGATGAGGGTATCTTCCCCTTTTCCCGTCCAATGCAAGTCCGCGAGCCGCACCGCCACGGAACGGTTTGATCTCGCTCAAGGCGCCGGTCGTCCCCGCCCGGCGAGCCTGGCCCGCAAGCCTTGTCACGGGCAACCGGCCCAACGCGGCCGATCTAGAACAGAATTCACTTGAGGGCCGCTCGTGCCGGCTCCGTCGGCCGGCGTCTCCAAGACGTCCCGGCGCAGGGCTCCAGGAGGTACGCATGCGCAGACGGGATCTGTTTCTGCTCGGCGTGACCGCGGGGCTCGCGCCCGCGCTGCGCCCCGCGCAAGCCCAGGGGCTCTGGCACAAGTATGTCATGCGTGGCCAGGTCGTGGACCGAGCGGGGGCCACGGTGACGATCTGCGTCGGACGCGCCGATGGAGCCGAGGCCGGGCAGACGCTGACCGTGGTCAGGTTCAAGACGCGTCCGGGAGCCATGAAAGGCGCCCCGCCCATCATTGAGCGTCGGGATGTGGGCGAAGTGCGGATCGAGACGGTGATGGACGACCACTTCGCCAGCGGTGTCGTCGTGAGCGGGCGCGTGGCCAAGCTCGACATGGTGGAACTGCGCGCCCGCTGACGGGGCGGTCGCGGGGCTGGGGGGTCGTCACGCTGGCCTCGGCTTGCGTTGGGGTGGCGCTCGCGTCCACGACCACCGGTCCAGCTGCATCTGTGCGTCGGGCGAGGCCCGGCGGCCCGGCGCGCTGCCTGGCGTGTGGGCCGGCGCGCGGTAATTGGCGCGACCGCCGCCGCACCCGCTGGGACGACCACGCGCGGCGCCGGCTCGGGCGCAGGCTCGGGTGGCGCAGGCCGATGCGCCGGCGCAACGCAGGCCCCCGCCCGATGGCCGCGCGAGGTGCCCAGGCGTCCGCCTCCGCCTCGAGGTATCAGGACTTCGAGAACGGCCGCACGGGTCTGCGGCTCGCCCGTGGTCGCCTGTTCGCGGAAATCCTGAGGGTGAACCACTTCGCGATCCTGGCGGCCTTTCATCTCCGCAAGCCTCGGTTGGCCCACGTCTTCGCACACCACAAGTTCATGCTGATCCAGGCCAGCGCCGCCGATGAGCTCGACGAGGCGACGCAGGACGCCGTTGCGGCCGTCGACTTCCTGACGGTCCTGGACGCGCACATGCAGTTCTACGAGCAACTCGCCGAAGCGGGCCGCGCGCAGCTTGGGGCGGCTGAGGAGAAACGTTCGAAGGACTGAAGAGCGCCTCGGCCTGCCGACAAAGACGGCGTAGAAGTGGGGCTCCGAGCGCCTTCCGGCGGCCGATCCGGGACCGCACGATTACGTTCGCATAGCGGTGACGAGAGGAGTTCGATTGAGCAACGACGATGGGTTTCGCCGCATGGTCAAGGACTTCGCGGACGGTCGGGTCGATGTGGTCATCATGCACATCGACACGACCAAGCTCCTTGATCCCGAGGAGTGGGAGCTGCTCAAGGCGGCGGGTGCGAACGCCGTGGTCGTCCACAAAGCTCTCCCCGACGAGGCGGGCTGACCCGCGGAGCGGCGCCAAGGTCTCACCGAGCGAGGCAAGGCCATATCCACGTCCACCCGCCTCGCGACCCCGTCGCCGTCTGGGATCGTCGTCGCCGGTAGGATGCTGGCGACGGGGCGAAGCGGACAGTCCGGCGGCTTGCAGGAGCGCCGTCGCCGACGACCTGGGTGGACGGCCGGCTCTCAGAGCGGCCCTTCGCCCCTGTCGTTCCTCAACCGCTCGTAGGCGGGGCGAAGCCTGTGCTCGTCAGCCACCGGCGCCACCGCCGCAACAGGCGGTCGGTTCGCCGGCGGCGCTCGCCTCCTGGATCGGCGGACAAGGGGTATCGGCATAGGAGCAGAAGACGCAGCAGTCGCCCGGCTTCGGGCTGAGGACCGAACCACACGCCGGGCAGTCGTAGAAATATTGGCAGGCGTCGGTGGGCATGGTCTCGGTCGTGCGGGCGCCGCAGTCCGGGCAGGTCAAGGTGGATCGCAGCTCGATGGCGGTCCCGATCATCCCCGAAGGCTCCTCAGCAGCATCAAGGCCCGGGGCTCGATCCAGGGCTGCCAGGCCAGCGCCAGGCCGATCAGGCCGGTCGCGGCGGCCAGCAGCCCGATCGTCAATCGCGATGGCGGTGCACAGCTTCCGTCACGCGCGCAGGCGCGACGCCTTCGCCAGACCGTCCACCATCCCGCCGCCAGCACGGCGGTCGCGCCCCAGGTCAGCAAGCCGCGCTGCTCGGCGAAGAAGAGCGTCCCCGCCAGACTGAGGCCCGCCACCGAGAGCGCCATCGGCAGGACGCAGCAGGCGGCCCAGGCGAAGACCGCCAGTGCAGAGCCGCCCAAGGCGGTCCAGCCGACGATCCTGTCACGCGCCTCCGTGCGGGTCGGGGAAGTCATACCCATCGCCTCTCACAGCCAATGACGCTAGCCTGCAACCCGTAGTCACTACGGGATCAAGAGGTTTTCCATGCCTGGGCGCACGGGGTTGACGATCGGCAAGCTCGCCGGGTTGAGCGGCGTGAACCTCGAGACCATCCGGTACTACGAGCGGATCGGCCTGATGCCGGAACCGGGACGCACGGAAGGCGGGCACCGGCTCTACGAGCCCGCGCACCGGCAGCGCCTCGCCTTCATCCGGCGCGCCCGCGAGCTGGGGTTCGGCATCGATGGCATCCGCGCGCTCCTGGGCCTCGCCGAACCTCATCGTCGATCCTGCGAGGAGGTGCGGGTGATCGCGTCTGACCATCTCCAGGATGTGCGCACCAAGATCGCCGACCTCGTGCGGCTGGAGGCCATCCTCGCGGGCACGGTCGAGCGCTGCCGCGACACGGCCGCGGCGCCATCCTGCTCGGTGCTCGATCTGCTCGAGGCGGCTGCCTGAAGGCCGTCGCCGCACCGGCGCGCTAAAGGACGAGACCGGCGCGAAGCCGCCACCCGGCGTGCGGACATTCGTCGTCTGGCCCTGGTAGATGCGCGCCACAGCGAGCAGCGGCGCGCCTTCGTACGTGTACCGCCGGACGTCCATCTTGGGAGGGCTGATCTCGCCTGGCGGGGCTGGCGCGGAGCGATGGCTTTGTTGCGCAGCGTCGCCACAAGAAGCGCCAGCGCGCCGGACTTCAGGCGCGGAACCCCGGATAGACGTAAGCCCGGCGGATGGCCTCGCAGTCGGCCTCGCTGACTCCGCAGTTGCGGGCAACGCCGTACCACTGCTGTTGAACGGCGGCCTCCAGCTGGTCGACGAGCGCCGCAGCCGCGTCCGGGTCGAGAAGGAACCGGCGGCACTCGCTGAGGAGGTTGCCGGCGTTGGCGAAGCGCCCCTGGGCGCCGCAGGTCATGGCGAGGTCGCGCCGCTCCTCCGCGAAGGCCGGCGTCGGCGTGAGGTCGTAGGCCGGCGACAGCCGCCAGCCGGGGCCCGGCGCGAGCGCCGCGTGGTTGCGCGGATGGTCGTCGGTGTTGGAGATCAGCGCGTTGAACGCCATGCGCCCGAACAGCTCGCGGGCGTCTTCCGCTGGGCGTTCGCTGATCCGCCGCAGGGTCTCGGCCAGCAGAATGTACGACCAGCGAGCCCGTCCATCCGGGGTTTCGTCGGTTTCGAGAAGCGTCAAGGCGCTCACCATGCGGGCGCGGGCGTAGCCGTCCTGCACGCGCGTCCGGTCGAAGCGCTTCACCATCAGGACGTCGCGGCCACCCACGGTGACGACCTGTGAGTCGGCCACCTGCAGGCCGCAGCGGCGCGCGAGCTCTAGCGTCGCATGCTCCACGCGGGCCATGTTCCAGCGGTCGTCGTGGCGGTTGAACTTGGCGAGCCACAATGCGTCCTGGCTCTCCACCACCACCTTCGGCCGCGCCCCGCCCATGGAGGTGCCAAGCAGCAGCAGCTCTTCCACCTGGGCGGCGTCCTTGGGCGGCTCATCGGCGAGCAACGCCTCGGCAAGGGTCTGCAGTTTCTCGAGGTCCCAGGTCTTGTTGAACTGGCGCGCCGGCGCGGGCGGCTCCACGCCGAGACCGAAACCCAGCGCGCCCGCCCGGTCGTCGGGGGAGTGCAGCAGATAGTCGAGCTCGCCGAGCTGGCCGAGGCCGGCGTGCTTTTCGATGACGCGCCGGCCCCAGTAGTCCGGGCCGGAGTCGCGGAGAGCTCCGAAGACGCCGCCCAGCCGCACCGTCTCGAAGCCGGCGCGGCCCAGGCGGAGCTCGACCGGGTCGATCTCGACGGCGTCCGGCCGCTCGCGGTAGCGGCGGCCGTAGACGAACCGGCCGACGGCCACGCCGTTGCGCTCGACGGTGTGCTCGAAACGCCCGGCGGTGACCGCCTCCGTTGCGCCGGGCAGGGTGATGTAGACATAGGCCGCAGGCATCGGCGCGCTCAGAAGTCATCGTCGAGCGGCTGGGGCGCGCGGGCGTGTCGCCGCTCCCGCAGCGCGGCAAGGCGCAGCCCCTCGTCATCCGACGTCGGATCGGCCAGTCCCCCCAGTCGCTCCGACATCCCGTAGGACCACAGAAGGGCCGCATAGACCGCCACGCTCGTGGACGGCTTGCCGTGCTCAGCGTCGCCCACCACCTCCCGGCTGGCGCCGATGCGCTCGGCCACTTCGGCCAGGGTGATGTTGCGGCGCAGGCGCGCCGTGCGCAGATCCGCGCCGAGGCGCTTCAGGGCGCTTTCGACCTCGTAGGGCGGGGTGGTCAGCAGGTGGCCGCGACGCATGGAAATCCTCCCAAGGCGTCAGTTTGTCGGTTTAAGCCGACAAATTCAACCATTATGTCGGCTTAATCCGACGCAATCCCGGAGTGTGCGCAAGCCAGCGGAAGCCGCGCTGGCCCGGTTCTGGTGCCCGTCCTCGCGGGCCCGGCCGAGCGCTGCCGCGACACGACCACGGCGCCATGCTGCCGGGGCCGCATACGGACGACCATGGCGGATGCGGTGCGGTTGCTGATGCCCACGGGCGGCCGGAAGAGCGAGATCCTCACCTTGGAACGGTCGAACGCCAGCTACGGCGTCCCGAGGTGGCCTCATGGTGCGGGGGTCAAGCGGCTCCTGGCCCTTGGCGCGCGTCAGTCCAAGTCCGGGAGATCCAGGTCGGGCGCGAAGGCGGCCACGATGTCGGCATGTTCGGCCTCTCGCGTGGCGCGCGCGATGTTGAGGCGGATGAAGACCTGCCCGCTGCGGGCGGCGGCCAGCGCGTCGCGCGCCGCCGGCGCAGCTTTCTGCAGGGTGTGGGCGGAGGCGCAGAGCCGCACGTCCAGGCGCGGCGGCGCGCCCGTCGCCACGATGAGGTTTCCGGCGGTGACCGGAAGCTGCTCCAGCGTGGCCGCTCGAAAACGGTAGGCCGCGCCGGAGGCGCCGATGACGTCGACAAAGTCCATGAGATGCCTCTATCCGGCGTGGCCCCGCTTGGCACGTCAAGTTTCACGCCCGTGAGTCAGGCCTCGGGGGTCGCTTAGAAGTCGAACGTGATCTGGCGACTGTCCCCGCGCTTGCGGCTCGCCTGCGCGAGGGGCGCAGCGCGTTCGGTTGCGATCTGCGACGCCGTCGCCGCGGACGCGGGGGTTGGGGACTTGCCCGCGTCCAGAACGCAGGGCGACTCGGCCGGGCCCGATGCTTTAGGCCGGGAGGACGCCCGCGCGTCGACCGGAGACCTCTCGGCCAGGCGTTCGTCACGGTGGCCGCGCGACGCCTTCCAGGCTTCGACTTCGCTTTCCTTGTAGGCGACCCGGCCGGGTGACACGACGTAGGGCTTCGGGAAATCGCCCGATCGTTGCAGGCGCCACGCCGTGGTGCGGCTGATGCCGACCCGCGGTTCAACCCGCTTCCAGGGCAGATAGGCCCCATCCGGTCCTTCCGGATCGAGGAAGTCGGTCCACTGGGTCATGCTGCCTCTGCCCTTCCCACGACGCCCATCATCACCGCGTCTCCCTTCGCGACCGCCGAAGCCGGGTCTGCTGCGACAGCGCCCAGGCCCGCAGCTCCCCCCGCGGGTACCAGGGCTTGCCTCTTATGTGTCGGCAGGGCGGGCCGTCGCCGCCGACCGACCAGAGTCGGGCCAGCGTGGGGACCTTCATCTGGATATGGAAACGGCGCAGGTACTCCGAGGCCTGGGCCCGCGTCAGCAGGTCGGCGTCGTCCTCGTGCGCCGGTGCGACGGTCAGCTCGGGCCCCGCGATCATGGCGACACCGCCGCACGGCATTCGCTGGCGCGCCGGACGCCGCGCCCGGCGCTGAGCGCGAGGTAGCACTCGACCACCGCCTGGACGTAGGCCCGCGTCTCGGGGATCGACGGCACGCGGCCGAGCGCGGCGACCCGCGCCGGCCCGGCGTTGTAGATTGCCGAGGCGCCGTCCAGGAGCACTTCCACGCGGGCCACGGCGGCGGACGGGATCGTCGAGATGTCGACGAAGTCGCCGAACGCACCCGAGCCCGAAACCCGCTTGCCGTTGATCAGCACCAGTGTGGCGTTGTTGCCAAGGCCGCGCAGGTTCAGAGCGGTGCCGTAGGTGCCGTTGCGCGCCAGCCGATCGGAGCCGGAGGTGTTGGCGCCCTCGGACGCCCCGCCGCCGAAGTTCTCCGGGAGCCAGCGCAGCGCATCTGTGAGCGTTGTTTGGCCGGTCCGCTCCAGTGCCTGCTGGTCGAGGATCCGCACCGCCGCCGCCGGAGACACCCCCCGAAGGTTCGAGCCGGTGACCCGAACCTCGTCGACCAGCACGGCTTCCGCTGCCGAGTTGGCTAGGGCCACGGAAGGCGCCGCTGTCGCAAAAGGCGCTTCAGTGTCGTTTGAGGCCCCGGCGATTTGGAAAGGGCGGCTCGCCGCCGATCCGGCGATGGGCCGGCCGCTGGCGGCGGCGCTTTGCAGCACAAGCACATTGGGGCCCGTCCGCCGGGCGACGATCCCACTGCCGGCGAGCAGGCGGCTGAGCGCCTCGTCGGGCGTATACGATCCCTTGAGGGCGAGCGCCTTGCGGTTGGCGACGAGATCCGCCGTGTACAGGACCTGCTGGCGAGTCTGCGTTGCGAGAGACGTGAGCGCCGAATCCAGGGCGCCGGCCGCCACATCTACCGGAACTGCGTCTGGCGCCGCTGCGGCGGGCAGTGCGGCTATGGTGACAAGAACCCAAACGGAGCTGGCCAGGAGACGGCGTCTCAGACTGGCGCGGGCGGCTCGATACATTCTACTCCCCCGACGCCGCCTTTCGGCCTGCCGGGGTGGCGGGCGCTTCATTGTCGACCAGCGTCACAAGGGTGACGCGTCAGTCGGCGGATTTGCGAACCGGGGAGATGCAAAAAGTTCAGTCCGCGGATGCAGGGACGCGGCTTCGCAACACGTAGCCGTCCGATGTCGTCACCGCCTCGAGTCCGAACAACTCGGTGACAGCAGACAGAAAGGCCTGGGTGTTGCCCGTCTCGAACATCCCGTTGACGCGGATGTCGACCAAGTGGTCTGCGTCCAGCACGATCTTGGTCCGGCTGTAGCGGTTCACCTCAGCGACCGCAGCAGCGAGGGGCGTCTCATGGAAACGGATATGTCCCGTGGTCCAACTGCTGGCTGCGGTCGCGTCCATTACCCGTGGCGGGGCCACCGTCCCATTGACCGTGATCTGCTGGTTGGGCTTGAGCGTCCAGGTGTCGTGGCGGCTCGAGCGCGTCACCTGAACGCGACCTTCCAGCAGGGTCACCTGCGTCCCGGCGTGGAGCCGACGAACGTCGAACTTCGTGCCCAGCGCTCGCACGCGCGTCGCGCCAGCCTCGACGACGAACGGTCGCCCCGGATCGTGGGCCACCTCGAAGAACCCTTCGCCGCGCAGAAGCCGCACAGTGCGTTGCGTCCGGCCGAAATGGATCGCGACCTTGCTGTCGGTGTTCAGTCGCAAGACGGAGCCGTCGTCGAGGCGGACGATCTGTTGGGCGCCGACGTCGGTTTCATAGGTCTGAGGGCGGAACTGGGCGACGAGGAGGACGAGCAATCCACCCAGGGCGAGGGTTGCGAGGCTCAGGGGCAGAAGCGGACGGCGAAGAAGCCGGCGCAATTTCGTCGGAAGGGTCTCCCTGCGTAACGCCGCTTCGGTCAGGGCGACCAACTCGGGGTCGTTGCGCACGCGATCCGCTTGGCGCCATCGCGCCACAACTTCGGCATAAGCCTCCGCGTTCACAGGCATTTCGCGCCACGCAAAGAATTCCTCGATCGTCGCCTCGCTGACGCTCGACCGCTTAAGTCGGGTGAACCAGGCGGCGGCCTCTTCGAGGACGCGACGGTCTTCTCCCTGCTGGGTGCCCATCGTCCGAAGCCTAATCCCGAAGTTGAGCCACGAAGAGCGTAATGGCCTTCTGCAACCTTTTGTCGATAGTACGCACCGACAAACCGCAGCGTTGCGCGATCTCGCGGTTCGTCAAGCCCCCGATCTTGCTCAGGAGGAAGGTGTCGCGTAGCGCCGGAGGCAAGGCCAAGACCGCTTGCCGGACCAGAAGATCGTCTTCCGCGGTATGTCGGCACGCATCCTCCGGGAAAGGCGGTCCGATCGCCGCCGCGTGGTCCACGCGCACTCGCCGCCGCCGGAATGTGTCGCGCGCGAGGTTGGCGGCCACCGTCATCAGCAGACCACGGATGTTCTCGACGGGCTCCGTCGCGGGCCGCTCCACGACGCGCAAGTAGGTCTCCTGCGTGATGTCGTCGGCGAGATCCGATCCAAAGCGGCGTCCGATGGTGGCGCGGAGCCATACGAGGTGGGCGCGCCATGACGGGTCGCACACGCTGATCTTGGTCGAAACGCCAGCCGGCAGGCGATCATAGGCCGCTCGGACGCGAGCCGAGCCGCTCGATTGGGGGCGGGACATGAAGTCCCCTCACACAAGCACCGCGCGTCGTGGCGACCGGGCGTCTTAAACGCGAAGGATCAGTGTCCCCGCGCCCCGCGCTTTCCTGCGTCTAGGACGCAGTCTTCTATGGCGCGGGCGCCCAGCGGCGGTGAATCGGCCGTCGCGGTGGCGCGGACGGTCCACCGCCCGCACCGGCCACAAGACTGTCACAGGCCGATGCGGCCGCCTAGAGTCCCTTTGCCCCGTCGCCCCGCGGCGGTTCATCCCGATTGCAGCCGCTGCAGGAACGTCTTGATCTGTACGCCGCTGTGGCGTACAAACTTAAATAAGTTTGAGGAGGCTGCCATGCTCACTTTCCGCGACCAGGTGAGCGAAGTGGACGAACGAAGCACGGAGCGGATGAACTTCCGCACCAAGCCTCGGATCAAGGAGGCGATCCAGCGCGCCGCCGCGCTGTCGGGCGTCGACGACTCCGTCTTCACGATGAACGCGGCCTACAACTCCGCCATCGAGACGATCGCCGCGCATGAGCGCACCGTGCTCCAGCCGGTCGATCACGCGGCCTTCTTCGCTGCGCTGGACAATCCCGCCCCGCCCACGGACAAGCTGCGGGCAGCCTTCGGTCGTCACAAGGCGACGATCGCCAGCCGGTGACGGCATCCGGCGCTGACCACCCCATCATCGAGCCGCTCGATCCTGCCAAACACGATCGGGCGGCTTTTTCCTGCGGCGTGGGGCAGGTCGATAACTTCTTCCGAAAGACCGCCAACAAACTCGCGATGGCCGACAACCTCCGGGTCTTCGTGATAGTCGCACCGGCCGGTGAGCTGGTCGGCTTCTACGCCCTCAACGCTCACGCGCTCGAGTACACCGACCTCCCGGCCCGGTTCGCGCGCACCCGGCCCCGTCACGGCCAGATCCCTGCCGCCTACATTTCCATGATCGGTGTCGACACACGCTTCGCCGGCCAGGGTTATGGCGGCGATCTGCTGGTGGACGCCCTGACCCGGATCGCGCGGGCGGCTGACGACGTCGGCATCGCCGTCGTCATGCTCGATGTTCTCGACTGCGGCGACGCCACCCTCGTGCAACGAAGGCTCAGGCTCTACACCGGCTATGGGTTTGCGCCCCTGCCCTCTCAGCCCCTGCGCCTGTTCCTGCCTCTCGCCACCGTCCGAGACCTCCTGCACTGACCTAGGCCGGGCCGTTCGGCGGCTCACCTTGCGACAGGTCGATGGAACTCGAGCCGCCCCGGTAACCTCCGCCGCGGACATACGAGGAGACGGCTACACCCCCGACGTTAGGGCGGTCCTCAGCAACCGAGCGAGGCACACAAAGACGCCTAGATCGAAGCCTCCGCGATTTCCATGGTCATCGCCCGATCTCAGGTCTTAGGCGCGATCGTGGTCAGGTAGGTGCGACAGCTCGCCTCGACCCGCTGCTGCAGATCGGTCACCCGTTCCACCAGCCACGCCAGTTGTTCGGTCGTGATTTCGTATTGGTCTGAGAAACGCGCCTCGACATAGGCGCGCCGCAGGAGCTCCCAGCATCGCTTCTCGAACCGATTGGCCCGCGGCCAGGTCGGGATCAGTTCGGGCGCGACACGCTCGGCCTGGCCACGCAGGAAGTTCAGATTGTGCGACTTGGTGGAATGGAGCGTCTCGGTCAGCAGGACGCAGTGGTAAAACCGCTCAGTGGCTTGATGGAGCTGAAACGCGGCCTCGTTCGCTCGCCCCTGCGCGATCACGTACTGCGCCGTGTCAAAGAAGCCCCCGGCGCTAGGAAACCACTTGTCGAAGTTGGCCTTCGCTTCGCGATGGGCCTCGTCAGGTGACAGCTTGGCTGGCCGGGCGAACGGATGATCGGGCGTCTCGAACAGGATGATGCCGACGTCCGTGATGTGCGTGAAGAACGGACGACCACGGGAGAG
Organism: Phenylobacterium sp.; assembly: GCF_004297125.1. Taxonomy (GTDB): domain Bacteria; phylum Pseudomonadota; class Alphaproteobacteria; order Caulobacterales; family Caulobacteraceae; genus Phenylobacterium. The sequence goes on along the minus strand of NZ_SCVD01000007.1, from coordinate 89,075 downwards.
CTGGCGGTTCATGTCTGCGAGCGAGTGAACGACGAACTGCGCCGGCGCCGACAGGATGTGCGCGATGTCGAAGGCCTGCTCCAGATGGGCCTCGGCGTCCATCCAGTACTCGGTCATGTCGGCGAAATCGTCGTGGTTCACGACGACCAGGAGGTCATAGTCGGACTTGTAGCCGCCGACCGGGTCATCGACCCAGTTGCCACGGGCGTAGCTGCCGAACAGGATCACTTTCAGGATCCGGCCCTGTCCACGCCGCGACGCCTTGCGCTTCGTGGCTTCCTCGAATTCGCGGAACAGCACCTCGAGCACCCACTGGAGCTCACGGCGCTTACCTTCGGGAAGATGATCGAGCGTGGTCTTCATGCCTGGAGCGAGGTGGCGCAAATTGATTCGCTAAGTCTAGCCGAACTCAACCCACGCGGGCCCCTCTTACGGCGCCAAGCCGCGAATGGTGGCGGCACGCCTCTATCATGTCACCGGAAGCGACGCCGCTTGGCTCAGTGATGGGCGGCGTAGTTCAGATTCGGCAGGCCCAGTTCCTGGCGCCAACCATCCACGGCCTCTTCGAGGACCCACATGGCGCTGCGCCACCGCAGGGGCTCGTCCTGCCAACGCCGCACGCAAAGTGTGATCATCGGGACCTGGCTGCCCAGTTCGTCCCAGTCGATCGTGTCGATATCGTCCTCGGGACTGAGGCCTTCCACATGCAGGTCCGGATGGCTGCGTGCGTTCAGCACGAGGTGTTTGGCGCCGTTGGCGACTTCGCGGACGGCCTCGCCATAAGGAATTCTCGGCCAATAGGTCCTCAGGCCGCGTTCCGTCTTCACCCAGTCCCGGACGCTGTTCAGCAGGACGAAGGTGGACAACACCGTGAAGCGGTCGTCTGGCGTGAGGCGGACACGCGCCAGACCTTCCTCGGCCAGGCCGAGCAGGACGGTGGCCTGCCCGACCAGCAGGCGGATGCGTTCGCGGGCGTCGACCGACTCCATCAGCGTAGGCTACCCGATGGCGTCGCCGACGCCAGCGTCGGCCGTCCGCGAGACGCCTAGATGCGCTGATAGACCAGGAAGGCCGCGTGCGGCGCCAGCTGCTGCAGCCGATCCATGTCGGCGATGTTGCGCGTCAACAGCACGCAGCCGGACTCCGCCGCATGGAGCAGGAGCAAGGCGTCATTCAGCAGTCCCACGCCATGGGCAAGGCCGGCCGCCCGCGCCGCCAGGCCGGCCAGCATGCCGGCCTCGCCGAAGGCGCGCACGCTCGGCGCGCTCAGGCGGTGCGCCGGGACGTCGTCGATGACGCCAGCCAGCTCCCGCAGGGTCGCCCGCGTCGCCGGATGCGCCGGGTCCAGCCGGCCGAACAGGTGGGTGAGTTCGGCCAGCGCCACGGTGGAATGATTGAGGATCCGCTGGGTGAGGAGCTCGTCGACCGCGGACGGCGTGCGTCCCTGCAGGACATCGATATAGACACACGTATCGAGCAGGAGCTCGGGGCCGGGTCCGACGGGCGTCGTCACCACGGGCAGCGCGCTGTCGGCCCGCCGCACCAGCGCCGTTGTGGGGCGTTGCGGCTTCAGGCGCCGCAGCGACCCCGCCAGATCAAAGCTCAAGATCCAGGTCGCGTGGCGCGCGGCCCTTGCGCGCCACCAGCGCAGCGCCGAAGTCGTCCTCCAGCGCCACCTTGGCGAGGGCGTACTCTAGGATTTCGGTGGTCGAGGTCAGCCCTGTCCGGGCCTTCGCCGCATCGATCAGGTGCCGGGGCACGCGCGCGCCGATGGCGCTGCGTCCGCCTGCCAGGAAGCCCGCCTCGCTCGCCGCGGCCACCACGCGGGCCTGGCGGGTCTGGAACAGGAATTGACCGGTCGACGCCGATCTCGCAGAGGATTTTGCCATCCTTCGACTGTTCAACAAAATGGTGAAAATGTCAAACGCACGCGATCCGCCCCGGACGGCCGGGCGGGCGCACTCGCGGCCTGGGAGAGCCTCGGCCAACGCCGGGCCTTTTCGTGGATTGCAGATCCCGTCGCCCACGCCGCCTTCGGCGCCGCGCTAATGCGCCTTCGCACGACCGAGGATTTCGAGCGTGCCGCTGGCGCCGCTCAGGGTGTCGATCACGTCGATCCCGGCCGCGGCCAGCAGTTCCCGCCAGATCGCCTCGACGTCGTCATAGGCCTGGAGGACGAACTCGGCCGTCACTTCCTGGTCCCAGGCGACGGCGAGATCCCGGGCCATGGCTTCGAGCTGCGCGTCTGTCCCCTCCACCTCCGTCCGCTTCACCGAGACCTGGGGCTTGCCGTGGGCGAGCCGGTTGCGGGCCCCGATGATCTGACGGGCGGTGGCGTAGGGGGGCTTGTTGTAGTCGGTCTGAACGCCCAGGGCCTTGCGTAGGGTCTTCAGTTTGGTCTCGACATCATCGCGCTCGGCCCAGTCGGGGTTCACCTGCGCCCCGACGAAGTTGAGGTAGGCCTCCAGGGTGAAGGCCGTCATGGTCAGGGCGGCGATGACCTCATGGAAGAGGCCGTCCCGGTCGTCCTTGGCAAGGCGTTCCTTGATCCGCGAGGTGAAGAAGAAGGCGGCAGCGGCCAGATCGTTGTGGATCAGGTCCACGCTCCGCGCGTCCAGCATCGCCCGCATGCGGGGCTGTGGGGTCTCGGTCATGAGGTTTTCGCCAGGGCGGCCAGCAAGGCGCGGAGTTGCGGCTCCAGGGCGGTCACCGACGGGCCGCCGCGAAGCCACGCGTCAGCCGCCTCAATCTGCCGGCACCCCGCGGCGCTCCAGTCGTCGGCTTGGCGCAGGGCGGACAGCACCGCCTGCGCGCGCCGCCGGGCGTCGGGCGCGGCGGCGAACCCCCGCAGGAGCTTGCGGGCGTCGGCGAGGGCCTGGTCTCGGCTGCCGGTCATCGGAGACTCACGGATCGGGGTTCGGGGGCTGGCCATGACGCCCCGGATGCGGTCTGGCCGTTCGGGCGCGCAGACACAAGCGTTGCCGACCCGCACGCCGCCTGCAAGATGGCCCGTTCGCCATTCGAGGAATCCATGGGGAAATACGACCCGCTGGAGCACCATCTGCGGCGCCAGAGCACGGCGACCTATGAGATGAGCTTCCGCGACATCGAACGCGTGCTCGGCGCCCTGCTGCCCAAGAGCTGTCGCCGCTCCGAATGGTGGGCCAACGAACAGGCCGCCGAGACCCGGCACGTGCAGTGCAAGGCCTGGCTGCGCGCCGGCTATCGGGCGGTGGCCACGCCCGCCACCGAGCGCGTCCGGTTCGAGCGGCGGCGGTAAATCCGCCGGCCCGCGTCGCGCGCTATTCCTGCGGAGGGGTCGCCGCCGACGGGTTCGACCCATCCTCGGCGAGCCAGATGATGGTCTGCGACGCGTACGGCGGGTTGTTCGGCAGCAGCGACATGATCGTCCCGTCCGGCTGCAGGAATTCGTGGGTGGCCCCGACCAGAAGTTCGGGATCCAGCGGGCGGACGGCGTTGGGATTGTGAAGCACCACCGCCCCCTCGACCCAGGTTTCCGCATAGCCCGGCGCGTGAACGTCATCCCTGAACGGGCGCGGCCGGGGGTCGGCGACATTGTCGTCGTAGCGGCGGAGGCCCGTCCGGGGCATGCGGGCCCGGCGGTCGCCGACCCCTGCGATGAACCCATACGAGCACAGCCTGCTGACGATGATCTTTGGCGAGATCCAGCGGGACGGACGTGTCGATCGACAGGTGAAGCGCCCCCTCGCGGCTCATGGATGGGTTGGCACGAGGCGGAGACTACCCCACCCTCGGGCCGTTCCCGCGTTTGGGAGACTGGCGGCTTCCCCGTCGCGCCAGGTGGGGACATTGGAGTCACGCCAAAAAGCCGACCTTCAGCGACACCCCAGCCGAAGACCGCTCGCGATCGCTGTCTGAACACGCCGAGGCCCGCAGGTAACTTGAGCGACCGCCGGCCAAGTAGTCGGCTGGGTTCCACGCGAGCGATGGCGCAACCCCCGACGCAGGCGAGAGGCAGGCTCAATGGCTCTGCGATAACATGAGCTTAAGGAGCCGCTGGATACTCTGCTATTTGGAGGGTCCATGCGACACGAGGATTGGGCGGAAATCGCGCGTCTGCGAGTTCGTGATTTTCCGCTGCGTGCGTTCTTCAGCGTCGGTATTGCGGCCGCCATCTATTTCGACGCCGAGAGCATCTGGCCAATTCTTTGGTTGATCGCGACGCTGCTGGCGCAGCTCGGGTCATCTTGGATCTCCTCGCCGATGCGCGCCGCTGGGTCGGCCCCCAGTCCACGACGCAGGCGGCTCTTCATCTTATCCATCGTCGTCAGCACCACGATCTTTGCGAGCGTAGCGCCGCTCGCCTGGTTCATTGAGGGATGGCAGGGACGGGTCCTCGCCGTGACGGTCCTCGCCGGGGGCGTCATGAACGTTCGTCTGCATGCGAACACGTCGGCGATCATGCTGTGGAGCGCCACGGCCCCCTTCATGCTCATGCTTATGGGGCTGCCGCTAGCGTCGCTAATTCTGGAACCCGGGAAGCGGGCCGCAGCCTTCGTTTGCCTCGCCAGCCTGATGTACGTGGCGCACCTGGTGGCCGCGACGCGCCGAAGCCTGGCTGACGCGCGGTCAGTCGCGGACTCGCTCGAACTCGCCAGGCTGACGGCCGAGGCGCTCGAGCGGACGGCTGAGGAGGCGTCTGCGGCGAGCCGGTCCAAGTCCGAGTTCCTCGCCAATATGAGCCATGAGATCCGCACGCCGCTCAATGGGGTAATGGGCGTCTCCGGTGCGCTGGGCCGCACGCCCCTGAGCGAGAGTCAGCGCGAGATGGTCCATCTCATCGAAGCCTCGGCCAAGACCCTCGAGACTCTACTGAGTGACATCCTCGACTTGGCCCGGATCGAGTCGGGCAAAATGGAACTTTGCGAGGAGCCGTTGGACCTTGCAGCGTCGGTCAAGGCCAGCGTCGCCCTGTTCGACGCAGCCGCGCAGGCGAAGGGGTTGGACCTGCAGGTCGAGATTCGGCCCGAAGCGCTCGGCACCTACGTGGGCGATGCCGTCAGGCTCCGGCAGATCCTGGCGAACCTTCTCAGCAATGCGGTCAAGTTTACGCAGGCGGGGGAAGTTCGGTTGATCGTCGAGGCATCCCCGGGCGAGACCGGCGTCGAGCTGCGCTTTGCAGTGCGTGATACCGGCATCGGCTTCGACGAGGAAACAAAGGCCAGGCTCTTCTGCAGGTTCGAGCAAGCGGACGGTTCGATCACCCGCCGCTTCGGCGGGTCGGGTCTGGGGCTGTCCATTTCGCGCTCCCTGGCCGAGGCCATGGGGGGACGTCTGGAAGCCAATGCTGCGCCCGGTCAGGGCGCGGTCTTCACGCTTTGCCTGGAACTACCCCGTGCGCGGAGCGCCCTTGAAGACTATGAGGCCGAGTCCGCCGTTTCGGTGGAAACATTGGCGGGCCGCCGTGTATTGCTAGCCGAAGATCATCCGACCAATCGCCGCGTCGTCGAGCTGATCCTGGGCGCCGTCGGAGTCGAGATCCTCTGCGTCGAGAACGGCGAGGAAGCGGTCGCCGCGTTCAAGCCCGGCGCCTTCGACCTCGTCTTGATGGACATGCAGATGCCGGTCATGGACGGGCTGTCAGCCATCAAAGAAATTCGCAAGCTTGAGATCGCCGCAGGCGGCGTCCCGACGCCCATTCTCGTCCTCACAGCCAATGCGATGCCGGAGCACGTCCAAGCTTCGATCGGCGCTGGCGCGGATGGGCACTTCGCCAAGCCGGTCGTTGCAGATCAGCTCCTCAAACGGGTCGCCGAGGCGATCCTAACGAGTGGCGTATCAGACCACGAAGCCCAAGCGGCCGCATAGCATCTTCCTGGCGGCAGGGCACTGAAACTTGACGCCAACGTGGGCGCGATGCTGCCTCAACGTCATGGTACGAGAGACCGCCGGCGGCGGGACCGAGGTCTCCGCGATCAATCCCCTCGATTCGAGCTCAAGGGGAAAGCCCGCTGGGTCGCGGATACACTGCGATCCGCCATCGAACGGATCTAACGCAAGGCCGGCGCTGACCTTGCCGCCCCATAGGCTGAGGGCCTTCCACCCCGGCGCAGGCGAGCCTTCTGGGTCTCAGATGCGCTATTTCCTGACATTGGCTTCCGTCCGGAAACTGGACGTTCATGGCACGAGCAGGAACGCCTCCTTGTCAGCCAGATGGCCGTCGGCGCGAGAGAGCTCGAGCCGGGCGAGCGTCAGACGGGCAAGAGGGCTCAGTGTCTTTGGCCGTCGCGGATGAGCGCCAGACTGTCGAGGTTCGGCGCGTCTGGACGCCACAACCGCGCGTCGTTGACCTGAACAAGCGCAACTGTATCGTCCCAGCTATGAAGCTCGACGGGACGACTATCAGGCTTAGCGCCACCGACTTGGTCGGGCACCTCAACTGCCGCCACCTAACCGAGCTTGAGCACCGCGTGACGAAAGGCGCTTTGACCGCTCCGAAGATCTGGGATCCCGCCCTTGCCGCGCTCTGGGAGCGCGGCAAGCAGCATGAGGCCAGCTACATCGATCACCTGGCGGCTCAGAGTCTCGAGATCGCCACCATCGACGGCGTCGACATCACCCCGGGCGTCGTCGCCGAAACCCTTGCGGCCATGAAGGCAGGCAAGCCGGTGATCGTCCAAGGCGCCTTGCAGTCCGATCCCTGGGTTGGGCGGATCGATGTACTCTTGCGCGTGCCTACGCCGAGCGCGCTCGGCGATTGGTCCTACGAAGTGGTCGACACCAAACTCGCCCGCGAGACCAAGGGCGGCACGGTGCTGCAGATCAGTCTCTATTCGGACCTCCTGGAACACGCGCAGGGCGCCGCACCGGACCTTATGCATGTGGTCCCGCCGTACGCTGGCTTCGTCCCCGAGAGCTACCGCGTGGCCGACTTCGCCGCCTACTACCGGCTTGTCCAGGCCAGCCTCGAAGCCGCCATCGCCACCACGGGCGAGGATCCGACCTACCCGGATCCCAATCCTCATTGCGAGATCTGCCGGTGGCGCGATGCCTGCGAACAGCGTCGGCGAGCCGACGACCATCTCAGCCTGGTGGCGGGGATCTCGAAGACCCAGATGGTCGAGCTGGGAAGCCACGGCGTGGCTACCACCGCCAATCTGGCGGTAATGCCGATCCCTCTGGCCTGGAAGCCCGAGCGCGGCGCGGCGGACGCCTATGTTCGCGTGCGTGAACAGGCCCGCGTCCAAGTTGAGGCCCGCGTCTCCGGCGCCCAGGTGTTCGAGGTCCTGCCACATCAACCCGGGTTCGGTTTGTCTCGGCTGCCGGCGCCATCGCTCGGCGACGTCTTTCTCGATTTCGAATCTGACCCCTATGTGGGCGAATATGGGCTCGAGTACCTACTCGGCTACGAATATCGCGACGCGGCGGGAGAGTGGGTCTACACGCCGCTCTGGGCGCTGACCCGCGCCGACGAGAAGGCCGCCTTCGAAGCCTTCATCGACATCATCATGGCCAGGTGGGTGAGCTTCCCCGACCTGCACATCTACCACTTCGGCGCCTACGAAACCGGCGCCCTGAAACGGCTCATGGGCCGCTACGCCACCCGCGAGGATGACCTCGACCGCATCCTGCGCGCCTTGCTGCCGGTCGACCTGCTCAGCGTCGCCCGACAGAGCATCCGCGCTGGCGTCGAGAGCTACTCGCTGAAGAAGCTGGAGCCGCTGTTCGGGTTCGTACGCGACACCAGCCTGCCCGACGCGCGCCTTGCCCTGACCCGACTGCAGACCAGCCTCGAGCTCAACGAGCCGGCCGAGATAGACGCCGCCGACTGCGCCACGGTCCAGGCCTACAACCGCGAGGACTGCGTGGCGACGCGACATCTGCGGGACTGGCTCGAGGGCCTCCGGGCCCAAGAGATCGCGCAGGGCGTCGATATCCGGCGTCCCGAACCCAGCGAAGACACGCCCTCGGACAACGTAGCGCAGTGGCTGGCGACCATTGCTCCCCTCGTCGAGGCCCTGACCACCGACGTGCCGGACGATCCCTTAGAGAGGACGCACGAGCAGCATGGGCGCTGGCTGCTGGCCCACATGCTGGAATGGCACCGCCGCGAGGATAAGGCGGTCTGGTGGGAGTACTTCCGCCTGCGGGACTTGAGCGCCGCCGAATTGCTCGACGAGAAGTCTGCGCTCTCGGGGCTGGTCTTCCAGGAGACGGTGGGCGGCACGGCGGCCGTTCCCATCCACCGCTACAGCTTCCCGCCACAGGACACCGACGTACGGCCCGGCAAGAGCCTCCAATATGTCGGCGGGCGCCCTATGGGCGCGGTCGAGGACATCTCGCCGGAGGCCGGCACGGTCGACATCAAGACGCGTAAAGACACCGCCGCCCTGCACCCCGAAGCGGTCTTCGTGCACGAGTACGTCTCGCCCGAGCCGATGAAGCAATCCTTGCTTCGCCTGGCGACCCACGTCGCCGCAGAGGGTCTAACAGGCGCCGGTCCCTATGCGGCGGCTGAAGCCCTGCTCCTGCGCCGGCGCCCGAACCTGGGCGACGGCGTCGCGATCCAGGCGGACGGGGAGACGACGCTCGACGCGGCGCAACGCATCGCGCCCCTCCTGACCGACGGCGTCCTGCCCATCCAGGGCCCGCCAGGCACCGGCAAGACCTTCACCGCCGCCCGGATGATTTGCGCGCTGGTGCAGCAGGGCAAGAAGGTCGGCGTCGTCGCCAACAGCCACGCGGTCGTCCGCAACCTCTTGGACAAGGTCATCGAGGCCGCCGACAAGACCGGGGTCGATGTGCAGTGCGTCCAGCGCCCGAAGGACAAGGAGGACGACAGCCATCGCCTGAGGATCGCCGCCAAGCCGGCCGATCTGTTCGCAGCCCTTCAGGACGGATGTCATGCCGCTGGCGGCACCGCCTGGCTCTGGTCGTCCCCGGACGCCTTCGGCGCCGTCGATGTTCTATTCGTCGACGAGGCGGCGCAGATGTCTCTGGCCAACGTCCTGGCCGTCTCCCAGGCCGCGCCCGCCCTCATCTTGGTCGGCGACCCCCAGCAGCTTGATCAGCCCACCCAGGGGAGCCATCCCGAGGGAACGGAGTGCTCGGCGCTGCACCATCTGCTGAACGGCCAGGCGACAATCGCCCCGGACGAGGGGCTGTTCTTGGCGGAGACCTGGCGGCTGGCCCCGGCGATCTGCGATTACACCTCCGAGCTCTTCTATGAAGGCAAGCTGCGACCCCGCCCCGGGTCCGAAGGCCAGGCCATCGTCGGTGGCCCGCTCAGTGGTGCTGGCCTGCGATATGTCGCCGTTCCCCACACCGGAAACCAAAGCGCCTCGATCGAGGAAGCCCAAGCCATTGCAACGCTCGTGCAGGACCTGCTGCAGGCCAACGCCTCCTGGTCGGATCGCGACGGCGAGCATACCCTCACGCTTGAGGACATCCTGATCATCGCCCCCTACAACGCCCAGGTTTTCGAGATCCAGCGACGCATCCCGGGCGCCCGGGTCGGGACGGTCGACAAATTCCAGGGTCAGGAGGCCGCGGTCGCCATCTACTCCATGGCCACCTCGAGCCCAGCAGACGCCCCTCGGGGGATGGAGTTCCTGTACAGCCCCAACCGCCTCAACGTCGCCACCTCCCGCGCCAAGTGCCTCTCGGTCCTGGTCGGGTCGCGCAGCGTGTTCGAGGCCGATTGCCGGACACCGCGCCAGATGCAGCTCGCGAACGCCTTCTGCCGGTACTTGGAGGTCGCAACCTAGCCTCACCTCCAGCCTCCACGTCACCGGCCAGCGGCCTATGCCGAGGACGCGCGGATGAAGGTGTGCGCTAAGGGCAACGCCGAGGGGCTCGAGCAGCTCGACCACCCAGATTCGCGCCAGCCCCATGGCCGATGTGATCTCTCAGACCCTCACTCCGCCCGGCCACTTGCCCAGCGTGTGCTCGAAATGAGTGCAGCCGGAACTAGATTCGCGTCCCCTGCCCCGATAGCGTGATCGCGCTCGACCGGGGGGTTGGGCCCAATGGGGCGTCGCGCGTGGAACTTCTCATCCTTTTCGGGATCGGCGTGGCCTTCCTGCTTTGGCTGCAGTCGCAGATCAAGGAGGCCGGAGCGCGCCCCCGCGCGACGGCGCAGACGACCTATCGCTCCCCCGAGCGCGAGCTTCGGCAGGGCGTCCCCTATGCTGCGCGCCAGCGGATCGCCCTCGACGCGCCGACGCCGGTGCTGGCCGCCCCCGCACCGCCTCAAGACGTCTCATCGGTCCGCCAAGCGCCGGCTTCCGCCGAGGCGCAGGAGACCGCCGAGCAGACGGTGATGGCCCACTTCAACATCGTCCACCGTGACGGTCGCTATTCGCACGGCGGGTTCGGCTTCAGCACGCTCGACCAAGCGGTCGCCTACGCCAAGCAGCGCAAGAGCGATCCAACGGCCGGACCTCTGGGCCGGGCAGGCCCGACGGCGGCATCCGTCACCCCGCCGCGAGCGACAACCCCCGACGCTTCGCCCAGAGTCGCGTCATCGCGCTCCGCCGCCTCCGATCCCCCGCGATGGATCTCGGCGGGCGAGACGGCGGAGATCGGCGGACTGACGGTGTCTGGCGGCCTGTTCTACGCCGACAAGGCCTTCACCGATGTTTGGCGCGACGAGAACTGCCTGGTCGACACCTCGCTGCCCGTCGCCACCTGGACCGCGGACGCAACCGGGTCCGAGCTCTCGTATTGGCCCTCCTATCGTGGCGCGAGCCCCGGTGTCCGCCGCGCCTACCTCGAGTGGCTGGCGGGCGGCCGGCGCGATCCGCAGGCGGGCATCGGACTTGTGTTCATGTTCTTCTACGGCCTGGAGCGCCGGCTCTTCGTGGAGAAGATGTTCCACGATGCGGACGCGATCGTGGAAGGAGGTCCAACGGCTGCTCGCGGTCTATGGCGAGAACTACTCCTTCGCCAACTACGCGCGCCGGCTGCTCGACACTGCCGAACTCATGCGCACGAGCGAGATCGTCCGCCCCCCGCTGGCGCTTCCCGCCGCCTACAACTTCGAAATCCCACTTCCAACCCGGCGCTACTTCGGCGCCTTGCTGGCGCAAGGCCGCGCCTTCGACGCCGACGACGCCCTGGTCTGGATCTTGTCCCTCCCCCTTGGGTTTCGCACGCCCGTCACCCGCTGCTTCGACGAACTCTGCGCGCTGTGGCGGGTGCGGTTCGACGAACGTCATCCCGAGGGCCTGAAGATCCGCGCCCCGAAGCAACAGTTGGGCGGCGTCTATCGCAGCGCCAGCGGTCGCTTCGAAGCGACGGTCGCGGTCGGCGACCTCCCCGACATCGCCGCCGTCTCGGCTCCGCTCAACCGCCTCCGCACTCTGTTCGACGGCTGCGTCGAGGATCTCGACGCCTTCAGTCGCCTGATCGGTCGCAAGCCGGAGGCGCGCAGTACGCTGGAAGGGGCGCTGTGCCTGCCGCGGGATCTGCACGGCACGCCGATGGCGGGCGGGGTTGAGGCCGCCCGCGAGGCGCTGAGCGCACTGATTGGCGACGCGCGGGTCGTTCCCGTGCGCGTCCAGAAGATCGGCGAGATCGTGGGGATGGCCTTCGACGAGCCCAAGCTCTCCCTCCCTGTCCAGCGCCAGCTTGGCGCGACGCTGGACCGGCTGCATATCGCCTTCGAGCCCGACCGCCGCTACGGCGAGACCGCCCTGACGCCGGAAGGGGAGATGGTCATCTACGCCGCAGACGCTGGCGCGCCGGTCGATCCCGAGCGGCCAGCCTATGCGGCCGCTCGCACCATGGTGGAGATCGCGGCGCTGGCCGCGGCGGCCGACGGCGAGGTGGTCGCCGCCGAATTCGACCAGATCAACGCGGACCTGCAGGCCATGCCGGAACTCAGCGCGCTCGAGCGCCACCGGCTGCTGGCCCGCGCGCTGCACGTCCTGCGCGCCCCGCCCAAGCAGCAAGCTGCGCTCGCGCGGCTCGCCAAGCTACCGGAAAGCGCCCGCCGGAGCGTCAGCGCCGCCGCGATTGGCGCGGTGCTCGCTGACGGCCACGTCCAGCCGGCCGAGGTGCGCTTCCTCGAGAAGCTGCACAAGACCCTCGACCTGCCGCAGGACGAGGTCTACGCCGCCCTGCACCGCGGCGCCGTCCAGGTGGACGCCCCCGTGGTCGTTGCGCCCGAAGAATGGAGCGCCGGCGTGACGATCCCGGCCGAAGCTCCGCGGGACGCCACAGTCGTCGCCTTCGACGCCGCGCGGCTGGCTCGGATCCGCCAAGAGACCTCCGAGGTGGCCAGCCTCTTGGCCGGGATCTTCGCTGACGAAGAGCCGCCGCCAACACCGGCCGCCCCTGCCCCCGCGATGGCGGCGAGTGTGTTCGCCGGTCTAGAACCACGGCACGCCGAGCTGCTCGTTGCGATCGTCGCCTCCGGGGGTCTGGAGCGCAGTGCGTTCGAAGCTCGCGCCCAAGCGCTTAAGCTCCTGCCCGACGGCGCGCTCGAGACGATCAACGAGTGGGGCTTCGAAACCTTCGACGAGGCGGTGGTGGAGGACGATGAGACCCTCATTCCCGCCGCCCACCTTGCCGCGGACCTCCGCACCATGGGGAACCTGACATGAGCGAGCGACCCAGCCTGCGTCCGCGGGACCGCGACACCATCCTGCAAGCGCTCTCTGCGGGCGTGGTGCCGCGCACTGGCTTGGCTCACATCCAAGTGGGCCGCGCGGGCGAGGTGACAGCCTTGGTCCGCGACATCGACCGCATCGCAGACGCGGGCTCGGCCGTGCGCTTCGTGATCGGCGAGTACGGTGCTGGCAAAACCTTCTTCCTCAATTTGGTGCGGCTCATCGCACTCGAGCGGAAGCTGGTGACCATCCACGCCGACTTAGCGCCCGATCGCCGGATCCACGCTACCGGCGGCCAGGCGCGCGGCCTCTACGCCGAGGCGGTGCGCAACATGGCCACCCGCACCAAGCCGGACGGCGGCGCCCTGCCCAGCGTCGTCGAGCGCTTCATCACCGACTGCGTCCGCCAGGCCGAAACCGACGGGCTGGCGGTCGAAACGGTGATCGACCGACGCCTGACGGCTCTGCAGGAGCACGTCGGCGGCTACGACTTCGCCACCGTGCTCAAGGCGTACTGGCGCGGGAGCGAGGCGGGCGACGAAGCGTCCAAAGCCGCGGCCCTGCGCTGGCTGCGCGGAGAGTACTCCACCAAGACGGAGGCGCGCCAAGCGCTCGGCGTGCGCAATATCATCGACGACGACGATGTCTACGACAGTCTCAAACTGCTCGCCGCCTTCGTGCGGCTGGCCGGCTACGCGGGCCTGCTCGTCGTCTTCGACGAGATGGTCAACCTCTACAAGCTGCAGAGTGCCCAGGCCCGCAATCAGAACTTCGAGCAGATCCTGCGGATCGTGAACGACGTGCTGCAACTCAACATCGTCTTTGAAAGTGATGTTGCCATCAACGAGACGGTAAAAGGCTACTTCGCGAATCTAAAGGAAAATGGCTTAGCTTTCGATGGGGCCAATTCTGCGAAATACGAGCCACTAACCAAGGAGCAATTTGCAAATACCTTGGGAACCATTGAGTACAAGACCAAGACGTCTCGCATGTTGCAGATTGCGGATAGCTACATCTACGCCATCGCGCGCCAAAAATATGACCGTGGGTTTGGGGTGTTCCGACACCTGCGAGACACGCGCAGGATCATCAACTTCGCTCTTGAGGATGCCGAGCGCATCAAGGCGATGGGGATCAAATACTACTGCTACTAACGAAAAAGCCGGAGGTTTCCCCCCGGCTTTTCGCGGCCCCCATACGGTGAACCTAACAGGCAATGCCTATCCACACCTTATGGGGATAAGTCGTTAAAGCCAAGTAAAAAACGCAGCTACGCCGTTGAGGTTCCGTCGCCTAAGCCATTGTAATACTTGGGGTTGAATTATGCCAGCCCTTATAATCGCCCGCTTGTGGCACCTCGGCCACCATCGAAATGGAAGCCAGATTCGCGCGTCGGCACGTTCGCTTATGGAGTCGGCTTGGCGGCCGACGGGTCGCGCGGACCAACCCATTTAGTGGCCGCGGGCCCAGGCCCGCCTTCTCAAAAGAGTGGCGCGCCGAACAGGGCGTCGCCGACCTCGTCGCGTGGGTAGTGAGAGCAACCGTGGCCATGCTCAAGCATGTAGGCCAGTCGCGGGGCTGGTTGCAGCGTGCTCGTGTTGCCGTTGTATTCGAGGTGGACCGCCGCGGCCGGAAGTGGTTGCCACGGCGTGATGAGTTGGATGAGCAATCCCACAGCGGTTGAGGCGAGCACACCGTTCGGCCAGATCACCTGAGGCTTGGAGCCGGCGTCGCCGTACTGCCGGGCACGCTCCTCCTTTTCCAGCACCGCATCGTTGATGAGACCCATGCAGCGCAGGCACTGATGTTCCGGCGACGACAAGATCACCTGGCCGACGATCTCATAACCTTCGCTGCGTTGAATGACGTCCATCCCGATGTCGATGTACGGGAGCAGGAACCGACGACAGAACCGCTCAAGGTTCAGGCGCTCGGCGAAACTATCTACGGCGCCCAACACGACGTGTGCGCCTGCCAGCTCTTCTGCCGCCTCACTCCACTTGCAACCGAACTGGCGTACGCGAGCCGCGGGGTTCACGCCCGAGATCACCCGGTCTGCCACGGTGACTTTCGGCGTTATTGCGGCGACGTCCGCCGACACGCCTCCCACCAGGCGGTTCAGGTTCGTCTCCTCGACGATGTCATCATCGAAGACGAGGATTTCGCCGACGCCGATGTGCGCAAGCTGTTGGCCAAAGTGCGAGCCGCCTCCGCCATATCCGACAATCGCCACCCGTAGGCCGGCAAGCAGCTCTTCGCTGTCAGCGCCTAAGAAGCTCTGCCGATCGAACCGACCGCTCATACCTTGATCCCCCGGAAGATCCGCAATGGCGCGCCCCCCTCGACAACCTCGCTGATCACCTGCGGCTCCTGGCTCCCAGCGCGCCAGCATAAGCCGGCCGCGGCGTCGTGGCTGAGGATGACGGCGCCGTGGGGCGTGGCTGGCGCGACATTGAAGAAGTCTGGGACAAACTTCGCGTTCTCCGAGAGATCGTACTCCCCGAACCAGGGGCGGCCCCGGTGTTCGTGAAGGTGGACGTGGAACATCGAGCATTTCGCGCGGTAGGCGTGTTGAAGCGCGGCGCGGAGCCCGGCCGCCCCCACGAAGGCGCCAACCTCCGGCCGATCCATGTAATGGTCATCCGCCACCGTCTCGTAGCCGTAGGCCGTGACGCACAAGCCTCCACCGGCCAGTGCAGCCGCCTTCGCCGTGATGAACCCTACCCGCTCGTGGGCATACGGGTGCTTCCTGTAGAGATCTTGGCGGATGCAGCGCAGCAGCCCCGAGCCGATTTTGAACAACACTTTCATGCCAACGCCTTCAGATGAGCGGCCAAGATCTCCACCCATGGCCAGCTGCCTGGGATGTTGTTCCAGGACCAAGTGTTCCATTGACGCCCGAGGACGGACACCATGGTCCAGTTCAACTCAGGCTTGGGTGGCTTGCTTTCGAGGAGGAGGCGGGTGGTGTAGCCACCCAGTTCCGGAACCTGTTGCGGCACGAGGACGCCGTTGATCTCCTGCTCGGCGCCGGCCGAGGTGAACCGGAGGCCGGGCAGAACGACATAGGTGACCCCGCTTTCGGTGCGGACGGAGGGCTCACCCCTGCAGAGCGTCTGCAGGGGCGCCAAACGGTCATCGAGCGCCGCGACGCTCAAGACGCGCCGCCGCCCGGCTGCTGGCTGATGAACTCCATGCCCTCTTTGACATTGATGCGCTTGCCCGGCTCCAGAGGCTCGAAGACACCGTCTACGACGACGTTCAACTCACGGCCTGGATCCACCGACAGCTCCACTTTGAGCTCTTCGGTCGTGTAGCTGCCGCGGCGGATCGATCGCATTTGGCCGTCGATCTTCACCGTGACGTCCTTTTTTCCCGGATCGCCATCCGGCTTGTCGCCGCCTTGGCCTTGGCTGCTCGGGTCGTGCACCTCAATTTTGCTCACACTCTCGCTCCTAGATGTATCACCGTGATATATTTGGATGTATCACCGTGATAGATCTGACGCAAGGCGAAATGTATCACGATGATACGTATCTCGCGCGACCGGAGGGCGCGACGGATCCAACGCGACCCCTTGGAACGCTGCGGCTGTAAGTTTATTTACTTGTCTTCGCCTATCACCGTGATAGGCGAGAGAGATGGCCGCCCCGGGAAAGTGGACTCCGCGTGACGCGACTGACCGCATCCGAACTTGCGCAAACAATGCGGCCTTTACGCCGCACTGGAAGCGCTTCGCCCTCGAGTGCCTGCACGAACGTGATCTGATTGTCGGTGATGTCCTGCACGCGCTCAGGGAAGGAATGGTGTTGGACGAGCCGACACCTTCCGATTTGGCTGGCTACTTCCGCTACACGGTGGAGTCCAAAGTGCCCAATGGCGAAGGGCGCACATTGACGGTTGTGGTTGTGCCGGGGCACGGCTGCGAACTTAAGATAATTAGAGTTACCTGGAGTGACGAACAATGAGCAACGACACCGAAACCGGTTATCGGTATACGGCTTGCGGGCTCGACAATGTGTATCTCGTCGGGCTTCCAGTCGTCGAAGATCGCGCTGGTGACGAAACCATCACGATACCATGCGTCAACCAACTGCACGCCCTGCTGCGCAGCGAGGTTGCCAACAAGAGCACAGGCTTAGACCCGAAGGAAATTCGGTTCTTGCGGACGGAGCTTGGCATGACCCAAGCCCAACTCGCCAAGCTGGTGCATAAGGACGCACAAACGGTCGGGCGCTGGGAACGCGGTGATACCGCGGTCGATGGCGCGTCTGAGACCCTGCTGCGGGCTATGACGCTTGAGGCCCTTGATCCGGAGCAAAAGCATCCCTTCTCGATACGCGACCTGACCGTGCGAGCTGTCCAAAGCCTCGAGCATCACGACTACAGAATTGATGCGTCGAAGCCGGGTGAATACCGAGCGCTGGCGGCTTGACTGGTCGGAGCGACGCTTGCGTCGCTCCATTCCAAACCGCTGCGGTCTGCAGCCTGGTCGCATCCGCGCGCGAGGAAGTGGGCCGGTGTGGATACGGTCCACACCGGCTGTCCTAGTGCGGACCTTCCCAACGCCGCCAATGAGTCAAATCCGGTCGAAAGGCTAAGCACGGCCGGCAGGTGACGCGGGCCGAAGTCTGGGTTGGCGTCGGCGTCCGCCACCGGACCCTGAATTCACAGTTCTTGTTGCGGGCTATCCGGATCTCGAACTTGTGCAGCAGGCTGCTGCACAATTGATCGGGGACCGTCTCCGGGACGTTCCGCATCCTTGAGAACGAACCATCCAGGCAAGGACATGCCCCCCCGCAGCCTATCGACCCACGCTGCTGACGGCCGAGATCGACCCCACGGTATCGGCACGGTATCGGAGTTCAACTGCCTGGTGGCGCTTGCCACCGAGCACCAGATCGCGGTGATCGGCGAGCTGCGGACCCAGCGCCACGGCGACCGTCCGGACCGGCCGGTGCTGGCGGTGCAGGTCGCCGCTCTGAAGCGGCCGTCCTAGTGAACCTTCAAGGTCTTCGCGGGGCCGAGACGCCGCAGCAGGTCCTGGCGCAGGATGTCCACCTCCGCCTCCAACCGCGCCATCGTCTCGGCATCGGCGGTGCGCGCCGTGGTCAGGAGTTGCAGGCAGCGGTCCACAATAGCGCGCGCCTCGGGCGCGGCGCGGACCCGCAGCCGAAGTTCGACAAAATAGAGCAGCGCCTGATCCAGCCAAGTCGCCATCCGTCTTCATGAAACGCGGTTAGTGAAACGACAAGCCTGAGGCGTCCAGGCCGGGCGACGCTTCGGGCGGGAGGCCGGATGACCACCGACAGGGATGGGAGAAATGGCTCTGTGAGCTGACGGGCGGTGTGGCGGGGGGCGCAGGGCGCACCCGCTCCGGAGCCGCTCGCAACACGGAGATCTCCCATGACCCTCTACGCCATCGCCAAGGCGGTGGGCGGCGACGTCTATGCCGGCGGACGCCGCGCCAATATCCCGGCCCCTGGCCACAGCCTGGCCGATCGGTCGGTCTCCCTGCTCGTGGCGGACGGACGGCTGGTGATCCATTGCTTCGGCGCCGCGACCTGGCAGGAGGTCCGCGCCGACCTCCTGGCCCGCGGCCTCATCGACGCCGCCGGGCGCCTGATCTCGGAGGGCCGGTCCGCCGACCGCGGCGCGGCCACGCCCACGCCGGGGCGATTGGAGCGACGGGCTTTCGCCGAGTCGCTGTGGCTCGGGAGCGGTGAGCTCCATGCCGCCGCGCCTGCCGGCCGCTACTGCCTGGCCCGATGCGCGCCCGAAGCCTTGGGTCGGCCCTGGGCGTTGCGCAGCCTTGCCGCGGCGCCGGTGTCGGTCTATGGCGGCGGCAGGTTCACACGGCCGGCCCTGGTCTGCGCCGTGCGCTCGGCGGACGATCGCCTGACGGCGGTGGAACTCACCTATCTCACGACGGCCGGGGCCCGGTGCACCCTCGTCCGGACGCCACGCAAGGCGATCGGGGTGCTGCCGCCTGGCAGCGCCGTGCGGCTCGCGCCGGCCGACGCCACCCTCCTGGTGGGCGAAGGCGTCTTCACCACCCTGTCGGCCATGGCGCGCTTCGACCTGCCCGGATGGGCGCTGCTCTCCACCCGCAATCTGCGGCGCTGGACCCCGCCGCCCGGCGTGCGCCGCGTGCTGATCGCCGCCGACCGGGGCGCCGACGGCGAGGCCTCGGCCGCGGCGCTGCGGCGGGTGCTGACGCGGCTCGGCGTCGAGGCGGAGATTCGGTGTCCGCCGCCCCCGTTCGGCGACTGGAACGACTGGCGGATGGCGGGGCGCGACGCCGAACGGGCGGGGAGGAGGAGCAAGGGACGGCTCGGGTGCGCCCGGGGGCAGGATGACCCTCGCCCCGGCGCAGGAGCCTGATCTCGATGACCGAAGTTGTTTCCCACGTCCCCGAGCCCGCCGCCGGCCCCGTTCCGATGAAGCGCATCGTCGTGCGCCTGGGCGATCTCGGCCTGGCGAAGGAGAACCTTCGCTATGCCGAGCCCGCGGACGAGGACGTCACCCAGCTTGCCGACACGCTGCTGGCCGCCGGCGTGGTGATCCCGCCCATCGTCCGGCCCGGGCGCAAGGGCGAGCAGCCCCACATGGCCCTCGACGGCCGCCGCCGTCGCATGGGCCTGCTGCTGCTGCGCGACCGCGGCGGCATCACCGACGACTATGAGGTCGAGTGCCTGCTGGCCGAGACCAAGGCGCAGCAGGCCGCGGCGATCCTGCTCCCCAACACCGAGCACGCGCCGGTCCACATCGCCGACGTCATCGTCGCCATCGGCCGGCTTCGGAAGGCCAAGATGGACACCGCTGCGATCGCCAAGTCGCTGGGCTACGCCGAGCTGGAGATCAAACGCCTCGAAGCCCTGGCGGCCGTCGATCCGATGGTCCTGAAAGCGCTGCGCCAGGGCAAGCTCACCCTGAAGCAGGTCCGCCTGTTCGCGCGGCTGCCGGACAAGGCGCAGCAGAAGGAGATCGCCCAGACCGCGCTCGACGGCTACTTCCACGACTACCAACTGCGCGCCGTGGTCGAGAACGGCCGCGCCACCATCGACGACGAGCGGTTCGTCCTGGTCGGCCGCGATCGCTATGTGGCGGCCGGCGGACGGATTTCCTCGGACCTGTTCGGAGAGCTTCCGGACGCCCTCCTCGACCCCGAAATCCTGCAGGTAGCCTGGCGCGAGCGCGTGCAGCCGATCGTCGATCACCTGCAGGCCGGGGGGCTCGAGGTGTTCCTCGGTCGCGAGGGTGGATACGCCGCGCCGGAGGGGTTCATCCGCCTGGGCTATGTCTACGAGCGTGACCTCGCCGAGGCGCAACGCACCGCCTTGGCCGACGCCCGCGACCGGGTCGGCGAGATCGCCGCCGAGCTGCAGGGTCTCGATCCGGCGGCGGATGAGACCCCGGCGGCGCTTTGTCGCCTGATCGACGCCCTGGCGGTCCAGGCCGGTGCGCCGCTGACCCGGAGCCGGATCGGCGCGGCGCTGATCACCCCCGGCGCCGGCAATTTCGGCGTCGCGGCCACCTTCTTCTCGGTTCCTTTGTCGGTGGAGGAGCTGCCCGACGACGTCGTAGAGGAGGACGACGACGCGCAGGAGACGGCGGTCGACGGCTATGGCCGGTCGAGCGCCGACGTGGAGGCGCCCAAGGCCGACGTGGATGTGGAGGGGGTGAGCCATGTGCTGCACGAGACCCGGACCGATGTGGCGACGCGGGGCTTGATCCGCGATCTCGCGGACGACCCGTCCGTCGCCCTGACCGTCCTGGTGGCGCAGCTGTTCAAGGACCTTGCGCTGCACGCGGCGAGCAGTGCTGGGACCTCGGCGCTGCAGATCTCCGCGACGCGCTATGGGCGGGCCGGAACGGCCCCGGTCGCGGCCCTCGACGGCGAGGTGCGGACCCGCCTGGACGCGCGGCGCGGCGCCTACAAGGCCTCCGGCCTGCGGCCGATCCCCTGGGTCGAGACCCTGCCGCACGGGGAGAAGATGGCGCTGCTCGCCGAGCTCACCGCCATCAGCCTGGACCTGCGGGAAAGCCGCACGACCTCGCTCCGCGACGCCGCCCGGGCCGAGGCCGCCGAGATCGCCGCGCTCTGCGGGGCCGACATCGCGGCGCACTGGAACCCGGACGAGCGCTTCCTTGCCGTGCACTCGAAGAAGCAGCTCCTGATGCTGCTTGACGAAATGCAGGTCGAAGATGATCGGGCCAAGTCCCTGAAGAAGGATGACCTGGTGGCCTTCGTCGCCGAGGCGGCCGCCGAACGGCAATGGGCGCCCGCCGTCCTCTCCTGGGATCGCGCCGTGGCCGACGACCCCGAAGGCGAAGCCTCGGAGGAGGCGGGCGAGGCTTCGACCGAGGGCACGGTCGAATCCCCGACGGACACGCCGGACGGGCAGGCGGACACCGCGCCGCCGCTCGCCGCCTGACCGACCGTCCGGCGGGCGTGCCCATCGCGAACGTCGGGGATCCCCGCGCCGAGGAGCCGGCGCGGCCCCACGTGGGCACGACTGGAGCGCTCCGCGGCAGACCCTTCAATGGGGCCGCCTCCCTCCGCGGCGCCAGCCGGGCTGACGGCGCCCAACCGGTCGCTCCGGGTGGGCGCCGTCCTTCTGGAGGAGGAGCGAGGGGGCGGACGGGCGAGCCCGTCGGAGCTGGAGGGAGGCTCCCTCCGCGGCGGGTGAGCTGGACCTCCGCCCATGAACGCCTCGCTGCCCCTCTTCACCGCTGGCGGGGATTCCGCCCACGAGACCTCCGCCAATCTCCTGGCCGCCGCGCGGGCCCTGACGCCGCATCTCAACCGCTCACGGGTCCTGGACCGCAAGCTGGTGGCCGGCGTGATGACCACCGCCTTTGGCGCGTCGGACGCCGAGGGGGCTTGGCTCTGGCGCGACGCCTATGATGCGATCGAGGCGGCGCTGGTCCTGCAGCTGCGCCGCTTGTCGCCGCAGGTGGGCCGGCTGGAGGACGCTCCGGCCGAAATCGCCGCCCTGCTGGCCAACCTCTCGGCGCTGGGCCTCACCCATACGCGCCGTTCGGAGGAGCAGGTCGCGCTCGACCAGTTCTCGACGCCGCCGCAGCTGGGCGCGCTCGCCGTGCTGGCCGCCCAGGTCCGCCCGGGCGACCGCGTGCTGGAGCCCTCCGCCGGCACCGGCTTGCTGGCCATCCTGGCCGAAGCCTGTGGCGCGACCCTGACCCTGAACGAGCGCTCCGCCGGCCGCGCGACCTTGCTCGACGCCCTGTTCCCGGCGGCGACACGATCGCGCCACGACGCCGCCCATCTGGCCGACCTGCTGCCCGGCTCGGGCGGCTTTCACGTCGCCCTGGTCAACCCGCCGTTCCAGCACCTCGAGGCCCATCTGTGCGCCGCCATCGAGACGCTGGCGGACGGCGGCCGCCTGGCCGCCATCGTCCCGGCCCGGATCTTCGACGACGCCGCGGCCATGCGCGGCCTTGCGGCCCGGGGCCGCATGCACCTGCGGCTACGCTTCCCGGAGCGCGCCTACGCCAAGCATGGGACGTCGGTGGAGACCGGCCTGCTCGTGCTCGACCGCGGCGAACCGGATGGCGGGCCGCCGGACATCCGGGACACCGCCACGCTCGCCGAGGCCGCCGGACTGGCGTCGGGTGTCGGTCCACGGCCCAGCGCGCAGCCACGCCAGTTCCGCACGCTCGACCGCAGCGCCTTGCTCGCCCCACGCGCCCGGGCGCTGGCGACGCCGGGCGGTCGCCTGGCCTTCCTCGCCGAAACCGCGCCGGTCGACTACGACACCGCGCCCTGGTCCGGCGAAGGTCACGATGTCGGCCTCTACCAGGCCTACCGACTGGGCCGGATACGTCCGGCCCGGAGCACGCCGCATCCGTCGCCGCTGGTCGAATCCGGGCCGATGGCTTCGGTCGCCCCGCCGGCGCCGACCTATCGCCCAATCCTGCCCACGACGGTACTGGACCAAGCGCGGATCTCGGACGCCCAGCTGGAGACGGTGATCTATGCCGGCGAGGCCCACGCCCAGCTGTTGCCGGGCGCCTGGCGGCTCGGCGAGGCGCCGCACCAGGTGCTTCTGGTCAAGGACGACGAGCCCGGTGCGATGCGCTTCCGCAAGGGCTTCTTCCTGGGGGATGGCACCGGCTGCGGCAAGGGTCGCCAGATCGCGGCGGTCATCGCCGACAATCTGGCGCAGGGCCGCAACCGCGCGGTGTGGCTGTCGAAAAACGACGCCCTCCTCGAGGATGCCCGACGCGACTGGTCGGCGATCGGCGGCGCCGCCGCCGACATCGCGCCCCACGCCGCCTGGAAGCATGCCGACCCCATCCGGCTGGAGCGCGGCATCCTCTACACCACCTACGCCACCCTGCGCCGGCCCGCGCGCGGCGACCGACCCTCCCGCCTCGACCAGATCGTGGCCTGGTTGGGCGAGGGGTTCGAGGGCGTGATCGTCTTCGACGAGGCCCACGCCATGGCCAACGCCGCCGGCGGCGGCAAGGGCGCCCGGGGACCGAAGAAGGCCTCGCAGCAGGGCCTGGCCGGCCTCGCCCTTCAGAACCGCCTCCCCAACGCCCGCATCCTCTATGTGTCGGCCACCGGCGCCACCACCCCGGAGAACCTTGCCTACGCCGCCCGGCTCGGCCTGTGGGGCGGACCGGAAGCGCCGTTCCCGACCCGCGAGGCCTTCATGGACGCGGTCGAGACCGGCGGTGTGGCGGTGATGGAGCTGATCGCCCGGGAGCTGAAGGCCATGGGCCTCTATGTTGCCCGCTCGCTCGCCTTCGATGGGGTCGAGTACGATGCGCTGCGCCATCCGCTGGGCGCCGACGACATCGCGATCTGGGACGCCTGGGCGGACGCCTACCAGCTGATCCACCGCAACCTGCGCGCCGCGCTCGACGCGGTCGGGGTCACCGAGGAGGGCAAACCGAAGTCCGGCCAAGCCGCGTCGGCGGTCCTGTCGGCGTTCGAAGGGGCGAAGCTGCGGTTCTTCGGCCATCTCCTGGCAGGCCTGAAGTCGCCCTCGCTGATCGCGTCCATCCGCGAGGACCTCGCCGCAGGCCGTTCCGCCGTGGTGCAGGTGGTTTCGACCAATGAGGCGGTGATGGAACGCCGGCTGGCGGAGATCCCGCCCGAGGAGTGGAACAACCTCGCCGTCGATCTGACGCCGAAGGACCAGGTGCTCGACTATCTGATGGGCGCCTTCCCGATCATGGCCATGGATGCGATCGAAGACGAGGACGGCAATGTCACCCTTGTGGCCGTCAAGGATGCCGACGGGCGACCCGTGGTCAGCCAGGAAGCGTTGCGGCTGCGCGACCAACTCGTCGCCCATCTCGCCGGCCTGCCGGCGGTGCCGGGCGTGCTCGACGCGGCGATCGAGGCGCTGGGGACCGAGCAGGTCGCCGAGATCACCGGGCGGGGACGGCGTGTGGTGACCCGGGACGGCCGGCGGGTGGTCGAACGGCGCAGCGCCTCCGCCGCCAAGGCCGAGACCGACGCCTTCATGGCGGGTCGCAAACGGGTTCTGGTGTTCTCCGACGCCGGCGGCACGGGCCGGAGCTACCATGCCGACCTTGGGACGCCGAACCAGCAGCGCCGCGTCCACTATCTGGTGGAGCCCGGCTGGCGCGCCGACGCCGCGATCCAGGGCCTTGGCCGCTCGCACCGCACCAATCAGGCGTGCGCGCCTCTGTTCCGCCCGGTGACCACCGACATCCACGGCGAGAAGCGCTTCCTCTCGACCATCGCGCGGCGCCTGGACAGTCTGGGCGCGCTGACCCGCGGCGAGCGTCGCACCGCCGGCGCGGGCCTCTTCCGCGCCGAGGACAACCTCGAGAGCCCGTGGGCCCATCGCGCGCTGCAGGCCTTCTACGTCGCCCTGCACTTCGGCGAAGTGGACGCGATGGATCGGGAGACCTTCGAGGCGAAGACCGGGCTGCGGCTGCTCGACCATGAGGGCGAGCTCAAGTCATCCGACGACATGCCGCCGATGAACACCTTCCTGAACCGTCTGCTGGCGCTGCGGATCGCCGACCAGAACGCCCTCTTCGCGGCCTTCGACGCCATCCTGTCGTCGATCCTCGAACGAGCCGCGCAATCGGGGCGGCTCGATCGGGGCATGGAGGACATCGTCGGCGACGATGTGGTGCTGCAGGACGAGGAGGTGATCCGCATCGACGCTGTCACGGGCGCGGAGACACGGCTTCTGCGCTTCCAGGTTCGTACCCGGCGCGCGCTGACCTCGGCAGACGATGCGCTGCTCGGCCTGGACCGCGAGAGCCTGACCTTTGCTCGCAACGGCAAGTCCGGCCGGGCGGCCCTGGTCGTGCGCGGGCTCACCACGACCGACGACAACGACCGGCTGATCCCGGCGGTGCGACTGATCCGTCCGGAAAAGCGGACCATCGCCTCGTTGAAGGGGTTCGAGGAGTCGGCCTGGGACGGGGTCGACGAGGCGACCTGGCGCGCCGCCTGGGACGCAGAACTGGCCGATGCGGATCCCTGGATCGCGCGCGAACTGGTGCTGGTCTGTGGCCTCCTGCTGCCCATCTGGACCCACCTGCCGGACAAGGGGACCTCCGTCCGCCGGCTGAAGGCGCCGGACGGCCGCCGGTGGCTCGGCCGCCTACTCGATCCCGGCCAGGTCCCCGCCCTGAAGGTGGCCCTGGGCCTTTCGGAGGTCGCCCAGGCCTATGGCGATCCGGAGCAGGTCGCGCGCCTCCTCCTGGAGGACGGTACGGCGCTCTGTCTCGCGGGTGGCCTCTGGCTGCGCCGCGCCAAGGTCATGGACCGCTATCGGATCGAGGTGGTGGGCGCCGGCGGCCAGCGCCCGGTCTTCACCGCGCTCGGCTGTTTCGTCGAGATCATCGCCTACACGCCGCGGGTGTTCGCGCCGGTCGATCAGCCCGCCGTCCTGGCGGCGATCCTGGAGAGGTGGCCGGCGCAGTCGGTTCTGCCCAGGGCAGCTTGAATCGCGGCGGGCCGGGGGATGGAGGGAGGGCCGGTTCGGGTGCGCTCGCGTGGAGCGTCCCGGAGGCTTCCCATGACCCAATCCGCGACTTGGTCCGACGACCGCGTCACCGCCCTCAAAGTCCTCTGGCAGAGCGGCGCCAGCGCCTCGCAGATCGCGCGGCAGCTCGGCGGAGTGACCCGCAACGCCGTCATCGGCAAGGTGCACCGCCTGGGCCTCAGCGGCCGCGCGACCCCTTCCCGACCGGGGCGCGCACCGCGGACGTCGCCGCTGCGCGCGCCGCGTCCCGAGCGCTCGCCTCCCTTCCCGCGTCCGCGGCTTCGGGCGGCTGTGCCGGTCGCCCCGGAGGATCCAGGGCTTGTACACGACATGTCCCGGCTTCAGGCCCACATGTGCAAATGGCCGATCGGCGACCCCAAGGCCGCCGACTTCAGCTTCTGCGGCCGCGCCGCCGACGGCCCCTACTGCCCCACTCATTCGGCGGCCGGCGTTCGAGCGGGGACAGCCTGGCGGGCAGATCGAGATCCTACTGTACGCCGTGCGCTGGCCGGGCTGATCTGAGTTTCGGCTCAGTCCGCACGATCCCCATCGGCCGCCGCCGTCCGCGCTCGTTTGGGCCGTCGGGGGCCGAATTCGCCCGCGGAACGCGTGCGCGGTTTGGGCGTGCGAGTTCGCCCCAGGATGCGGGCGGGCGCCTGCCGGCCCGGACCCAGGCGCCTCCGTGTCGCACCGGTACCGGCGCGAGGGGGTGATGCGCGGCTTGCTGCGCCGACGCGCCCGCTCGACGGCCTGGTTCGGCCGCCTGTTGAGCCCGCGTCGCTGATCTTGTTCGGCGCGCGAGAGTCGACGATGGTGCACCCTGAGGTGGCGGTCGCGCGCGTGGCGTCACGCTGTGGGAGTTGAGCGCAGGGGGCGCGCGTGGCGAGAGGCAGTGTGTTGGCGCAGGACGACCTGTGCGCAACGGCCGCCGCGCAGCTTCGCGGCGACGGTCGACGCTGCGTGCTGATCGAAGGACCGACGGCGAGCGGCAAAACCGTACTGGCCGGACGGATCGTAGAGCGGCTGCGCGCCGGTTTCTCCCCCACCTGGACGCGCGGTGACCGGCTCGACCGGCAGGTCGACGAGCACGCGCTGCAGCACGCCAGCCTACGTCCCACGCGGCGCGAGGTCGCCGAGGTGGTCTCCGACGCGGCCGAAGACCTCGGCGACCTCCTGGCCGACGATGGCGTCCCGTTCGGCAAGATCGCCCACCGGGCCCTCACCCACGTCCTTGCCGGCGGGCGCCACCGGCAGCTGTCGGAGGGCCAGCAGCGGTTCCTGGCCCGCCTGCTCACAGTCGCCCTCGGCCGCCGTCCGCTGCTGGTGGCCGACGACCTGCATTACTGGGATCCGGTCTCGCTGCGGTTCCTGCGCGACCTGCTGCGGGGCCGGCTCGACGAACACTACGGGCGGCTCCGCCGGCTCGCCGTCGTGCTCATCGTCGACCGCACCCGCGCGGAATCCTCCCTCCTGCCTCTCCTCGACGCCGTGCTCGACGCGGCGCATCCCATGTCGTTCGAACAGCAGTATGCCCCTTTGGCCGAGTATGCCTTGGTGCTCAGGCTGCTGGGGCTGAAGCCTGAACTTCCGGAAGCCGACATCGCCACGCTTCATCTGCTGACTGGCGGCAACCTCGCCCTCTCCCGACTGGTGGTCGAGGAACTTCAGGGCGGTCCCGCTGATATCGCTCAGGCGAGCGCGGCCACGTTCCAGCAGCTGCTCGGTCGTCGACTCGCAGCCGCCTCGGCCGGAGGCGAACTGTCAGCGCTGATGGGGCTCCTCGCGGCATCCGGCGATGCGCTGGGCCTCGATGAACTCGCCTGTGCCCTGCGTTGCCCGATTGACGCGGCGCGGGCGCAGGCCGAGGCGGCGGCCGAGGCGCTTACCTTCATCTCGTTGTCCGACGATCGCCTCCGCCTCGCGCACGAGACCTTGCAACCGATCGTGTCGGCCGCGCTCGGGGCCGACGGACGGGCGGCGCACGGCGTGCTGGCCGCTTGCCTGGCGCGACTGCGCCCCGGCGACTACGGCCGCCGCGCCGCCCATCTCGCGGCCGCGGGCGACATGGCCGCGGCGCGCCAGCTCGAGATCATCGAGCGCCTTTGCGGGGTGCGGCAAGGCCGCTACGCATGGAGCCCGCCCGCCGTCGCCGCAGCCGCGGTCGACGATCCGGTCGCCGCCGCCGCCCGCGCCATCGATGCGGCGCTGCAGGCGGATCAACGGGGCGGCCGCCTCGCAGCCATCAAGATTCTCGAACAGGCGGCGCCCGCCGCGCCCGTACCACTGCGTTGGGAGCTCACGCTCCTGCGGGCCCATTGGCTTGGCGAGATGAACGAGGACGCCGCCGTGGAGCAGGCGCTTGGGCTGCTCGAGGACCTGGACGAGGCGCGCGAGGCGGAGCCGGAGCTCTGGGGTCGATCTAGGGAATTGCAGATCGTGATGCTCTCGAACCTCCGCCGGCCGGCGGAGGGACGTCGGATCGAACGCATGTTGCGCGAAGTCCACGGGCCGCGCGCCGCGTTCGACCCCTCCGCCGCGTTGGCGCTCAACCGGATCCGACGGAGCGCCGAGGCGATCCATTCGCCGCAGATCGCCCACGACCGGCTGCAGCTTGCGCTACGGTTCTTCACCCCGGATGCGCCCCATGCGCCGCCCGCCTATCCGGCCGAATACCTCGCGACCCTGAACAATCTCTGCGCCAACGAAATGCTGCTGGGGCGCTTCGCCTCGGCCCGGGCCCATGCCCGACGGATCGCCAGGGTCGACGGGGCGCTCATCGAAGTCGTCCTTCCGCGGCCGCAGCTCGTCTGGAGCAATGTGCTGCTCTGCGAACTGCTGAACGGCGGGCCGGCCGCACCGATCGCCGACGCCTTCCTGAGCTTGGTGCGGGTGGGTGATCTACGTAGCGTCGACGAGATGCTCCTGGAGATCAACCTCTCCGCCGCCCAGGCGCTTGCTGGACGGGCCGGGGCCGCGCGGGAGCGACTTGAAGCCGCCTACGATGCGTTCCGAAGACGCGGCGCCTCTCAGCCGTACGTCGGCTGTTTCACTGCCGCCAACCTTGCCGTGCTGGCCTGGCTCGGCGGGCACGACGACGCCGTCGCGGGGCATCTGGCGGCCGCCGGCGTGGCGCTCCAGGCGATGGAGACCGCGGAGTACAGCCCGCCGTTCCTCGCCGCGCGGATGCATCGGCTGGACCCCATACTGCGCTCCCGGCCACGGATGCGCCGCCTGGAGACGTTGGAAACGGCGCTGGCGGGTCCGCCTCAGGTCGGGGAGAGCTGGGCGTTCTTCGCGCGGCCGCTGCTCGCCACCGACATCCAGTTCTGGTCGGACCTCTAGGCCGCGAAGCCGCCCGCGGCGTCGACGCCCCCGACAAGCGCGGCGAAGACATCCGAATAGTCCAAGCCGAGGGTGGCGAAGCCGAAGGCGACGCTGGAATGGCGGGTGAGGTGCGGCTTGCCAGCCATGTCGAAAGCGAACACCCGGCCCTCGGCGTCGATGCGGAAATCGAACCGGGAGATGCCCTGAAGGCCCAGCACGGTGGCGGCGCGTGCGGCGTGGCCCCGCACTTCAGCGGCGAGTTGCGGTTCGCGGGCGGCGAAGTCGAAGAAGCCATACCCGTCGCGATAGACCGTCGGATAGTCGAGGAACCCGTCGCCCAGTCGCTCCACGCCGGCCACGGAGATGCCGACCGGATCGAGCGCGAAGGCCGTCCCGTCGTTCAGCACCGCGACCTCGACTTCCCAGCCCGGCACGAAGGCCTGGGCGAGGACCGGCTGCCCGAGCGCCTCCGCCAATTCCGCGGCGCGATGCCGAGTTGCGTCGCCGAAGCGGAAACGGGCCCGCGCATCGACGCCGATGCTGGCGGATTCCAGACAGGGCTTGAGGATGACATCCGCGCCGTCTGGCGGCGCAAGGCCAATCCAGCCCAGCTTCGGGTGGTAGGACCAGGTGTCGGGCGTCGGCACGCCGGCGGCCTGCATCAACACCGTCGCATGACCCTTGTGGGCGGAGAGACAGGCCTCGTAGGCGGGCGGCGACAGCAGGGTGAAGCCGAACAGTTGCGCCACCCCCGCGAGGGGCGCGTGGCGCGAGGCGCCGCGCCCCGGTTGGGCGATCGTGTAGACGGCGCGCCGCGACAACGGAAACCGGGCGCCGCCGTCTGCGGCGGCCCAGCGGCAGAACGCCGCCTCTTCCGTGAAGGGGTCGCAGTAGAAGCCTGCGCCCCGGAACCCAGAGACCAACTGATCGAGTTCGGCCTCGCTGAGGTATTCCGTCTGCACGTCCGTGACGTCGTCCTCGCCCGTGTGATCCTTCAGGTTCGCCAGCACGAACACGGCGGTGTCGGCCGCCAGTCCGCGGCCGCGCTCGACCAGGGCGCGCACGCGATCCAGCGCCGACCGCTCCGCGATCGGCGCCGTGTGACCTGTCGTGCATGCCCCGAAGGTCACGGCGGCGGTTTCTCCCCGATGCCGTGGCGCGCGACGAACCCGCCCCCGCCCCGGACGCTGTCGTAGATCACCAGGGGCAGATCGGCTTTCGGCATCCAGACTCGGCCGACTTCCACGGCGACCGCAACCGGAACGGCGGGGAAGATGTGGATCTCGGCGTCTTCGCCGTGCCGGGCCTTGATGCGGTTGAAGACGTCGCGCATCTGGGCGCGAAAGGCTGCGAGGCAGTCGGCCCGGTGCAGGATATCGTTGTGGGGACGCCGCGCGGCGATGGACCAGATCGGCGCGTCGGCGCCCAGCACCTCGCGGATGCGCACGTCGGTCACCTCGGCGCTGAGCGCTAGCTTGAGCGCGACCCTGCGGCCTGTTTGCGATTCCGGCGGCGGGGTCACGTCGAGGCTCATGGGCGGGCCTCCAGGGCGCCACGCCCACCCCTTCGGCTCCCGGCTGAGCTGGCGGACCTCGACATCGCCTAGATCGCCGAGCAGCCGACCCAACTCCATGAGTAGCGGCTGGGGCGCCACGGCGAACACCGATAGGTGGCCGACCTCGCCCGCGCCGCGGCGCTCGCTGACCCGCGCGGCGAACTGCCGGCGCAGGTGTTGGACCTGGTAGTCCCAGAAGGCGCTCTCGACGTCGGAAATCGGCGTCTCGCCGAGGCCGAGCGAGATCGCACGCCCATCCTTCGGGTAGCGGTCCGGCAGGACGGCGCCGAAGGCGAGCGCGTCGGTGACCAGGCAGTCGTGCTGGCCGACCTTGGCGGCGTAGTACAGGAGTTGGGTCGCTCGGTCCGGCTGGATGGCGGTGACGATGCGGATTCGCGCCTCGTGCGCGGCCTTCATCGCCTTCAGCCGGGCTTCCGGATACTCCGTCGGGTGCTCATCGTCGACCAGCCGGTGGTGGGCGTGGCAGAGGAGCATCAGGTTCTCGGGATCGTTGACGAGCAAAGACGAGCGCACGGGATCGCCGCGCGGTCCGTCCGCGGCGGCGGCCACGATGTGGGCCACAAGCGCCTTGTTCACGCCGCGCCTACCGGAGAGCTCCTCGCCCAGCAGCTCGCAGTTGCAGCCTTCGAACTCGCAGCGCCCGCCCGAGCGCACCCAGATCTCCAGCCGGGACTTGGCGCCGACGGCGCCGCTGCGCCCGGGGATTTTCGCCACGGCGTTCATCGAGCGGCCTCCAAGTGGATCGCCGCGCCGACGGCGGCGTTGAGCGCCTCCGGCGAGGCTGCACGGACGAGGTCCCGGGCCAGGACGGGCCGCCGATCGCGCCGGGCCAGCGGCTGACGCTCTTCAGATCCCGTCGAAAGGTCGCCGTGCGGCGCCCCACCGCCCTTCCAATCCCCCGTCGCCTGCCAGATTTCGTAGAACCCCAGCCAGCTGACGGTCCAGGGAAGGATCGTTTCCGCAATGGCCTGGCTGGGATGCCAGCCGCCGGTGCGCGGGTCGAACAGGCAAAGGAGCGGAAGGTCCGGACGCTCCGGGTCGGCGTAAATGTGTGGGATCGGCGTCTGCGGCGCCTGGGCACGACGCGAAAGTCGGGGGCTCAGAACGCGCACCTCAGGGAACCATGCGTGGGCGAGCGTGTGCCCGTCCCACCCGATCGGGCGTATGTAGCTGATCTCGATCTCGTAGGAGCGGCCGAGCGGCTTGACGATCCCGCGCCAGACACCCCACCCCGGCGCGGCCACGATGGTCCGCAGGCCAGGCCAGATGCGCCGCATCTCCGCATCCTGGGCTAGAATGCTCAGCGGGGACGCCATGTGACGGTCCCTCCGAAATAGTCGGTGCGCGGCGTGACGCGGCCGAGGGCCGGCGTGATCCCGCCGATCGGGAGGATTAGCCGCCCGGCCCCGGGGGTATGGCGGGACTGGCCCGCCGCCTTCTGCGCGCCGATCTGCTCCCCCAGCGCGCGCACCGCGCTGAGCGCGGCGGTCTCGCCGAACAGCTCCGCCAGGATCGCCTGGCGTTGCGACAGATCGAGGTCGCCGTGCACGTAGGTGGTCAGCCGCGCCACGAGGCGGTCCAGGTCGCCGATCCAGAGCGCCTGATCCTTGGCGGTGGCCGGCCAGCGGTCGCTGAAATTGTCCGCCCAGCACGCCGGGTTGCGCACCTCGATGAGCCGACCGGACGCCTGCTCGGCGGCGAACAGATCGCGCAGGTTGGTCGCGTGCGAGAGCAGGGCGCGCGACAGGCCGGCCCCCAGCACCTTGTGCTCGGCCACCAGCTTCGACAGCATCACGCTGGGGGGACAGCGCGCGTCCCGGTCATTGTACCGTAGATTGCGGAACCGCTTGATGAGCTGAAGGCTGGCGACGGCGCGCGAGGCCTCGTGCGGCTCGCGCGGACCGGGCAGCGGCTCGGCCTCGGCCTTCTGCACACGGGCCAGCGCTGCGTACTCATCCAGCACGGATTTGAACAGTGCATCGGGCGGGGTATTCGCGCGAAACCAGTCTGCGAAGCCATAGGGATTGGCAATCACTCGTTGCCCCGGAACCGAGGGCGTCTCGGCGCGGTGGTGGAAGATGATGCTTTCGCGCTCGGGGCGGCCGGCGCGCGGGACGGCCGGCGTCAGGTCCACGTGCATGCCGTCGGCGTAGCGGACCTGAACACAGCGGCTGCAACGCACCGTGCAATCGTAGTAGCGCGACCCCGGCTCCCCGCGCACCACGCGATACAGCAGGTCAAGAACGGTCTCGGGGTCGCTGTCCTCGGGCAGTGAGAGCGCGACCATCGCGTCGACGTCGAACTCGTCGTTCGACGCCTTGGCCGCCACGACGGCGCCGATCGCCATGCTGCCCTGGCCGTACACCAGAAGCACCCGCCCCTTCAGCGCGCTCCCCTCACGCTCGATCCAGGCGGCGAGCGTCTGATAGCGCTGGTCGGCCTTCGCGTAGTCGCTCGGCGGCAGCTGGATGCGCACCAGCGAGCTCGCCAACAAGGCGTCCCGCTCGTCGAGAATGTGGCTCGAACTGTCCTTCAGCAGGAACGTCATGGGAACACCTTCGTTATCTCACCTCCACATCTAAGGATTCGCGGTGGAGCTGTCAAGATTCTTACATATCCCACATGCTTTCTTACCCACTACGGTTGCCCTTAACGTCCTTGCAATCCTCAGGTGAAAGCTTTAGTCGGCGGCTCGCGAACCGCTTGACGGCCCCGGCCAAGCACCGGACAGTCAAGCGTGTCGACAGCCGGCGCCGGAGATCCGAGGCACCATGTCCGAACCCATGACGTCCCTGCTCGCAGACCGCCCAAACGACCGGGGCTTGGCCTCGGATAAGGACCTTCTCGGCGCCTTAGGGATGACCGAGACGGAAGCGGCAGCAGCTCTCGGCCGTTCGCGCCAATCGCTCTATCAAGCCGCCCTGTCCGATCGGACGGACTACTTCAAGAAGAGCGATCTGGTCGCCCTGCTCTTCGCCGCCCGCAGTCGGGATCCGGCGCTCGATTTCGAACCCGTATACGACTACCTCCAGCGCTCGCGGGCCCGCGATCCCAACCTCGTGCGTGACCTCAAAGCGATGACGACCGCAGAGGGTGACGAGGCGACGCTCGCCCGATATGGCGAACTCTGGATCGTGCTTCCGGACCTGGCCTATCTCCAGGAAGCGCATCCCGAGGCGACCGCGATGATGGTGCGGCTTGCCGGTCGACCCGGCGCCCGCACGCGCTTTTACTGCGCGACGGATCAAGACGCCGATCTGCTGCGCCAAACGCTCCCCGCGGACGCGGCCAGCGCGCCCCAGATCCAGGTTGAACCCTGGATGTCTGCCTTTCCCTACGGTGTGATCGCCGACCCCAAGCGGTCGGCCGACTACTACGTGTTCGCAGGCGGCCGCTTCCTCAAGCACGACTGGTACGGCGGCCAGAAGCTCGCGATGCTGCTCGAGAATTTTCCGAAGGGCCAACTGGTCGGAACGATCTAGATCCCGCAGAGCACGATGCCTGCCGCGTCGGCTTGCGCGGCGGTCGCCGTCCGGTCGATGATGAGCCCGTGGAGCGTGTCTAGAGCGATCACATCCACACCGGCGGCCTTGGCTTCGACCACCGTGTGGGTGCCGATCGTCGGGGGATCGAGCATCGGCGGCATGCCGGGCGGTAGGACCTTGACCAGCGTCCGTCGTGCCGCGCCCTTGGCGGTCAGGCGGGCTTGCCGGCAGAGCCTGTCGGTGCCCCAGCGCTCCCAGTGGACAGGCTCTTCGTCATCGAAGATCACCGCCTGAGGCAGGTGGAGTTGCGAATCCCGGCGGGCGAGTTCGCCGAGAGCGATCGCCTTCAGACGCGCCAGTCTCGGTAGCTCCCCGGAGAGTGGTCGCGTCTGACCCATCGCACCGCGAACAGGACGATAGGCATCGAACAGCTCGGGCGCCGTACGCAGGCGGAGTCCCGCCGTCTCCAGGCGCTTGTCGTAGGGCTGGAAGAAGCCGCCGCGCATGCCGCGACGCGTGAGGAAGACTTGCGCCAGCGTGGCCGGGCGCCAGAAGATCGGGGCGCCGCCCAACAGGATCTGCGCTACGCTGAAGGTGCCCGCGTGAAGCAGGTCCGTGACTCCGTCTTCGAGGAAGATCTTGATCACGTCGTCGAGGTCAGTGGGGCTGACCCAGCGCCGCCCTCCATTGAAGGGCGTCCAACTGTACTCGATGGTTGGGTAGCCCGCGCGACGAATCTCCGCGGCGAGCCGCGGCCCGTAGCCCCCGCCTCCGACGATCACGCCCATGAGCAGACCGACGGGCGGCCCTCTGGTTTCGTGTTCTGACAACCTACCCCCGGGAGCCTCCAATCACAGGCGTAGGCTGATTCCTTGCACCCGCAACGCTGCGTGCCGGCGCAGAGCACAACCGCACCGCGTCTTGAGGAAGCTGGATGTGGGCGCCAGGCGCCAGATGGCGCGGCGAGCGGCGCGCGCGGCGGACAGAGCGTCAGCGCTCGCCGCATCCGGCTGGGCCGCACGTCTAATCGATAGCCAGTCTGACCGCGCTAGCGGCGACATGGTCTGCGGTTTCCGAGGCCGGCGAGGTCGGCCCGCGCATGCCAGGGCTGGCGCGAGGCGCCGCCGCGGCCGAGGGCCGCGCCGGTTGGGAAGGAGGGAAGGGCTCCGCGGGGCGAAGCACAGGCTGGGAGGTGGTCTCCCGACAGCTTCGATCTCAAGGAGACTGACATGCAGAACGTTGTGTTCGTGGGCCGCCTGGCGGCCGACCCTCAGGTGACCGACGACTTCGGCAAGGCGGTGTTCCGGCTGCTGGAGAACCGCGGCCGGGACACTGGCGGCGCCGACCGGGTGGTGGGCGTCAACTGCGTGAGCTGGGCCAAGGGCCTCAACGAGAAGGTCATCGCGCCCGGCTTGGCCAGCGGCTGCGAGGTGATGGCCATCGGCGCCTTCGTGGACAACCTCTACGAGGCCCGCGAGGGCGGCCAGCGCGCCGCCAAGGAGCTGGTGATCCGCTCGCTCACCGTGCTCGACTGGGCGGCCGAGCGCTCGGCCGGGGTCCCGGCCGCCCAGGCAGCCTGACCTCTTTCCGTAATCCCATTCCTTCCAAGGAGACTGACCATGCAAAGCGTGATCCTTGACGGCTATCTGGCCGCCGACCCGTCGATCCTCACCGCCCAAGGCTCCGGCAAGCGCCGGGCAAGCTTCCGCGTCCTGGAGACCGCCCGCTTCCGGCGCGGCGACGGGCAACGGGGCGAGCGCACCACGGGCTTCAACTGCGTCTGCTTCAACGAGCAGACCACCGAAGCCTACATCTCGCCCTACGCCAAGAAGGGCGCCCGCGTGGTGGTGTCCGGCCATGTCGAGAACGACACCTGGACCGGGCGCGACGGCGTCGTGCACTACGACCTGCGGCTCGTCGTCGAAAACCTGCGCATTAAGTCCAAGCGCGCTATCGACGACGACGTGGACGAGACCGAGCCCCCGGCCGGTCCTTCGCCGAGCGTCGATCCCGACGACGAGATCCCGTTCTAGCGCCTGTCACCGCTGACCTAATGGCCCCGCCGGCTCCGCCGGCGGGGCTTTCTGCGTCTGGCCGCCGGAACAGGGTTTGACCTGATATGGACAGATTGCGCACAGGGTTGAGCGTGGTCGCGCGAGAGGGGCCGCGCAGCTTGATGTCTTCGACCTCCTGGACTGTCGGCGCGCATGGGGCGAAGACGGGCGTCCGCCTCTGGGCCCGCCCGCGCTGCGCGCGGACCCCTTCAGGCCGGCGGCCCCGGCGGGCGGAATTCGCCCGCATGGGTCAGGAAACGCACGTAGCCGGTGGCGATCGCCTTGGCGACGGCCTCGGGATCGCGGGTCCCGTCGACCTCGATTGCCCTGGCCTGGACGTGGTTGCGCACGGCGAAGAGCAGCGTGGCGCCGAACGCCTCGGGGTCGAAGTCCTTCAGCCGCAGCGGTGGGCGCTGCGCCGCGATCGTCGCCCACCTGCGGTACGCGACATAGGTCATGAAGGCGGGACGGCCGATGAGATCGCGGTTGGCGAGCGCGAACATGGCCGCGACCTCCCGCAGCTGCAAATCGTTGATCGGACCGGTGATCAGATCCAACCGGTCGGACCAGACGCTCTCTGCG
Organism: Phenylobacterium sp.; assembly: GCF_004297125.1. Classification (GTDB taxonomy): domain Bacteria; phylum Pseudomonadota; class Alphaproteobacteria; order Caulobacterales; family Caulobacteraceae; genus Phenylobacterium. The sequence continues at coordinate 52,451 of NZ_SCVD01000007.1, read as the reverse complement.
GCCGTGCTGTCGTTGAGGGTCGCGACGATGCCGATCTTCCCGACCCGGACGAGGACGGTCTGGGCGTCGGTGAAGTCGAGGTAGTCGTAGTCGCCCCCGACGGTGGACGACGCGATCTCGAACACCTGCAGCGAGCCGATGACTTCGGGCATGAGGGTGGCGCCCGTGTAGGGCGCCCGGGCCACGGCATGAACGTGGTGCAGGTCGGCCCAGTCATAGGCCTCGCCGATCCGCGCGTCCCCGCGCCGGCGGTCCTTGTGCACGGGGATGCGCCCGTCCTTGAGGTGCACCTTCAGGAACAGCAGGCATAGCCACACGAACAGCAGCTCCCGGCCCTTGTCGTCCAGGCGGGCCGCGACGGTGGCGGGATCGCCATCAAGCAGTTGCGAGACCGGGTCCTCGACCGTTCGGCCAAGCAGGCTGTTGCAGGGCTCGCAGCAGGGCACACGGTAGCCGCCGTACTTGCGGCGCTCACCCGTCGGCAGCGTGATCTCCTTGTCGAACAGCCCGTAGCGCCGGAGGATCCAGCGTGGGACGATGTGCTCGTCGTTGAAGTCTTCACGGTGCGGCGCGCCGCAGATGAAGCAGCCGTCCCCTTCGCAGATGTCGCGGATGAAGCGCACACACCCGAACAGCAGGATGCGCCCGTCCTCGCCGACGATGGCGTCGTCCTGAACGGGATCGTCGTGCGTGGCGGTCATGGCCCTGCCATAGCCCTCGGCGCCGGCCGTCTCCAGGTCGGCGGGTCGGAAAAGCCAAAGGCCAATCGAATCGCGGGCGCGTCTGGTAGGATCCGCTCCGGATCAGGAGGCGGCATGCGCATCGAGACGACGGAAACGTTGATCGGCCACCGGGCCGAGTTCCAGACCGACGGCGACCTCGCCGTCTACCAGCGCGACGTCGAGGTATCGGAGAGCGAGCGCCTCTACCGGGTCTTCCCCGCCAGCCGCGGGCAAGGGGCCTTGCAGGATCTGGCCAAGCACTTCGACCGGTTCACGTTCACGTCCCACTCGATGCACTTGGTCTAGCCGGACCCACGCCTGAGCGGCCGGCGCGCGCCGACGACGGGACTCCCGCCCAGCGCATTCACTTCATGACGTCGGAGCCGCCGGGGGCGGCTCGTCCGGCCGGGGTCTCAGTCGGCGTCGAGTTCGTCGGTCAGGAACGCCACGAGTTTCGTGCCCGGGAAGGCCTTCTCGACCAGCGCCGCGCTCGCCTTCGGCTTCTTCTCTGCCTGGCGTAGGGCCATCTCGCGGATGGTCGGCGTGCTCGCGAAGCTTTCCGCCCGCAGCGCCTTGGCGCGGCGGGCGCCCCAGTCGGCGGCCTCGACCACGCCGATGACAAGTCGGAAGGCCTGCTCGTCGCTGAGCACGGCCTTGGCGTAGTCGTCCAGCTGCGGCGCCGCCTGGGCGAAGGGGTTGGCGGTGTCGAACTGCGACGAGCGTGCGTTCTTCAGCCAAACGCCCACAAGCTGCTCGCGCAGCTTCGGCGCGTCGCCGAGTTCGTCCAGGATCGGCGCCGCATACGGATAGCGCTGCAGGACGGCCTCCGCGAACGCGCCGAAATCCGCCAACACGGTCGACTCTCCCAGCCCATCTATCATCGAAGCGAGCTGGGTCGCGGGGTGGATGATCACGGACACCGAGCGCGAGGCGGGGGCGTCGACGCCAGCCATCAGGAGGGCGCGGACCCGCAGGACGGCGTCGGCCTTCAGACCCTTCAGGATCGCGCCGTTGGCGCCGATGGTGCGCGCGATCCAGCCGGCGTAGTCCGCGTCATGAGACTGGTCCTCGATCAGCTTGCGGCGGATCAAGGCCTGGATGGCCGCGTCGTCGCCCGCCGAAAGGCTCCCGATCATCCGGCGGGCGTTCTTCTCCATCGCCGCGTCGCTGCGCCGCCACGAGTTTGGCGATCAGGTAGGCGTGCGCCGCCGGATTGACCTCGGCGAGTTCGGCCTTGGCGATCAGGATGTGATCGTCGAAGTCGTTACCGGGGAAGAGATTGTCCTTGGTGAGACGCGCCAGGACCGCGTCGGCCGCGTGGGTGGTCTTCAGCAGCTGGCGGCTCAGGAAGTCGTCGATGACCACCCGGTAGACATAGCGCGCTTCCTCGGCCTTGGCGTGAACGCCGGACGGGTGGGCCGCCCGGTTGCGGATGTCGCGGATCAGCTCCAGTTGCTTGTGCTCGGCCTTGGTGATCAGGTCGGCCGCCTGCAGCTGGTCGGCCATGAAGGACTCGAAGACCTCCTGGTTCCCGCTGCGTTTCTCCACCTCCAGCCAGATCGCCTTGGCGGGGCCGTTGATCTTGGCCAGTTCGGCCAGCTTGAGCTTCAGGTCGTCGAACAGCGCCAGGTAGCTCATCACGATGCAGCCCCGGTAGGCGCCGGCGCCGTAGCAGGTCAGCGCTTCGCGCATGTAGTCGACCATCTCCTTGTTGCTGATCGAGGCCAGCAGCTCTTCCATGTCGGCAAGGGCGGTCATCCGGGCAGGCTCCTTCGCGGACGCGCGGTCTGGCGGACCCGGCCCAGGCTGACAAGCGGTTTGGCGTGCCCCGGCCTGCGGCCGGGTCGGGCTCTAGTCGCCTGCGGCTCCCGGAGCCCCGTGCCGGGTCTCCGCCCATTCGGGTAACCTGGCATAACCGCCTTCCTATCGGCGCCACTCCACCAGCACGGTGGGCGGCAGCACCCACCAGCAGGAGGATCTCGGGATGCAGCAGCAATCGTATGTCGGCCTGGACGTCTCGTTGGCCGAGACAGCCGTGTGCATCGTAGACGGTACGGGCAAGAAACTGTTCGAGACGAAGGTTCCCACTGACGCCTCGATGATCGCCGGCGCAGTCCGCAAGCACGCTGCGGGCCAGCTTGAGCGCGTGGGGATGGAGACCGGCACCACGGCGCCGTGGCTTTGGCGCGAGCTCCAGGCCCAGGGCTTGCCCGTGGTCTGCCTCGACACGCGCCATGCCCACCGGGCGCTGTCGCTGCGCGTCCAGAAGACCGACCGCAACGACGCGCGCGGCCTCGCCGAGCTGGTCCGTCTGGGGTGGTACCGCGAGGCGCGGGTGCGCAGCATGGACGCTCAGTTCATGCGAGCGTTGCTGCTGTCGCGCCGGCAGCTCATGCAGGTCGTGCGCAACGTCAGCAACCAGCTGCGCGGCGCCCTCAAGGTCTTCGGACTCGCGCGGACCTCCACCGCCGGCAAGGGCTTCCGCGCCAAGGTGCAGGCGCTCGCTGCCGAGCATGAGTGGGCGAGGCCGGTGCTGGATCCTCTGCTGGCGGTCCTGGTCGCCACCGAGGAGCAGCTGAAGGCCATCACGACGAAGCTCGTCCGGCTGGCCCGAGACGACAACGACGTCCGCCGGATGATGACCGTCCCCGGCATCGGCCCGATCTCGGCGCTGGCCTTCAAGGCCGCCATCGACGACCCGAAGCGCTTTACCAAGTCGCAGGCTGTGGGCCCGTATCTGGGCCTCGTGCCCCGCGTCTATCAGTCGGGCGAGTCCGAGTGGACCGGCCGCATCTCCAAGACGGGAGACGAGCTCGCGCGGACATATTTGTACGAGGCCGCCGGCGTCCTCCTGCACCAGGTCCCTTCGTGGTGCGCCTTGAAGGCCTGGGGCGTGCGCCTCGCCCGCAAGAACGGTCTAAAGCGGGCGCGCGTCGCCGTCGCCCGCAAACTTGCGGTGCTGCTCCACGCGATCTGGGTCGACGGCACACAGTTCGAATGGCGATCGGAGCCGCCCGCGACCGCGGCGGCCTGATCTATATCTTCCGCTCCCAGGCGGAAGCGTCCGTGTCAGGACGACGGGTCTGGCGATCTCGCAATGTCAATCGCGTGCCCCGACCGCGCGTGTAACCCTGAGACGCCACTCCCACCGAACCACCCAGGATGAGGCGGCTCGCCCGACCTCGAAGAGAACCATGCGCCTGACATCTGGACCTTCTCCACGGTAGCGGCACACGATTGCGTACGACGACATCCGCCGTTGCTGCGCAACGGCCGGGCGCCCGATCTCGCAGGGATCGTAGGCAGGCTCGATCGCGCGCTCCGCGCGCCATCGGCACTGCGCGCGTGACTTTGAGGGGCGCCCGGCCGACCACTTCCAACCAAGAAGCGGACACGGCGAATTTCCGAGGGGGGTGGTTTGCGGGCTCAAGCCGAAAGCGTCGCCGAGTACCTGCGGTAATGCGCGGCTGCACGGTCAGGTTTGAACGGCGTACGGTGACCAAGCACTGCTGCAGGAAGGGCGTCGAGATGCGTGTGCCAGCCGGCCGCGACGTCAAGAACGTGGCGTTTGGGTAAGTCAGTTTGAACAAGGGTCACGCGCGATGCTGCCTCGGCTAGGGCCGCAACAGCTATCTGAACCTCCGATGTGGGATGTTCTGGGTGAGGCCACGTCCACCTAAACAGGGCCGGCGGCACAACCTCCAATACTTCGCCATCGATGTTGCATTGGCCCCTCAGGCGAAGACGCCCGTGCGGCCGAAGCTCGATTTCTGCGTCAGAGAGCCAGCAGCCCAGATGCTCCTCGGACGTAACGGCCCGCCATACCTGGCTCTGCGCATGAAGTAGATTGCGTTCGAAGGTCAGGGTGTAGCGACCGTCCGAGCATGGAGAAATATTGCCCAAGGGAGCCTCGGCCATGCTCCGCCTCCGCCGTTTAGATCCTCGCCGATCATAGGGCCGTAGCGCGTGGCGCCCAACGTCCGCCATGGGTCGGACCCGGAAATAGAGTCCAGCGCGCAAAGCGGGCGTTCGCTGACGCGCCCCTGCGGGCCGGGCTCTACTCGGCTACGCCTCCCGGAGCCTCCGCGGGAGTCTCCGCGCCCTGGGCCGCCCTCTGAGCCCTGCGGTCTCTTCAGGCTGGGCGTTGCGATCCCCGCGCGGAACGAAACAGGCGCTCGAGGCGCAGATCACCACCGAATGTTCGATTCGGGATCTTCGCACTGACCTGACACGGACGCCGGAGCTAAGCGCCAGAAATTCCCCGGAAATTCCGGGTGTTAGCGGCCAGCTGGTTGCAGGCGGTTAGAGAACGCATCGGCGGGCCCGCCTCGCGGGCTCGGCTACTGAGGGGGCACACCACACAACGACCTCCAACCCTATCACGTCACCCAGGGCGTCAACGGCCTGCGGCCGTTCCCCTCCGCTCCGCCCTCAGGGCTCCGCTCCGGTGACTCCCCGGGGCCCGACGTGGCGGGGGGAAAGGTCGTTGCGCATGGGCGCGACGGCGATCCTTCACCTCATCTTGGAGTCATCGTCATGACCTTCTCCCTTCATGCCTTCTCGGCCTCCGACACGCGCTTCGACGTCCAGGCCGCCGCCCTGGAAGACATCCGTCCGCACCCCACGGAGGACGCGCTGGTTCAACTCGGCCATGTGCTGATGACCGAACTCATCGACCTCATCGGCGACACGGCCCTGGAAGATGTGCAGACCATCCTGTGCGAGAGCCTGATCGGCGCCTTCCATTCGGCGGCCGGCCGGATCGAACGCGACGGGGACCGGGCGCGAGACCGGATGCGGCTGCTGGAGCGGGACTTCGACGGTTCCGAGCTGGCCGACACCGAGCTGCAGGAGGCGACGCGGGTGACGCGCGCGGCGGACGTGGCGCAGGCGGCGGCCGAGCTGGTCCGCGATGCCGCAGCCGAGGTCTACACGACCCAGACCGGCGAGGTCTGGACGGCGTGGCGCGGCAGCCGGCGCGGCACGCGGATGACCGCGGCGCAGCTGGAGGCTAAGGCGGCGATCCGGGCCGTGGAGCGCCGGCGTCGGGGCGAGGCGGACCCGGGCGGTCCGGTGGTCGCCTTCCGGGCCGCGCCGTTCGCCGACAGCGCGGAGGACGCGCAGCGGATCTTCGACGCCCTGAACTGGGCCAAGTCGGAGTGGCCGGACATGGCGCTGGCCACGACAGGAGCCAAGGGCGCGGAGCGGATCGCCATACGCTGGGCGCAGCAGAAGTCGGTGACGCTCGTGCTCGCGCGGGCGGACTTCGATCGGCACGGGAAGGCGGCGCCGTTCCGAGCCAACGATGATCTGCTGGCCCTGGAGCCAACCTGCTGCCTGACCCTGGCGCAGTCGCTGGAGCTCGGCCGGGCGGAACGCTCGCATCCGTTCGGACCGGCGCTAAATCTGGCGCAGCAGGCCACGGCGCGCGGCGTCCGGCACGTGGCGATCCTGGCCAAGGCGGCCTAGACCCAACCTCTCTTCTCCCTTGCCCGCTTGGCTTCGGCCGGGCGGGCTTTTCTTCGTTTGGTCGTCGGGTTGAGGGGGCGGGACCGAAGGCCAGACGACAATACCGACCCGACTCGGCGTACATCAGCCAAGCGTCGGGGTGCCGGATACTGATTGTCTCAAGTTGTTTGCGATTGATCATTGTTGATGTGCCGGGCGTTTTTGGTCTGGAGGGCAAGATAAAAGAGTATTTTGGCGTTCCGCTTTCCGGTATTTGTTCAGACGGTTAGCGGCGCGACGACGCGATCGGACGACTTGCGATGACGCGCGGCCTCAGCCTGAAGGTCGAAGACTTCCGATGAAGGTCCGCCAAGCCATGCAGGCGCGTCTTGAGGCGCACGACGGTGAACCGGATCGCGGCCGGATCGCACGCCTGCCGCGGACCCTGAAGGCGGATCGTAATGGCGTCCGGCTGGGTATGATGAAACGCTTGGCCGCGTCCCGCCTCTTCGCGCTCGGCGACCGCGCCGGCGTGCTCAGGACGGCGCAGAAGCGGTCGGGCCGCGCCTTCCGTCTGGATGTGCGCCAGCGCGTCATCGTCAAGGGTCTGGTCTCCCGGCACACCGGACAGGGCGCCCTGCGCGGTGAGGCCTTGAGCAAGCACCTGGCCTATCTCGGCCGCGCCGGCGCCGGGGCCGACGGCGAGCGTCCGGAGTTCTTCGACCGCGCCGAGGACGGCGTCGACGCTGCGCAGATCACGGACGGCTGGGGCGCCGACCGCCACCACTTCCGTTTCATCATTTCGCCGGAGCACGGCGACCGGATCGCCGACCTTCGCGACTACACGCGCGAGGTCATGCGCCGGGTGAGCGCGGATCTCGGCCAGCCGGACTTGGCCTGGGTGGGGACCTGCCACTTCGACACCGACCAGCCGCATGCCCACGTCGTCGTGCGGGGCCGCAAGGCCAATGGCCGAGACCTCGTAATTCCCCGGGACTACATGGGCTACGGCTTCCGGGCTCGGGCCCAGGAAATCGCCCACGAGCGGCTGGGCGATCTGTCCCGGGCCGAAGCGGAGCGCCGCATCTGGCGCGAGACCCAAGCCGATCGCTTTACTGGTTTCGACCGCCGACTGGAGCAGGCCGCCGACGAGCAGCGGATGGTCGACGACGGTGTCGGTGGGAGCGATGCCTGGGCGGCCCTGACACGCGGCCGGCTCCGCAAACTGGAAGCGCTGGGCCTCGCGGCGCGGGTCGGGCAGCGGTATCGACTACATGACGAGATGGAGCCGCGCCTGCGCGGCCTTCAGCTGCGCCAGGACATCATCCGAACCCTTCACCAGCGGCGTCTCGAGACGGGGCGCACCGTCCGGGAACTTGGCGCTGGGCGGGTGCGCGGCCGGGTTGTCGGCCGTGGCACGCACGATGAGCTGGGCGGGGCGGCGTGGGTCATCGTGCGCGACCGGGACGGGGTCGAGCACTACGCGCGTCTCGCGTTCGCGCAGCAGCTCCCGGAGCTCGGCAAGACGATCGACCTGGCCGCAGGGCCGAGGGGCGCTCAGATCGGGACGTCGGTTCGATCCAGCGGTCTCGAGCGCTAAGCCCCAACCGCCTGCCATATGCACTGTCGTCGGGTGGAGGCTTCGCGCGAAGTTGGCTGCCCTCAGAGGTTGCGTGTCGAGCTCATGCCGACGCCTCAGGGTGCGCAGATCAAGGTCGAGTCCATTTCAGCCGCAAGCGCTTCTCGTTCGCTTCCGTGCTCGCGAGAGGCGCGCGGAATAGACCCGTTGAAATGTGAGCCTTGGGTCGGGCTCTGGGCTTAGACGGCTTGGATATTCCCCAGGAGGTCCAGCAGCGCCCGGTTCATGTAGTAGCTCTCGCGGCCGATCTTGTGCTTTCGCATCAGGCCGATCCGCGTAAGTTCGTCGAGGTAGCGTGTCGCGGTGATGCGGCTGACCCCGAGATCGCGCTCGACGAAGGCGATCTTGCTGTAGGGGTGGCTGAACATGTTGTTCAGCAGATCCTGGCTGTAGATGCGCGGGAGCTCACGCCGCAGCCGCACCTTGTGGTCGAGCATCAGGTCGCGAATACGATGGACGAGCCGCGTCGTCTGGCCGGCCATCTGCTCGACCCCGTCCAGCATGTAGATGAGCCATTCTTCCCAGACGCCATCGGTCCGGACCGCCTGCAACAGGCGATAGTAGTCGGCCTTGTGCTGGTTGATGTAGCGCGAGAGGTAGAGCACCGGCGTGCCCAGCAGGTCCTCCTTCACCAGATAGAGGATGTTCAGGATCCGTCCGGTCCGGCCATTCCCGTCGTAGAAGGGATGGATGGTCTCGAACTGGTGATGGATCACGGCCATCTTCACGAGAGGATCAAGGTCGAGCGTGTCCTCGCCGTTGATGAAGCGCTCGAGGTTCGCCATCAGCGGCGCGATCTCTTCGTAGCTTTGGGGCGGCGTGAAGACCACTTCCCCGGTCTTGTCGTTCTTCAGGGCGGTGCCGGGGAGGCGGCGAAAGCCCGCCTGATTGCGCTCCAGGGTCGCCTGCATGGCCAGGATGTCGTTGATGGTGATCAGCCCCGTCGCGCGGACCGTGTCGAAACCTTCCCTCATCGCGCGCGCGTAGGCGTAGACCTCCTTCGCCGCGACGCTCGTGAACCGGTTGGCCATGTCGTCACTGCGATAGAGGTCGTCGTGGGTCGTGATGATGTTCTCGATCGCCGAGCTGTCCTTCGCCTCCTGCAGCGAGAGCGTGTTGATCAGGATCGCCTCGTTCGGCACAAGGCCGGCCGCGCCCTTCAGCTCCGCCAAGGCGCGGTGTGCAGTGGCGAGCTTCTTGAGGACCCGCTTGGTCTCCAGGTCCACGGACAGTGGCAGGAGCGGTGGGACGTGGCTGGCGACCAAGGCCATTCGGAACCGACCTGTATAGGATTTGGCGATTTTCTATACATAATCGGAGGACGTGTATAGACCTCGTCGAAGTTCCCTACATGCCGGCTGGACGCGTCAAGAAAGTCGCCGCTTCCTATGCATGTGCGTCGCACATGTCTGGAAAAGCCGCCGACCTATGCACATTGCCGGTGGACTTCCCGCGCCGAGAGCCGGGAGACCGCCTCGGTTCGCCGAGAACTCCGCAGACGCGTGCCGCAGACCCGACGTCAGTGGAGCTTGCGGTCACCCGCGACCTGGTCGGTCTCGACCAGGGTCGGCCGTCCCGCCCGGCGCCCACATTCGAGCGGGCGCAGAATGTCGTCGTGGAAAGCGTCGACGATGATGGCGAGCGCGACGACGTGGCGGCTCTCGGGACAGTCCGCGGCAAGATCAAGAACGGCCCTGACGAGGTTGCTGTAGAGCCGCTTTGCGGACTCGATATCGGACGCTGGGGCATTGGGCATCTACGGGTCTCCGTGCCGGCGACATCATCGCCGCGATCACGATCGTCCGTCGATACGTAACCTTACCCCCCTTCCGCCAGGCTGCGCTTCGGGCAGGCCAGTCTTTGGCGTGGCGCCGGCGAAACACCTGACGCTGCGTGGAACGCGGCGAAACGCCGGGCAGTGGCAGACTGCAAGTGGTACCCCGGTGGTACCCAGCCCGGCTCGGCTTTCGTAGGATTGGTATGCGCGCTCAGGCGCTTGCCTGAAAATGGTGAAGGCCCCCAGTGGGTTACTGGGGGCCTCCATGGTGGAGCTAAGCGGAGTCGAACCGCTGACCTCTTGAATGCCATTCAAGCGCTCTACCAGCTGAGCTATAGCCCCGAGGTCGGGTCTTCCGGAGAGGCTGGCCCCCCAGGAAGGCGCGGAACCTATTCAAAGCGGTTCCTGCGATCAAGCCCGCATTCAGGCTTTTTTCGTCGCAGGCGCCGCGCACCGCCAAAGAAGGTCGCGAAGCCGGTCTCCCGGCCTCGCAAACCTTGGTCCTAGCGGTCGTCGTCCTCGCCCGGCAGACCGTCGATCTCGGTCTCGTCGAACTCGTCGTCTTCCTCGTCCTCGAGGAATGGGACGTCGGCGTCGTCTTCCTCGACTTCCTCCTCGTCGGCGAACTCGCCCAGGTCCTCGGAGACGGCGGCGGGCTCGTCCGCCTCGTCGTCGTCGGTGACCAGCGGCGGCTCGTCGGCGACTTCGTCGAGTTCGGGCGTCGCCGCCTCTTCCTCTTCTTCGTCCTCGTCGGCTTCCTTCTCGACGACCTGATCCTCGACTTGATCGTCCTCAGGCACGATCGTCCGGGCACGGACGCGGCGGTTGCGGACGGCCTCGTCGGGATCGAACTCGGTGGCGCACTTCGGGCAGTGGGCCGGGCGCTTGCCGAGGTCGTAGAATTTGGCTTGGCAGTTCGGGCAGATTTGCTTGGTGCCCAGTTCGGGATTTGCCAAAGGCGGCGACCCTCTAAAAATGTCTGTGGTTTGCGCGGAAAGGCGGCGTCCCTTGCCACGCGGGAAGGCGGCTGTCAAAGCATCCGCGCTCGGCATTTCCCCTATCCCGGAGGCGTTTTCTGCAGATGACGGCGGCCCACCTGACCGCCAGGCGCGCGGGTCCCTTGAGAGGGACCGTCCGCGCTCCGGGGGATAAGTCCATCAGCCACCGGGCCCTCATCCTGGGCGCCCTGGCCACCGGCGTGACCGAGATCGAAGGCCTGCTCGAAGGCGACGACGTCAAGCGCACCGCCGCGGCCATGGCCGCCTTCGGCGCCGGCGTGGAGCGTCTGGGGGAGGGCGAGTGGCGCGTCGAGGGCCGGGGCGGCTTCTCCGAGGCCGCCGACGTCGTCGACTGCGGCAACGCCGGCACCGGCGTGCGCCTGATCATGGGCGCGGCGGCGGGCTTCGACATGGCGGCCACCTTCACGGGCGACAGCTCGCTGCGTGGCCGGCCGATGAACCGGGTGCTGAAGCCGCTGGGCGAGATGGGTGCGACCTGGATCTGCCGGGCCGGCGGGCGGTTGCCGCTGACCCTGAGGGGCGGGAACCTGCGCCACATCGCCTACACCCTGCCGGAGCCCTCGGCCCAGGTGAAGTCGGCGGTGCTGCTGGCCGGACTGCACGCCGAGGGCGGGGCCGAGGTGATCGAGCCCGAGGCCACCCGCGACCACACCGAGCGCATGCTGCGCGGCTTCGGCGCCGAGGTCGAGGTGCGCCCCCTCGATGCAACAGGGGCGGGCGCCGGGCGCCGCATCGTGCTGCCGGGCGGCCAGAAGCTGCGCGGGACCAAGATCCACGTGCCGGGCGACCCGTCCTCGGCGGCCTTCCCGCTGGTGGCGGCCCTGGTGACGCCGGGATCCGAGGTCACCGTGCAGGGCATGCTGCTGAACCCGCTGCGCATCGGCCTGCTGGAGACCCTGGGCGAGATGGGCGCCGACATCTCGGTGACCAACGTCCGCGACGAAGGCGGCGAGACCGTCGCCGACGTCACCGCGCGGCATTCCGAGCTGGAGGGCGTCGAGGTCCCGCCCGAGCGGGCGCCCTCGATGATCGACGAATATCCGATCCTGGCCGTGGCGGCGGCGTTCGCCTCGGGCAAGACCGTCATGCGCGGCATCGGCGAGATGCGCGTGAAGGAAAGCGACCGCATCGCGCTCATGGCCGCCGGCCTCGCCGCCTGCGGGATCGGCGTCGAGGAAGAGCCGGAGACGCTGACCGTGATCGGCGCCAAGCGCGGCAACCACCTGGTGGGCGGCGGCGCGGGGGTCACCACCCACGGCGATCACCGCATCGCCATGTCGCACCTGATCCTGGGCCTGGCGGCCGAGGAGCCGGTCAGCGTGGACGAGCCCGGCATGATCGCCACCAGCTTCCCGGGCTTCGTCGGCATGATGCGCGGCCTGGGCGCCGAGATCTTGGACTCCTCTCCCCCCGAGCAACGCGAGAGAGCGGAGAGGGCAGGGTGAGGGGCGGCGTAGTCTCGTCCACCGCCGCTCCCGGTTCAGCCATGATCATCCGCGGGCCCTTGACGGGCCGCCAGCGTCGCCCAGCCGCCCCTCACCCCACCCTCTCCCCTCTCGGCTCCGCCGGGGGGAGAGGAGGATGGGCCTGATGGGCAAGCCTGCGCGTCCATCCTTCATCGTCGCCGTCGATGGCCCCGCCGCCTCGGGCAAGGGGACGATCGCCACGCGCCTGGCCGCCGAGCTGGGCCTGCCGGTGCTGGACACCGGCCTTTTGTACCGCGCCGTGGGGGTCCTGATGGACCGCGCCGGTCTGTCGCTGGACGACGAGGGCGCGGCGGCCGCGGCGGCGGCGACGCTCAGCGCCGACCTGCTATCCGACCCCGCCCTGCGCACCCGCGCGGCCGGCGAGCTGGCCAGCCGGGTGGCGGTTCACCCGCGGGTGCGCGACGCCCTGCTGGAGTTCCAGCGCACCTTCGCCCGCCAGGACGGCGGCGCCGTGCTGGACGGCCGCGACATCGGGACGGTGATCTGTCCGGAAGCCCCGGCGAAGCTGTTCGTCACCGCCACGCCCGAGGTCCGCGCCGAGCGCCGCTGGAAGCAACTCTTCGCCCAGGGCGAGGAGGTGTCCTACGAGGACGTGCTGGCCGACATCCGCAGGCGCGACGCCCGCGACGGGGGCCGCGACGCCGCCCCCATGAAGGCCGCCCCGGACGCCGCCTTGCTCGAAACCACTGAAATGACTATAGAGCAGGCCGCCGATGCGGCCCGCCGTATCGTCGAGGCGGCGCGCGTCCGCTGGGAAGCCCTTGAACGGGACGACCGGTAGACAAATCCAACCGCGCCTTTCCCTCGTACGGCTGCGGGCAAATTTCACGGTGCGGTGGTCTTCTTCCTTGTGGAGTGGGCTTCGCACCTTCGGTCGCAACCCTTAACCCGACCTAGCGGGACTCCGTCCGACACCAGCCGGTGTGCGGGCCCGAAGGTCATTTGAAGACGAAAGTACACATGGCTGACGATCTGAGCCTCAACCCCTCGCGCGACGACTTCGCCGCGCTGCTCGACGAGTCCCTCGGCGGGCGCGACTTCATGGAAGGCCAAGTGGTCCACGGTCTCGTGGTGGCCATCGAGAAGGACTTCGCGATCATCGACGTCGGTCTGAAGACCGAAGGCCGCGTGCCGCTGAAGGAATTCGGCATGGACGAAGGCCGTCCGGCGCTGAAGGCCGGCGACAACGTCGAGGTGTTCCTGGAGCGCGTCGAGAACGCCATGGGCGAAGCGGTGATCAGCCGCGAGAAGGCCCGTCGCGAGGAAGCCTGGACGCGCCTTGAAGGCGTCTACGAGAAGAACGAGCCGGTGATGGGCGTCATCGTCGGCCGCGTGAAGGGCGGCTTCACCGTCGACCTGGGCGGCGCCTCGGCGTTCCTGCCCGGCAGCCAGGTCGATATCCGCCCGGTGCGCGACGTCGGCCCGCTGATGGGCCGCGAGCAGCCCTTCGCGATCCTGAAGATGGACCGTCCCCGGGGCAACATCGTGGTGTCGCGTCGCGCGATCCTCGAGGAAGCCCGCGCCGAACAGCGCACCGAGCTGGTCAGCCAGCTGCAAGAGGGCGAAGTCCGCGAAGGCGTGGTCAAGAACATCACCGACTACGGCGCGTTCGTGGACCTGGGCGGCATCGACGGCCTGCTGCACGTCACCGACATGAGCTGGAAGCGCGTCAACCACCCGAGCCAGGTGCTCGCGGTCGGCGACACGGTGAAGGTCCAGATCGTCAAGATCAACCCCGACACCCAGCGCATCTCGCTCGGCATGAAGCAGCTCCAGTCCGACCCGTGGGACGGCGTGGAAGCCAAGTACCCGGTGGGCGCGAAGTTCACCGGCCGCATCACCAACATCACCGACTACGGCGCCTTCGTGGAGCTGGAAGCCGGTGTCGAAGGCCTGGTGCACGTGTCGGAAATGTCGTGGACCAAGAAGAACGTCCACCCCGGCAAGATCGTCTCGACCAGCCAAGAAGTCGACGTGGTCGTGCTGGACGTCGATCCGTCCAAGCGCCGCGTCTCGCTGGGCCTCAAGCAGGCCATGGCCAATCCGTGGGAGGCCTTCGTGGCCGCTCACCCGATCGGCTCGACCGTCGAGGGCGAAGTCAAGAACGCCACCGAGTTCGGCCTGTTCATCGGCCTCGAGAACGACATCGACGGCATGGTCCACCTGTCCGACCTGGACTGGGCGACCCCCGGCGAGGAAGCCATCGCGAAGTACACCAAGGGCGAGACCGTCAAGGCCCGCGTCCTGGACGTGGACGTCGAGAAGGAGCGCATCTCGCTCGGCATCAAGCAGCTCGGCGGCGACCCGCTGCAGGGCGACACCTTCCGCAAGGGCCAGACCGTCACCACGACCGTCACCGAGATCACCTCGGGCGGCATCGAGGTGAAGTTCGGCGAGGATGACGCGCCGATGACGGCCTTCATCCGCAAGTCGGACCTGAGCCGCGACCGCGCCGACCAGCGCCCCGAGCGTTTCGCCGTCGGCGACCGCCTGGACGCCCAGGTCACCAACGTCGACAAGGCGGCCCGCCGCATCTCGCTGTCGGTGAAGGCCCTGGAAATGGCCGAGGAAAAGGAAGCCATCGAGCAGTTCGGCTCGTCGGACTCTGGCGCCTCGCTGGGCGACATCCTGGGCGCGGCTCTCCGCGAGAAGGCCCAGAAGGAATAGTCTTGGTAAGAAAGGGTTCGGGCCTCCGGGCCTGAACTTCGAGCGGCGGATCGGGAAACCGGTCCGCCGTTTTTGTTTTAACGCCGCGCGTTCTATCGTGGCCGCTTGGTTCTCGAAGGGTCGCCCCTACAGTGCGTTTCGCCCGTTTTGCCGCCGGCCTTGCCGTCGCCCTGCTGATCTCCGTTCCTGCGCTGGCCGCCCCAAAGCCCAACTTCGGGCCTCCGCCCAAATGGGTCGAGGTGGCCGAGGTTCCCGAAGCGCCGCCGGCCGAGGGGGCTCCCGCCGTCCAGACCCTGCTCGACGACAACCAGAGCCGCCTGACGCCGCAGGGCGACACCTATTACAACCGCCGCGTCCGCAAGGTGCTGAAGGCCGAGGGGCTGGCGTCGCTGACGACGTTCGGCGTGACCTGGGATCCCGAGGACGAGACGGTGACGGTCCACAGCCTGCGGCTGATCCGGGGCGGCCAGACCATCGACCTGCTGGCCAGGGGCAAGAAGATGCTGGTCCTGCGCCGCGAGCAGGAGCTGGAGAAGGCCATGCTGGACGGCCGCATGAGCGCGACCCAGCAGATCGAGGGCCTGCAGGTGGGCGACATCCTCGACGCCTCCTGGACTCACTCCGGCCGCGATCCCGTCGCCGGAAACCGGTCCTACGACATGGAGGGGCTGGGCTTTCCGGGGGTCGCCGGCCGCTATCGCGTGCGGCTGTCGTGGCCGACGGGGACGCCCATAAAATACCGCACCACCCAGGGCTTCGGCGAGCCGACGGAGACCCAGGACGGCGGCTGGACCTACCTGACCCTGGACGCCGCCGGCGTGCAGGCGCCGAAGCCGCCGGTCGGCGCGCCGCCTCGCTTCCGCCGGCTGGGCTACATGGAGACCTCCAGCTTCGAGAGCTGGAACGAGATTTCGCGGATCATGGCCCCGCTCTACGACCGCGCCGCCACGATCAGCCGCGATTCCGACCTGCGCGCCGAGATCGACGCCATCGCCGCGAAGACCCAGGATCCGAAGCAGCGCGCCTTCGAGGCCCTGCGGCTGGTCGAGGACAAGACCCGCTACTTCTTCATCGGCATCGGCGACGGCGGCTATGTGCCCGCCGCAGCCGACCAGACCTGGGCGCGGAAGTTCGGGGACTGCAAGGGCAAGACCGCCCTCCTGCTGGCGATCCTCAGGGAGCTGAAGGTCGACGCCGAGCCGGCCCTGGTCAGCCTGGGCGGCGGCGACGGAATGAACGAGCGGCTGCCCTCGCTGGCCGCCTTCAACCATGTGATCGTGCGGGCCAGGATCGACGGCAAGACCTACTGGCTGGACGGCACCCGCACCGGCGATCGCAGCGGCCTGGACGCGCTCCGGCCGCCGCCGCACCGCTGGGCCCTGCCGATCCGTGCGGCCGGCTCGGACCTCGAACAGATCGTCGTGCCCCCGCTCAGCGAACCGTTCCTCGAGGCGAACATCCGCTTCGACGCCTCCAAGGGCCTGGACACGCCGGCCGCCATGCAGGTGGTGAACCGCTTCCGGGGCGACGCGGCCAACGGCCTGCGCCAGATGGTGGCCGCCGTTCCGCGCGCCGATCTGGAACGCAACTTCCGCCAGCAGCTCTCGGGCACGATGAGCTGGGTCGAGGTCGATAAGGTCGAGTGGAAGGACGACGCGGCGCAGGACGCCTTCGAGATCCACATGTCGGGGACGGCCGAGCTGGACTGGCGCAAGAACCCCGACCTGGGCGTGCGCGAATACCGGGTCACCGCCTCCAGCAACGGCGCGCCCAGCTATCCGCGGCGCGAGCCGGGGCCGAATCGCGACGCGCCCTACGCCGTCCCGTTCCCGCTGTTCATCCGCTCCACCACCGAGGTGGTGCTGCCGGCGGGGGGGAAGGGCTTCACCGTGCGGGGGCCGACCAGCAAGGAGACCGTCGGCGGCGTGGAGCTGAGCCGTGCGGCGGGGATCACCGACGGCGTCGCCCGCTTCACGACCGATATGCGGTCCCTGGCGCCTGAGATTTCCGCAACCGAGGCGGACGCGGCCGCGCGGACCTTCCGGCGCATTGCGTCGGAGGACAGCCTGATCCGGGCTCCGCTTTAGGCGCGGCGGGGCCGCGCCCAGGAGTTGTGGCGCATGCCAGGCGTAGAGCTTGACCTTATCGGACGGTTAGCCCGTTTTTGCGCCTTGATCCGCGTGTCCGGCTCGGCCATGGTCGCGCCGGTTCGAGGGGCGTAATGATCAAGTCCGAGCTGATCGCGAAACTTGCGGAAGAGAATCCGCACCTCACCCAGCGCGATATCGAGCGCGTGGTGGGCGTGATCTTTGATCGCATGATCGAAGCCCTCGAGGAGGGCGGCCGCGTGGAGCTGCGGGGCTTCGGCGCCCTGTCTGTCCGTTCGCGCGACGCCCGCGCCGGCCGCAACCCCCGCACCGGCGAGCCGGTTGACGTGCGCGCCAAACACGTCCCCTTCTTCAAGAGCGGCAAGGAGCTGCGCGAGCGGCTGAACGCCGACGACGAGGGCTGATCCTCCAGGCCCTCGATTAGGAGGGTCTGATGGGCGTCTTCTCGGAATTCCGCGAGTTCATCGCCCGCGGCAACGTGGTCGACCTAGCGGTCGGCGTGATCATCGGCGCCGCGTTCAATGACATCGTGAAGGTGCTGGTGGACCAGGTCGTGATGCCGCCGATCGGCATGCTGACCTCGGGCGTCGACTTCTCGAAGCTGGCGATCGTGCTGAAGCCGGACGACCCGGCGACGGCCGCCAGCGAACTCGTGGCGATCCAGTACGGCGCGCTGATCAACGCCGGCATCAAGTTCCTGATCGTGGCCTGGGTGATCTTCCTGCTGGTGAAGGCGGTCAATTCGCTGCGCCGCCAGGAAGCCGCCGCGCCGGAGGCGCCCCCCGCGCCGACCCCGCAGGAAGCCCTGCTGATCGAGATCCGCGACCTGCTGAAGGCGCGGTAGCGGATCATCCCTCCCCTAAAGAGGAGGGATGGCCTATTTCCTGCCCCATGACGGCCAGGACGAAGATCTGCGGGGTCTCGACGCCCGAGGCGGTGCGCGCGGCGGTGGATGGCGGCGCCGCCTACCTCGGTTTCATGTTCTTCCCGAAGAGCCCGCGCAACATCGCCCCCGAGGCGGCGGCCCGGCTGGCGCCGCCGGCCCGGGCCCGCGGCGTGAAGATCGTGGCGGTCGCGGTCGATCCTTCCGACAACGAGGTGGACGCCATCGTGGCCGGCCTGTCGCCCGACCTGATCCAGCTCCACGGCAAGGAGACCCCGGCGCGGGTGCGCGAGGTGGCCCAGCGGTCGGGCCGCGGGATCGTCAAGGTCGTGCCGGTCTCGGAGGCCTCGGACTTCGCCGCCGCCCGCGCCTACGAGACCCTGGTCGAGCACCTGATGTTCGAGTCCAAGCCGCCCAGGGACGCGGACCGCCCCGGCGGCCTGGGCGTGGCCTTCGACTGGACGCTGCTCGCCGGCCGCCGCTTCGAGAGGCCCTGGTTCCTGGCCGGGGGGCTCGATCCCTGGAACGTGGCCGGCGCCATCGCCGCCTCCGGCGCGCCGCTGGTGGACGTTTCCTCTGGCGTGGAGCGCGGTCCCGGACTAAAGGACCCGGCCTTGATCACGGCGTTCCTCGACGCTGTTCGCCGCGCGTAGAGCACAGCTTTGAACGCACCTGCCCGTCCGAACGACTACACCGCCTATCCGGACGCCAAGGGGCGCTTCGGCGACTACGGCGGCCAGTACGTGCCCGAGACGCTGATGCCGCTGGTCCACGAGCTGGACGCGGCCTATGCGGCGGCCAAGGCCGATCCGGCGTTCCAGGCCGAGCTCGCCGGCTACCTGACCCATTATGTGGGCCGCCCCTCGCCGCTCTACTTCGCCAGTCGCCTGACCGAGCACTTCGGCGGGGCGAAGATCTATCTGAAGCGCGAGGAGCTGAACCACACCGGCTCGCACAAGATCAACAACTGCATGGGCCAGATCCTGCTGGCCATGCGGATGGGCAAGACCCGGATCATCGCCGAGACCGGCGCCGGCCAGCACGGCGTGGCCACCGCCACCGTCTGCGCCCGCTTCGGCCTGCCCTGCGTCGTCTACATGGGCGCGGTCGACGTGGAGCGGCAGAAGCCCAACGTCTTCCGCATGAACCTGCTGGGCGCCGAGGTGCGGCCGGTGACGAGCGGCTCGGCGACCCTCAAGGACGCCATGAACGAGGCGCTGCGCGACTGGGTCACCAACGTCCACGACACCTACTACCTGATCGGCACCGCCGCCGGCATGCACCCCTATCCGGAGATGGTCCGCGACTTCCAGGCGGTGATCGGCCGCGAGGTGCGCGAGCAGATCGTGGAGGCCGAGGGCCGTCTTCCCGACGCAGTCGTGGCCTGCGTCGGCGGTGGCTCCAACGCCATCGGCCTCTTCCACCCCTTCCTCAACGACGAGGGCGTGAAGCTGATCGGGGTCGAGGCGGCGGGCGAAGGCATGGACACCGACCGCCACGCGGCGGCCATCAATGGCGGGCGCCCCGGCGTCCTGCACGGCAACATGACCTACCTGCTGCAGGACCGCGAAGGCCAGATCACGGAGGCCCACTCGATCTCGGCGGGCCTGGACTATCCCGGCATCGGGCCCGAGCACTCGTGGCTCCACGACGTCGGCCGGGCGACCTACCTGACCGCCACCGACGCCGAGTCGCTCGACGCCTTCATGCTGCTGTCCCGGCTGGAGGGCATCCTGCCGGCCATCGAGTCGGCCCACGCGCTCGCCCGCATCGGCGAGATCGCCCGCGACCTCGGCAAGGACGGGGTGGTGGTGCTGAACCTGTCCGGACGCGGCGACAAGGACGTGAACACGGTGGCCGCGCACCTGGGGCGCCAGATTTGACCAAGTCCCGTATCGACGCGCGCTTCGCGGCCCTGAAGGCCGAGGGCCGCGCCGCCTTCATCCCCTATGTCATGGCCGGCGATCCCGACGCCGCCACCGCGCTGGCCATCCTCAAGGGCTTGCCGGACGCCGGCGCCGACCTGATCGAGGTGGGTTTCCCGTTCTCCGATCCCATGGCCGAGGGGCCGCCGATCCAGCGCGCCGCCCAGCGGGCGCTGGCCAAGGGCATGACGCTTAAGGGCACGCTGGACCTGATCCGCGCCTTCCGCGAGGGCGACCAGGCCACGCCCCTGATCCTCATGGGCTACCTGAACCCGCTGGTGACCTGGGGCTTCGAAGCCTTCGCCCGCGACGCCGCCGACGCGGGCGTCGACGGCATGATCGTGGTCGACTGCCCGCCGGAGGAGGCCGATCCGCTGGCCGACGCGCTGGAGGCCCACGGCATGGCGCTGATTTTCCTGACCACGCCCACCACGGACGACAAGCGCCTGCCGACCGTGATCCGCCGCGCCTCGGGCTTCGTCTATTACGTCTCGGTCGCGGGCGTGACCGGGGTGAAGGAAGCCGACGCCGACGCCGTGGCGCCGCACGTCGAGCGCGTGCGCCGGGCGTCGGGGCTTCCGGTGGCGGTCGGCTTCGGGATCAAGACCCCGGAGCGGGCGTCGGCCATAGCTCAGGTCGCCGATGCCGTGGTCGTGGGATCCGCGCTTGTGGATGAAGTGGCCGAAGCCGTGGATTTGAACGAAGACGTGACCCGGCGAGTTCTTTCCAAAGTGAATTCTCTAGCTAAGGCTGTGCGCTTCGCGCGTCGGGGCCTTACGGCGGTCTGAAAACCATGGCGATGGCTGAACAGCGTAACGACAAACCCGGTCGACCGACCGCCGAGCGCCGCCGAGGCTGGCTTTCCCGCATCGCGCCGGGCGTGCGCGGCCTGACCCGGAAGGACACGCCCGAGAACCTCTGGGTCAAGGACCCGGACTCCGGCGAGATGCTGTACCGGCCCGACCTCGAGGCGGCCCTGTGGGTCACGCCCTCGGGCGCCCACATGCGCATCGGCTCGAAGCTGCGCCTGGACTACACCTTCGACGACGCCAAGTACGAGCGTATCGCCACGCCGATCGTGGCCGACGACCCGCTGCACTTCCCCGACGAGAAGCCCTACCCCGAGCGCCTGAAGGCGGCCCGCAAGGCCACCGGCGAACAGGACTCCATGGCGGTCGGCTACGGCCATATCCTGGGCCAGCCCGCCGTGGTGATCGTCCAGGATTTCGCCTTCATGGGCGGTTCGCTGGGCATGGCCGCGGGCGAGACCTTCGTGATCGCGGCCAAGGAGGCCGTGAAGCGCGAGGTCCCGCTGGTGATCTTCACCGCCTCGGGCGGCGCGCGGATGCAGGAGGGGACGCTCTCCCTCATGCAGATGGCCCGCACCACCCTGGCGTTGAACGAGGTGAAGAGCGCCGGCCTGCCCTACATCGTGGTGCTCACCGACCCGACGACCGGCGGGGTGACCGCCTCCTACGCCATGCTGGGCGACGTCCACCTGGCCGAGCCCAACGCCACCATCGGCTTCTCGGGCCGGCGCGTGATCGAGCAGACCATCCGCGAGACCCTGCCGCCCGGTTTCCAGCGCTCGGAGTTCCTTATGGAGCGGGGGATGGTCGATCAGGTGGTGAAACGCGCCGATCTTCCGGAAAAGCTGAGTTCCATCCTGAAGACCCTTATGATGGGGCGTGAACGCTTTTCCTCCGCCGCCTGACCTGGTCGCCAAAGACCCCGGACACGACCCGATCCGCGCCTCCGACGCGGTGGTCCAGCGCCTGCGCGCCAACCATCCGACCCTGATCGACCTGACCACCGGCCGCGTGGAACGGCTGCTGGCGGCGCTCGGGAACCCCGAGAAGAAGCTGCCCCCGGTGATCCACGTGGCGGGCACCAACGGCAAGGGCTCGACCGTCGCCTACCTGCGCGCCATCGCCGAGGCCGCGGGCCGGCGGGTGCACACCCTGACCTCACCGCACCTCGTCCGCTTCGCCGAGCGGATCCGGCTGGCGGGCCGGCTGATCACCGACGAGCAGCTCACCGAGCTCACCGACCGGGTGGAGGCGGCCAACGACGGCCAGGACATCAGCTTCTTCGAGATCACCACCGTGCTGGCGTTCCTGGCCTTCGCCGAGACGCCGGCCGACCTCTGCGTCGTCGAGGTGGGCCTGGGCGGCCGGTTCGACGCCACCAACATCTTCGACGCCCCGGCGGTCAGCGTGATCACGCCGGTCGACTACGACCACCTGGAGCTGCTGGGCCCCGGCCTGACCAAGATCGCCTGGGAGAAGGCCGGGATCATCAAGCACGGCCGTCCCGTGGTCGTCGCCCGCCAGCCCGACGAGGCGCTGGAGATGATCGAGCGCGAAGCCGACGACCGCATGGCCCCCATGCTGCTGATGGGCCGCGACTTCGACGCCTGGGAGGAGCGCGGCCGCCTGCTGGTGCAGATGCCCGACCGGCTGCTCGACCTGCCGGCCCCCAGCCTGTTCGGCGGCTACCAGTTCGCAAACGCCGGCCTGGCGGTGGCCGCGGCCCTGACCTTCGACCGCGAGCTTTCCGACGAGGACGTGGGACGCGGCCTGACCTCCACGGTCTGGCCGGCCCGAATGCAGCGCCTCACCGCCGGCCCGCT
This sequence comes from Phenylobacterium sp., assembly GCF_004297125.1. Taxonomy (GTDB): domain Bacteria; phylum Pseudomonadota; class Alphaproteobacteria; order Caulobacterales; family Caulobacteraceae; genus Phenylobacterium. The sequence goes on along the minus strand of NZ_SCVD01000007.1, from coordinate 30,144 downwards.
GGCCGAGCTGGCGGCGGCGCGCGGCGCCGACCTCTGGCTGGACGGCGGCCACAATCCCCACGCCGGCCGCGCGCTCGCCGAGGCCGCCAGCCGCCTCATCGACCGCGATCCGCGCCCGCTGGTGCTGGTCACCGGCATGTTCGCCAGGAAGGACGCCGAGGGCTTCTTCCGCCCCTTCGCGGAGATGCGGCCGCGGGTGATCGCGACGAACTTCGACAGCCCCATCGCCGCCAGCACCGACGAACTGGTCGACGCGGCGATCCGCGCCGGCCTGTCTCCCGAGACCTCGTCCAATGTCTCCGACGCGGTCGCCCGCGCCCTGGAGATCGACGGCCCCGCGCCCCATGTGCTGATCTGCGGCGGCCTGCACTTCGCCGGCGAAGTGCTGGCGATGAGCCCGGAGACTTGGCCGACCTGAGGGCCGAGCTGATGTTTGGAAGACGCACCTGGCGCCTGGCGCTGCCGATCCCGTGGCTGGCCACCCTGGCCGTGGCCCTGGTGGTGCTGCTGGTCCTGATCCACTTCTACGGACGCGGACCCACGGTGATGTTCGGCTGGCTCATCGGTTGGCTCATCGCCAGCCGCATCGTGAACTGGGCGGTTAGCCGGCGGCGATGACTTTTCCTTCCCCGTCAGGGGACTGCCAAGCCGCCAGCGGACCCGGAACCCCGCTCAGACACCCGCTCACAGAAAACTGTAGGGATCGATATCGATGGCGACGCGGATCTGGCCGGGCGGCCTCACCCGCGCGCGCCAGGCGGCCATGTAGGCCGAGAGGTCGACGCCGCGATCCGCGCGGATCAGGAAACGCTTGCGCCGGCGACCGCGGATCAGGCCCAGCGGCGCATCGGCGGGGCCATAGACTTCCACCCCCGGCGTATTGGGCGCGGCCTGGGCCATGCCCTGCACGAAGGCCTCCAGCTGGGCCATGTCCGGCCCCGAGGCGATCACCGCCGCCAGCCGCCCGAACGGCGGCAGGCCCGCCAGCTCGCGCTCGGCCATCTCGGCGGCCACGAAGGCGTCCCGGTCCTGGGCCTGCAGGGCCTGCATCACCGCGTGCTCCGGCGCATAGGTCTGCAGCAGGGCCCGGCCCGGCCGGTCCCGCCGGCCGGCGCGCCCCGTCGCCTGGGCGAGCAGCTGGTAGGTCCGTTCGGCGGCCCGCAGGTCGCCGCCCCGCAGGCCGAGGTCGGCGTCCACCACGCCCACCAGGGTGAGGTTCGGGAAGTTGTGCCCCTTGGCGGCCGCCTGGGTGGCCACCAGGATGTCGATCTGGCCCTCGGCCATCGCCTGCACCATCCGCCGCGCCTCGCGCGCGTCGAAGACGGTGTCGGACGAGAAGACCGCGATCCTTGCGTCCGGGAACAGGGCGCGGGCCTCCTCCTCCACGCGCTCCACCCCCGGCCCGATCGAGACCAGGCTGTCCTTGGCCCCGCAGTGCGGGCAGGCGGCGGGCTTGGGCATGGAGAAGCCGGTCAGGTGGCAGACCAGGCGGCCGGTGTAGCGGTGTTCCACCAGCCAGCTGTCGGTGTCGGGCGCGGTCATCCGCTCGCCGCACGCCTTGCACAGCACCAGCGGCGCATAGCCCCGCCGATTGAGGAACAACAGGCTCTGCTCGCCGCGCTCCCAGGTCTCCGCCATGGCCGCGACCAACGGCGGCGACAGCCAGCGGCCGGTCTCGGGCGGATGCTCGCGCAGGTCGATGAGGGTGATGTCCGGCAGCCGCGCCGTCCCATGCCGCGCCGACAGCTTCAGCCAGCGGTACCGGCCCGCCTCGGCGTTGCGCAGGGTCTCCAGCGACGGCGTGGCCGAGGCCAGCACCACCGCCGCGTCCTCGATCCGCCCCCGCACCACCGCCAGGTCGCGCGCGTGGTAGATGAAGCCGTCCTCCTGCTTGAACGAGCCGTCGTGCTCCTCGTCCACGACGATCAGCTTCAGCCGGCGGAACGGCAGGAACAGCGCCGAACGCGCGCCCACCACGATCCGGCAGTTCCCGGCGGCCACCGCCTCCCAGACCCGCCGGCGGGCGGGCGGCGCCACGTCGGAGTGCCATTCCCCCGGCTGGGCGCCGAAGCGGGTCGCGACGCGGGCGATCACCGCCTGGGTGAGCGCGATCTCAGGCAGCAGGATCAGCACCTGGGCGTCCGGATCGGCCGCCAGGGCCGCCGCGGCGGCCTCCAGATAGACCTCGGTCTTGCCCGAGCCGGTCACGCCGTCCAGCAGGGTGACCCCGAAGCCGCTCAGCGCCGCGGACTTGAGAACGTCGGCGGCCGCCGCCTGGCTCTCGCTCAGCATCGCGCCCTGGAGGCTGAGGTCCGGCGGCTCGAACCGCGCCTCGGCCAGGATTTCGCGCGCCGCCAGCACGCCCTCGTCCAGCAGGCCCTTCACCACGCCGGCGGAGACCCCCGCCGCCCGCGCCAGCTCGGCCGCCGGCATCGGCGAGGTCGCCGCATCCAACACCTTCACCCTTGCGGGTGAGGATCGGGCCGGCTGGAGGCCCGTGGCTTCGACCACCCTGACCGGCCGGGGTTTCGGGGCGCGGGCGCCCCTGAGCGCGATCGCCAGCGGCCCGCCCGGCGCATCCACGGAATACCGCGCGGCCCATTGTACGAACTCCACGGTGCCCGGTGGCAGGCGTGGATCGTCCAGCAACTCGGCCACCGGCTTCAGCGGGCGGTTTCCGCCCAGCGCGTCGCGGAGCTCCGCCACCACCCCCCGGATCAGCCTGGGGCCCAGCGGCACGGCGACCTGGTCGCCGGGCTCCAGCCCCATACCCTCCGGCTCGGCGTAGTCGAACGCCTCGGGCAGCGGCATGGGGATCAGGACGGAGGCGATGCGGCTCATGGTTTTGCGCTTGTGGGCTTCGCAGCTACAAGCACCCCGAACAAGTCTCCAAGGTCAGATAATGCAGCTCTTCCTCGACACCACCGACACCGCCGTCCTCAAGGACCTCGCCGCCACCGGCCTGATCGACGGCGTCACCACCAATCCCTCGCTGATCGCCAAGTCCGGCCGCAACATGCTGGACGTGATCGCGGAGATCTGCGGCCTGGTCGACGGCCCGGTCTCGGCCGAGGTCGCCGCCATGGACACCGCAGGCATGCTGGCCGAGGGCCGCAAGCTGGCCGGCGTCGCGCCGAACGTCGTGGTGAAGGTCCCCTTGACCCGCGAAGGCCTGATGGCCACCCGCGAATTCTCGGCCGAGGGCATCCAGACCAACGTCACACTCTGCTTCTCCGCGGCCCAGGCCCTGCTGGCCGCCAAGTCGGGCGCGACCTACATCAGCCCGTTCATCGGCCGCCTCGACGACCATGGCGCGACCGGCATGGACCTGATCACCGAGATCCGGGCGATCTACGACAACTACGACTTCGACACCGAAATCCTGGCGGCCTCGATCCGCTCGCCGTCCCACGTCACCGAGGCCGCGCTCGCGGGCGCCGACTGCGCGACCATTCCCCCGGACGTCTTCCTCGCCCTTTTCAAGCATCCGTTAACCGAACGCGGGCTCCAACAGTTCATGGCGGACTGGGCCAAGACGGGCCAGTCCATCCTGTAAGGGCTTGAGACGCATGGACGGATCGCAGGGTGAGTTCTCTTTCGACGGCGCCCCGGTCGATCCGTCCGCCGTCCGCCGCTTCCTGGCGGACAATCCGGATTTCCTGAAGGCCGACGAAGGCCTGCTGGCCGAGTTGGGTCTGACGGTCGCGGCCGGCAACGTGGTCGAGTTCGCCCCCATGGCCCGGGTCCACGCCGCCCACCAGCGCGAGGCCGAGCAGCGCGCGCTGCTGGAAGAGACCGCCCGAGCCAATTTCGCCGCCCAGGCCCAGACCCACGGCGCGGTCGTGGACCTGCTGGACGCCCGCAACCTCTCCGACCTGACCCGCCGGGTCGACGATCTGGCCCGCACCCGGTTCGGCCTGGCCGCTGGGATCATCGCGCTCGAAAGCGAGGGCCTGCCGCCCGCCGGCTGGAAGCACCTGGTCGAAGGACAGGTCGACCTGATCCTCGACGGGTCGCGCCGCATGGCCCGCATGGGCTTTGCGCCTACGGCGCTGGGCCTGTTTGGCCCCGGCGCGGGTGAGATCCGGTCGATGGCCATGGTCCGCATGGCCATCTGGGAGCCGTCTCGCCAGGGCCTGCTGGCCTTCGGCTCGACAAACGACGAAGACTTCACGCCCGACATGGGCGCCGAACTCGTGGCCTTCCTGGCCCGCGTGGTCGAGCGCACGGCGGAGCGATGGCCGCTCCTCTGACCGCCGCCCAAGCCCGGGCCGCGTGGCTCGAGCACCTGGAGCACGAGCGCCGTTCCTCGCCGCGCACGCTGGAGGCCTATGGCTTCGCGGCGGCCCGCTACATCTTCTTCCTGGAGCAGCACCGCGGCGAGAGCCTGACGGTCCGGGACCTGTCGGGCGTCACCGCCGGCGAGGTTCGCGCTTGGCTGGCGCACCTGCGGGCGGGGGACCATCCGCTGTCGCCACGCTCGCTCAGCCAGGCGCTGTCGGCGATCCGCACCTTCCACCGCTTCCTCGACCGCCGGCTGGACGCGCCCAACCCGGCGCTCACCCTGGTCCGCGGTCCCCGCGTGAAGCCGGGCGTGCCGCGCCCCGTTACCGAGGATCAGGCCGCGGGGCTGTTGGCCGAGCCTTCCCTGGATCCGGATCGCGAGACCTGGGAGGCCGCCCGCGACCAGGCGGTGCTGACCCTGCTCTATGGCTGCGGCCTGCGGATCTCGGAGGGCCTGTCGCTGAAGCGCTCGGACGCGCCCCTGCCCGAGGTGCTTCGGATCACCGGCAAGGGCGGGAAGACCCGCATGGTCCCCATCCTGCCCGCCGTCCGCGCCGCGGTGGACGCCTACCTGGCGGAGGTCCCGTTCGTGCTGGATGCAGACGGGCCGCTGTTCCTGGCCAAGCGCGGCGGCCCCCTGAGCCCCCGGCACGTCCAGCACACCGTCCAGATCCTGCGGGGCCGGCTGGGTCTGCCCGCCAGCGCGACGCCGCACGCGCTGCGCCATTCGTTCGCGACGCACCTGCTGGGGGCGGGCGCCGACCTGCGCTCGATCCAGGAACTGCTGGGGCACGCGTCGCTGTCGACCACGCAGCGCTACACCGAGGTCGACGCCGCGGGCCTGCTCAGCGCCTACAACCGCGCCCATCCCCACGCGTAGGGCGGGATCAGTCGGCGTTGCGGAAGGTGGTGCGGCCCTCGTTGGGGGTGCGGGTCAGGTGGCAGGGGCGGCCGCGCTTGTCGATGACCGCGATGGAGCGGCCCTTGGGGGTGTCGAGCAGGATCCGCGGGATCTGCTTGCCCGTGCGTTCGGCGATGTAATAGGGCGCCGGCCGGCAGCGGATCGGCGTGGCGCGCTCCTGCATCTCCTTGGCGCTCGGCTGAGCCGAGACGAGCATCATGGCGATGGCGATCGAGGCTGGATCCACTAGCGACCCACCTGATAGCCGACGACCACGGGCGCGGCGCAGCCGTCGATGGTGCGCAGGACCGCCTTCTCGTGATTGGCCTTGGGCAGGGCGCCCAGCGGCGAGACCCGGGCCTTGCCGTCGCGGCGATAGAGCAGCGCGGGATCGGCGATCTCATAGCGGCCGTTGGACTTGCAGACGGGACGCGCGGCGGGATCGACCATAGCCAGCCGCGTCCGCGCATCGGCGGCCGGTGTCGTAGCGACAGTCATCGCGGCGAGCAGCGCAAGCATCGCAGCCTCCCCTTACGCAACAGGATTGTAGCAGGCTGCCATCACAATCGGAGCTCGCCAAATTAAGATTCAGCCACGTTGTACAGCCTTCACGGGTCGGCGACGAGCGAGCCGGCCGTCACAAACCCCTTCAGCCCCGCACGAAGCGCAGCCAGGCCACACCGCCGTCCTCGCCGGCCTCGACGCAGCGGAAGCCCTCGCGGACGTAGAAGGCCTGGGCGCCCAGGTTGGCCGCCTGGCATTTGAGCGACAGCCGTCCGCCCGCGGCGGCGATCACGTGCTCCAGCAAGGCCTTGCCGATCCCCCGGCCGCGCTCCGTCACATAGAGCGAGTGCAGGAAGGTCTGCGGCCGGTAGAGCGCCGCCATGCCCAAGATCCGGCCGCCTTCCACGGCGACGTAGACCTCCTCGTCGCGGGCGGCGGCCAGGAAATCCTCGGCCCGGTGCCGCTCGGGCGGGATCCAGGTGAAGGTGTCGCGGAGCACGCGCACATAGAGGCCGGCGCAGGCCGCCAGCTCGTCCACCCGCGCACGGCGCAGTGCCAGACCAGGCGTCAGGCCTGCATCGTCCACCCTTCGACTCCCATGGCCGCCTGACGCAGCGCCTCGGAGCGCGTCGGGTGGGGATGGCAGGTGCGCGCCACGTCCTCGGACGCCGCCCGGAAGGCCATGGCCACGGCATATTCGCCGACCATCTCGCTGACCTGGGGGCCGATCAGGTGGGCGCCCAGGACCTCGTCCGTGGTCGCGTCGGCCAGCACCTTCACGAAGCCCTCGGTCTCGTGGTTGATCTTGGCGCGGCTGTTGGCGGTGAAGGGGAACTTGCCGACCTTGTAGGCGCGGCCCTCGGCCTTCAGCTGCTCCTCGGTCTTGCCGACCCAGGCCACCTCAGGGCTGGTGTAGACCACGCTCGGCACCAGGTTGTAGTCGATGTGCGCGTATTTTCCGGCGATGGTCTCGATGCAGGCGACCGCGTCCTCCTCCGCCTTGTGCGCCAGCATCGGACCGTGGGTCACATCGCCGATCGCCCAGACGCCGGCCGCCGAGGTGCGCAGGTGGTCGGTCTCGATGAACCCGCGCTTGTCGGGAGTGACGCCCACCGTATCGAGGCCCAGGCCCTCGGTGTAGGGCCGTCGCCCGATGGCCAGCAGGACGTAGTCGGCCTCCAGCGTCTCCGCTGCGCCGCCGGCGACGGGCTCGTAGGTCAGGGTCACGCCCTTCTTGCCCACCTTCGCGCCGGTGACCTTGGCGCCCAGCTTGAATTCCATGCCCTGCTTGGTCAGCGAGCGTTGGAAGGTCTTGGCCATCTCGGCGTCCATGCCGGGGGTGATCCGATCCAGGAACTCCACGACGGTGACCTTGGCGCCCAGCCGGCGCCAGACCGAGCCCAGCTCCAGGCCGATGATGCCCGCGCCGATCACCACCAGGTGGCCCGGGACTTCGGGCAGCGTCAGGGCGCCGGTGCTGTCCACGATCCGCTTCTGGTCGACCTCGACGCCGGGCAGGCCCGACGGCAGGGAACCGGTGGCGATGACGATGTCCTTGGCCTCAAGCGTCGCGACCGCGCCGTCCGGCCCCGTCACCTCGACCTTGCCCGGGCCGGCGATCCGGCCCGCTCCGCGCACCCGGTCGACCTTGTTCTTCTTGAACAGGAACTCGATGCCCTTGGTGAGCGCGGCCACGGACTCGGCCTTCTGCTTCATCATCTGGGGCAGGTTCAGCTTGGGCGTCACCTCGATGCCCAGGGTGGCGAACTCGGTGTTCGCCGCAGCGAACAGCTCCGAGGCGTGCAGCAGCGCCTTGGACGGCATGCAGCCCACGTTCAGGCAGGTGCCGCCCAGCGTCTCGCCGCCATCGACGCCCTTGTCCACGCAGGCGACCTTCAGGCCGAGCTGTCCGGCGCGGATCGCCGCATTGTAGCCGCCGGGGCCGCCGCCGATGATGATGACGTCGTAGGGAGTGGTTTCAGCCATGATGCGCCTGCGCTTCGGATGCCGGGAACCTAGGCATGGAACGCCACAGGTCAACCGCCGGCGCGCCGGTCTTTCGTTCAGGCGTTGAGATGGACCACCGGACGGGCGGCGGCCGGGCTCGCCGCGCTCCGCTTCAGCATCCGGTTCAGCCGTTCCAGGACCGCGGCGCCGCTGAACGGCTTGGCCAGGCAGTCGCGAACGCCGAACTGCATGCCCATGCGCACGTCCTCCGCGGCCAGGTTTCGGCCCACCAGCAGCACCGGCACGGGGCGGCCGGGCATGGCGGCGATGGCGCGGAGCAGCTCCAGGCCGCACATCTCGGGCAGGTTCCGCTCCAGGATCAGGGCGTCCGGGCGGCTGGTCTCCAGCACCTCCAGGGCGGCGCGACCGGAACGCGCGGACATCGGGTGGAACCCGGCCACGTCCAGGCGCAGATGCATCATCTCCAGGGTGGTGCGGTCATGGTCGACGACCATGATCTTCGAAGCGCGACCGTCGAATTGCATGCGCGTGCTCCTCAGAACAGGTCCAGGTCGCCGGCGGTGGCGTCATCGCCTTCGCCATCGTCGCCGCCCAGGCCAGCTGTCATGCGTTCGGCCAGCGCGCCCAGGGTGACCTCCGAGATGGCGCCGAGCACGGGGACGGTCACGTCCCCGGGCATCGCCAGGCTCAGGCCGCGCGCGAAGGCGGAAAGGCTGGTGAGGTGCTGGGCCAGCAGGTCCACCCCGTGCAGCCCTTCCATCAGGCGCTCTCGCTCTCGCTCCGGCAGACCGTCCATCACCTCGCCGATGATCCGGTCGAGGAAGATGCAACGGGCTCCCGCCAGCTCGATTTCGGCCGCCAGGACGTCCAGGGTCATCGCCACGCTGGGCGCCAGGGTCCGGGTCGTCATCGGGGCGTTCATGGAAGTCCTCCTGCGAAAAGGAGACTTCCCAGGGGATGCCTAAGGCTTGGTGAATTGTGGGAAACGCTGTTCGCCAAGCCTCGGGGCTACGCCTTGGCCTGCGACAATCGGCCCGCGCCCGCGGGCCGCCGCCTCAGACGTCGAGCAGCAGCCGTTGCGGATCCTCGATGGCTTCCTTGACGTGGACCAGGAAGGTCACCGCGCCCTTGCCGTCGACGATCCGGTGGTCGTAGCTCAGCGCCAGGTACATCATCGGCCGCACCACGATCTGGCCGTTCACGACCATCGGCCGCTCCTGGATCTTGTGCATGCCCAGGATGCCCGACTGCGGCGCGTTCAGGATCGGCGTCGACATCAGCGAGCCGTAGATGCCGCCGTTCGAGATGGTGAAGGTCCCGCCCTGCAGATCCTCCAGCGCCAGCTGGCCGTCGCGGGCCTTCTTGCCCAGCGCGCCGATCTCCTTCTCGATCTCGGAAAGGCTCATGGCGTCGGCGTCGCGCACCACCGGCGTGACCAGGCCCTTCTCGGTCCCGACCGCGACCGAAATGTCGTAGTGGTTCTTGTAGATCAGGTCCGTGCCGTCGATCTCGGCGTTGACCTCGGGCACCTGCTTCAGGCCGTGGATCACCGCCTTCACGAAGAAGGACATGAAGCCCAGCTTCACGCCGTGCTTCTTCTCGAACACGTCCTTGTACTCGTTGCGCAGCGCCATCACGCCGGACATGTCCACCTCGTTGAAGGTGGTCAGCATGGCGGCGGCGTTCTGGGCTTCCTTCAACCGGCGCGCGATGGTCTGGCGCAGGCGCGTCATCTTCACCCGCTCCTCGCGCTCATGGATCGCGCGCGGCGCGGCCGGAGCCGGAGCTTGCGCCGGCGCGCTGGCGCGGGCCTCCAGGGCGGCGAGGGCGTCGCCCTTGGTCACCCGACCGTCCTTGCCGGTGCCGGCGATGGCGCCCGCGTCCAGCTTGTTCTCGGCGACGACCCGCTGGGCCGAGGGGGCCAGCACCGGCTCGGCGGCGGTCTTGGCGACCGGCGCGGGGGTCGGCGCCGGAGCGGGTTCGGGCTTCGGCGCGGGGGCGGCCTCGGCCTTCGGAGCCGCGGGCTTCGGGGCCGGGGCGGCGGCTCCGTCCGTAATCTTGCCGAGCACCGCGCCGGGTTCGACCGTCGCGCCCTCCTCGGCGGTGATCTCGCTGAGCACGCCATCGGACGGCGCGGCCACTTCCAGGCTCACCTTGTCGGTTTCCAGCTCGACCAGGATCTCGTCCTTGCGGACCGCATCGCCGGCCTTCTTCGCCCAGCGCGCCACCGTGGCTTCGGTGACGGACTCACCGAGGGCGGGGGTCATGATGTCGGCCATTGGGGGGTCGGCTCCTTAGGTCTCTCGAACACACAAAGTGGGGTTAGGCGAAGGCTTCCGTAAGGAAGGTCTCGAGCTCTTTCAGGTGGCGGCTCATCAGGCCGGCGGCCGTCGAGGCCGAGGCCGGACGACCGACGTAGCGGGCGCGCTTGGCCTTGATGCTCATACGCTCCAGGGTCAGTTCGAGCCAGGGGTCGACGAACTGCCAGCCGCCCATGTTCTTGGGCTCCTCCTGGCACCAGACCAGCTCGGCGTTCTTGAACCGCTTCAGCTCGTTGGTCAGCGACTTCAGCGGCCAGGGATAGAACTGTTCCAGCCGCAGGATGTAGACGTCGTCGCGGCCGGTCTTGGCGCGCTGTTCGACGAGGTCGAAGTAGACCTTGCCCGAGCAGACGATGACCCGGTTGATCTTGTCGTCGGCCTGCAGCGTCACGCCGCCCACGTCGCAGCCGGCTTCGGCGCCGTCCACCATCACCCGGTGGAAGCCGGTGCCCTCGGCGAAGTCGTCGATCGTCGAGACCGCCCGCTTGTGGCGCAGCAGGCTCTTGGGCGTCATCACGATCAGCGGCTTGCGGAATTCCCGCAGCAGCTGCCGGCGCAGGGCGTGGAAATAGTTGGCGGGGGTCGTGCAGTTGACCACCTGCATATTGTCTTCGGCGCAGAGCTGCAGGAACCGCTCGAGGCGGGCCGACGAGTGCTCGGGCCCCTGGCCCTCGTAGCCGTGCGGCAGCAGCATCACCAACCCGCTCATGCGAAGCCACTTGCGCTCGCCCGAGCAGATGAACTGGTCGATGACCACCTGGGCGCCGTTCACGAAGTCGCCGAACTGGGCTTCCCACATGGTCAGGGTGTCGGGGTCGGTCAGCGAGAAACCGTACTCGAAGCCCAGCACCGCCTCTTCCGACAGCGCCGAATCCAGCACCTCGAAGTGGGCCTGGTTCGGACCCAGGTTGCGCAGCGGGAAGTAGACCTCCTCGCTCTTCTGGTCGATCAGGCCGGAGTGGCGCTGGCTGAAGGTGCCGCGCACGCTGTCCTGCCCGGACAGGCGAACCGGATAGCCCTGGTCCAGCAGGGTGGCGAAGGCCAGGCTCTCGCCGGTGGCCCAATCGACGCCCTGGCCGGTCTCGATCGCCTCGCGACGGGCCGCGATGACCCGCTCCACCGTCTTGTGGACGGTGACCCTCTCGGGAACCGTGGTCAGCTTGCGGCCCAGGTCCAGCAGCTTCTGCTTCGGCACGCCGGTGGCGTGGCGCTCTTCGCCGGTCGGCAGCTTCAGGCCCGACCACTTGCCGTCCAGCCAGTCGGCCTTGTTGGCCTTGTAGGACTTGCCCCCGTCGAACTCCTGGTCGAGGAATTTGTCGAACTCGGCGATCCAGCCGTCCACGTCCGCTTGGCTGGCGACGCCCTCGGCGATGAGCCGCTGGCCGTAGAGGTCGCGAACCGACGGGTGGTTCTTGATCTTTGCGTACATCAGCGGCTGGGTCATCGTGGGGTCGTCCCCCTCGTTGTGACCGAAGCGCCGATAGCAGAACATGTCGATGACCACGTCCTTGCCGAACAGCTGGCGGTACTCGGTGCCCACCTTGGCGGCGAAGGTCACGGCCTCGGGGTCGTCCCCGTTCACGTGGAAGATGGGCGTTTCCACCATCAGGGCCACGTCGGTCGGATAGGGCGACGAGCGGCTGTTCTTCGGGCTGGTGGTGAAGCCGATCTGGTTGTTGACCACGAAGTGCATGGTCCCGCCGACGCCGTAGCCGCGCAGGCCCGAAAGGGCGAAGCACTCGGCCACCACGCCCTGGCCGGCGAAGGCCGCGTCGCCGTGCAGCAGCAGCGGCATCACATGGCCGCGGCCGCTCGACGGCTGGTCGCGCAGGGTGAACGCCTGCTTGGCGCGCACCTTCCCGATCACGACCGGATTGACGATCTCAAGGTGCGAGGGGTTGGCGGTGAGCGACAGGTGGACGCTGTTGCCGTCGAACTCACGGTCCGACGAGGCGCCCAGGTGGTACTTCACGTCGCCCGAACCCTGCACGTCCGAGGGAAGCGACGAGCCGCCTTGGAACTCGTGGAAGATCACGTGGTAGGGCTTGCCCATCACGGCGGCGAGCACGTTCAGCCGGCCACGGTGCGGCATGCCGATGACGATGTCCTTCACGCCCATGGCGCCGCCGCGCTTGATGATCTGCTCCAGCGCCGGGACCATCGCCTCGCCGCCGTCCAGGCCGAAGCGCTTGGTGCCGGGGAAACGGCGGTGGAGGAACTGTTCGAAGCCCTGGGTCTCGATCAGCTTCTTCAGGATGGCGACCTTGCCCTCCTTGGAGAACACGATCTCCTTGTCGCGGCCCTCGATCCGCTCCTGCAGCCAGGCCTTCTCCTTCGGATCGGAGATGTGCATGTACTGCACGCCGACGTTGCCGCAGTAGGTGCGGCGCAGGATCGCCAGGATTTCGCGGATGCTGGCCGTTTCCAGGCCCAGCACGAAGTCGAGGAAGATCGGCCGGTCGAAGTCGGGCTCGGCGAAGCCGTAGGTGGACGGATCGAGTTCGGAGGCGTCGCCCGGCGTGGCGGCCAGGCCCAGCGGGTCCAGGTTGGCCTTCAGGTGGCCGCGCATCCGGTAGGCCCGGATCATCATGATGGCGCGCAGCGAATCCAGGGTGGCGGCGCGGACCTCGTCCACCGAGGCGGTGGGCTTCTTGTCGGCGATCGCCTTGCCCAGCTTAGCTTCCACCGCGGGCCACAGGCCGTCGATGGCGCTCATCCAGTCGGGGCGCGCGGCGGGGGTCTCGGGCTTGGTCCAGGCGGGCTTGCCGGCGGCGCGCGCCACGTCGCCCTTGCCGTCCAGCAGGGAGGCGAAGAACGCCTGCCACGAGGGGGCGACCGAGTTCGGGTCCGCCGCCCATTTCGCATAGAGATCCTCCACGAAGGCCGCATTGCCGCCGTAGAGGAAAGAGGTCTCGGCCATCACTTCGTTGATGAGGCCCGCGTCGTCCGCCATGTCCTTCGCCTTCCGGGGCGGGCCCACGGACTTCGGAAGAAGGAGCCGAGCGCGGACCGCCCTAAACCGTCATGTACGGCGCTTACGCGCCCTTGAGCACTTCCAGAAGCGTGGTGCCGAGGGCCGCCGGGGACGGCGACACGCGGATTCCCGCAGCTTCCATCGCGGCGATCTTGTCCTCGGCGCCGCCCTTGCCGCCGGAGATGATCGCGCCCGCGTGACCCATGCGCCGACCGGGCGGCGCGGTGCGTCCCGCGATGAAGCCGACCATTGGCTTCTTGTTTGGTGAATTCTTGATGAATTCAGCCGCGTCTTCTTCGGCCGAACCGCCGATCTCGCCGATCATGATGATCGACTCGGTCTCCGGGTCCTTCAGGAACATGTCGAGCATGTCGATGAACTCGGTGCCCTTCACGGGGTCGCCGCCGATGCCCACGGCCGTCGTCTGGCCGAGGCCCACCTGCGTGGTCTGGAACACGGCCTCATAGGTAAGCGTACCCGACCGGGAAACAACGCCCACCGAGCCCTTCTTGAAGATGTTCCCGGGCATGATGCCGATTTTGCACTCATCCGGGGTGAGCACGCCGGGGCAATTGGGGCCGATCAGCCTGGATTTTGAGCCGCTGAGCGAGCGCTTGACCTTGACCATGTCGGCCACCGGGATGCCCTCGGTGATGCAGATGATCAGCGGGACCTCGGCGTCGATGGCTTCCAGGATCGAGTCCGCGGCGAAGGGCGGCGGGACATAGATCACGCTGGCGTCGGCGCCGGTCTGCTTCACGGCCTCGGCGACCGTGTCGTAGACGGGCAGGCCGATGTGGGTCGTTCCGCCTTTGCCGGGCGTCACGCCGCCGACCATCTTGGTCCCGTAGGCGATCGCCTGTTCCGAGTGGAAGGTGCCCTGGGCGCCGGTGATGCCCTGGCAGATGACGCGGGTGTTCTTGTTGATCAGGATCGACATGTCTTACTGAGCGCCCCGCACGGCTTTCACGATCTTTTCCGCGCCGTCCGAGAGGTCGTTGGCCGCGATCACGTTCAAGCCGCTCTCGTTGATGATCTTCTTGCCCAGCTCGGCGTTGGTGCCTTCCAGCCGGACCACCAGCGGCACCTTGAGGCCCACCTGCTTCACCGCGGCGACGACGCCCTGGGCCAGGATATCGCAGCGGGCGATGCCGCCGAAGATGTTGACCAGGATGCCCTTCACGTTGGGGTCGGCGATGATGATCTTGAAGGCCGCCGTCACCTTGGCCTCGTCGGCGCCGCCGCCGACGTCCAGGAAGTTGGCCGGCTCGGCCCCGTACAGCTTGATGATGTCCATGGTGGCCATGGCCAGGCCGGCGCCGTTGACCATGCAGCCGATCTCGCCGTCGAGGGCGATGTAGCTCAAGTCGAACTTGGAGGCCTCGATCTCCTTGGGGTCCTCCTCGGTCTCGTCGCGCAGGGCGACGATGTCGGGGTGGCGGTAGAGGGCGTTCGAGTCGAACGACACCTTGGCGTCCAGCACCCGCAGCTGGTCGTCGGCGGTGACGATCAGCGGATTGACCTCAAGCATCGCCATGTCCTTGGCGACGAAGGCTTCGTACAGCTGGCCCAGCAGCTTGGCCGCCTGCTTGGCGAGGTCGCCCTTCAGGCCCAGGGCGCCGGAGAGCGCGCGGCCGTGGTGCGGCCAGACTCCGGTGGCCGGATCGATGGAGAAGGTGACGATCTTGTCGGGGGTCGAGTGGGCGACCTCCTCGATGTCCATGCCGCCCTCGGTGGAGGCCACGACCGAGACCCGGCTCGTCTCGCGGTCCACCAGCAGCGACAGGTAGAATTCCTTGGCGATGGCGGCGCCTTCCTCGATGTAGAGGCGGTTCACCTGCTTGCCCTTGGGTCCGGTCTGATGCGTCACCAGCACCCGGCCCAGCATCTCGGCGGCGTTGGCCTGCACGTCCTCGGCGGACTTGACCACCCGCACCCCGCCCTTGGCGTCGGGGCCCAGGCCTTCGAAGCGGCCCTTGCCGCGCCCGCCGGCGTGGATCTGCGACTTCACGACGAAGACCGGTCCGCCCAGCTTCTTCGCTGCTTCGACGGCTTCGTCGACCGAGAACGCGGGATAGCCGCGCGGGACCGCCACACCGAACTCCGCGAGGACGGCTTTGGCTTGGTGTTCGTGGATGTTCATGAGGCCTTGGGGGCGACTGCGGGGAAGGCTCGCCCCTGTGGCGAGTGACGCGGCTTATAGGCGCCGCCTCCGGTGATGACAACCGCGTGAGGCCCGGAAAACCACCCTTCGGCGCACGACCATGCCCCGAGGGGAACGCGCACGCTCTCTCGGAGGGAGCAAGTCACCCCAGGAACATCAGCCACAGGGTGCGTCCCGGGATCATGGCGATGAACAGGTTGAGGGCGAAGCCACCGTAGAACAGGCCCATCATGGTCCTGCGATGGCGCGCGACGTCGTGGCGCTTGGCCCACATCACCGCGAGCGGCAGCACCAGCAGCACCCAGCCGGTGAACAGGTGCAGCATCGACCACCGGCCATGGTTCAGGCTGGTGATGAACAGCGTCGCGCCCGCCGTCGCCAGCACCAGGCTCACCCAGACCCAGCCGGCCACACGATGGAACGTCCGCCCCTTGCGCGCCGTCATCAGCACCCCGCCCAGCACCAGGGCGGCCAGCGCCGTGAACAGGTGGATCCTGATAGCCGGGCTCAGCGCGTCGAACAGCGCCGCATCCGGCGCATGCGGGCGCGCCGCCAGCGCGACAGCGACGACACCCTTCCACGCGCCGCCCAGCGACAGGCCAACGATCACGGCGACGGCGCCCAGGGACAGGCCGAAGCGCAGGCCGAAGCTCATCGGCGGGCGGGCGGGCTTTTGCGAAACAGGCGACATCCTTTATCTCCGAGGCGAGGGGCCTTGGGCCCGGTGGGCCAGGACATGACGGCGGTCGGAAAAGGGTGCGAGCGAGGATGCGTCGGGTGACGGCGGAGCTTCGCGAACTGCCGCGCGGCTCCGTTCACGCTTCGCGAGCGGCGGGCCGGTGAAGAAGCTCCTCGCCCGCATCGGTCCCTACGACGAGACCCGTGGCTGGGGGCGCGGCTTGGCCGTGGCCCTGGTGGCGGGCCTGTTCCTGACCTTCTCCGGCGCATTCGACACCGGTGAGGCGCCGCTGGTTCCGCGCCTGGTCTATTGGATGACCCTGATGGTCGTCGGCTACGTCTGGGGCGCCTGGGTCTCCCGCTTCTTCCTCCGGGACCGGCGGCGGACGGGGAACATGTGGCTGGACGCCGCGATCTCGGCGCTGGTGATGTCCGTGCCGTTAACGGTCGTGGTCTGGGCCGCCACCCACTTCATGTTCAATTCCAACGTCCCGTTCTCGGGTCTGTGGATGCTTTTCGGGCCGGTCCTGCTGGTCTCGATGGCCCTGACCGCAATCAACGTCCTGATCGAGACCCGTCGCGAAGCCATGACCGCGGCCGGACCCAACCCGCCCAAGTTCCTGGAGCGCCTGCCGCTGAAGCTGCGCGGCGGCGAGGTCTGGGCGGTCGAGGCGGAAGACCATTATCTGCGCCTCCACACCTCCAAGGGCCAGGACCTGATCCTGATGCGCCTCGCCGACGCCGTGGCCGAGCTCGAAGGCATCGAGGGCGCCCAGGTCCACCGCTCCTGGTGGGTGGCCAGGGACGCCATCACCGACGCGAAGCGGGGCGATGGCCGTGCGACGCTGAAGCTGAAGGACGGAGCGGAAGTGCCGGTGAGCCGGACCTATGCCGGCATCCTGCGCGAGCGGGGCTGGATCTAACGCCCCCGAGCCAGCCACTCTTCCCGGCTCTGACCCCAGCAATCGACCGCCACGTTCATCGGCGGCGGCAGGACGGCCTGGCGCAGGATACGCGAGCCCAGCCGCTGCGCGACCTTCTGGGAATTCACGTTCGCCGCCTCGATCGTGTGGATCACCTCGGTCCAGCCCAGCGTGGCGAACGCCCAGTCGATGGTCGCCTCGGCGGCCTCGGTCGCATAGCCCTTGCCCCAGCACTCCCGCGCGACGCCCCAGCCGACCTCCGTGCCCGGCCAGCCCTCGGGTCGCCAGGGCCCGACCCGGCCGACCCAGCGGCCGCTCGCCTTCTCGATCACCGAGAACATGGAGTAGCCGCGGGTGAACCAGCCCCCGGCCATGACGCTCATGATCCGCCAGGCGCCGATCCGATCCTGTTTGCCGCCGATGAAGCGGGCCGCCTCCTCGTCGGCGCAGAACGCCGCCCAGGCTTCGAAATCCTCCGGCTGCGGCGCCCGCAGAATGAGGCGTTGTGTCTCAAGCGTAGGGATTTCCAACGGCACGTTTTTGCCTCAATCTGCAATTGGGAGAGAGTTCGGGTTGGGGGCGAGCTTGCCGGCGCATGCGCCGTAGCCGACCTTAGCCATGTGCGTCGAGGGACCCGTGTTTCAAGGGGCGCCCGATGCTGGACAATTTCGAAGAGCTGCCGCCGGACCTGCCGGCCCCGAAACCGCCTGGCCATGGCCGGCTCGTCGCCGCCGGCGTCGTGGGGGCGGTGGCCTTGGGCGTGGGCATGGGACTTTGGGCGCGGCCCGCCCCGCCCGAGCCGCCCCACCCCCGGGCCATGGCCCCCGAGGACGCCCCGCGTCCCGCCCTGCAGATCATCGTCGATGACAGCCCCGCTCCGTTCGGCCCGCTGCTGGAGGTGCTGCCCGGCGAGGCAGCGCCCGACCGTGAGGTCGCGCCGCCTCCGTACGCCCCGGACATGGTCGCGCCCCGCCGCCCCTCCGCCGGCCTGATGAAGGTGGACGCCGTGGTCGCCGCCGAGCCGATGCTGGTCCCCACGGTGAAGGTCGAGCCCAGGCCCAAGGCCGAACCGAGGCCCAGGCCCGAACCCAGGATCGAGAAGGCGCCGGAGAAGCCCAAGGTCCAGAAGGCCAAGGCCAAGGCCGAGCCCAAGCCGATGCCCAGGCCCGAGAAGTTGAAGGTCGCCGTGGCCGGGCCGGCCAAGGCGGAAAAAGCGCAGATCGAGAAGGCAAAGGTCGAGAAGGCGAAGGTCACCGGTGAGTCCCGACTGGCCAAGGCGGAGAAGGCCAGGGCCGAAAGGCTTGCGAAGGCCGAGAAGGTCGAACGCGCCAAGGCGGAGAAGGCGAGGGCCGCGAAGCTCGCCCAGGCGGAGGCGAAGGCGCAGAAGGCCGCCAAGGCCAAGGCGGAGACCAAGCGCCTCGCCTCGCTGGTGAAAGCCGTGAAGGCCACGCCGAAGAAGCTCAAGGCCGAGGTGGTGAAGCCGAAGACCCAGCTCGCCAAGGCCAGGTCCGCCAAGGCGCCGAAGGTCGAGAAGGCCTCCACCCGGCCGGTGGTCGCCAGGCCGGCCGCCAAGAAGCCGCCGGCGGCGAAGCCCGCGCCGCGCAGGCCCGCCCCGGTCGGCGAGGGGCCGATGCGGGTCGCCCGCAACGAGGGGTGCGCCTCGTCCGACCCCGGCGCGGCGGTGGTCTGCGCCGACCGTCGGCTGGGCGCCCGCGACCGCCAGCTCCAGCAGGCCTACCGCAACGCCGAGGCCGCCGGCGTGCCCAGTTCGTCGCTCCAGCGGCAGCAGGCCCGCTGGCTCCAGGCCCGCGCCGCCGCGGCGCGCGAGGCTCCGTGGGCCGTCGAAGACGTCTACGAGGCTCGCATCTCGGAGCTCAACGACCTGACGCGGGATGCACGGGAGAACTGAGCCTTGCCGGGATAGGTAAGGATTGACCAAGGCCCCGGCGCGCGGGAACTAGCGGTCGCCAGTCGGCAAACCGGAGAGACCGCCCTGTCCGCCGCCCCGATCAAGATCGCTGTCGCCGGCGCGTTGGGCCGCATGGGCCAGGCCGTGACCGCCGCCGTGCAGGCCGACCCTGCGCTGAGCCTCGTCGCCCGCTTCGACCGGCCGGGCGCCACGGGCGAGGGCCTGATCCCCGCCGCCGAGGCCCTGGCCGCCTGCGAGGTGGTCATCGACTTCACCACGCCGGCCGCCTCCGCCGCCCTGGCCCGCGAGGTCGCCGGCAGGGGCGTGGCCCTGGTGCTGGGCGCGACGGGGTTCGACGCCGACCAGATCGCCGCCGTCGCCGAGGCCGCCCGAACCACCGCCATCGTCCGCGCAGGCAACTTCTCCCTCGGCCTCAACATGCTGATGGGCCTGGTGGCGCAGGCGGCCCGCGCCCTGCCGGCCGAGGCCTACGACATCGAGATCTTCGAGGCCCACCATCGCCGCAAGGTCGACGCCCCCTCCGGCACGGCCCTGATGCTGGGCGAGGCCGCCGCCAGGGGCCGCGGCGTCAGCCTGTCCCAGGTCGCCCGCCACGCCCGCGACGGCATCACCGGCGAGCGGCCGGTCCAGGAGATCGGCTTTTCGGTCCTGCGGGGCGGCGGCATCATCGGCGAGCATAGCGTGACCTTCGCCGCCGACGACGAGATCCTGACCCTCAGCCACTCCGCCCGCGACCGAGGCCTGTTCGCCCGCGGCGCCCTCGCCGCCGCCCGCTGGGTCGCCGGCCGGCCGCCGGGCGAACACGACATGCAGGACGTGCTCGGCTTCGCGAAGGACCGCTGAGCGTGTCGGACCTCCTTGGCCAGGACGCCTCGAGCCAGCTGATCGCCCTCGCCAGCAAGCGCATCTCGGCCGTCGAGCTGCTGAAGCTATCCCTGGCTCGCCACGCCGAGACCCATGGCAAGCTCAACGCCGTCGTGGCGGCCGATCCGGAGCGCGCGCTGGAGCGGGCCCGGGCCCTGGACGACGCCCGCGCTCGGGGCGAGTCCCTGGGGCCGCTCGCCGGCCTGCCGATGACCATCAAGGACACCTTCGACGTGGCCGGCATGGCCGCCTCATCAGGCCTGGCCGACCTGCGCCGCCGCATGACCGAGGACGCCGCGGCGGTCAGCCATGCGCGCCGCGCCGGGGCCGTGATCTGGGGCAAGACCAACGTGCCGGTCATGGCCGCGGACTGGCAGAGCGCCAACGGCGTCTATGGCGTCACCAACAATCCCTGGGACCCGACGCGAACCCCCGGCGGTTCGTCCGGCGGCGCGGCGGCCGCGCTCGCCATCGGCGTCACGCCGCTGGAGATCGGCTCTGACATCGGCGGGTCGCTGCGGGTCCCGGCCAGCTTCTGCGGCGTCTTTAGCCACAAGCCCACCTGGGGGATGGTCAGCCAGCGCGGGCACGTTCCTCCCAGCCCGAATTCCTTCGTCGAGCGCGACCTGAACGTCGTCGGCCCCATGGCCCGTTCGGCCCGCGACCTGCGCCTGCTGCTGTCGATCATCGAGAACGGGCCCTTAGCCCCCAAGGCGCCGCCCGCCGACCTGAAGGAGGCCAAGGTCGGCCTCTGGCTGGACGACCCGCTATGCCCGCTCGACCCCGAGGTCCGCGGCGTGATCCAGGCCTTCGCCGACGAGCTGCGCGTGGCGGGGGCGGAGGTCGAGACCATCCCCAGTCCGGTGGACATGCGCGCCCTGCTGCACAGCTACCAGACGCTGTTGGGCGCTGTGCTGGGCGAGGATCTGCCGCCGAAGATGCTGCGCGGGATGGAGCGGATGCGCTTCTTCATGGGCGGGCGGGTCGAGCGCGACGGGCCGCTTTCGACCGCCGCCATGACCATGGCCTACACGGCCCGCCATACGGAGTGGCTGGCCGCCGACGCCGTGCGCTCGCGCCTACGCCACGAGATCGACGCCGCCTTCGGGCGCTGGCAGGTGATCCTGGCGCCCATCGCGCCGGTCGCGGCCTTCCCGCACGACCGGCGGCCCTTCCAGAAGCGCAGCCTGAAGATGTCGGACGGCCAGGCGATCCCCTATCCCTCGATGCTGACCTGGATCTCGGTGGCCACGGCGCTCCGCCTTCCCGCCACGGCCGTCCCGGCCGGCCGCACCGCCGCGGGCCTCCCCGTCGGCGTGCAGCTCATCGGCCCGCACGCCGGCGACGCGAGGACCCTGGCGCTGGCCCAGGCCATCGACGAGAATGTCCGCGGGTTCGTGGCGCCGGGGCTCTAGGAACGGCCTCAGCGCCGCAGGACGATCGTGCCTTCCAGCATCAGGAGCCGCTTCACGGGCGGCCGAAGCGCACGGTCGAAGCCGTCCAGGATGTCCATGGCCCAGCTCGGAAGCGCCGCATCGGCGCTGCCCGTCAGCGCGCCCACTTGGAGCGTGGCCGCGTCCCGGTAGAGCGTCTCATGGTCGTTGTGCGACATGAAATCGACCCCCCGGAAGCCAAGGCCCCGCGCGGCGGTCTCCAGCGACTCGCGCGCGAACAGCCATTTCTGCTCCATCTGCGCGAAGGTGGGGTCGCGGCGGTCCGGCAAGGTGCGCTTGGCGATATCGTCGACGATGGCCCGCAACGCGAGCGCGACATCGGGGGCCAGCGGATCGTCCGGCCAGAGCGGGGCCTCGGCGCAGATCCGCTCATACGCCAGCCGCAGCACGCCGTGACCGTCGAACGGAGCGAGGAAGATCGCCGTGCCGCCGGGCCGCAAGGCCCGGGCGGCGGCGGCCAGGATGAGGTCCGGGTCATCAAGCTCGTGCAGGCAGGCGACACCGCTGACCATGTCGACCGATCCCGGCGCCACCGGAATTCGGTCCGGCTCGGCAAGGACGCCCATCACCCGATCCTCGGCCTCGAGCGGTCGGGCGCGCCCCACCGCCGCGGCCAGCAGCAGGCTCGAGGGGTCGGTGGCCACGATATGCACGCGCGGCAGGAGGCTGAGCCAGGGAACCACCGAGCGCGTCCCGTCGCCGCTGCGAAGGTCCAGCAGCACCCCGTCCATCGACATCTCGACCCCGGCCCGCGCCAACGCCGCCCTCAGGAGGCCTTCGAAGTGGAGGCTGACGGCGAGGCCGCCCCCCGACCGGTTCGACGCGGACTGATTGATGCGGGCTTCTTCGCCCATGTCCCAGGAATAGTCGTGCGGCGCCCAGACGTTGCCGCCTTCCTGAGCCAGACCGCCCGGAAAGGCGGCGGCGGCCCAAGCGGGCAGGTCATGCCGGGGATCGCGGGCGCCGTTCACGGCAGGAGACAAGGTGGGCATGGAAGCTCCCTGGGGAAGCGCGGCGATGCTCGTCGCGCGAATACCGATCCCCCAGCTTGAGCGTCATGTATGATCGAACTAAGATATATTCAACACTAGTAATAATGCAATGCAGGATCGGCGCTGCTATCCCGGAGCCCGCTTCGCCCGCTGGTCCGCCAGCTCGATCCACACCGCCGCGTGGTCGCTGGCCCCCTCCCGCGCCCGGAAGGCCCGATCGACCCCGGCGTCCTTCAGGCGGGGCGCGAGGTCCGGGCTGAGCAGGAGATGGTCGATGCGTAGACCGGCGTCGCGTTCCAGGGCGCCGCGCCAGTACTTCCAGAAGGTGTAGACCGTCTCGTCCGGGAACCGCGCCCGCAGCGCGTCGGTCCAGCCCTGTTCCAACAGCCGCGCATAGGCCTCGCGGACCTTCGGGTGGAACAGGGCGTCGTCCAGCCACCGCTCGGGCGCATAGACGTCCCGCGGCTCGGGGATGATGTTGAAGTCGCCGGCCAGCGCCACCGGATGGCCGCTGGCCAACAGGCCGGCCGCGTGTGCGTGCAGCCGTTCCAGCCACCTGAGCTTGAACTCGAACTTCGGCCCCGGCTGTGGGTTGCCGTTCGGGGCGTAGAGCGAGGCCACAATCACGCCGTTCACCGCCGCCTCCACATAGCGGCTCTGGACGTCGGCCCGGTCGCCGGGCAGGCCGCGGCGAGTCTGGATGGGGTCGCAATCCCGGGCCAGGATCGCCACGCCGTTCCACCGGCTCTCGCCATGCCAGACCGAGCCGTAGCCGGCGCGCCGCAGGGCGCCTTCGGGGAATTTCTCCGCCGGCGCCTTCAACTCCTGCAGGCAGACGATGTCCGGCCGCGTCTCGGCCAGCCAGGCGAGGAGGCCCTGAAGCCGCCCGTTCACACCGTTCACATTGTAGGTGGCTATCCGCACGCCGGGTGAGAACACCCTGCGGCGCCGCGCGTTCCGTGGGCTATGCGGCCCCGGTCGATCCGAAGCCGCCGGCGCCGCGGACGGTCTCGTCCAGGCTGTCGACCTCGGCCCACGTCGCCTGCACCACGGGGGCGATCACCAGCTGGGCGATGCGGTCGCCGCGGCGGATCGTGAAGGCCTCCGGGCCGTGGTTGATCAGGATCACCTTCACCTCGCCGCGGTAGTCGGCGTCGACGGTGCCGGGGCTGTTCAGGCAGGTGATCCCGTTCTTGAACGCCAGCCCCGAGCGGGGCCGCACTTGCCCCTCGAAACCCGGTGGCAAGGCGAAGGCCAGGCCGGTCGGCACCGCGAAACGGTCGCCCGGATGCAGCACCAGCGGCTCGTCCTCTGGCACCGCGGCGCGCAGGTCCATCCCCGCCGCCTGGGCCGTTTCGTAGGCGGGGAGCGGGATGTCCTGGCCGTGCGGCAGGCGGGTGATCGGGACGGTCGGGGACACTCAGAATTCCTCAGCGATGCGGGCGGCCAGCCGGCGGGCGACCTCACCCTTGGCCATGCGGTCCCATCGCTCGATTCCCCCCTTGGAGACTATGGCGACGGCGTTCTGGTCGCCGCCCATGACGCCTTCGATGCTGACGTCGTTGGCGACGATCCAGTCGCAGCCCTTGCGGGCCAGCTTGGCGCTGGCGTGGGCCTCGACGTCGTCGGTCTCGGCGGCGAACCCGACCACCAGCCTCGGACGCTCCTTGCCCTTCGACAGGGTCGCCAGGATGTCGGGGTTCTCCACCAGGGCGATGGCCGGTGGGCCGGCGTCGCCCTTCTTGATCTTGCTGGTCCCCTGGAACTCCGGCCGCCAGTCGGCCACCGCCGCCACGCAGACGGCGATGTCGGCCGGCAGCGCCGCCTCGCAGGCCGCCAGCATGTCGCGCGCGGTCTCCACGTCGACGCGGTTGACGCCGGCCGGGGCGGTGAGGGCGGTCGGGCCGCTGACCAGGGTGACCTCGGCGCCCAGGGCCGCCAGCGCGCTGGCGATCGCATAGCCCTGCTTGCCCGACGAGCGGTTGGTGATCAGCCGGACCGGATCCAGCGGCTCTGCGGTCGGTCCCGCTGTGACGATGGCGCGCCTGCCGGTGAGCGGCCGCGCCGCCGCGCCGCTCAGCGCCGTGCGGATCGCCTCGAAGATCGCCGCCGGCTCGGCCATCCGGCCGGGACCGTACTCGCCACAGGCCATGGCGCCCTCGTCGGGGCCCACGAACAGCACGCCGTCGGCCTTCAGGCGCTCGAAGTTGCGCCGCGTCGCGGCGTGCTCCCACATCCGCACGTTCATGGCCGGCGCCATCAGCACTGGCTTGTCGGTCGCCAGCAGGGTCGTTGACGCCAGGTCGCCCGCCAGGCCGTTCGCCGCCTTGGCCATCAGGTCCGCCGTGGCCGGCGCCACCACCACGAGGTCGGCCGAGCGGCTGAGCTCGATATGGCCCATCTCGGCCTCGTCGGTGAGGCTGAACAGCTCGGAATAGACCTTGTCCTCGGCCAGGGCCGCGAGGCTGAGCGGCGTCACGAACTCGGCGCCGGCCCGGGTGAGGATCGGCCGCACGCCGACGCCCGCCTTGCGCAGGAGCCGCGTGAGCTCCAGGGCCTTGTAGGCTGCGATGCCGCCGCCGACGATGAGGAGAACCCGCTGCTCGGCCAAGGCCAGACACCCCGTCAAAGAGGGCTCCGATGTAGGTCATCCGGAAGGACTCGACAAACGCCGCAGGTTGTGTTCATTCTTTGTTCCAGCTTGACCTTAGTTGGAGACGACACGTGGCTGGAACGAGGATTTGGCTGCTGGCCGCGGCCGCCGCCTTGACGCTGAGCGCCTGCGACAACGGCCCCTCGGCCGTGGCCCGGAAGCAGTCCGCCGGGACCCAGATGGCGACGAGCGCCGACGACGCGTCGTCCGACGCCGGTTTCCGCTCGGACAATGCGCCCCGCGAGGACCATCGCCGGGACCCCGTGCCAGAGGTGGACGGCAAGCCGATGTGGTCCGCCAGCCGCAAGTTTTCCGCCCAGCAGAACGCCCAGCGCGCCTTCGACCGCAACGGCCGCACGTTCGGCGCGGACAGCGTCGACGAGTTCGTCCAGAAGGCGCACGGCTTCGTCTCGAACCCGCCCAAGGGCACCCTGACGATGACCCGCAACAACGGCGACAGGCTCTTCTACGACCCCAAGGGCAATATCTTCGCCGTCGCCAGCAAGGCGGGCGCGCCCCGCACCATGTTCAAGCCCGACGAAGGCATGGCCTACTGGGAGGAACAGAAGGCCCGTGAGGCCCGCCGCCAGGCGTCGCGGCGCAACAGCGACGACGAGGCGTAACTTCCGGTCCCGCCAAGCGGGAAGGGGAGACTAGCCCAGCACAGCCCCCGCCAGGAACGCGGCGCCCGCCGCGAGCGCGCCCAGCGCGAACCACAGCAGGGCGTTGCTTTTCGCGGGTTCGACCTCGACCGCCACGGCGGGCTGGGCCAGGCGGGCGATGTTGCGGATGGCGCTCTCGGCCTCGCCGGCCAGCTGCTTCACCCGGCTGACGGGGGAGAGTTCGCGGGCGATCCAGCGGCGGACCACCGGCTCGGAGGCGCCCCAGATGTCGTGCTCGGGATCGATCCGCCGGGCCACGCCCTCGACGGTCATCATGGTCTTCTGCAGCAGCACCAGCTCGGGCCGCAGGTGCATGTCGTAGAGGGCGGTGATCTCGAAGAGCTGGGTCAGCACCCGGCTCATGGCCACCGCATTGGCCCGCTGCCCGAACACCGGTTCGCCCACCGCCCGCAACGCCTGGGCGAAGGCCGCGACGCTGTGCTTCTGCGGCACATAGCCGGCGTCGAAATGCACCTGGGCCACCCGCGGGTAGTCCCGCTGCAGGAAGCCCCACAGGATCTCGGCCAGGTAGCGCCGTTCGACCGCGCCCAGCCGTCCCATGATCCCGAAGTCCACCGCCTGCAGCTTGGCAGGCGCGGCCACGAACAGGTTCCCCTCGTGGAGATCGGCGTGGAACACCCCGTGGTCCAGCGCCTGGGCCAGGAAGGCGCGGGTGAGGTTGTCGGCCAGCGCCTTGCGGTCCAGGCCCGGCTGGTTCAGCGCCGCCTCGTCCGAGAGCGCCATGCCGTCGGCCCAGACCATGGTCAGCACCCGCTTGCCGACCCCTTCCCACAGCACCGTGGGCGCGGACATGTAGCCGTCCTTGGCCATCACCTCGGCCAGCTCGTCGGCGCCGGCGGCCTCCAGCCGCAGGTCCAGCTCCAGCTCGGTCGCGCGGATCACGGTGTCGGCGAACTTCACCGGCTCCAGCCGGCGGATCGGCGCCGCCCAGCGCTGGATCAGCCGCGCGGCCAGGGCCAGGACCGCGGAGTCCGCGGCCACCCGCCGCTCGATGCCCGGCCGCAGGACCTTCACCGCCACACGCCGGCCGTCCATCAGGGTGGCCTCGTGCGCCTGCGCCAGCGACGCGGCGGCCACCGGTTCGCCCAGGGCGGCGAACACCGCCTCCACCGGCCGGCCGAGCTCCTGCTCGATGATCGCCCGCGCCTGGGCCATCGGGAAGGCCGGCAGCCGATCCTTCAGATGGCCAAGGTCCTCGGCGAACTGGCGGCCGAAGATGTCCCCCCGTGTCGACAGCAGCTGGCCCAGCTTGATCGCCACGGGCCCGAGGCCCTCCAGCGACCGCGCCAGGCGTTCGCCCGGCCGCCCGGTCCGGCGGCTCGCGAAGATCCGCAGCGTATTCGCGCCGAGCCGCACCGCTGGCGAATAGAAGGCGTCCAGCTCTCGCGGCAGCAGGGCGTCGTTGCGGACCAGCGTCCATCCGGCCCCGAACAGCCGCAGATAGGCGCCCAGCGAGGCCATGAGCGCCTAGATCGCCCGCCCGGTGTGCATGGCCGCCACGCCGCCGGAGAAATTGGTCCAGCCCACTTGGCTGAAGCCGGCCTCGCCGATCATGGCGCCGAAGGCCTTCTGGTCGGGGAAGCGACGGATGCTCTCGACCAGGTACTGGTAGCTCTCCCGGTCGTTGGCCACCCGCGCCCCGATTTCCGGGATCACCCGGAAGGAATAGGCGTCGTAGGCGGCGCGCAGGGCCTCGGTCACCGGCCGCGAGAACTCCAGGCACAGGAACCGGCCGCCCGGCTTCAGTACGCGCCGCGCCTCGCGCAGCGCCGCGGGGATGTCCGTCACGTTGCGGATGCCGAAGCTGATCACATAGGCGTCGGCCGACCCGTCCGGCAGCGGCAAGGCCTGGGCGTCGCCGACGGCCCAGGCCATCTCGGGCGCCGAGCCCTTCTCGCGCCCGGCCATGATCATCTCGGCGTTGTAGTCGACCACGAAGATCTTCGCGTCCTCGCCGCCCCGGCGTTCCTGGGCCCGGCGGGCCATCTTCGCGAAGCGCCGGGCCATGTCGCCGGTGCCGCCCGCACAGTCGACGATGGTCTCGCCGGGCTGCGGATTGAGGCGCGCGGCGACGGCGTCCTTCCAGAGCCGGTGGACGCCCACGCTCATCAGGTCGTTCATCAGGTCGTAGCGCCTGGCGACGCGGTCGAACACGCCGCGGACGAGGCCGGCCTTCTCGGAAGCGTCGACGTCGCGGAAGCCAAAGGTGGCGGAAGGTCCCGTCATGGCCGCGTCTTTAGCGGGTGGGGCCTTGGCGCGCCAGCGCGGGCGTGCCAAGCGAAGCGTCATGCCTGAGTTGCCCGAAGTCGAGACGGTGCGGGGCGGCCTGGCGCCCGTGCTGGAGGGTCGGCGGCTGGCCCGCGTGGAGGCGCGGCGGCCCGACCTGCGGTTTCCGCTGCCGGAGAACTTCGTCCAGTTCCTGACCGGCGCCACGATCGTGAAGCTGGAACGGCGTGCGAAGTACCTGCTGGCCCGCCTGGACCGCGAGGACACCCTGGTCATGCACCTGGGCATGAGCGGCCGCTTCGAGATCGCCCACGCTGAAGGCGAGGCGCGGCCGGGCCACTTCCACTATGCCCCCGATCCCGACCCCAAGCACGCCCACATCGTCTTCGAGACGGAGGACGGAACGAGGGTGACCTACTACGACCCTCGCCGGTTCGGCTACATGGCCCTGGTCAACACCGCGACCCTCTACCTGCACCCCTGGTTTGCAGGCCTGGGGCCGGAGCCGTTGTCCGACGCCTTCGACGCCGCGCACCTCAAGGCGGCCTTCGCCGGCCGCAAGCAGGGCCCCAAGACCCTGCTGCTGGACCAGCGCATCGTGGCCGGGCTCGGCAACATTTATGTGTGCGAGGCCCTGAACCGGGCCCGCATCTCGCCTTTCAAGCCCGCGGGCAAGGTTTCCGGCCCACGGCTGGCCAAGCTGGTCCCCGAGATCAAGGCCGTCCTGCAGGAGGCGATCGCCGCCGGCGGCTCGACCCTGCGCGATTTCGCCCAGACGGACGGGGCGCTGGGTTATTTCCAGCACCGTTTCCGCACCTACGACCGCGAGGGTCAGCCCTGCTGCAACGCGGGTTGCCCGGGAATCATCGACCGCGAGGTCCAGGCCGGCCGTTCCACCTTCTTCTGCCCGGTGTGCCAGACGTGATGCGTTTTCTCGCCGCCCTCGCGGTTCTCCTCCTCGTCGCCGCGCCCGCTCACGCCGACCCGCCCGTCTGGGTGGTGAAGGACGCGGATTCGGAGATGCTGCTGTTCGGCTCCATCCACGTCCTGCCGCCCGGGCTCGCCTGGCGCCCGGCGGCGCTGGACGCGGGGCTGAAGCGCGCCGACGATCTGTGGTTCGAACTGCCGGCCGGGCCCGCCGCCGAGCAGGAGATCGCCCGCCTGGCCGCCACCACCGGCATCCTGCCGGTCGGGCAGTCGCTGTTCACCCTGCTGACGCCCCGCGACGCCGAGCTCCTGATCCGCGCCGCCGAGGGCCTGGGCCTGGACAAGAGCACCCTGGACCGGCTGGAACCGTGGCTGGCCGAGGTGGCCCTGGCCGGCGCCGCCTATCGCGCCGCGGGCGCCGACACCGAGCACGGCGTCGAGAAGACGGTGGAGACGACGGCGCCGGCCACAGTCCGCCGCCAGGCGCTGGAGACCCCGGCCGAGCAGCTCGACCTCTTCGACAAGACGCCGCAAGCCGAACAGATCGCCTCGCTGAACCAGACCGTCCGCGAACTGCAGGAGGACCCGGACGGCTACAACAAGCTCATCCGCGCCTGGCTGGCCGGCGACGCTGCAGCCCTGGACCGCGAGGCCCTGGAGCCGATGCGCAAGGCCTCGCCTGCCCTGTTCGGCCGCCTGGTCACCGAACGCAACGCCCGCTGGACCGTCGAGCTGGACTCCCGCCTGAAGGGCAGGGGGCGCACCGTCGTCGTGGTCGGCGTCGGCCATCTGGTGGGTTCCGATGGGTTACCCTCGCGCCTCCGGGCGCTTGGCTATTCGGTCTCGGGGCCGTAAGTCGCCCTTCGAACGAGGAGCGCCCCATGAGCTACGAGACCCTTATCGTCGAGACGCCCAGCGCTGGCGTGACCCTGATCCGCCTGAACCGGCCGCAGGCGCTGAACGCGCTGAACAGCCAGCTTCTCGGTGAGCTTTCGGCCGCCCTGGACGCCGCCGAGGCCGACGAGGCCGTGAAGTGCGTGGTGCTGACCGGCTCCGAGAAGGCCTTCGCCGCCGGGGCCGACATCAAGGAGATGTCGGACAAGTCCTACGCCCAGATGTTCGCCACCGACTTCTTCGGTTCCGCGGGCCGCCGGCTGGAGCAGTTCCGCAAGCCGATCATCGCCGCGGTGGCGGGCTACGCGCTGGGCGGCGGCTGCGAGCTGGCCATGCTGTGCGACTTCATCATCGCCGCCGAGACCGCCAAGTTCGGCCAGCCGGAGATCAACCTGGGCGTCATGCCGGGCATCGGCGGCACCCAGCGCCTGCCGCGCGCGGTGGGCAAGGCCAAGGCCATGGACATGGTGCTGACCGCCCGGATGATGGACGCCGCCGAGGCCGAGCGCGCGGGCTTGGTCTCCCGCGTGGTCCCGGCCGACAAGCTGCTGGACGAGGCGCTGGCCGCCGCGGCCAAGATCGCCGCCCAGTCGCCGCTCGCGGTGATGATGAACAAGGAGCTGGTGAACGCCGCCTTCGAGACGACGCTCTCCACCGGCGTCGCGGTCGAACGCCGCCTCTTCCACTCGCTGTTCGCCTTCGAGGACCAGAAGGAAGGCATGGCCGCCTTCGTCGACAAGCGGAAGCCGGACTTCAAGGGCCGCTGAGCCTCCTCTCCCCCGACACGCAGTGCGGGGGGAGAGG
>NZ_SCVD01000006.1 GCF_004297125.1 Phenylobacterium sp. | reverse complement strand
GGCAAGCTCCAGGACTCGATCGACGCCGGCGTGGGCAACCTCGTCGACGCCGATCTGGCGAAGGAAAGCGCCAAGCTCCAGGCTCTGCAGACCAAGCAGCAGCTCGGGGTCCAGGCGCTGTCGATCGCCAACCAGTCCTCGTCGATCCTGCTCGGCCTCTTCCGTTAAGGCCAAGCGCCGCGGAGCCGGTCACACGGCTCCGCGGTCCCTCGGTGTGTCGGCGGGCAGGGGCGACCCTGTCCGCCGCTCGCCTTAGTCTGGAGCGCTGCACGCAAGTTCAGCGAAGGGAGACATGGACAGAAAGGTCGCGGCCATTACGCCCGCGCCGGAGTCCGCAAGCCCCCAGTTCCAATCCGCCGCGGCGCCCGCCAAGAGCGAGCCCGCAGCGGCCAAGGGGCCGGACCCGGTCGAGATGCGACTGGTCATCGAGCAAGATCAAGCCAGCGGTTCGTTCATCTACAAGACGATCAACCGGCTCACCGGCGAGGTCATCCTGCAGCTTCCCAGGGCCGAGGTCCTGAAGATGCGGGACGACGGCCAGTACCAAGCCGGCGCGGTCATCCGGACCAAGGCCTGATCTAAAGCGCGCGTCACCCTCGATGCGCGCCTAGGGCAAATTGTCCCAACCGCCCCAGGAGCGCCTGGCGGCGGCGATCGTCGTTAATCTTGTTAACCATATGCTCACCAGGCGTTCCTAGCTTGGCGTCACGTCCTGGTCGCGAGTCGCGGTTGAGGGGCGTCCCGCCGCTAGGAGAGCGTCATGACGATCAGCGTCAACACCAACAAGTCCGCGCTGACCGCGCTGCAGAATCTTAACAAGACCAACGACGAGCTGGCCAACACCCAGAACCGCGTCAACACCGGTCTCAAGATCGCAAACGCGAAGGATAACGCCGCCGTCTGGGCCATCGCCCAAGGGCAGCGGGCCGACATCGGCGCCCTGGGCGCGGTGCGGATGAGCCTGGATCGCGCGCAGTCGATCGCCGAGGTGACGATGACCGCGGGCGAGACGATCTCGGACCTGCTCGTCGAGCTGAAGGGCAAGGTCGTCGCGGCGATGGACACCTCGCTGGACACGGCCTCACGCACGGCGCTGAATTCCGACTTCCGTTCGCTCCTTCGCCAGATCCAGCAGGTGACGGGGAACGCCGCCTTCGACGGCGCCAACCTGCTGGACGGCACGGTGGGGGCCAACATTCAGTTCCTCGCGAACGCCGAGGCCACCTCCAGAATCACGTTGTCGACCCAGGACATGTCGCTGGGCGGCTCGATCGTCACGATCGGGTCGGCGTCGTCCATCAGCACGGTCACCCTGGCCACCAACGTCCTGACTTCGCTCAACACCTCGATCAGCCAGGTCAACCAGGCGCTGGGCAACCTCGGCTCCCAGGCCAAGCAGATCGAGGCCCACCTGGGCTTCGTGTCCAAGCTGACCGACGTGCTGGAGGCCGGTGTCGGCAACCTGGTGGACGCCGACCTCGCCAAGGAGAGTGCGCGCTTGCAGGGCCTGCAGGTCCAGCAGCAGCTGGGCGCCCAGGCGCTGTCGATCGCCAACCAGGCGCCGCAGATCGTGCTGCAGCTGTTCCGGGGCGGTTAAGCCTTAAGACGTTTCCGTTGGGGCGTAAGAGAGGGCCTGGGCGACCGTCGTCCGGGCTCTTTTATTTTGAGGCCTTAGCGAGCCGTAAACGATCGCGGCCTTACCGTGCCAGACGGCGGACTAGCTAGCCGCCGAAGAGCGTCATGGTCACATCGATAGATACCAGTCTGTTGCTCGGCATCTACAACACCCGCGCGGGGATGACCGGCGGCGTGGGGCTCGGCGCGGGTTCGTCCTCGACGCGAGCCAAGGTGGCGCCCACGGCGCCCTGGACGAATCCGCCCACCGCGGCCGAAGCGTCCGCCGCGGTCAAGGCGGCGCTGGCGGGCCGCAAGCTGGTCAACGAGAACGCGGCGCAACTGGATCTGCCTGGCGCCAGCACCGACTATCGCAAGCTCTTCGCGCTCTACCAAGGCCTCTCGACCCTCAACGGCATCGTGGAGCAGATCCAGAAGAAGGGCCTGACCAGCATCGAGAAGACGAGGCTCCAGTCCACCTTCGCCAAAGGCCTCGAAGAGGTCATGGCCTATTCGAAGGCCGCCGACCTGGACAAGGTGCGCCTGACCTCCGGCGAGGTCGGAACGACGACCAAGACCACCGTGCCGGTGCAGGCCAACAAGCAGGAATACACCACCGCGCCGATCTTCGCCGGGACCAGCTCCGAGGCGGTCCCGCAGTTTGCGGGCGACGTGAAATTCTCGATTGCGGTCAAGCGTTCGGGCGTAACTTATAATGTCGACGTCGACCTGAACGAGCTTGGAACGCAGACGCGCTCCATGGCCAATGTGGTCAACTTCATCAACGGCAAGCTGCAGGCCGCCGGTGTCGACACGCGCTTCGCCACCCAGCGCCTGCCGGGCGCGGAGCGGACCATCACCGCGGGCGGCCAGACCATCAAGCTGGGCCCCGGCCCGGATCAGTGGGCGCTCAAGATCAAGCCTGGCGGCGAGACGGTGTCCTTCAGCGCGGTCGACACCGCCCCGGCGGTCTACATGACCCAGGGCGTCGGCGATCCGAACCCCGACGGGAAGGTCGACACCAACGACGGCGTCATCACCCAGCAACTGCTGAAGTTCCAGACCGATACGACTAACGTCGATGCGCCGGTCGCCGGCCAGAACGACGCGAACTGGGTGGATGGCCGGGCCTTCGCCAAGACGCTGGGGTCCGAGGTCAAGGCGGTCCGCGCCACCAAGATCGGGCCTGACGGATCGGTCTACATGTTGGCTGACATCACCAACAAGACGGCCGGTCAGGAGATCAAGGGCGCCCAGGACGTGGCGCTGCTGAAGTATGATCCGGCCGGAAACCTGGTCTACACGCGCACGCTTGGAGCGTCGGACACGGCCTCGGGCCTGGGCCTGACGGTCGCGGCCGACGGCCGGGTGGCGATCGCAGGATCGATCGTCGGCGGCCTGAACGGCGCCCAGGAAGGTCCGATGAATTCGGGTCCCACCGGCGCCTTCGCCAAGGAGACCGACAGCTTCGTCACGGTGTTCAATGCCGAGGGCGAGGAAATGTGGACCCAGCGCCGGGGCGCGCGCCTCGCCGACGAGGCCAGCCAGATCGTCTTCGGCGACAACAACATGGTCTATGTGGCGGGCCGCTCGAAGTCGGCCCTGCCGGGCGCGGCCGGCCTCGGCGACTGGGACAGCTACATCGAGGGTTTCGGCCCGCCGTCGACCAACCCTCTGACCAAGGGCAAGGTGCCGGCCACCTTCACGCAGAGCTTCGGCACCTCGGGCGCGGACCGGCCCGCCGGCATGGTGCTGGATGGGACCAACCTAATCACCGCCAGCGTCGAGAACGGGCGCGGCGTGCTGCGCCGCTTCGACATCTCGTCGGGCTCGCCGGTGCTGACCTCGACCCGCGACCTCGGCGACCTCCAGGGCGGGGAGATCGTGGGCCTCGCGCTGGACGGTGGCGACGTCGTAGTCGCCGGCTCCACGTCGAATGGGGCGCTGGCGGCGGGCGCGACCACCCGCGCCCATTCGGGAGGCTCCGACGCCTTCGCGGCGCGGATCTCCAAGGACCTCTCGCCGGGCGGCTCCATCGCCTACTACGGCGGCGCGGGCGACGATCGCGCCACGTCCCTATCGGTGTCGAACGGACAGGTGTTCGTCGCCGGATCGGTCGGTTCCACCCTGCCGGGCGAGGACGGCCAGCCGGACCTGGCCGCGGTGGGCAAGAAGGACGGCTTCCTGGCCCAGCTCGATGTCGCGGCCGGATCGGTCGAATGGGCGCGCCGCTTCACCGGCAAGGACGGCTACACCGCCCCGGGCGCGATTGCGGTGGACGCGACCGGCGCCAGCTCGCTCGACCGGCTGGGCCTGCCCAAGGGCACGCTCGACATGACCGATTCGCAGCGGATCACCGCCGCCAGCAGCATCCGTGCGGGCGACCAGTTCACGGTGCGCGCGGGCACAGGCCGCGCCCAGACCATCACCATCGACGCCGAGGACACGCTCGCGACCCTGGCCACCAAGATCAAGCGCGCCACCGGCTTCCAGGCCAAGGTGGCCGTCACGAACTCCGGCGGGGTTCGCAAGCTGACCGTTACGCCGCTCAACGGCCGTACGATCCTGGAGTTCGGCGCTGGCAAGGTCGGCAAGGACGCCCTGGAATTCCTGGGCATTCCCGAGGGCATCGTCCGCAACACCATCGTCAACGACAAGGGCGTCAGCGAACCGGCCGACGGCAAGGGCCAGATCTTCGGCCTGGGCCTCGAGGCCGACCTGAGGCTGGACAGCGCCGTCGAGATCGCCCACGCCGCCGCGGACATCTCCACGGCGATGGGCGTGATCCGCAAAGCCTACAAGGACCTGGTGGCCCAGGCCACGCCGCAGTCCAACCTGCCGGCGGCGTCCACGGTGGCCAGCGGCCCGGTTCCCCAGTATCTGACGGACCAGATCGCCAACTATCAGGCCGCGCTCACCCGCCTCGGCGGCTGACGCGCCTTGAACGCGGCCCGTTAGGGGGCTAGCCAGACGCGATGGCGACGACCCCACCGGCCGAAGATCCGAAACCCCCGCGCAAAGGCCCACCGCTCGTGCTGCTGGGCGCGCTGGGCGCGCTCGTCGCGGGCGGGGCCATCGCGTGGGTGCTGGTGGCGGGCGACCGCGCCTCGCCCCCACCGCCGGCCGCCGAGGGCGGGCTCGTCATCGATTCCAGCGCCGAGGACGGCAAGATCGATCCTGGCAAGCCGCTGCGCTGCTTCGTCCAGGGCCAGTTCGTCGGCGAACTCAGCCTCACGGACTGCGCCCGCCGCAACGGCGTGGCCACCGACGCCCTCGACGTGGGCCTGGATGAGACCGGCGCCCTGGCGGCCGCGCAGCAGGCCGGCGCCCAGTTGATCCCGCTGCCGCCCGCGGAGGAGGGCCAGCCGCCCGCCACCGAGGATTCGGCCCTCCCGCCCGCCGACGCCGAGGCCGCGGAGCCCGACGCCGCCTCGCCGGGGACCTGCCTGCGCCACGGCGGCGGACGCTGGCGGCGCGTGGCCGACGGCGTGGACCTCAACGCCTGCGTCCAGACCCTGTTCGCCGGCCGCTGCGAACGGCCGGGCGGCGCCACCTACGGCCGCTTCGGCCAGCAGACCCTGCGGTTGGTGGCAGGAAAGGTCGAGATCTCGGACGACAACCGCTCGTTCCGCACTCTTGCCCCACAAGCGCCGGATTGCAGTCTGCCGCCCGTGGGATAGGCTCGGTCCATGCCGTTGAAGCCGCTCCTCGTCCTCGCCGCCGCCGCCCTGGCGCTCTGCGCCTGCGCCAAGAAGACCACGCCCCCCGGCGATGCGGGGGTCTGCTATCACGTGGCGCCCCAGAAGGACGGGTCGCTGAAGTACAACAAGCTGGTCAAGGCTCCCAGCCTGGAAGTCTGCGCGGCCAATCTCGAGGCGATGCGCATCAAGTTCCTGCGGCTCGGGGGCAACCAGCAGGAGATCTACGGCGCCTACCAGGCCAACTTCCTGTTCCTGCAGAAGGAGGGGGTGCTGACCTCCACCTCGCTGGAGGGGCCGCGCTACGTGGCCCTGGTGCGAACCGGCGACGGCCGCCTGGCGATCCCGGGCGCGATGCCGCAATAGCGCGGATTCACCTGTGGACGGGTTCCGACGAGGCGGAACATAATCGGAACATTCGGGTTGCTGGCGTTTCCGTGACGCGCTAGCGTCCCCCGCTGCGCGCCGTGGTGGCGCGCATATCTATGGCTGAAGGGCCTCGGGCCCGCTTCCTACGGAAACCAAAGGACACATCGACATGGCGGGCAGCGTCAACAAAGTCATTCTGATCGGCAACCTCGGGGCCGATCCCGAGATCCGTTCGCTGGGCTCCGGCGACCGGGTGGCCAACCTTCGCATCGCCACCTCCGAGACCTGGCGCGACCGAAACTCCGGCGAGCGCAAGGAAAAGACCGAATGGCACCGGGTCGTGGTCTTCAACGAGAATATCGTGAAGGTCTGCGAGAACTACCTGAAGAAGGGCGCCAAGGTTTACGTCGAGGGCTCGATCCAGACCCGCAAGTGGACCGACCAGTCCGGGGTCGAGAAGTTCTCCACCGAGATCGTGCTGCAGAAGTTCCGCGGCGAACTGACCATGCTGGACGGCCGCGGCGGCGACGCCGAGCAGGGCGAGGGCGGCTATTCCGGCGGGGGTTTCTCGTCCGGCCCGCGCCAGTCCAGCTCCGCGCCACGCGAAGACTTCTCGGCCAACCTGGACGACGAGATTCCGTTCTAGAGCGGAACGCCTCCCGAGGCGTCGGCGGCGTCGGCCCAGCGGCCGACGCCGTTTTGATTCAAGGGTTTAAAGTCGGGTCCTGAGCGTCCAGAGCTCGGGGAAGCAGCGGCGTTGCAGGGTGCGTTGCAGGTAGCCCGCGCCGTCGCTGCCGCCGGTGCCGCGCTTGCCGCCGATGATCCGCTCGACGGTCAGCACATGCTTGTGCCGCCAGGTCAGCAGGGCGTCGTCCAGGTCCACCAGCTTTTCGGCCAGCTGGTAGAGCTCCCAGTAGCGCTTGGTGTCCCGATAGACCGCCAGCCAGGCGTCCTCGACCGCGGGCGAAGGCTCGTAGGGCAGGGTGACGTCGCGCTGCAGCACCTCGGCCGGCACATGGAGGTCGTGGGCGGCCAGCCGCTGGATGGCGTCGTCGTAGAGGCTGGGCGCTTCCAGCGCGGCCTTCAGCGTCTCCAGGGCCTCGCTGCCCTCGTCCTGGAAGGACAGGAAGGACGCGTCCTTCAGCCCGAGCATGTATTCGAGGGTGCGGAATTGCCACGACTGGAAGCCCGAGCTGGTTCCCAGCCCGCCTCGGAAGCTGAGGTAGTCGGCCGGCGTCATGGTCGCCAGGACGTCCCACGACAGGGTCATGATCGTCTGGATGCGCGAGACCCGGGCCAGCGCCTTGTAGGCCGGCTCGACCTCCTGGGAGCGGATCAGGCGCTTGGCCAGCCGCACCTCGTGGATGATCTCCTTGAGCCACAGCTCCTTCGTCTGGTGGATGATGATGAAGAGCAGCTCGTCGTGGCGGTCGCTGGTGGGGTGCTGGGCGGTGAGCAGGCGCTCCAGGCCCAGGTAGCTGGCATAGGTGGTGGTGTTGGTCATCTTGCGGCGAGGGAAGCCGGCTGGCCGGCCAAGTCAAGCGGCGGCCTGGCCTCGGCTACTTCTTGTCGTCCGGCTTGGGCTCCGGCGGCGGGCAGGTGTCTCCGATCCGCCGGGCTTCGGTCGAGGCCTTCCCGGCGATGTCCAGGCCCAGGAATTCGGTGGCGATCTCGGCGGTCAGGTCGAAGCTGGTGGGCGTGTAGCTCCCCGAGCCCTGGACGGCGACCTTATGGCCCTTCTTGCTGACGCAAGAGCCCTTCAGGGTGATCTTGCCGCCGGAGAACACCTTGGTCGGATAGCTGCAGGCGTAGTGCCGGTTCGACGGGCCGCCCATGAACTTCTCGACGTCCGCGGGGGTGATGCACCGCTTCTCGGTCGAACTCTGCCTGATCGGCGAGAGGAGCTTGTTGGTCGATTCCCAATAGCCGGGCTGGATCAGCGGCGCGGCCACAGCCGCCGGCGCCGCGGCGCCCAGTGCGATCAGGAGAAGGGGGAGGGCTCTCATCATGGACGATCGATTTTAAGGCTGATTCCGGCGCGAGCGTGACGTGCGCGGGATGAACCTCGGCTTAGCGATCCCCGGCAGCCCTCGCAGGGGCCGAATCCAGGAACCCGATGTTTCGGTCGCGGATGCGCTGACCCTCCTCGTCGTAGAAGAAGGGCAGGAAGGCGTAGCGGCGGCCGCGCGTGACCGGCGTGGCTTCGTGCAGGAGGTTGCAGGCGAACACCACGGCGCCGCCGGTCGGCGGCCGGTAGGTGCGCGGGCCGAATTCAGGGAAGCGCAGGTCGCCGCCGTCGAATTCCTCGCTGTTGAGGTTGATCGAGCAGGCGAAGCGACGGTGTGCCGTGGCCAGGGCCTCGTTGTCGCGATGGGGCCTGAAGAACCCGCCCTCCGTCGCGTCGTAGCAGGAGACCAGGTAGCGCTCGATGCGCGTGGGCCGGAATTGATAGGCGCGCCCGATCATCGGGAGGACGGTGCGAGCGATGCGCTCCTTGATCTCCGCGCGCAGCGCCTGGTCGTTCTCCAGGTTCACGTCGCGCCGGCTCTTCATGCCGTCCAGCACGCCCACCGTGCGGCCGTCGATGTCGCGCATGACGCCGGAGCGCAGGCCGCCTCGCGCCTCGTAGATGTCGATCAATCGGCGGCAGAACTCGGGTTCGAACACGCGCGGGACGATCAGCACGGGCGCCACCAGGACCATTCCCGGGTAGGCGTCCAGCGGCGGCAGGCCCGCAGCGATGCGCGCGAGCAACGCCTCGGGCCGGTCGATCGGCGCGCGGTCCAGCAGGCGAAGCGCCGGATCCAGCAGGAGCCATACCGCCTCGTCCTGGCCGAGCTGGAGCTGGCGCGCGACGGCCCCCTCGGGGTCGAAAAGCCAGCGCTGGCCGGGCGTCTGGTCCGCGGGGATCTCCGGCCCGTCCGGATGGCTGGCCACGAAGAACGCCGTCAGGAAGCGGTCGTCGAACAGAGGGCGGACGGATGCGAACGCCGCCAGCGCCGCGTCGCGTCGGGCCGCCTCGCGCGGCATGAACGCCAGCAGCACGTAGCGGCCGGCGACGGTGCTGAAGTGGTAGTTCGGGTTGGTGCGCGAGGCGGCCTTGAACTCCGGCACGAGCTCGCCGGTGGTCAGCGGTGGCAGGGTCCAGCGGCCGCTCATGCCGGCGCGCCTTCGGCGGGGGTCGGGGTGGCGGTACGGTCGCGATACGCCTGCAGCACGGCCTGGCCCGCCTCGTCGTAGAGGAACGGCAGGAAGGCGTAGCGTCGACCGTGCGTGACCGGCGTGGCTTCGTGCATGAGAGCGCACGAGAACACCACCGCGCCGCCCGTCGGCGGGCGATAGGTGGCCCGGCCGTATTCGGCGAAGCGCAGGTCGCCCCCCTCGAATCCCGAGTTCAGGTTGATCGAGCAGGCGAACTTGCGGTGGGCGGTGCCCTGGGTGGTGTTGTCCCGATGTGGATGGAAGACCGCGCCGTCGGCGGCGTCGTAGCAGCTCACCAGGTAGCGTTCGATCCGGGTCGGCTGGAAGCCCAGGCCACGGAACATCATCGGATAGAGCCGGCGCTCCAGCCGCTCGCGGATCGCCGCCTGCAGCTCCGGATCGTCGATCCAGATGTCGCGGCGCTTCTTGAGCTCGTCCATCACCGCCACCGTGCGGTCGCCGGCGTCGCGCATCACGCCTGTGAACTGGCCGCCATCGGCCTCGTGCAGGGCGATCAGCGCCTCGCAGAACTCGGGTTCGAACACGCCGCCCACGGTGAGCACCGGCGCGTGCAGCGGCACGCCGGCATGGTCGCCGGGCGCGGGAAGGGCGGCGACGCGGGCGAACATCTCGTCGGCGGCGTCGATGGACGCGCTGGCCAGCACGCGCTGCGCCGGGTCCAGCAGCAGCCAGTGGGGCTCCGGGCCGTAGCGTTCGGTGATCGCGCCGGTGGCGTCGTGCATCCACCTCAGACCGCGCACGTCACGCACGCCGTCGCGCATCGCGGGGTCGCGGAACACCACGAAGGCGCAGGCCTTTGCGTCGTCGAACAGCCCCTGGTGCGCGGCTAGCGCCCTGACGGCCGCAAGGCGCGGCTCCGGCTCCGACGGCAGGAAGGCGAGCAGCACGTAGCGGCCCGCGGCGGTGTCGAAGGCGAACTCGGGATTGGAGGGCGTCCAGGCGATGAACCAGGGCGCGTTTTGGCCAAGCTTAAGCGGCATGAGCGCCAAACTAGAGCGTCTGCCCGCGCAGGTCACGGGGCGCCCTGCCGCAGGCCGCTGCTCCCCGCGCGTACGCGTGTGCGCACGTGCGTACGCGTGAAGTGGCGCTAGGGGCTTCAGGATGGTAACTGGAGTCCCCATCTAACAGTTCGATTCGAACGGCGATTTTCTTCCCTTGACCGACAGCACCGACCACCTCCCTCCCGAACACGGGCCCGGGGGCATCGCCCCTATCGCCATCGAGGACGAGCTGAAGCGCTCGTACCTCGACTACGCCATGAGCGTGATCGTCAGCCGTGCGCTGCCGGACGTGCGCGACGGGCTGAAACCCGTGCATCGGCGGATCCTGTTCTCGATGGGCGAGCAGGGCCACACGCCCGATCGCTCCTACGTGAAATCGGCCCGCGTGGTCGGTGACGTGATGGGCAAGTATCACCCGCACGGCGACGTCGCGATCTACGACACCTTGGTGCGCCTGGCGCAGCCGTTCTCGATGAGCCTGCTGCTGATCGATGGCCAGGGAAACTTCGGCTCGGTGGACAACGATCCGCCGGCGGCCATGCGCTACACCGAAAGCCGCATGACCCGGGCCGCCATGGCGATCCTGGCGGACCTCGACAAGGACACGGTCGACTTCAAGGACAACTACGACGGCTCCGAGCAGGAGCCGGTGGTGCTGCCCTCGCGCATCCCGAACCTGCTGGTCAACGGCGCCGGCGGCATCGCCGTCGGCATGGCCACCAACATCCCGCCGCATAACCTGGGCGAAGTGGTCGACGCCTGCTTGGCCTATATCGACGATCCCGAGATCGGCCTGGACGCGCTGCTGGACATCGTGCCCGGCCCGGATTTCCCGACCGGCGGGCAGATCGTCGGCCGCACCGGCCCGCGCACCGCCCTGATGACCGGCCGTGGCTCGGTGATCATGCGCGGCATCGCCAATGTCGAGGAGATCCGCAAGGATCGCGAAGCGATCATCATCACTGCGATCCCGTACCAGCTCAACAAGTCCGCGCTGGTCGAGCGGATCGCCGAACTGGTCCGCGAGAAGCGCATCGAAGGCATCTCCGACCTTCGCGACGAGTCCGATCGTCAGGGCATGCGCATCGTGATCGAGATGAAGCGCGACGCCTCGGCCGACGTGCTGCTGAACCAACTCTACCGCTTCACGCCGCTGCAGACCTCGTTCGGCGTCAACATGCTGGCGCTGAATCGCGGGCGGCCCGAGCAGATGGGCCTGCGCGACATGATCACCGCCTTCGTGGATTTCCGCGAAGAGGTGGTGGTCCGCCGCACGAAGTTCGAACTGGGCAAGGCGCGCGACCGCGGCCACGTCTTGGTGGGCCTGGCCATCGCCGTGGCCAACATCGACGAGTTCATCCACATCATCCGCTCGTCGAAGGACCCGACCGAGGCGCGCGAGCGGTTGGTGGCTAAGGACTGGCCCGCGGGCGACATGCTGCCCCTGGTCGAGCTGATCGCCGATCCGCGTACGCTCGTCATCGGCGGCAACGAGATCCGGCTGACCGACGAACAGGCGCGCGCCATCCTGGCGCTGACCCTGTCGCGCCTGACCGGCCTGGGCCGTGACGAGATCTTCGGCGAGGCGCGCGAGCTGGCTCAGACCATCCAGGGCCACCTGGAGATCCTGGCGTCGCGCGAGAAGATCATGGGCATCGTGCGCGAGGAGCTGGTGGCCGTGCGCGACGCCTTCGCCGTGCCGCGGCGCACCGAGATCATCGACGGCGACGCCGATGTCGAGGACGAGGACCTCATCGCGCGCGAGGACATGGTCATCACCGTCACCCACGGCGGCTACGTCAAGCGCACCCCGCTCAGCCTCTACCGGACCCAGCACCGGGGCGGAAAAGGCCGGTCGGGCATGGCGACCAAGGAAGAAGACGCCGTCACCCGGGTCTTCTCCGCCAACACCCACACGCCGATGCTGTTCTTCTCGAGCGGGGGCAAGGCCTACCAGCTCAAGGTCTGGCGCCTGCCGGTGGGCACGCCCACATCGCGCGGCAAGGCCTTCGTGAACCTGCTGCCGATCGAGCCCGGCGAAAGCATCACCTCGATCCTGCCGCTGCCCGAGGACGAGGCGACCTGGGACCAGTACGACGTGATGTTCTCCACCCGCTCCGGCGGCGTGCGGCGCAACAAG
This sequence comes from Phenylobacterium sp., assembly GCF_004297125.1. Lineage (GTDB taxonomy): Bacteria > Pseudomonadota > Alphaproteobacteria > Caulobacterales > Caulobacteraceae > Phenylobacterium. The sequence continues at coordinate 212,036 of NZ_SCVD01000006.1, read as the reverse complement.
CTCAGCGACTTCATCGGGATCAAGCGCAACGGCAAGATCGCCATGAAGCTGGACGAGGGCGACTCGATCATCGGCGTCGGCGTCTGCAACGCCGAGCAGAACGACATTCTGCTGACCACGGCGCTGGGCCGCTGCATCCGTTTCGCGACGGAAGAGGTCCGCGTCTTCGCCGGCCGCGACTCCACCGGCGTCCGCGGGATCCGGCTGGCCGAGGGCGACAGCGTCATCTCCATGGCCATCCTGCGCGCCGTGCCGGCCAGCCCGGCCGAGCGCACCGCCTACCTCAAGCACGCCAAACTCATGCGCGCGGCCACTGACGGCGAGGACGGCGACGAGGCGACGGCGGTCGAGGAGGACGATGGCGAGGGCGGCGACGATCAGGTCAGCCTGACGCCCGAGCGCATCGCCCAGCTGGGCGCGGCCGAGGAGATCATCCTCACGGTCTCGACCGAAGGCTTCGGCAAGCGGACCTCGGCCTACGAGTTCCGCCGCACCGGACGCGGCGGCCAGGGCTTGCTGGCCCAGGACCTCACCAAGAAGGGCGGCCGCCTGGCGGCGTCGTTCCCGGTGGACGAGGCGGACGAGATCCTGCTGGTCACCGACCAGGGCCAGCTCATCCGCACGCGGGTCGGCCAGGTGCGCCTGGCGGGCCGCAACACCCAGGGCGTCACCATCTTCCGCACCAGCGCCAACGAGCACGTGGTGTCGGTGGAACGGCTGGCGGACCAGGGCGGGGACGACATAGAGATCGAGGCTCCCGAGACGGACGCGTCGGAGGGCGAGGGCGAGGCGGGCGCGGAATAGTCCGCAGCGCCCAACGCGGCTCGCTATCGTGGGTTTCGCGTCCGACCCTCACGGAGCGGAACGTCGATTTTCCCTTGCCAGAACCGCGCCTGGCGGCGAAAGGGCGAAACGGTTGAGTTGGGGGACCCTTAGCGCATGACCCGCGTCGGCCTTTACCCGGGTACGTTCGACCCCATCCACAACGGCCACACCGATATCATGGGCCGCGCCGCAAAGCTGGTGGACCGCCTGGTCATCGGCGTTGCGATCAACGCCGGAAAGGGGCCGCTGTTCTCGCTGGAGGAACGCGTCGACATCGTCGAGGAGGCGGTGGCGCCGCTGCGCAACCAGTGCGAAATCATCGTCCAGCCGTTCGAGGGGCTCACCATGCACTTCGCGCGCGAGGTGGGAGCTAGCGTCATCGTTCGGGGCCTGCGCGCGGTGGCCGACTTCGAGTTCGAATTCCAGATGACCGCGATGAACCAGCAGTTGGACCGCGACATAGAAACCGTCTTCTTCATGGCCGATCCCCGCCACCAGGCCATCGCCTCGAAGCTGGTGAAGGAGATCGCCGTGCTGGGCGGCGAGGTCGGCAAGTTCGTCAGCCCCTCGGTGAAGGCCCGCCTGATGGAAAAGGTGGGCCGCGCCTAATCGCTGGCGGAGCGGCGGCGTCCTCGCTACGAGAGGCGCCATGACGTTGAAGACCGTTCTGCTCGCCGCGGCGTTCGCGGCCCTCGCCACCACGGCCTCCGCCCAGAAGAAGGCCCCGGCGCCAGCGGTCCCCGCCGCGCCCGCGGCGCCCGCCGCCGCCGACTGGCGCGTCCCCAAGGCTGAGGATGTGCTGGTGATCGACACCAACAAGGGCCGGATCATCGTGGAGATGGTCCCCGAGGTCGCGCCGCTCTGGACCGCGCGGATGCGCGAGCTGGCGCTGGAGCACTTCTACGACGGCCAGACCTTTTTCCGGGTCATTGAAGACTTTATGGACCAGACCGGCGACCCGGAGAACCGCGGCACCGGCGGCTCGACCAAGCCGAACGTCAAGGCCGAGTTCCTGTTCCGGCGCGGCCCCGAGACGCCCTTCGTCCTGGCCGTGGACCAGGCCGTGGCCGAGGTGGGCTTCATCAAGTCGCTGCCGGTGACCACCCAGTCGATGATGCTGGCGCCCATGACCCGCGACGGGAAGATCTCGGGCTACGGGTTGTTCTGCCCCGGCGTCGGTGGCGCGGCGCGAGGCCAGGAGGACGACTCGGCCAACAGCCAATTCTTCCTGATGCGGGCCAACTATCCGCAGCTGGAGCGCCGCTACACCGCCTGGGGCCGCGTGATCGCCGGCCAGGACGTGGTCAAGGCCATCAAGGTGGGCGAGCCCGTGGCCGACCCGCAGGACAAGATGGAACGGGTGCGCCTGCTGAGCGATATCCCGGAAAAGGACCGGCCGAAGATCCGCGTGATCGATCCGGCCGGTAAGTGGTTCAAGGCCGAGATCGCCCGCGCCCAGGCTGCGGCCGGCGCGAATTTCACGGCCTGTGACGTGAACATCCCTGTCGAGGTGAAATGATGGACGCCGAAAACACCCTTCTGCTGGAGCTGGAAACCGGCCCCGTGACGATCAAGCTGCGGCCCGACCTGGCGCCCCAGCACGTGGCGCGGATCAAGCAGCTGGCCCGCGAGGGCTTCTATGACGGCGTGGTCTTCCACCGCGTGATTCCGGGCTTCATGGCCCAGGGCGGCGACCCCACGGGTACGGGCACCAGCGGCTCGGACAAGCCCAACCTGCCGGCCGAGTTCTCCAAGGAGCCGCATGTGCGCGGGGTTTGCTCCATGGCCCGCACCGCCAATCCGAACTCGGCCAACAGCCAGTTCTTCATCTGCTTCGACGACGCCCGCTTCCTGGACGGCCAGTACACCGTCTGGGGCGAGGTGACCGAGGGCATGGAGCACATCGACTCGCTGCCCAAGGGCGAGCCGCCGCGCAACCCCGGCAAGATCGTCTCGGCCAAGGTCGCCGCGGACGCTTAGAGCGCGGCGGCGATGGCGCCCCGGCTCAAGGTGTTCGTGACGTCGGACGGCCTCACCGACTACGTCGTGGCGGCCAGTTCGAAGCCCAAGGCGCTGGCCGCCTGGGGCAGTCACCAGGACCTGTTCAAGACCGGCCTCGCCCACCAGACCGACGACCCCGCCCTGGTGAAGGCGGCGACCGCGCAACCCGGCGAAGTGCTTCGCCGGGCCGCGGGTTCGCGCGCCACGCTCGAGAAGCTGAAACCGGCGAAGGCCGCGAAGGCGAGGCCGGCCGGGCCCTCGAAGGCGGCCCTGAAGAAGGTGGCCGACGCCGAGGCCAAGCTGGCGGCGGCCGACGCCGAGCAGGCGCGCGAGCTGGCCGAGTTGGACGCCCGCCGCGCGGCGCTGCAGGCGAAGCACGCCAAGGCCCGCGCGCGGCTCGAGGCGGCGTTGGCCAAGGCCCGCCGCGCTATGGGCCAGCCCCAAGCTTGACGCGCGCCGCATCGCGTGCGCTTCACCTCGCCCTTCATGCAACTCGCCGACTTCGATTTCCATCTGCCCGAGGAGCGGATCGCCCTGCGTCCCGCAAGCCCGCGGGACTCCGCGCGCCTGCTGCTGGTCGAACCGGGGGCGCCGCTGCGCGACCTGCAGGTGCGCGACCTGCCGGGCCTGCTGCGGGCCGGCGACGTGTTGGTGGTCAACGACACCCGGGTGATCCCCGCGCGGCTGAAGGGCTTCCGCCTCCGCGGCGAGAGCCGGATCGCCGTCGAGGCGACCCTGCACCAGCCGCGGTCCGGCCACGTTTGGACCGCCTTCATGCGGCCGGGCAAGAAGCTTGCGGTCGGCGACCGGCTGGTGTTCGGCGAGAGTGACGACCGAGCCTGCTTCCTCGGGAGCCTTGACGCCACCGTCGAGGCCAAGGGCGAGGGGGGCGAGGTCACCATCGCCTTCGACCTCTCCGGCCCGGACCTGATGGCGGCCATCGCCGAGCGCGGGATGATGCCGCTGCCGCCTTACATCGCCGCCAAGCGGGGCGAGGACGAGCAGGACCGCACCGACTACCAGACCGTCTATGCCGCCGAGGACGGCTCGGTGGCCGCGCCGACCGCCGGGCTGCATTTCACCCCCGAGCTGCTGGCGAGGCTGGCGGACATGGGCGTCGGACTGGAGCGGGTGACGCTCCATGTCGGCGCGGGCACCTTCCTGCCGGTGAAAACCGAGGACCTCTCCGACCACAAGATGCACGCCGAGTGGGGCGAGATCGACGCCGAGACCGCCCAGCGGCTGAACGCCGCCCGCGCCGCCGGCGGCCGCATCGTCTGCGTCGGCACCACCTCGCTGCGCCTGTTGGAGAGCGCCGCCGATCCGCATGGGACGATCCGGCCATTCTGCGCCGAGACGGCGATCTTCATCACCCCGGGCTACCGGTTCCGGGCCGCGGATGGGCTGATGACCAACTTCCACCTGCCGAAATCGACGCTGTTCATGCTGGTCTCGGCCTTCGCGGGCTTCGACACCATGCGTGCGGCCTACGCCCACGCGATCGCCATTGGATACCGGTTCTATTCCTACGGCGACTCCAGCCTGCTCTGGCGGGCCGCCTGATGGCGGGGTTCCCGTTCACGATCGCGGCCACGGACGGCAAGGCGCGCACCGGGGTGCTCGCCACGCCGCGCGGCGAGATCCGCACGCCCGCCTTCATGCCGGTGGGCACGGCCGGGACGGTCAAGGCGCTGACCGTGGACCAGGTGGCCGCCACCGGCGCCGACATCCTGCTGGGCAACACCTATCACCTGATGCTGCGGCCCACGGCGGAGCGGGTGAAGCGGCTGGGCGGCCTGCACCGGTTCATGCGTTGGGAGAAGCCGATCCTGACCGACTCGGGCGGCTTCCAGGTGATGTCGCTGTCGAAGATCTCCAAGGTCACCGAGGAATCGGTCACCTTCCAGAGCCACATCGACGGCAGCCGCCACGCGCTGTCGCCAGAGCGGTCGATGGAGATCCAGGCCGATCTGCTGGGCTCGGACATCGTCATGCAACTGGACGAACTGGTCGCCCTGCCGGCGCCGCCCGAGCGGGCCGCCGACGCCATGCGCCGCTCTGCGCGCTGGGGACAACGTTCGAAGAACGCGTTCGGCGAACGAGATGTGCAAAACCTGTTCGGCATCCAGCAGGGCGGATTGGACCCGGCTCTCCGCCGGGAGTCGGCCGACCGGCTGCGGGAGATCGGCTTCGACGGCTACGCCATCGGCGGGTTAGCGGTAGGCGAGGGGCACCAGGCCATGTGCGAGGCTCTGGACTTCGCGCCTGCCATGTTGCCCGTGGAGCGGCCGCGCTACCTGATGGGCGTGGGCAAGCCGATCGACATCGTCGAGGCGGTCTATCGCGGGGTCGACATGTTCGACTGTGTCCTGCCCACCCGCTCGGGCCGCCATGGCCAGGCCTGGACCTGGGAGGGGCCGGTCAACCTGAAGAACGCCCGCTTCGCCGAGGATGACGCGCCGCTGGATCCCTCCAGCGATGTCCCGGCCAGCCGCGACTATTCCAAGGCCTATCTGCACCACCTCGTGAAGGCGGAGGAGATTCTGGGCCAGGTGCTGCTGTCCTGGCACAACCTGGCCTTCTTCCAGGCCCTGATGGCCGAGATGCGCGCCGCCATCGCGGCCGGGACCATGGAGGCGTTCCGCACTGCCTTCGCGGCGCGGCAGCGCCCTAGCGGACCGGGTACTTCGGCGTAAGCGCGCTCTTGGCCGGCGGGCGTTGCGGCCCCGTGGCCGCAGCCTGCTTCAACGCCGCCCGCTCGTGCGAGGGCGTGGCCGGCGGGGTGCATCCCTTGGATTCGCCCAGCCCCTTCAGATAGGCCCGCCGGACGTTGCCGGCGATGATCGCCGACTGGACGAGCCGATCGTGGGCCTCTGCGCCGGAGAGCCTCCGCACGAAGCCGCGGAACGGGATAGCGTCCGCGGCCAGGTCGCCCGCCACGCCCAGGGCGGTGGACTTGCCGCGATCCATCAGGTTCTCGTCGCCGACCGGCACGCGATCCAGGTCCGGCCCCAATGCCTCGTCCAGCGGCCGGATCAAGCCGATCAGGGCGGCGCACTTGAAGGCGCGCGGGGGGCGGGCATAGGGGTCGTCGAGGGCCTGCAGCAGGATCTCAGGAATCTTGGCCCTGACGACGTTGAGGTCGCGCAGCGGGGTGGTGGCCGCGCCCTGGACGCTCTCGCGCTTGAGCTGGTCCGAAGTCTTCATCTGGTTCGCGGGATCCGGCGGCGGCGGAGGCGGCGGGAGTGGCGCGGCCTTGGCCGGCGGGGTCCGGGTGGTCTGTCGGGTCTGCCCCGAGGCCGATCCGGCCAGCCCGACGATGACGGCGACGATCAGGCAGAGGTCTTTCGAGCGCATGAAGTCCACAATACGCCGAGCTGTGGCGCTGTTAAGGCTTGGGCTGCGAAAGCCGGTTTGACTTTCGCCCGCCGCCCTCTAGGTTCCGCCCGCTTCGCCCCGGGCGCCCGATAGGGAGGCTCGCGTCGAGGGCCGGTAGCTCAGTGGTAGAGCATTCGACTTTTAATCGAATGGTCGTGAGTTCGAACCTCACCCGGCCTACCAACCCGAAATGGGTTGTAAAACAGGGCGCTGCGACCTTTTTCTGAGGCCGACTGCCGAAACTGCCGAAAAGCATATATCTTGAGATTTTACTGGGTCTTATCGCGATCTCTTCGCGATGTGGGCTGGCGACGGATCGAACGCGTGGATGAACCGCCAGACCGGACGCTGGGCTGCCAGCATGAAGCCGGCGAGGGCGAGTCGGAAGGGGTTGTCGAAGCTCATCAGGATGAGGACGAAGGTCGCCAATAGGGGCCACATCCACAGGGCGGTAAGGTTAATGGATCGCATGTCCGGAGTTGGACACAGGATCCGCGCGGCGCCAAGCGGACTCGTTTAGCTCCCGCAGCCACGGCCCAGAGCTGGCTATTCCACGATCGGCAGCGCCGTCGCCCGCGCCGGCTTGCCGGCCAGATGTACGATCTGAGCCTCGCCACGCGGGCTCCGCTGGGGCGCCCATTGCGTGCGGATGAGGATGCGGCTGGGCGCCGCCTGGGCGCCGCGCCGGGGCGGGGTCAGCCTCAATACGCACTCCACGTCCGCGACCTCCGAGCCCGGCGCGGCGGCGACGCATTCCGAGGCCTGTGGCGGCGCGCGGAGCGGGCCGGGCGGGGTCAGCACGCGAATCGGCTGGGCGGAGGCGGCGCCGGCGGCCGCCAGGGCCGCGGCGACCAGTGCGAAGGTCGAAAAGCTCATGGACCGCTCCTCCACGCTGCAGGCGTCGAGAAAGCTTACACGAGTCGGCCGCTCAGGCGCGGCTCCGCAGGGCCGAGGTGAAACGCGACGCCGCGTGCTTGATCCAGCGGACCGGTGGGCGGAAGGCCTCCCGCACCTCGGCCACGAAGGCGCGGAGCGGCGGTCCACGCGGCGCAGAGGCCGACCTCGGCATGCGCGGCGGGTCGATGGTCGGAGAGACCGGCTCAGCTTCCGCCAGCAAACTGGGCTGGCCGGCGGGCGACGACGAGGCCTGGACGCCTATCCGGGGCGTGACCAGGATCGCCAGCTCGCGATGCGCTTCTTTCTTGCGCACGGCTCGGAGCACCGGGGCCAGCGCCGGCCCGATGATCGGGATCCTGCCCAGGAAGGGCGTCGCACTGGTGTTGTTCTCGCTGGAATCCTCGAACAGTCCCGCGATGAGGAAGGTCTCGCCGTCCCGCAGGTCCGCGGTCGTAATGGCGCGTCGCATCTTGAGGCCCGGCACGGTGACGCCCACGAGGCGCAGCGCCACCGACGGGTCGACTTCGCTGAGTTCGGCGTCCAGGCCGACGCGGATCAGCCCGTTCTCCTGCACGACCGGCTTGAAGGTCATCGCCGCGCCATACGGGCGGAACTCGATGGTGACGTTCCCGTCGTCGGCCGGGACTGGGAAAGGGAACTCGCCCCCGGAGCGGAAGGAGGCGGTCTCGCCGGACAGCGCGATCAGGGACGGCTGGGCGACCACCCGCAGCTCGCCCCGGTCTTCCAGGGCGCGGACGGCGGCGTCGAGCCGCAGGCCGCCGGCGCGGGCGTTGAGCTGGGCGACGCCGAACGGCGTATCCGCCCCGGCGGATGCGCCGCCGATGGCTATGGTGAGGTTCGGATCGTTGGTGATCGACACCGCCGTGCCGATATCCTTCAACCCGCGCGAACTGACCTCCATGATGCGAACCTGGAGCAGCACCTGGCTTGACCGGGCGTGCAGGCGTGAGATCACGGCGTCGGGCGCGACGCGCTGGGCCAGGGTCTCGGCGATGGCGGCGACGGATGGGCTCGACACCTCGCCTTCGAGCAACAGGCTGGAGGACAGGCCCTTCACGGTGATCGGTTCGCCCGGCAGGGCGTCGGCCAGCAGGTCGCGCAGCGCCTGGGCGTCGTAGCCGACCTGCACGTCCACGCTCTGCGAGAGCCGGCCCTGGCGATCGTAGACGAGCAGATTGGTCGCGCCCGGCTGGCTCCCGATCACGTAGAGTCGGTTGGGGCCGGCGGTCGCCACCTGCACGGTCTCCGGCTGGCTGACCACGACCCTGCCCACAGGCCCGTCCGCCCGCAGGCCGACGGCCATGTCCAGAGGAGCTTCGACCGTAGCCGCGGCGGTGGGCTCGCTCGAGAGTTCCTGCGCCGAAACTCCGGAAACCCCGACCGCGCAGGCGCACGCCATCGCGCCTGCAAGCGCGCCGGGGAGCACACGTCGAAGGCCTCGCATCGCAGTGGCGATAGCGCGGTGGAGCTTCATCCGCGGCAGAACGCCACACGCGGCCTTCAATTAGGCCTAACGAACATGCTTGCCGAGAGGTTACCGGCGGCCAACGAAAAGGGCCGGCGGGCGCTTTCGCGGTCCGTCGGCCCCGTCGCCCCGCCGTAAGGCGGATGTCAGTCGTTCGAGGCGGCGCCCTTGGTCAGGTAGGCGTCCAGGGCCTGGCGCGCGACGGCCTTGCAGCCGCTGGATTCCGCGGTGCGGACGATGTCGTCCAGCGTGGTCAGGCTTTCGATGGCCGGGCAGATGCCACCGCGGCGCGCCCCGAAGGTGCGGCCTTGCGGCGGCGGCTCGACGAGGGCGCGCAGGGTCTCGAAGCGGGCCGCGTCGGCCGAGGCCACGCGGGCGCCGGGAATGGTCGCGCCGGCGGCGCCGCCACGCAGGGTCGTGACCTCGCCCGAGGCGCGCATCACGGTCAGCGTCTTGCCCGCGCCCAGCGGCACCTTGGCGCCCGCGTCGAAGGCCTGGCCGCGCTTGATGGCCGGATCGGTCGAGTTCACCACAAGGTAGTCGCTGGCCGCGGCGGCTCCGCCGAACGCGAGTGAAAGAGCAACCCCAATCAGTAGTTTACGCATTTAGTTCACCCCCGAAGGACGACGTTGGATCGAGCACGTGTCAGGCGCAGGACTACCACATGGGAGCACTGAACGGTACCTAACCATGACTGTTGAACTCAAGTACGCGACGTTCCGCCGCGCAGACGCACAAGCCCGAACTTGGCCAGCCACAAGATCCCGCGCTCCACGAAGGGACGTCGCTCCGGCGGAGCCTGCGCCAGCAGGGCGCTGACGGTGCGCGGGCCGGTGGCGAGCGAGGCCAGGATCGCTTCGGCCTCCGCGAGGCTCGGCAGGCGCGCCGCGTCCCGGCGGACGGACGGTCCCTCAAGCAGCTCCGCCGCCTCGCCCGGCGCAAGGGCGCGGGCCAGGGCGATCGTGTCGCCGGCGCCCAGCGCCGCGGTGGGATAGGCCTGGAACATGCGGAATGGGTCGGGGCGGTAGGGGTTCTCCAGCCCCGGCTGCTCGGGCGCGGCCTGGCGGCGGCGGCGCAACTCCTGCCAGAGCGCCTGGTATTGCGGGATCACGCCCCGCCAGTCGAAGACCTCCCGCGCGCGCGTCTGTCCCGCCTCGCCCATCCGGCGGCGCAGTTCGGTGTCCGCGAAGAGGGTGACCAGGGCGTCCGCGGCGTCGGCGACATCGACGGCGGTGAACAGGGCCGCGGAGCCGGCGTAGTCGTCGTAGGCCATCAGCCGCTGGGCGTAGGCATAGACGAGGTCCGAACCCAGGCCGGGACGCGGCGCCGTCGTGCGGATGCGGAAGCCATCGACCCCGTGGCGCACCGTGTCGCGGTAGCCGTCCCAGTCGCTGACCACGCAGGGCAGGCCGGCGGCCATGGCTTCGACCGGCGTCAGGCCGAAGGTCTCCTGGATGTTGTCCGACAGGGACAGGAAGACGTCGGCCGCCGAGAGGATCTCGTCGCGCCCGACCGAAGAGACGTGTTCCACGAAGTGAATCTCCACGTCGGGAGAGAACGCGGCGGCGGCCTCCCGGAAGGCGTCTTCGTCCGCGCCACGCCGGGCGCCGCCGTACACGATCCAATGGACGGGGAGGCCCAGCCGCCGCGAAGCCTCCTGCAAGGCCATGCCCATCGGGCCGGGATGCATCTTGGCGGAGACGCTGAAGCGGCCGACGAACAGGGCGGCCGGCGCATCCTCGGGGATGCCGAGCTGCTCGCGCCAGCGCCGGCGCGTCTGGGGATCCGTGCGGAAGTCGTCGGGATGGATCCCCAGTGGAATCGTCACCAGCTGCGCGGGCGGGATGCGGGTCGCGCCGAAGCGGTCCTGCAGGTATATGGCGACCGATTCCAGAAGCGTTTCCACTGACTTGCGGGTGGAAGCTGATGTACAGATCAGCGCATCCCAGGGCTCGAGGGGCGCCAGCAGCAGCGCGCCGATCTCGTCCAGGATGTCGTTCTCTGCAATGGTGTGGGTGACGCCGGTGATCGAATAGGCGTGCCCGCCGAAGGCGCGCCGGGCCCAGGCTTCGTCCTTCAGCTCCGGGGTCGGGACGTAGAGCGCGCCGGCCTGGGCCAGCCGATCCCGGTCGCCGCGTTCCACCCATTCCACGGGGCGATCGGGCCTGCCGAGCCGCTGCAGGAGGGCCTCCAGCTCTTCCTGATCCTGGCCATGCACGTTCCAGAACCAGAAGCGGTCGACGTCGGCGTACCGCAGGAAACCGCGCAGGAAGCCCTCGCCGGCCGAGTTGCGCCCCATGGGCCGCGGGATCGCGGCGTCATAAGGCTCGGAGCTAAGCTGGATCGCGGCGTTCGCCATGGCGGCTCCGGGACGCCCGCGGGCCCGCCGGTCAGCGGTCCGCGGTCTGGGGCGCGGCGCCGGGCATAGGCCGCGAACCGTCGCCGACGATGGTGAAGGGCGCCCAGAAGTAAGGGTGCGACCACTGCTGGCTTTGCTGCAGCGCCACCTGCGCCTTGGTCAGGGCGCCGGCCTGGCTGGTCGCCGTGGCCGAGAACATCCCGGTCATCAGCCGCACCGTGGCCACCGAGTCCACCGACCAGTGCGAGACGATCAGCGAACGGCCGCCCGCGTAGATCACCGCCCGGGTCAGGCCGCCCAGGGCCTCGCCGCCGCCTTGCAGGCCGCTGGTGGAGGCTTCGCCGCCAGCGCCGCCGGTGTCGCAGGCCGACAGCACGACCAGGTCGGCGTCCAGCTTGAGGTCGAGGATCTCGCTGGCGTCGAGCAGACCGTCCGAATCGCCCGCGCCCAGCGAGGTCATCAGCGCCGGCTCTGGCAGGCAGGCCGACGGCTGCGGCAGCAGGCCGTGGGTGGCGAAATAAAGCACCTTGTAGTCCGACAGGTCCTTGCGGGCCTTGACGGTGTCGTCGGTGAAGGCCGCGCCGACGACGATCTGTTCGCCCTGCGCGCCGGCGATGCTGGCGCCGACCTGACGGACCTCGTCGGCGGTGTCGGGCAGGGCGGGCATCTGCAGCAGCGCCAGGCGGGTGTTCTCGCAGATGTTGCTGAGGTCGCGCTCGGTGCGCAGACTCACGGACCGGCGCACGACCGAGGCATAGGCCCGCTTGTCCGAGCGCCCCGGCGTCGCCGGATCGGCGAACCCCAGGAAGCTCTGCCGGGCCCTGGACGGCGCGAAGGCCCGGGACTGCATGAACGAAGCGGCCGACAGCACCAGGGCGGAGTCCACCTTGGCGCCAAGCCACGCCACCTGGCGGTAGTCCGGGTCGGCGCCGGGCGTGGTGCTGGCCAGCAAGGCCGACGGGTCGGCGGTGACCAGTGCGCCCACCGGCAGCGAGACCAGCCCGCCGTCGGGCTCGTACACGAGGCGTTTGGCGGCCATCACGTCGGTCGCCACCGGGCCGAACAGTTGCTGGAACAGGGTGTAGGACGCGGCGACGTCGAAGGGCGGCAGGGTGTCCTCCGCCTCGAACGGTTCGCGCAGGCGGCGGACGGCGACACCCGCCGTGCCGCGGTTCAGCTCGATCGTGTAGGGCTTTGCCGCCGTCGGTGAGACCAGTAGGCCGTAGCCGCGGCTGTCGAGCAGCAGGATCTTCACATAGACCTCGTCCTTGCCGAGCGCCTTCTGGAGGTCGGCGAGCGAGGCCTGGGACGACACCAGCTGCGCATAGCGCGGATTGGCCGCCAGCAGCTGGTTCTCCAGGGCGTCCGACTGCTCCTGCAGCGTCTTCAGCCGGGCTTCGAGGTCCGTCCGCGCCTCGCCGGCGTAGGTGTTCGCAGCCTGCAGGTTGGCGGCCTGGGCCTCGGTGGCGCGCAGCTCGCGGCGGGTGTCCTCCAGCGCGCGGACCAGGCCGGTCACGGCGCTGTCGCCCGAGGCGACCCGGGCGGCCAGCTTGGAGACCGTCTGGGCGGTGGCGTTCGACACGACGCTGGAGGCGGCGTTGAAGAACCGAGCCTTGTAGCCGTCGGCCCGGGCCGGGTCGGTCCGGATCCGCTTGATCAGGAGGTCGAAATAGGGGGCGGCGTCGTCGGCCGAGGCGCCCAGCGCGCCCCGCTGGGCCTGGAACAGTTCGAAGGCGCGGGCATAGGTGGCCAGCGCAGCGTCTTCCTGCCCGGCCGCCACCTGGGCGCGGCCCAGGTCCAGCATCAGGCCGCCCTCTGCCGCCGTGCCCGCGTGGCGCAGGCGGATGGTGCGGATGGCGTCGTTGTACTTCCCGATGGCCTGGGCCGGCTGGCCGGCGTCCATGTCGATCTCGGCCAGGTCGGCCGCGATGCGGGCGCGCAGCCACACATTGAGCGCCCCGTTCGCCTCGGCGGCGGTCAGGGTGCGGCTGGCGCGGGCCAGGGCGTCGCGGGCGCCGGCGGCGTCGCCCTGCGCGGCGAGGGACGAGCCCATCACCTCCAGCGCCTGGGCGTCCTGCACGGCGAGCCGGTCGGACGTCGATACGCGGCTGCCGCCCATGACGTCGCGGCCCCCGGCGCGATTGTTGAGGGCCGAGGCCAGGTCGCCGCCGATGGCGAGGCCGTCGCCGGACTGGGTGACGGTCGGACCCGTGGCGGCGAGGCCACGGGTCTCGCGCACCTCTTCGCTGGCGCGCAGGGCGGCCTGGGCGGCGGTCACGGCGTCGGCGAACCGGCCGGCGTTGCGCAGGTGCAGCGCGCGGTAGGCGCCCGCCCGGGCGGCCAGCAGCGGATCGCCCGCGGCGGTCACCTGGGCCCCGGCGTCACGGAACAGGCGGTCAGCCTCGGCGAAGCGGCCGTTGTTCGAGACGTTCAGCGCCAGGTTCAGCAGGGCCTCGCCCATCTCGGCGGGCGGCGCGCGGCGGGCTTCGGCGTCGGCCACCAGGGCCTGGAAATCGGTCTCGGCCTGCTCGAAGCGCCACTCGTTGTTCTGGACGTAGGCGCGGGCGCGCAGGCGGGCCGGGTCGGTGGCGGCGGCGGCCTGCGAGCGAGCGAGGCCCCCCGTGGCGCCCCCGAAATCGGCGGCGATCTCGGCGCTTGCCGCAGAGGTCTGCATCTGGCCCGCCGCCGGCGGCTTGGCGGCGCCGGAGACGACCTTGAGGCCCGCTTCCAGCACGTCGGCGATCTGGGCCGCCCCCTCGGCGGCGTAAATCTGGCCGCCCCTGTTAGAGACGTAGGCCAGGTAAGGCGCCTTGCCCGCGGCGCTGCGGCAGGCGCGGCGATTGACCGGCCCCAGGCCGGAGACGGTCTCCGACTTGGCCTCGGCGCATTCGGCGCGGGCGGCGAGGGCGGGCTCCCAGGCGCCGGCGGCGGCCTGAGGCAGGGCGTAGAGCCGGCCGAGGCTGCCTTCCCACCCGCGGCAGCGGATGTTCCAGGCGCGGCGTCCGGCGGCCTGCACCACCGGGTCGTCGTAGTCGCGCACGGCCTGGCAGACGGCGCCCGAGGCTGCGCTCTGGCCCAGGGGGATCAGGTCGGCGCGGGTCTGGGCGCCGGCGGCGGAGGACTGCGCCAACAGCACGATCGCGCCGCCCAGTCCCAGGAGAAGGCTCGTCCGGATCATTTGGTTTGCCTGCGCTTGCGCCAGATTTCTTCGCTCCCCGTGCCGGTGACGACGGGATCGGTGACGATCTCATCCACGGGCGGTTCGGCCACACTCAACAGGACCGGCGGACGGGCCAGGCTCTCCGAGCCCAGGGTGTCGATCGCGCCCGGATCGTCCAGCAGATCGCGCGCGGTCAGCACGCCCGCGTTCATGTCGCCCGATCCGCCGCCGGACGATGGCGATGAAATCACCGGGCAATTGGTGGTTCCAACGTCGCAGGCGTTGAAGCGGTACGCCGCCCCATCGGGCCGGCTTATGGGCTGGCCGTTGGAATCGACGACCGTGAACGTCAGGCCGCTGCCGGCCGCGGACCCGGTGATGACCTGACCGTTGGCGCCCGCGATCGCGCCCCACAGTTCGACGATCCGCGGCGGATCGATGATCAGCGCCGGATTGAACGCGCCGGTGAAATAGAGGCCCGCGGTCCCGCCTGAACCGACCGGCGCGGTGTTCTGCTGCACGGCCTTGCCATCGGACGAGACCTCCAGCCGTCCGGTCGAGACGAAGACCTTGCCGACCTCGTTTCCCAGCGGTGCGGAACCCGCCGGCAGGCCGGCGGCGATGTCTATGGCGCTGATCGGCGTCTCCTGGATCAGGGTGATGAACCGCGGCGACCCGAACAGGATGTCCTGCCGCGCCGCCAGCCGAACCTCGCTGAACGCCCGGATGTTGGTGTACTTGGCTCCGCCCGCGAAGGTCGCCGCGCCCAGGGCGCCGCTGACCAGAATGGACCCCGGCCGCCACGACATGTCGCTGGCGTCGCCGATCCGGATGATCCCGCCGCTGGTATTCGGCGCGACCATGCCCTGGACCAGCGCATTGGCGCCCGACCCGACCAGGAAACTGACGCTGGGGGTGTTGGTGGGGTTGATCGACAGGTCCTGCAGCGTCAGGTCGCCGCGCGCCGTCCCGGTGGTCGAACCGGCGTAGAACCTGGTGACGCCTGACACGCGGAGCTGGCCGAAATCGGCCCCGTCGAAGATGAACCCGCTACCGCCGTCCGCGGTCCCGCCAACGCGCATCGCGCCGCCCTTGGACTCGATCTGGGCATTGGGCGCGGTGAGCGCGCCGGTCAGGTCCAGGTCTCCGGCGACGATGCGGATCGCGTTGACCGCGGTGGTTGCGCCCACCGTCGCCTTGCCGGCGACGTCGAGGATCAGGTTGCGGCCGGCGCTGAGGGGCGCCGTCGACGTGAAGTTGCCAAGGGAAGTTATTGAAAGATCGCGTGGAACGGCGCTTATGGTGGAGCCGAGCGACAGAGACGAGCCCTGGACGATGAGGTCGCGGCCGGTCTTGAAGCTGGCTGTCGTCACGCCGCCGCTGAGCGCCTTCAGCGTCAGATCCTCGCTGGCGGAGACGTTGCCTGCCGTCACCGTGGCGCCGACCAGCGAGACCGAGCCGGAATCCGCCCGCACGTCGGCGACCTTGAGCGCCCCGGCGGCGCTGACAGAGATGTTGCGCACCGCCGTCAGCGCGTTGGTGATCGTGAAGTCGCCGGTGGTGCTGCCCACCGACAGGTCGCGACCCGCCTGTACCGAATCCAGGGTGACGGTGGGCGCTCGCACGGTGGCGTCGCGCGCTGCGGTCACGGAGAACGACCCCGGCGTCGCCTTGATCACCTCCATCGCGGCGTCGCGGCCGGCCAGCACGCCGACGGTCGTCGCACCGGTGACACCGCCGGTCCCCAGGCCCAGCTTCGCGTCGAGGTCGATGGACGTCACCTGGACGACCCGGCCGTTGCCGGCCGCGTCGGTGTTGCCGGCGAAGTCGAAGCCCACGGCGTCGGGCGCCGCGCCGGTCAGGGTGGCGTTGGTCAGCGAGGCCGTGCCGTGGGTGGCCTGGACATAGATGTCGTCGCCGGCCGTCGCGTCGCCGACGATCGCGTCGCCGTTGGTGGCCACTACGTAGAGGTCGCCCGTCGTGGTGACCGCGCCGATCCTGATGCTGGCCGCCTGGCCGAAGACCCTGGGCGCCGTGATGGTCCCGACGTCGACGGCGCCGCGCAGGTCGACGGCGCCGCCCGCCGTCACCGTGTCGATGCGCCCCGAGCCCAGGTTCAGCGTCACGTTCCGCGCCGCGGAGAGCACGACGACGCCCGCCGCGTTGGTGGTCCCGTCGCCGATGGCGATGTCGCGTCCGGCGTTCACCGTCAGCTTCTGCGGGGCGGAGATGGTGTCGATCAGGGCGTCGGTCTTGGCGGTCACCAGGCCTTCGCGGGTTGTGCCTGCGGTGGCCAGGCGCACGTCGCCCTGGGTCGAGTTTACGGTGAGGGCGCCGCCGGCGACGAGGTTGTTGGCCTTGATGTCGGGACCCTGGACGGCGATGTCGCGCGCCGCGACGATGCTACCCAGCTCGATGCTGGCGGTCGCGGCGATCCGCGCGTCGCGCCCGGCGGTGACCGCGGCCACGGCGGTCGGGTCGAACAGACTGGCGATGACGGCCTGATCCAGGGCCTGGTCGAGCGGCGCGAAGCCAAAGCCGTTGCCGTTGCCGTTGCCGCCACCGTCGTCGCCGCAGTCGCTGCGGAGTTCGCAGGGTTGGGCGTCCTCCTCAAGCGTGGGCGGGTCCTTGAGTTCCTCCAGCGGCCGCGCCCAGGGCCGGCCGAACGTCCGGCCGAGGTTGCTGACCCGCAGGTCCCGAGATGCGCTGCCCTTGTTGAGATAGATATCGGTGGCGGAAACCCCATCGAGCGCCGGGCCGGGCAGGCGGTTGGCGATCCCGCCGCCGCCCGACAACACGATGTCGCCGCCGTCGGCTTTGGCGGCCTGCGCCGTGACCATGCCCTCGAGATTGATGATCGCGCTGCCGATCCCCGAGCGGTTCACCGCCGCCAGGAAGACCGCGTTGGCCCGGGTCCCGCCGCCCAGGTCGATCGCCACGCCGGCGTCGCTGCCCGCGCTGGCGTCGGGCACGATGAAGTCCACGAGGTCGAAGTCGCCCCCGGCGCCGGGCGCCATGCGAATCTGGAAGGTCTTGGCCGAACCGTAGAGCACGCTGCCTTCGGTCGCGCTGACCAGGGCGTTGGCCCGCGTCACGATGCTGGGGCCCATCAGGGCCACCATGCCGCCGTGCGCCGTCAGCGTGGCGTTGGCCAGGACCATGATGTTCGAGCCCGCCACGGCGTCGGCCCCGGAGAACGAGAACAGGGTGTTGGAAGGATCCAGAAACCCGGCGGTGTCCACGTTTCCGAGCCCGGCCACGATACTGCCGGCGTCGACCCGGGATCCGCGGCCGAAGATGATGCTGCTCTGGGACGCGAACCAGACGTTGCCGCCATACTCGCCGCCGACCCGGCCCTCGATCGTCCCTTCGATCTTGGATCCCGTGAGGCTGCCGATGCGGTTCAGGACGATCCAGTTACGGGCTCCGAAGTTGAAGCTGACGGTCTCGTCCGGCGTGACGTCGAACGTTGACCAGTTCAGCACCGTGCGCGGCGCGCCCAGGGTGACATCGAGACGAGTGCCGGAGGTGTTGATGGTCGGCGCCACGCCGCCCGCGTTCACCTCGGGGACCGCGCCCGTCGGAAGGGCCTGGGCGAGGCCGGGCAGCAGGGAAAGGCCGCAGAGGGCGCCGCACAGCGCGGTGCGCGCGAAGAGGCGTCGGCGGTTGGTCGGCGGCAAGGCCGTGTGATCGACGGACATCTGGTTTTCCCTCCGCATCACAGAAGGCTGGCCGTGAGTTGGATCAACACGCGGTCGCCCGGGCGCGACGCGCCCGGATTGGTGGCGTGCAGGGGGTGGGCATAGGTGACTTCGAGGTTGGCGCGGTTGAACAAGCGGAAAATCACCCCCGCGCCGACCGAGGTCAGGCTGCGGTCCTTCTGGAGGCCGGTCGCGGCGACGTTGTTGTTCACCACATAACCGGCGTCGAAAAAGGCATACGGAGCCGCCATCACCTTAGGATGCAGCGGCAGCGGTCCGTAGCGGAGCTCGAAGGCGGCGGAGACGCCCTTGTCGCCCAGGAGGGCGGCGGGATCGTAGCCGCGCCCGACCGTCAGCCCGCCCAGCGACATCTGCTCGTAGGGCAGCAGCACGCTGTCGGCGTACTGCGCCTGGGCCCGCACCATGCCGGTCAGGCGATCGCCGATGGCGATGTCGCCGCCGCCCTGGGCCTTCACGACCCAGGCTTCAGGCTTGCCCAACGCGCGGGTGAGGGTGGGATCGCCCGCGTCGCTGCCGCCCAGGATCGACAGACCCTTGCGCAGGGTGAGGCCGCCGGTCAGCAGCACAGGCCGCTGGGAGACCTCGGTACGGTAATCGCCATCGGCGCGGGCGTAGGCCACCCGCAGCTTGTCGCGGCTCAGCAGGCCGAACCCGGCCGCCTTGGTTTCCTGGTCGACGACGTCCAGGCCGCCGGCGAGGTTGAGGTTCCGGGTGCGGCTGCGGATATAGGGATAGGCGACTTCGATGTTGCCGACGATCGACTGGCTCTTCAGGTCCAGCGGCTTCAGGGCCGCGCCCGGGCGGCTCTCGCCATATGTGATCGCGCCCCGCGCCGTCAGGCCCTCGGCGCCGAAGCGCGCGCTCTCGGCCAGTTGCACCAGCCACTGCTCGTTGGAGTCCAGGGTGTGGAAGGCGGTGATCGAGGTGCTTTCGCCATAGGCCGTGTAGCCGGCGAGGTCGCCGCGGGCCAGGCCGCCCCAGCGGCCCACCGACTTGGAGCCGGTATTGGTGACGTTGGCGAAGGCGGCCGGGCCCTCCCTGGCCACGGTCAGGTCGATGTCGACGGCGCCGCGCTCGGCGCTGGTCGACGGACGCACGGCGGCGCGGACCCGCAGGCCCGGCACGTCGGAGGCCAGCAGCAGGTAGCGCTGGGCCTTGGCCATATCGAAGGGCTGCATGCCTCGCAGCTTCTCGGCGTAGCGCTCGACGGCGGCCTGGGCGGGCCCGACATCTCCCCGGACGCGGACATTGACCACGTGGGCCTCGATGACCTCGAGAACCAGCGCGCCGCCGGCGATCCGCTGTTCGGGGATCTCGACCCGGGCCAGGACGCCATTGTCGAAGATGATGCGCGCGGCGTTGTCGCGGATGCGACAGATCACCGAGACCGGCTGCGGCTTGCCCAGATAGTCGGCGTAGGCGGCGCGCAGTTCGGCTTCGCTCACGGCCGTGGCGCGGCGGAAGCTCACCGCGCTCAGCGTCACCTGCACGCCAGAGGTCTCCAGCGGACACGGCCCCGGGGGCTCGGGCGCGAAGGCGCCGGCGCCGCGCGACGGCGGCCGCGAGATGCGGGTGTCGGGGTTCAGCTCGGCGGCGCTCGTACCGGGCGTCGCGACGGGCGGCGCCGGCGCGGGTTGCCCCCAGGATGGCGCGGCCGGCGTCAGCGCCGTCGTCGCCAGCGCCAGCAGACACACCCGAGAGCCCACGCCAACTCGCAGCGCGCTCGCGCGACGCCCTTTCATGCCCCAACCCCCCAAGGTCAAGCTGTCGCTCTTAGCGGTCGTCGAACGCGTTGTTAAGTGGAGACCCTTCCGGAGGGAAAATCGCCGCGGGGCGGGGCGCCGGATGATCGTTTCCCTCGGTTAGCATTCTATTCAGGCTACCGAAGCTCCACTGACACCGCTAAAGATTCGCGCGGTATGCGTGCCGGGGGAGGGCCGATGGGGGAGGGACGAACGTCGCGAGTCATCGGCGCGCTTTGCGCCGCCGCCGTTCTAGGTATCGGCGCACTCGCGATGGGCGCGGCAACGGCTGCGCCCGAGTCATCCAATCGCGCCACCCATGAAGGCGTCGCTTCGTGTGCGGGGTCCACCTGCCACAGCCGTCAGGTGGATTCCGGCGTCAACGTGCGCCAGAACGAACTGATTACCTGGCAGGACCCGTCCAGTGTCGCGGGCGCTCACAGCCGCGCCTATCGCGTGGTCTACGAAGCGCGCGGCGAGGCGATCGCCCGCAAGATGGGGCTGAACGCCGACGGGGTCGCGCGCCAGTGCCTGGGCTGCCACTCAGACCCGGCCGCCGGCGGGCGCGGGGCGCGCTTCCAGTCGTCCGACGGGGTGGGTTGCGAGGCCTGTCACGGCGGTTCCGGGGCCTGGTTGGCCAGCCACCGCACCGTGACCGGTACGCACGCCGACAATATCTCCCGCGGCATGCGCGCCCTGGAGAATCCCAAGGTCCGCGCCGGCGTCTGTCTGGATTGCCACTTCGGCGGCTCCAAGCCCGGCCAGTTCGTCAGTCACGAGATCATGGCCGCCGGCCACCCACGCGTCGCCTTCGAACTCGACCTGTTCTCCAGCCTGCAGCAGCACTGGGACGTCGACGCCGACTATGTGAAGCGCAAGACCTATGCGGGCGGCGTCAAGACCTGGGCCGTCGGCCAGGCCATGGCGCTGGACCGCGCGCTGACCCTCTACGGCACGTCCGGGCGCGGGCAGGGCGCGTTCCCCGAGCTGTACTTCTTCGACTGCCACGCCTGCCACCGCCAGATCTCGGACGATCCGAAGGCGCGGCCGCAATGGCAGGCCAACCCCGGACGGCCGATCCCGGCGGGCACGCCGCCCTTCAACGACGAGAACATGATCATGCTCTCGGCCGCGGCAAAGGTGGTGGCGCCGGCCCTGGGGGCGCGGCTCGACGCCGACAGCCGCGCCTTCCACGTCGCCCTGGCCCGCGACAAGGCTGAGTCCGTGCGGGCCGCCGCCAAGCTGGCGGCCACGGCCCGGGCCCTGTCCGACGCCTTCGCCGCCCGCAATTTCTCGCGGGCCGAGACGCTGGCCATCGTCGACGCGATCCTCCAGGGCGAGATCACGCGGCGCTACACCGACTATGCCGGCAGTGCGCAGGCGGTGATGGCGGCCGACACCCTGCTGAACGCCATGGCCAACTCCGGCCAGGTGGACCGCGGGGCCGTCTCGCGGATGCGGCCGAACCTGGACCGCGCCTATGCCCAGGTGCGCGATCCCAACAATTATCGCCCCGACGCTTTCCGCGCGTCGCTTACCCAGGTGGCGCAGGCCGCGAGGTCGTTGAGATGAGTTCCGTTTCGCGCTGGGCCGTGTCCGTGGCCGCGTTGGCGCTGGCGTCGTGTGGCGGCGGCGGCGGAGGAGGCGGGGGCACGACTACTCCGCCGCCGACCACGCCACCGCCCTCGGCGCCGACCTACACCCTGCCCGCCGCACAGGCGCTGACCTCGGCCGACGTCCAGCAGGTGATCGCCCAGGCCGTGGCCGAGGCGCGCGCACGCAACCTGCCGGCGGTGATCGCGGTGACCGACCGGGTCGGCAACGTGCTGGCCGTCTATTCGATGACCGGCGCGCGGGCGAGCGCGACCCTGCGCGCGGCGCCCAACGGCCAGAACATGGACGCCCAGGGCGTTGTCGTGCCGGCGACCGGGGCGGCGATCGCCAAGGCCATTACCGGCGCCTACCTGTCTTCGGGCGGCAACGCATTCTCGACCCGCACGGCCAGCCAGATCGTGCAGGAGCATTTCCCGCCCGCCCCCTCGACCGTGGGCCTGGAGAGCGGGCCGCTGTTCGGCGTGCAGTTTTCGTCCCTGCCGTGCTCGGACGTCACCACCCGCACGGCCACCGCCAGCATCGGCCCGCGCCGTTCGCCTCTGGGGCTGGCCGCCGATCCGGGCGGCTTCCCGCTGTACAAGAACGGCGTCCTCGTGGGCGGCGTCGGCGTCATGGCTGACGGCGACTACGGCTTCGACAAGAACACCCTGGACACCGACGACGACGGGGAGGAGGCCATCGCCTACGCCGCGGCCACCGGCTTCGACGCGCCCACCGACATCCGGGCCGAGCGGGTGACGGTGGACGGGACCACCCTGCGCTTCAGCGACGCCAGCGCCGCGACCCTGCGCTCGGTCCCGGCCAGCGCGCCGGCCTTCGGCAGCCTGCCGGCCGGGACGGGGACCTTCACCGCGGTCACCGGGTATTACGCGGGCGGCGGCGCCGTCGCCGGCGCGACCTACGGGACCGAGGCCTCGGGCCTGCGCCTGGCCTCGACCGCCGAATTCTCGAACGCCAGCGCCATGGTGCTGACCAACGGCGCCGGCCAGAACCGCTTCCCGATCCGCGCCGGCACCGACGCCGCCGATGGGCTGACGGCGCTGACCGAGGCCGAGGTGCGGGCGATCCTGGAAGAGGCCTTCACCGTCATGAGCCGGGCGCGCGCGCAGATCCGCCGCCCGCTGGACAGCCGCGCCCAGGTTTCGATCACCGTCGTCGACAGCCGCGGCCAGATCCTTGGCATCGTCCGCTCGCCCGACGCTCCGGTGTTCGGCATCGACGTCTCCGCACAGAAGGCGCGGACGGCCAGCTTCTTCTCGGGAACCTTCGCCGCCGCCGAGCTGGGCGCCGACCCCAGCGCCGACGTGCGCGGGTTCGTGCAGAAGACCCGCGATTTCTTCGCCGACCCGGCGGCGTTGACCGGCAAGACGGCGTTCGGGGCACGCAGCATCGGCAACCTGGCTCGTCCATATTTCCCGGACGGCGAGGTCGGCCGGCCCAACGGCCCGCTGTCGCGTCCGATCGCCCAGTGGAGCCCTCTCTCCACCGGCCTGCAGTCGGCGCTCATCATCGGCAACGTCGGCCAGCACCTGAACTTTATCACCGGCGCCGCAGCCGCCGACACGCCTCAGCGCTGCACGTCGCTGCCCGAGGTGGCGGCCGGTCAGAACCGGCTGCAGAACGGCATCCAGATCTTCCCGGGCGGCGTGCCGATCTATCGTGGCGGCCGGCTGGTGGGTGGCGTCGGGGTTTCAGGCGACGGCATCGACCAGGACGACATGATCTCGTTCCTGGGCCTCTACAACGGCGGCGCCCGGGTCCAAACCCTGTCCAACGCGGCGGCCGCGATGCGCGCCGACCAGCTGGTGGTCGGTCCGACGGCTCCGGCGCGGCTGCGTTACGTCAGCTGCCCGTTCGCGCCGTTCCTCGACACGGCCGATCAGAATGTGTGCCAGGGGAAATAGGCGTGCGCTCCGGCTCCCTCCTGGCCCTGACCGCCTTCGCCGCCCTCGCCGGGCAGGCGCAGGCTGCGCCGGGCCACGCGAAGCCGACGTTGACGATCGACGACATCCTGGAAGGTCGCGCGCTCACCCAACTGGCTGCGCTCGACGGCCGCTTGGCGGCGAAGGCGCAGGCCGTCCCGCACGCAGAGCCGCAGGCGGCCGCGCCTGCGGCCGACGCTTCGCCGCCGACCGAGGGCGAGCCGCCGCCGACCATCGATGACATCCTGGACGGCCGTCGTATCCCCGGCCGGGTCAAGGAACTGCCGCCGCCGGTGGTGCAGGACAATCCTGGCGCGGTGCGCGCGCCCCCCCCGGAAGCCTTCCCGCACGACGAGGTGCCGATTCCCGACCGCTGGCGGCTGGCCGGGGCGCTGGGCGTCACCAAGCCGCGCTGGTTCGACCCCTACAATCAGAACTTCCTGAAAGGCGACCTGCCCATCAAGGGCACGCACGACTGGTTCTTCGCCTTCACCGGCGTCTCCGACACCGTGATCGAGCCGCGCAGCTTCCCGATCCCGGTGGGGGTGCAGACCACGTCGCGGCCGGGCAGCCTGGACGTGTTCGGCAAGCCGACCAGCCTGGTGCTGGCGCAGACGTTCATCGCGGCGGCCTCGATCATCAAGGGCTCCACCGCCTACAAGCCGCCCGAGATCGAGTTCCGCGTCGCCCTGGCCTTCCAGGACAACTACGTGGACGTGCCCGAGAAGCGCGTCCTCTACGTCGAGCCCAGCAAGCCGACCCACCGCAACGACGCGTTCGTGGGGGTGCAGGAGGTGTTCCTCGACTACCACCTGCGCAACGTGTCCGACCGCTACGACTTCGACAGCGTGCGGGTGGGCATCCAGCCGTTTTCCAGCGACTTCCGCGGCTTCCTGTTCCAGGACAATCAGCTCGGCGTCCGCCTGTTCGGCAACCGCGACAACAACCGCTTCCAATACAATCTGGCGGCCTTCTGGCGGGTCGAAAAGGACACCAACTCGGGCCTGAACGACATCACCCAGGACCTGCGCGACGATTTCGTGCTCGTGGGTAACCTCTATCGCCAGGACCTGCCGCTCCCGGGCCTCACGAGCCAGGTGACGGTGATCCACAACCGCAACCGCGAAGGCGACGAGATCTACGTCGACAAGAACGGTTTCCCGCAGCGGCCGGCCCTGCTGGGCAGCCTGCGCGGCCGCGACTACGACGTGACCTACCTAGGCTACAGCGCCGACGGCCGGATCGGCCGGATCAACCTGACCGCCTCCGCGTACTACGCATTTGGCGAGGATCGCAGCAGCATCTTCACCGACCGGAAGGCCAAGATCCGCAGCTACTTCATAGCGGCCGAGCCCTCGATCGATTTCAGCTGGGTGCGCCTGCGCTTGCAGGGTCTCTATGCCTCCGGCGACAAGAACCCGTATGACAACAAGGAAACCGGCTACGACGCGATCTTCGAGAACCCGCAGTTCGCGGGCTCCGATACCAGCTACTGGATCCGCCAGACCATCCCGGCGGCAGGCGCCGGTCGCGCGATCGGGATCAACGGCCGCAACGGCGTGCTGAATAGCCTACGGTCGTCGAAGGAAGAGGGGCAGTCGAACTTCAACAACCCGGGCACCATCCTGCTGGGCGGCGGCGCCGACTTCGATGTGACGCCGGAGCTGCGCGTCTCCACCAACATCAACCACATCGCGTTCTCGAACACCGCCGTCCTGCAGGCGCTGCGGATGGAAGGTTCGATCCCGAAGGCGCTGGGCTGGGACGCGTCGGTCTCCACGATCTGGCGCCCGCACATGACCCAGAACATCGTCTTCCGCGCCTCGGCGGCCGCGTTCGACCCGGGCAAGGGCTTCAACGACCTGTTCGCCAACAGCGAGCGCAATAAGCGCTACTATTCCATCCTGCTGAACGCAGTTCTGAGCTTCTAGGGATAAGATGTTGAAATTCAGGACAAATTGGCTGAGAATAGGAGCGCTGATCGCAGTGGCTCTGCTCGCGCCCCTGTCCTCGAAGGCCAGCGACGCGGAAAAGCCGGTCGCCCGTACCTATCCTGTTTTCCCCGCAGCCAAGCTCGGCATGACCGACGTCGAGGCGGATCAGGCAAGCGCCGGCTGCGTCACCTGCCACACCGACTCCGACGCCAAGACCATGCACGTCTCGCAGGCGGTGAAGCTGGGCTGCGCCTCCTGCCACGGCGGCGACGCCTCAGTGATGGCGCCGGCGGGTCTGGCCAAGTCCGCGGCGCAGTACGCCACGCTGCGCGACCGCGCCCACGTGCTGCCGAGGTATCCGAAGACTTGGCACTATCCCAGCTCGGCCAATCCGAAGCAGAGCTACACGCTCCTGAACAAGGAGAGCCCCGAGTTCATCCGCTTCATCAACCCGTCCGACTATCGTGTGGCGCGCCAGTCTTGCGGCGCTTGCCACATGGAGCTGATCGAGAAGGCCGAGCGCTCGCTCATGGCCACCGGGGCGATGTTCTTCGGCGGCGCGTCCTACAACAACGGGATCCTGCCCTTTAAGAACTATGTCCTGGGCGAGGCCTACACGGCGCATGGCGAGCCGGCCCGTCTGCTGTCGCCCGGCAGCCCGCACGGCACGGTGACGCCGGCGCAGGCCAAGCGCGGCGCCCTGCCGACCCTCTATCCCGCGCCGACCTGGCAGGTGACCCCGCCCGGCGACATCTTCCGCGTGTTCGAACGCGGCGGCCGCAACATCAACACCCAGTTCGCCGAGGTGGGACTGCCCAACGCCAACGGCCAGCTCCAGCGCCTGGAGGAACCGGGCCGTCCCGACATCCGTCAGTCGAACCGCGGCCCCGGCACCGGCCTGCGGGCGGCCATCCCGCTGCTCAACATCCACAAGACCCGCCTGAACGACCCCTTCACCTGGTTCCTGGGCACCAACGACCAGCCGGGCGACTACCGCTCCTCGGGCTGCGCCTCATGCCACGTGGTCTACGCCAACAACCGCCAGCCGCACGCCAGCTCGACCTGGGCCCAGTACGGCCGCGACGGGCAGAGCGCCCAGGCGGACCCGACGATCTCGAAGGAAGAGTCCGGACACCCGATCAAACACGCCTTCACGCGCGCCATCCCCACGGCCCAGTGCATGAACTGCCATATGCACCAGCCCAACATGTTCGTGAACACCTACCTCGGCTACACGATGTGGGACTACGAGGCCGACGCTCCCTTCATGTGGCCCGAGCGGCAGAAGTACCCGACGTCCGCGGAAATGCGGAAGGTGCTGGACCGCAACCCCGAGGGCGCGGCGCCGCGCGGCAAATGGGCCGATCTCGACTTCCTGCGCAATGTCTTCGGCCTGAACACCAAGCTGAAGGACACCCAGTTCGCCGACTATCACGGCCACGGCTGGAACTTCCGCGCCATCTTCAAGCGCGACCGCGACGGCCAGCTCCTGGACAAGGACGGCGCCGTCATCGCCAACGACGACCCCGAGAAGTTCCACAAGGCCGGCGCGCCCGAGTTCACGCCCGTGGGCCAGAACGCGCCGGGCAAGGCGGTCCACATGATGGACATCCATGCCGAGAAGGGCATGCAGTGCGCCGACTGCCACTTCAGCCAGGACAGCCACGGCTCGGGCCTGATCATGGGCGAGGTGGCCAACGCCGTGGAGATCCGCTGCAAGGACTGCCACGGCACGTCCTCGGCCTATCCGACCCTCCGCACCTCCGGCCCGGCGGCCGACCCGAAGGGCAACGACCTGACCCTGCTGCGCAACCCCGACGGCCAGCGCCGGTTCGAGTGGCTGGAGCGCGACGGCCGCCAGGTGCTGATCCAGCGCTCGCTGGTCGATCCCAAGCTGGAGTGGCGCATCAAGCTGACCAAGGACACGGTCGACCGCGCCTCGCCCGACTTCAACGCCAAGTCCGCCCGCGCCAAGCTGATGAGCAAGATCAGCCAGGACGGAAAGCCGTTCACCTGGGGCCCCGGCGTGGCGCCCGGCAATCGCGCGCACAACGACGACGAGATGGAATGCTTCGCCTGCCACACCTCGTGGACCACGGCCTGCGCCGGCTGCCACCTGCCCATCGAGGCCAACTGGAAGACCACCACCCACAAGTACGAGGGCGAGGAGACCCGGAACTACGCGACCTACAACCCGCAGGTCGCCCGGGACGACATGTACCAGCTGGGCGTCCATTCCACGACGAAGGGCTCGACCATCGCCCCGGTGCGTTCGTCCTCGGCCCTGGTGCTGTCCTCGACCAACGTCAATCGCGAGCGGATCTATGTGCAGCAGCCGCCGATCGCCGCCTCGGGCTTCTCCAGCCAGGCCTTCGCGCCGCACTTCCCGCACACGGTGCGGACCACCGAGACCAAGACCTGCTCGGACTGCCACGTCTCCGCGGCGAACGACAACAACGCGATCATGGCCCAGCTCCTGCTGCTGGGGACCAACTTCGTGAACTTCGTGGGCCAGAACGCCTGGGTCGGCCTGGAGGGCGGTATCGAGGCCGTCCGCGTCTCGGAATGGAGCGAGCCGCAGGCGGTGTTCGGCTCCTACCTGCAGAAATACGCCTATCCCGACTTCTACAAGCTGCACGTCGAGCAGAATAAGCGCGAGCTGAAGAACTGGCGCCGCGGCAAGCCCTTCGCGAAGGGCCTTTCGGGCGGCGAGGAGGACAGCGCCGAGGAGATCTCGAACTTCCACTCCAAGACCGACGGGGCGGCCCGCTGCCTCCAGCTGCGCGGCGAGTACATGTTCGTCGCCGAAGGGAAGGGCGGCTTCCGCGTGTTCGACGCCGCCAGCGTCGCCAACAAGGGCGTGTCGCAGCGGGTGATCGCCGCGCCGTTCTCGCCGCTGGGCCACAACACCCACGTGCCGTCGAAGAACGCCACCTGCATGGCGCTGCCGACCAACCAGAACATCGCACCGCTCCGCAACGAGGCGATGAAGACGATGATGGTGAAGGACTTGGCCGGCGGCCCCGACATCAGCCTGCTGCAGGCCAATCAGGAGCAGGCCTTCCACCCGCTCTATTCCTACGCCGTCGTCACCGACAGCGAGGAAGGGCTGATCCTCGTCAACGTGAACACCCTGGCCGACGGCGAGCCGCGCAACAACATGCTGAAGCGGGCGGTGACCTGGAACGAGGGCGGCGTGCTGAAGGGCGCGCGGCACATCACGCTGGGCGGCCACTACGCCTACATCGCCGCCGACGCCGGCCTGGTGGTGGTCGACCTGAACGACCCGCTGAAGCCGCGGCACGTCACCACCGTGGCGCTGCCCGACGTGCGCGGCTCGGCGCTGCAGTTCCGCTACCTGTGGGTCACCACCGCCCGCGGCCTGGAAGTTCTGGACGTGACCAGGCTGGACCAGCCCCGGCTGGTCGAAGGCGCCACGATCCCGCTGGTGGATGCGCGGCGGGTCTATGTCGCCCGCACCTTCGCCTATGTGGCGGCCAAGAAGGACGGCTTGGTCATCGTCGATGTGAAGAACCCGGAGCGGCCGCGCCTGTATCAGAAGTTCGACGCCGGCGGCGCGCTGAACGACGCCGAGGACGTGGTGGTCGCCTCGACCAACGCCTCGCTGTTCGCCTACGTCGCCGACGGGCGAAACGGCATGAAGGTGCTGCAGCTCATCAGCCCCTCAAGCCAGCCCAACTTCTACGGCTTCTCGCCGCCGCCGAAGCCCGAACTGATCGCCTGGGCGAGGACCCCGACCCCGGCCCTGGCGCTGTCGAAGGGCCTGGACCGCGACCGCGCCGTCGACGAGACCGGGGGCCAGATGGCCATCTTCGGCCGCCTGGGCTCGCGCCCCTTCACGCGACCCGAGATGGAGCGCTTCTTCACCGATCAGTGGGGCCGCCCGTACCGGGTCAGCGACGAGGTCGACATGGCCGGTTGGCTGGGCCCGCGGACCACGGGGCAGGCCGACCGTTGACTTCGGGGGACCAAGCCGACTCTGCTCATTGGAAACCCACCATGGGTCCCCCGGATCGCGCGATGCGCGACCGTGGGATGAGAAGCGTGGGGGCTGCTAGCCCGCCGCCTCGATCCGCGTCGTGTAGGCCGGGATGGGCACGGGCACGCCCTTCAGGTCGATCTCGCCGACCGCCTCGATGGGCACGTCGTTCTTCGCCAGCTTGAGCGTGTCGCCGGAGAACAGGATGCGGGTGCCGAAGGTCTTGTTGGCGGCTTCGAGGCGGGCGGCGATCACCACCACCTCGCCATAGGCGGTATAGTTGAACCGGCGCTCGCCGCCGAAATTGCCCACCAGGCCGATGCCGGACGACAGGCCCATCCGCGTGTAGCCGAACTTGATGCCGCGCCCGATCATCCGCTCGCGGATTTCCAGCGCATAGAGGTCGATTTCGCGGGCGCAGGCGATGGCGCGGTCGGCGTGGTCGGTGGAGGCGACGGGGGCGCCGAAGATCGCGATGATGCCGTCGCCGGTCATCTTGTCGATCATCGCCTCGTGCTTCCACAGGATGTCGATCACCCCGTCGAAGTACTCGTTGATCACCTCGGAGAAGGTATCCAGGGGCAGGGTGGCCACCAGGGTGGAGAAGTTCTCCAGGTCGGAGATCATCACAGTGATCTCCCGCTCTTCGGCCCCGATCTTCACCTCCTCGCGCCCGTCGACCATCCGGTCGATCACCTGGGGGGCGAGGTAGCGTTCGAGGGTCGAGGAATAGAACGCCCGCTGGTTCTGCAACTCCGCCGCCGCCAGCCGGCTCAGCACGAAGAAGCCGAAGGCGAAGCTGAGCAGGGGCGTGGTCATCGGCACCATCAAGGCGGTGCGGTCGTAGATGGCGAAGGCGCTGAACAGCAGGGTGGCCGCGCCCAGCAGGACGATGCCGATCGACATCCACCAGCGCTGGGTCGAGCGGCCGAGCAGCGCGCCCGCCAACGCCGCCACCAGCGCCATCAGGCCATTCCAGATCGGCCCCGGTCGCAACACGCGGTCGCCCGCCAGCATTTGCGACAGGGCGTGGACATGCACCTCGACGCCGGGCGTACCCTGGGTGTGGCCAGCGCGGTAGCGCAGCGGGGTGATGTGCATGTCCTCCTTCGGCGCATCCGAATCCTGCGTCGCCGAGCGGGTGACGCTGCCGATGAACGCGATCTTGCCCTTCAGCAGGGGCTCCGGAAGGAACGACACGAAGGCGGCGGAATAGGAGGGGGCGATGGCCCCAGTGTTCTCGGCCTGGACGTTCGGGTCGGGCCGGCGATAGCGGATATCGAAGGGCTCGGTCGGCAGCGGCCGGTTCGACACCGCCTGGGCCACGCGGGTGGCGAAGGCGAGGTATTTTCCGGGACGCGGATCGTATCGGCGGATCACGTCGTCGACGTCGACGTGCATCAGCGCCCGCGCGTCGGAATAGAGCACCTTCTTCGAGACCGGGAAGTCGACGCCGGGCGTGCGGCCGGGATCGACCACGGCGATCAGCGGCGCCTTGATGCCGGCGATGCGGCGTTCGAAGTCGGCGAACTCCTCGGGCGAGGACCAGGTGTCCAGGAGATAGTCGACTGCGATGGCCTTCGCGCCCTTCGCGTCCAGGCTGGCGATCAGGTCGCCCAGCCAGGCCTTGTCGATCGGGGCCAGGCAGTGGCACGGCGAGGCCTCGGCCATGGCCTGGCTGGCCGCGTCGTCCATCTTGACGATGACGAAATCGCGCTGCGACGGCGGCGCGCCATACGCCTCGCGGTAGTCGTAGGTCAGGTTTTCCACGAACCGGCCGGGCAGTGTCGTGCCGAGCCAGGTGGCGGCGCCGGCGGCCAGAATCGCCACCGCCAGCGTGACCATCGCGTCGGCGAAGCCCTTGCCGCCCACCGCCCGCAGCCGAGCGACCAGGGCCAGGACCGGGCCGAAGATCCCGGGACGCGCACCCGCTGCCATGGCTCAGGCCAGCTTCCGGAACGGGAAGTTGTAGGTGACCGCCGGCGCGTAGTCGCCGGCCAGGCACATGTGGGTGGTCAGGTTGGGACCGTCGGACATCAGCAGGGCATAGCCCGGCGGCTCTTCCACCAGGATCTCGCGCCCATCCGGCACATGCATGTCGACCTCGGTGAGGTCGAGGGTGAGCTGGATCGAGGTGGCCGGCGCCGCCGAGACCACGTGGCCGGCGAAGACGCCGTTGAACGCGCGGTGGATGTGGCCGCACATCAGCACCTTCACCTGCTTGCGGCCGGTCAGAACCGCTTCCAGGCGGCCCAGCCACGGGGAGTCGGGGTCTGGGTCCATCCACTGGATGCCGCTGGGGATCGGCGGGTGATGCAGGACGACCGCCGTGGGCCGGTCGGGCTCCTCGTCCAGGGTCCTGGCGAGCCAGGCGGCGCGGGCCTCGTCGTATTCGCCGTCGTTGGGGCCGTCGAGCGTGTCGCAGACGACCATCCGCATGCCACCGAAATCGACGGCGTACTGGACGAAGCCGTTCTCGTCCGTCTCCGCGCCCGGGCCGCTGAACACTGCCAGGAAACCCTCGCGGCTATCGTGGTTACCCATGGCGTAGAAGACGGGAATCTCGCTCCCCGCCATCAGGCGCTGGAGCTCGACATACTCCTCGCGCTCGCCCCGGTCGACGAGATCGCCGCTGGCGATGATGGCCACGGGCCGCGGACGCAGATGGTGGATCGCCTGCATCACCTGGCGCAGGCGTTCCTCGTTCCGCCGTTGATTCAGCGGATCCTTCTCCGTTGTCACATGGAGGTCGGTGATCTGCGCAATCGTCAACAAAAGGCCGCCTCCCCAAGCAGCGCGCATGGTCCCGTGTAAATACGAACGCTCAGCGGCGGCGGATGACCAGATTGCGAATTTCCGTCATGTCCTCCATCGCGAAGCGTACGCCTTCGCGCCCCAAGCCGGAGTCCTTGACCCCGCCGTAAGGCATATTGTCCACGCGGTAGCTCGGCACGTCGCCGATAACGACACCTCCCACGTCCAGGTGATCCCACGCGTCGAGCATCTTGTAGAGATCGCGGGTGAACACGCCTGTCTGCAGACCAAACTTGGAGTCGTTCACCTCGTCGAGCGCATCTTTGAAGTTTGTGAACTTCGAAAGGATGGCGACGGGCCCGAATGCCTCTTCGGCGTACAGCGCGGCCTTGCGTCCGACGCCCTCCAGAAGCGTGGCCTCCAGCATCGCGCCCTCGCGCTTGCCGCCCACCAGGAGGGTGGCGCCGTCGGCCACCGCGGCCTGGATCCAGCTGTCCAGGCGCCTGGCTTCCTTCTCGTCGATCATCGGCCCGACGAAGGTGGCCTCCTCGCGCGGGTCGCCGGTGACCAGGGTCTTGGTCCTGGCCACCAGGCGGTCGCGCAATTCCTCGTAGATGTCGGCGTGGATGATGATCCGCTGAACGCCGATGCAGGACTGACCCGACTGGTAGAAGGCGCCGAAGATGATCCGCTCGACGGCGTCGTCCAGGTCGGTGTCGGCATCGACCACCACCGCGGCGTTGCCGCCCAGCTCCAGCACGACCTTCTTCTTCCCAGCCTTGGCCTTCAGGTCCCAGCCGACGGCCGGAGAGCCGGTGAAGGACAGCAGCTTCAGCCGCTCGTCGGTGGTGAACAGATCGGCGCCGTCCCGGTGCGCCGGCAGAATCGAGAAGGCGCCCTTGGGCAGGTCGGTCTCAGCCAGCACCTCGCCGATGATGATGGCGCCCAACGGGGTCCGCGAGGCGGGCTTCATCACGAACGGACAGCCCACCGCCAGCGCCGGGGCGATCTTGTGGGCGGCCAGGTTCAGCGGGAAGTTGAAGGGTGAGATGAACGAGCAGGGGCCGATCGGCACCCGCTTCCACATGCCCTGATAGCCCTTGGCGCGTGGCGAGATGTCCAGCGGCTGGACCTCGCCGGTCATCCGCACCGACTCCTCCGCGGCGATGCGGAAGGTGTCGATCAGGCGGGTGACCTCGCCGCGGGCGTCGCGGATCGGCTTGCCCGCCTCAATACAGAGCGCATAGGCCAACTCGTCGAAGCGCTCCTGGAAACGCTTCACGCAATGAGCCAGCACCTCCTGGCGCGCATAGGCGGGCAGGCGGGCCATGGGCTCCGTCGCCTCGACGCAGGCGGCGATACCCGCGTCGATGGTCTTGGCGTCGGCCTGGGCCACGCGCGTCGCCACCTTGCCCGTGTACTTGTCCGTCACCTCCAGATCGAGGTTCGGGGTCTGGGCCACGTTGGCGAGGTAGAGCGGGTAGGAGTCCTTGAGGGCGGTCATGTGGGATCCTCGAGAGCCGCCGATCAGAGCGCCGCGCTCAGTTCCTTGATCTGCTTGTTCAGGATGCTGTCGTTGTCGGAATAGTCCACCGGGCAATCGATGAGATTCACCCCCGGCGTGTCCAGGCACTTCCTCAGCAGCTCGGGCAGCTCCGAGGCGCTGGAGACGCGGTAGCCGTTGGCCCCGTAGCTCTCGGCGTACTTCACGAAGTCCGGGTTGCCGTAGGTCAGCCCCCAGTCCTTGAAGCCCATGTTGGCCTGCTTCCAGCGGATCATGCCGTAGCTGTTGTCGTTCAGGATCAGCACGGTGATGTTCAGCTTCAGGCGGACCGCGGTCTCCATCTCCTGGCTGTTCATCATGAAGCCGCCGTCGCCGCAGATCGCCATGACCTTGCGGTCCGGGTAGACCATGTTGGAGGCCATGGCCGACGGCAGGCCAGCGCCCATGGTGGCCAGAGCATTGTCCAGCAGCACGGTGTTGGTCATCCGCGCCGGATAGTTGCGGGCGAACCAGATCTTATAGACCCCGTTGTCCAGGCAGATGATCCCGTTGTCCGGCATCGCCTTGCGGACCTGGGCGACCAGGTACTGCGGATAGATGGGGAAGCGCATGTCGTCGTCCGACTTGGCGGTGTGCTCCACCTCCGCGGCGCGCGCCTTGAACATGGCCGAGAAGTCCCAGCCCGCCTGGGGCAGGATGTCTTCCTTGATCTGCCAGATGGCGTTGCCGATGTCGCCGATCACCTCGTACTGCGGGAAGTAGACGGGATCGACCTCGGCCGAGCGGAAGTTGATGTGAATCACCTCCGTGCCGCCGGTCTGCATGAAGAAGGGCGGCTTTTCGATCACGTCGTGGCCGACGTTGATGATCAGGTCGGCCGCGCCGATGGCGCGGTGTACGAAGTCGCCGGCCGACAGGGCCGCGCAGCCCAGGAACTTGGGCGACAGTTCGTCCACCACGCCCTTGCCCAGTTGGGTCGAGACGAACGGGATGCCGGTCTTCTCGATGAACTGGGTGAGCATCCGGCTGGTCATGGTGCGGTTGGCGCCCGCGCCGATCACCAGGATTGGCGACTTGGCCTGCTCGATGCGCTTGGCGGCGGCGCGGATCGACTTCTCGTCGGCCACCGGGCGGCGAGCATTGCTCTTCGGGAAGGGCTTGGACTCGGTCCGCTCGTCGGCGACATCCTCGGGGAACTCGATATGCACTGCGCCGGGCTTTTCCTCCTGGGCTAGGCGGAAGGCTTCGCGCACGCGGCTGGGGATGTTGTCGGCCGAAGCGAGCTGGTGGGTGTACTTGGTCAGCGGCTTCATCATGTCGACCACGTCCAGGATCTGGAACCGGCCCTGCTTGGACTTCTTGATGGGCTTCTGGCCGGTGAGCATCATCATCGGCATGCCGCCGAGCTGGGCGTAGGCGGCAGCGGTGACGAAGTTGGTGGCGCCCGGGCCCAGGGTGGCGACGCACACGCCAGCCTTACCCGTGTGGCGGCCGTAGGTGGCGGCCATGAAGCCCGCGCCCTGTTCGTGACGGGTCAGGATCAACTTGATCTTCGTGGACCGGGACAGGCTGTCCAGGAAATCCAGGTTTTCCTCGCCCGGAACCCCGAAGACGTGCTCGACGCCCTCTTCTTCCAGGCATTGTACGAACAGATCAGACGCTTTGGTCATGACTTATAGCCCCCATCCCAGCGGGGGAGTTGTCGCAAATTCCAGGCTCTTGTGAAGGGGCAAAGAAGAGGCCGGCCGTTTGCGTCCGCAAATGCGCTTAGCCCGTACGGAATTCGAAGCTAAGCTTCTTAAGGGAAGAGCCGCCGGCGCGAGCGTCGCGCTGGTCTATGGGGGACCACATGGCAGTAAGTGATCACGTCGATCTTGCGACGTTCATCGAGGGCGTGAAACGCCGCAATCCGGGCCAGCCGGAATTCGCCCAGGCCGTCCAGGAAGTCGCTGAAGACATCTTCGACTTCATCCGGGACAAGGAACAGTATCACAAGTACCAGATCCTCCGGCGGATCGCCGAGCCGGACCGGGTGATCAGCTTCCGGGTCTGCTGGGAAGACGACAAGGGCAACATCCGCGTGCAGCGCGGCTGGCGCGTCCAGAACAACAACGCCATCGGCCCCTACAAGGGCGGCATCCGCTTCCACCCGTCGGTGACGGAGAGCGTGCTGAAGTTCCTGGCCTTCGAACAGACCTTCAAGAACGCGCTGACCGGCCTGCCCATGGGCGGCGGCAAGGGCGGCGCGAACTTCAACCCGAAGGGCAAGTCCGACAACGAGGTCATGCGCTTCTGCCAGAGCTTCATGAACGAACTCTACCGGCACATCGGCGCCGACGTGGACGTGCCCGCCGGCGACATCGGCGTGGGGGCCCGCGAGATCGGCTACATGTTCGGCCAATACAAGCGCCTGACCAACGAGTTCACCGGCGTGCTGACGGGCAAGGGCCTGGAGTACGGCGGCAGCCTGATCCGCACCGAGGCCACCGGCTACGGCGCGACCTATTTCATGCAGAACATGCTCGCGACCCAGAAGGACGAGATCAAGGGCAAGAAGGCCGTGATTTCCGGCTCGGGCAACGTGGCCACCCACGCGGCCGAGAAGGTCACCCAGCTCGGCGGCAAGGTGCTGACGCTCTCGGATTCCGAGGGCTTCATCTATGACCCCGACGGCATCGACCAGACCAAGATCAACTGGGTCAAGGACCTGAAGAACAAGCGCCGCGGCCGCATCTCCGAGTACGTCAAGGAGTTCACCGGCGCGGAGTTCCACGTGGGCAAGACGCCGTGGAGCGTGCCCTGCGAACTGGCGCTGCCCTGCGCCACCCAGAACGAACTGACGGGCGACGACGCGCGGACCCTGGTGGGCAACGGCTGCATCGCGGTGTCGGAAGGCGCCAACATGCCCACCACCCTGGAAGGCGTACACGTCTTCAAGGACGCCCAGATCCTGTTCGCGCCGGGCAAGGCCGCCAACGCCGGCGGCGTCTCGGTCTCCGGCCTCGAGATGAGCCAGAACTCGGCCCGCATCTCCTGGAAGGAAGAGGAGCTGCAGCGCCTGCTGGTGGACATCATGGCCGGCATCCACGCGTCCTGCGTGGAGTATGGCGGCCGCCCGGGCTCCAAGGTCACCGACTACGTCCGCGGCGCCAACATCGCGGGCTTCAAGAAGGTCGCCGACGCCATGCTGGCGTTCGGGGTGGTGTAGGCCGCTTCACATCGCTGGAAATGCGAACGCCGCCTCGGGCAACCGGGGCGGCGTTTTCCATGGCGCGCCAGCGCCAAAGGAAGACTCGAACCACGAACCCACACGGAAGGACACGGACATGTCGGCGTGGGTCCGTGCCCGTCCGTGGTCAGAAAGGACGACGCCTGCGGCGCGGCTAGGCTCCAGCCTCACGACGAGTAATGGCTTCCGTCCACCGCAGGGTCCGCAGCGGCGGATGGCCGGGCTTGGGCGTCGCCTGGCCCGGCTTGTGGAAGCTGTGGCAGGTGGTGCAGTCGGCGTCGTCGGCGGCGGCGATCTTGGCCGTGGTCTGGCCGTGGCAGGTCCCGCACTTGGCCAGGTCGGGGATCAGCACGTCGCCCGACTTGTCCGAGGTCTGGGCCCGGTGGCAGTCGGCGCACTTGAAGCCGCCCTTCTTGGCCAGCCCCGGTCCGCCATGCTCGGGCACGCCGTGGTCGAAGCCACCGCGCGGCAGGTATTTCGCCGCCAGCTTCACCGGCGCCATCCGCACGGTGTCGCCGTCCCAGGTGATGGTGTGGCAGTCGTAGCAGGCGCCGCCGCGCGAGAAGGTGGCGCGATAGGCGCTGGCCCCGCTGGCCGCAAAGGCGGTCGGGCGGATCTGGCCGGGCCGCGTGCGATCCGAGCCGCCGGACGCCGAAACGGTGCGGCCGGCCAGGGTGGCGACCACCTTGTCGAGGTCGCCGTGCGGGAGGTCGCGGAGTTCGCCGCCGACCTTGGCGTAGGCCAGGCTGTGGCAGTCGGCGCAGTCACGTTCCATCTCGATCGGCAGGAAGCTCGTCCCTGACGCGTCGCGGCGGTGGCAGGAGGCGCACTCCAGCGCCGCGCCATAGCCGGCCGCCTTGCCCAGGCCGATCGCCTGGCGCGCCACGCCTCCCAGCGGGTCCAGGTGCAGGCGGTGCGGGAAGATGAGGCCGTTGCGCTCCTGCGGCGCGGTGTCCAGAGCCACGCGCTGGAACGAAGGCTTCGGGCCCGCCTGGGTCATCACCAGCGCCCGGAAGCCCGGGTGCTTGCTCCAGTCGGGCGTGTCGATGAGGTCGGTCTTGGCGAGCCGCATCTTGAGCTGGCTGTGGCAGCTCTCGCAGTCCTGGACGACCACCAGCTTCGGCTTGTCCGACAGCGGCGCCGTCGGGTCGCCGCCCTTGGCCGGCGTGTGTTCGACGTGGCAGCTCGCGCAGCGGTCGGTCGGATGGTTCAACGTCCGCTGGACCATCACGCTGACCTTGCGGCCGAAGCCCGGGGGCAGGGGCGTGGCCTTCTCCAGGTCCGCGTGGGCCGCGTGCTCGGCGACCAGCCGCGGCTCGAACGGGCTGCCCAGGCGCCGTGCGGCGTCCAGCGCCTTGGGCGCCGTCGCGGGGTCCGCCGTATGGCAGGTCAGGCAGGCCTCGTCGCGCACTGCGACGAAGGCGTTGGCATGGCAGGACTTGCAGTCCTTCTCCATGAAGGCGTGGGCCTTCGACAGCGGCCCCGTGGACCACTGCTGGTCGGGGTGGATCTTCGGATTCGCCATGAACAGCACGAAGATCATCGGGATGGCCAGGCAGAGCAGGAAGATCCCGGAGCCCAGCACCCAGGCCATGTTGCGGCGGCCGAACACCTTGGCCTGCAGCGAGAAGACCCCGGGGCTGGCGTGATGCTCGTCGTCCTCGCGGGTGACGGTGACCTCGACCGCCTCCGCCTCTTCGCCGGGCGCGAAGCTGAGCGTGTATTCGCCGAAGGCCACGACCGGGTGGCCGGCGGCGTCCACGACGGCGCTCTGCACCGACTTGCCCGCGACCCGGAACGGCAGGCCGCTGACCGACTCGATGCCAATTCGGCCGGGACCGATGAAGCGCATCCGCGCGTGCTGCGGGTCGATCGACAGGTCGGCCAGGACGATGTCGTTGTCCGGCGCGCGCCCGATGGTGGCCTCGAGACCCTCCAGGCGCCGCTCGCGCACGATCGGGTCGCCGCCGCCGGAGCGCTGGGTGATCAGCTTAAGGTGAAATTCCTGGGCCATCTCACCAGTACGTAAAGACGCTGACCACGTGCGCGGTGAGCGCGGCCAGCAGGGCGAAGGTGGCGGGGATATGCACGAACAGCCACCCTTCGAGGAGGGCGGTGATCTGCATCTGCCGGCGTGCGAGGCCCAGGACGTCGGCCTTCTGCTGCAGGACGGTCTCGATGCGGGCCAGCGCCTCGGCCTGGCGCGGCGTGGCCGGGGCGGGCAGCTGCTTGAGCTTGCGCATGGCGCGGAGGTTGGCGCAGTCGCCGTGGGCGCCGGTCAGACGGCGCCAGAACCCGCCGCCGATCTCGGTCTGCTCCAGCGACAGGCGCACCACCTGGGCTCCGGCGCGATCCAGCGGCTGGGCCAGATCGTGCAGCTGCTTGTCGAGGCTCTCGATGGCCTCCAGCATCTGCTTGCGCGTGGTCTCGCCGCGGTTGCCGTGCAGGCGCTGGGGCAGGGTGGCGTACGCCCAGATGCCCAAGGCCCCAGAGGCGATCACCAGCATCATCAGGACATAGGCCAGGGTGTGGACGTTCCAGCCGAACTGGAAGCCGGTGTGCAAGGTCGCCAGCACGGTCAGCGACAGGCCCAGGTAGACGTGGGCCGAAACCCAGGCCTTCAGCGAATAGTGGCCCGCCGTGATCACCCGCTTGCGGATGCCCAGGCACGCCAGCCAGACGATCAGGCCGGCGCTGATGGTCCCCAGCGTATAGCCCAGCCAACTGCCGCCGCTGGGCGGCTCGGCGAGGCGGGCGGCCACGAAGAAGTACACCGCCACCACCACCAGGCAGAGCAGCGTCGCGATCTGCGCCCAGCGGAAGCCCTTGTGCCGCAGGAACCCTTCATGGGTCCGCTGCCTCACCCGTTCCGTATGCCCCCCAACCTGCGTCACGTGTCAGCCGGCGCCCCTGTCGATCCGCGCCACCGAGAGGAAGGCGTCGGGTGAGACCCGGATCGCCGCCCCCGTCGGGCAGGCCCGCACGCAGGCCGGCCCCCCGGCCTTGCCCGAGCACATGTCGCACTTGATGGCCAGCTTCGGCGATTCGCCGCCAGCGCCGCCCTTCGACGCCTTCTTGCGCCACTCGTAGTCGGGCTGGCCCGGGCCGGGCCCTTTGCCGAACAGCATCCAGGAAAACAGGCTGGGCTTGGGCGGCGGCGGCTTGTCCATCTGGATCACGCCGTAGGGGCAGGCCCGCTGGCAGTTGCCGCAGCCGATGCAGGTGTCGGAGATGAACACCTCGCCGTCCGGGCCGCGCCGGATGGCGTTCGGCGGGCAGTCGCTCATGCAGTGTGGATGCTCGCAGTGCCGGCAGGAGGTGGGCACGTGGATGTTGGCGAAGGTGGTGCCGGCCTCGCGGTTCAGGCGGCTGAGGCCGTCGTGGCTGTCGGCGCAGGCCTTCTCGCAGTTGTCGCAGCCGACGCAGAGGCTCTCGTCGATCAGCAGCACGTCCGTGGCCTCGCCGATCCCCTGCTTGATCAGGAAGTTGGCGACCGAGGAGTACATGTCGACGGCGCCGCCGAACTCCTCCTTCTGCTCCTCGATGAAGGCGTTGATCTCGCGCCGCGCCCGCATCTCGGTCTGCATGCGCTTGGCCAGTTCGGGCTTGCGGGCCAGCAGGGCGCGGAACGGTTCGGCCGGGAGCTTCACCACCGTCGAGCGGATTGCGGCCTTCACGGTCGCCACGCGCGGCGAACGCTCCATCATCGCCATCTCGCCGGAGTAGGAGCCGGCGGGGACGTAGGACATGAACACGGGCTTTCCGCCCAGGTTCTTCTCCACGATCATCGAGCCGGAGCGGATGATGTAGAGGTCGTCAGAGACGTCGCCCTCGTTGATGATGGCCTGGCCCGGGCGCACCTCCATCACCTCGGCGCCGGCCAGCACTTCGGAGATGTCGGCGGGCGTCAGGCCCGACTTGAAGATCTGCAGCACCTGCCGCTCGCTGGTGATGCGGTTCACCGTCTCGCGCGCCTCCGGCACCTGGGCCATCAGCTTCAGGGCGGCCATGCGCGGGATTTCCACGCAGATCGTAGGTTCGGACGCGCGGATCGTGGCCCCGCGCTTGCGGCCGGAGATCAGGCCCACCTCGCCGAAGATCGAGCCCGCGCCGATCGGCACGGTGATGTTCGGGTTGCTGGGGTCGACCTCGACCTTCACGGCGCCGTCCGCGATCCCGAACAAGGAGGATCCCTGGTCGTTGCGGATGAAGATCGCCTCTCCGGGCTTGTAGGCCCGGACCTCGGAGTCGAGCAGGAACTCCCGCATCTGCAGGGGCGAGAGGCCGTTCAGGATCTCCACCTTGCTGCGGAGGAACTCCAGCCACTGCGACACGGAAAGCAGGCCGGGAAGCGCCTTCAGCTTGTCCTTCAGCAACGGTTCGTCGGCGGGCTCCAGGTCGGTGACGCCGGAGATGAACTCCACGACGTCGTAGCCCTGGTTCATGCAGTGCTTGATCAGCGGATAGCCGGCCAGCGCTCCGATCACATAGATGCCGGGCTTGCTGCTGCTCTCGAACGTCGGCGTGAGGGTCGGGAAGGCGCTGGGCGAGTCGCTCGCGAAGGAGAGGCCGGCGGCCTCCACGAACTTGCGCGGCGGCGAGGCGCCCATCCGGGCGATGATCCGGTCGCACTTGTAGCGGGACGAGCCCTGGGGCGTCTCCACCGTGATCCAGCCCGGCTCGACCAGGACCGGCGAGGTCTCGGTCATGATGGTCATACGACCGGCGTCCCGTGCGGCGATCAGGTTGTCGACGTTGGCCTTCTTCGCCCGGGCGAAGTCGGCGGACCGGTTCAGGATGGTGACGGTGTTGCCCTGGGCGGCGTCCGCGGCCAGGCCCAGGGCGTTCTCGATGCCGGCGTCGCCCGACCCCACGACGAAGATGTGCTCGTCCGTGTATTCGCCCGGATCGTCGAGCTGGTATTGCACGTGGGGCAGGGCGGCCCCGTCGCAGCGCATCAGGTTCGGGTTGCCCTGGGTGCCGATGGCCAGGACGATGTTCTCGGCGCGGATCGGTTGGCCCTTGGTGAGCTCGATCGTGAAATCGCCCTTCTCGCCCGTGATCGCCTTGGCCTCGGCCTTGAAGCGCACGTTGACGCCCGCGGCCTTTGCGTCGGCGTCCCATTGGGCGAGGATCTTCTCACGCTTTCCGGCGTCGAACTCGCAGTCGGCGCGGAGCACCAGCACGGCGGGCGTCGCCATGACGTGCTTGCCCTTCTGGTAGCGGAAGATGGTGTCTGAGAGGTGGTCGGTCTTTTCCAGCAGGACATGGGAGATGCCCTTCTTCGCGGCGTGAGCGGCCGCGCTCAGTCCCGCAGGACCGGATCCGATGATCGCGATCTTGTAGAGTTCCGACATCGCCCCAAACGCCCCCAGTACATACGGCTCGACCTGGCCCTTGGCCGCACGCGCTAAGCCTTCACGCTCCCACTCAGCTTTGACACAGTAACATTTCCGATCCTGTGCGAACGCGCTACCACGCGCCGCAGGTCGGAGGGGAGCATAAAGTCCATGTTGGCGGAAGTCGGACAGTTCGCGCTGATCCTCGCCCTGTTGCTCTCGCTGGTCCAAGCGGTCGCCCCGCTGTGGGGCGCCCAGCGGGGCGACGGCGTGCTGATGGCGGTGGGCCGCCACGCCGCGCTGCTGCAGGCGATCTTCGTGGCCCTGGCGTTCGGGTGTCTCGCCTGGTCCTACGTGACCTGCGACTTCTCGGTGGCCCTGGTGGCGCAGCACAGCCACACCACCCAGCCGGTCGCCTACAGATTCGCCGCCACCTGGGGCAGTCACGAAGGCTCGATGCTGTTGTGGGTGCTGATCCTGGCGATCTACGGCGGCGGGGTCGCGGCCTTCGGCGGCACGCTGCGCGAGACGCTGCAGGCGCGGGTGCTGGGCGTCCAGGGCGTGCTGGCCGCGGCCTTCCTGGGCTTTCTGCTCTTCACCTCGAACCCCTTCCTGCGGTTGTCGCCGGCCCCCGTCGAGGGGACCGAGCTCAACCCACTGCTCCAGGACCCGGGCCTCGTCTTCCACCCGCCGCTGCTCTACCTGGGCTACGTCGGCTTCTCGGTGGCGTTCTGCTTCGCCGTGGCCGCGCTCATCGAGGGCCGCGTGGACGCGGCGTGGGCCAGGTGGGTGCGGCCGTGGGTGCTCGCCGCCTGGATCCCGCTCACCGCCGGCATCACGCTCGGCAGCGCCTGGGCCTATTACGAACTGGGCTGGGGTGGCTGGTGGTTCTGGGATCCGGTGGAGAACGCCTCCCTGATGCCCTGGCTGCTGGGCACGGCCCTGCTGCATTCCGCCTTGGTGCTGGAGCGCCGCGGGGCGCTGGCGAGCTGGACGATCCTGCTGGCCATCCTGACCTTCTCGCTCAGCCTGGTGGGCACCTTCCTGGTGCGCTCGGGCATCCTGACCAGCGTCCACGCCTTCGCGGTGGATCCGAAGCGAGGCGTCTACATCCTGGGTATCCTCGCCGCGACCACCGGCCTGTCGCTGGCGCTCTATGGCTGGCGGGCCCCGGGGCTGCGCTCGGGCGCCCTGTTCCAGCCGCTGTCGCGCGAAGGCGGCATCACGCTCAACAACCT
Organism: Phenylobacterium sp.; assembly: GCF_004297125.1. Classification (GTDB taxonomy): domain Bacteria; phylum Pseudomonadota; class Alphaproteobacteria; order Caulobacterales; family Caulobacteraceae; genus Phenylobacterium. The sequence continues at coordinate 168,932 of NZ_SCVD01000006.1, read as the reverse complement.
GTTCCTGACCGCGCTGACGGCCACCGTCTTCCTGGGCACTTTCAGCCCGGTGTTCATCGAGATGGTCAACAACGACAAGATCTCGGTCGGCCCGCCGTACTACGCCCGCACCTTCGCGCCCCTGGCGATCCCGCTGCTGGCTCTGGTGGTGTTCGGGCCGATGCTGAACTGGAAGCGGGACGAGGCGCGCAAGATCCTGGCGCGCGTGCGCCTGCCCGCCATCGCGGCCGGCCTGGCCCTGCTGGTCGCCCTGCCGTTCGTCGGGCTCAAGGGCGTCGGAACCGCCGGAGGCCTGGCGCTGGCGGCTTGGCTGATCGCCGGGTCGGTGATGATCCTGGGCCGCCGGTGGTGGTCGGGCCGCGCCTACCTGGGCCGCGCGATCCGCACGACGCCGCGCTCCATCGTGGGCCTGGTGGTGGCGCACGCGGGCCTGGGGCTGCTGACGCTCGGGATCACGGGCGTGACCGCCTGGGACTCCGACAAGGTGCTGAACATGAAGGTCGGCGACAGCGTCGCCTTCGCCGGCCGCACCGTGACCATGACGGGCTACGAACTGGTCGAGGGTGTCAACTACCAGGCCAAGCAGGCGCGCTTCTCCATCAAGGGCCCGACCGGCGCCTATGAGCTGCGCAGCGAGAAGCGCTGGTTCCCCTCCGCCCAGTCGCAGACGACCGAGGCCGGCATCCGCGTCGGGCCGCTGGGCAACCTCTACGTCTCGGTGGGCGAGGAGTCGGAGGCCGGCGTGATCGTACGGATGTGGAACCACCCGCTGATCATCTGGATCTGGATCGGCGGGTTCGCCATGTCGATCGGCGGCGCGATCTCGCTCAGCGACCGGCGCGTGCGGGTTGGCGCGGCGGTGAAGACCCAACCTCTCGCGCAACCGGTGGCCGCGGAATGAGGCGTCTGCTGTTCGTCCTGCCCGTCCTGGGCTTCGTAATCCTGCTGGGGGTGTTCTTCGCCGGCCTCGGCCGCGACCCGCGCGCCCTGCCGTCCGCCTTCATCGGCAAGCCGCTGCCCCCCTTCACCACCGCCCCGGTGCGCCCGGGCGACACGGGGCTCTCGAACACCGATTTCGACCGCGGCGAGCCGGTGCTGCTGAATGTCTTCGCCTCCTGGTGCGGGCCGTGCCGGGTCGAGCACCCGGTGCTGATGCGCCTGCGCCAGCAGGGCGTGGCGATCCATGGCCTGGACTGGAAGGAGGACGCGCCCGCCGGCCTGAAGTGGCTGACCGAGCACGGCGACCCCTACATCCGCGTCGGCAACGACGAGACCGGCCGCACGGGTATCGAGTTCGGCGTGGCCGGCGTGCCCGAGACCTTCGTCATCGATAAGAAGGGCAAGGTCCGCTATCGGCACGTAGGCGCTCTCACGCCCGACGATTGGGAGCAGAAGATCGGCCCGCTGATGGAACAGCTGAGGAAGGAATCGTGAGGCGCTTCCTGTCCCTGGCGCTCGCGTTCGCCCTGGTGGCCGGTCCGGCCGCCGCGGTGAACCCGGACGAACAGCTTCCCGACCCGGCGCTGGAGGCCCGCGCCCACAAGCTTTCGAAGGAACTGCGCTGCGTCGTCTGTCAGAACCAGTCGATCGACGATTCCGACGCCGCCCTGGCCCGCGACCTGCGCATCATCCTGCGCGAGCGGATCAGCGCGGGCGACACCGACGCCCAGGCGGTGGACTATCTGGTCGCCCGCTACGGCAGCTTCGTGCAGCTGAAGCCGCCCATGCGGCTGGACACGCTCGCACTGTGGTTCGGACCGTTGGCGGTGCTGCTGGTGGGCGGCATCGGCGCGGTGGTCTACATGCGGGGCCGCTCGCCCGCCAAGGCGGGCGCGCTGACGGCCGAGGAAGAAGCCGAATTGGCCGAGATGCTAGACTCCGACGAGGTCCGCTGAATGCTCTGGATGATCCTGACCCTGATGACGGTCCTGGCGGCCGTGGGCCTGGCCATCCCGCTCGTGCGCCGGCGCGACGCCGCCCGCACCCAGCGCGCGGACGCCGTCACCGTGCTGAAGGACCAGTTGGACGAGATCGAGGCCCAGGCCGCCGCGGGCGCGCTGCCGCAGCCGGAAGCCGAGGCGCTGAAGACCGACCTGAAGCGCCGCGTGCTGGCCGAAGGCCGCCGGCCCGAGGCCGCCGCCCGCCCGCTGTCGGAGCGCACGCTGCTGATCGTGGCGCTGGGGATCGTGGCGGTGGTCACCCTGGCCGGCACCGGCCTCTACCTGAAGATCGGCCGCCCCGACGTGCCGGGGACGTCGGCGCTGAAGGCCGGTCCCGCCGCCATGGCGACGACCGCCGAGGGCCATCCCCAGGGCGAGGTGGGCGCGATGATCGCCCAGCTCGAGGCGCAGATGCAGCAGCGGCCGGACAACGCCGAAGGCTGGCGGATGCTGGGTTGGTCCTACATGCAGACCGGCCGCAACGCCGAGGCCGCGGCGGCCTATGGCAAGGCCGCCGCGCTGGACCCGAAGAACGCCGAATATCTGTCGGCCCAGGGTGAGGCCACGGTCCTGGCCTCGGACGGGGCGGTGACGCCTGCCGCGGAGGAGGTCTTCCGCCGGGCGGTCGCCGCCGACCCCGGCGACCCGCGCGCCCGCTACTATCTGGCCGTCGCCAAGGATCAGCGGGGGGACCAGGAAGGCGCGATGGACGATTGGGTCGCCCTGCTGAAGTCCGCGCCGCCGGACGCGCCATGGGCGGCCGAGGTGCGCACCTTCGTCGAGAAGGTCGCGGCCGACCGCAAGATCGACCTGTCCGGACGGCTGCCGCCGATGCGGACGGCGCAGGCCCCGATGGCGGAGCCCGCGCGCGGTCCCAGCCAGCAGCAGATGGCCGAGGCCCAATCCATGAGCGAGGGCGATCGCCAGCAGATGATCCAGGGCATGGTCTCGGGCCTGGCCGAGCGCCTGAAGCAGAATCCGAAGGACCGCGCCGGCTGGGAACGCCTGATCCGCGCGCGGATGGTGCTCGGCCAGACGCAGCAGGCCGCGGCGGACTACCGCGACGCCAGCCGCGCTTTCGCGGGCTCGCCGGCGGACCAGCAGGCCCTGCGCAACACCGCCTCTCAACTCGGCGTTCCGGTGGGCTGATGGCTGATCTCTTGGAAAAGGGCGGGGCGGGGACCGCGGCGCAGCTCATCCTGGAACTGTTGCCCGAGCCGGTGATCCTGGTGCAGGGCCGGGAGGGTGAGGCGCCCGAGATCGCCTACGGCAACCGGGCCGCGCGCGAGGTCTTCCGCATAGACCTGGCGGGGGCGCCCCTGGGGGCGGCGCTGCGCCGTCCGGAGGTGCTGGAGACCATCGAGGCCGCCCTGGAGATGGGCGGCTCGGCCGAGGTGGCCTTCGAGACCATCGGCGTGCAGCCGCGATTCTGGCGCGCCTTCGCCCGACCGCTGGAGACCGAAGGGAAGGGGCCTCGCCGATTGGTGGTCATGCTGCGCGACGAAACCGACGCGCGTCGCACCGAGCGCATGCGCGCCGACTTCCTCGCCAACGCCAGCCACGAGCTGCGCACGCCGCTGGCCTCGCTGGCCGGCTTCGTCGAGACCCTTCGCACTCACGCCAAGGACGATCCCGAGGCGCGCGACAAGTTCCTCGGCATCATGGCCCAGCAGGCCACCCGCATGGCCCGCCTGGTGGACGATCTGCTGTCGCTGAGCCGCATCGAGCTGAACGAGCACATCGCCCCGTCCGGCAAGGTCGACCTGGCCCGCACGATCCAGGACGTCACGGACGCCATCCGTCCGCTGACGGAGGAGCGCGACGTCAGCGTGGCGACCAAGTCGGAGCCGGGCGTGAACTCGGTCGTCGGGGATCGCGACCAGCTCGTGCAGGTCATCCAGAACCTGGTCGACAACGCGGTGAAGTACACGCCGCGGGGCGGCAAGGTCTGCGTCAGCCTGGAGGCGGCGCCCAGCCTGGAAGCGGCGCGCGCGTCCAGCCGCTCCGGCGTCGGCCTGTCGCTGCTCTCGCCGGACAGCGGCGAGGGCCAGGCCTATGTGGTGCTCCGTGTCACCGACGAAGGGCCCGGGATCGCCCGCCAGCACCTGCCGCGCCTTTCCGAGCGCTTCTACCGGGTCGAGGGCCAGCGGAGCGGCGGAACCGGGCTCGGTCTCGCCATCGTCAAGCACGTGGTCAACCGCCATCGCGGCGGCCTGATCGTCGAAAGCGCCGAGGGCGAAGGCAGCACCTTCAGCGTCTATCTACCGGCGGCCGGCCCCAGTTCGTGACGCCGCGGGCGGCAAACCGCCGTCGCTGTCGCAAAACTGTCGCGAGATCGCATTAGTTTGCGCCGCAACGGATCGAGGGCTGAGTGACACGTTCTTATCAAGCCGAGTTGCGGCAACTGGTGGCCGAGGTCATTCGCATGGGCGGCCTCGCCGAGGCCCAGGTGGTGGATGCGGTCGACGCCGTCGTGCGCCGCGACGTGCCCCTGGCCCAGGCGCTGATCGTCCGCGACCTGCGTCTCGACACCTTGCAGAGCGAGGTGGAGCGCCGCGCGCTCAGCCTGATCGCCCACCATCATCCTGGCGAGACGGACCTGCGCCGCGCCATCTCGACCCTCAAGCTGGCCATGAACCTGGAACGCTGCGGGGACCTGGCGCGCAACATCGCCAAGCGCAGCCTGGTGCTCTCCGCCGGCGAGCCGCTGCTGCCGCTGACCGGCGCGATCGAACGCATGGGCCGCCTGGTTTCGGCTCGCCTGCGCGAGGTGCTGGACGCCTATGCCGCCGGCGACGTGGAGCCCGCGCTGGACGTCTGGCGCCGCGACGGCGAGGTGGACGAGCACTACGAAAGCCTGTTCCGCGAGCTGCTGGCGCTGATGACCAACCATCCGGGGTCCGTGGCCGCCGGCGCGCACCTGCTGTTCATCGCCAAGAACCTCGAACGCATCGGCGACCACGCCACCAACATCGCCGAAATCCTGCACTTCCAGATGACCGGTCAGGAGCTGACCGGCGAAAGGCCCAAGGTGAGTCTGCCTAGCGTCGAAGTGGAGGGCGCGCCATCGTGACCCCGTACGTCCTGGTGGTGGAGGATGAGGACGCGCTGGCGACCCTCCTCGACTACAACCTCATGAAGGAAGGCTTCCGCGTCGAGCGGGCCGCCGACGGCGAAGAGGCCCTGTTGCGGGTCGCCGAGGAGCCGCCGGATCTGGTGGTCCTCGACTGGATGCTGCCCAAGGTGTCGGGCGTCGAGGTCTGCCGCCAGCTCCGCGCCGGCGCCGAGACCCGCCGCACGCCGGTCCTGATGCTGACCGCCCGCGGCGAGGAAGCCGACAAGGTCCGCGGCCTCGACACCGGCGCCGACGACTACGTCGTCAAGCCCTTCGCGATGAGCGAACTGGTCGCCCGTATCCGCGCCCTGCTGCGCCGGACGCGGCCCGAGCTGGTGGAAGAGCGCCTGGAGTACGCCGACCTGGTCCTCGACCGCGGCCGCCACCGGGTGACCCGCGCCGGCAAAGACGTGCACCTGGGTCCGACCGAGTACCGGCTGCTGGACTTCCTGATGCAGCGGCCCGGCCGGGTGTTCAGTCGCGAGCGCCTGCTGGACGCCGTCTGGGGCGCGAACACCTATGTCGAGGTCCGCACCGTCGACGTCCATGTGGGCCGCCTGCGCAAGGCCTTGCGCCAGACGGACTCGCCGGACCTGATCCGGACGGTGCGGTCGGCCGGCTATGCCCTCGATACCGAGGGCTAGCCGGATACCGCCGTCATCCGAGCGTCACAGACTCGGCTGACGCTCGTCTGCGTCTTTCGCCGTTGGGGGCAGCGATGCACGAGACTTCTCCCGCCGTCCGCTGCCGGACGGCCTTCATCTCCGACATCCATCTGGGCACGCGGGGCTGCCAGGCCGAGCTGCTCCTGGAGTTCATCCGCGAGCTCGAGTGCGAGACGCTCTACCTGGTCGGCGACATCGTCGACGGGTGGAAGCTGCGTTCGGGCTGGTTCTGGCCCCAGGCCCACAACGACGTGGTCCAGAAGATCCTGCGGCTCGCCCGCAAGGGCGTGAAGGTCGTCTACGTCCCCGGCAATCACGACGAGGTGGTCCGTGACTTCTGCGGCGTCCACTTCGGCGGGGTGATCGTGGCGCGCGACGCCGTCCACGAGGCCGCCGACGGCCGGCGCTACCTCGTCACCCATGGCGACGAGTTCGACGGGGTGGTGCAGAACGCCCGCTGGCTGGCCTTCCTGGGCGACTGGAGCTACCGCGCCCTGATCGCCCTCAACACCCACTTCAACCGCGTGCGCCGGATGATGGGCCTGGGCTACTGGAGCCTGTCGGCTTACCTGAAGCACAAGGTGAAGGACGCCGTGGCCTTCATCGACAAGTTCGAGGGCGCCATGGCCGACGAGGCCCGCCGGCGTGGCGTCCACGGCGTGATCTGCGGCCACATCCACAAGGCCGAGATGCGCGACATCGACGGCGTCGCCTACCTCAACGACGGCGATTGGGTCGAAAGCTGCACCGCCATCGTCGAAGGCTTCGACGGGACGTTCGAGATCGTCCACTGGCTGGAGGCGCGCAAGGCGCTGTCCGGCGTCCCCATCCTGCTCCGCGCGCCCATCGCCGCCTGACGACCGGCAAAAAAGGGGCCGCGACCGGGGGGCGGTCGCGGCCGAAACGCGGCCTTCGGGGCGGCCGACTGGAGATTTACGCGAGGGGTTACTGCGCGCGACGCTAGCCGCGCCTCGTGTCGTCCCCATGACGGTCCCGCGACCCAGGAGAAAAAGCCGCCGCGGCGAAACCGCGACGGCCTGAAGTCTCCGGGGGAGGAGCTTTAGAAGGCCACCTGCGCGCGCGCGGCGACGGCGTCGTAGGTCTGGCCGATTTGCACGCCGGTGGCGTTCAGCCGGTCGATCTCGACGTGCTGATAGCCGAGCATCATCCGCATGGCCGGGTTCCAATACCAGTTGACGCCCACGTTCCAGATCTTCTGCTCGCCGCCGCGGACGCCGCCGACCGGCGTGGCGCCCGTCAGGCCCTCGCGATAGTTGAGGTCGAGCACCGAATAGCGTGCGGCCAGCTCGAAGGCGCCCCAGGTGCCGGCCTTCGGATTGAAATTGTAGTTCATGCGCGGCGCGCCGAAGCGGGCCTCGACCGGGTCATACGGCCGGGTTTCGCCCGTCAGCACCCACGACGCCTGCGCGTACCAGCCGTTGAAGTGCGGGTTGGCCAGCGCGCTGTTGCGGCGCTCGATCTTGTATTTGAAGTACTCGCCCTCGACCAGGAAGCTGCCGAAGCCGAACGCCGCTTCGCCGCCATAGACTGTGGCGTGGTCGGCGTCGATCGCGCCGGCGTCCACGAGCCGGGTTCCGTCGAGCCGGAGCTCGGGACGGTCGCGGATCTGGATGGGATACCGCGTCCCGGCGACGCCGGGGCCGACCGCGTCGTTCGGCTGGATCACGTACTGGTAGTTGGCGCCGAAGTGCGCCTGCCAGGTCGTGCCGGAGTAGGGCGCCAGCGCGGCGCGCGCGACCCAGGCGGTCTGCTCGTCGAACTGCTGCGTGCCGCCCAGAGTATTGCCGGTGAAGGCGGTGGCGCCGAACCAGCGGGTGGCGATGCCGGTGTCGTCGTCACCGAACACGCCGGCGGCGGAGAGCTGGATGGCCGTCCGAGAGTCACCGGCCGCCACGTTCCGCGCCGCTTCGGCGGGGGCCGGGCGTTCCAGGATAGGCATGGCGCTGGTCGAGGTCGCCGCGGCCAGGTTCACGTTCGGCTCGAAGGCCCCGACCTTGATCCGCAGCGGCTTCAGCGCCGTGTAGGTGACCGAGGCCTCGTAGAGCCTGCCGGCCTCCTCGGCGCCCGACCCGCCGAACTCGTAGACGAACGAATAGTCGAAGTCCTGGAACAGGCGCCCGTCGAAGCCGATCCGTGCGCGGCGGAAGTTCACGCCTTCGTTCAGGTCGCGGCCGACTACCGCCGGGCCCAGGTCGTTGTCCTGGAAGTACTTGCCGGCGTCCATCATCAGGATCGCGCGGACGTTGGCCGTAAACCGGCCGTCGGCGGTCGCGAAGGTTGGCTTGCCGTTGGGCAGGGTGACGGTGACCGACGTGCCGGCGGGGGCCTGCTTCAGGGTGGCGATGTCGGTGTTGACCGTCTCCTGGCTGGTCTTCATCTCCGCGAGCTGCGCGGCCATCGCGTCGAGCTGCTGCTGGATGGCGGAGAGCTGCGGCGACGGCTGCTGGCCGGCCGCCCTCATGGCGTCCAGCTGGGCGCGCATGTCGTCGAGCTGGCGTTGCATCGTCTGCAGCTTGGTGTCGTTGGCCGACGCCGGGGCGGCCAGGGCGCTGGTCGCGACGCTGCACATGAGCGCGCCGGCCATGGTCGCGGAAAGCCACGCGGTGGCGCCGCGTTTGAGAGACATTCCCATCGTGGAGTCCTTGCTCTTGGCCGCCAGGAGGGCGACGTCGACGGGCCGGTCTCTAGGCCTCGATTGCGACGGTACGGCAAAATTGGCGAGACAGATTCGTGACAGTCGCCGAGCGCTCAGCGATGTCACTCAACTGACATGCAAACGTCACTGCACCTTCGCCGGGGCTCCGTACACCGGCCTCGACCGGGCGCCCGAAGCGCGCCCACGACGAGGGGGTTTCCCAAAATGTTCAAACGCTATCTCACCGCGATCGTGGCCGCCGCGACCCTGGCCGGCCCGGGCGCCGCCCAGGCCGCCGACATTTCGGGCGCGGGCGCGACCTTCCCGGCGCCGGTCTATGCCAAGTGGGCCGAGCTCTATCGGGCGCAGACCAACAACCGCCTGAACTACCAGGCCATCGGGTCGGGCGGCGGCATCCGCCAGATCACCGCCGGCACCGTCGACTTCGGCGCCAGCGACAAGCCGCTGAAGCCGGACGACCTGGCCACCGGCGGCTTCTCGATGTTCCCCACCGTGATCGGCGGCGTCGTGCCGGTGGTCAATATCCCGGGGATCAAGTCGGGCGAGATCAAGCTGACAGGGGCGCTCACCGCCGACATCTTCCGCGGCGTGCTCAAGCGCTGGAACGACCCGCTGATCGCCAAGTACAACCCGGGCGTCCAGCTTCCCAACCTGCCGATCACGGTGGTTCACCGTTCGGACGGCTCAGGCACGACCTTCCTCTTCACCAGCTACCTGTCCATGAAAGCCCCGCGCTGGGCCAGCGAAGTGGGCGCGAACGACGCGGTGAAGTGGCCGACCGGCCTGGGCGGCAAGGGCAACGACGGCGTCGCGGCCTATGTGAAGCAGACGCCGGGCGCCATCGGCTACGTCGAGTACGCCTTCGCCAAGCAGAACAACCTCACTTACACCCTGCTGCAGAACAAGGCGGGCAAGTACGTGGCCCCGGCCGCGGCGAACTTCAGCGCCGCCGCCGCCAACGCCAAGTGGAGCGCCGCCCCCGGCTTCTACCTGCTGCTCCTGGACCAGCCGGGCGGCGAAGCCTGGCCGATCACGGGCGCCACCTTCATCCTGGTGAAGACCAAGCAGGAAGACGCCGCCAAGGGCAAAGAGGTCCTGGCCTTCTTCGACTGGGCCTACAAGAACGGGGACGCCGCCGCCGTCCAGCTGGACTATCTGCCGATGCCGGCCTCGGTGAAGGAGCTGGTGCGCAAGTCGTGGTCCAAGGTCGTCGGGCCGGACGGCAAGCCCGTCTACCGCTAGATCCTGCCTTCCCTTCGGGACGTCGTGGCCGGCCTCGCGCCGGCCACGTGCGTTTCGGCTTAGCCGAACGTCCGGTCGGCCAGGCGGGCCATGGCGTAGAAGGCCGCGGCGATCAGGCCCGAGGCGGGCATGGTGATCACCCAGGCCCAGACGATCCGCCCGGCGATGTTCCAGCGCACCGCCGAAACCCGTCGCGACGCGCCCACGCCGACGATCGCGCCGGTGATGGTGTGGGTGGTCGAGACCGGCACGCCGATATGGGTGGCCAGGAAGATGGTGATGGCCCCGGCGGTCTCGGCGCAGAAGCCCTGCTGGGGCGACAGCCGTGTGATCTTGGACCCCATCGTGTGGACGATCCGCCAGCCCCCGAACAGGGTGCCCAAGCCCAGCGCCGCCTGGCAGGAGATCACCACCCAGAAAGGCACGTGGAATTCGGGCCCCAGTTGGCCGTGCGAAAAGAGCAGGACGGCGATGATCCCCATGGTCTTCTGGGCGTCGTTGCCGCCGTGGCCCAACGAGAACATCGCCGCCGAGACGAACTGCAGCTTGCGGAACGCGGAGTCGGCGATCGACGGCGTCGCCTTCACGAACGCCCAGGACACGATCAGGACCAGGATCAGCGCGAGGCCGAAGCCCAGGGCGGGCGACACCACGATCCCGGCCACAGTCTTCAGAACCCCCGACCAGACGACGCCCTCGAAGCCCGCCTTGCTGATGCCGGCGCCCAGCAGGCCGCCGATCAGGGCGTGGGACGACGACGAGGGGATCCCCGCCAGCCAGGTGATGATGTTCCAGCTGATCGCGCCGCCGAGCGCTCCGAAGATCACCGCATCGGAGATGATGTCGGCGCTGATGATGCCCTTGCCGACCGTGTTGGCCACGTGGAGGCCGAAGAAAAGGAAGGCGATGAAGTTGAAGAAGGCGGCCCAGACCACCGCCCAACGCGGCGACAACACGCGCGTGGAGACGATGGTGGCGATCGAGTTCGCGGCGTCGTGCAGGCCGTTCAGGAAATCGAACGCCAGCGCCACGAAGATCAGGAAGATGAGCAGGTAGCTCGCGCCTGCGAGATCCATGGGCTTAGAGGTGCTCGATCAGCACGCCGCTGATCCGGTTGGCCACGTCCTCGAAGCGGTCGACCACCTTCTCCAGGTGATCGTAGATCTCGGCGCCGACGATGTAGGCCATTGGGTCGGTCTTGCCGACGTTGCGGTAGAGGGCGGCGATCCCGGCATCGTAGAGATGGTCCGACTCTTCCTCCAGCTTCGTCACCTGGTCGGTGAGGCTGTTGAGCTTGGCGGCGTTGTTCTTCATCGACCGCAGCAGGGGCACGGCCTGGAATGTCAGGTCGGCGGTCTTCACGATCACCTCGCCCAGCCGCAGCATGTCGGGCTGGAACTCGCGCTGTTCGAACAGGGCCGTGACCTTGGAGGTCTTGTGCATCTGGTCGATGGCGTCGTCCATCGAGGTGATCAGGTCGATGATGTCGGCCCGGTCGAACGGGGTGATGAAGGTGCGGCGGACCAGCAGCATCACCTCGCGGGTGATGTCGTCGGCCTCGTTCTCGTGCTTGGCCACCGCGGCGCAGTGCTCGGGCACGCCAGGGCCGCCCTCCAGAAGCCTGTGGAGCGACTGGGCCCCGGCGCACAGCGTCCCCGCGTGGCGCTCGAACAGGTCGAAGAACCCACCCTCCTTGGGCATGAGGGCCTGGAACCAGTTCACATTCGACCTCTATAATGGCGTCGCGACAGGGGTGCGGCGGGGTCCATAGCGTGATCCGCGCCGTGCGTCATCGAACTGTCATGCGTACGTCGCAAAACCTTCGGCCAATTGTCGTCCAACTGTCATGCGCGCCGCGTAGAGCGAAGCCAGGATCGCCCGAAAGCGGAGATGGCGCGTGTATCGGAAAATCGTTCTTGGCCTGGCGGCATGCCTGGCTCTTTCGGCCTGCGGACAGAAGACCGACAAGACGGGCGAGGGCGCGGCCCCGGCCGCCTCGGGTGTCCAGATCTCGGGCGCCGGCGCGACATTCCCCGCGCCGCTCTACGCCAAATGGGCTGAACTGCAGAAGGCCGAGACGGGCCTGGCGCTGAACTACCAGGCGATCGGCTCCGGTGGCGGCATCAAGCAGATCAAGGCCAAGACCGTGGCGTTCGGCGCCAGCGACAAGCCCCTGAAGCCCGAGGAGCTGGAGGCCGACGGCCTTGCCCAGTTTCCGACCGTGATCGGCGGCGTGGTTCCGATCGTGAACCTGCCCGACATCCAGCCGGGCCAGCTCAAGCTGACCGGACCCCTGCTGGCCGACATCTTCCTGGGCACGGTCAAGAAGTGGAACGACCCGGCCATCGCGGGGCTGAACCCCGGCGTGAAGCTGCCCAACCTGCCGATCACCGTGGTGCATCGTTCGGACGGGTCGGGCACCACCTTCCTGTTCACCAGCTACCTGACCGCCGTCGCTCCGAAGTGGGGCGTCGTGGGCGCGAGCGACGCGGTGAAGTGGCCGGCCGGCCAGGGCGGCAAGGGTAACGATGGCGTCTCCGGCTATGTGAAGCAGACCCCGGGCGCTATCGGCTACGTCGAATATGCCTACGCCAAGCAGAACAGCATGCCGCATGCCAGCCTGCAGAACGCCGCCGGGCAGTTCGTCAACCCGACGGCCGAGAGCTTCTCCGCCGCCGCGGCGGGCGCCGACTGGACCAAGGCGCCGGGCTTCTACCTGCTGCTGATCAACCAGGCTGGCGCGGGCGCCTGGCCGATCACCGGGGCGACGTTCATCCTGATGCACAAGCAACAGACCGACGCGGCCAACGGCAAGGCCGTGCTCAGCTTCTTCGACCGCGCCTATTCCACGGGCGACGCGGCCGCCGACGAGTTGGCCTATGTGCCGCTGCCGGCCGCGCTCAAGGCTCAGGTGCGGGCCAGCTGGTCGGCCATCGTCGGCCCCGACGGCAAGCCGGTCTTCACGCCGGCCGCCCAATGACCGCCGTCGCCGACAGGCCTCACGCCGCCGCGGCCGCTCCGCCGCGGTCGGCGTTCGGAGCCGCCTTCGACAAGGGCTTCGAGATCCTGTGCTTCTCGGCGGCCACCTTCCTGTTGACCGCGCTGGGGGGGATCGTCGTGTCCCTGGCGATTGGCGGCTGGCCGGCGTTCCAGGCCTTTGGCTTCGGCTTCTTCACCAGCGCCGAGTGGGATCCGGTGCAGGAGGTCTACGGTTCCGCGGGCGCGGTCGCCGGCACCCTGATCAGCGCCGGGCTCGCCCTGCTGTTCGCCCTGCCGCTGTCGTTCGGGATCGCGATCTTCCTCGTGGAGTTGTGCCCGCCGATCCTGCGCCGTCCCATCGGCACGGCCGTGGAGCTTCTCGCCGGCATTCCCTCGATCGTCTACGGCATGTGGGGCCTTTTCGTCTTCGCGCCCTGGTTCGCCAAGCATGTCCAGATGCCGATCATGATGTCGGCCCAGCCCGGCACCCTCTGGGAGAAGATCACCACCGGCGTCCCGAATGGGGCCGGCATCCTGTCGGCCTCGATCATCCTGGCGATCATGATCCTGCCGTTCATCGCGGCCACCATGCGCGAGCTGCTGCTGACCATTCCCGCCCAGGTGCGCGAGAGCGCCTACGGCCTCGGCTCGACCACCTTCGAGGTCGTCCGCAAGGTCAGCATCCCCTATGTCCGCACGGGCGCCATCGGCGCCGTCATGCTGGGCCTGGGCCGCGCGCTGGGCGAGACCATGGCGGTGACCTTCATCATCGGCAACGCCCATGGCTTCCCGACCTCGGTGTTCGCATCGGGCTCCACCATCGCCTCGACCATCGCCAACGAGTTCGCCGAGGCGACCGGCGTGCTGCACACCTCGTCGCTGATCGCGCTCGGCCTGGTGCTCTTCATCATCACCTTCGTAGTCCTGGCCCTGGCCCGGCTGCTCATCGGACGGCAGGCGAACCTATGACCGCTGTTATTGGCGCCCCGCGCCTCTCCCGCCGGATCGGCGAGGGCGCCTTCCTGACCTTCTGCTGGCTGGCGACCGGGATCGCGATCCTGGCGCTGGCGGCGATCCTCTGGTCGCTGCTGAGCCAGGGCATCGGCGGCCTGGATCTCGACATCTTCACCAAGTCGACCCCGGCGCCGGGGTCCGAGGGGGGCCTGCTGAACGCCATCCTGGGGTCGCTTATGATGTGCATCGTGGCCATGATCGGCGCCGTGTTCATCGGCGTCCTGGCCGGGACCTGGCTTTCCGAATTCGCCCGCGACAGCCAATACGGCAAGGTCATCCGCTTCCTGAACGACGTCCTGCTGTCAGCGCCGTCCATCCTGATCGGCCTGTTCATCTATGAGATCCTCGTCGCGCCACTGGGAGGCTTCTCCGGGCTGGCCGGCTCCGTGGCGCTCGCCCTCATCGCGGCGCCCGTGATCACCCGGACGACCGAGGACGTGCTCCGCCTCCAGCCGATCGCGTTGCGCGAAGCCAGCGTCGCCTTGGGCGCGCCGGTCTGGAGCACGATCCTCACGGTGATCTGGAAGGCGGCCCAGGGCGGCATGCTCACGGGCGCGCTCCTGGCCTTCGCCCGCATCAGCGGCGAGACCGCGCCGCTGCTGTTCACCGCCCTGAACAACCAGTTCCTCAGCCTCGACATGACCAAGCCCACCGCCAACCTGCCGGTGGTGATCTTCAACTTCGCGCTTTCCGCCTACGACGATTGGCGCCGCCTGGCCTGGGCCGGCGCGCTGCTGATCGCCGCCACCGTGCTGACGGTCACCATCGTCGCCCGCATCCTCGCCCGGGAGCCCCGCCGCTCATGAACGCCCAATTGGACAACCCGCCGGAAACGGCGGTCCTCGAGCTGCCGCCCGAGGTCGTCAAGCTGGCGATCAAGGACCTCAGCTTCTTCTACGGCCAGAAGCAGGCCCTGTTCGATGTCAGCGTCTCCTTCGCGGCCAACGCCGTGACCGCGCTGATCGGTCCGTCGGGCTGCGGGAAGTCGACGCTGCTCCGGGTCCTCAATCGCATGTACAGCCTCTATCCGGGCCAGCGGGCCCAGGGTCAGGTGCTGCTGGACGGCGAGGACATGCTGTCGCCCCGTGTGGACGTCGCCACCCTGCGCGCCCGCGTCGGCATGGTGTTCCAGAAACCGACCCCGTTCCCGATGTCGATCTTCGACAACGTGGCCTACGGCGTGAAGCTGTACGAGAAGCTCTCGAAGGCCGAGATGGCCAACCGCGTCGAGGACAGCCTGCGCCGCGCCGCCCTCTGGGACGAGGTGAAGGACAAGCTCAAGGAATCGGGCCTCAGCCTCTCCGGCGGCCAGCAGCAGCGCCTGTGCGTCGCCCGCGGCATCGCCGTGAAGCCCGAGGTGCTGCTGCTCGACGAGCCCGCCTCGGCGCTGGACCCGATCTCGACGGCACGGCTGGAAGAGACCATCGCCGAGCTGAAGCGCGACTACACGATCGTCATCGTGACGCACAACATGGGCCAGGCGGCGCGCCTCTCCGACCACACCGGGTTCATGTACCTGGGCAAGCTGATCGAGTTCGGCGAGACGGAACAGCTCTTCACTAACCCGGTGACCACCCGGGCCCGCGACTACATCACCGGCCGGTTCGGCTAGGAGGTCACAAGTGGATCACACCCTCAAAGCGGTCGATCTCGACCTCGGCTCCCTTTCCCACGCCGTCGCCGCCATGGGCGATCTCGCGGTGGCCCAGGTGCGGGCGGCGGTGGACGTCTTCGTGCGCCACGACCTGCCGGCGGCCGAGAAGGTGGTGCGCGCGGACAACGCCGTCGACCTCCAGGACATCGAGATCGAGAAGAACGCGGTGCGCTTCATCGCGCTGCGCCAGCCCATGGCCGACGACCTGCGCCGGCCCATCGCGGCCATGAAGATCGCCATGCAGCTCGAGCGCTGCGGCGACCTGGCCAAGAACATCGCCAAGCGGGTGCCGCGCCTCGACACCGCACCCACCGAGGCGCACTCGGCCAGCGTCGCCGAGCTGGGCCGCATGGCGTCGGAACGTCTGGGGGCGGTGATCAACGCCTACCGCAACGACGACGCCCAGGGCGCCTACAACGTCTGGCTCAAGGACACCGACATCGACGAGCGGCACGAGGGCGTCGTCCGCGAGATCGTCGCCACCATGGCGGCCGAACCCGATCTGGTCGGCGACTCGATCCACCTGCTGTTCATCGCCAAGAACCTCGAGCGGATCGGCGACCACGCCACCAACATCGCCGAACTCGTCCACTATCAGATCACCGGGACCGATCTGTCGAACCGGCCGAAGCTCTAGGGTTGCGTCCCGACCCCGACGCCGCCGAACATGGCGGCGTCGATGGGTGAGGGCAGGGCGTGACATCTGAAATCGCAAGGCTGGCGGATCGCCGCGCGTTCCTGCAGCGGTCTGCGGCGCTGGGCGGCCTCGGGCTCCTGGGCGGCTGCGCCACGACCGGAAGCGCCGCGCTGGCGGGCCCGGGCTTCCGCGCCCCGCCGCCGCTGGCCCCGATCAAGGCCCGCGCCGACCGGATCATGGGCATCACCGTCTGCCTGCGTCCGTTCCGCGCCGCGGGGCCGCGCCTGGAGGGCGAGACGGTGGGCGACAAGCTGGTGGTCCACAACTACGGCCACGGCGGCAGCGGCTGGTCGCTGTCGTGGGGCTCGGGCTTGCTGGCCGTGAAGATGGCCCTGGCGGGCGGCGAGAAGGACATCGCCGTCATCGGCGGCGGCGCCCTTGGCCTGACAGCCGCCACGATCGCGCAGCGCGCCGGCGCGCGGGTGACCATCTACGCCAAGGACCGCCTGCCTGAGGCGCGCTCCGCGCGGGCCACCGGCATCTGGTCGCCCGACAGCCGCATCGCGCTGGCGGGCTCCGTGGGCGTGGGTTTCCCCGCCTATTGGGAAGAGATGGCGCGCAAGTCGTTCCGCATCCACCAGCAGTACCTGGGCCTGGCGGACCGGCCGGTGGAATGGATCGACCGCTACGCCCTGCTCGACACGCCGAACCGGGCCCGCGCGCCCGAGCCCATGGAATTCGCCCACTACGAGTCGCGAATCCGCGACCTGACGCCGCCGTCCGAGGCCCTGGAGGCGGGGCAGCACCCGTTCCCCGTGCCCTATGTGCGCAAGGCCAGCCTGCCGATGTTCAACATCGCAGCCTACGGCCACGTCCTGACCAACGACTTCCTGCTGAACGGCGGCAGGTTCGAGATGGCGGAGTTTCGCACGCCCGCCGACCTGGGCGTCCTGAAGCAGAAGGTCGTGATCAACTGCACCGGCTACGGCGCGCGGGCGCTGTGGAAGGACGAGAGCATCGTGCCGGTCCGCGGCCAGATCGCCTGGCTGATCCCGCAGGAAGAGGTCACCTACAGCCTCTACTATCGTGGTATCGGCACGACGCCGCGCCGCGACGGCATGGCCGTCCAGAACTCCGGGCCGGACGAGTCCTACGGCTACAACGACGACAACGAGGCGCCCGACCGGGCCGAGGCCGAGGCGGCGGTCGCCACCATCGCCCCGCTGTTCCAGCCGCGCGCCTGACCTATATTAAGGCCGCTGCGGCGGGCTACGACGGCCCATCGGCGCGCCGGTCCTCGGCCCCAGTCAGGACGTTGGGTCAAAGCGTCATCGCAAGAGCGCTTTCCCGCCGCAGCAGCCCTACTGCTGCTGTTGCTGCATCTGGTGCAGGCGCTGCTGGTGCTGGTAGGCGGCCGCGCCGCTGGCCCGGCGGCCGGCGGGCATGCTGCGGGCGGTCGAGCTCGAGACCCGCAGGAATTCCGGATCGCTCAGCGCCGCGCGCGCCTTGCGCACGGACACCCCGACCGCGAGCTGGCTCTCGGCCTCGCCCTTGTAGACCCCGCGCGACGGCGGCACGTCGGAATAGTCCCGCCCCACGGCGCAGGCCACGTGGCGCTCGGTGGCCGGGGTGTTGTTGGTGGGGTCGAAGCCGATCCAGCGCAGGCTGGGCAGGAACACCTCAACCCAGGCGTGGGTGGCGTCGGGATCGGACCGGTCGCCGTGCTTGCGGTCGGTGAACAGGTAGCCCGAGACATAGCGGGCCGGAATCCCCCACAGGCGGCAGATGGTGATCATCACGTGGGCGAAGTCCTGGCAGACGCCCTTCCTGGCCTTCAGCACGTCGTCGATCGGGCTGTCGGCGCGGGTGACCCCGGCCTCGTAGCCGAAGGAATCGTAGATCAGCTTGCTAAGCGCCCGCACCGCGGTCAGCGGATCGGCGCCGCGCATGGCGTCGATCTGGTGCTCGGCCATGTAGGCGTGAAGCGCCTCCGTTTCCCGCGCGAAGCCATGGGGGTGAAGGAAGTCGAAGTTCTCGCCGCGCAGGAACTCCGAGCGCAGGCGATCCCATTCGCCACGATCCAGGTGATCGGGCTGTGGCGGCGCGGGCTGGGTCTCCACCGCCGAGCGGGCGGTGATGGTCAGCTTGTCGTGCGGCTGTGGCACGTCGAAATGGTAGACGGCGTTGCCGAAGCTGTCGGGGTAGGGGAACACCTGGGCTGGCGGGTCGAGGTCGAGGTCGAAGCTGACCAGCCGCTGCCGCGCGCTCTTCTGCGGTTGCATCCACACCTCCATGACGCTTTCGCGCACGAGGGAGGCGTAGCGGTACTGGGTGACGTGGCGGATCTCGAGCAGCACTGGGGTTCGCGTCCTTACGCCGGCAGGCGGTCTTCGAGGGGATAGGCGACGAAGGTGTCGTAGAGGCTGCGGTGGATCGCGGCGCACTCGTCCAGCACGGTCTTCAGGA
Organism: Phenylobacterium sp.; assembly: GCF_004297125.1. Lineage (GTDB taxonomy): Bacteria > Pseudomonadota > Alphaproteobacteria > Caulobacterales > Caulobacteraceae > Phenylobacterium. Next base: position 150,543 of record NZ_SCVD01000006.1, on the reverse strand, counting down.
AGGCGCTGGGGCCCTGGGCGTGGATCTCGTCCATGTCGGCGTACTGCATCCGCGCGCGCAGGCGCCCGGCCAGGCGGTCCGGCCCGACGCTGCCCGCCATGCCGGCGTGACGGATGATCGCCGACAGGTGGCTCTCGATCTCCTGGGTGCAGAAGCGGATGGAGCGCGGGAAGTCCTCGTCCAGCATCAGGAACTGCAGGATCAGGCGCGGCTGCATCTCGGCGGTGTAGGCTCGCAGGTAGGGCTCCAGCGCGCAGCCCATCCGCAGCACGCTGGTGAGCGCGAAGTGGTCCGAGATCGGCCGGCGCCGCCGACCCTCGCCGAAGACCACCTCCAGCAGGGATCCGATGAGCTGGGCGCGTTCGAGATACACGCCCAGCAGCAGGAAGCTCCAGCCTTCGCCGTGGCTCATGGTGGCGTCGCCGGCCCCCTTGAACAGGTGCAGGTCGGCGATGGTGTCGTGCAGGAAAAGCTGCGAGCCATCCTCGAAGGAGCGGCCCGCCTCGGGGTCGCTCATGCGCAGGTAGATGAGGTTGAGCCGCTCCCAGGTCTCGGTGGTGATCTGGTCGCGCACCTGCCGCGCGTTCTCACGGGCCAGCGCGATGGACGAGAAGATCGAGCCCTCGTCGCCGCGGTCCAGGGCCAGGGCGCGGGCGGCGTCATAGGGGTTCTTGGCCTTGGCCACGTCGGGGTCGCCGACCGCGGCCAGGGCGATCCGGGCCACCTGGGAGGCCGCTTCCGACCGGTCCAGGGTGGCGTTCAGCATCACGTCGGAGAGCCGGCACATGTGCTCGGCCCGCTCAACGTAGCGCCCGATCCAGTAGAGGCTGTCCGCCACCCGAGCGAGCATCATGCGGGCGATCCTTTGCTTGAAACCGCGAGCATCATTTCGGGTCGCCCTTGGTCTCGGACAGCACCCAGGTGTCCTTCGATCCGCCGCCCTGGCTGGAGTTCACCACCAGGGACCCCTTCCGCAGCGCCACCCGGGTCAGGGCGCCGGGCGTCACCACGATCTTCTCGCCGGAGAGGATGAACGGCCGCAGGTCTACGTGCCGGGCCTCGACGGCATGGTCGATCAGGCAGGGCGCGGTGGAGAGCTGGATCGTCGGCTGGGCGATGTAGTTGCCGGGATCGGCCCGCAGCGCGTCGGCGAACTCCGCCTGCTGGGCCTTGGTGGAGTGTGGGCCGACCAGCATGCCGTAGCCGCCCGATGCGCCCACGGCCTTGACCACCAGCTTGTCCAGGTTGCCCAGCACGTGGCTCAACTGAGCCGGCTCGCGGCAGAGGAAGGTCTCGATGTTGGGCAGGATCGCGTCCTCGCCCAGGTAGTATTTGATGATCTCCGGGACGTAGGCGTAGACCGCCTTGTCGTCGGCGACCCCGGTGCCCGGCGCGTTGCAGATCACCACGTTGCCGGCCCGATAGGCGTTGAACAGTCCCGCCGCGCCCAGCGAGGAATCCCGCCGGAAGGTGAGGGGGTCGATGAAGTCGTCGTCCACCCGGCGGTAGATCACGTCGATCCGGCGCAGGCCCGTGGTGGTGCGCATGTAGACCATGTTGTCATGGACCACGAGGTCGCGGCCCTCGACCAGCGGCACGCCCATCAGCCGCGCCAGGTAGGCGTGTTCGTAGTAGGCGGAGTTGTAGACCCCGGGGGTCAGCACGACGACCTGCGGGTTCGGCCGCCAGTCGGCCGCCATGCTCTTCAGCGTGGTCAGCAGCAGGTCGGGGTAGCGGTCGATCGAGCGCACGCCAGCGCCCCGGAACGTGCCCGGGAACACGCGGCGGGACGCCTCGCGGTTGGCGAGCATGTACGAGACCCCCGACGGGACCCGCAGATTGTCCTCGAGCACCGCGAACGCGCCGTCCGGCTGGCGGATCAGGTCCGAGCCGCAGACGTTGGCGTAGGCCTTGTGGGGCACGTAGAGATTCTGCATCTCCCGCCGGTAGGAGGGGGCCTGCAGCACCAGCTCGCGCGGCACCACCCCGTCCATCAGGATCTGCTGTTCCGAATAGATGTCGGCCAGGAACATGTTCAGCGCGCGCAGGCGCTGGGTCAGACCGGCCTCGATGCGGGCCCATTCCGCCGCCGCGATAATCCGCGGCAGGATATCGCTGGGGATGATCCGCTCGGTGGAGCTTTCGGCGCCATAGACCGTGAAGGTGATGCCCTGGAGCAGGAAGAACCGCTCTTGCGTCCGCTGCCGCTCGGCCAGCTCCTCGGTGCTCAGCGTCGAGAGCCGGGCGTCCAGGGCGGCGTAGTGCGGTCTGACTTCGCCATCCGGCGTGAGCATTTCGTCGTAGGGGGCCACAATCGGGGCCGCCACGTTCAAGGCCGGTTCGTCCCGCCTGACGCTCACGATGGAATCCACGCCTTCCCGCCACTCAGCATGTTGAATCTGTAGGACGCTTAAGGTCCCGCCGGAAGCCGTGGTTCGAAATTCATCGCCCAGAAGCCCGGCGATCTGCGACTGCCCAGCATTTGGGCGCCCGGCTCGGATGACAGGAATGAGCCGCCCGGCTACACCCGGAGCTGGGGGCGCCAGCGAGGATTCGGGCTTGGGTCGACTGCTCTACGCCGTCGCCGCCTCGGCGGCCTTATGTGCGCCCGGCCTGGCCGACGCGGCGGAGCCGAAGGCGGTCGTCCAGGGCGACATGGATTCCGAGCTGCGGGCTACGATCCAGCGCGTGATCGGCGACACCGATCGGCCGATCGAGAACCGGTTCGAGGCGCGCCGCCGCGCCCGGGCTGCGGCCGAGGACGCGATCGCGGTCCTGCGCTCGGAGGGCTACTACGCTAACCAGGTCGAGGCCGACGTCAGCGAGGCCGAGCCGCCGCGCCCGATCGTCCAGATCACCCCCGGCCAGCGATTCATGATCGGCGGCGCCGCCATCGCCTGGCAGGGCGAGACGCCCGATCCCGCCTCCGAGGCCGCCGCGCGCGAGGCCATGTCGCTGACCACCGGCGCGCCAGGCCGGGCCGTGGACGTGATCGCCGCAGAGGGCCGCGTCGTGGCTGCGGTGCAGAAACGCGGCTATGCCGACGCCGCCGCCGAACCCCGCGAGGTGATCGTCGACCACGCCGACCACACCGTGCGCCCGACCTACCACATCGCCGCGGGGATGCTGGTCAGGCTGGACGGCCTGGACATCACCCCCGGCGGCCGGACGAACCCCGAGTGGCTGCGGCGCCTCGCGCCCTGGAACTCGGGCGAGGCCTACGACCCCGACGAGGTGGCCGAGCTGGAGCGCCGGCTGCTGGACACCAGCGTCTACGATTCGGTCACCGTGGCCCTGGCCCCGCCCGAAAAGGCCACGGCCGACGGTCTGCGCCCGGTCGTGGTCAGCCTGTCGGAACGCAAGCCGCGCACCATCGAGGGTGGCGCCAGCTACGCCACCGTCGACGGGATCGGCGTCAACGCCCGATGGACTCACTACAACCGGCTCCGCCGCGCCGACACCATAGCCCTCTACGGCCAGGTCTCGACCCGCGACAGCCGCGTGGGCGCCGAACTGAGCCTGCCGCACTGGCTGCGCCCGGCGCAGACCCTGAAGACGGGCGCGGCAGTCTACAAGGTCCGCACGGACGCCTATGACGAGACCGGCTTCGGCGTGAACGCGGACGTCACCCGCCGCTACGGCAAGACGTCCTACGTCACCGCCGGCGTGTCGGCCGACTACAGCCAGACGGAGGAGCTCAGCGAGGCCACGCCAGGGATGCTGACCACCCTCGGCCGCGACCTGATCACCCTGCAGGCCCTGGGCGATGTCCTGCTGGACCGCTCCAACGACCCGCTCAGCCCGACCCGGGGCTGGCGGCTGAGCGCGCGCCTGGAGCCCACCCTGATCCTGGGCGACACGAACCTGCCGTACCTGCGGGCCCTCGCGCAGGGCACCTACTACCTGCCGCTCGACAAGCAGGCGCGCACTGTGGTGGCCGCCCGCCTGCGCCTGGGCCGCATCCTGAACGGCACGGTCGACCAGATCCCGGCGTCGCAGCGGTTCTATGCGGGCGGCGGCGGCTCGGTGCGCGGTTTCTCGTACCAGGCCGTCGGCCCTCGGCTGGACGACGACACGCCGCGCGGCGGCGTATTCCTGTTCGAGTCCTCGCTCGAGGTCCGGCGGGACCTGACGGCGAAATGGGGCATGGCCGCCTTCGTGGACGCCGGCGCCGTGGGCTCCAGCGGCCCGATCGACTTCCAGGACCTGGCGGTCGGCGTCGGCCTGGGCGTGCGCTACAATCTTGGCTTCGCGCCGATCCGCGTGGACATCGCCACGCCCGTCGCGCGCCGCAAGGGCGAGCAGCCGATCCAGGTCTACCTCAGCATCGGGCAGAGCTTTTGAGCGAACCCGTCGACATGCCGCCTGAAGGCGAGGGGGCCGTCCCGGAGGTCCTGAAGCGCTCGGCGCTGCCCAAGACGATCACCGCGGTGGCGGTGACCCTGCTGCTGCTGCTGGTCGGCGCGTTGGCGATCACCCGCTACGGCGTGCTGATCCCCCAGGTCCGGCTGCTGATCGAGGCGCGCACCGACGGCCTGAAGCTGGGCCGTATCGGGCGGCTGAAGGTCGAAGGCCTTTCCGGAGACATCTGGCGCGACGCGCGGGCCCGCCGGATCACGATCCGTGACGAGAAGGGCGTCTGGCTGGAGGCGAATAATGTCCATGTCTCATGGCGTTACCTCGAACTCCTGAGGAGACGTTTCGACGCCGACCTGATCGAGGCCCAAAACATCCGGGTGCTTCGCCGGCCTACCCTGGCGCCGAAGGGCAAGGACCGTGGCCTGCCGCTCTCCTTTCACATCGACAAGGCGACGACCCGGCTGATCCTGGAACCGGCGTTCAGCAACGCCCGCGGGGTCTACGACCTCCGCTTCAACGTCGATGTCGAGCGCAAGGGCGGGCGCAGCGGCAAGGTCAGCGCGGCCAGCGTGCTGCACGCCGGCGACCGCCTGGACCTGGATTTCTCGGTCGGCCACGCCGGGCCGATGCGCATCGTCGCCGACGCCGTGGAGGCGAAGGGCGGAGCCCTGGCCGGCGCGGCGGGCCTCTCGCCCGACCAGCCGTTCAGGCTGTCGGTCCGCGCCAACGGCGCCGTCTCGCAAGGGCGCTTCTCAGCCGAGGCGACGACCGGGACGGTGACGCCGCTCCACGCCCGCGGCGCGTGGAACCCGCAGGGCGGGCAGGCGGGCGGGCGGCTGCTGCTGACCGCCTCCACCCTGACGGCGCCCTACGCGCAACGTTTCGGCCGCGACGTGCTGTTCGGGATCGCCGGCCGCAAGGCGCGCGAGGGCGCCTATGCCCTGGACGCCCGGCTCCGCTCCGACGCCATGAGCTTGCGCGCCTGGGGCGAGGGCGACCTGGGCAAGCGCCAGCTTGGGCCGCGGGGGGTGCGCTTGGACGCCCAGGCCGCCTCGCTGTCGAAGATCGTCGGCGCCGGCCCGAAGCTGGGCGCCACGCGTGTGGTGGGCGTGGTCACCGGCGATGCGGCCGCCTGGAAGTTCGCCGGCTCGGCCAATGTCGCCGACGTGGAGCTCGGCAGCTATGGCCTGGCCCGCATCTCGGGGCCTTTGGAGTTCGGGCGGAGCAAGGCCGGTTTCGCGGTGAAGGCCAAGGCCACGGGCGCCGGCGGGCGCGGCGAGGGCTTCGCGGCGGCCCTGCTCGGCGGTGCGCCGGTCGCGGTCCTGGACGGCGAACGGCTCTCCAACGGCCAACTCCTGGTGCGTCGCCTGGACGTGACGGGCCGCGGGCTCAAGGTGCAGGCCAGCGGCGGGCGCAGCCTGCTGGGCGCGGTGAACCTCAAGGGCAAAGCCGACCTCTCCAACCTATCGGAGGCTCGCCTGGGGGCCAATGGCGCCGCCAGCATCGCCTTCCAGGCGTCCCAGGCCCGCTCGGCCGCGCCCTGGACCTTCACCCTGGACGCCCGCGGCGACCGCTTCGCCGTGGGCCTGGCCGAGCTGGACCGCCTGTTGGGCGGCAAGCCCAGGCTGCAGGTCCAGGCCAACTGGCAGGCCGGCAAGCTGTCCGTGGCCAAGGCCAATCTCGACGGCGCCGCGCTGGATGCGAACGCCGCGGGCGTCATGGAAGCCAACGGCGCGCTCGCCTTCAAGGCCGACTGGAGCGCCACGGGCCCGGTCCGCGCCGGTCCGGTCGAGATCACCGGGCGCATCAACGGGACCGGCGGCGTCACCGGCGCGCTGACCGCGCCGCGCCTGGACCTGGTGGCCGACCTCGAACAGCTCGACGTGCCGCGCCTGCCGCTCAAGGACGCGAAGCTGGCGCTGACCTTCCAGCGCCAGGCGGACGGCTCCAACGGCACTGTCGCCCTCACGGCCGCCAGCCAGTACGGCCCAGCCAAGGCTCGATCCGACTTCCGCTTCCCCGCGGGGGGCGTCGATCTGACCGAGCTGTCGGTGGACGCCGGCGGGATCAAGGCGGCCGGATCGCTGTCGCTGCGCCGCAGCAGCCCCTCCGCCGCCGACCTGACCCTCGACATCGGCCGCGGCGCCTTGCTGGACGCGGGCCGCGTCACCGGGAGCGCGAAGATCGCCGACGCCGCCGGCGGCGCCCGCGCGGTGCTCGACCTGCGCGCCGAGGGCGTCCGCGCCAAGGGTTCCGCCATCACCGTCCGCAGCGCCCGGCTCAGCGCCGATGGTCCGCTGGCCCGCCTTCCATTCGTCGCCAGCGCCCGAGGCGCGTCCGGGCAGGGGCCCTGGACGATCGACGGCAAGGGCGTGCTGAACGACGTCGACCCCGGCTACCAGCTCGCCTTCGACGGCAAGGGAACGCTGGGCAAGCGCGACCTGCACACCATCGAGACCGCCTCCTTCCGCTTCGGCGGCCCGGAGCAGAGCGCGCGCGTGCGGCTGGCCGGCTCGGACGGCGGCAAGCTCGACCTGGACGGGACCCTGCGCGGCGAGGCGGCGGACATCCGCGCCAAGTTGGTCGGCATGGGGCTCAACCTGTTCAACCCCGACTTCGACGGCCGCATCGACGCGACCCTGGCGGTCCAGGGCCAGGGAGACCGGCTGCAGGGCGCGCTGGACGCCCAGCTGGAGGACGCCCGCGGCAAGGGCACGCCGGCCAACCAGGGCATGGACGGGACGCTGAAGGCGCGGCTGGCCGACTCCACCCTGACCCTCGACGTGGCCACGCTGAACGAACAGGGCCTGAAGGCCAACGCCAGCTTCGTGCTGCCGGCCGAGGCCTCGGCCAAGCCGTTCCGAGTGGCGATCGCCCGGCAGCGGCCGATGCGCGGTCGGTTCTTCGCCGAGGGCGAGGTGCGGCCGCTCTGGGAGCTGGCGATCGGGGGCGAGCGCGCCTTGGCCGGCTTCGTGCGCACCGAGGGCGTGATCGGGGGCACCCTGGCCAATCCGAACGCCTCGGGCCAGATTTCCGTGGAGCGTGGCCGGTTCGACGACGGCGGGACCGGCCTGTCCCTGCGCGAGGTGACCCTGAAGGCCGCGTTCACCCAGGACGCGGTCAACGTCACGGAGGCCCAGGGCGTCGACGGCCACGGCGGCCAGCTCAGCGGCCAGGGCCGGGTCAGCCTGCTGCGCGAAGGCGCCTCCAGCTTCCGGCTGGACCTCAAGTCCTTCCGCCTGATCGACAACGAGACGGCCACGGCCTCCGCCACCGGCGAGGCCACCATCAACCGCGGGGCCGACGGCAAGGTGAAGCTGACCGGCGACCTCACCATCGACCGCGCCGACGTGGCCGCCGACCCGCCGATCCCGTCGGGCGTGGTGGCCATGGACGTCAAGGAGGTCAACCGCCCCGACGACCTGCCCGCCGCCCTGCCGCCCAGCCTGAAGCGCGGCGACGGCTGGGCCCTGGACGTCAAGCTGCGGGCGCCGCGGCGCATCTTCCTGCGCGGCCGGGGCCTGGACGTGGAGCTGTCGCTGGACGCCCACGTGGGCGGCACCACCACCGCGCCCGACCTGAGCGGCACGGCCCGCGTGGTGCGCGGCGACTACGACTTCGCCGGCAAGCGCTTCGAGTTCGACGACCGCAGCGTGGTCTATCTCTCCACCCGGCCGCAGAACATCCGCCTGCAGCTGGACGCGGTGCGGGAGGATCCGTCGCTGACGGTCACCGTCCGAATCCGCGGCACGGCGGCGCGGCCTGAGATCACCCTGGTCTCCTCGCCCAGCCTGCCGAACGACGAGGTGCTGGCCAAGGTGCTGTTCGAGCGCTCCGCCTCGCAGCTCTCGCCGGTGGAAGCCGCCCAGCTGGCCTCGGCCCTGTCGGCGCTGGCCGGGGGCGGGGGCTTCGACGTGATCGGCAACCTGCGCAACTTCGCGGGCCTGGACCGGCTGGCGTTCGGCGGCGGCGACCAGTCGGGCGTGACCGTGTCGGGCGGCAAGTACCTGACCGACGACGTCTATCTCGAACTGACCGGCGGCGGCCGGGAGGGGCCCTCGGCGCAGGTCGAATGGCGGATCCGCAAGAACCTCTCGATCCTGTCGCGGCTCGCCACCCAGAGCTCCGGAACGACCGGCACGGGCAACCGCATCGCCGTCCGCTGGCGCAAGGACTACTAGGCCGCGGTCCGTCCGCCGCGGCGGGCATAGGCCTGAGTTCCCCGTGTGAAGACCTTGTCGGTGGGCAAGACGGCCTCGATTGGGATGTCCTTCTGTCCCGCCAGGTAGGCGTAGAGCGCGCCAAAGTCCGACAGCGTGGCGTCCAGCAGGGCCTGCAGCGACGGGATCACGAAATAGACCTGCTGGAAGTCGTCGATCCGGTAGGGCGTGCGCATGGTCCGGTCGAGCTCGAAGCCCAGGCGGTTGGGGGAGGGGTCGTCCAGCGCGAAGATGGATTCCGCGTGGCTGGAGACGATGCCCGCGCCGTAGATCCTGAGGCCGGCCGGCGTCTCCAGCAGGCCGAACTCCACCGTGTACCAGTAGAGCCGCGCCAGGTTGTGGAGCTGGCCCAGGCCCAGCGCCCGCAAGCCGCCCTCGCCATAGGCCTGCATATAGTCGGCGAAGGTGGGGTCGGTCAGCATGGGTACATGGCCGAACACGTCGTGGAAGATGTCGGGTTCCTGAAGATAATCAAGCTGATCGGCGCGTCTGATGAACTGCCCCGCCGGGAATCGCCGGTTGGCCAGGTGCTCGAAGAACACCTCGTCCGGCACGAGGCCCGGCACGGCCACCACCGTCCAGCCCGTCAGCCGCTTCAATTCCTCGTTGATGCGGTTGAAATCGGGGATGCCGGCCCGGTGCAGATCCAGCGAGTCCAGCCCCTTCAGGAACGGGTCGCACGCTCGGTTCGGCAACAGGGCGCGCTGGCGTTCGTACAGGGTGATCCAGACCTCGTGCTCCGCCTGCGTATAGGCGTCCCAGTCCTGGTCGATGGTCCAGTCCTCGCGGGCGCTGGGCGGACGGGTCAGGGATGTGTGGTCGTGAGCCATGGCGCCGAGAATGAAGCGCCTGCGCCGCAAGTTCCCGCCTCTTTGCGCCTCCAGACAACCGCTCGTAGAAACAAACTTGCGCGCACCCACGGCTTTACGCATGGAAACTGTAGCGCTAGCCTGTTCGGGTTTTGTTTCGGGTCGGGGGCTGCGATGCGTTTCAGTGTGTTCGGGGCGGCGGCGGCCGCCCTTTGTCTGGCGTCTCCGGCGATCGCGGCCGATTGCGCTCGCGGCGAGGCGGACGCGGCGGGCCGCGTCGCGGCGTGCGAGCGGATCCTTGCGGCGCCCGGCGTGGACGATGACACGGCCGCCCAGGCCCGTGTGATCCTGGCCGAGACCTATATGCGCGCCGACAAGCTGGACGCCGCGCTGGCCCAGGCGGAAGCGGCCGTGAAGCTCGCGCCGAAGCAGCCGGTCGCCCTGGTCACTCGCGGACACATCCTGGAACTGATGAAGCGCACGGATGCGGCCCTGGCGGACTACGACGCCGCCATCGGCATCGACCCCAAGAACACCATGGCGCGCGTCAGCCGTGGCCTGGTGCGCTTCGACCGCAAGGACTACGAGGGCGCCCGGCGCGACTATGACGCGGCCCTGGCGGTCATGACGGACGATCCCTCGATCTACCTCGCCCGCGCCCGCGCCCTCTACGCGCTGCAGGAGGATGAGGGCGCGCTCGACGACCTTCGCAAGGCCGAGCGTCTCGAGAAGCCGGATCTGAACCAAGTCTACTTCAAGGCGCAGGTCCTCGAGGCCCTGGAGCGATATCCCGAGGCGCTGGGGGCCTACAACGCCGCGCTGAAGGCGAAGCCGAACGACGCTGAGCTCCTGGTCCGGCGCGGCGACGTGTTGAAGGCGATGGAGCTGACCGACGAGGCGCTGGCCAGCTATCGCGCCGCCCAGCGCGCGGATCCCGACCTGGCCGTCGCCTACTACGACCAGGCCTTCATCCACATGGACGCCAACGCCTACGACAAGGCGACGGCGGTGCTTCAAGCCCTGCTCAAGCGCCAGCCAACCGATCGCGGCGCCCGCCAGGGCCTGGCCCGGGTGGCGGCCCTGCAGCAGCGCTACGACGAAGCCATCGCGATCCTGGACGGCGTGGTGCGGTCGTTCCCGGACGAGGCCTCGCCCTACTACGACCGGGGCCTGCTGTGGGAGGCGCGGGGTGACGCCGCGCGCGCCGTCGCCGACTTCGACAAGGCCGTGGCGCTGGACGGCAGCTTCTGGGACGCCCGCTTCGCCCGTGGGCGCGCCCACATCGAGGGCAAAAGCTACGACAAGGCGATCAAGGATTTCGATGTCGTGGTGGAGCGCCATCCCGAGCTGGCCGGCGTGTGGTGGTGGCGCGCGCGCGCCAAGTCGCTCGCCGGCGACGCGACAGGGGCCGAGAGCGATCGCGCCAAGGCGACCGAGATCTCGCCCGAGGTGGTGAAGGCGCTGGACGCCGAAGTCGCGGCCTAGCCGTTAGCCGTCGGGGCCTACGGGGCCTAGTGGCCGATGCCGGGACGCAGCTTGTACTGGCCCTCGTTGAACGCGTCGAAGATCAGCGCGGCCTGCGGGTGGCCCACGGGTTGCCCCGTCTCGTCGATCTCGAGGTTCTGTTCCGAGACATAGGCCACGTAGGCGCTTTCATCGTTCTCGGCGAGCAGGTGGTAGAACGGCTGGTCCTTGTGCGGCCGGATATGTTCCGGGATCGACAGCCAGTACTCCTCGGTGTTCGAGAAGATGGGATCGACGTCGAAGATCACGCCCCGGAACGGGTAGACGCGGTGGCGGACGACCTGGCCGATGGTGAATTTGGCGAGTCGCGTGCTCATGACCGCGAATCTAATCCTTCGCTCCTGACTGGAAGGTGAACGTAGCGTCGGAAAGTCGTCATTCAACCGTCGTCGTCTTCCTGGCGCCTGTCCCGCTTGCTACAGTCGCCGCGAAATGAGGCGCTCACGGGGGGTGCGCGCCTGCGTTAGGACGGACGATGTCCATGAGTGAGGCGCCGCGCGCGCTACCGCCGCCGAGTCGCGGGCGAGAGAGACCTGTGGGCGATCCGCCCTGCTATGCGGCCCTCGACCTGGGCACCAATAACTGCCGCCTGCTGATCGCCACGCCCACCCAACACGGCGGCTTCCGCGTCGTGGAGGCCTATTCACGCATCGTGCGCCTGGGCGAGGGGCTGACGGCGAGCGGGCGGCTGTCGGACGAGGCTATGGAGCGCGCCATGGCGGCGCTCAAGGTCAGCGGCGAGAAGGTGCGTCGCCGCCGGGTGGTCAAGTTCCGCGCCATCGCGACGCAGGCCTGCCGCATCGCCCAGAACGGCCAGGCCTTCGTCAACCGAGTGGCCAACGAGACCGGCGTGAAGCTGCAGATCATCAGCCCGCAGGAAGAAGCGCGGCTATCGGTCACAGGATGCCTCAACCTGCTGGATGACCGCCATGAGGCGGCCCTGGTCGTCGACGTGGGCGGCGGCTCCACCGAGCTGTCGTGGGTGGACCTCAAGGGCGTGGTTCCCGGCGCGACGCCGCCGGTGCGGGCGTGGCTGTCGGTGCCGATCGGCGTGGTCACCCTGGCCGAGCGGTTCCCGGAGGGCGAGGTCGCCACCGAGGGCTGGTTCCGCCAGATGGTCGACCATGTGAAGGCGGAGATCGCCGCCTTCAAGCGCGCCGACCCCATGAAGCCGATCTTCGACGCCGACCGCGCCCATCTGGTCGGGACGTCCGGCGCCATCACCAGCCTGGCCGGCATGCACCTGCGCCTGCCGCGCTACGACCGCAACCGGGTGGACGGCATCTGGATGAGCCGCGGCGAGTGCGAGGCGGCCGCGGGCGGCCTGCTGGCGCTCAGCTCGACGGAGCGGGCGGCCCAGCCCTGCATCGGTCCGGACCGCGCCGATCTGGTGCTGGCGGGCGCGGCGATCCTTCAGGCGGTGCAGGAACAGTGGCCCTGCAACCGCGTCCGGGTGGCTGACCGAGGCCTCCGCGAAGGCATTCTCCTGTCCCTGATGGCCGAGCGCAGCCATCGCCGACGGCGCAAGCGCCGGCGCGGCCGAGGTGGTACGAAGGCCGCCGCATGACCGACGATCCCCCCCGCAAGCGCATGGTGAAACTGCCGACCGGCGGCCAGGAAGGCGGCCGCGGCAAGCCCGCGCGCCTGAAGACCGCCAAGCAGCGCACACCCTCCCAGCAGGCGTGGCTGGAGCGCCAGGTCAACGACCCGTTCTCGGCCAAGGCCCGCGCCCTGGGCTACCGCAGCCGCGCGGCGTTCAAGATCACCGAGATCGACGACCGCTTCCATTTTCTGAAGCCCGGCGCCCGCGTGGTCGACCTGGGGTTGGCCCCCGGCGGCTGGACCCAGATCGCCATCCTGCGCGGCGTGACCAACATCGTCGGCGTCGACCTCCTGCCGGTCGACCCGCTGCCTCCTGCCCAGATCCTGCAGATGGATTTCACCGACCCAGCCTGCGGCCCGAAGTTGATGGAACTGCTGGGCGGGGCGCCGGACGTGGTGCTGTCCGACATGGCCCCAAACACCGTCGGCCACCGCGAAACCGACCACCTGCGCATCGTGGGCCTGATCGAGGCCGCCATCGCGTTTGCGCTGGAGGTGCTGCGACCGGGCGGGACCTTCGTGGCCAAGTCCTTCCAGGGCGGCGGATCCGATCAGCTCATCGCCGGCCTGAAGCGCCACTTCACCGAGGTGAAGAACGTGAAGCCCAAGGCGAGTCGGCAGGATTCGTCCGAGGTCTTCCTCGTCGCGACGGGCTTCAAGGGGCGATAGGCGCCGGCGTCCTAGCGCCCTCGGCCACCAGCCAGTCGCGGAACCGGTCCAGCGCCCGGCTCTCGGCTCCGGGCGCGGTCAGCATCGCGAAAGCGCTCTCCGACCTGCGGAACCCCAGCGGCGCCACGAGCTGCCCCGCCTGGACCTCCTTCACGCACAGCGGCCAGGACACCACCGCGGCCCCCAGGCCGGCGAGGGCCGCGTCCATAGCGAAGTGGACGTGCGCAAAGGGCCGGTCGTTCGCGGGCGCCAGCTCCACCCCCGCCAGCTCCGCGAAGATCGGCCAGGCCTCCGGGTGGGTGGTGGCGGCCAGGCGAGGGGCCTTCAGCACGTCGCCGCCGGTCCGCTCGACCAGCTCCGGCGACATCACCGCGCCCAGGGCGTTGCGGATGAACGGCCTGCAGTGTGGGTCCGACAGCCGGCTGGTCGGGACGATCCGCACCACCGCCTGGGCCCCGCGATGCGAGGTGGCGTGGGCCGCCAGCTCCGACAGGTGCAGCCGGATCTCCGGATAGGCCGCCTGGAACCCGGCCAGCCGCGGGATCAGCCACTTTACCGAGATCGAGGCGTTCACCGCCACGTGCAGGTCTTCGCCGCCGGTCCGCACCCGCCGAACGGCCCCGGCGATCTGGTCGAAGGCCTCGGTCAGCGCCGGCAACAGCTCGCGTCCCGCCGCCGTCAGCTCCAGCCGGTTCTTCGGCCCGGCGAACAGCCGCACGCCCAGCGCGGCCTCCAGCGCCTTCACCTGCCGGCTCACCGCCGAGTGGGTCACATGCAACTCGTCGGCCGCCAGCGTGACCCGTCCCGTGCGCGCCATCGCCTCAAAGGCCCGCAGCGCGTTCAGCGATGGCAACGGCCCTGATGTGAGATTTCCGAACATTGGAGATCGAATAAGTCGATTTCCTCAAATCGACAATCCGGGCACTAGCTCGCCATGGAAGCCCGCACCTCCCCCAAACCGCCCCAGGCCCTCGTGGTCGGCGGCTTCGGCCTGGGCCAGAGCGCGGCCTTCGCCTCCAGCTTCTACCTGATGGGCGTGCTGGGCGACGCCATCGGCCGCGACCTCGACCTCTCCACCACCTTCGTCTTCGCCATGGTCTCGCTGTCACTGGCGGTTCCGGCCCTGATCGCGCCTCGCGTGGCGAGGCGCATCGACCGCCACGGCGGCAAGCAGGTGCTGCTGGCCAGCCATGTCGCCCTGGCGGCGGGTCTGGTCCTCGTGGGTTTCGCCCGCGACGGCCTGGGCCTGGCCGTAGGTATGGCGGTGATCGGGTTCGGCCAGGCGCTGGGCCTCTCGCCGACCCCGTTCGCGATCCTGGTCTCGCTCTACGGCGAGGCGGCGCGCAGGCCGATCACGGCGGTGGCGCTGATCGGTGGGCTGGGCTCCGTGGTCGGCTGGCCGCTGACCGGCTGGCTGGCCGAGCAGGTCGGCTGGCGCGGGACTCACTTTGTCTGGGCGGCCGCGCAGATCCTGGTCTGCCTGCCGCTCACCGCCTGGGTCTGCCCGAGGACGCCCGGCCATGGCCCCCGGCCGGACGCCGCACACGCCCCCGTCCGGTGGGACCGGCCGATGGCGCAGCTCGCGGTTCTGTTCGCCTGCGCGTGGTTCGTCTCGACCTGCATGAGCGCCCACCTGCCGCGCCTGCTCGCCGCCTTCGGCCTGTCGCCGCACGCCGCCACCGCCGCCGCGGGCCTGATGGGGATCGCCGCCGTCACCGTGCGGTTCCTGGAGTTCACGGTGCTGCGCAGGCTGCCGCCGCTGGCCACCACCCGCCTCGCGACCCTCATGCACCCGACCGGGACTGCGGCCCTGCTCATCTTCGGCGGTCCCGCCGGGGCGGTCATGGCGATGGGGCAGGGGGCCGGCAACGGAATGCTCACCGTGGCCAAGGGCGTCCTGCCGCTCAGCCTGTACGGGCCGGCCAACTACGCCTACCGCTCCGCCCTGATCGGCCGCCCGGCGCTGTTCGCCCAGATCTTCGGTCCGGCGGTGTTCGCGGTGGCGCTGGAGCGCTCGGCGAGCCTCGCCATCCTCGGCACATCCGCCCTCTGCCTGGTCATGTTCGCCATGACCTTCGGTCTCATCCGCCGCCCCCAAGTCTCCCCGGAGCCCGTAATCGCATGAACGCCCCCTTCACGCCCCTTGCCCCGAGCGCCGCCGAGCCCCTATACGCGGACCGCAAAACGGAGAGTCTCATGGAGATCCGCGAAGGTCTCACCTTCGACGATGTTTTGCTCGAACCCGGCCCGTCCGACGTCATGCCCACGCAGGTGGACGTCTCGACCCGGTTCACGCGTGAAATCAGTCTGAATATCCCGCTCGTGTCCGCGGCCATGGACACGGTCACCGAAAGCCGGCTGGCCATCGCCATGGCCCAGTCGGGCGGCATCGGCGTCCTGCACCGCAACCTGACGGTCGATGAACAGGCCGACCAGGTGCGCGAGGTGAAGCGCTACGAGAGCGGCATGGTCATCAACCCGCTGACCATCAATCCGGACACCCCGCTGAGCGAGGTCCGGGCGATCAAGGAGCGGCGCAAGATCTCGGGCTTCCCCGTGGTGGATCCGCGGACCGGCAAGCTGTGCGGCATCCTCACCAACCGCGACATGCGATTCGAAGGCAGTGGAGATATCCCGGCCAAGGCCTTGATGACGCACGAGAACCTGGTCACGGTGAAGGAAGGGGTGACGCAGGCCGAGGCCCGCGACCTCCTGCGCCGGCACAAGATCGAGCGCCTGATCGTGGTCGATGACGCCTACCGCGCCGTCGGCCTGATCACCGTCAAGGACATGGAGAAGTCCCAGGCTCACCCTCACGCCGCCAAGGACGCGCAGGGCCGCCTGCTGGTCGCCGCCGCCTCCACGGTGGGCGACGCGGGCTACGAGCGCTCCATGGCCCTGGTGGACGCCGGGGTTGACGTGGTGGTGATCGACACCGCCCACGGCCACAACGCCAGCGTCGCCGAAGCCGTCCAGCGGGTGAAGCGCGAGAGCAACCGCGTACAGATCGTCGCCGGCAACGTGGCCACCTATGATGGCGCCCGCGCCCTGATCGACGCCGGCGCCGACGCGGTGAAGGTGGGCATCGGCCCCGGCTCCATCTGCACCACCCGCATCGTGGCCGGCGTGGGCGTGCCTCAGCTGACCGCCATCGCCGACGCCGTGCGCGCGGCCAAGGGCTCCGACGTGCCGGTCGTGGCCGACGGCGGGATCAAGTACTCGGGCGACCTGGCCAAGGCGCTCGCCATGGGCGCCTCCGTGGCCATGATGGGCTCGGTCTTCGCCGGAGTGGATGAGGCGCCCGGTGAGGTGTTCCTCTACCAGGGCCGCTCCTACAAGTCGTACCGCGGCATGGGCTCGGTGGGCGCCATGGGCCAAGGCTCGGCGGACCGCTACTTCCAGAAGGACGTGAAGGACGCGCTGAAGCTGGTGCCGGAGGGCATCGAGGGCCAGGTGCCCTACAAGGGCCCGATCGCGCCGATCCTGCACCAGATGGTGGGCGGCCTGCGGGCGGCCATGGGCTATGTCGGTGCGCCGACCCTGGAGCTGTTCCGCGAGCGCGCCCGGTTCATCCGCATCACCAACGCGGGCCTGCGCGAGAGCCACGTCCACGACGTGATGATCACGCGGGAAGCCCCGAACTATCCGAGCGCCGGCTGATCGGCGCCGAGACGGGAGGCCGAGATGGGTGGGGAAGTGGCTGTGGAGCTGAAGCTCCTGGCGGCGGCGGTCGTGGTGGGGCTGGTCCAGCTCCTCTGGGCTGCCGGGGCCGCGCGGGCGCAGCAGGACATGAAGTGGGCCGCCGGCCCCCGCGACACGCCGATGCCGATCACCGGCGCGGCGGCGCGGCTGGAGCGGGCCTTCTGGAACTTCGCCGAGACCTTCCCCTTCTTCGCCGCGGCCGTCCTGGCCTGCGCGGTGGCGGGCAAGCTGGGCACGCCGCTCACGATCTGGGGCGCCGGGCTCTATGTGATCGGGCGCACCCTCTATGCGCCCCTCTACGCCAGCGGAATCCCGCTGGTGCGTACGCTGGTGTGGTTCGTGGCGATGATCGGGCTCGTCATGGTGCTCGCGGCCCTTTTCAGGTGACTTGATGCGCGACGGCGGACGTCTGACGGCGGCCATAGAGGTTCTGACCGAGATCGAGACGCGGCATAAGCCCGTCCGCCTCGCCATGAAGAACTGGGGCGAGGGCGCGCGCTACGCGGGCTCCAAGGACCGGGCCTTCATCTCCGGCCTGGTGCTGGACGTCCTGCGCCGCAAGCGCTCCCTGGCCTGGAAGATGGGCGACGACAGCCTGCGGTCCGCGGTGCTGGGCACCCTGCATTTCGAGTGGGACTGGTCGATCGAGCGGCTGGCCGAGGCGGCGGGCGACGAGGTCCACGGCCATGGCCCGCTCACCGAGGCCGAGCGAGCGGCCCTGGCCGCGCCTCGCGACCTCGCCGACGCCCCCGCCGCCGTGCGCGGCGATTACCCCGACTGGCTGGACGCGTCGTTCGCCCGCGTGTTCGGCGACGATCGGGCGGCGGAGGCCGCCGCTCTGGCCGAACGCGCGCCCGTCGACCTGCGCGTCAACACGATCAAGACCGACGCCGCCCGCGCCCTCAAGGCGCTCACCCCCTTCGACGCCCAGCCGCCCGGACTGCTGCCCAACGCCCTGCGCGTCGCCGCGCCGGCTGCGGCCGAGCGCAGCGGCGCCGTCGAGGCCATCCCGCAATTCTCCAAGGGCTGGTTCGAGATCCAGGACCTGGGCAGCCAGGTGGCCGCCTCAGCCGCTGGAGACGTCAAGGGCAAGCAGGTGCTCGACCTCTGCGCCGGGGGCGGGGGCAAGACCCTCGCGCTGGCGGCCGCCATGGCCAACACTGGCCAGATCTACGCCTACGACAGCGACGCGCGCCGGCTGACCGACACCATCCGCCGAGGCGACCGCGCGGGGGTCCGCAACCTGCAGGTCCGCACGCCGCTCAACCCCGAGCCCCTCAAGGACCTCACGGCCAGGATGGACGTGGTCTTCATCGACGCGCCGTGCAGCGGCACGGGCTCGTGGCGCCGCCATCCCGACACCAAGTGGCGCCTGACGCCCGAGACCCTGGCCAAGCGCCAGGCCGACCAGGATCTGGTGCTCAACGACGGGGCGGGCTTCGTGAAGGCCGGCGGCCGGATGGTCTACGTCACCTGCTCGGTGCTGCCGGAAGAGGACGAGGACCGCGTCGCCGCCTTCCTGGAAACGCACCCCGAGTTCTCCCGGCAGCCGGCGAGCGCCGAGCCCGATCTCGCCAAGTTCCTCACCGCCGACGGCGACCTGCGCCTGACCCCCCGATCCTCCGGCACCGACGGCTTCTACGTCTCAGTGCTGGAGAAAGCCCGCTAACGGAGCCCCATGACCGACGCCGCCAACGCCCACGAAAAGGTCCTGATCGTCGACTTCGGCAGCCAGGTGACCCAGCTCATCGCGCGCCGGCTGCGCGAGGCGGGCGTCTATTGCGAGATCCATCCGTTCGACAAGGTCGACGCGATCCTGGACGCCTTCGGGCCCAAGGCGGTGATCCTGTCCGGCGGCCCGGCCAGCGTGCATGAGGCTGAGAGCCCCTCGGCGCCGCAGCGGATCTTCGAGCTGGGCGTGCCGGTGCTGGGCATCTGCTACGGCGAGATGACCATGTGCGCCCAGCTGGGCGGGGCGGTGGAGGGCGGCCACGACCGGGAGTTCGGCCGCGCCGAGATCCACATCCAGCAGGAGAGCCCGCTGCTCGAGGGGCTGGGCGACCTGGGCCACACCGAGACCGTCTGGATGAGCCACGGCGACAAGATCACCGCCATCCCTCAGGGCTTCGACGTCGTCGCCACCTCGGAAGGCAGCCCCTACGCCGTGATCGCCGACGAGGGCCGCCGCTTCTACGGCATCCAGTTCCATCCGGAGGTGGCCCACACCCCGCGCGGCGCGCTCATCCTGCGCAACTTCACCCACCGCATCGCCGGGTTGAAGGGGGACTGGACCATGGCGTCGTATCGCCAGGAGCAGGTGGCCAAGATTCGCGCCCAGGTCGGCGACGCCAAGGTGATCTGCGGGCTGTCGGGCGGCGTCGACTCCTCGGTGGCCGCGGTCCTGATCCACGAGGCGATCGGCGACCAGCTCACCTGCGTGTTCGTCGACACCGGCCTGCTCAGGAAGGACGAGGCGACCCAGGTCGTCACCCTGTTCCGCGACCACTACAACATTCCCCTGGTCCACGTGGACGCGGGCGACCTGTTCCTGGGCGAGCTGGCCGGCGTCACCGATCCGGAGACCAAGCGCAAGACCATCGGGCGCCTGTTCATCGAGGTGTTCGACAGGGAGAGCGCCAAGATCGAAGGCGCGGCCTTCCTGGCCCAGGGCACCCTCTATCCCGACGTGATCGAGAGCGTGTCGGCCAGCGGCGGCCCGTCCGCCGTCATCAAGAGCCACCACAACGTCGGCGGCCTGCCGGACTACATGAAACTCAAGCTGGTCGAGCCGCTGCGCGAGCTGTTCAAGGACGAGGTGAGGGCGCTGGGCGTCGAGCTGGGCCTGGCCCCCGCCTTCGTCGGCCGCCATCCGTTCCCGGGGCCGGGCCTGGCCATCCGCATCCCGGGCGAGATCACCCGCGAGAAGGTCGCCGTCCTGCAACAGGCTGACGCCATCTACCTGGAGGAGATCCGCAAGGCGGGCCTCTACGACTCGATCTGGCAGGCCTTCGCCGTGCTGTTGCCGGTGAAGACGGTCGGCGTCATGGGCGACGCCCGCACCTACGAAGACGTCCTGGCCCTGCGCGCCGTCACCTCGACGGACGGCATGACCGCCGACTTCTTCGAATTCCCCTGGGAGGTCCTGGGCCGCTGCGCCACCCGGATCATCAACGAGGTGAGAGGCGTCAATCGCGTGGTCTACGACGTGACAAGCAAGCCGCCCGGGACCATCGAGTGGGAGTAATCCGATAGCCTTCAGCGGCTATCGGGGGCGATCAACTCATCGCCTTAATCACTTGAAACAATATGTGAAATGTCTCTTTGGCCTGTCGAGTGCTAGCTCGCGGGCCCGCCCTTCGTGGCGACGTGCGCCGCCACGTTCTGCGCCTTGCACGCAAGTATGTCCGCCGAGTGGTATCGCCGATTGGCAACCACTGAAACAAAAGGCCCCCGCGTCTAGGACGCAGAGGCCAAGCCGCCCTGGGGAGGGGGGTCAGAATTGCCAGCTGGGAACGCTCATCTCGCGTTCCTTCCGGCGGGCGAAGTGCTTCAGGGGGCCGTCATCGGTCCAGCCATATGCCAGGTCGGAGCCCAGCAGCCGAGCCAGGCGCTTGTCCTTCTCTCCGTCCAGGAAGTCGGATGGCACCGTGTTGCGGTAGTCCTCCTGCGGCGCAATGTACTCGCGGCAGAAGTAGTTCGAGAGGTTGATCCTCAAGCCCGGCGTCTTGCGGGGGAACGATCCGTGCCAAGTGTTGCCGTGCCAGATGATGGCTGAGCCGGCCGGCACCTCGATCGGGATCACGTGCTCGTAGCGTTCGTTCCCGTCTAGCCCCTGCTCGTGCTTCGTGGGTTGACGGAAGTGGCGGTGGCTGCCGGGCACCATCGCGAGCGCGCCGCCCGCCTCGGTATAGTCGGTCAGGGCATAGTTGCAGTTTGCCACGTGGCTGTACGGCGAGAACGGATCGGGGATACCATTGCTGGTGTCGCTATGCAGGAGCAGCCCCTTACCGCCCGGGCCCTTCAGGTGGCAGCCCAGACTGGACAGGATGCAGTGCTGGCCCAGCAGATAGCTGATGAGCGTCAGCGTCTTGGGGTTCGTCACCGACTCCTTGAAGCGCTTGTCCTTATAGAGAAGGTACGGAATGAACGCCGTCTCGGCGTGCTCGGTCTCATTCTCCAGGTCTAGCTTGCGGCCCATGCGGGCTTCCGAGATCTCGATGATCCGGCCGCGGAAATACTCGACCTGCTCAGTCGAGAGCGCATTTTCGACCACCGTGAAGCCAAACGCCTCCAGCTCCGCGAGATTGCTCTCCAGGCCCAGCTCGCGGATGTCGCGATAGATGTTGTTGAGGTCCGGCGTCGCCGACCAGTTGCCGATTTCCATTGGAATTCCTCCCTGATTTTGCGGCATGGAAGCAGTGGGTGTCATTGAGTGTCAAGTGGCACTGAGTGACAAAAAAATCCCCCCGGTCGCAGTCGAGGCTGATTGACAAGTGCGTCTAGTCCGCTTTTGCTACTGAGTGACATAAGCGCCTAGGCGTCAAAAAGATAAGAAGCTGGGAGGAACGGGGAAGATGCTGGTTCAGCAGGCGCGGAAGCGCGCCTTAATGACGGCCCTGCTGTGCGGCGCCGCCGCAGCCGCTATCGCGACCGCGGCTTCGGCGTCCGACGAGCAGGCCGGCACCGATGTGGGCGAAGTCGTCGTCACGGCCCGCAGGGTCGAGGAGAATATCCAGGAGGTGCCGGTCGCCGTCACCGCGCTTAGCGAGTCGGCGATCAAGGAACGGGGCATCGTCACCACTACCGACGTGATGTTCGCCGCGCCCTCCGTGCAGATGACCACCCAGTTCGGGCGCCTGTCCGGCGGCTTCAGCATCCGCGGTCTCGCTGGCGGCACCCAGACCTACTACGCCGAAGTGCCTGGAGGGCCGACTGAGAGCGCCGCGCCCTTGTACGACGTCGGCTCGGTCCAGGTGCTGAACGGCCCGCAGGGCACCCTGTTCGGCCGGGCCAATACGGCGGGTGCGGTCCTGGTCACGCCGAACCGGCCGAAGTTCAACGCGTTCAACGGCTCCTTCGAGGTTCAGCAAGGCAACCTCGGCCTCAGCCGGATCACGGGCGTGCTCAATGTGCCGATTATGGAGGACCAACTGGCCATGCGCCTGGCGGTCCACCGCGACCATCTCGACGGCTACACCAAGGTGCTGGGTTCGTCGCAGCGGTTGAACGAGAACAACAGCCAGGAATTCCGCTTCAGCGTCGACTGGCGGCCGGGAAACGGCAAGTTCCGCAACTACGCTATCCTTGACTACTATGATGTGGATCAGGCCTCGGGCGCGACGTCGCTGTCGGCCATCAACCCGACCCTCGCCATCTACAACCTGCCGGCCAACATCAATGCGCCAAACGGCCTCGCCGCCGGCACGGCTACGTTCGGTTCGGCCTGCAATGCGGCCGTTACCGCCGGGCTGTCGCCGAATCTGACGAGCTGTATCGACCAGCGCCTGCGCATCGCCGCCACGCTGCGGCCCGGGCTGGAGGCGGAGTACGCGCGCATCCAGGCCGGCGGCAAGGATGCGACCCGGTCCGTGCCCGGAGACCCGGCGCTCGACCTGTCCGAGACCCTGCGCAAATGGACCTTCGTGAACCAGACCGAGTATGACTTCGGACAGGTCGGGTTCACCACCCTGACGTTCCGCAACATCTTCGGCTTCCAGGCTGCGAAGGGCGCCACGGGGTGGGACGTCGACGGTCTGGGCGGGCTGATCCAGTCGTCGGTCTCGGTGTCGCAGACCTCGTCCTACGCCTTCAGCGTCTCGGCCCAGCAGCAGGGCGCCCGCGCCGTCTTCGAGGCCGGGCCCTACCAGAAGATCTACACCAACGAGACGCAGCTGCGCGGCGTCGTGGGCGACGATCTGGTCTCCTGGAGCGTCGGCGGCTTCTATCAGCGGACGCCGGCGATCCGGAACCTGGAGGGGATCCGCAACCTGTCGCGGGTGTTCTCGGGCGCCACCGTCCCGACCCTGGGGTACAACCCTTCCTTCCCGTTCGGGGATGGCGGCCGAACCACTCAGCGTGCGGTATATGGCCAGGCGACGGCGGACATCAGCTTCATCGCGCCCTTCCTCCAGGGCCTTCACGCCACCGGCGGTCTGCGGAAGTCCTGGGACAAGTCGGAGATCTTCTCGCGGGCGGTGAGCACGAACCTGCAGACCGGCGCCTATGTGGTCGGCGCGCAGAGCCGCAGCTTCACCAAGAGCGACGGGTACAACTCCACATTGACCCTGGACGCCCAGGTCAACGACGACCTGCTGCTCTACGGCGCGACGCGGAAGGGCTATCGACCGGGCGGCATCAATCTGGTGCTGAACGCCACCGGCCTGCCGAACTACACGCCAAACTATGCGCCGGAGACGGTGCGCGACTACGAACTGGGGTCGAAGTTCGACTTCCGGACCGGGGGCGTGCGGGGGCGACTCAACGCGGCGCTGTACCGGACGGAGTACTCGGACATCCAGCGGACGTTCAACGCGTCCGTCAACGGGATCACCACCACCTACATCGTCAACGCCTCGGCCGCGGTCATCAAGGGCGCGGAGCTGCAGGGGCAGTTTGTCTTCGGCGACTGGGACCTGTCGGCCAACTACGCCTATGCCGACGCCAAGTTCACCGACTGGATCGGGGCCGATCCCCTGGCGCTGATCCGGCCCGGCAATCCGCGCTGCACGCCGCCCCTCACCACAGCGATCTGCCTGATCGATCTCTCCGACAACCCGTTCCCGAACATCTCCAAGCACCAGGGCAGCGTCACCCTGAAATACAACCTGCCTGTCGACCAGGACTGGGGCGAGATGAGCGTCCAGGGCACGATCTACGCCCAGTCGCGCCGCTATTTCAGCGACGCGGCGGCGCGGAACATCGAGCAATACGGGGAAGCGGTGAGGGACGCCCTGTCCCAGAAGGCGTTCGAGCGGATCAATCTGCGCGCCGACTGGAAGAACATTCGCGGCAGCCGGGTGAGCGGGGCCGTGTTCGTCAATAACCTGACGGACGCCAACTACGCCCTGACGACCATCACCCAGTTGCACTCCCTGGGCACCTCGGTCAGCATCTACGGCGAGCCGCGGACCTATGGCATGCAGCTGAGCTACGCGTTCGGCCAATGAGGTATGCGTTCGCGAGCCCGGGCTGGATGGCCTTCATGCACGGCCTGGTCACCGAGCGGGTCCGGCGCTTCCAGACGGAGGCGCCGGAGATCGCCTGGTCGATCTGCGAGGTGTTCACGGACCCGCCCGCGGAGCTGTCTCCCGACGGCTCGGCGCTCGCCTGGCACTGCATCGTCAGGGACGGCGAGGTGATCTTCGAGGCTGCAGAGACCGACGATGTCGCGTTCAAGGTCGTCATCGACTACGACGCGGTTGTGCCGCTAGGCCGCTACGACACCCGCGGCGAGCCCGCGCGGAAGGCCGAGCTCGGGGCCATGGCGCAGGCGCTGCGCGACTCCGGCAAGATGCGGGTGATCGGCGACCGGTCGCTGCGGGACCCGCGGGTGGGCGATTTCCACGACCTCATCGCCCGGGTGACAGTCTAGCCGGCGCGGTCGTCCAGCAGCTTCTCACGGACCAGGCGGACGACCTCCAGCACGGCAGCCTCCAGTTCGTCGTAGGCCTCACGGGCGAAGATGCCGGCGCTGACCGAGTAATTGCCGCCGACAAGGGCGGCGGCGGCCACCGGCGCTATGATGTCGGCGTCGGTGCGGCCGGCGAGGTCTTCGCGCAGGCCGGCGCCGATCAGGGCCTGGTAGGTCGCCTGGATCGACAGATAGGCGCCTTCCAGGGAAGGCTCGGAGCGGGCGATCTTGCGCATGTTGGCGAAACGGCCTCGGCGCATCATGTCTCTGGCATGCCGGATCACGTGGGCCGCCCAAAGGTCCATGATGGCCGTCTCGCCGCGCTTGGCGACCGCTTCGCCGAACTCCTCGATGGCGGCATACTGCTGGTGCAGCACGAGGTGCGCCTTGGTCGGGAAGTAGCGCAACAGGGTGCGCTTGTGGACATCGGCGCGGTCGGCGACTTCCTCGAGGGTGGTGGCCTCATAGCCCTGCTCGACGAACAGATGAATCGCCGCCTCAGCGATCTGATCGCGGGTGCGCGCCATCTTCCGCGCCCGAAGTCCGACGTCGTTCATTTCAACCTCAACCCCCACCAGAACAACCACCTTGACACATGTCGCGCAAGTCCGCCTCGTGGCACTGAGTGGCAATTGTCACTTAATGTCTAAAGGACGCGTAGACGTCCACGTTCTGCGCGAGGAAACATGACCAGCGAGGTTGCCGGCAGCCTGAGTACGCCCGCCCCGTCGACGAGCATTCTCTCGAGACGCACGAAATTGTTCTACGGGCTGGGGGAGGCGGGCGAGGGCGTCAAGACTGCGGCGCTCGAGACATTCCTCTTCTTCTACTACGTGCAGGTCGTAGGGTTGTCGGGCTCTCTGACGGGACTGGCGCTGTTCGTGGCCCTTCTGTTCGACGGCTTCTCAGACCCGTTTGTCGGGGGATGGTCGGACCGGACCCGCAGCCGACTGGGACGGCGCCACCCGTTCCTCTATGCAGCCCCGATCCCGCTCGCGATCGCGTTGTGGTTTCTGTTCCGGCCTCCAGAACAACTGGGGCAGTTCGAGGTGTTCCTCTGGCTCACCGTTCTCACCATCGCGGCGCGGTTTGCCATGACCCTCTACTTCGTGCCGCACATGGCGCTCGGCGCTGAACTCAGCCAGGACTTCAATGAGCGCGTGGCGATCGGCGGCTACCGTGTGCTGTTTGGCTATCTGGGGCGGATCATCGCCCTTGGCTTGGCGTTCTCGGTCTTCTTCGCCGACCGGTCCGGGTTCGAGAACGGCCAGCTGGACCGATCAGCCTACCCGCACTTCGCGGTCGCGGCAGGGGCGCTGGTCATCGCCTTCGTATTCATCTCGGCCCTGGGTACCCAGCGGGCGGCGCTCAGCCTCCCCGGTAGCGGCGAAGCCTTGGCGCGTGGAGCCAACAAGGGCTTGGTAAGGACCCTACGCCTGGCGATGAGCTCGCCGTCGTTCCGGGCGCTCTTCCTCGCCCTGCTGGTCATGTACCTCTACAACGGGGTGCAGTTCGCCCTGGCCCTGCACATGAACACCTATTTCTGGAAGTTGCCGCCAGCGCAGGTGCAGCTCGTCTTCTACGCCAGCATGATGGGCTACATCCTCGGCATCCCGTTGGCGCGCCCTGCGGCCGAAAAGCTCGACAAAAAGGCGGCCTACATGCTGGGCATCGCGGGATCCTGCCTCGTGGGGTCGTCGCCAACCCTGCTCCGTCTTGCGGGCCTGGCGCCTGAAAATGGCGAAGTGACCCTGCTGCCGCTGCTTCTGGGCGCGAGTTTCCTCGCCGGTTTCATCGGCTGCATCCCGGTCGTGCTATCGTCAGCGATGCTGGCGGATGTGGCCGACGAGTACGACCTGACCCATCACGGTCGGGCGGAAGGCCTGTTCTTCGGCGCCAACGCCTTCTGTCGCAAAGCGTCGCTGGGCTTGGGCGGGGCTGTGGCCGGCTTTGTCATCGACCTGATCCGTTTTCCGGCGAAGGTCGATCCCGCCGCAGCGCCCGCGGATGCCGTGCTAAGGCTCGGCGTCACCTATGGACCCATCATGCTGACGGTGCTTTTTGCCGGGCTGGCGATCATGATCCCCTACAGCCTCGACCGTGAGCGGCATGCGTCGATTGCAGAGGCATTGGCGCATCGAAGGCGGAGAGGTGAGCTGGCATCTTCTCAGTCGTGACGACGTCGCTGAGCGGATCTCCGCTCCCGGAGCAGGTGTCAGAATCGGCTTGTGGCGCAGGGCTGACGCTTGGGTGAAATCGCGTTGTCGCGCGGCGTCGACAGCGGCAGAGTTCTCATGTGACCAACCTTCGCAAAGTTGTGCTGGCTTGTGTCGCTCTGGTCGCCGTCGCCTGGAGCGGCGCGGCCCAGGCTGGATGTAGTCCGCGCTGCGGGCTTGCGCCGCGGGAGGCGCCATGACCCGCCGCACAGCACATTGGCTTGGCCGATCTCCATGCGGACGCGGATCGGCTCCGGCTCGAACGCCGAGAACAGGGGCGTAAAGACGGCGCCCGCCTTGAGGGTCCCCAGGGCCGCGAAATAGAGCTCGGGCGAACGGCCAAGCAGGCTGTGGACACGGTCGCCTCGGCCGATCCCGAGGCCCTTCAGCACGTTGGCAAACCGGTTCGCCGCGCCCGTCAGCTCTGCGTAAGTGAAGTCGCGGACCGTATCGTCGCGTCCAAATCCAGCGGAGTGCGAGCTGCGCGCCGCGACCCGCTTCCACATAGCGGTCGAGGGCCTCGTAGGCGATGTTCAGGCCGCCATCCGGGAAACCCGCGAGCTCGCCGCGCGCCGCATCCCAGGAGAATCCCGTGACTTCGGCCTCATAGTCCTTGAGGTTTGCGCCCACCCGGTCTTCCGGCGTCTTGCGGATCAGGGGCAGGCCACGATCAGGCCAGCGGGTCGTCGAAGGCGTCGGTGTCGGGCTGGACCGCGCCGGGTGGCAGGCTGATGCGGTTCTCGACCGAGCGGACGCCTGGCAAGGTCCAGGCCAGCCGCTCGGCCGCGTCGCGGTCGAACCAAGTGGCCGCGGGGCCCGAAAGGATAACCGCGCCGTCTTCCGCTTCGATCCTCAGCCCGGCGGTGGGCACGTCGTCGCGTTCGAGCAGCGCCAGGAGCTGCGTCCGGATATCGCCGATCGGCGTGGCGACATGGAGATGGTTGTGGACGTCGAGGACCTCGGGCCGCCGCAGGAGTTCCTGTTCGATGAGGATCCGTCGGACGTCGTTCTGGACGACGCCGCTGAGGGTCACCACGCCTTCGGAGACCGTGGCGCAGATCGGCGTTCCGCTGCTCAGGCGCTGCATCTCGATGTCGACGATCTCCTGAAGGGTCTGGCTGTCCATGTCGAGCCTCCTGGACGCAAAGCATGGCCCTTTCAGCCTCGGCCGCCTTGCGCTCGGTCAACACGTCGCATCTTGGCGCGTGGTCAGATGCAAAAATGGGCGTGGAACACTCCGGCGCAGATCCCAGCTTCCGGACTCCAGGTGCGGAAGGCGGTTCCGCTCGCGTCGGGCGCGCCCGACGCCTCGTCTCGGCCGCCGTCTTTGCGGTTGCGGTTTGGCTGGTCTGGCGACAGGTGTCGGCGATGTCGCTCAGCGGCTTCCTCGGCGCGCTGGCGGCCACGCCCGCCTGGGCGGTCCTCTTGAGCGTGGCCTTCACGGCTGCGAGCTACGCCTGCCTCTCCGGCACCGAGTGGCTGGCCCTGCAGGCGCTGGGTCACGATCTGTCCTTTCGGCGCGCCGCGGCGGTGGCTGTCCCGGCCTACGCCGTCACCAATAGCGCTGGTTTCAGTCCTGCCACCGGCGCGATCTTTCGGGCGAAGCTGTATGGGCGCGACGGCCTCTCGGCGGGCCAGGGCGCCGCGGTGTCCCTGGTCGCCGGGCTCGCGGTGACGCTGAGCGGCTTGGTCACGGCAGGGCTGGTCATGCTGCTGGCGCCGGCCGCGTTCGGGGCGGCGCTTCGTGGGCCCGCCTGGGCGCCGCCGCTCGTGGGCGCCGCCCTCGCACTCCCTGGCGTCCTCTGGTTCTACGCATTCACCCCCAAGGCGCCGGCGTGGCTGGGCGGCGGTCGCACCTCGCTGCGCAGGTCCAAGCGGGCCCTGGGCCTGTCGGTCGGGCTCGGCGACTGGCTCTTCTCCAGCGCCGCGCTGTTCATTCTGTTGCCCGGTTCGGACCTGGCGGTGTTCCCCACCTTTCTCGCCGCCTACGTTGCGGGGTCTCTTCTGAGCGCCGCGACCGGCGTCCCGGGCGGGATCGGGGTGTTCGAGGCCATCGTGCTGGCCCTCTCGGCCGTGTTCGCACAGGTCCACGAAACCGCGGCCGCGCTACTTCTCTATCGTTGCGTCTACAGCCTCGGCCCGCTCGCGATCTGGGGAGGTGTCGTCCTGATCAGGACCTGGCGCCGGCGGCGCTCGCGCCGCACGCCACCTGCCGCGACGAATCGTGGAGGCCGGCGGTGACCGACGCGGCTGGCGGACAGAAACCCTACTGGTCGCGACCGGTGGACGAGCTGTTCCGGGAGCTGGCCTCATCGCCAGGAGGCATTCCCGCCGTCGGCGCCGAGGAACGGCTGCGCCGCGAGGGCCGCAACCTGGTGCGCGAGGAGGCGGCGGCGTCGGCCGTCGGGCTCCTGGTGCGGCAGTTCCAGAGCCCCCTGGTGCTGATCCTGGTGTTCGCCGGCGTGATCGCCGGCGCGCTGCGCGAATGGATCGACGCTTCGATTATCCTGGCCATGGTGCTCGGCAGCACGCTGCTGGGCTTTGTCCAGGAGTATCGAGCGTCGCGCGCCGTGGCCGAACTCCGTCAACGGCTCGCGCTGACGGCCAGGGTTCGCCGGGACGGCCGGGTCGAGGACATGCCATTCTCGGACCTCGTCCGCGGCGATGTGGTCCTGCTCTCGGCGGGCGCTGTCGTCCCGGCCGACGCCGTGGTGCTGAGCGCCACGGACCTCCTGGTCAGCGAGGCGGCGCTCACGGGCGAGTCCTTCCCGGTGGAGAAGCGGCCGGGCGTCTGTCCCGCCGAGGCGCCGCTCGCCGGCCGTAGCAACTGCGTCTTCCTCGGAACCTCGGTCCGCAGCGGGACCGGTGAGGTGCTGATCGTGGCCACCGGTCGGCGCACGGAATTCGGCGAGATCGCCGAGCGGCTGAAGCAGAAGCCGGTCGAGACGGACTTCGCCCGTGGCCTGCGCCGCTTCGGCTACCTGCTGATCCGCGTGATGGTGGGCATTGTCCTCTTCGTGCTGATCGTGAACCAGCTGCTCGGCCGGCCCTTCGGCGAGTCGCTGCTCTTCGCGGTCGCGCTGGGTCTGGGCATGTCGCCGGAACTGCTGCCGGCCATCGTGATCGTCACCCTGTCGACCGGGGCCACGCAGCTGGCGAAGCGCGGCGTCATCGTCCGCCAGCTGGAGGCCATCGAGAACCTCGGCGGCATGACGGTCTTCTGCACCGACAAGACCGGCACCCTGACCGAAGGACGTATCCGGATGGTCGACGCCCTTGATGCTGAAGGGCGTTCGTCCGAGGCGGTCCGGCGGCTCGGGTTCCTGAACGCCTGCTTCGAGACCGGCATCGACAATCCGCTCGACCAGGCGGTGCTGGAAGACGCCGAGGCGCGCGCCCTGAGCCCGGCCGGATTCCAAAAGAGTGACGAGATCCCCTACGACTTCACGCGCAAGCGGCTGTCCGTCGTGATCGCAGTCGACGATGACCCGGCGTCCCGGACCATGGTGACCAAGGGCGCGTTCGACCACGTGATCGCGCTCTGCGCCGCGGTCGCCGTGGGCGAGGGCGATGCGCCTTTGGATGCTCCGGCCGCGGCGCGGGTGAGGGCATTCTACAAGGCGCAGAGCGAGAAGGGCTTGCGCCTGCTCGCGGTGGCCACGCGCCGGCTCCCCATCCGTGCAAACTACGGCGTCGAGGACGAGGCGGCGATGCGTCTGGAGGGATTTCTGGCCTTCCGGGATCCCCCGAAGGCCGACGCGTCGGCCGCCATCGCGCACCTTCGCGAGATGGGCGTGTCCATCAAGGTCATCAGCGGAGACAACCGCTATGTCCTGCGCCATGTGGCCGAGGCCGTGGGGATCCAGGATGCGGAGTTGATCACCGGCGCCCAACTCGCCCGGCTGAAGGACGAGGCGCTCTGGAACCGGGCGGAACGCGCGACCCTCTTTGCCGAGGTCGATCCGCAACAGAAGGAGCGGATCGTGCGGGCCTTGCAGCGGCGCGGGCATTGCGTGGGCTACCTTGGCGACGGGATCAACGACGCCCCGGCGCTCTACGCCGCCGACGTGGGCGTCTCTGTGGACCAGGCCGTGGACGTGGCGCGCGAGAGCGCCGACGTCGTGCTGCTGCACCGTGACCTGGACGTGCTGCGCGAGGGCGTGGAGGGCGGACGCCGGACGTTCGCGAACACGCTGAAGTACATCCGCATCACGACCAGCGCCAACTTCGGCAACATGGTCTCCATGGCGCTCGCAACGCCGTTCCTGCCGTTCCTGCCGCTGGCGGCCAAGCAGATCCTGCTGAACAACTTCCTGTCCGACCTGCCGGCGATGGCGATCTCCTCCGACGCGGTCGACGGTGATCGCCTGGCCAACCCTCAGAGGATGAGCATCGGAGACCTGCAGCGCTTCATGGTGTTGTTCGGACTGACTAGCTCAGCCTTCGACCTGACGGCTTTCGCCGTGCTGCTTTATGGCTTCAAGGCGACGGAGCCTCTGTTCCAGACGGCCTGGTTCGTCCTCTCGCTGCTGACCGAACTCGCCGCGCTGATGTCGCTGCGGACACAGGGGCCGGCCTGGCGCAGCCGGCCGGGGAAGCTGCTGGTGGGGATCAGCCTGGCCGTAGGCGTGCTGGCGCTCAGCCTGCCATTCATCACGCCCCTGGCCCAGGTGTTTGGTCTAACGCCCTTGCGCGCGATCCTGCTGGGCGTGCTGGTGGCGCTAGTTGTGAGCTACCTCGCGGCCACGGAGGCGGCGAAGCTATGGTATTTCCGCAGGCGCGAGCAGGGCCAGGGCCGCGCTGCGTTCGCTTAGGACGCGGGTCAAACGGTTGAGCAGGATGAAGGCGAACCTTTCGCCGAAGTCGATGCTGCCGAAGTCGCCCGGACCGTCGTCCTGACCAGAGCGCTCGGAGGTCCGCCATGGGCCCACCCCACCACCTGATCACGGCCGCCTGATCGAGGAGCGACCGGGCTACCAGGTCGAGCTCGAGACGGTCATCGCGGGCGCCCGGGATCGCGGCTGCTTCCTCGAGATCAATGCCCACCCGAGCCGTCTCGACCTGGACGACATCCACGTCCGGGCGGCGAAGGCGCCGGACGTCCTCAACACGCGAAGCTGGCCCGAGCTCAAGGCGCTCTTCGCGCGCTGAGCCTCGTTGTCTCTTCGGGCGGCCCAGCCAGCGCCTTGCGCTCCGTCAAGGTGCGGCGCTCCTCGAACGTCTAGGGATCGGCGTGACCCTCGCCCCACCCGAACCGAGCCTGGCCGACAAGGTGGCGTTCCTGCATGACGCGGCCTTTCCGGAGCGCGACGGGCCGATTGCAGCGCGGGAAACCCACATGTCCTGGGTCTTCTTCGTCGACGGCGCCGTCTACAAGCTCAAGAAGCCGGTGCGGCTTGCCTATCTCGACTTCTCGACGCTCGAGCGTCGCGAAGCCGCCTGTCGCGCGGAGTACGACCTGAACCAGCCGCTGGCGCCGGGCGTCTATCTGGGTGTCGTGCCGATTGTGCGCACCCCGGGCGGCCTTCGCCTTGGCGGAGATGGGGAGAGGATCTTGACCCTGATCAATGCCGACGCCCGCCGATCAGGCAGGCTGACTATATGCTGGCGTCCTTCCATGCCCGCCGGGTCAGGGTTGCGACGCGCCTGCACGGATCGGGACGATGGACCAGACAATCAGCTTCCGAGTCGTCAAGGAGCCCTACCGCTGGGCCGTGGGTATGGGGGATGGGATGATGACGCCTTTCCGCTCCAAGCTGCTGGCCGTGCGGCACGCCAATGGTTTCGTGGACGCCCTTCGCCGCTGCGGTGAACCTGTCGAGGTGGTGGTCGAGGAGCGCCCCGCAGAAATCCGCACCATCGCCCGCCGGCGACCCCGCTTCCTGCTCTTCAGCTGAACGCCAGACGCCGCCGGCTCGTCACGCGGCGGTGGAAGACTCTTCAACCGGCTCGATCACGACCTGAGGCAGGAAGCGGCGCACGTTTGCCGTGTCGCAAAGGTCGGTGCCAGGAGCCAGGAGCGCCGCGGCGCCGGCGGCCGCGCCGTACCGAAAAGCCTCTTCCAGGCTGAGCTTCGACGCCAGCGCCCAGACCATCGCGCCCAAGAAGCTGTCGCCGGCGCCGACGGTGCTCAAGGGACGGATCGGCAGGGGCTGCGCGCGCCAGGCCGAGGCCGCCGTCACCAGCAGCGCGCCTTGGGCGCCCAGGGTCAGGGCGACGATCTCCGTCCGGCCGCCCGCGATGAGCGTGCGGCACGCGCCGATCAGGGAACGGTCCTCGTCCAGGGCGCCGCCGACGAGTTCACGGAGCTCGGCCAGGTTGGGTTTGATCAGGTGGACGCGTTCCCGGAGCGCGGACTGGAGCGCGGGGCCGGAGGTGTCCAGGGCGAAGGGCACGCCGCGGCTTTCGACGATCTCTGCGACGCGGGCGTAGAAGTCCTGCGGCGCGCCGGGCGGCAGGCTGCCGCTGGCGCAGACGAAGTCGGGCTTGAAATCCACGTTCGCCAGGACCTTGAGGCACCGCATCCATTCGGCGTCGTGGAGGTGCGGCCCCGGGAGCACGAAGCGGTATTCCTCGTGGGTCGTCTCGTCGAGCACGGTGAGGTCCTCCCGCGTCTCGCCCTGCACGGGAACCACGACGCTCTCGACGCCCTCGCGCCGGACGAGCGACTCCAGCCGCTGACCCACAAGGCCGCCGGCCGGGTAGATGGCGACGGACCGCGCGCCCAACCGCCCCGTGACCCGCGCGACGTTGATCCCCCCGCCGCCGGGATCGCGGCTTTCGGCGCTGCAGCGCAGCTTCCGGGTCGGCTCGACCCGCGCCACAGAGGTGGAGATGTCGACGGCGGGATTGGCGGTCAGGGTCAGGACGATGGGCATGGGTGCGCCTCCAGCCTGGCAGCATGCCCGGACGGCCAGGGACCGCCTTGAGCCTCGTCAAGACGGCGAGGCCGCCGGTTGACCCGCATCAAGGCGCCCGGCGCGCCGTGGGCCGATCGTGCGTGCGATCAGCGCCGCGGCGCGCACTTCACCCCAGGGCGACTGCCATGAAACACCCCTTCGCCGTCCCGGCGCACCTCTCCCCTGACCTAGCGCGCGTCCAGGCCTATTGGCGCGGTCTCCTGCGCGGAGCGGCGACGATGCCCTTCTGGGACGACGCAAAGCTGTCGGATCTGCCGGACCTCACCGAACGGCTGTTCCTGATCGACGCCTTCCAGGATCCCGAGCGCTTCCGGCTCGCGCAGGTGGGGGCGGGGATCGGCGGCCAGGAACTGGAGGGCCTCTTCCTGGACGAAGCCGACCTCGCATGGCCCTTCGCGTTCCTTGGCGCCCAATGCAGCGTCACTCTCGAGTGCGCCGGGCCCACGTGTTTCCGTGGTGACGACGCTGGCGATCGAAAGGCGTACGCGCGGCTTCTGCTCCCCATGTGGGGCGACGGTCGGATTTCGATGCTCCTAGGCGCGGTCGGCGTCGACTGAGGCCTCCGGATGCCGCTTGCCCGCCAGCCGCCGATGATCGTGGGCAACTGGAAGATGCACGGCGTCACGGCGGACCTGGCCGAGATGGGAGTCATCGCCCGCGAGCTGCTCGAACGGCCGACTTCCACGGAAGTGGTCATTTGCCCGCCCGCGACCCTGCTCGCCACGGCAAGCCGGTGCCTCGACGGGACGGGGATCGCCACCGGCGGGCAGGATTGCGACGCGAAAGACCAGGGCGCCCACACGGGCGGCGTGTCGGCGGCCATGCTGGTCGACGCCGGCGCCCGGTACGTCCTCCTCGGCCATTCCGAACGGCGGCGGCTCGACCGCGAAACGAACGTGGACGTGGCGGCCAAGGCCGCCGCCGCCTTTCGCGCGAAGCTTCGTCCGATCCTCTGTGTCGGGGAAAGCGCAGCCCAGCGGCAGGCGGGCCGAACGCTTGCGGTTCTTCGACGGCAGGTGCTGCGTTCCTGTCCGCCCGAGGCCGGCGCGGGGAGGCTCACCGTCGCCTACGAACCCGTCTGGGCCATCGGGGCGGGGGCCACGCCGGCGCCCGCGGACATCGAGGCGGCGCATGCGACGATCCGCGAAGCCCTGTCCCGGCGCTACGGAGACGCCAGCGCGTCGATCCGGGTGCTCTATGGCGGCTCGGTGGACGGTGCGAACGCCCCGCAGCTCCTCCAGATCGCCGGCGTGGACGGCCTCCTGGTCGGCCGCGCGTCCCGGCGGGCGGTTCAATTCCTGCCCGTGGTCCGCGCCGGCGAGACCGCGCCGCCGCCGCTCGACTACCTCCCGACGGACTGACGTCGTCAGCCGATCTCGATCTCGTCGACGACGGACGTGACCCCCGGGGTCGACCAGGCGGCGCGCTCGGCCATGTCCTGCTCGTACCAGGTCTTCACCCGCCCCTTGAGCGTCACCTTCGAGCCGTCGACGTCCACCTTCACCTGCGACCGTTCCAGTTCGGCGTTGCGGTGGAAGGCGCGGGCAATGTGCTCCTCCACGTCTTCCGGCGTCGCATGGGGCGTCACGGCGATCTCGTTGCGAATTCCGCGGACGCCCGCCAAGCCCCGCAGCGCCCGCTCGGCCTCGTCCCGTTGGTAGGCCCACTCAACGTGTCCGGCGAGAGATATCCAGCCATCCTCGACGCTCACGTGGATCGTCGAGACTTGAGGTAGGGCGCTCCAGCCGAGGATGTCGACGGCCCGCGCGGCGATGGTGTCGTCGGTTTGTCCAAGGTCGTCGGGGAGCCGAACATCGATTTCCTGGGCGATGGCGCGGACGCCCTTGACGCGCCTGGCGGCGGCCTCGGCGGCCGTCTTCTGCGCGAGGGCGGGCACGTGCCCCGACAAGGTCACGACGCCGTCCTGCACCGCCACGCCGATGGCGGCCGCGTCGACCTGGGGCTCGAACGCCAGCTCGGCCAGGACGTCCTTTTGGATCTTGAGATCGGAGGGTTCGGTCACGGCTGCGCCTCAGCTTGCACTTAAATTCGCAGTCTGTCGGCAGATCATTGAAGCCGCCGTGATCTTGATCAACGCGGCCATGACCCAGGTGGGCGCCATCTCCGCCAACGGCGACGCCGACATGGGCGCCATGGTCGCCGACGCCATCGAGAAGGTGGGCCAGGAAGGCGCCGTAACCGTCGAAGAGGCCAAAGGTACGGAAACGGCCCTGGAGATCGTGGAAGGCCTGCAGTTCGACCGCGGCTATCTCTCGCCGTACTTCATCGCCGAGGTGGAGGGCATGCGGGCCGAGCTCGAGGAGCCGCTGATCCTGCTGCACGCCCGCGCCCTCGGGGACGTGACGCCGGCCAACGACGACCAGCGAATGGGCGTCGATATCCTACGCCGGGCGCTGACCGCGCCGACCTTCGAGATCGCCAGCAACGCCGGCGTGAACGGCGCCCTGATCGTCGGCCGGTTGCTGGAATGCACCGACAGCAACCACGGCTTCGATGCGCAGAACGGCGTCTACGGCGACCTCTTCGCGGCCGGGGTGATCGACCCGACCAAGGTCGCGCGCCTCGCCCTGCAGAACGCCGCCTCCGTCGCGGGCCTGCTGATCACCACCCAGGTCGTGGTGCACGACAAGCCCAAGCCGGCTGGCCGCGGTCGCGGCGGCGGTCCGGAGGACCTGGAGGGTCTCGAAGCCGACTTCTAGGGATCTCAGGGGCGAGCGCGCCCAACGCCCGCCTCCCTGTGGCGCCTTTGCCGCAGGACCGAAAGCGCCGCTCTCCGCGGCTAGGCCCTGGAGGATCCTCTGATAGTCGACGGCGTGGCCGACATCGCGATGCGCGGGCAGGCCGGCGTGGAACGCGGCGATGACGGCCGCGGCCTGAGCGATGTGGTCTGCTGTCAGCCGGCGGGTCTCGGCCATCTCCTCGAGCAAGGCGCCGTCCGGAAAGCGTCGCATCGCGACGGCCGGTCCTGCGGAACTGATTCCACAGGCGGTTCGGATCAGAAGGTCCGACTCAGGGCGATCGTCGCCGTTCTGGGCCGCTGAGGCGTCGTCTGCAGTTGTTCCCGGAACGTGAAGGGGTTGCCGAAAGCCAAGGTGTCACCCCGACTGTCCAACGCGTTTTCGACAGCTAGCCGAAGGGTCCAAGCACCGCCGCGCGCCCTCGCCGCGAGCCTGAGGTCGCCGTAGCCCCCCATCGACGGGGCGGTCACGGCGTCGAAGGTCAGGCGCGAGTGGCCGACATAGGCGTAGCTCGCCGAGAGGTCCAAGGTTCGATCCCTGCCCAGCGGTGCGGTCCAGATCGCCGTGGCGGCATAGGTGGCGTCGGCGACGCCCGGTAGGCCGGCGTCGGCGCGGCCGGCCAGGCCCGGGGCCGACCGCCGCAGCTCTGGCTCCTGGCGCACGAGGTTGCCGGAGACGGTGAGCGGGCCGCGTTGGTAGGTGGCTTCGAGTTCGACGCCCCGGCTGCGGCCGTCGCCGAGGTTCGCGGTGAAGGGCAGGCCCGAGGGCAGCAACAGGTCGGCTTGGATGTCGGTCCAGTCGGCCTGGAAGACGGCGGCGCGGACGGTCAGACCGAGCGGCTTGGACCGCCAGCGGGCGCCGGCCTCGTAGCTCCAGAGTTCGTCACCGCCATAGCGGCGTAAGGGTTGAGGGCCGCCAGCGTCGGCGAAGGTCTGGCCCGGCGGTCCGCTCGTGTTGAGCCCCGCGGTCCGGTAGCCCTCGGCCGCGGAGGCGTAGACGGTGAGGCCCGGCGCGGGGCGGTAGGCCAGGAGGACCTTCGGGGCGAAGCCGCTATCGGTGGTTCGGCCCGAGAAGCTGCGACCCTGGCCCCCCGTGCCCGCCTCGGATTTGGCTTTCAGTCGCGAATGGAAGGCCCGACCACCCGCCGTGAACGTCAGGCTTGGCGTGAGATCGAAGGACGCCTCGCCGAAGATCGCGCTCTCCAGCAAACGGTCCCGGCGGACTTCAGCATAGGCCGCGCCTGGCGCGGCGGAGATCGTCGTCGCATCCAACCGCTGGTCTCCAAGCGCGTTGAAGGCTCCGACCGTCCAATGCCATCGGCCGGGCCCAGCAGACGTGACACGCAACTCGCTGACCAGGCCGCGGATCTCGTTGTTGTCCTTGAAGGTCTTGCCTGGGCCGCCCCCCGCGACCAGGGCGGGCGGTGCGGCCGAGGCGTCGTAGGTCGTACCCACGTCGTGGTCCAACGCGCCGAGACTCAGCGTGAGATGACCCCAATCCGGGCTCCAGTGGGCCGCCAGCGCCAGGGCCAGGAAGTCGTTGTCGTGAGGTTCGCGGACCGTGGTCGCGTGCGCCAGGGGGCCGGCGACAGGCGTGGCGTAGTGGGCGTCCCGGTTGGCGATCGCCTGGGCCACCAAGGTCGCGTCGAGCGTCAGGTCGTCGATGGGCCGCCATAAGGCCGCCACGCGCACGCCGCGGCGGCGCGATCGGTCGACATTGCGCTCGCCTAGGTTCGGGTTGTCGATGTAGCCGCCTGCGATCTCCGACCAGGCGGCGATGCGGATCGCGGCGGCGGTTCCGAGGGGCTGGTTCAGGACGCCCTCCACGCCGCTGGACGCAGCGCCATGCGCCGTCGTGGCCAAGCTCGCGGAGACTCGGCCAGATCTCACGCCGGGGTCCGGCGCGTTGGGGATGACCTGCAGGATGCCGCCGATGGAACCCGCGCCGTAGAGCGACCCCTGCGGGCCGCGCAGCACCTCGACGCGGGCGACGTCGATCAGCGGCAGGTCGGGGTCCGGCGCGTTGTAGGTGAGGCGCAGGTCGCCGAGGTAGAGGCCGACCGTGGATTGCGTGTGCCCGGTCAGCGGTCCGTCAGAAAGCCCCCGCAGCAGCACCTTGTCCCGACCCGGTCCGAGGTTGGTGACGGTGACCCCGGCGGCGATCAGCGAGAGGTCGGCGACATCGGTCACGCCGCGCCGTTCCAGTTCGGCGCCGCTCATCGCGGTCAGGCCGTAGGGCGAGGCGGACAGCAGGCTCTCGGTCTTGTCCGCGGTCACGACGAGTTCGCCCAGGTCGGTCGGCGCACGCACGGTGGGCGCCGAGGACGGCGTGGGAACTGGCGGTGCGGGCGCGGGCTTTGAGCGGATCACCACGGTGCGGACATCGGGTCGGACCGCGACGCAGGCCGAGCCCGCAAGAAGCCGTCCAAGGGCCTCGTCCAGGCTCATCCGTCCGCTGACGCCCGCCCGGCCTGCGCAACGCGCGCCGGGCGCGAACCCGAGGGACAGGCCCGCCTCGCGGCCCAGGGCCATCAAGGCGCTCTCGCGGGCCTGGAGCGGGATATCGAGGGTCAGGTCGGTGGCGCGCGCGGGCGCGCTGGCGGCCGTGGCGCCGAGTGCCGCAAGCAGCCCGGCCAGGCGCCGGCGGCGTCGTGTGCGGCCCATGACCCCTGCCGACTCAGCGCGTCTAGCGACGCAGGCTCAACCGCACACTATCTGGTCGCCGCTCCACATGCACCGGCAGGAACGCCGCGAGACTGCGCAGCATGTCGTCTTCGGCCCCCAGATTGAGCGTCGCGGTCACCGGCAGGTTCTGCGCGTCCGGCGCCACCTGGATCGGCGTCTTCAAGTAGCGGTTGAGGGTGACTGCCACATCGGCGAGGCGCTGGCCCTTGAAAACCAAGCGTCCCTCGGTCCAGGCGAAGGCTGCGTCCGGGTCGGCGGGGCCGACAACGTCTCCGGCGCGGCCTTCCTTGTGTGAAAGCGACTGACCCTTGCGGAGCCGCGCCAGGGGGGCAGCCGTCGGCCGTCCGGCCGGTCGCACCTCGACAACGCCACGTCGCACGGTCACCTGCACGTCGCCGTCGTGATGCAGGACGTTGAACTCGGTCCCGACCACGCGGATCTCACGGTCCCCCGCCTGGATGAAGAATGGCCGGGCAGGGTCCTTGGCGACGTCGAAAACGGCTTCGGCGTCGGCCATGACGACGCGGCGTTCCCGGCGGCCGATGGTCGCCTCGATGTGCGATCCGCCGTTCAGGGTGATGTGGCTGCCGTCGGACAGGGCGATGACCTGCCGCTGACCGATGGCCGTGTCGTAGCTCTGGGTGGTCGGGTTGTTGGCGAGGAAGGTGACGCCGAGCAGCACCGCCGCGACGAGGCTCGCCGCGATCGCACCCAGCCACGCCAGGGAAGGCCGGCCCTTGCGCGGCCTCAGGGGGACGACGTTGGTCGCGGCGGCGAGCGGTGGAGCCTCGAGGTCGGCCCAGACCTGTTCCACCGCCTCGTAGGCGCGGCCATGGTCGGGCGATTCCGCCAACCAGGCTTCAAACGCCAGCCAGTCGGCCTCGTCCGCGGCGTCCGACGCCAGGCGCACGTGCCAGCTCACCGCGCGGTCGCGCAGCGGGTCGTCGGGCGGCAGGTTGTCGGACGGGGCGCTCATAGCCTTCTGGACTTCTCCTGGCTGA
Source organism: Phenylobacterium sp. (assembly GCF_004297125.1). GTDB lineage: Bacteria > Pseudomonadota > Alphaproteobacteria > Caulobacterales > Caulobacteraceae > Phenylobacterium. The sequence goes on along the minus strand of NZ_SCVD01000006.1, from coordinate 110,448 downwards.
TAGACGCCGCGGCCGGCGGGGGTCCACAAGTCATCGCTCGATCTCCGCCATCAGCGTCTTCAGCGCGGTCATGATGTACTTCTCGACCGAGCTGCGCGAGACGCCGAGCCGCGCCGCCACCTCGCCATGCGTCAGGCCGTCGAACTTGTGCAGCCGGAAGGCGACCGCGACCTGCGGCGGCAGCTTGTCGATCCCTGCCATCAGGCGTTCTAGCCGCTGGCGCGCCGCCATCGCCTCGTCGGCCGCCGGCTCCTGGGCGACGGGTTCAAGACCGTCGCCGACGCCTTCGCGGCTCCAGGCGTGGTCGCGCGCGACCTGCCGGCGCTGCTGCTTGGCGCGATCCAGCATCAGGTTCGAACCGATCCGGTAGAGGAAGGCTTCCGGACTGCGCAGGTCCGACGGCGTCTCCATCTCGCTGATCTTGAGGAAGAGATCCTGGACCACGTCCTCGGCCGTGGCGGCCGATCCGGTCCGCAGCGTGAAGAACCGCAGCAGGTCGGTTCGCTTACGCAGATAGGCCGCGATCAGCGGTGGCGGATCGGCCATGTCCGAGGCGGCTCCCGACGGCAGCGAAGCCCGACTGTTCGACCATCCTCCGCCGATGCGCAACGGGCCTCTTGGCCGCAACCGATCGGAAAATCTGTCGACCGCGGTTGAGGAGCTCCGCGGGGGGCGTCGTCTCAGCTTGCAGGGGCCGACCTCTGGAGACCCGAGTTGACCGAGTTATCGCCGCACCATCCCGCCGCCGCGCCGATCATGTCGCCCACGATGCCGCGCATCACGGTGGCTGACGCCAAACACCCGCAGCGACGGGCTTTCGAGCAGTTCATCGAGTCGCGTTTCGAGGCCGCGTATGGCGCCCAGCTTCCCGGACATTATCCGACCCTGATGGGCCTTTCGGCGACGGACGGAACGGTGCTGGCCGTCGCCGGCGTGCGCTTTCCCGAAGGGGGACGGCTGTTTCTGGAACAGTACCTGGACGGGCCCGTCGAGCAGCTGGTCGCCGGCGCTTTCGAGCGGCCGGTCTCGCGGGAGAGCGTCGTCGAGATCGGCTCCCTCGCCGCCGGTACGCCGGGGGCGTCGCTGGAGCTCTTCGGTGCGCTGGCGTGCTGGCTGGCCGCCGTTTGCGGGCGGCGCTACGCGGTCGCGACCGTCAGGCCGGAGCTCACACGCCTGTTGAGTCGGGCCGGATTCGGGATGCGCAGGCTTGGCGCCGCGGACCGCTCGCGTCTCGGCCGGGCCTCCGAGAGTTGGGGCAGCTACTACGACCAGCGTCCCGAGGTCTTCGTCGGGGAGATCGGTGTGTCCGGCGCGCTGCCGCTCCTGCGTCAGCGGCTGCGCGCGAAGGTCATCGAGCGAGCGGTTCGCCGGCTGCGGAGGATCGCGCCTTGAGCCTGGTCCTCGAAGCGATCCGGGCGAACGCCGCCGCGAGGCCTAACGGGCCGGCGCTGACCGGCGCCGGGGTCCATCTGACCTGGCCGGACCTTCAGCGCGAGATCGAGGCGGCGGCTGCCTGGATGCAGACCTGCCTGCGCGATCTGCCCCCTGGCGCGCCGGTCGCCGTGGCCCTCGACAACGGCCCCGCCTGGGTCGTCATCGACCTGGCCCTCGTCTTCCTCAACCGCCCCAGCCTGCCGCTGCCGCCCTTCCTGACGGCGGCGCAGCGGGACCACGCCCTCGCCGATGCGGGCGCTTGCCTGCTGGTGGGGCCGTCCGCCACGACCACCGACCCCATCTCGGCCGTCGTGGCGGGCGCCGTCGTCTCCGCCCGGGTTCTCTCTGGCGCCGAAAAGCTGCTTCACGCCGGGACGGCCAAGATCACCTACACCTCCGGATCGACGGCCGCGCCCAAGGGCGTGTGCCTGTCCCAGGCCCAGATGGAGGCCGTCGCCGCGTCGCTGGTCGAGACCATCGGAGCTGAGTTCGCAGGCCGCCACCTGGGCGTCCTGCCGCTGGGCGTCCTGCTTGAGAATGTCGCGGGGCTATATCCGACGCTGCTGGCGGGCGGCGAGTATCACGCGCGGAGCCTTTCCGATCTGGGCTTCGCCAATCCCTTTCGGCCAGACATCTCGCGTCTGGCGGATGCGGTCGAAGCGGTCGACGCCTCCAGCATCATCCTCGTGCCCGAACTGCTGCGCGGACTGATCGGATTTCTGGCCTTCACCGGCCGAAGGCTGCCGTCTCTCAAGCTGGTGGCCGTCGGCGGCGCCAAGGTTTCACCGCAGCTGATCGCCGCCGCGCGGGCCGTCGGCCTGCCGGCCTACGAAGGCTACGGCCTCAGCGAATGCGCCTCCGTCGTTGCGGTGAACACGCCGGCGGCGGATCGGCCTGGCGCGGTCGGGCGGGTTCTGCCGCACCTTCGCCTGGAGACCGCGCCCGATGGGGAGGTCATGGTCTCCCCGCGGCCCTTCCTTGGCTATGTCGGGGCCAAACCACACGAAGGCGCGCTGCGCACCGGTGACCTCGGGGTCGTGGACAGCGACGGCTTCCTCACGATCACCGGCCGAAAGTCCAACGTCATCATCACCGCCTTCGGCCGCAACGTCGCGCCGGAGTGGGTCGAGAGCGAACTGCTGGCCCAGCCGGAGATCGCGCAGGCCGCCGTATTCGGGGAGGCCGCGGCCGGCCTCTGCGCCCTGATCGTCCCGTCGCGGGCCGACCTTCCGGGGACGGCCCTGGAGGCCGCTGTCGCCGGGGCCAACGCCCGTCTGCCCGACTACGCCAAGGTCGATCGATGGCGGCTTGTTCCCCCCTTCGACCCGTCTCGCGGCGAGCTGACCGGCAATGGCCGTCCACGGCGAGCCGCCCTGCACCAGTCGCACCGCGACTTCATCGACCAACCTGCCTGAGGTGACCCAGATGTCCTTCTTCGACCGGCTCGAGCGGGAAACCGCCGCGGAGCGGCAAGCCCTCTATGCCGTGCCCCAGATCCTCGACGGTCTCGCCGGCAAGATCTCGCGCGAGACCTATGTCGCCTACCTGGCGGAGGCCTATCACCACGTCAGCCACACCGTGCCGTTGCTCAGCCTGGCCCGCGACGGCATGGACGAGGCGCACGCACGGTTCCGTGACGCCCTGGTCGAGTATGTCGCCGAGGAGACCGGTCACGAGCGCTGGATCCTGGCCGACATCGGCCACTGCGGCGGCGACGCCGAAGCGGTGAGGGCTGGCCAACCGGGCGAGGCCACCGCGCGCATGGTTGATTTCGCCTACGAGTACGTCGGCTTCGTCAATCCCATGGGGATGTTCGGCATGGTCTTCGTGCTGGAGGGCACGAGCAGCGCGCTTGCGACCTACGGCGCATCGGCGGTGGCGACCTCGCTGGGCCTGGGCCCCGAATGCTTCTCCTACCTGTCGTCGCACGGTTCGCTAGACCAGGAGCACATGGCCTTCTTCACGCACCTGATGGAGACGGTCGACGATCCGAACGACCAGGAGGCGATCATTCACGTCGCCAAGACGGTCTTCGGTCTGTTCGCGGATATGTTCCGCAGCATCCCGCATCGGACGGAGCTGGCCGATGCGGTTTAGCGCGCGGCACATCGCCATCACCGGCGGCTCCGGCGAGATGGGGCGGCGGATCACGGCGCGGCTGATCGAGGAGGGGGCAAGTGTCACGGTCTTCGATCGCCTGGCCCCCGACGGCGTGCAGGCGCGCTACATGGCCTGCGATCTGGCGGAGCCCGAAGGCCTGCAGGCTGCGGGAGAGCGGCTGGCGAGCGAGCCCTTCGACACGCTGATCAACCTGGCCGGCGTGCAGTACTTCGGACCGATCGAGGACGAGCCGCCGGCGCAGCTCGCGCGGACTCTGGCGATCAACCTGCTGGCGCCGATCCGGCTGACCCAGGCGGTGCTACCGGGCATGAAGGCGCGGGGACGGGGCCAGATCGTGAATGTCGGCTCGATCTTCGGGTCGATCAACTTCGCCCATTTCGCCAGCTATTCCAGTTCCAAGGCCGGCCTGCGCGCCTTCAGCCAGGCGCTGCGGCGCGAGGTGGCCGGGTCAGGCGTCGACGTCACCTATGTGGCCCCGCGGGCCGTGAAGACGGCGTTCAACTCGGCCAAGGTCGAGCAGTTCGCGGCCCTGACCAAGATGGCGATGGACGATCCCGGTCAGGTCGCGGCCCGGATCGTCGAGGCCGTCGCCCGCCGCCGGCGCGACGTCTACCTGGGCTTCCCGGAGGCCTTCTTCGTTCGGCTGAACGCCATCGCCCCAAACCTCGTCGACCGCGCGCTCGCCTCGGATGACCGTCGCGTCGCGCGGCTCTTCGCCTGATCCAAAGGACAGACTCCCATGCGCAAACTCCTTGTCACCACCGTCGCCCTGACCCTGCTAGCCGGGGCCGCCGCGGCCGAACCGCCGGCGCTCGACGCGCGGATCGACGCGCTCGCCCGCACCTGGGACCACGTGAACTATGAGGTTCAAGGGCCCGCCAAGGTGAACCAGCTCGCCGCCATCGCTGCCCAGGCCGACGCGCTGGCGAAGCAGTATCCGGGTCGCGCGGAGCCGCTGATCTGGGTGGGAATCGCGCTCAGCACCGAGGCCGGCGCGAAGGGGGGCATGGGCGCGCTGGGACTTGCGAAGGAGGCCCGGGCGAGTCTCGAGCGGGCCGAGAAGATCAACCCCAACGCCTTGAACGGCTCGGTCTACACGAGCCTCGGATCCCTCTATTATCAGGTGCCCGGCTTCCCGGTCGCCTTCGGCGACAAGGCCAAGGCTCGCGCCTACCTCACCAAGGCGCTCGCGGCCAATCCGAAGGGCGTCGACCCGAACTACTTCTATGGCGACTTCCTCTTCAAGGAGGGACAGTACGCGGACGCCGAGCGGGTGCTTCAGACTGCGCTCGCCGCGCCCGCGCGTCCTGGTCGTGAGGTCGCGGACCGGGGCCGTCACGCCGAAGCCGCGGCCTTGCTGGCCCGGGTGCGGGCTAAGCGCGGCTGAGCCGAGTTGACTGGCGGGACTTGCGCGCGGGCGATCGCGCGCACGGTCCTCCGCCGACCGGGGAGCGACCGTTCGTCCGCTGTGATCGCCGTGGCGATGGTTGCTCGGGGCTTGCTGACGGTCCGCTTCGAGCGTCGGACTCCGGAAATTCGCCCCGCCGTTTGAGGACCCCGCCCCGCCGCGTCGTCGGTGAGATATGCGGATCGGATTCCTCTTCAACCACGACCAGGTCCACCAGGTGGCGCACAGCCTGCCCATCGCGCTTGCCTTGGCGCGAGGCGGCATCGACGCCGAGATCGTGGTCGCCACCACCAACCCCCGCCTCAGCGCGGAGGTGATCCGGCTCGGCCAGGGCCTGATCGGGCCGTCGATCCGGCTGGCGGAACTGGGCCTCAAGCGTCGCGCCAGCCGCCTGGCCCGACAAGCGCTGGAGGCGGTCCTGCCGGCGACGAAGCTGCTGGTCTACGGCGACAACCTGGACTTCTTCCGCGACCTCGACGTCCTCGTCGTCGCCGAGAAGACGTCCCTGATCCTGAAGACCCGCTACGGCCTGAAGGACCTAAAGATCGTCCACACGCGCCACGGCGCGGGAGACCGGGCCATCGGATTCGACGCCGCCAGCGCGCGCTTCGACCATGTGTTGGTGTCGGGGCCCAAGCTGCGTCGGCGGCTGGTCGAAGAGGCCGGCGTTGATCCCGCGACCATCTCCGTGGTCGGCTATCCCAAGTTCGACTTGTCGCTCGCCCCCGCCAACCTTCACCCGCTGATCGACGACGGCCGTCCGGTGGTGCTCTACAACCCGCACGTTTCGCCGCATCTGTCGTCCTGGTACGCGATGGGCCGGCAGGTGTTGGACTGGTTCGTTGAGCATGACGACCACCACCTGATCTTCGCGCCGCATGTGATGCTATTCGAGCGACCCTTCGTGGCGACGATCGACCGGCTGCGCATCGACCGGCCAGGCCGGATCGAGGAACGCTATCTGCGGGCGCCCAACATCCACATCGACCTGGGCAGCCGCGCCTGCACGACCATGGCCTACACCAACCGCGCCGACGTCTACGTCGGCGACGCGAGCAGCCAGGTCTACGAGTTCCTGCTGCGCCCGCGCCCGTGCCTGTTCCTCAATCCTCACCGGCTGTCCTGGGAGGAGGACCCCAACTTCCTCCATTGGACCGCGGGACCGGTCATCCAGAACGCAGCCGACCTTGGCGTCGGCCTGGACCTCGCGCGAAACGACCATGGCCCGCGCCATCGACGGATCCAGCAGGCGCTGTTCGATGACAGTTTCGACCTGACGGATGAGCCTTCCGCGATCCGCGCCGCCCGCGCTGTGGCCGCGTTCGCCGGCATCGCGGCGCCGCTTCTGAAGCCCGCCGCTGTCCTGCCGATGGCCGCCCATGGCTGAGACTTCAAAGGGCGTGGTCGGCCGCATCTACGGCAACCTTGGCCGCCTGCTGGGCGGCAAGGTCGCGGCCGGCGTGCTGAGCCTGGCCTACATGGCCATCGCCGCTCGTGCGCTTGGCCCGGCCGACTACGGGGTCCTGATCCTTGTCCACGCCTATGTGATGACGGTTGGCGGGATCGTCGAGTTTCCCGGCTGGCAGGCCATCGTACGCTACGGCGCCCAGGCCCTGTCGTCAGGCGATCGGCCGCGCCTCACGCGTCTGCTGGCGTTTGCCGGGCTGGTCGAGGGCGCCGGCGGTATGCTGGCTGTGCTGGTCGCCTTCGTGGCGGGGCCCTGGATTGGCCCACGCCTGGGCTGGTCGCCGACCGCCATCGCCTTCGCGGGGCCCTACAGCCTGGCGGTGCTGGCCTCCATCCGATCGATGCCCGCCGGCTACCTCCAGCTCAGCGGCCGGTTCGACCTCCTGGGCGCTCACAACGTCGTCGCGCCGGCGGTTCGGCTGGCTGGATCGATCGTCGCCCTGATCGGCGGGGCCGGGCTGACGGGATTCCTGGTCGTCTGGCTGGCGGCGGCGCTCGCGGAGTGGTTCGCCATGTGGGCCCTGGGCGCCTACGCCGCCTGGGGCCGGCTCTCCCATCGCGATCTTGTGGGCGGTCTGCGCTCGGTCCCGCGCGAGAACCCGGGGCTGTGGCGCTTCATGCTGACGACCAACGCCGACGTGACCATCTCGGAGTTGTCGGGGCGAATGGCGCCGCTGGCGGTCGGCTGGATGCTCGGCCCCGCCGCGGCCGGCCTCTACGCCATAGCCCAGCGGGCGACCGCGGTCCTCTCCCAGCCGGCCCAGATTCTGGGCCAGGCAGCCTACGCCGAGCTCGCGCGGCTGGTGGCGAGCGGAGAGGGCGGGCTGATCCGGGGCGCGGTCTCACGCACGGTCGGCATCGGGCTGCTGGCGGCCGTGCCGGTGTGCGTCCTCGTCGGTCTGTTCGGCGGCCGGTTGGCCGTCCTGATCGCCGGGGACAGGTTCGCCCGGGCCGGTTCAGTCATGCTTTGGCTGGCGCTGGCCCGAACGCTGCTACTGGCCGGCCCGCCGATCAGCGCGGCCCTGACGGCGCTGGGCCGGCCCGGCCTTTCGGTCTCGGCCAATCTCGTGAGCAGCGTCGGCCTGATCCTGTTGCTGCCGCCATTGCTGGACTGGCAGGGGCTGACCGGCGCCGGTCTTCACGCGCTCGTCCAGGCCGTCGCCAGCGTTACGTTGCTGACGATCTGCGTCCGCTGCGAGACCGAAGCCCTTCCTGCCGCCGTCGCGAGGATTCAGGCCTGATGCGCATAGCCTACGTGATCAATTCCACCGAAGGGGGAGGCGCGGCGTCCCCGGTGCCGGCGGTGGCGAGGGTGCTTGCCGCGCAGGGCGCAACCGTGGAGGTGTTCGCCCTGACCCGCCGTGACGGCCGCGGCATCCCGGCCATGCTGGCCTCCGGTCTCCAGGTTCATGTCCGCCCCGGAGGCGAGAAGGACCACCTGGCGGCCCTGGCCTGGCTAGACGCCAGTCTCGCCGGCTGGCGGCCTGACATCATCTGGACCTCGCTCACCCGCGCGACGTTGCTGGGGCAGCTTGTCGGGCTGCGCCGCAACGTACCCGTCGTGAGTTGGCAGCACGCAGCCTTCCTGAAGCCTGCCAACCGGATGCTCCTGCGCGCCAGTCAAGGGCTGTCGCAGCTCTGGATCGGCGATTCCCACAGCGTCACGGCGCTGACCGCCGAACGGCTACGCGTGCCGTTCGAGCGTCTCGCCTGCTGGCCGCTCTTCGCCGCCGACGCCGCGGCTCCGCAGGCCCGGCCCTGGAGCCCGGGAGAGCCTGTGCGGATCGGCATGCTCGGACGGCTGCATCCGGTGAAGGGCCATGACGTTCTCATCGAGGCGCTCGTGCGACTGCGCGCACAGGGCTGCTGTGCGCTCACGCCGTTCGAAGTCCGGATCGCCGGCGATGGCGCCGGGCGCGAGGCTTTGGCGGGGGCTAGTGCGATGGCGGGCCTCGACAACGTCCGCCTGGTGGGATTTTCGGACAGCCCACGCGAATTCCTGGCGGGGCTACATCTCTACTTGCAGCCGTCCCGCTCCGAAGGCCTGTGCATCGCCGCCCACGAGGCGATGCAGGCGGGCCTGCCGGTGATCGTCTCCGCGGTTGGCGAACTACCCTATACGGTGCGCGACGGGGATACCGGGCTGATCGTGCCGCCGGGCGACGCGGACGCCCTCGCGCACGCGCTGGCCTGGATGCTGTCGCATCCGGATCGTTTGGCGCGCATGGGCGCCGCTGCGCGCGGGCGCGTGCTGGATAGGTTCGGCGCCGCAGCCTTCGCCAAGGCCGGCGCCGATATCGTTTCGCGTTTGCCGATCAGGTCCGCCAACGGCCTAGCCGCCGTCCCGCATCAATCGCGAGACCACCAAACGAGCGGTCAATCCGCTTGACGTCGATGAGGGTGACCTCTCCGCAGCCGGCCAGCGTATGCAGGCCGTCGAGGTACGGCGTGGCCGATGCCGGCGCGGTCAGCGGCGGGCCCGCCTCGGCCTCGAAGCGGCCCGGCGCAAGCTCGAGAATCCGCAGCGGGCGGATTGCGCCGCCATAGGTTCGGCTGCAGTCCTGAACCGGCAGGGTGAGGACGCCATCCTGCAGGAACGGTGTCCCGCCTGGCCGGCTGCTGGACCGGTCGATTCGCACCGGATTGCCGGAATGGGTTCGCCAAGGTCCCGCGAGGTGCTCCGACCAGGCCAGGTGCAAACGGCCCTGCTTGAAGCTCTGCGACCCTGCCGGCGAATAGGCCATCCACCAAACATCGCCATGCCGGAAGATCGTGGGGTCGATCGCCGGCGTGTCGAGATCGAGTGTGACCGCCCTCTCCCAGAGATCTGGAAACCTCGCGGCGCGATAGAGCGTGAACCTTCCCGATCGATGCGCCTCGGGCGCCATCCAGGTTTCGCCCTCCGCCTCGAAGACGAAGGGGTAGGAGAGGTGCCACGTTTCCCGCAGCACCGTGCGCCGCTCGGCGAGGTTCTGACCACCTTGGAAGCGCAGCCATTCGATCACGCCGTGGCGCGTGCGGTAGTCGTAGGCCTCGGCGAAGAGGTGCAGGTCGCCGTCCCGCCACAGGCCGAATGGATCGGCGAGGAAGGTGAAGGGCGGCTCCGGCTCCAGCCAGCGGATCGTCGCGCGTTCCAGCCCACCCGTCGCCGCTACGGCCGCGATCGGCGCATCCGCCAGACCGATACGCCAGAGGTCGGAACGCCAGGGCATGTCTTGAACTAGGGCGCCCGTCCGACCGCGGCAATGGCTCCGGGGCTTGAGGGAGCGAGGGTCCGGTGTCGTCTTCTGAACACGAGGCCTCGCTAGGGCCGGTAGATTGACCAGGAGGCCCCGTGCCCGTCTTGCCGTTGGATCGTCGCGCCGTGCTGCGGAGCTTGGCGGCGGGCGCCGCCTGGCCGGCGCAGGCCGCCGCGAAGCCCGATGACGGCGCCATCAGCTTTGTGGCCGTCGGCGATTGGGGACGCGACGGCGAGCCGTCGCAACGCGCCGTTGCAGGCGCCATGGCGCGGGCCGCGAACGAGATCGGGAGCCGGTTCGTGATCTCGGCCGGCGACAACTTCTACCCAGCCGGCGTCCAGTCGGTGAGCGACCCGCACTGGAAGCGCTCCTTCGAGGACGTCTACACTGCGCCCGCCCTGCATACGCCGTGGTATATCGCCCTCGGCAACCACGACTACCGCGGCGTTGCGCAGGCCCAGGTGGATTACAGCCGGCTGAGTCACCGGTGGCGGATGCCCGACCGCTATTTCAAGGTCGGGGGCGAGGTGCTCGGGACCCACCTCCTCGACCTCTTCGTGATCGACACCTCGCCGCTGGTCGACGGCCACAACTACGGAGAGATGTTCGAGCAGGCGATTCGGGGCCATGTCGAAGCGCGCCAGGACGCCCGGCAGATCGCTTGGCTGGAATCCGAGCTCCGTCGCTCAAGGGCGCCGTGGAAGATCGTCATGGGCCACCACCCGATCTATTCCGGCGGCCACGGGGACTCGCCCGAACTCATCGCCCAGGCGGCGCCCCTGTTGGAGCGGTACGGCGTGCAGGCCTACATCAACGGCCACGACCACGACTTGCAGCATATCCGGCGTGGGCGGGTCGACTACATCTGCGCCGGCGCCGGCGCCGAGGCGGGCCGCGTCGAGCCGATCAGCGGGACGCGCTACTGCATCTCCCGTCCCGGCTTCGCGACGTTCCGCCTCGAGCCGCAAGTGCTGCGCCTCGATTTTCGCGACCTCACGGGTCGCGTGCTCTACCGAGCGAACATCGACCAACGCACTGGTCGAATGGCGTAGCGACAACTGCCTCACGTCGGCCGCAGGCGTCCTCGGGCGAGCAAGGTTTGCACCGAGCGCCTCTGCATCCAAGCAGGAGGCCGCGGTCCATCAGCTGTGCCAATGAGAGGATTAGCGGGTCTGGGGCGAAGCGGTGGGCGTGATCGTCCAGACTTCCCGCGCCCGCGTTGGCCGGCTCGATCGCGAGGTTTGGATCGCAGTCCGGCCCGGACGGGTCCACGGCCTTCGGGTTGCGATAGGATGGACCGCCGGTGACATTGGAACTGGGATTGTTGGCGGCCGCCGTCGTCGTTCCCTCGCTCCTCATCGCCGTCACGCCGCGTCGGTGGACTGGCCGCGCGATGCTCGGGTGGGTGGTCTCGCCCTTGATCGCCTATGTCGGCGTGGTGGCCTGGGAGGGACTGACCCGCCCGGCGCAGACGATTTCCGCCCAGAATTTCCTTCTCGGCTTCTCGCTCCTCAGCGCGATCTTCATCGTCCCTTGGGGCCTCGCCTGTGCGGCCGGGTTCGCGATCGGATTCGGACTTCGACCGTTGATCCGACGCCCCGGGTCGGGCGCCGGGCCGACGCTCCAAGGGCGAACCCCGCCGGCAGGGCCCTCGAGCCGCGCGCCGGCGCCCGAAACGCCGCCGCCGAGTCTCCCGCCTGACGTCTCGCCCGACGCGGCGGAATGGCGGCCCGCGCATGTCGGCTTTGAGAACGATGGCCTGGAGATCGGCGGGCTGGGGGTCTGGACGCACACCTGGCGCGCCGTCGACGCCGCGCCCCTGCACCTCGCTCACCCGGCCCACCCCGACGAAACGCACCGCTTCCGCGTTCAGGAAATCGTGGAAGGCTCCAACCTTGTCCGCTTCGCGGTCAGCGAGGTCTCCAACGGCGTTTGGGGATTCTACGTGCCCCGATATGACGTTGTCGAAGCCTGGGGTTCGTCGGCGGATGGCTCACTGCGGTATGAACACCGCAAGCGCGAGCATGCTGAGCGCAAAGAAGAGGCGCCTGCCAGTTGGGCTGTCCTGCTCGACGCGGCGACCGGACACGTTCTGGCCGATGGCTCGGCCTGGACGGAGAGCAGGATCAGCGGCAATGCGGACGGCAGCCTGTTCCTGCGACTGCGGGATGATCCCGGCGAGACCCTGTTCCGGATCGATCCGACCGCCCGGACCTATCGGAACCAGGGCGAACCGAGGGGGGATTTTCCCCTCCTGACGCTCCCCGACGCCATCGAGCACGCCCGAAGGGAGGGCGCCCGTCCGGGGCCTGGCGCGCGTTATCGGCACATCTCACCGGACGGCGCGATCCGGGTCGACTCCGAGGCGGTCGAATGGGGCAACTCGCATTGGGTGCATACCCCGCGGGTCATAGACACGGCGAGTGGGCGCGTCCTTCTCGACCTGTGGAACACCGATTGGGACGCCACGGTGTCCTGGTCCGGTCCGCGCCGCGTCTCGCTCGACTTCAGCCGCTATCACTTCAGTGGCGACCTTACGATCGAACTCGACCTTGCGAACGAGAGCTACCGGATCACGCGCGAGCCAGGCGGGGACGCCGAACTGCCATCCGGACCGTTGGCCGAGGCGGCGAGCGCCATGGAGGCCTCGGGGCGGCGGGTCGCGGCGTTCGCGGCCGGGCACGGCGCGGCCCGTCCGGTCTGGGATGACGGCAAGCCCGGCCCCTTTGCGGCATTGCGGACGGCGCTGGTGATCCTGGTGACGGCGGCCGTCCTCATCGCCGCGGCGACGTGGCTGTCGATGACCACCGGGTCGCAACCCCCAGGCCGGCCGAAGGTGCTGCGGTCCATCCCGAGCGCGCCCGTGGCGCCTGCAAGGCCCAAGGTGCAGGCCGAACCGATCCGCGACCCCGGCGAACCTGGGGCGACGCGATGACAGCCTTCCGGATACTCTTCGCGTTCGATGCGCTGGTCGTGCTCGTTCTGGCGTACTTTTTCGTTGAAGGTCTGCAGTACGGCCGACCCGGGACGGTCCTGGCGATATGGCTCCCGGTCCTCGGCCTTCCGACCATCCTGCTCGCCGCGGCCTGGGCGTTGCGCGCGAAGGGCAGAACCCGCGTGGCGTGCTGGCTGCTTGTCGTCCTCGCGATCCCGCCGGCGGCCTTCGCGCTGCTTTTCGGTGCGCTCATCGCGGCCAATCCGCATTGGCAGTGAGGCCGGCGCAATCGGGGGCGCGGCAGGCGCGCTCCCGGCTTCCGGTCCGATCGGCTGAAACAAACGAAACGGAGTTTCAGCTCCGATAAAACATCGCCGCCATGTGAGTATGGAAGGCTCACCGCCGGGACGCGGCGGGACAAGGGGCTGGCGCGATCCAGGTCACAGGAAGGCGCCAGGACGTGTCGAACGAGGGCAGGCGGGGAGCGGATGTCTCAGGCGAGTGAAGAAGTCCTCGATGCGATCCTGCGGCATGCCCGGGAGGCTTGGGTGCTGGCGGACAGCGAGGGGCACGCCATCCGGCTGAGCGCCTCGGCCGAGGCGCTGATCGGCCACGCACCCCGTCCGACGCTTGAAGCCGCCCTCGCGGACCCGGGTGACAAGGTGACGTTTGCGGGCGTCGACAGCGACCTGACCGCTCAGGTCTGGCCGGTCGGCGGGTCTGGCCTGCGCCTCCTGCGTATCGATGCGCCATCGCGTTCGAGCGACGCGCAGCTCCGCGATTTCATCGACCACCTTCCGGCGCCCGTGGTGTTGCAGGACTCCGCCGCCAGGGTCGTCGCCGCCAATCCCCAAGCCAAGCGGCTGCTCGGGGCGGCCGCGGCGATCGGGGCTTCCCTCGCCGCCGATCCACGCTTTGCGGACCTTGAAGCCGAACGCGACGCCTGGGCCCAGGATGGTGCGATCACGACCGACGAGACCTGGGCCGTCGGCGGGGCGTCGCGTCGCTACCAGGTCGCCCGCTTCCGCATAGGGTCGGACCATGCCTCAGGGCCCGTGCTCGCCACGATCCTGCTGGATGTCACCGCGCGGCGCGACGCCGAGCAGAGGCTACGGGAGAGCGAGTCGCGCCTGGCCGCCTTCATGAACCATGCGCCCGTCGCGATGTACCTGAAGGAGGTCGGCGGGCGCTATGTGGTGGTCAACCGGCGGATGGAAGAGGTCGTGGTCAGTGGGGTAGGGGAGGTTCTAGGCCGAACGACCCGGGAGGTGTTCAACCCGATCGCCGCCGAGTTCATCGAAGCCGCCGACCGACGGGTCGTGGAGACGGGAAACGCGGAGGTGGGCGAGGAACACTACGCGGGCGCGGACGACTTCCAGTACACGTTCACGACCCGCTTTCCAGTGCGGAACGGCGATGGGCGGGTCACGCATATCGGCGGCGTGCTGATCGACACGACGCCCCTGAAACGGGCCGAGCGACGCACCATCGAGACCGAGCGACGCCTGAGCGCCTTCCTGACGCACGCGCCGTTCGGCATGTTCCTGAAGGACGCCCAGGGAACGATGCTGATCACGAACCCCGAGATGGCGCGCCTCGCCGCGGACGGCGAAGCCTTTGTCGATGGCGAGGACGCCGCGGCCGTGGCGAGGCGGGAAGCCGAGGTCATCGCCAGCGGTGAGCCCAGCGTCACCGAGTGGTTCCGTCCCGGACGCGATGCGTATGGCTCGACGCTGGCGATCCGCTTTCCGGCGCCGGGGGACGGCGGCCAGCCCCACCTCGGCGGGTTTGTGCTCGACCTCTCCGAGCGCAAGGCGGCGGAGGCCGACCTCGCCCGCTCGCAGGAAGCGCTGCATCAGTCAGAGAAGATCCGGGCCCTCGGCTCGCTGCTGGCCGGGGTCAGTCACGAACTGAACAACCCGCTGTCGGCCGTTCTCGGCAATGCGATCATGCTCGAAGAGGACCTCGTGGACGCCACCCACGTGGTGCGAGCGCAGCGGATCCGGATCGCCGCGGAGCGCTGCGCGCGCATCGTGCAGGTCTTCCTGGCCATGGCGCGGCAGAAGCCGCCCCACCGCGGCTGGACGCGGTTGGACGAGGTCGTCGCGGACGCCCTGGAAATCACGAGCTACGGCCTGCGCGTGGCGGGTATCGCCGCCAAGGCGGAACTGCCGGAGGGGTTGCCGGAGGTTTGGGCGGACGCCGACCAACTCCACCAGGTGATCGTGAATCTGATCGTCAACGCCCAGCAGGCGTTGGAGGACCAGCCGGACCCTCGCACCATCCGCCTCCGAGGCGGCGCGAGCGCGGAGGATCTGTGGCTGGAGGTCGAAGACTCCGGCCCGGGCGTGCCCGGAAACGTGGCGCCGCGGATCTTCGAGCCGTTCTACACCAGCAAGCCGCAAGGGGTGGGGACCGGGCTTGGCCTGTCGGTGTCATTGGGGATCATGGAGGCGCACGGTGGCGCGCTGGAGCTGTTGCCGTCCAACCGTGGCGCGCGGTTCCGCCTCCGGTTGCCACGCCGCGCGCCCGCGGACGAGGTTCGCCTACCGCCTAACGCCCCGGAGTCCGCCATGGGGTCCGGGCGGGTTCTGATTGTCGAAGACGATCCCGACGTGGCCGATGCGCTTGCGGGCTTTTTGCGGCGAGACGGATTCGAGGTGGAGTGGACGTCGGGCGCGGAGAGCATGACCCGTCTCACCGAGGCGGATCACGACCTCATCCTGTGTGACCTGAAGATGCCGGCGCACGACGGCCCGGCCACCCTGGCCTGGCTGAGCGGGGTGCGCCCGGACCTGCTGGACCGGATCGGCTTCGTGACAGCCGATGTGGTGGGACGGGCGGCCAGCGACTTCTTCGTCCAGTGTGGACGCCCGTACGCCGAGAAGCCGTTCACGCGCAAATCGATCCGGCGGTTGATCGCCGAACTCAGGGCGTTGGGTTCGGAGCGGCAGAACGCGCCGCCCGCATCATGACCGTGCTCAGGAACCCGTAGACCTCGATCCAGGCCTCGCGTTCCTCGGGCAGGAGGCTTCCGGTCTCGGCCTCTAGGCTCCAGATGAGTGCGGCGCCCACGGCGGCGTAGTGCGCTTCGCTGACGCCGTACGCGACGTGGCCGCGACCGAGCGCCGACACCGCGCCGCGGAGCGCCTCGAAGTCGTCGAGACCACCCACGACGACCGCCAGGGTGCTGGCCAACTTGTGCTGCTGGTCCGCCAGGCTGGATGCGAACAGGGGCCGCACGTCGGGGCGCAGGGCGAAAAGCCTGTCATAGAAGCGAGCTGTAAGCGCCTCGGCCTGTGCGACGCGGGCGAAGCTACGTTTCACCCTGTAGACGGCTTCGGAGGTGGGGAGGGCCGGCTCGTTGCCGTCCTGCGCCGGGGCACAAGGCGTATCCGCGCCGCCGCAGAGCGCGACGGCCATTTCGCGGTATGTCACGTAGGACCTGCTTCTGTGCATCGTGGACGCTATGATGCGCCGGCGAGGTTCCCGGCCGATGTCGTGGGGAGCGGCCCGCCGTTTCCTCTGTTTCAGTCAGCCGGCGCGGCGGCGGCCGGAGCGTGCAGCGCGCCGCCGGCAGGCGTGCGTTGGGGGACGAAAATGTAACCAGCCCCTCGCACCGTCTTGATCGACTGGGGCGTGGTCGGATCCAGCTCGATCTTCCTGCGGAGCCGCGTGATCCGCACATCGATCGACCGATCGAACCCGTCAAACTCCTTGTGATGCGCGAGGTCCAGCAGCCGGTCTCGCGTCAGCACGCGGTTCGGATTGTCGGCAAATGCCCGCAACAGGTCGAATTCCATGGCGGTCAGGGGGATGTCGCGTCCGTCGAGGTCGAACATCCGCCGGCTCTCGAGGTTGAGCATGCACCGCCCCATGCGGACCTCCGAGCCTACCGTCGCCGCCGGTGCGTCGGAGGTAATGCGGCGAAGCACCGCGCGAACCCGCGCCAGAAGCTCGCGCGGGTCGAACGGCTTGGCCACATAGTCGTCGGCCCCGATTTCGAGGCCGACCACCTTGTCGACGTTGTCGGTGTTGGCCGTCAGCATGATGATGCCGATAGGGCCTCGCTGGCGCAGCCGGCGTGCGATCGACAGGCCGTTCTCACCTGGCATGTTGATGTCGAGAAGGACGAGGTCCACGGCCCGCTCGGCCATCAGGGCGTCGAGCGCTGCGCCGCCGTCGACGGCGGTGACGGCGAGCCCCTGACGCGTGAGATAGTCCTGGACCGTCTCCCGGACGATCGCCTCGTCGTCGACGACCACGATGTGCGCGCTGGATGTCACGTTCGTTCCCCCGGGACGTCCTGGCCTGCGACCAGCCGTAAGCTCAGCATCCGGCCGAAGCGCCGTCGGCGGCAAGCGCGAACGCGAAATATCTGCCGCCCCCGACGGGATGCAACGTGCGCCATTCTCCAACCTCGAGGTTTCACGAGGTCGCCGCCCCAGGGCGCCGAGCGTTTCATTTGTTTCAGGGACCGCCCGCTGCTTGCTGGAACAATTGCAACACCTTTCGACGCGGCGCGACCTCTTCACGGAATATCGTGCGGCCAGACTGGCGACATGGAAACGCTGTCTCTGAACTTGGCCGCGAAGGATAGCGACGCGTCTCGACGCGTCGACGCCGCGGATGTGGCGGCGTGCCTGTCGGCCGTGCGCGAGCTGCTGTTCGATGACCACCATGTCCCGTGTCAGCGCGCACGGGCCGCGCGTGCCGACGCCGCCGAGGCGCAGGCACGGGGCGACGAGCTTAGGGCCAGGTCGCGCCGGACCTGGATGACATGGCGATGATCGCTCTCGGGAAGCAGCCTGGCCATGGGTCGGCGCATGTCCTCCCTGGGGCTTTCTCCGCACAACTGGCTTTCAAGGCGCCGAGGCGACCGCTCGGCGCTGAAACGGAAGAAACGCGTTTGCAGCGCGCACAACATACGACGGCGACGCGGGCGGTGGACACTGCAATGCACATCAACGCGGCCGAAAGCTCGGCGGCCAGAGTTCAAGAGAAGACGCCAATGATCCGGTTCCTCCGACCGTTGCTTGCCGCCACGTCCGCCGCCGCGGCCATGAGCGCGGCCGGCCCGTCCGCCGCACTGGCGATCTCGTTCCAGCCCACGGATGGCCCCCTGCCGATCGGCCAGGTCATGATCGCCGACTTCGACTCGGCCGTGGCGGCGGGCTTTCAGTTCGTCGAGGGGCCCAATACCTTCGTGCGCAGCGGCGCCCTGGGCCTCGATCCCGGCGTGAGCGCCCCGCCGCCGGGCGACACCTCCAACCATTTCACCATCACCAAAGGCGGCTTCGCGACCTTGACCGCCACCAAGGCGCTCGGCGCCTTCAGTTTCTTCCTCGGATCGCCGGACACCTTCAACAGCGTCACCTTCAGCGGCGAAGGCTTCAGCTTCACGCTTGCAGGCGATGAGATTTGGGGCGGCGCGCCGGCCGGCGCGACCGGTGATCAAAGCATCGGTCGTCGCGTCATCTACGATTTTGAAGGCCAGGCCGTGAAGGCGATCACCTTCGCCTCGAGCGGCAACGCCTTCGAGTTCGACGGCCTGGCCGGCGCCTACGCCGCCGTCCCCGAGCCTGCGGCTTGGGCGATGATGCTGATCGGCTTCGGCGGCGCCGGAGTCATCCTGCGTCGCCGTCGCGCCGTCCCCCGGTTCGCCTAGCTCCAATTCCCATACCGGGCGAATCGAACCCTCGCCGCCCCAGGCGGGGGCGCCTCCTTGCCACCCGAAGCGCGAGCCTCTCATGCCGACCTTCATCAGACCCGCGCCCTCGCGGCGTCTCCGGGCGACCGCGGCGCGGCCCTGCTCGGTCACAGATCTTCTTGTCCACACCTGGCGACGCGGCGCTGTCGGAGCGCTCACGCTTGCCATGCTGTCGATCGTCGTCATCTTCGGCGCCGCGATGATCTCAGGGGCCGGCGCGCGAACCGCTGAGACGGTCGTGAGGGCGCCGGCCAGGCTGTCCGCCGCCCTCATAGTGCGTTCGAGCTGACGGAACACGCCGTCGGGCTTCCGCAGGCGGTTCCGATGATCCCGCACATCGCGCTGACCGCATCAGGTTCGATCGACGGTCATGCCTCCGCGTCAGTCCTCCAGCCTCGCGAGCGCGAGGTTCAGGATGCGGCCGCCGCTGGCGTCGAGCAGGATAGCGACGGGTCGTCCCGAGGGATCGCGCCGGACCTTCAAACGGGCGAAGCTGGAGTCGAACATGTCCTTTGCCGAGGGCAGGAACACTACGGGATCGGGATGGCGGAGGCTGTTCATCGCCAGTCGTCCGTCGCGCACGCGGAGCTCGTAGGTGAGGTCCAGCTCCTCGCTACGATAGCTGCCTGCCAATGCGGCGAGTTCGGTAGGCGAGGGAGCCTCAATCGTGGCGCGGCGGTGAACCAGGCCATGCCCCCCCCAACGCGTGGTCTCCTCAAGGCCGGCGACCTGGCGGTTTGGGCCGTAGATGACGCGATAGCTCGTGCCGGCGGCGCCGAAGTCGAAGCGATCGTTGGCTCGAAAGACCGCCTTGGCCTCCGGCGCGTCGAAGGCGTGGCGCACCAGCGCGCCGTCGCGCAGCTCTAGCCGCATTCCCGTGCGCCAATCGTTGACGTAGTCGCCGGCCAAGGCCGTCAGCACGGCGGGAGCTGGCGTTACGATCGGCCGTGCGACCGACGTGCGGCTATTGAGGGCGAGGTCGGCCGCGCCCACCGCAAGGTCGTTGGCCGGGGCCTGGCCGCTGGCCACGAGGGCGACCACGGTGTCGTCGTCGGGGAAGGTCAGGAAGGCCGAACGGAACCCTGCGTCGGAACCGCCATGGCCGATGGACCGATGTCCGGCATCCTCGCCAATCAGCAGCCCCAGTCCGTAGTTGATCGGCGTGTCGTCCTTCAGGCGTCCCGGAACTTTCATCCGGGCGATGATCTTAGGGTCGAGGATCTTGGGGTTCATCAGCTCGCGGCCCCAGATCGCCAAATCCTCCGCGGTGGTCAGCAGGCTGGTCGCGCCCACGGTCTCGAAGTTCAGCCGGGCCAGTTCGGGCGCGCCGCCCTGGCCGGGAGCGTATGAGCTGGCGCGTCCCGGCACGAGCTCGCGGGCGTTGTCGTAGAAGAATGTCCGCTCCATACCCAGCGGCTGGAAGATCCGCTCGGTCGTGAACTCGCGCAGCGTCCGGCCGGAGGTCGCCTTCACGATCTCGGCCAGCAGGGTGTAGCCGGTGTTGGAGTAAGAGAACTGGGTCCCGGGCGCGAAGTTCAGCGCCGTCTGGCGTCGAACCATCTCCAACACCACGCCCTGGCGGCGCATGCCCTGGCCATCGTTGCCGCTGAGGGTGAAGAGACTCCACTGGTCGCGCAGCCCGCTGGTGTGATGCAGGAGGTCCAAGACCGTGATCGTCGCGCCGAAGTCCGGGACGTACGGCAGGTAGCGCCGGATGTCGGCGTCCAGGTCGACCTTGCCCTCCGCGGCCAGCATCGCGATGGCCAGCGCGGTGAATTCCTTCGAGATGCTCGCGGCGTGGAACCGGGTCTGCGGCGTTGCGGGATCGCCATGCTCGATGTCCGCGGCGCCGAACGCCCGGCTGTACGTCGTCTTGCCGCCCTGCGAGACCGCGACCGAGAGGCCCGGTCCGTCCTTGGCGAAGGCGGTGAACAGGCGGTCGAGGCGGGCGGGGTCGACGGCGGCCTGCGCCGTCGCGCTGGCCGCCAGGGTCAGGGTCATGCCGAGTAGCGGCGCGCGCATCCACCGAACCATTGTCTTCATTCCCTCAGTAGGACCGCCCCCGGGCCTCGATCGGCCAGATGTCGACCAGGGTCTCGCCGCGCATCACATGATAGGCGTCGTAGAGGTTCACGGTCGGATCGCAATGCGGCGTGACCAGGCGAACCGTATCGCCGAGCCCCAGTTGCGCGTCGCCCTGGAAGCGGACCGAGCCCTGCTCGTCGCCGACGAAGGTGTAGTCGCCTCGTATGCCGGGCGTCCGGATCAGCGGCGCGCCGTCGTCGGTGGCGAAGGCCTTCAGTCCGGCGTCTGTGGTCACGCGGCCCGGCCGGTTGGCGGAGATCACGGTGGTTTCGACGAACAGAGCCGTCTCGAACGGCGGCCCTTGGCCCGCGTGGGCGATCTCGTTGTACTGGCGATCCATGAACACGTACGAGCCGGCCTGCAACTCGGTGAGAGCGCCGGCGGGTGGGTCGATGTCGAAGGTGCCGGTCCCGCCGCCGGACAGCACGCCCGTTGCGAATCCCGCCTGCCGGAACGCGTCGCGCGCATGAGCCAGCACGGTCATGGCCGCCAGCGAGCGGGCCTTGCGGTCGTTGAACACCGCCACGTGCTGGACGTCGCCGTCGTAGCACTGGATCCCGACCAACCTCAGGCCGGCCAGAGGCGCGATCGTAGCGGCCAGGGCCAGGGCGGCGGCGCCGGGTTGCACGCCGCTGCGCCCCATGCCGGGATCGATATCCACCAGCACGTCGATCGGCTTGCCGGTCGCCAAGGCCGCCGCGGAGAGGGCCGCGGCGCTCTCGGCATGGTCGACGACCACGATCAGGCCCGACGACGTCAGGTTCAGGGCCGCCAGGCGAGCCAGGGCCTGGCGCGCCACGACAGGGGAGGTGATCAGGATCCCGCCGACGCCGCCGGCCCCCAAGGCTTCCGCCTCGCCCACCTTGGCGCAGCAGATCCCGATGGCGCCGGCGGCGATCTGGGCCTTCGCCACCGTCACCGACTTGTGCGTCTTGGCATGCGGACGCAGGGCGATCCCGTGCTCGCGGCAATGGGCGGCCATCTTCGCCACGTTCCGCTGGAAGGCGTCCAGGTCGAGGATCAGCACCGGCGTGGCGAGGCCGCGCGCGGCCTGCTGGTCGCCGATGAGATGGTGGTTGATGGACAAGGGGCCGGCCCGCCTGCAGCTTGATCGCGGCCTCGAAGGAGCGCCGGGCCGCCCGCTCACGGCAAGGCTCCTTTGGTAGGGCGCGCATTAGGCAGCCTAATGGTCCCCGCGCCGCCGCCCGGATTAGCCGGCCTAATGCGCGGATGACTTCTTATGCCTTGCCGATCGGGGTCTCGGATTGCTGACCTGAGTGTCCCGCTCAGGCGTGGCCGGCGCGGCCGTCGCCGTTGCGCGGCGCAGTATCGGGGCAGGCTTGTTGCGGGGTGCGGGATCGAGCGTCGGACCGGCGGCGGAGCGCGAGTGGTTCGGCCATCCCGCCGGCTTGTCCGTCCTGTTCCTGACCGAGACCTGGGAGCGGTTCTCCTACATCGCGATCCGGGTGCTGCTGGTCTACTACATGGTCAAAGGCCTGGGCTTTCACCCAGCCAAGGCTTCGATGATCTACGGCCTCTATTCCGGCTTCGCCTATCTGACGCCGATCGTCGGCGGGATCCTGTCGGACCGTTGGCTGGGCGCGCGGCGCTCGGTGATCCTGGGCTGTTCGATCATGGCCCTGGGCCATTTCATGATGATCTCGGAGGCGTTGTTCTACCCGGCGCTGGCCGCCATTTGCTTCGGCAACGGCCTGTTCCTGCCGAACCTGCTGAGCCAGGTGCGGCAGATCTACAAGCCTGGCGATCCGCGGGGGGCGTCGGCCTATAACGTCTACTATGTGGGCGCGAACCTCGGCGCACTCCTCGCCCCGATCGTCTGCGGCTACCTGGGCGAGACCTACGGCTGGCACTACGGCTTCGCGGCCGCGGGCGTCGGCATGCTGATCGGCATCGGGATCTACGCCGGCGGCGCTCGACACCTGCCGGTGGAGCAACCCCCGGCGGTCCACATCGCCGTACAGGCGACGCCGGCTTGGCGCGCCGATACCGCCACACGCTTCCGTCTGCTGGGCGCGGTGGCCGTGCTGATGGTGCTGTTCCGCACCGCTTATGAGCAGATCGGCAACACCGTGGCCTTGTGGGCCGACGAGGGCGTGGACCGCTCTCTGGGCGCCCTCACGATCCCGATGACCTGGCTGCAGGCGATCAATCCGCTGCTGGTCTGCTTCGCCATGCCGCTGGTGATCCTGACCTGGACCCGGCTGCGGGCCGCGGGCCGCGAGCCCGACGCCCTGGCCAAGATGGCGATCGGGTGCGCCGGCCTAGCCGCGGCCTACCTGATGTTGGCTGCGGTGGCCGCCGTCGCGGGGCCGGGGACGAAGGTCAGCTGGGTCTGGATCGCCGCCTACATCACCCTGTTGACGCTGGCGGAGATGTGGGTCTTCCCGATCGGGATGTCCCTGTTTGGCCGCTTGGCGCCGCTGGGGCTGGGCGCAACGACCATGGCGGTGTGGGGCCTGGGATCGTTCGCCGGCAACTTCATGGGCGGCCTCGTCGGCACGCTCTGGACCCGCATCGACCACGCGACCTTCTTCGCCCTCATCGCGACCTTGCCGGCCCTGGCCGCGGTGCTGTTCCTCGCGCTCGGACGGCCGGCGCGGAAAATCGAGGACGCCGCCGCCTTGGCTGCGGCCGCCACGTGAACGGGATCCGCCACACCATGCCGCTCTCCGCGCTCGCCGATCCGGATTCCAACGCCACGCCGATCCTGCTGCTAGGACCGCAGAACCTCGCCGCGTGGCGCGAGGCCCAGCCGCCAGCGGTCCAGGGCCTGCTCGCCGCCACGGGCTTCACGGGCGCCGAGGGCGAGCGCGCCTGGGCCCCGCTGGCGACGCCCACGCTCCTGGTGGGATCAGGCGGCCGCGTCCATCGCTGGATCCTCGCGGACATCCCTTCGAATGTGGAGGCGGGCGCCTATCGCCTGCTCAACGACCTGGATGCGGCGCAAGCCACCGAGGTCGCCGTCGGTTGGGCCCTGGGCGCCTACCGGTTCGACCGCTACCGGTCGCGGACGCGCGCGCCCGGCCGGCTCTGTTGGCCACAGGCGTCCGACCGGACTCAGGCCGCGCGCGAGATTTCCGCCGTCGCGCTGGCGCGCGATCTGATCAACACGCCCGCCAACGACATGGGGCCGGTCGAACTGGCCCAGGCGGTCCAGGACCTTGCGGCGCGGCACGGGGCCACCTGCCGCGTGGTGGTGGGCGAGGCGCTGTTGGACGAGGGCTATCGGCTGATCCACGCCGTCGGACGCGCCAGCGCCCGCCAGCCCCGCCTGATCGACCTGACCTGGGGCGACGAGGCCGCGCCGAAGGTCACCATCGTCGGCAAGGGCGTGTGCTTCGATACCGGCGGCCTGGACCTCAAGGCGCCCAACTTCATGCTGGAGATGAAGAAGGACATGGGCGGGGCCGCCCACGCCCTGGCCCTGACCCAGATGATCCTGGAGGCCGGCCTGCGCGTCCGTGTGCGGCTGCTGATCGCGGCGGTGGAGAACGCCATCGGCGCCGACGCCTTCCGGCCGCTGGACGTGATCGAGGCCCGGAATGGCCTGACCGTCGAGATCGGCAACACCGACGCCGAGGGGCGCCTGATCCTGGCCGACGCCCTGGTCGAGGCCTCCAGCGACCAGCCGGACCTGTTGATCGACTTCGCCACCCTGACCGGCGCGGCTCGGATCGCGCTGGGCGCCGATCTGCCCGCGGTGTTCTGCAACGACGAGGCCGTGGCGGCGGCGTTCCTGCGGCTCACCGAGGCGAACGACGAGCCGGCCTGGCGCATGCCGCTCTGGCGCCCCTACCTGGGCGACCTCAAGGGCAAGGTCGCCGACCTGCGCAACATCAGCGGCACGACCTTCGCCGGAGCCATCTATGCGGCGGTGTTCATGGAGCAGTTCGTGCGCCCCGGCACGCCCTGGCTGCACATCGACACCTATGCCTGGAACGACAAGGCCCGACCGGGCAGGCCGGAAGGCGGTGAGGCGCGCAACCTGCGCTCGGCCTTCGACTTGATCGTCGAGCGGCTGTGCGCATGAGACGGGTGGGGGTGCGGATGAAGCGGGGGTGGCGCGTGTTGCTGGCGGCGCTTGTGCTGAGCGCCCAGCCGGCCGCGGCGGCTCCGTCCGCCAAGGCGCTGTCGGCGCTGGACGCCCGCCTGCAGCAGATCATGCAGGCCTGGAATCCGGCGGGCATGGCGGTCGCCGTGATCGCGGACGACAAGGTCGTGTTCCTGCAGGGCTATGGCGTCACCTCCACCACCCGCGACGGAAGCAAGGTCGATGGCGACACGCTGTTCCAGCTGGCCTCGATCTCCAAGCCGCTGTCGTCGGCCCTGATCGGGACCTATGTCGACCAGGGCCGCCTGGCGTGGAGCGACCGGATTGTGGATCGGTTGCCCTGGTTCCGCGTGGGCGACGACGCCGTCACGGCGGACCTGCGGCTCGAGGACGCGCTGTCGCACCGGTCGGACGTGGAGGCCACGAACTGGCTGATCGACGTGCCTGGCATGACGTGGCGCGGCGCGGCCGAGCGCCTGCGCACCCTGCCACAGCAGGCGCCTGTGCGCTCGACGATGATCTACGACAACGTCATGTACTCGACCGGCGGGCTCATGCTGGTCGAGCAGGGCGAGGACTACGCCAAGGCGCTGAGCGGCCGGTTGTTCGCGCCTCTGGGCATGCGCCGCAGCCTCGGCGACTTCGAAGCCCTCCTCCAGCGCGAGGGCGTGGCGGCCTGCCACGAGTGCGAACTGGCCGACGGCCCGGGGCCGGTGGAGTCCGTGATGGCCACGCCGAACGTCGCGGTCCCCCACGTCCGAGTGCGCGACCTCCCGTCCACCCCGATCCGCTGGCGTCACGTGGCCACCACCGCGGCCAGCTCCGGCATGTCGAGCGCGGCCGACATGGCGCGCTTCCTTCGCATGATGCTGAACGGCGGGACATTGGACGGCGTGCGGGTGTTGAAGCCCGAGACCGTCGCCGAGATCCTGCGCCTCCACAGTCTCGCTAGGCCCGGCCGGACGCAGCCCATCGCCGGCTTCCTGGTAGAGCAGGCGCGGATCGCCGACTGGAGCCAGGGCTATGCGCTGGGCTGGTACGCCGCCCGCTACGCCGGCGTGGATATCCGCCACCATGGGGGCGGCCTGCTGGGCGTCGGCGGCAGCGTCATCATGGCGCCGGACCGCAAGGTGGCCGTGGTCGTGCTGACCAACGACCGGCTCTACAGCAGCAACCATGTGCTGGCCGCCGCCTACAGCGCCCTGGACACCGCCCTGGGCCTGCCGGCGGCGGACTGGACCGGCTACATGCGGATCCAGGACCAGCGCGCGGCGGCCGAGGCCGAGGCCTCGATCCCCGCGCGCGAAGGGACGTCCCTGAACCCGCCGGCTCGGCTGGCCGGTCGCTACTGCCACCCGGCCTATGGGGAGCTGACGGTCGCGGCGGACGCCGCGGGCCTCGCCATTTCCCAGGGCGAACAACGGCATGGCCGGCTGTTGCGCGTCTCGGGCGACCGCTTCGCCCTGCGCTGGGACGGCCCCCGTTTCGGCGGCCGACCCCTGGCGTTCCAGATCGGACCGGACGGCGCGGCGTCAGCCCTGGACGTCGACGCCATGCGCTTCGCCGCCTGCGGGGCGCCGTGACGCCGGACGGGCTCTCCCGCCGCCGCGCCCTGCTGGGCGGCGGTGGGCTGGCCCTGACCGCAGGCGCCGCGCGGGCCGCCGACCCGGATCCGGCCGACGGCGTCGAGGATCGCGCGCTGATCGCAGCCGCACGGCGGGGCCAGCCTCCCGTCGAGCTGCTCGAACGCACGGCCGGGGTGAAGCCGGGCGAGGGGACCTGCCTCGTCTGGGGGCGGGAGTTCCTGTTTGTCGCCCGGAGCGCCGACGCCGCGAGCCTCTCCCTCAACGACGGGCCCGCCCGACCCATGCGCGCCGTCGTGGCCTCGGACTACTGGACGCGCCTCGAGCGGCTGCCGCTGGGGACGACGCACAACTTCGCCTTCGTGGCCGCTGGCCGGCGGTTCGGCGTCGGCTCGGTCGCCGGCTTCACCCCCGACAGCCACCGCCTGCCGCAGGTGCCGCGCGGAAGTCTCGGCCCCATGCGCAGCGTGGCGAGCTTGCTCTATGGCGGCGCGGTCTCGGACTACTGGCTCTACGTCAACGCCGGCGCCGACGAACGTCGCGGCGCGCCGCTGATGGTGTGGTTCGACGGGGCGATGCATGTCGGCTGGCGCGACTACCGCGCCTTCCGGCTGCAGGCGGTCAGCGACAACCTGGTCCACCGCGGTGCGATCCCCCCGATGGTCCACCTGCTGATCCAGCCCGGCCGTGGCGGCCCCGGGCTCCCGTTACAGTTTCCGGGTCAGCAGCGGGACAACGCCATGCGCAGCCTGCAGTACGACGCCTTCTCCGACCTCTTCGCCCGCCACATCGAGACCGAGGTGCTGCCCCGGGTCGAGGCCGAGGTAAAGCTGCGCCAGGACGCCTATTCGCGCGGCGCGGCGGGGCAATCCTCTGGCGCGGTGGCGGCGTTCAAGCTGGGCTGGTTTCGACCGCACGAGTTCAGCCGCGTTCATTCGACCATCGGCAGCTTCACGGGGCTGCAACCCGAGGGCGCCGACGCCGCGCCGCTGGCGATCCGGCGCGAGGCCCGACGCAACTTGCGCATCTGGCTGTCGGACGGGGCGAACGACATCGACCTCGCTCAGGACGGGCGCGCCGATCTCTACGCCGCGGGCAGCTGGCCGCTGGGCAACATCGCCATGGCCCAGGCGCTGAAGACCCGGCTTTACGATTTCCATTTTCGGTTCGGGAACGCGGCGCACAACCCGGCCCAGGGGGGACTGGACCTTCCGGAGTCCCTGGCCTGGCTCTGGCGGGGCTACGATCCGGGCCGTACGCGCCAGACCTACGAACCGGATGCCGCCGAACGGGCACGCCCGCTCTACCGCGTGCGAATTTCGAACCGCGACGCCTGGTGAGCCTCAATGAACCCTGATCGATTGCGGTGGCTGGAGCTCGCCGTTAAGCCGGACGGCATGAGCATGCCGCACGACGACGAGCCGGACGCCTATCGGCTCGACGCCCAGCTGTTGTCGGATCTCTGGATCTTCCGCGCGGCGGCGCGCCTGGGCTCGATCACCGCCGCGGCGCGGCGTCTCGGCGTGACCCAGGGCGCGGTGAGCCAACGGGTGCTGCGCCTGGAAGCCCGCCTGGGGGCGCCGCTGTTCGTCCGCCACAAGAGCCGCATCGCCCTGACGGACGCCGGCACGACTCTGCTGGGCGCCATGACCCAGGTGGCGCTCGTGCTGAACGACTCCCTCAGCCGCATCAACCGCCTGCAGCGCAAGGCGATCGTGGTGAGCTGCGTGCCGTCGCTGGCCACCGAGTGGCTGGTGCCGCACCTGGACGAGTTCTACCGGCAGCACCCGGGCATCGAGGTGTTCGTGCGCTCCGAGCTCGCGCCCTCCACGCCTGAGCGGATGGAGGACGACGGCATCGATCTGGCCATAGACTACCTGCCGACCGCGCCCGCCGACCTGCACGAACTGGCCTCGCTGCAGGAGATGATCTTCCCCGTGTGCGCGCCGACCTATCGCCAGATGCTGGCCGGGCCGGACGCCGACACCATGCCCATCGTCCTGCTGCACGACGACGTGCCGTGGATCGGCGGGTCGGCGGAGTCGGAGTGGGGCGCCTGGCGCAAGGCGGCCGTCTCGACCTGGCCGGACCGGGCGACCGGCGCGCGCCATTTCAACCTGGCGCACCTAGCCTATCACGCCGCTATGGGGGACCAGGGCGTGGCGGTGGGCCGCTCGGTAATCGTCAACCGCCTGCTGATGAAGGGCGAGTTGGTCGCCGCCGTCGATCGCGCGCCGGTTCCGGGGCCCAGCTACCGCGTGTTGACCAGCCATCCGGGAGACGCCCGTTCGCCGGTCCGGCAGTTCGCGAACTGGTGGGGCAAGGCCATGGCCGAGACCCAGGCCCAGACGCTGTCTCTGCTCACTGCCGAGGCAGGGAGTGGGCTCGCCCTCTAATGGGTTCAATAGCAGTTCTTGGTTGCCTGTCAGGCGGCCGGTTCCGATCATCGGCTGATGAAGATTACGGTGGTCACGGAAACGGCTGCGCGGCGGCTCGTCACCCTGGCTGACGCGATCGCGGTGGTCGAGGCGGCGTTCGTCTCGCTCCATAGGGGCGAGTCGCTGGTGTTCCCGTCGGTGCGGGGCCACGGGTCCGATCCGATGACCCGGTTCGGCGTGAAGGCCGGCTACGACGGCGCCCGCAGGCTTCCCGGCCTGAAGGTCGGCAGCTACTGGGCGGGAAATCCCGCCAAGGGGCTGGAAGCGCACGGCTCGACGACCCTCCTGCTCGACGACGAGACCGGCTTCCCCAAGGCCCTGGTGGCCGCCAGCTACCTGAATGCCTTGCGCACCGCCGCGTCCGACGCGGTCGCCGTGCGGCGGCTCGCGCGGCCCGACGCCAAGGTCCTCACAGTCGTGGGAACCGGAAGCCAAGCTTACTGGGATGCGCTGGCGGTCGCCCAGGTCCGCGACCTCGCGAAGGTCTGGGTGTGCGGTCGTAACGCCGACGGCGCGACCAGGCTGGCCGCGCGTCTGGCGGAGGCCGGGCTCGCGGCCGAGGCGGGACCTGTCGAGGCGGCCGTCGCCGCCGCTGACATCATCTGCACGGTAACCGCCTCGCGCGAGCCCTTGTTCGCCGCCAGGCTGGTGTCGCCGGGGGCGCACATCTCGGCGATGGGAGCGGATGGTCCCGGCAAACAGGAACTGGATCCGGCGCTGCTCGCCCAATCCCCACTCTGGGCGGACGCGCCGGAACAGTCCGTGCTGATCGGAGAGTTTCAGCACGCGCCCAGGACGCGCGACGTGCGCGCCCTGGGCGCCTCGCTCGCAGGTGAGGGTCCCGGTCGCGCGCGCGACAACGAGATCACCGTCTACGACAGCTCCGGCATCGCCCTGCAGGACCTCGCCATCGCAGCCTTCGCTCTCGATCGCGCCCAGGCGGCCGGCGCCGACCTGGCGTTGGACCTGGGCTGATCCAAACCCTCAATTCCGCGGACCTCCAGCCGTCATGACCGACCTCGACCGACTGCCCGTCACGCCCGACGACATCCGCCAGGCCGCCCAGCGCATCGCGCCGTTCGTGCACCGCACGCCCGTGCTCAGCTCTCGTCGCCTGAACGAGATGCTGGGGGCCGAGGTGGTCTTCAAGTGCGAGAACCTGCAGCGCATCGGCGCCTTCAAGGCGCGCGGCGCGCACAATGCGGTCTTCCAGCTGGACGACGCGGCCGCCGCGCGCGGGGTCGTCACCCACTCGTCTGGCAACCATGCCGCGGCGCTCAGTCTGGCGGCGCGCAACCGGGGCGTCCCGGCGTTCATCGTCATGCCGACCAATGCGCCCACCGCCAAGATCGAGTCCGTCGTCCGGCTGGGCGGGGACGTCACCTTCTGTGAGCCGACGATCGCCGCGCGGGAGGCCGCCGCCGCAAGGATCGAAGCCGAACGGGGCGCGACCCTCGTCCACCCCTATGACGACGTACGGGTTATCGCGGGGCAGGGGACGGCGGCGCTGGAACTGCTGGCCGACCATCCGGACCTGGGCGCGATCCTGGCGCCCGTCGGCGGGGGCGGCCTGATGAGCGGCACGGCGGTGGCCGCGCGCGCGGCGTCCCAAACGATCCGCATCCTGGCGGTCGAGCCGGCGCAGGCAGACGACGCCTGGCGGTCCTGGTCGACGGGGGTCCTGACCGCCGGCGATCCGCCCGACACTATCGCCGATGGCCTGCGCACGACGCTGGGCGGGAATGGCTTCGTCATCCTGCGCGCCCTGCTGGACGACTTCGCGACCGTCAGCGAGGCGGCCATCGTCGAGGCCATGCGTCTCGTCTGGGAAGTCCTGAAGGTCGTCATCGAGCCCAGCAGCGCCGTGCCTGTCGCCGCCCTGCTGGAGCGGAGGTTCGACCTCGGCGGCCGCAAGGCGGGTGTCATCCTCACCGGCGGCAACGTCGACCTGGCCATGCTGCCGTGGCAGGCGAAGGCGTCCTGATGCCCGTGGCCCCGGAGACGACGTCCGCGATCGAGGCGCACAACGCGGCCGCCCTTTCGGCGCTCAAGCGCCGCGGGCCGGCGGTGTGGCTCAGGCCTGACGCTCTGTCGGCGGCCGCGCCGCGCGCTCCGGTCATCACCCTCTCCGACGTCGCCGAGGCCACGGCCCGCCTTGAGCGGTTCCAGCCCGCGCTCCGGAAACTCTTCCCGGAAAGCGGCTGGAACGGTCGGATCACATCCGCGCTGCTCGACTATCCGCACGGCGTGGGCGGCGCGCTGCTGGTCAAGGCGGATCACACGCTTCCCCTGACCGGTTCGATCAAGGCGCGCGGCGGGGTCTATGAGCTGCTGTGCCGGATCGAGCGGATGGCCCTGGCGGACGGCGTCCTGGCCGCAGGCGAGGGCTACGAGGCGCTCGCGACGCCGGAGGCCGCC
Organism: Phenylobacterium sp.; assembly: GCF_004297125.1. GTDB lineage: Bacteria > Pseudomonadota > Alphaproteobacteria > Caulobacterales > Caulobacteraceae > Phenylobacterium. The sequence goes on along the minus strand of NZ_SCVD01000006.1, from coordinate 79,538 downwards.
CGTGCCTTCGGCCATCGCAAGGTCGTGGTCGCCAGCACTGGGAACCTGGGGTTCAGCATCGGCCTCGTTGCGCGCGCCTTCGGCCTCGCCGCCGACGTCCACATGTCGCATGACGCCAAGGCCTGGAAGAAGGACCGCCTGCTGCAATTGGGCGCGCGGGTCGTCGAGCACGACTGTGATTACACCCTGACGGTCGAGCGGGCGCGCGCAGCAGCGGCGGGCAGCGGCGACGACTTCATCGACGACGAGAGCTCGCGGGAACTGCTGATCGGCTACGCGACCGCCGCGGATGAATTGATCGGCCAGCTGAGCGCGCGCGGCATCGTCCCCACGGCGCGGAAGCCGGTGATCGTCTACCTGCCGTGCGGCGTGGGCGGCGCGCCCGGCGGCGTGACCTTCGGGCTGAAGGCGCGACTGGGCGATGCGGTCATCTGCGTGTTCGTGGAGCCCGTGGCTTCGGCCTGCGTCTTCGCGGCCCTGGCGACGGAGCAGGGCGCCGCGACCTCGGTCTATGACCTGGGCCTCGACAACCTGACCGTGGCTGATGGCCTGGCCGTCCCTCGCGCCTCGGCGCTGGTGCTGGAGGCCGTCGGCGATCAGATCGACGCCGTGGTGGCCGTCAGCGACGATCAGATGCTGGGCTGGGTCGGACGCGCGTGGCGCGAAGCCGGCCTGCGCCTGGAGCCCTCCGCCGCCGCCGCCCTGGCCGCCATCGCCCCATTTCGCGAGGCCATGGGGGGGCGTCCGGACATCGAGGCGGCGACCCATGTCGCCTGGACCACGGGAGGTTCGCTGCTGCCGGACGCCGAGTTCGAGCGGCTGCTGGCCTAGGCTGGGCGCCCGGCGCCCGCCGATTGGGCGCCTCGCCCGGAGCGGGGAACGTCATCGGCCGCCATGGCTCGGGGGTCTGCGGGCGGCGGTCTCGCGATCTCGACGGCTCGGGCCGCAGATCGACATCTTCATAAATAAAATCAACTGGAACGAGGCGATTTTGGATCGCGAGGCCCGCGACCGAGCAGGTCTAATGACCCCATAACGCGTCCCATAGGCACAGCTAATGCCTCCGGTAGTTTTTACGCTTTGGCCTTTCACCGGCCGGGTGCTCGGATCGCGTTGTCAAATACTTGTCGTGACGACGCGACCGCTTCCAGAACCCCTCCGGAATCTCCGGCGAAGACATCGGGCCCCACGCTCGTGGCGGACCTCGGGGTGCAGCGGATCTCGGGGTCAAAGAGGGGGTTCTACGTTGTCCATCATTCAGTTTCGAACGACTTCGGCGCGCCCGGTGCTCAGGCGCACGAGCATGGTTTTGCTGCTGGGGGCAAGCGTTCTGACGCCTGCGGCCGCCCATGCAGCCGACGCTGCCGAGCAACTTCAGGAAGTCGTGGTCACCGGCTCGCGGATCACCCGTGCAGGCTTCTCCGCGCCGACGCCGGTCAGCACCGTCACGACCGAGGATCTGGCGAAGCAGGGCGTGACCAACGTTGCGACCTATCTGACCAACCTGCCTTCGTTCGTCCCGACCAACTCGCCGCAAGGCACAGGCAACAATGGCACCGGCTCAGGCGCCAACTTCCTGAACCTGCGTGGCTTGGGTGCGCAACGAACCCTTGTGCTGGTGAACGGCGAGCGGCACGTGGCGACCAACGCCGCCGGCGTCGTCGACCTTAACGTGATCCCGTCGATCGCGCTGGAGCGGGTCGACGTGGTGACCGGCGGCGCGTCCGCGGCCTGGGGCTCGAACGCCGTCTCGGGCGTGGTCAACCTGATCACCGCCGACAAGATGCAGGGCCTGAAGGCTGAGGCGCAGGCGGGCGTCTCCAAGTACGGCGACAGCAAGGATTACCGCGTCGGCGTCGCCGGCGGCACGTCCTTCGCCGATGGCCGCGGCCACATCATGCTGTCGGCGGAATATCAGCGAAACGAGGGTATCCCCACGCCCAACGGCCGCAAATGGGCCGAGGCCGGCTGGGCCCAGCTCAACAACGTCAATGCCGCCGTCGCGGGCCAGGCTGCGGCGATCATCCGCCCCAACGTCCAGCAGTCGACCTCAACCATCAACGGCTTGATCCGCACCGGCGTCCTGGCCGGCAACGAGTTCGTCCTCGGCGGCACGGTTAAGCCCTTCCAGTACGGGACCCTGAACAACGGCTCCTACATGGTCGGCGGCGGCGGCCAGAACATCGTCGACGTCATGGGCGTGCCCTACGACCGCAAGACCCTCTACATGGCCACGTCGTACGATGTGACCGACAATCTGGAACTCTACTTCCGGGGCTTCTACGGCCGGGCCGAGGCCACCAACCCGATCCAGCCGAACTACGCCAACAGCGTCACGATCCGCAGCGACAACGCCTATCTGTCGGCGGAGGCGAAGGCGCGGCTGGCGGCCGCCAACGAGACCAGCTTCACCATGGGGCGCATCTTCTACGACATGCCTCTGGTGACGAACTACAACAACGGCGACAGCTACGACATCACGCTGGGGTTGAAGGGCAAGCTGGGCAAGACGTGGACCTGGAACGCCGCGTACAAGTCGGGCTCCACCACCCTGACCCAGCGCCAGACCACCGACCTCATCACGCCCAACCTGACGGCCGCGCTGGACGCGGTCGTCAACCCGGCGAACGGCCAGATCGTCTGTCGTTCGAGCATCGCCGGCCAGCCGCAAGTGGCCGGGGCCACGACCGGCTGCGTGCCGATCAACATCTTCGGCGCCGGTGCGCCGACCGCGGCGGCGATCGGCTATGTGACCGGGACAGCCTTCGCCACGGTCAACATCGACCAGTACTCGTTCGCCGGTTCGGCGCAGGGCGAGGTTTTCGACCTGCCGGCGGGGGCCATCTCGATCGTGGTGGGCGGCGAATACCGCAACGAGAAGGTCGCCAACTCGGCCGATCCGCTCAGCGATAAGGGTGGGGCCTTCCTATTCCCGTACGCCGCCTCGTTCGGCGGCGAGTCCACCGTCAAGGAGGTGTTCGGCGAAGCGGTCGTACCGTTGCTGAAGGATATGGCCTTTGCCCAGTCCTTGGATCTGAACGGCGCCGTCCGCTACACCGACTATGACCTGGCCGGGAACGTCACGACCTGGAAGTACGGCGCCACCTGGAAGCCGGTCAGCAGCGTGCTGCTGCGGGCCACCAGCTCCCGCGACATCCGTGCGCCCAGCCTGACCGAGCTGTTCACCGCCGCCTCGACCAGCTTCACCCAGATCATTGACCCCTGCCTCACCGCAAGCCAGGCGGCCAATGCGACGGTGCGCGCGAACTGCGCCGCGGCCGGCGTCCCGGCGACCTTCGCCGGCACGACGGGCGTGGTCACCATCAAGAGCGGCGGCAACAAGGACCTCATTCCAGAGACCGCCAAGACCTATACCGCCGGGATCGTGTTCTCGCCCGCCGGAGACTGGGGCGCGCTGAACGTGTCGGTCGACTGGTACAGCATCGACATCAAGGACCGGATCGGCACGATCAACACCGCGACCTTGCTGACCAACTGCTACACGACGGGAGTGGGCTGCCAGGCGATCACCCGCGGTCCGGACAGCCAGATCAGCCTGCTGTCGGTGCAGCAGATGAACATCGCCACCTCCAAGCAGAAGGGTTTCGACTTCGAGGCGGGCTACAGTGTGCAGGCCGCCAATCTGGGCCTGCCGCTGGGCGGCCGCATCGAGGCGCGCCTCTACGGCACCTACATCTACGACATCAAGCTCTCGTCGGATGGGGTGACGGTCCGCGACCTGACCGGCGGTGTCGGCCAGGGCGACGGCGGCGCGCCCAAGTGGAAGTTCAACGCCAACCTCAGCTACGCCGAGGGACCACTGACCCTGTTCACCCAGATGCGCTACACCGGCGGCGGCTTCGCCTACTACCGGCCGTCCGAGAACAAGATCGACGACCCCACCGTGAAATCCCTGACCCTCTTCGATGCTTCGGCCGCCTACAAGTTCGAGGTCGCGGGCGCCCGGATGGAGGGCTTCGGCGGGATCAACAATCTCTTCAACACCGACCCGCCGCGCGCGGTGAAGAGCGGCACCATCCCACTCTACACCAACGCCGGGCTCTACGAGATGATCGGCCGCTACTTCTACGCCGGCCTGCGGATGAAGTTCTAAGCCTCCCCGCGCGGCCGCCCCGCTTCCCCCGGATGTTCCCCGCGGGGCGGCCGCAACCTTTTCCTGGAGATTTTCGGCATGCGGCGGCTGTGGGGTCTGGCGCTGGTCGCCCTGGCGCTGGTCGCCGGGCCCGTGCAGGCGAGCGACCATCGGCCCGGCGATCTCGTGCTGGAGCCGGGCTCGGTGACCGCGCCAGACGGCCGCCTGATCCGCTTCGAGCTGGGCACGCTCTATGTGCCCGAGAACCGCGCGTCTCCCGGCAGCCGGATCATCGGCGTCGGGTTCGCCCGCATCCGGGCCACGACACCCGGTGACGCGCCGCCAGTGTTCCTGCTGCCGGGCGGGCCGGGCAACAGCTATCTAAACGCCTTCACCGACCGCGACGCCGCCGCCGCCGCCCAGCTCACCGGCATCCTGCCCTACACGGCTGCGGCGGACGTGGTGATCGTCGATCAGCGAGGCTTCTCGCGGCGCGGCGAGGTGCTGGAGCTGACGCCGGCGCCGATGGCGCTGGACCGGGCAGGGGCTCCCGCGACGGAGGCCGAAGCGGCCATCGCCTTCGCCCGCGGGGCGGTGGCGGCGAACCCGGGCCGCGACCTGGCCGGCTACACGGTCACGCAGTGCGCCGAGGACGTGAACGACCTGCGCCGCGCGCTGGGGTACGCGCGGCTCACGCTCTCCGGCCAGAGCTTTGGCTCCCAGTGGAGCTTCGCCGTCATGCGCCTGCACCCGGAGATCGTGGCGCGGGCGCTGATCTCGGGCGCCGAGCCGCTGGCTAAGAACTACGACATGCCCTCGCAGGTGTTCGCGGCCTTCCAGCGGATCGCCTGGGAGGCCGACCATGACCAAGGACTTGCGCCCCACCTTCCTTCGGGCGGTGTGATGGCCGCGCTGACGGCGGTCCGCGACCGCTTCGCCGCCGGCCCCATCACCGCACAGGTTCCGGGCGAGGCGGCGTCAGTCGTCCTGGGGCTGACCGATCTGCAGGCCGCGTTGATCCGGCCGGCCGCCGACTGGCCGGCCTTCGTGCTGGAAGTCTATCGCGGCCGCTATGAGACCCTGGCGCGCGAGACCCTGGCCCGCCGGCGCGGATCGCCGGTCCGGCTGATCCAGCCGCTGATCGACAGCAGCGTCGGCGTGTCGCCGGGTCGCGAGCACCTCCTCCGGACCGACCCTGCCGTCTCCTATCTTGGCGTCGGCGATTTCGATCCGCTGATCGCGGCCGCGTCCGCCTGGCCGACGCCTGACGCCGGCGACGATTTCCGCAACCCCTTCCAGTCGCCGATCCCCATGCTGTTCATCCACGGCGACTGGGATACCTCGACGCCGCTCGAGAACATGCTGGGAGCGCTGCCCTATTTCCCGAAGGCCCGCGCCGTAGTGGCGCATCGCGCCGGCCATCAGAGCCGCGCCGCGGTCTTCGCCCGAGCGCCGGAGGTTCTCGCCGCCGTGATCGGCTTCCTGCGCACCGGCGAGGTCCGCGATTTGCCCAGCGAGGTCTGGCTGCCCGCGCCGACGTTCCGCGTCCCCGCGCCTTGAGCCGGTCCCGCACGGCCAGCTTCTTCGGCCATCCGCCCGGCCTGGCGATCCTGTTCTTCGCGGAGGCGTGGGAGCGGTTCTCGTTCTACGGCCTGCGCGCGCTCCTGGTCTTCTATCTGATCAAGCATCTGGGCTTCTCGCAGCCCGATGCGTCGCAGATCTACGGGACCTACACGGCGGCGGTCTATTTCACCCCCCTTATCGGCGGCTACATAGCCGACCGCTGGCTGGGACCTAGGCGCGCCGTCGTGATCGGCGCGGTCATCATGGCGGCCGGTCACTTCCTGATGGCGTTCGAGCCGATGGTGTTTCCAGCACTGGCCCTGGTGGCCATCGGCAACGGCGCCTTCAAGCCCTCGATCTCCGCCCAGGTAGGGCGGCTGTATGCGCGGGACGATCCCCGGCGCGATGGCGGCTACAGCCTCTTTTACATGGGCATCAATCTGGGCGGACTAATCGCACCGCTGATCTGCGGAACGGCTGGCGCGCTCTATGGCTGGCACTGGGGCTTCGCGCTGGCCGGGCTGGGAATGCTGGCGGCGACCGCGATCTACGTGTTCGGTCAGCCGCTGATCCTGGAAGCCGAGCAGGAGGCCCATAGCGTGGCGCCTCCCGGGCCCACCTCGGCAGGCGGCGCGCGGCGCAGCGTTATGGGCCTGCTGGTCCTGGCCCTGGTCGCGGTGTTCTTCTGGACGGCCGTCGAGCAGATGGGCAACACCGTCGCGCTCTGGATCGACAGCGACGTGGACCGCACCTTGGCGGTCGGGACGCAGACCTTCGAAATTCCGACAGTCTGGTTTCAGTCGCTCAATCCGCTACTCGTCATCGCGCTCACGCCTCTGCTGGCGACGGCGTGGACGCGCGGCGTCAAGCCGGGACGACACGACAGTTCGCTGTCCAAGATGATCGTCGGCTGTCTGTTGGCGGCCCTTGCCTACGCGCCGCTCGCGGTCGCGGCGGCGGCCGGGGTGACGGGTGACCTGAGCCTGCTGCTGGCGGTGCTGTTCTTCGTGCCGCTGACACTGGGCGAACTCTGCCTGTCACCCATGGGCCAATCGATGTTCAGCCGTCGCGCGCCGGTCCGATACGCCACGCTGATGATGGGCGCCTGGTTCTTCGCGCACACGATTGGCAACTATGTCGCGGGCTACCTTGGCGGCTTCTGGTCGGTGATGCCCAAGGCCGCGTTCTTCGCGATGGTCGGGGCGATCCCGCTGTCCTGTGGCCTGACCCTGGTCGTGTTCCGCACCGGCCTGGAGAGGCTGTTCGATACCTCGCTTCCTCCGACGCCGCCGAGGCATTAGCCGGGCTAATGCGATCCCTATGGATGCAACCTTGCCGGGCCTTTCCCGGCGAGGTCTGTCGTCAGCGACCTTAACGCACGTGTCCGGCGCCCCGAATGCTCAACCTCCCTGTCCGAGGATCTCGGCCCTGTGATCGGCGCCCGCCGCGCCCTTGCCGGAAACAATTGAAACCTGGCGCGCGGACGGCCGCCGTCGTCGGGAAATGTCGGTCGCGCATCCTCGTCGTCGGGGCCAGACGGTCCGGGACAACGGGGTGGCGCATGCCGCAACAACGAGCCGCGAGCCTGCGCGATGGCGCGCCTCCCTGGGGCCCAAACCATCCGTCGAATTCAGTCTGAGAGTCGCTTCATGTTGAACCTGCGAAAATTGAACCTGGCCCTCGGCGCTGCGGCCATGACCATGACCTTCGCCGTGGCCTTGCCCAGCCAGGCCGGAACGATCTACGGCGCGGCCTCCAACGGCGGGCCGCTCAACTTCCTGCTCCAGCTCCACCCGGACGGCGCCGGGGCGGTCACGTCGAACCGGGGGTATCTCACGATAAGGCAGACCGATGACATCGACGTCATACCGGTCACCGCCATGGCGGGCGTCAACGGCGTGCTCAAGGGAACCAGCCTCAGCGCCGGTGGGACCTTCGACTACTATTCGGACCTGGTCCCGGCGCCGAACGGCGGCGCCGGCGGCTACAGCACGAACAGCGGCGACATCCGGACCCAACACGAGGGGGGCGACGTCTACGACGACCCGATCTCCGCCATGACCCCGATGGGTGGCGACCTTTATGGCGCGAGCTGGGACGGCGATAGCAACTACTTCTTCCAGCTCCTGGAAAACACCAACAGCCCCGGCGCCTACGCGGACAATATTGGTGGGATCACCTATGGCGATAGCGAGAGGCCCTTCGGCTACGCGATCGATACGCTCGCCACCTACGACGGCCAGATGTACGGCACCGCCTTCGATGGCGAGTACAACCTGTTCTTCCGCATCAACCTGGACCCCGACGGCGCCGGAGCGCAGGTCGAGGGCATCGGCTACCTGCTGGCGAACAGTGTGCCCGACACCTTCCGTGTCACGGCCATGGTCGGCACGGACGACGGGATCTACGCCAGCTATTGGAACGAGGCTCACCAGTTCAACTACTTCTCGAAGATCACGCCCGGCCTGAACGGCTTCGGCGGCTTCGAGACCGAGATCGGCGACGTGCGGATCCAGGCCGGCGACCGCCTGAACTATAAGATCACCAGCCTCGGCTACCTGCCTGACGCGGCCGTCGGCGGGGTGCCTGAACCGGCCACCTGGGCGCTGATGATTGTGGGTTTCGGCCTGGCCGGGGCGCAGATGCGCCGCCGCGCCGCCGCGGTCTCCCAGTGAGCACCCCTCAAGCCGAACTTCAGGAGGGCGCCATGCGTCGAATTCTGCTCATGACCGGACTGGCGGTCGCCAGCGGCTTCCTGATCTTGGCGCCCGTGGCGGCCCAGGCCGCCATCACCCTGGACTTCGAGGGTGTCGACACCAATCCGCCGAGCCAGCAGCCCATCGTCTATCTCGGCGACTTCTACAACGGCGGCAGCAGCACCCTCGGCACGGTCGGCGTCGACCATGGCGTGACGTTCGGCAACAAGGGCGCCCTGGTGTGCCTGAACACCACCAGCAACTTCTGCTCCAACGTCTCGCGTGGCGGGCAGGGCGATCCCGCCTCCCAGGCCGGCGGCCTGGCCTTCTACGACGACGACAGCTTCATCAATTTCGCCGATGGCTTCGACACCCAGCTGTCGTTCGTCTACGCGGCCCTGGGTTTCGGGACTGGCAGCGGCGGGATCTATGACGGCGAGAAGGGGACAGGGAACCTCCTGGCCAGCTTCACCCTGCCGGTCCTGGCGCCTGGGTGCGGGCCGGCCTATGGCTCCGCCAGCTTCTGCCCCTTCGAGGAGCTCCAGGTCTCGTTCGCCGGCACGGCCAAGTCCATCTGGTTCACCGGCGTTACCGGCTACGTGGTCTTCGACGACATCACCGTGGGCGGCGGCAGTGCGGCGCCGGAACCCGCCACCTGGGCGCTGATGATCGCGGGCTTCGGCCTCGCCGGTCTGCGGATGCGCCGCCGCGCCGCCGTCCGGTCATAGCGACAACCCCTGAAGGATTGAACCCATGCTCAGAACCTTCGCCCGGAGACGCTCCGGCAACGCCGCGGCTACGACGCCGTCCGTGGAGATCGGCCAAGCCCCGAGGGGCGTCTCAGGCGGATATCGTCGATGGCTCGCCGCCCTTTCGGTCCTCCTGCTGACGGCCTCGGCGTCGGCCGCGCATGCGGCTTACTACACGCTCATGTTCGAAGACATCGCGCCCTACCCGAACAACAACGACGTCCAGATCCTCGACTTCTACGCGGGCGGCGCGAGCAGCATCGGTACGATGGGCACGAACTATCACGTGCGCTTCGGTGAAAACGCGAGGTTGCTTTGCCTGAATTCCCAGACCGTCGACTGTTCCGGCACCTCCAGAGGCGGCGTGACGGATTTCCCGGAGTCGCTTCAGGGCGGGCTCACCTTCAAGACCGTCGGGACGGACTACGTCAACTTCGACGACGGCTTCACCGGCAACATGTCGTTCAACTACGCGATCAATCTGGGGGGCGCCCCAATCGTGGGCTACTCCATCGCCCTCTATTCCGGCCTGGACGGAACGGGGGACCAGCTCGCGTTCTACGACCTCACCGTTCCGGCGGTGGGATGTCCCGAGTACAACGCGTTGTTCTGTCCGATGAAGTATTCCGCCCTCGCGTTCGAGGGCGTCGCCAAGTCGATCGCCTTCACCAGCGGGGGGCCTTACGCCCTGGCCATCGACGACATCACGATCGTGAACGGCCTTGAGAGTCCCGTGCCGGAGCCCGCCGCCTGGGCCCTGATGATCGCAGGCTTCGGCCTGGCGGGCACACGCCTGCGCAACGGTCGAAATGCGCTTCCCGGGCGAACCTAAGGATCTCGTTTCGCCCGACCCCGCTCGTCCTAGAGCGAATGCCTGCAGAACCATCCACCGAGTTCGGGAATGTATTCATGAAGTTGCTGTCTCTCGCCGCCGGACTTCTCGTCGCCGTAATGGGCATGCCCGCTTGGGCGGCGACGCTCGGCCCGAACCTGATCGTCAACGGCGATTTCGAGAGCGATGTGGGCAACGTCGAGCAGCCGAGCGGATGGACGTTGACGCCGGCGCCGAACGAACCGCGTGCGGCTGCTGTTGGAGGGATAGGGCGCAACCAAAGTCGCGGCTACTTCTTCGGCAGCACGGACGGCTACGACCAGCTCTCGCAGGTTGTGCCAACCTTGAGCCTGCACGAATATCAAATCGATATGTGGATCCAAGTAGACAATTTCCTCGACGTGTCGAACCCCGACAACAGCTTTTTCTCGCAGTTTCTGCCCTACAGCTTCAACCTCACGCAGGACGCTGGGGATACCGATTATTACTTGCTGAGTGTCACGCGGTTGGCCTTCAGCTCGGAGACGACGTTCAACATCCTTGGGAACAGTCGCTCCGGGAATATCTACATCGACGACATCAGCGTCCGCGAAGTCTTGCCGGACGGGCCGGCTGGCGTCGTCCCGGAGCCGGCTACATGGGCGCTGATGATCGCGGGGTTCGGCCTGGCCGGGATGCGAATGCGTCGCCGGTCGGCCTCGACAACGGCCAGCGGCCTGCTGGCGGCTTGACTTAGGTCGTGCCGGCTCCCGGCTTGGAGGGTGGGCATCGTAGGCCAGCAGGGCTTTGCCATCGGTGATCCCGCCGGGCGAGCCCCGTCGCCGGCCGCCGCGCCTACGGCGTCTAGGTTTAAGCGGGGCCGCCACGTCCCGATGGGACTTGCGTCGTGCGCGAAAGGGAGCAGATGAACCCTCGGCCGCGCACGGCCCAAGCCGCTCCCGGACGCCATGAAGCCGCCCACCGTCGCCAGCCTGAAGAAGGTCACCCCTGAGAACCTCGCGCGCCTCGGCCCCGAGCGGCTCGCGGCGATCGTCGCCGACGCGGCCGACAGCCGGCCTGACCTCAAGCGGCGGCTGCGGATGGAGTTGGCCGCGGAGCAGGGGCCCGAGCATCTGGCGCTCGAACTCGACAAGCGGCTGACAACCCTGGAGGGGAGCCGTTCCAAGGTCTCCTGGCGCAAGCGGCCGAGCTTCGTGGCCGACCTCGAGGCGCTGCGGACGCTGATCGCCGGCCGGCTGGCAGAACTCGATGCCGTCGCGGCGCTCGCGCGGATGTGGCCGTTCATGGACCTGGCGCGGCGTCTGGGAACGCGCGTTCGCGACAAAGACGGCGGGGTCGCAGCGGTCTTCGACCGGGCGGCGGCCGATATCGGGCGGCTCCTGGAAGAGCGAAGCGACGCGAGGGCCATCGACGGGCTGGCGGAGGCGATCTCCCGCAATCCGACCGCGTGGGCGGACTGGCTGCCGGCGGCGCTGAACTCGGCGCCCAAATCCGCCCTTGAGATGCTGCTGGCGCGCTTGCGGGACCGGGAGGGCGGTTCGCCAGGGTGGGCGGCGATCATCCGTCAGGTCGCCGACGCCGGCGGCGACGTCGACGCCTTCCTGGGCACATTCACGGCCAAGGCGATACGCATGCCCGGCGTCGCCGCCGAGGCCGCGCAGCGGCTGCTCTCCGCCGGCCGGGTGGCGGAAGCCGGGCGCCTGCTGGAGGCCGCCGCCAAGTCCGCCGAGCCCGACTTCGACTGGGAGACGGCTTGGATCGACTACCTCGACGCGGCTGGCGAGGCCGAGGCGGCGCAGGCGACGCGATGGGCCTCCTTCGAGCGCACGCTTTCCGCCGAACGGGCGCGGGCGTTCACCCGTCGCCTGCCGGACTTCGAGGACGTCGAGGCCGAGAACCGGGCGTTCGAACATGCCGCGCGCCACGCGGACACCGCGCGCGGCCTGCAGTTCCTGATGGACTGGCCGGCCCTGCCGGAGGCCGCGACGATGATCGAGGCCCGCGCCGACGAGCTGCAGGTCGCGGCCGAGCAGGCGGAACTCTGGGCCGGAAAGCTCCGCGCCCGCCAGCCCCGCGCGGCGCATACCCTCCTGCGCAAGACCGCGGCGGTCGCCTTCCGCCGCCGCGACTTCACCACCTGCGACCGCCTCACCGAAGAGGCGGACACCATCGCGCTCGGGTAGGACGTTCCGGCGCCGGCGAGCCGTCGGGGATGCGGACGCTGGACTCACGCCGGGTCAAGCCGGGTGACCTGCACAGTCGCGCCAACGCGGCGCGCGCAAAGGATCCGCCGATGTCATTTCCGCTTCCGAACGCTTCCACCGACCTGACCGGGCAGGTCGCGCTGGTCACGGGCGCTTCTTCGGGCCTGGGCTATCGCTTCGCCAGGGTGTTGGCCAGCCAGGGGGCCAAGGTCGCCATCGCCGCCCGGCGTATCGACAAGCTGGAGGCTCTCGCGACAGAGATCCGCGCCGCCGGCGGGACGGCCCTGCCGATCGAGATGGACGCCACCGACGCCGGGCAGCTCGTCGCCGCGGTCGCCAAGGCCGAGGCCGAGCTGGGCCTGGTCACCATCCTGGTGAACAACGCCGGCATCCCCGACGCCCAACGAGCCCACAAGATGTCGCTGGAGCTGATCGACCGGGTGCTCGACATCAACGTCCGCGCGCCCTTCGTCCTGGCCTGCGAGGTGGCGCGGCGGCTGATCGCGGCGGAGAAGCCCGGGCGGATCGTGAATATCGCCTCGGTGGCCGCCTTCAGCTACTCGGGCGGCGGGGCCGCGCTGTACTCCGTCAGCAAGGCGGCGGTCGCCCGGAGCGCCGAGGTGCTCGCCGTGGAATGGGCCCGATACAACATCAACGTCAACGCCATCGCGCCCGGCGCCTTCGCATCGGAGATGATGGACGGGATGCTCGCGCGCGTCGGCGACCTAACCCAGCACTTTCCGCGCAAGCGCCTGGGCGACCCGGCGCAACTCGACTCAACGTTGCTCTACCTGGTCGGCCCGGCCTCCGACGCGGTGACCGGGACGGTCATCCGCGTCGACGACGGCCAGGGCGGCCGATAGGCGAGGGCGGTCAGGCTGTCGCGCGCACCGGGAGCTTCCAGTTCGGGCGGATGAAGTGGCAGGTGTAGCCGTTGGGGATGCGCTCCAGGTAGTCCTGGTGCTCCGGCTCAGCCTCCCAGAACGGTCCGACCTTCGTCACCTCGGTCACCACCTTGCCCGGCCACAGGCCCGAGGCGTCGACGTCGGCGATGGTGTCCAGCGCGACGCGCTTCTGTTCCTCGCTCGTGTAGAAGATCGCCGACCGGTAGCTCATCCCCAGGTCGTTGCCCTGGCGGTTCAGCGTGGTCGGATCGTGGATCTGGAAGAAGAACTCCAGGACCTGGCGGAACGAGATCACGGTTGGATCGAACACGATCTCAATGGCCTCGGCGTGGGTCCCGTGGTTGCGGTAGGTGGCGTTCGGCACGTCGCCGCCGGAATAGCCGACGCGGGTTTTCAAGACGCCGGGGTAGCGCCGCAACAGGTCCTGCACGCCCCAGAAGCAGCCTCCGGCGAGGATGGCGGTCTCGGTCTTGGCGGTCATGGGCGGGCTCCTTTGCGGCGGGTTGCACGCAACATAGGGAATGTGGTCCCAGTTTGAACCCATCGCCCGGGCTTGCGAAGCGCCTCGAGGCCGGCTCGCCTACTTGTAGAAGCTCTCCGGCGCGACGGCGCCGTTCTCGGCCAGACGCTGGATCAAGGCCTCGTACAGCGCCGCGTCGTGCGTGGAGCTGCCCGGCCTGCCGGCGCCGATATTGAGTTCGGCGGCCAGCTCCTTCCGCTCCGCCAGCGACGCATCCAAACCAAGCAGGGTCAGAAGCCCGTCCAGGGAATGCCGCCAAGCGTCGCCCAGGCCCGCCGCCTCCGCGCGGGCGTTCAGCAAGATCGCCACGTCCGACGGCGGCGCCATCGCCGTCCGCTCGATCGGCGGCGGCTGATGAGCGTCCCTGGCCGCGGGCGCAACCCAGTCGCGCGGCGCGAGGCCGTTGTCGCCGTGGAAGAGCCGCTCGATGATGCGGTCCATCAGGCTCATGTCTGCTCCTTGGGTGGATGCGGAACACGGGCCTATGGCCCCGGTTCCCTCAAGCGCGCCTTGGCATCGATCAAATGACCCGGCATGGGAGGACATGATCCGCGGCAAGCACGTCCTCTACTTCGCCCTGCAGCCGCCGCCTGAGGCGCAAGCCCTGGCGCTGGCCCTGGCCGAGGCCGCGCGAGCGAAACATCGGCTAGGCGCCAAGCCGGCGGCGCCGGCGCGCCTGCACGTCTCCCTCAACTACGTCGGCGACTTCAAGCGCCCGCCCGGCCCGGTGATCGACAAGGCGTTGGAGGCCGCCGGAAACGTGGCCGCCCGCCGCTTCGTCGTCGAATTCAATCGCCTGGGGACCTGGCCCGCCGGTGATCCCGCGCCGGTCGTCCTCTGGGGCGACGAGGGCGTCATCGGGGTGAACGCCCTCTACTCCACGATCCACAAGGCGCTGGCGAAACCCGGCATGGTCCCGCGTCGCGAGGCCGAGATCGTCCCGCACATGACCCTCATCTACGACAAGGCGCAGGTCCCGGAGACCTTCATCGAACCCCTGGGCTGGCGGGTCGAGGAGTTCGTCCTGATCCACGCGGTCCACGGCGAGGGCCGCTTCGACGTGGTCGGCCGCTTCCCTCTCAGCGGCTGAGCTTCACCGGCTGTTCGAGTTGGTAGATCGCCTCGACGATCTCGTCGGTCTTCCTGGACAGCAGGGCCTGGGCGTCGGCCACGCCCTGGTTGTAGAAATACGGTCCGAGGTTCTCCGTGATGAAGTCCGCGAGGAAGACGGCGTCGAATCCCTCCACCTCCAGGTCCAGTTCGTCCTTGAGATAGCGGCTGAGGGCCTTGGCCAGGGCGTCGCGGGTCTCTTTGGGGAGTTCGATCGGAGGCATGAGGGGATCACGATGACCGCGACGCTCTATGGCATCAAGAACTGCGACACGATGAAGAAGGCCTGGACTTTCCTGGACCAGGCCGGCGTCGCCTACGACTTCCACGACTACAAGAAGGCCGGCATCGACCGCGCCACCCTGGAGGGTTGGGTCCGCCAGCTCGGCTGGGAGGTGCTGCTGAACCGCGCCGGCACGACGTTCAAGAAGCTGCCCGACGCCGACAAGGCCGGGATCGACGAGGCGAAGGCGATCACGCTGATGCTGGCGCAACCCTCGATGATCAAGCGGCCCGTACTGCATCACGGCGGCAAGCTCTACGTGGGCTTCAAGCCGGAGACCTACGCCCAGCTCAGCGACTGAACTGCGGAGCCGGCATCCGATGGCGGAGGCGGCCGTGGTGCTGCTGGATCGGCGGCGTCATCCCGTTCGGTCAGCGGAATCATGGACAAGGTTTCATCCTCGCTGTTGCATCTGCGCGCGGTGGCCCAGGTCTCTAACCCTCAGAGACGGGACATCCCCGCCCACTGACCTGGAGAGGAGAACAACGAATGGAGATCCTGATCCCGCTGGGATTCTTCGCGATGATCGCGGCGCTGGTCATCGCGCCTCGCTATTTCAAGAGCCAGGAGCGGCAGAAGATGGCCGAGACGCTGCGTGTCGCCATCGAGAAGGGGCAGCCCCTCCCGGCCGAGGTGATCGATGCGATGTCGAGCAACGTCCGCAGCCCGGGCCTGCCGCCGTCGCCGCAACGCGACCTGCGAACCGGCATCATCTGGCTGGGCGTTGGGATCGGCTTCGCCGCCCTGGGCGCCGTGCTCAGCTTCGAGGAACCGGATGCGCTGTTCCCGTGCCTCGGTCTTGCCACCTTCCCGATCTTCATCGGGCTGGCGTTCATCGCCCTGGGCCTCCTCAACAAGAGCAGGTCCTAGGCGCGCCGGACGGGGGATCATGCCCATGCCGGGCGCCAATCATTCGAGCTACGCCAGCCTGCACGACGTGGAGCTCTGCTCCTACGCCGCGGCCGGCGAGCGGCGCGCCTTCGGGGAGCTGGTGCGCCGGCACAGCTCAGGGGTACGCCACCTGCTGCGCCGCATGGGCGCCCAGGCGGCCGAGTCCGACGACGTGGCCCAGGACGCGTTCCTGGCGGCGTTCGAGCGGATCGCCGAGTTCCGGGGGGAGGGGACCTTCGCGGGCTGGGTAAAGCGTATTGCGGCCAGACTCTATCTGCGCCGCCTGCAACGCGAGAAGCGCCTCAGTGCGCTCGCGGCGGAAGAAGGAATGGCCGATGAGGCCGACAACGGGACCCGCGACGCCGACCACCGCATCGACCTGGACGAGGCGATGAAGGGCCTCTCCGTGGCCGAGCGGCTGTGCGTCTCTATGTGCTACGGGGCGGGCCTGTCTCACGGCGAGGCGGCGGATGCCTTGAACCTGCCGCTTGGAACGGTCAAATCACATGTCAAACGTGGTCTGGATAAGCTCCGAGCGCGATTGGCGCCGGGGGGCGACGCGGTTCTTGAAGGGAGGCGCGGCAATGGCTGAGATCGATTTCGAGCGGCGGCTCGAGCGCCTGTTCTCGGACGCGCCGGAACTGCCGGACGCCGCGGCCTTCGCCCAGCGCATCGAGCGCCGGCTGGACCGCGGCTGGACGGCGCGGCGCTGGCTGCTGGGCGCCGCGGGCCTTGCCGGCGGCGTGATCGGCGCCAGCCAGCTCGTGATGTCCAACGTTTTCTCGCAGGTGGAGAACGCCGAGCAGTCGGCCCGCGTGCTCAGCCAGGGGCTTGCCCGCGTCACGCCCACCACCGACATGGTCTCGGCCCTGTCGGGCGGCTACGGCCTGTGGATCGCCGTCGGCGTGGCGGTCCTGACCATGGGTTTCGTGCTGGCGCGGGTGATCGAGGAGATCTGATCCTCCCCACCACTCCACCTGCACTTGAGGCGCGGGGCGGGCCGCTATAGGTTCCGCGCTCGTTTAAGCGACACCCCGCGGCCGGAGCCCCCCTGAAGTGACGGATCTATTCGAAGAGGTCGAAGAGCAGCTTCGCTCCGACCGCTACAAGCAGTTCGCCCGCAGGGCGCTGCCTTGGATGCTGGGGATCGCCGCCGCCGCGCTCATCGCCACCCTGGGCTACTGGGGCTACGACAGCTACCGCAACAAGCAGATCGCCACCGCGTCCGAGCAGTATTCCGCCGCCGTGGACGCCATGGTCGCCGGCGACAAGACCAAGGCCCAGCAGCTCTGGACCGAGGTCTCGAAGTCCCACGCCAAGGCCTACAAGGCGCTGTCGCTGATGCACCTCGGCGCCTTCGCGATGGAGGCCCGCAAGCCGGCCGAGGCCGTGAAGCTGTTCGACGAGGCCGCCGCCGCCGCGCCCGATCCGATCGTCGGAGACGCCGCCCGCCTCAAATCCGCCTTCGCGCTCCTCGACACCGCCTCTCTTAAGGACTTGGAGGGGCGCTTGAAGCCGCTGATGGAAGAGGGCCACCCCTATCGGGTGCAGGCCCGCGAGGCGCTGGCCTTCGCCAAGCTGAATGCCGGCGACCTGGCCGGCGCGCGCGGCGAGTTCGTGCTGATCTCGCAGTCCCTGGACGCTCAGCAGGGCGCCCAAGCTCGCGCACAGGCCGCAATCGGCCTGATCGATTCGGGTTCGGCCAAGGCCGTGCCAGCCGTGGTGAAGGCCGCCCAGGCGCTGCCGCCGCCGATGACCATCGACCCTGGCGCCGTGATCGGCCCGCCGCCGGGCGCCCAGCCGCAACCGCAAGGCCCCGCTCCGCAATGATCCGCCGCACGATCCTCGCCGCCGTCCTCATCGCGGCGCTCGGCGCGAGCGGATGCTCGACCGTCAGCAATCTCAATCCCTTCGGCAAGAAGGACAAGGGCCCCGCCGAGCTCGCCGGCGAAGGCCAGCGCATCTCGATCATCCCCGCCGATCAGCTGCTGGAGCCGGCCGAGGCCCTGAAGGGCGTCGACTTCGCCCTGCCGCCGGCCGAGACCGTCACGGCTTGGCCGCTGCCCGGCGGCAACGCGGAGCAGGCGGTCGGCAACGTGGCCGCGGGCGCCAACGTCTCCATCGCCTGGCGCAAGAGCTTCGGCCAAGGCCAGAAGCGCGGCCGCTACGTGACCGCCCCGCCGGTGGCCGCCGACGGCAAGGTGTTCCTGATGGACGCCGACGCCCGCGTGGTCGCGGTGGACGCACGCTCGGGCTCGCAGATCTGGCGCACGGCCACCAACCCCGGCGACAACAAGCGCGACAAGCTCGCTTTCGGCGGCGGCATGGCCTACGCCGACGGCAAGCTCTACGTTTCGTCGGGCTACCGCGAAGTCATGCAGATGGACGCCAAGACCGGCGCCGTCGGCTGGCGGACCAAGACCCCGGAATCCATCCATGGCGCGCCGAACGTCTCGGGCGGCCGGGTGTTCGTGGTCTCGCTCGACAACACCCTGATGACCTTCGATGCGGCGACGGGCACGCCGTCCTGGACCTACCAGGCGCTGTCCGAGACGGCCCGCATCCTGTCGGCCTCCAGCCCGGCGATCTCGGGCGACACGGTGGTGGCCGCCTTCGGCTCGGGCGAGCTTGTGGCGCTGCGCGCGTCCAACGGCAACGACCTGTGGAACGAGGCCCTGTCGCGCGCCAGCCGCACCAGCGCGCTGTCCGAGATCCGCGACATCCCCGGCCGCCCGGTGATCTACCAGGGCGACGTCTTCGCAGTCAGCCATTCGGGCGTGTTCGCCGCCACCGACCTGCGCACCGGCCAGGCGCGCTGGACCCTGCCGGTGGTGGGCGTGACCGCGCCCTGGCCCGCGGGGGATGTGGTCTATGTGGTTTCCAAGGCCGGCGATGTGATCTGCGCCAGCCGCGAGAACGGCCAGATCTACTGGATCCGCAACCTGAACGAGGGCTTCAAGGCCAAGAAGAAGGGCGGCATCCTCGGCATCGGCGGCCAGCGGCAGAACAAGCCGGTCTGGTCCGGTCCGCTGCTTGCCGGCGACAAGCTGCTGATCGTCGGCCAAACGGGCCAGATGGTGGCCCTGAACGCCAAGACGGGCGAGATCGCCAAGCGTATCGAGATCAAGGGCGCCTCGACGCTCTCGCCGATCGCCATGGGCGACACCGTTTATGTGGTCACAGAGGAGGCCGACCTGATCGCGATTCGCTGATCAGGCAGGTACAGTCCCCGGCATGGCGCTGAAACTCGCGATTGTCGGGCGACCGAACGTCGGCAAATCCACTTTGTTCAACCGGCTGGCGGGCCGAAAGCTCGCCATCGTCGACGACCAGCCGGGGGTTACCCGTGACCGCCGGTTTGGCACGGGCCGGCTGGGCGACCTCGACCTTGAGCTGATCGACACGGCCGGCTTCGAGGACGTCACCGACGAGAGCCTGGAGGCCCGCATGCGGGTCCAGACCGAGCTGGCCGTCGACGAGGCCGACGCGTCCCTCTTCGTCATCGACGCCCGCGAGGGCGTGACGCCGGCCGACGAGATCTTCGCCGACGTGCTGCGCCGCAAGGGCAAGCCGGTCGTGCTGTGCGCGAACAAGTCGGAGAGCAAGGCCTCGGAGTCCGGGGTGTTGGAAGCCTTCGGCCTGGGTCTGGGCGAGCCGATCCCGATCTCGGCCGAGCACGGCGAGGGGATGGCCGACCTCTACCAGGCCGTGGCCGCCCTGGCGCCCGACGAGGACGATGAGCCCGGCGAAGAGGCCGACAAGCCGATCAGCATCGCCATCGTCGGTCGCCCGAATGCGGGCAAGTCGACCTTGGTGAACCGGCTGATCGGCGAAGACCGGATGCTGACCGGCCCCGAGGCGGGGATCACCCGCGACGCCATTCCCGTGGACTGGACCTGGGACGACCGCGCTATCCGCCTGGTCGACACCGCTGGCCTGCGCCGCAAGGCGAGGGTCCAGGAGAAGCTGGAAAAGCTCTCCACCCACGACTCCATCCGCGCGATCACCTTCGCCGAGGTCGTGATCCTGGTGATGGACGCCACCCACCCGTTCGAGATCCAGGACCTGCAGATCGCCGACCTCGTCGAGCGCGAGGGCCGCGCCCTGGTCTACTGCCTGGCCAAGTGGGACCTCGTCGAGGATCCGCACTCCAAGCTGCAGGAGTTCGTGGAGGAGGCGGCCCGCCTGCTGCCGCAGCTCAAGGGCTCGCCCGTCGTGGCCCTGTCGGCCGAGACCGGCTACGGCCTGACCAAGCTGATGCCGGCGGTGATCAAGGCCCATACCGACTGGTCGACCAAGGTGAAGACCCGCGACCTGAACGACTGGCTGAAGATGGCCGTCGAGCGCCATCCGCCGCCAGCGGTGGGCGGCCGCCGCGTGAAGCCCAAGTACATGGCGCAGACCAAGGCGCGGCCCCCGACCTTCGTGCTGTTCGCCAGCCGGGCCGACCAGCTGCCCGACCACTACAAGCGCTACCTGGTGAACTCGATCCGCGAGAGCTTCGACCTGCCGGGCGTCCCGATCCGGCTGACCGTGCGCTCGAACAAGAATCCCTTCGCGGAGGGCGAGGAGAAAAGCGGTTCGGGCCTGACCCGCGCCAAGCCATCGGAAGCGAAGACCGGCCTGGCGGCTAGGACCCGCCGGACCGCCGCGGCCAAGGCCAAGGAGGGCGCCGAGGGCCGGCCCAAGGCTCCCTCGAAGCCCAAGAAGGTCAAGGCCGGCAATCCGCGCGGCCGGGCGGCCAAGCTTTCGCGTCCCGGCACTAAGCCGAAGCGAGCGTCCCGGCCATCTTCCACGTCGAAAAGGCCACGTTAGCCGCGGGCAGGCCCAGGTCCGCCTGGGCCAGCTCGACGATCAGCGGTCCGATCTCGGACGGGTCGGGCAGCGTGGAGGGATCCTCGCCCGGCATCGCTTCGGCCCGCATCCGCGTGCGCATAACGCCGGGGTCGAGCAGGATCGCGCGGACCTTGGTCTGCTCGAGCTCGTCCGCCCAGGTCCGCACCAGGTGCTCCAGCCCCGCCTTGGTGACCCCATAGGTTCCCCAGAACGCCTTGGGTCGGCCGGCACGGCCGCTGGTCAGGAAGATAGCCCGCGGATGCTCGGACGCCCGCAGCAGCGGCTCCACGCTGCGGATCAGGCGGAAGGACCCGGTCAGGTTCACGGCGACGACCCGGTCCCAGTGCTTGGGCTCGATGTGGGAGACCGGGGTAAGCGAACCCAGCAGGGCGGCGGCATGAACCAGGATATCCAGACGCCCGAAGCGGTCGTGGATGGCCCGGCCCAATTGGTCCAGGCCATCGACCTCGCCGATGTCCATGGGCACGAGGGTGGCCGGCTGGCCTGTGGCGGCACGGATCTCGTCGTCCAGGGCTTCCAGCGCGCCTGGCGTGCGGGCGACGGCCACGACGTGGGCGCCGGCGTTGGTGAGGGCCAGGGCGGCGGCCTTGCCGATCCCGCGGCTGGCGCCGGTGACGAGGGCGATGCGGTCTTTGAGAGGCAGTTCGGACATGGGCCGGCTCTCTAGCCGCTTTGGGCTTCCGTGTCAGGCCGCTGGGCGTAGCGCCGGGCGATGGCGGCGCAGGCCATGAGCTGGATCTGGTGGAAGATCATCAGCGGGATGAGGGCGACGCCGGCCACAGCGGGCGCGAAGATCGCCGCGGCCATCGGCGCCCCGCTGGCCAGCGACTTCTTCGAGCCGCAGAAGACGATGGCGATCTCGTCTTCCTTGGAGAAACCTAGGGCGCGGGCCGCGAAGGCCGTGGCGGCCAGGACCACGCCCAGCATCACCGCGCAGATCACCAGCAGCCGGACGAGGTCGAACACGCTAAGCATGCTCCAGACCCCGGCCACCACCGCACCAGAGAACGCGGTGTAGACCACCAGCAGGATCGAACCGCGATCCAGTCTGGACAGTACGCCGTGCTTGGCCTTCACCCAGTCCCCGATCCAGGGCCGCAGCAGCTGGCCGGCCACGAACGGGATCAGGAGCTGGGCCACGATAGCCCAGAAGGACGAGGCGCTGACTCCGCCCTGGGCGTGAAGCAGGACGCCCACCAGCAGCGGTGTCAGGAAGACGCCCAGCAGGTTCGAGGCGGACGCCGAGGCCACCGCGGCCGGGACGTCGCCGCGCGCGACGCTGACGAAGGCGACGGAGCTCTGGATGGTCGAGGGCAGGCACCCGAGGTAGATCAGGCCGGCGGCCAGCTCGGGCGGCGTGATCCAGGCGGGCAGGGCGACCACGCCCAACGCCAGCAGCGGAAACAGGCCGAACGTGCAGGCCAGCACCAGCAGGTGCAACCGCCAGTGGGCGAGGCCGCGCACCACCGCCTCGCGCGACAACCGCGCGCCGTGCAGGAAGAACACCAGCGCGATCGCCGCCTTGGTCACCCAGCCGAACCAGACCGCGGTCTCCCCCCGGGCCGGTAACACCGAGGCCACGACGGCGACCAGGATGATGAGGACGAGGTACCAGTCGGGCTTGAACCGCCCGAGCAGCCCTGGGCTCACGCGTCGACCAGGAACGAGAGCTGGCGCTCAACGAGCTCGTTGCGACCGAGCGCGATCTCCCGGTCCAGCAGCCGGGTGGGGTATTCGCCGGTGAAGTAGTGGTCTGTGTACTGCGGGTTCTTGGGGTCGCGCACGGTTTCCATGGCCCAATAGAGGCCGTCTACCGACAGGTAGCCCATCGAGTCGACGCCCAGGATCTCGGCGATCTCCTCCACCGAGTGATTGGCCGCCAGCAGCTTGTCGCGGTCCGGCATGTCGATGCCGTAGTAGTCGGGCCACTGGATCGGTGGCGAGGCCGAGCGCAAGTGGACCTCGGCGGCGCCGGCCTCGCGCACCATCTTCACCACGCGGATCGAGTTGGTCCCGCGCACGATGGAGTCGTCCACCAGCAGCACCTTCTTGCCCGCCAGCACAGCGCGGTTCGGCGCCAACTTCATGCGAACGCCTAGCTCCCGCTCGCCCTGGGTCGGCTGGATGAAGGTGCGGCCGACGTAGTGATTGCGGATGATGCCCATCTCGAAAGGCACGCCGGCTTCCTGGGCGAATCCGAGGGCGGCGGGCACGCCCGAGTCGGGCACCGGCACCACGACGTCGATGTCGGCGGGGGATTCCTGAGCCAGCCGGCGGCCCATGCGCTTGCGCACATCATAGACCGAGCGGCCGTTCACGACGGAGTCGGGGCGGGCGAAGTAGACGTACTCGAAGATGCAGGGCCGCGCCTGCTGGGCCGGGAAGGGCCGGAAGCTGCGGACGCCCTGGTGGTCGATGATCACCATCTCGCCGTGCTCGACGTCGCGCACGAACTTGGCGCCGATCATGTCCAGGGCGCAGGTCTCGGAGGCGAGCACCGACTTGCCATTCAGTTCGCCCAGCACCAGCGGGCGGATGCCGAGGGGATCGCGCACCCCGATCAGCTTCTTGTTGGTCATGGCGACCAGGGCGTAACCGCCCTCGATCTGTTGCAGCGCCTCGGTGAAGCGGTCGAGGAACTTGGGCCGGCGCGAGCGGGCGATCAGGTGCAGGATCGCCTCGCTGTCCGAGGTCGATTGGAAGATGGCGCCTTCCTGCACCAGTTGCTCGCGCAGGGTCAGGAAGTTGGTGAGGTTGCCGTTGTGGGCCAGCGCGATCCCGCCCGCCTCGAGGTCGGCGAACATCGGCTGTACGTTGCGGATGAAGCTGCCGCCGGCGGTGGAATAGCGGGTATGGCCGATGGCCACGTGACCGGGCAGGCGCTTGTTGAGGTCGCCGCCGCCGAACGCGTCGCCCACGTACCCCATATGGCGTTCGGTATGATAGCGCTGGCCGTCGAACGAGGCGATGCCGCAGGCCTCCTGTCCGCGGTGCTGCAGGGCATGCAGGCCGAGTGCGGTGATGCCAGAGGCCTCGGGCGCGTCGAAGATGCCGAAGACCCCGCACTCTAGACGCGGGGAATCGTCGTCGGGATCACGCGCCGGCGGGGACCAACGCTCGTGCGTGGGGCTCATCGGGATCGCTCCGGGCGGTCTTTGCTTGAAGGTTCGCGCGCCTCGTACCCGTCTGTCGTCGATCTGTCACCTGACCCTTCGCCAACGGCGCGGTCAAATGCGGGTTTCAGGCGGCCGGCGACGTCCAGGCCCTGGGGTGCGAGGGTCTCCAGCAGCCGGCCCATGTTGCTGGCGATGGGCCAGGTCCGCGCGCCGGTGATCCAACGGGGGCGGAGATCCTCGGGCGTGGCGGAGTTGAACATTAGATAGAGCGCGCCCAGCACGATCAGGCCGCGCCCCAGGCCGATCAGCAGCCCCAGGGAGCGGTCCAGGAAGCCCAGCATCTGGGTGTTCTGCACCTGGCGCGCGATACCTGCGCCGATCAGACGCAGGGCGATGAAGGCGACGCCGAAGACGACGACCAGGGCGCAGACCGTGCCGAGCCAGCCCGGCTGGACCACGCCGCGGAAGATCGGGGCGAATACGGGCAGGCCGAAGATCGCCAGGCCGGCGGCGACGACGAGGGCCACCAGGGCGAAGATCTCCCGCACCGCGCCGCGGGCGAAGCCCACGAAGGCCGAAATGGCCAGCAGGGCGAGGACCAGGAAATCGAACTGGGTCACGCGCGCTCGTCCCAGGCCGCGTCGTGGATCCGCTGGACGGCGTCGGCGAGGCGGTTGGCGCCGGTGTAGGCGAGCGCTGGCTTCTCCACGTCGGCCGGCCCCAGGGCCCGGCGGAAGCCCAGCTTGGCGGCCTCCTTCATGCGGCCGTCCATGCGGCTCACCGGGCGCACCTCGCCCGAGAGGCTGATCTCGCCGAACACGACGCAGTCCTGCGGCAGGGCCACGTCGAACGCGGAGGAAGCGAGGGCGGCGGCGGCGGCGAGGTCAGCGGCGGGTTCCGAAATGCGAAGCCCCCCGGCCACGTTGAGATAGACGTCCTTGTCCCCGAACCCAAGGCCGCAGCGCGCCTCCAGGACGGCGAGGATCATGGCCAGCCGGCCCGAATCCCAGCCCACCACCGCCCGGCGGGGCGTTCCGTAGGCCGAGGGCGCGACCAGCGCCTGGATCTCCACCAGGACGGGCCGTGAGCCTTCGATGCCGGCGAAGACCGCCGCGCCGGCGGCCCGCTCGCCCGAGGTGTTGAGGAACAGGGCCGAGGGGTTCTTCACCTCGGCGAGGCCCGCGTCGCCCATCTCAAAGACGCCGATCTCGTCCGTGGCGCCGAACCGGTTCTTGGCGCCCCGCAGGATGCGGAACGGGTAGCCGCGCTCGCCCTCGAAGGCGAAGACCGCGTCGACCATGTGCTCAACGACCCGCGGGCCGGCGATGGCGCCGTCCTTGGTGACATGGCCGACCAGGATCACCGCCAGCCCGCGCTTCTTGGCGAGCCGCACCAGCTCGCCGGCGGCGGCCCGCACCTGGGTCACTGATCCGGGTGCGGCCTCGTGGTTGTCGCTCCACATGGTCTGGATGGAATCGATCACCACCAGGTCGAACGGCTCGGCCTTCAACCCATCGACGATCGCGCGCAGGCTGGTCTCGGCGGCCAGTTTGACCGGCGCGTCCGCCAGGCCCATGCGCTGGGCGCGGCTGCGGACCTGCTCGATCGCCTCCTCGCCCGAGATGTAGGCGCAGCGTGAGCCTCGCCGCGCGGCCTCCGCGGCCACCTGGAGCAACAGGGTGGACTTGCCCACCCCAGGATCGCCACCGACCAGGATCGCCGAGCCGGGCACGACGCCGCCGCCGCACACTCGGTCCCATTCCCCGACCCCGGTGGCGATGCGCGGCGGGGCCGGCGTGGCCTCGTCCAGGCCCTCGAAGGCCAGGTGGCGGGTCTTGGCGCCTCGGGCCGGCTTCAGCGCGCCGGGCGGGCGGCTGCTGGTCAGCTCCTCGACGAGCGTGTTCCAGGCGCCGCAGGCCGGGCACTGGCCGGACCACTTCGTCTGCACGGCTCCGCAGGACTGGCAGGCATAGACGGCGCCGTCGCGGGCCATGGGGTCTCCTGATTCGAATGCGGTGAAGTCTAGCCGACCCGGGCGTGCGGGTCTGTGCGGTGGCTTGCCGTCACGGGCGGCTAGGCTAGGGTTACTTGGCGTCGGGGTTTGGCGGGACAAGGGCTGGAGGGACATTATGAGCGTGGTTGAACCGGGGTCCGCGAGCGCGGGCCTGGTGGCGCGAGTGAAGGGGATCCTCTTCAAGCCCACCGAAACCTGGGACGAGATCGACCGGGAGCAGCCGAGCATCGGCGGGCTCTACACCAGCTACGTGATGCCGCTGGCGGCGATCCCGGTGGTCTGCAGCCTGGTCGGCATGCTGGTCTTCGGGATCGGCGGGTTCGGGATCACGATCCGGCCCTCGCCCGTGTGGCTCGTGGTCCAGGCGATCGTCAGCTACGGGCTCAGCCTGGCCATGGTCTATGTCATGGCCCTCATCATCGAGACCCTGGCGCCGAACTTCGGCGGGACCAAGGACCGGATCCAGGCCTTCAAGGTGGCAGCCTACGCCCCGACGGCGTCGTGGGTGGCCGGCGTGTTCGGCCTCATCCCGGCGCTGGGCGTCATCGCCATCCTGGGCGGCCTCTACAGCCTGTTCCTGCTCTACAAGGGCCTGCCGAAGCTGATGAAGACGCCCGAGGACAAGGCGCTGCCCTATGCGGCGGTGGTCATCGTCGTGGCCATCGTGGCGGCGATCATCATCGGCATGGTCAGCGGCAGCGTGATGGCGCTCAGCGGCGCGATGAACCCCGCCGCAACCCTCGGCTCGGTTTCCGGTACGGTGAAGGTTCCCGGCGGCGGCGAGATGGACCTCGCCAAGCTGGAAGCCGCCTCCAAGCGCATGGAAGCCGCGGCGAAGCAGGCGGAGGCCGGCACCGCCACCGCCACCGACCCGGAAGCGCTGAAGGCCTATCTGCCGGCCAGCGTGGCCGGCTTCACGCGCGAAGAAGTCAGCGCCTCAAGCGGCGGGGCGGGCGGCTACCAGGGCTCGCAGGCGGAGGCCCGCTACGCCAAGGGCGACGCCAGCCTGCGCCTGGAGGTCACCGACATGGGCGCCGCCGGCGCCCTCGCCGGAATGGCCAGCGCCTTCAACGTGAAGTCCTCCAAGGAGACCGCCACCGGCTACGAGAAGGTCGGCGTGGTCGGCGGGCGGATGACGCAGGAGAACTATGACCGCCAGGCCAGGAGCGGCGAGTACAGCGTGCTGGTCGGTGAGCGCTTCATGGTGCAGGCCCGCGGCGACGGGGTCAGCATGGAAGAGCTCAAGGCCGCCGTCGGTTCGGTCGACCAGCGCCGGCTGGAAGGACTCGCCAAGGCGGGCTAGTGCCGTCGTGTGGCGTTGAAGGGGCAGGGGATGGACGTGGCGCGCGGGGCGGGCGGCATTTCGCGCGCCGTCGGCATGCTGCTGAGACCCGGCCGGACGTGGGACGCGATCGCCGAGGCTCCGGCCGAGGCGCGGCCGCTGTTCCTCCGCTATGCCTTGCCGTTGGCGGCAGTCCCGCCGCTCTGCGGAATCTTCGGCGTCCTGGTCTTCGGCTTCAACATCGCCAACATCGGCGTCCATATGAGCGTCGTCGGCCTGATCCTGGGCGCGATGGTGAGCTTCGGGCTGACGCTGGCGGCGGTCTGGGCGCTGGCGGTCTTCATCGACCTGACGGCGCCGGCGTTCGGCGGCCTGCGCGGACGGCAGGCGGCGCTGAACCTGGTGGTCTATGCGGCCACGGCGAGCTGGATCGGCGGCCTGGCGGAGATCTATCCCAGCCTCGGCATTCCCGTGGGCATCCTGGCGGGGCTCTATAGCCTCTATGCGCTCTACCTCGGTCTGCCGAGGCTGATGGGCGTGCCGGAGGACCGCAAGTTGACCGCCTTCGCCGCTGTGCTGATCGCGATCCTACTGTTGGCGGTGGGACGCGGGATGATCACCGCGAAGGCGGCGGAGATCGGTGGGCCGCTCTCGGCCTCCTATGCGCCCAGGTAGACACGCTTGGCGCGTGAGCTCAGCCGCACTAGGACTTCGTGTGCGACGGTGCCGGCCGCCTTTGCCAGGTCGTCGAGGAGGGCGCGGGCGCCCAGAAGCTCTACTGGATCGCCGGGCGACGCCGAGGCGTCTCCCAGGTCGATCACCAGGAGGTCCATGTTCACGACCAGCAGGGCTCGGCGGCCGCCGGCGGCCCAGGCGTAGCCCTTGCCCATAGCCGCGCGGATCACGCCGTCCGAATAGCCGGCCGCGACCACCGCCACGCGCGTGGGGCGGTCCGCCGTGAAGGCCGAGCCGTAGCCCACCCGGTCACCCGGCCGCAGGTCGCGAATGTCGAGGATCGGGGCGGTAAGGGTCGCCACCGCCTTCAGTCGCGGGTCGGGCCGTTCCTCGGGGCCGCCGCCGTACAGGCTGATGCCGGCCCGGACCATGTCGTAGCGATAGTCGGGGCCGAGGAAGCCGCCGGCCGAGGCGGCCAGGCTGGCCCGACTGTCGGGAAACAGGCTGCGAACCTCGCGAAAGCGGGCGAGCTGCTGGGGATTGCGGGCCTCGCCCGGATCGGTGGCCGAGCCCAGGTGGCTCACCAGCAGCGGGACGTCGAGGGCGCGCAGGCAGCCCGGCGCCGACGTCAAGGCGCGAGCCTCCTCCAGGGTCAGGCCCTGGCGGTTCATGCCGGTGTCGATGTGCAGGGCGGCCTCATACCGCCCGCGGGCGGCCGCCAGGGCAAGGGCGGCGTGGGCCTGGGGCAGGGTCGAGAGTACGGGGATCAGCCGGGCGGCCGCCAGCCGATCGGCCGTTCCGGGCGCCAGGCCGTCCAGGACGTAGATCGCCGCCTCGCGCTCGCCCATGGCGGCGCGCAGGGCCTCGCCCTCGGTGACACGGGCGACGAAGAAGCTCCGGGCGCCCTCGGCGTGCAGCCGGCGCGAGACGGGGCCGGCGCCCAGGCCGTAGCCGTCCGACTTCACCACGGCCGCCACCTCCGCCCCGGCGGCTTCGGCGGCGATGACGGCCCGGTTGTGGGCCAGGGCGTCGAGATCGATGGTGAGAAGGGCTTGGTCGGGCGGCGTCATCGCGCCACCCCGCCTTCAGGCGATGTGATTTTCGGTTCGCCGCCCGGAAGGCGCGCTGCTTTTGACTTTGGCGCGGTCGGACGCAAAACCGGCCTCCACTTTTGCTGACCGCGCCTTAGTGCTGTTCGTAGCGGCTGCTGTCACGGGCCAGATTGCCGAACTTGGTCGTGTCGGAGTGGAACGATAGCTTCACGGTGCCGATGGGACCGTGACGTTGCTTGCCGATGATGAGTTCCGCCAGCCCTTTCACCTGGTCGACCTGCTCCTGCCAAGTGAAGTGCTCCGGCGTGCCCTCTCGAGGCTCCAGGCGGCTCAGGTAGTACTCTTCCCGGTAGACGAACATGACCATGTCGGCGTCCTGCTCGATCGACCCGGATTCCCGCAGGTCGGAGAGCTGGGGCTTCTTGTCCTCGCGGTTCTCGACCTGGCGACTGAGCTGGCTCAGCGCCAGGACGGGGACGTTAAGTTCCTTGGCCAAGGCCTTGAGACCTTGGGTGATCATCGAGACTTCCTGCACCCGGTTGTCCGAGCCGCCGGCGCCAGTGGTGATGAGCTGCAGGTAGTCGATAATCACCAGGTCCAGTCCCACCATCCGCTTCAAGCGGCGCGCGCGGGCGACCAGCTTGGCGAGCGTGATGCCGCCGGTGGCGTCGATGTAGAGCGGGGCCTCCTGGATCTCGAGCGCGGCGTCGCGGATGCGGCCGAACTCCATGGCGTCGATCTCGCCCTTGCGGAGACGGTCGCCCGACACGCCGGAGGCCTCGGCCAGCAGGCGCATGGCCAGCTGTTCGGAGGACATTTCCAGCGAGAAGAATGCCACCACGCCGCCGCGCACCGTCTTTTTCGATCCGTCGGGCTGTGGCTCCCAGGCGTAGTTGCGCGCCACGTCGAAGGCGATGTTGCACGCCAGCGAGGTCTTCCCCATCGAGGGGCGGGCCGCCAGGATCATCAAGTCGGACGGGTGCATGCCGCCGATCTTCTGGTCTAGGTCGATCAGGCCGGTGGAGAGACCGGCCAGACCGCCGTCGCGGCTGTGGGCCTCGGCCGCCATGGCGACCGCCCCGCGAAGGGCGTCGGCGAAGTTCACGAAGCCCGAAGAGACGCCGCCGGTCTCGGCCAACTGATAGAGCTGTTGTTCGGCCGCTTCGATCTGGTCGCGGGCGTCCATCTCGGCGTCGCCCTGCTGGGCGGTGGTGGTGATCTCTCCGCCGATGCGGATCAGGTCGCGGCGCAGGGCTAGGTCGTAGATGGCGCTGGCGTAGTCCGGGGCGTTCGCCGCCGGCGGCGCGCGGTCGACCAGATCGGCCAGGTAGCGCACGCCCCCCAGTTCCTCGAACGCCGGATCGCGGTTGAACTGCTCGGCCAGCAGAATCGGCTCGGCCAGCTGGCCCTTGCGGATGTTGTTCGAGATCGCCTGGAACAGCCGCTGGTGGAATGGCTCGTAGAAGTGCTGCGGCTGCAGGTGGTCGCCCAGCCGCTCGAAGGCGGCGTTGTCGTAGAGCAGGGCGCCCAGCAGCGCCTGTTCGGCCTCCACGTTGGAAGGCGCGTGTGGGATCGCGATGTCGTTGGAGGGGCGGAGGTCGAGGGCCGGAACGAGTGCCATGGGTTTACGGATAGCCAACGACGGGCCCTAGAGCACCGCGGACGTGACACATTTGTGGACCTGTCCACACACGATTTCTGCCCTGTGGAAAAGCGGCGCCGTGACGTTCCGCCGCATACGAAAACGGCGCGGCAAGGATCCCGCACTGCTTCGTCAGAAACGGACGTAGGCCTACCACGTGACGCCGACGCGCCGGTAGAGGACCGCCCGTTGAAACCAAAGGGCGAATAGCTCGGGAAGCCGATCGGGAAAAAGAAACGGCGCGGAACCGTGGTCCCGCGCCGTTAATACTGTCGAGTACCCGACGCTTAAGCGTCGTACCCGGACATCTCGTGAGTTCCGGCGCCGCCTTCGAGCATATCCGCGGCAGCCTGTTCGGCGGCTTCGCGTTCTTCCTCGAACTGGGCGTTGATCACGTTCTCGCCGCGGGCTTGGCGCTCGGCCTCGTCCTGGCTGCGCGCGATGTTCAGGGTGACGGAGACCGTCACTTCGGCGTGCAGGCGCACCTTCACCTCGTGCAGGCCGAGCGTCTTGATCGGCTTGTCCAGCACGACCATCGAGCGTTCGATCTTGCCGCCTTCGGCGTTGACTGCGTCGGCCACGTCACGACCCGCGACCGAGCCGTAGAGCTGACCGCTCTCGCCCGCTTGCCGGATCATGATGTAGGACGTGCCGTCCAGCTTCTCACCGGACTTGCCGGCGGCTTCCTTGGCCTTGGCGTTGCGGGCTTCGATATCCGCGCGCTGAGCTTCGAAAACCTTGAGATTGCCGGCGTTGGCGCGCAGCGCCTTCTGGCGGGGCAGGAGGTAGTTGCGGGCGAAGCCGTCCTTGACGGTGACCACATCGCCGAGCGTGCCCCAGCCTTCCAGCCGTTCGAGCAGAATGACTTTCATCTGTGCCTCTCCCTTACTTCACGACGTAGGGGAGGAGCGCCAGGAAACGGGCGCGCTTGATGGCCTTGGCCAGTTCGCGCTGCTTCTTGGCCGACACGGCGGTGATGCGCGAGGGCACGATCTTGCCGCGCTCGGAGACGTAGCGCTGCAGCAGCTTCACGTCCTTGTAGTCGATCTTCGGGGCGTTGGCGCCGGAGAACGGGCAGACCTTGCGGCGGCGGAAGAACGGGCGGCGCTGGCCACCCGCGGCGGCGCCGGCGGCGGGAGCCGGGGCGGCGGAGGTTTCGTCAGTCATCTGATGATCCTCCCTTTCTTAGAACTGAGGAACGTCGTCGCGGCGTTCGCGGTCGCGATCGCGGCGGGCGAGGATCGGCGAGAGCTCCAGATCGAGCTCGTCGACGCGCACGGTCATGTAGCGCAGCACGTCTTCGTTGATCGACAGCTGACGCTCCATCTCCTTCACGATGTCCGACGGGGCATCGATCGCGAGCAGGGAGTAATGACCCTTGCGGTTCTTGTTGATCCGGTAGGTGAGGTTGCGCAGGCCCCAGTACTCGATCTTCGCGACGTTGCCGCCGCCTTCCTCGATGAGGACTTTCAGCTGATCGTTGAGGGCTTCGGCTTGCTGCGGCGAGATATCCTGCCGCGAGATAACGACGTGCTCGTAGAGCGCCATGTTTTCCTTCTTCCGCTATGGAGGGCGGCGCGGCCGACGGCGGAAGTCCGTCGGACGTGATGGATCTCAGGCGCGGCGACCGGGAGTTTCCCGACCCATTTGCGTTCCGCGAAGAGACCGCCTTCCGTGAAGAGGCGCGCAAATAGGGGAAAAGCCGAGCGCGGGCAAGGGTTTTCGCCCCCCGCCCGGCTTGGCGGCGGGGCTTACTTCTTGGCCTTGAAAGACTTCACGGCGGCCAGGGTCTCGGACACGTGCTCGGTGGGGTCCATCTTGGTGTAGGCGTGCAGCACCGTGCCGTTCGGCGCGATCACATAGGACGTGCGGTCCGACCAGTCGGGCTTCATGGCCAGGACGCTGTCGTACTGCTTGGCGATCTTGGCGCCCGGATCGGCGGCCACCGGGAACTTGCCCGAGCACTTCTCGGTGTCGGCGGAGAAGCTGGCCAGCTTGTCCAGGTTGCCCGCGGTGACGCCGATCAGCGTCGCGCCGGCGGCCTTGAACTGGTCGGAGGCGTCGGCGAACATTTTCGCCTCGATGTTGCAGCCCTTCGTCTCGGCGGCCGGGAAGAAGTACAGCACGACGGGCCCCTTCTTGCGGGCGTCGGCGAGCGAGAAGTGCAGGGCCTTGCCGGCCTGGTAGCCGTCGGCGGTGAAGTCGGGGGCCTTGTCGCCGTTCTTCAGGGCGGCGAAGGCGGGGGTCGCGCAAAGCGCGGCGAGCGTGGCGGCGGCGAGGACGAGGCGCATGGGGTCGTTTCCTTGGGGACGCAGAAAAGCGGCACAGTTGAATACCCGCGTTTCGAACCGCGCAAGGGGCGATGGTTATCGCCGGTCACGATGGGCGTGCGACGGGCGAAGTCTCCGGATCCTAGCCGTTCGGCCGCACCAGGATCTTCACATGCGCCTCCGGGTCGCCCAGGGCCGTGAAGGCTCCGGCCACGCCCTCCAGCCCGACCGTGCCGGTCACCAGGCCCGACACGTCGATGACTCCCTCCGCGAGCTGGCGCAGCGTCAGGCCGAACTCCTCGGGCGTGTAGCCGAACACGAAGGTGAGCTCGATCTCCTTGGTGATGGCCATGGACGGTTCGATCCTGTCGGTCTCCATGCAGACCCCGGCCACGACGATCTGGGCGCCCGCGGGCGCGGCCTCGATCAGCGCCTGCAGCACGCCGGGTGAGCCGACGCACTCGAAGACGACAGGCTGGGCGATCGCGTTCCCCATCATCCGCATCATGGCCTGGGCGGCGCGGGACTTGGGGACGCCGAGGGCTTCCCAACGCTCGTGCGGGTTCTCCACGCCCGGATCGATCACGATGTCGGCGCCCAGCCGTTCCGCGGCCGCGCGACGACGCGGGGAGAAGTCCGCGGCGATGACAGGGCCATGGC
This sequence comes from Phenylobacterium sp., assembly GCF_004297125.1. Classification (GTDB taxonomy): domain Bacteria; phylum Pseudomonadota; class Alphaproteobacteria; order Caulobacterales; family Caulobacteraceae; genus Phenylobacterium. Next base: position 46,124 of record NZ_SCVD01000006.1, on the reverse strand, counting down.
CTTGCGCCTTCAGCGCCCCGATCACCGCCAGACCCACGGGCCCGCAGCCGACGACCAGCGACACGGACCTGGGCTCCAGCTTCGCCTTGGCCACGGCGTGCGCGCCGACGGCGAAGGGTTCGGTCAGGGCCGCCTTGTCGGTGGGCAGGCCGTTCGGGACTTCCAAGATCAGGGCCTCGCTCAGGATCATCTGCTCGGCGAATCCGCCCGGCAGGCGATTGGAGAAGCCCAGGGCTTCCATCCCCGCGCCATGCATGGTCAGGGGAACGCTCACGACCCGTGTCCCAGCCTTCAGCGCCCGGGGCGAGCCAGGTCCGTGATCAAGGATCTCAGCGCAGAACTCATGGCCGAAGACGGTGTCGGCGGTGGGATCGAACCCGCTGTCCGGCGCGCCGGCCCGCCGCGACAGGTCGATCAGGTGCTCCATGTGGTGCAGGGCGTGCAGGTCGGACCCGCAGATCCCGCAGGCCAGGGTCTTCACCAGCACCTGGCCCTCCGCGGGCTTCAGGTCGGCGATCTCGTCGCAGACCAGGCGCTTGTCGCGTCGGATCACGGCCTTCATGCGTTACTCCCCAACTGGTCATTCTTGTTCTTGGCGGTTCTATCCCCTAACCCTCGCGCCTCGGAATCACTAGGAGCGGCGTCGTCATGACCCTCGCCTTTCTCTTCCCCGGACAGGGCAGCCAGGCCGTCGGCATGGGCCAGGACCTCGCCCAGGCCTTCGCGTCGGCGCGCGAGGTGTTCCAGGAGGTGGACGAGGCGCTGGAGCAGAAGCTGTCGGCGCTCATGCAGGATGGGCCTGAGGACCAGCTCACCCTGACGGAAAATGCCCAGCCGGCCCTGATGGCCGTGAGCGTGGCGGTGATGCGGACGCTGGAGAAGGAATTCGGCGTCGGGATCGAGAAGGCTGCCTTCGTGGCCGGCCACAGCCTCGGCGAATATTCCGCTCTGGCGTCGGCCGGCGCGATCAGCCTGTCCGACACGGCGCGCCTGCTCAAGCTGCGTGGCCAGGCCATGCAAAGGGCCGTACCGGTGGGGCAGGGCGCCATGGCGTCCCTGATCGGGCCCAAGACCGACCTGGCGCTGGCCGAGGAGGCCGCGAAGGCCGGGTCCGAGGTGGGCGTCTGCGTCGTGGCCAACGACAACAACAACGGCAACGTCGTCATCTCGGGCGACAAGGCCGCCGTGGACAAGGCCATCGAGAAGGCCAAGGAGCTCGGCGCGCGGGCGATTCCGCTGAACGTCTCGGCGCCCTTCCACTGCCCGCTGATGCAGCCTGCGGCCGACGAGATGGCCGAGGCGCTGGCCGGCGCGACCATCGTCAGCCCGCGCGCGCCGCTGGTGGCCAATGTCATCGCCGGGCCGACCAACGATCCGGAAGCGATCCGCCGGATGCTGGTGGAGCAGGTCACCGGCCGCGTCCGCTGGCGCGAAAGCATGATCTGGATGGCGGAAAGCGGCGGCGTCACCCGGTTCGCCGAGGCCGGCGCCGGCAAGGTATTGTCCGGCATGGCCAAGCGGATCGCCCCCGATGCGGAAGCCGTTCCCCTGAACGGCCCCGCCGACCTCGAAGCCTTCGCCAAGTTGCTCTGAGAGGCATGATGTTCGACCTGACCGGCAAGACCGCCCTCGTCACCGGCGCCACCGGCGGCATCGGCGCCGAGATCGCCAAGACCCTGCACGCCCAGGGCGCCCACGTGGTCTTGTCCGGGACCCGCGAGCCCGTGCTGCAGGCATTGGCGGCGTCGATGGGCGGCCGTGTGTCGACCGCGGCCGCGAACCTCGCCGATTCGGGGGCGGTCGACGGATTGGTCGAGGCCGCTGAGACCGCCGCGGGGAACCCGTTGGACATCCTGGTGGCCAACGCGGGCATCACCAGGGACGGCCTGCTCCTGCGGATGAAGGACGAGGACTGGGAAACGGTCCTGAAGGTCAATCTGGAGAGCTATTTCCGCCTGAGCCGGGCGGCGATGCGCGGGATGATGAAGCGCCGTTTCGGCCGCATCATCGGCATCACCTCCGTTGTGGGCGTGACCGGCAACGGGGGCCAGAGCAACTATGCGGCGTCGAAGGCCGGAATGATCGGCTTTTCCAAGGCCTTGGCCCAGGAAGTGGCCACCCGGGGAATTACCGTGAACTGCGTGGCCCCGGGCTTCATCGCGAGCCCGATGACCGACAGCCTGAACGAGCAGCAGAGGTCGCAGATCCTGTCGACGATTCCAGCCGCGCGGCTGGGCTCGGGGGGTGACGTGGCGGCGGCTTGCGCCTATCTGGCGTCTGACGAGGCCGGCTACGTCACCGGCCAGACCCTGCACGTGAATGGCGGCATGGCGATGATCTGACTATCGCCAAGCCAGGGGAACATGCTACCCGGCCCCCGAATTTGATCACCAAGGCGATGGTTGACTTCACCGTCCTCGTCGCCGATGCAAAGCACTGACTGAGCCTGAGGGACCTACTCAAATGTCCGACGTCCTCGAACGCGTCCGTAAGATCGTTATTGAACACCTGGACGCCGATCCAGAGAAGGTCACCGAGAAGGCCTCCTTCATCGACGACCTGGGCGCCGACAGCCTCGACAACGTCGAGCTGGTCATGGCGTTCGAAGAAGAGTTTGACATTGAAATCCCCGACGACGCGGCTGAGCACATTCAGACCGTCGGCGACGCCGTGAAGTTTATCGGCGAGCGGCTGGGCGGCTAAGGCCGTTTCTTCACGCACTGGATCAAGAGCCGCCGCGTCCCTGGGTCATTCGAGCCCGATGGCGCGGCGGTTTCGTTTCTGAGGTAGGGCCATGCGTCGAGTCGTCGTCACCGGCATCGGGCTTCTCACCCCGCTGGGGCAGGGAACCGAGCTGACCTGGAAGAAGATCCTGGAGGGCAAGTCCGGGGCGGGGAACATCACCGCCTTCGACGTGTCCGACTATGCCTGCAAGGTGGCCTGCGAGGTGCCGCGGGTGGATGGCCGGGGCGGCGGCGGGCCGGACATCCCGGGCTCGTTCGACCCCGACCTGACCATGTCGCCCAAGGACCGTCGGCGGGTCGACGATTTCATACTTTATGGCGTCGCGGCCGCGGACGAGGCGGTCAAGGATAGCGGCTGGCAGCCCGAAGACGACGAGGGCCGCGAGCGGACCGGCGTCATCATCGGCTCCGGCATCGGCGGCCTGGGCACCATCGCCGAGACGGCCATCGAGCTGCACGAGAAGGGCCCCCGTCGGGTCAGCCCGTTCTTCATCCCCTCGGCGCTGATCAACCTGGTCTCGGGCCAGGTCTCGATCCGCTACGGCTTCAAGGGCCCGAACCACGCGGTGGTCACCGCCTGCGCCACGGGCGCCCACGCCATCGGCGACGCCTGCCGGCTGATCAAGTACGGCGACGCCGATGTGATGGTCGCGGGCGGCGCGGAGGCCAGCGTGGTGCCGGTGGGCATCGCCGGCTTCATCGCCTGCCGCGCCATGTCGACCGGCTTCAACGACGAGCCCACCCGCGCCAGCCGCCCCTACGACAAGGACCGCGACGGCTTCGTCATGGGCGAGGGCGCCGGCATGCTGGTGCTGGAGGAGCTGGAGCACGCCAAGGCGCGCGGGGCCAAGATCTACGCCGAGGTGATCGGCTACGGCCTGGCCGGCGACGCCTACCACATCACGGCTCCCGCCGAGGACGGTTCCGGCGGCTTCCGGGCCATGCAGGCGGCCATCAAGGACGCCGGCATCGACCCCTCGGAGATCGACTACATCAACGCCCACGGCACCTCGACGCCGCTGGGCGACGAGATCGAGCTGGGCGCGGTCGAGCGGCTGCTGGGCGACGCGGCGGCCAAGGCCACCATGAGCTCCACCAAGTCGGCCACCGGCCACCTGCTGGGCGCGGCCGGGGCGATCGAGGCGGCGTTCAGCTGCCTGGCCATCCGCGACCAGATCGCGCCGCCGACGATCAACCTGGACAACCCCTCCGTCGAGACGAAGATCGACCTGGTGCCGCACAAGGCCAAGCCGATGAAGATCGACGTGGCGCTGTCGAACAGCTTCGGCTTCGGCGGCACCAACGCCTCGGTGATCTTCAAGAAATACGCGTGAGCCGCCGGCGCATCTCCAAGCGCGCGGCGGGCGGGGGCGCCCTGATCGCCCTGGGCCTGGCGATCCTGGTCGCCCTGGCCGGGGTCTGGAGCTACGTGGGCCCGGGGCCCAAGGCGCGGTCCGGCGAGACCACGGTGGTGGTGCTGGAGCGCGGCTCCGGCGTCGGCCAGATCGGCCACACGCTCAGGACCGCCGGCGTCATCTCCTCCGCCGGGTTCTTCGCCCTGGCGGCCCGAATGACCGGGGCCGCGGCCGACCTGAAGGCCGGCGAATACGAGATCCGCTCCGGCGCCTCGATGGCCCGGGTGCTGGCCGACATCCGCGCGGGCAAGGTGGTCCGCCGCGTGATCACCATCCCGGAGGGCTGGACCAGCGGCATGGCGCTGGACGCGGTCAACGCCTCGCCGGTGCTGACCGGGACCGCGGAGGAGCCGCCCGAGGGCTCGCTCCTGCCCGACACCTACGACATCCAGCGCGGAGAGCCGCGGGCGGCCGTGTTGCAGCGGATGCGCGACGCGCACGACAAGGTGCTGGCGCAGCTGTGGGCCTCGCGCCAGCCCGGCCTGCCGCTCAACTCGCCGCAGGAGGCCGTGACCCTGGCCTCCATCGTCGAGAAGGAGACCGGCGTCCCGGCCGAGCGGCCGCGGGTGGCGGCGATCTTCATCAACCGCCTCCGGGCCGGAATGCTGCTGCAGAGCGACCCGACGATCATCTACGGCCTCACCAAGGGCCGGCCGCTGGGTCGCGGCATCCGCGCCTCGGAACTGGCGGCGGACAGTCCGTGGAACTCGTACAAGGTCGCCGGTCTGCCGCCGGGGCCGATCGCCAACCCAGGCCGCGACGCCCTGGCCGCCGTGCTCGATCCGCCGAAGACCGACGAGCTCTATTTCGTCGCCGACGGCTCGGGCGGCCACGCCTTCGCCTCGACCTACGACGAGCACGCCAGGAACGTCGAACGCTGGCGCGCCATCGAGCGCCAGCGCGCGACCGGGGGGCAGTAGCGATGCGCCTCGTCGCCGTGGCGCGTCAGCGCCGATTGAATCGTCCACGAACCACACGAACCACACGAACGCGGGCCGTGGGCGCGACTGTTGCCCTCTTCGCTTCCTGTTTGTGTGGTTCGTGTGGTTCGTGGACGAATATGACAGCGCCTGCGGCGCGGGGACGAAGCTGATGCCGATTTCGGGGATGACCGGGTTCGGGCGGGCCGAGGGAGCGCTGGGCGGCTGGACCTGGGCGGTCGAGGCCCGGAGCGTGAACGGGCGGAACCTGGAGGTGCGCTTCAAGGGGCCGCCGGGGTTCGAGGGCCTGGAGCGGGCGGCCCGGGAGGGCGCGCAGAGCCGCTTCCAGCGCGGCAACATCACGGTGGGCGTGACCGCCAAGCGTAGCGAGGGCGCCGTCCAGGTCCGGGTGAACGTCGCCCAGCTCGAGCGCTATCTCACGCTGGGCGCGCCGCTGATGAAGGACGGGCGGGTCAAGGCGCCGCGGCTGGACGGCCTGCTGGCGCTGCGCGGGGTGGTCGAGGCCGACGACTCCGGCCTGGAGCCGGAAGCCCAGGCCGAGCTGGAGGCCGCCATCTCGGGCTCGATCGGCGCGGCGCTGAACGGCCTGGCCGTGGCGCGGCTGGAGGAGGGCGCGGCGCTCTCGGGCGTGCTGGCGGGCCAGGTGGACCGGATCGGCGAACTGACCGGCCAGGCGGGCGCGGTCGCGGCGGGCCAGCCCCAGGCGATCAAGGCCCGCTTCGAGGCGCGGCTGAAGGAACTGGCGGGCGAGGCGGCCACCGAGGAGCGCATCGTCCAGGAGGCCGCGGCCATGGCGGTGAAGGCCGACGTGCGCGAGGAACTGGACCGGCTGTCCGGCCACGTGGACGCTGCGCGGACGCTCTTGGCGAGCGACAGCGCCGTTGGACGACGGCTGGACTTCCTGACCCAGGAATTCATGCGCGAGGCCAACACCCTGTGCTCGAAGTCGCAGCTCTCGGCCTTGACGACGGTGGGCCTGGACCTCAAGGCCACCATCGAGCAGTTCCGCGAACAGGTTCAGAATGTCGAATAGGGCGCCGCAGGCGTGGTTATCTTGATGGCGCCTCGCGCGGGGAGTGCGGACCTTGACGGCTGACGATCATTCGAAGCCCTGGGAGACGACGCGGCGGGGGCTGCTGCTGCTGGTGTCGAGCCCGGCCGGGGCGGGGAAGACCTCGCTGACGCGCAGCCTGGTGGCCGACCACTCGGACCTGACGCTGTCGATCTCGGCCACCACCCGCGAGCCGCGTCCCGGCGAGGCGGAGGGGCGCGAGTACTTCTTCAAGTCGCGCGCCGAGTTCGAGGCCATGATCGCCGCCGGCGAGTTCCTGGAATGGGCGACGGTCAACGGCAACTACTACGGCACCCCCAAGCAGCCGGTGATGGCGGCGCTGGAGGCCGGTCACGACGTGCTGTTCGACATCGACTGGCAGGGCGCCGCCCAGATCGCCGAGAAGGCCCCGGAGGACAGCGTACGCCTGTTCATCCTGCCCCCGGCCTGGGACGACCTGGAGCGGCGCCTGCGCGCCCGGGCCCAGGACACCGAGGAGACGATCAAGGCGCGGCTGGAGCTGGGCCGGGAGGAGATCCTCCACTGGACGAACTACGACTACGTGATCGTGAACAAGAACTTCGACCGCGCCTATGCGGACCTGGGCCACATCTATCGCGCCGAGCGGATGAAGCCGGGGCGGAACTCATGGCTGCCGGGGTTCGTGGAGGACCTGCTTAGGGATGCGGCCGGTGAGGCCGCCGAGCCGCCGAAGACGCCGTTGCTGCGGCCAGTGCAGAAATAGCGCTGCGGCGGTTTGGGCGCGTCAGCGCCGATTCGATTGTCCACGAACCACACGAACCACACGAACGCGGGCTATCGGCGGGCGTGGCGCCGGCGTGGATTCCCGTTTGTGTGGTTCGTGTGGTTCGTGGACGAATATGACAGCGCCTGCGGCGCGCGGTGGAGCGAGGAGATGTCGATGAGCCAGCCGAGCTTGCCCTGGACGGGCGGATGCCGGTGCGGACAGGTGCGGTTCAAGGTGACCGCCGGGCCGCTGATCACCATGGCCTGCCACTGCACCGGCTGTCAGAAGATGACCGCCAGCGCGTTCTCGCTGAGCGCCCTGTTCCCGGCCGAGGCGTTCGAGGTGACGGCCGGCGAGCCGGTGATCGGCGGGCTGCACGGCGCCGAGGCCCAGCACTTCTTCTGTCCGTACTGCATGAGCTGGATGTTCACCCGGCCGTCCCAGCCGCCGGGGTTCGTGAACGTGCGCTCGACCATGTTCGACGGGGTGGAAGGCCTGGAGCCGTTCGTCGAGACCTATGTGAGCGAGAAGCTGCCGTGGGCGACCACGCCGGCGGTGCGGAGCTTTGCGGAGTTCCCGCCCGCGGAAGCGTGGGGGGAGCTGAGCGGGGCCTATGCGAGGCGGGAGGGATAGGGGCGATTCTGACTCATCTCGGAAGTTGGGAAGGTCCGCACTAGGCGTGGATGTCACTCCCTCACGGTCCGTCCGACGGTGAGCAGCCGGCCGATCATGACGGGAAGCCTCTTGGGATGCCTCGCTGCACCACGCGCCGGAGTCCTCGGGGGGACAGCCTCTAAGTCTGTGGCGCCAAGGGCTTGGGGCGGTGCTCGGCCAGGAGCGAAACGAGGTCTCGGCCGACGATCGGCTTGCCGAGTATTGCATCGAAATGTCCGCGCCAGGTCGGCGGCATGCCGCCGCCGATGTCCGCCGTGAAGGCGACGATGGGGGGCGTCACCTTGCGCCCCGCCCTAGAGCGGATGAGCTGAGCCGCCGTCGGGCCGTCGATGTTCGGCATCCGCACGTCCATGAGGATGACGTCGAACACGCCGGAGCGCGCGGCGGCGACCGCCTCGGCGCCACCTTCCGCTTCCGTCACCAGGACGCCGAGCGGCTCGACCATGTGGCGCACCAGTTCCCGGTTCGCCGCCTCGTCGTCGACCACCAGCACACGCAGACCCCGCAAGGCGTCGGGATGGGGAAGCGAGTGCTCCAGATCCTCCCGTTGCAGGACCTCAAGGGTGGTGGGCTCGCACGGGACCTGGACCCAGAAACAGCTTCCCTCGCCGGCGATGCTCAGCACGCCCACCTCGCCGCCCATGGCCTGCGCAAGGCCCCTGCAGATGGCCAGGCCCAGGCCGGTTCCGCCGTAGATGCGGCTTGTCGAGGCGTCCATCTGCGAGAAGCGCTGGAAAAGCTGGGCCTGGCTGTCCGCGGGAATGCCGGGGCCGGTGTCGATCACCTCGTAGCGCAGCAGGTGGGCCGTTCGGTCATAGAGGCAACGCACCGACACGCTGCCCTCAGCGGTGAACTTCACCGCGTTGCCGATCAGGTTGGCCAGGATCTGGCGAAGGCGCGTGTCGTCCGCGACCACAAGGGCGGGCACGTCCGCCGCTTCAAGGCTGCGCGCCAACCCCTTGCGATCCATCTGCGGCTCGAACATTTCCAGCGCGGCCCGCCCGATGGCGAGCGGGTCGACCACGCGCCGCTCGATCACCACTTCGCCGGCCTCCAGCTTGGAGAAGTCGAGGACATCGTTGACCGTCATCAGCAGGGCGGCGCTCGCGTCCTGAAGTCGGATCAGGTACTTTCGCTGGGTCTCATCCAGGGAGCCCTTCTTCGCCAGGAGTTCGGCGTAGCCGATGATGGCCGTCAGCGGGTTCCTGAGCTCGTGGCTCATATTGGAGAGGAACGCGCTCTTTACAGCCGTGGCGACCTGCGCCTCGTCGCGGGCAAGCTGGAGTTCCGCGTTGATGGTGCGAAGGCTCTCCTCGACCTGCTTGAGCGGCGTCACATCCGTCACCATCGCGTAGAAGCCGCGGACGCGGGCGTGATCATCCAGGTCCGGGATGTATTGCGCCCAGCTGTGCGCGACTTCGCCCGACGGCTTGGTAAGTGTGCGTTCGAAGGCTTGGCGACGCCCCTGCAGCGCGCCGCGGATGTAGGGCTCGTTCTTCAGGAAGAGGGCCTCGCCCATCAGATCCTGTATCGACAGCCCGATCATGTCTTCTGCCGTGCGACCGAACCACTCCAAGTAGCTGTCATTCGCGAACGTGCATTTCAGGTCACTGTCCCAGTGGGCGATCATCGCCGGCACATGGCTGATCACCGTGCGGAGCTCTCGCATGGCGTCTTCGCGGGCCTCGATCGCCTCGGCCAACTGGGCCTGCTGCTGCTTCTCCCGAGTGATGTCGCGCCAGTTTGCGACGATGCCGCCCTCGGTGAGGGGAAATATGCGGGTGTCTGTCCAGCGGCCCGTACTGGGGCTGAGGACTTCAAGATGCGCGGGCTTGCGGCTCCGCATCACCTCCTCGAGCAGATGGGCGAGCTCGGTCCCCCTCGCTGCAGGGAAGCAATCCCAGACCGAGCGTCCGAGAACCTCTTTCCGATCCCGCCCGAAGAATTGCTCGGCCTGGTTGTTGAAGAGTGTGAACCGCCAATCGGTATCGAGCGCGTAGATCGCATCGCCGATCTCATCGAGTATCGGGCTGGTGATCACAGTTTCGGACCTTCAGACGACCCCTCAATTGTTGATAGGTACGCTGAGCCGACGAACTATCAATTGATGGCGCGCAAATCTCGAATAGGGGGCTTCAGCGGCGACGGCGACCACATGGCCGAAGTTGCTGGGTGAACAGCTAAACTCTCCCGCCGGAGCGGCGCCGCTTCGGCAGGCTGGGGTCGGACTTCGGAAAATGGTCTTTGGCCCCACCGTACTTCGCCAGCCTCTTCCGCTTCCTCTAGGAAGGCGTGGGCGCGCGGGAGTCGATGACGGCTCCGACGTTGCAGCGGTGGTCCGGCGCTATCGGAAGAGGGCGAACAGGAGCGTCAGCAGCAGCAACAGGACTGTGGCGAGGGCGAAGGCCAGGACGATCCAGGCGGCCACGAGGACGATCCGCAGCCAGAGGGGGCGGCCTTCGATCGCTCGGGGCAGGAACAGTTCGGCGCCGAGACCGGCGACCAGCTCGAAGAGGGTCGGGAGCCAGCTCATCGCGGCGGGGCGGGTCGGAAAGGGGCGGGGACGGCCGCGGTCACAGGCAGCCCTCCTCACGATAGGCGCCGCGGGCGCGCAGGATCTTGCCGGCATGGTCGGCGCGCCAGGAGACCCGCGCGGCGATGTTGCAGATCAACGAGGCCTGGCGACGGACCATTTCCCGTTCGGCCTGGCCCTCGTGGAAGCCCTGCCGCGAGAGCTCGGCGATCAACTGGGCCTCGCTCGCGCCAGGCGGGAAGCGGGCCTGGACGCGGGCGTCGAACACCTGGCTCGCCGCGGGGGACGCGCCGGGCAGGTCGCGGGTCAGCGGCGACGGCGGCCGAATGAAGCCGACGTGGAGCAGCCAGGGCGTCACGGCGAGCGCGATCAGGACGGCCAGGCCGAGGGCGAGGGCGCCGTTGCGGCGGACGGGCCTGTGGGGCGGCGGGAGCGTGGTCACGCGCTGAGGTTGCGGGCATGACGGGTAAGGGCGGGTGAACAGGTTGGGTTAAGGGCGGGAGCAGGCGGCCTTTATGTTCCACATTTGTTCTTGACATTTCCTCGGGAATTTGAGATGGTTCAGGCAGCGTTGATGACTGCGCCCGCGGGTCGGGTGGGGGTCTCCGCGAACTTTCCGGACGATCATTTCGAGGGGTGTGCGATGGCGGAGGCGGGCGCGGGAGCGGCTGTGTGCGCGGGTGAGGGGCGCCGGCCCTATGAGCGGCGGGTCTATGCGCAGAAGGTGGCGGCGGTGGAGGCGGTGTGCCGGCGGATCGAGGCGGGGGTGACCCTGGCCGAGGCGTGCCGCTGCCCCACGGCGCCGCCGTGGTCGACGATGCAGTGGTGGCTGGGCCGGTATCCGGAGCTGCGGGCCATGGTGGATGCGGCTCAGGCGGTGGCGGCCAACGTCTTCCCGCCACGGCGGGCGTACCACCGCTGGAACCCGAAGGTGGCGGCCGAGGTGCTGAGCCGGGTCGAGGACGGCCGGGGGCTGGACGAGGTGTGCGCAGCGCCCGACATGCCGGCCTATTCGACGGTGATGCGCTGGATCAAGGAGCGACCGGACTATTTCGACGCCTACATGCTGGCGCGGGACGCGCAGGCGGACCGGCTGTTCGACCTGGCCTGGCGGCTGGCGCTGGAGGCGACGGAGGCGACCACGAAGACGGCGCGGCTGAAGATCCAGACCCTGAAGTGGCGGTGCGCGAAGCTGGCGCCGCGGCGCTATGGGACGATCAAGGCGCAGGCGCCGGAGGACGAGGCGGACGCGGCGCCTGAGCCGGTCACGCGCTTCGAGGTGCGCCACTTCGCGGTGACGCCGGACAACGAGGTGGTGGAGACCACGCGCGCGGTGCGCGGCATGTCCCCGGCGGAGAACACGGCGTTCCGGCAGGCGATCCGCGAGGGGCGGATCACCCTGGACGAGCTGGAGGCGCTGAACGCGGCGGGCGAGCCGGTGAACGGGCCGCGCCGGCGGCCGGGCTGAGGCCGCCGCGCCCTTCAGCTATTGTTTCCGGTCCGGTACGATCGGCGTATGTCCGCCGCCGCAGAACCCCTGGCCGAGTTCAGCTTCGAGGCCGAGGTCGTCCACTGGCGCGGCCCCTCGCCGTACTTCTTCGCACCCTTGCCGGCGCAGGTGGCGGCGGAGGTGCGGCGGCTGGCCAGGGCGGCGAGCTATGGGTGGGGGGTGATCCCGGTCGACGCGCGGATCGGCGAGGTGGACTTCACGACCTCGCTGTTCCCCAGGCAGGAGACCTACTATCTGCCGCTGAAGGACGTGGTGCGGCGTAAGGCGAACGTCACGGCGGGGGATGTCGTCTCGGCGGAGATGACGGTGCGGCTTGGGCGGCGATAGGTACGCTCAGGGCCGGCTCAGGCGGTCCGGGCGATGGCGGCCGTTCCGGCCAGCCGCCGGTTGATGTCGTGGGCGGCGGCCATGGCGCGGTTGAAGGACGCGGCGCAGTCGAAGCGGCCCTCGGCGCGCCAGGCGCGGCAGCGGGCGAGCGCCGCCTCGCGGCCCTGCTCGGCGCTGGCCGCCACGGGGACCGGGCCGCCGCGCATCGCCGCGCCCAGGCTGGCGAAGGTGTCGGGCGGCAGGGGCGAGGCGCACAGGGCCTGCTCGCTGGACTGGAACCGTCCGGCGAGGGTGACGCCCAGCATGTAGGTGTCCAGCGGCCCGACGCGCATCCCGCCGTCCGCGGCGATGTGGATCAATGGGAAGTAAGGCGCGAGGTCCGGCAGGAAATGGTTGGGCAGGAACCGCAGGTTCCAGTAGCGCGTCGCGATGCGGACGAAATGGAGGTGGTCGGCGATCGGCTTGAAGTCAGCCTCGGCGAAGGGGCGGATCTCCACCGGCGGCTTGGTGACCACGACGGCGTCGTTGGAGACATCGACGTAGAGGGCGCCGACGATCAGCGCGTTCTGGAAATACTCGCCCCTGAGGTCGCCCCAGGCGCGCCGCAGGTCGCCGCCGGCGGCGCGGAAGTCGCGCAGGGCCGCGAAGGCCCGGGCGGCGGGGCCGGAAAGCCCGGCGGGATCGAGGCCTTCCAGCCGCGCCTGGACCGCCTGGGTGATCTCCAGGCACTGGCCGATCGGATAGGGTTCCGAGCCGCGAGCCGGCTTCGCCTGCCGCAGGACGGGATCGAGTTCGGCGCGCAGCTGTAGGAACAGGGCGTGCAGCGCCGGAAGGACCGGCGTCAGGAACCTGTCGGTCAGGGACTGCTGGCGCGAGTCATGCACCTGCGGCCGCCATGCCAGGGCATGGCGGACATACTCCGGCATGGAGCCGGCCAGCGCGAGGCGGTCGGCGGAGATGTCGAGGTTCCTGGCGATCGCGCCGAGCACGGCGCGGTCCGGATGGTCCGGGGGCAGTTCGAGGTCGGGGACGCGGAACATCGGCGGGTTGTAGCGGCTCGACGGGGAAGGCGCACCGTCGGCGCGCGAACCGTCAGCGCATCAGGCTGAGGAACATCGGGACCAGGTAGACGGCGATCAGCAGGCCGAGGGCTATGACGACCAGGCGGCCGATGAGCTTCTTGCGGCGGTCGGGGTCGGGAGGTGTGGCGGACATGGCGGGCTTCTAGCACCGTTTCAGGTGGGGGGAATGTCGGAAGCCAGGTCTTCCGGGGCGCGCGGCTTGCTGGACCAGGCGGCGCCGGCCGCGGCGGCCATGACGGCGCAGACGCCGGCGAGCTGGGCCGGGGCCAGGCGCTCGTGCAGCAGGAACAGGCCGGCCAGGGCGCCGAAGGCCGGCTCCAGGCTGGTGAGTACGGCGAAGGTGCGGGCCGGCATCCGCGGCAGGGCGTACATCTCGAGGCTGAACGGGATCGCCGTGGAGACCAGGGCGACCAGCAGGGCCAGCGGGATGAGGCCGGGCTGGAGCAGGGCCGGCAGGCCCGCGTGGTGGACGCCCACCGGCACGACCACGACCGTGGCGATGCCGACGGCCAGCGCCGGCGTGGCGCCCTTGAAGGCCCGGCTGGCCGCTTGGCCCCAGACGATGTAGGCGGCCCAGGAGGCGGCCGCCGCGAGTGCGAAGCCGACCCCCACGAGGTCGAGCCGTCCGGGCCCGTCCGACATCAGGTCGCGTCCGACGAGGCCCCAGACCCCGGCGGCGGCCAGGGCCGTCCAGACCAGGTCGGAGGCGCGGCGCGAGCCGGCGATGGCGACCCCCAGGGGCCCGAGGAACTGCAGGGCGATGGCGACGCCCTGCGGCAGGCGGCCGATCGCCAGGTAGAAGAACAGGATGGCGCCGGCGGTGGCGAGGCCCAGGCCGAGCATCGGCAGCAGCGGCGCGGGCCTGGGCCAGTTGCGCCAGGGGCGGAGGACGGCGAACAGCATGGCCGCGCCCAGGATCAGGCGAAGGGCCGACGCGCCCTGCGGCCCCACGGCGGGGAACAGGCCCTTGGCGAGCGAGGCGCCGACCTGGAAGGCGCAGGTGGCCCCGACGACCGCCGCGAACGGCAGTGCGGCGACGAGCGCATTCCTGCGGGTTCGAGCTGCGTCCACCCCATCCTCCGACTCAAGGCCGCCAGGATGAGGAGCCTGAGGGATCGGCGATAGGGCCAGTTCTCAGCCGCGCTCGCAGGCCAATCCGTCGCGGTCGCGGTCCTGGTCGACGGTGTAGGCCGCGGCGCCGACCGGGATATCGAACACGCCGGCCGCGTGGGCGTCGGCGCAGTCGGGGTAGGGGCGCACCGGCAGGTCGTCGTACAGGGCGTGGGCCAGGCTGGGGCGGACCAGCGGGTACATGCGGTCGAGGCCCACGCCGAGGCCGAGCATGGTCACGGCGAGGCAGGCGACCAGCACCCAGTCGACCGGGGTGAGGACGACCCGAAGCCGGCGCGGGTCTTCGCCATGCCGCCGCCAGGCCCGGTAGAGCCGGCGCTGCATCCGGGCGGCGCGCTCCAGGCTTTCGCGGCCCTCGAGGGCGGGTATGGGGAAGGTCGGCGTGGTCACACCGGCAACATCGCCGGCGATGGGAAAGGCGTGGTGAAGGTCTTAGGTTAAACGCCCTGGTGCGACGTCGCACCGCATCGGCAGGTTGCGTCCGCCCGGCGCGCCCCGAGCGTAGTTCAGCGCCCCGTCGGGCGTTGCGGGCCGCCTTCGAGCTGCTACACGGTCGCGACGCGGCCGCAGGGGGTGAGTTTCATGTTCGAGATCCTTCAGCAGCATCGGACCCAGGGCGGGACGCTGACCTACGGTCGTCACCACAGCGCCGCCACGGGCGGGCCGATGAAGCTTTCGGTGTTCGTCCCGCCGGGCGAGGGGCCGCATCCCGTGCTCTATTGGCTGTCCGGCCTGACCTGCACCGAGGACAATTTCACCACCAAGGCCGGCGCCTATGCCGCCGCCGCCCGGCATGGCGTGATCATCGTCGCGCCGGACACCAGCCCACGAGGCGAGGGCGTGGCCGACGACCCGGCCTACGACCTGGGTCAGGGCGCGGGCTTCTATGTGGACGCCACGCAGCCGCCGTGGGCGCCGCACTTCCGGATGGAGACCTATGTCACGGAGGACCTGATCGCGGCGGTGGAAGGCGCCTTCCCGGCGGCAGTCGGCCGGCGCGGGATCTTCGGCCACTCCATGGGCGGCCATGGGGCGCTCACGCTGGCGCTGCGCTACCCCGACCTCTATCGCTCGGTCTCGGCCTTCGCGCCGATCGTCTCGCCGACGCGGTGCGACTGGGGGAGAAAGGCGTTCGCGGCCTATCTGGGCGGGGACGAGGCCGCGTGGGCGGAGCACGACGCGTCGCGGCTGGTCGAGGCCGGCGCCGCCAAGGGGCGGTTCGACGACATCCTGATCGACCAGGGCGGGGCGGACAGCTTCCTGGAGGGCCAGCTCAAGCCCGAGCTGTTCGCGGCGGCCTGCGCGGCCGCGGGGCAGAAGCTCACGCTGCGGATGCAGGACGGGTACGACCACTCGTACTTCTTCATCGCCAGTTTCGTGGCCGAGCACGTGGCGTGGCATGCGGAGCGGTTGCGAGGGTAGCCCGGCCGCTCGCTCCCCAGCGGTCAGGCTGCGACGCGGATCAGCATCTTGCCGGCGTTGCGGCCTTCGAACAGGCCGATGAGGCCCTCGGGCGCGCGCTCGAAGCCGTCGAGGATGGTCTCCTGGTACCTGATCCGCCCGGCCTTGAGCCAGCCGGTCACGTCGGCCTCGAACCGCTCGCGCAGGTGGCCGAAGTCGCTGGCCACGAAGCCCTCCATGCGGACCCGGCTGTAGATGATGGCGGAGAGGTTGCGCACGCCCTCGCGGTCGCCGTTGTAGGTGGAGATCATCCCGCAGACGGGGATCCGGCCGCGGACGTTCATGCGGGGCAGGGCCGCGTCCAGGTGGGCGCCGCCGACGTTCTCGAAATAGACGTCGATCCCCTTGGGCGTCGCGGCCTTGAGGGCCGGCGCCAGCGGGCCGGACTTGTAGTTGATCACCGCGTCCAGGCCGGCGACGTCGCGGAGCCAGGCGACCTTGTCGTCGGAGCCGGTCGTGCCGACCACGTAGCAGCCCTTGATCTTGGCGATCTGGGCCGCGACCGAGCCCACCGCGCCGCCGGCGGTGGAGACGAAGACCTGCTCCCCGTCCTTCAGCGCCCCGACTTCGAGCAGGCCGCCGTAGGCCGTCAGGCCCGTGCCGCCCAGGGCGTGCATGTAGACGCTGAGCGGCAGGTCGGGGTCGGGCTTGAGCGGGGTCAAACCACGGCCGTCCGAGACGAAGCGCTCGCGCATGCCGGACATGTGGCGCACCAGGTCGCCTTCGCGGAAGCCGTCGTGGCGCGACTGGACCACGCGGGCGATACCGCCGCCCAGCAGGGCGGTGTCCAGGGGCTGGTCGGCGTCCAGCCGCGGCCGCATGTAGGGGTCCACCGACATCAGCAGGGTCTGGAGCTGGACCTCGCCTGAGGCCGCGTCGGGGATGTCGACCGGGACCACGGCGAAGTCCGCCGCGACGGGGACGCCCTGGGGCCGGCGGACGAGGTGAACCTGGCGGCTCTCGGTCATGGCGGGGTGTTCCTAACGGGGCGGGTTGAGCGGCGCGCGCGGACCGGAGGGCGCGTGCTGGGGCAGGGCCGGAAGGGCGCCGATCAGGCCATCGGGCCGCGCCTTGGCGAGCATGCGCTGGTAGGCGGGACGCGCCTCGACCTTGGCCTTCCAGGCGGCGACCTTGGGAAACTGGCCGGCGTCCACGAGGTTGAGGCTGGTCGCCACGTTGAGCGGGAACAGCATCATGATGTCGGCGGTGGAGAAGTCGGCGCCGCCGAACCAGGGATGGGCGGCCAGATGGTCCTCGGCGAACTGGACGGTGGCCTCGGAGTCGACCAGGGGCGAGCGCGTCTTCGGCGGCTGCGCCCGCCAGGCGCGGTAGTCGGAGAACAGGCGCGCGGCCAGGCTGCCCTCGGCGTAGTGCATGAAGATCAGGTGGTTCGGGAAGTCGCGGCTGGACTCGGCCGGGCGCAACCGGTCGGGGGCGTGCCGCGTGACGATCAGGTCCATGATCGCGCCGGATTCCACCAGGATCTGGTCGCCGTACTTCACGGTGGGGGCCATGGGCACGACCGGGTTGATCGCGCGGATCGCGGCCATCGAGCCCATGAGGTCGCCGCGCTTGAACTCCAGCCTGTAGGGGAACCCGAGCTCCTCCATCAGCCAGACGATCCGCTCCGAGCGGCGGCCTTCCAGGTGGTAGATGGTGACGTCCGGCAGCGGGGTCCCGCCCTTCCGGCTGTTGGGGCGGGGCGCGGCCTGGGCCGTGGCGCCGAACGCCAGCCCGGCGAGCACCGCCATCGAGCCTCGGCGGCCAACCTTCATCGTCATGATCTCGCTCCCCTGTCGCGCCTCGGGTCGGGCGCTTGTTAAGTCACGCTAGCGTTACATCTTGCGATCCGCAAGGGCCCGCGCCTTGAGCGCCTCGGCCGCCGCCAGGATGGACACGGTGATGGTCTCGATGACATCGTCGTCGTCCTGGCCGTTGCGGACCGCCAGGGCGCCGGCGGTCCCGGCGACCAGGAAGGCGGCGAGGTGCTGGGCGGGCCGCTCGGCGATGCCGAACACCCGCTGCAGGCCCTGGGCCCAGGCGGCGGCGTCGGCCTGGCGGCGCGCGGCGGCCTTGGCGGCCAGGGGCCCTTTGTCGCTGGTCAGGCGCAGGAACAGCTCGCCGCTCTCGTCCATGCGGCGGAACCAGTGGCGCAGGCCATAGCGCACCCAGTCCTCAAAGCTGGCGTCGCGGGAGATCTCGTGTTCCACGCGGCTTTCGTGGCGCTCGACCTCCCGGTCGAAGAGCGCGGCCAGCAGGTCGTCGCGGCCGCAGAAGTAGCGGTAGCCGAGGGCCTTGTTGACCCCGCTGCGCGCAGCCACGCCGTCCATGGTGACGGCGGAGACGCCTTGCTCGATGACGATCGCGGCGGCCGCGTCCAGGAACCGGTCCCGCCGCTCGTGACCCTTGAGCCGCATCTGCTTCATGTCCGGCGCCGAGGGAGGCTAATCCTCGTCTCCTGTCTCGTCGCCGACGGCGGCCTCGACCAGCCCGCGCCAGGTGGGGTCGGTGTCGTCGACGAGATCGACGTCCTCGAGCAGGGCCACGGCGCCCTCGCCGTCGGGCAGGATGAGGCCGAGGACCTCCATGGTCTCGCCCTCTTCGCTGTCGTGGGCCTCGGCCTGGACGGCGACGGCGGCCTGTTCGCCGTCGTCGGCCCACCAGATCACCGGCTGGGGCAGGTCCATGTCGATGGGCTTGCCGTTGCGGGTGTCGCTGAGCGCGAAGATGGCCTTGCGGGCCTGGACGTCGTCGAGGTTGGCGACGCGGCCGGTGAAGGGGATCAGGCGCTGCCAGTCGTCGGTGTCGAAGCCGGCGTCGATGGGGTCGTCGCTCATTTGGATTCCCACCACCAGGGACTGCGCTTGCGGTCGCCGGTGACCACCTCGTTCAGGGTGAGGGGATCGTACATGCGGCCGCCCACCATGACACGGCTGACCTTTTCGGAATTCCGGATGTCGGCCGTGGGATCGGCGTCGAGGACCACGAGGTCGGCCAGCTTGCCCGGTTCCAGGCTGCCGATGTCGGCGTCCATGCCCAGGGACCTGGCGGGCACGATGGTGCCGGCCTGAAGGGCCTCGATCGGAGTCATGCCGCCACGGACGAACGACCACAGCTCCCAGTGCGGGCCGATGCCGGCCTGCTGGCCGTGGGCGCCGATGGAGACCAGGACGCCGCGCCTGGCCAGCTTGTGGGCTTCGCGGGCGCTGTCGTCGTCGACGTAGTTGTCATCGGGCGCGATGGCGCGGCGCGCGTTGTCGGCCGCGAGCTGGGCCGGGGGGATATGGGCCTTGAGGACCGGCTGGTTGAAGACGTCGGTGTGGGCGCGCCAGTAGGGGTCGCCGGCGAGGCCGCCGAAGGTGACCACCAGGGTCGGGGTGTAGTTGGTCTTGGACTGGCTGAAGAAGCTGAGCACGTCCTCGTACAGCGTGAGCTGGGGGATGTTGTGCTCCAGCGTCGAGTTGCCGTCGGCGATGATGTTGATGTCCTGGCCGAACAGGGCGCCGCCCTCGGCCACCACCTGCATGCCTTCGGCGCGGGCGGCCTGGATGAGCTGCTGGCGCTGGTCACGCCGGGGCTGGTTGTAGTTCTTGATGCTGTAGGCGCCCTGGGCCTTCAGCCGGCGCACGTGGGCCAGCGCGTCGTCGTAGCTGTCGATCTGGGCGTAGTTCCGGGCGGCCTTGGCGCCGTAGACCACCTCGCCGGTGGAGAAGATGTGGGGGCCCACGATCTTGCCGGTGCGCTGCAGCTCGGCGGCGGCGAAGATCTCGGCGGCGCGGCTGGACGGATCGTGGATCGTGGTCGTGCCCAGCGCCAGGTTGACCATCAGCGACCAGTTCTGCTGCGGCACAAGCTCGTCAACGCCCTGCGGTCCGTGGGCGTGGGCGTCGACAAGGCCGGGGATGATGGTCTTGCCGGCGACGTCGACGACCCTGGCGCCGGCGGGGACCTGGACCTCGCCCTTGCGGCCGACCGCGACGATGCGGGCGCCGTCGATGACGATGACGCCGTCGTCGATCACCCCGCCATCGGCCTTGGCCATGGTGACGATGCGGGCGCCGGTGAGCGCGACCACGCCGGTCGGGCGGTCGGCGGCCACCTCCATGGAGAGCGGGACCCCGGTCCTGGGAGGCTCGAACTTCGGGGCGCCCTCGGCGGCCGGGGCGTCACGGAACAGGGCGTCGGTCCTGGCGGTGTAGACCGTGGGCCCCATGGACCAGTGCAGCTCCGCGCCGCCGTTGGACCAGTGGATCCAGTCCGCCCCGCCGGAGGAGGCGCGGGTGACCGGCATGGGCCCGCCCTTGAGGTCCACCGGCACGTCCTGGCCGCCCGGCATCAGGGGCATGACCAGGGCCTCGTAGTTCTGGCGGAAGGCGAAGAGCTGGCCGGTGGGCGAGACGGCGAAGTCGGTGACCAGCTCGCCCTCGGCGTGGACGCGCCTGGCCTCGCCGCTGAGGTCGGTGGAGATCAGCTGCTGCTTGCCGCCCTCGGAGGCGGTCATGAAGACCCGGTCGTTGGAGGCGCCGAACTGGGGCGCGGCGGTGTCCTTGGCGATGCGCACGGCCACGCCGCCGGCGGTGGGCACGCGGTAGACGCCGGGGTTCTCGGACCAGTTGCGGGAGGTCAGGAACCCACCCTGGCCCTTCTCGAACACGAGGGTCCGGCCGTCGGGGGAGAAGGCGGGCCGGGCGTAGTGGCCAGGGTCCTTGGTGACGTCGCGGGCGGTCCCGCCGCCGGCCGCCACCGTGCGGATGCGGCCCAGGCCCGCGTCGGTCCAGGCGACGAAGGCGATGGTCCTGCCGTCGCGCGACCAGGCGGGGAAGAGTTCGAAACTGGCCTCGTCGCCCTTGGTCAGGCGCTTCGGCTCGCCGCCGGCCATGGGCTTCAGATAGAGCTTGCCCAGGCTCTCGAAGACCACCTGGCGGCCGTCCGGCGAGACGGCGGCGAAGCGGGTCATCTTGGTCGTGAACCGGTCAGGCGAGACCTGGACCTTGGGGTGCGGGCCGTCGATCAGGTTACGGGTGTCGGAGACGCGGAAGGGGATGACGGCGGCATTGGCGCCGTCGGCGTCGACGCGGCGCAGCTTGCCGCCGGCCCAGAACACGACGGTCTTGTTGTCGGGCGTCCAGTCCATGTTGGGATAGAGGCCCTGGACGGCCCAGGTTTCCTGAACGTCCTGGTCGAGGGCGTCGTAGACCTTGCGCTCCACGCCGGAGACCAGGTCCTTCACATAGAGCTTGGAGCGGGTGTTCTCGCGGCGGACGAAGGCGATCTTGCGGCCATCGGGCGAGGGGGTCGGACGGACCGAGCCGCCGGGGCCCGAGGCGACGGTGGTCACCTCGCCGGTGTCGATCTCGTAGCGCTCGATGTTGAAGAGGTCGGTGTTGGAGTCCTGGGCGTATTCGAAGATCGGCCCGGGCGTGATGTTGCGGGTGTAGAGGATCGACTTGCCGTCGGGAGCGTAGGTGGGCTCGCCCAGTTCCTTCTGATGGCGCTCGTTCGGCTTCTTGACCAGGGGCACGCCCGCGCCGCCCGACACGTGGTAGAGCCAGACCTCGCCGGTCCCCAGCGAGCGGCCGGTGGTGAAGTGCTTCTTGGCGGCGATGAAGCGGCCGTCCGGGCTCCAGGTCGGCTGGTTGAGGAGGCGGAAGTCCTCCTTGGTCACCTGGCGCTTGTCCGATCCGTCGGCGTTCATGATCCAGATATTGTCGCCGCCGCCCCGGTCCGAGGTGAAGGCGATGCGCCGGCCGTCGGGCGAGAAGCGCGGCTGGACGTCCCAGGCCAGACCCTCGGCGATGCGCGTCGGCGCGCCGCCGGCGATCGGCATGACGTAGATGTCGCCCAGCAGGTCGAAGGCGATCGTCCTGCCGTCGGGGCTGACGTCGACGTTCATCCAGGTGCCCTCGTCCACATCGATCGGGACCCGGCGGATGGCGGCGCCGGGGGGATCGTTGACGTCCCACTTGGCGGGCTTGGCCGGGGCGGCGGTGGGCGCGGGGCCGGCGGTCGGCGCGGGGGCGGCGGTCTTCGATTCGGGCTTGAGCGCCTGATCCTCGGGCGCTTGCGTCCTGGCCACGGGCGGCTGGGGCGAAGGCGGCGTCTGGGCGAGTGCGGGGGCGACGGCCACGGACGCGAGAAGGATGGCGGCGAGCTTCAGGTTCATGACGGCCCCTATGTTGCGGCCATGACTAGCAAGCCGGAGGCGAAGCGCAACGTCCGCGCGGCGGGCGGCGTTTCTGCGCGACATGCGCGCCGGACGCGCTAGGCTCGGGGGCGGATTCCAGGAGCGAGATTATGGCCGACACCAAGGACGATGCTCCAGAAGGCGAGACCCCGATGCAGAAGGCGTTGCGCCTGAAGAAGGCGGCCCAGGCCAAGGGCGGGCCGCCCGGCGGCCGGCTGGAGCACGAAAGCGCGGCGGCGGCGCGCTCGCAGTCGAAATCCAAGCCCTGGATGAAGAAGTAGGCGGAAATCCCCCCTGTTTAGCTTAAGGTTGGCGGGCGCGGTCCCACGACCGCAAGGGTCGCGTTAGCCGCGGCCCGGATCGGTCAAAGTTGCTCACCAGCCCGCCAGGACTCGAAAACGACCAGACGCTGGCGCAGGCGATCGTGAACACCATTCACGAGCCGCTGCTGGTCCTGGATGCGCGGTTCAACGTGGTGGGGGCCAGCCGCTCGTTCTACGAGACGTTCAAGGTCGATCCCGCGCAGACGCAGGGGCGGCTGCTCTACAGCCTGGGCGACGGGCAGTGGGACATCCCGGCGCTTCGGCTGCTGCTGGAAACCATCATCCCGGAACACACGGCGATGGACGGCTTCGAGGTCATCCACGACTTCCCGACGATCGGCCCCCGGACCATGCTGCTGAACGCGCGCAAGGTGCTGTACGAGACCAGCTCGGACATCGCGATCCTGCTGGCCTTCACCGACGTCACCGACCGCCGGGCGCTGGAGCAGGCCCGCGATGTCCGATACGAACGAGCCGAGGAACTGCTGAGGCAAAAGCAGATCCTGCTCCAGGAGATGGAGCACCGGGTCGCCAACAGCCTGCAGATCATCGCCAGCATCCTGATGCTCAAGGCCCGGCTGGTGACGTCCGAAGAAACCCGCCGGCACCTGCGCGACGCGCATCAAAGGGTGATGTCGGTGGCCAGCGTCCAGTCGCACCTGCACGCGTCGGACGGCGTCGAGCAGATCGAAGTGGGCTCCTACCTCGTGAAGCTGTGCGACAGCCTGGCCGCCTCGATGATCGGAGAGAGCCAGCCCATCGTGCTGCAGGTGATGGCCGACGAGGGGATGGCGGGCTCCGCCCAGGCGGTCAGCATGGGCCTGATCGTCACCGAGCTGGTGATCAACGCCCTCAAGTACGCCTTCCCCGTCGACAAGGCGGGTTCGCTGGTGATGGTCACCTACGAAAGCAAGGGCGAGGACTGGAAGCTCATCGTCTCCGACAACGGGGTCGGCAAGGACCTGAGCGCGGCCTCGGAAATCGTCGGCGGGCTGGGGACGGTGATCGTCCAGGCGCTGGTGAAGCAGCTGGGCGCCAAGATGGAGGTGGTCAGTTCGCCGGCCGGGCTCAGCGTGGCCATCACCCGCGCCAGCTTCGCCTCCAACATGCCACAGGCGGCTTGAGGCCGACGGCGACGCTTGGCCGCCTCGTGCGTTATGGTGGGATGATGACCTCCCGCCTGACCGTGATCCCGTTCCTGGCCCTGGCGGCCTGTTCGCAGCCCGCCTCGCAACCCGCCGCGCCGAAGCCCGAGCCGAAGACGGTGGCGATGGCCTGGGTGCATTACGTCTGCGAGGACGGGCGGATCCTGAGCGCCCTCTACGCCGACAACGAGACCGCGCAGCTCAAGCTGGGCGACACGACCCACCTGCTGCGGATCGTGCGGTCGGGGAGCGGCGCGCGCTACACGGGCGATGCGCTGCAGTGGTGGACCAAGGGCGACGAAGGGATGCTGGCGCCGCTGAAGCCCGGAGAGGACGTGGCCAGCGCACCGGGCGTGACCTGCGTGCCCCCGGCCCGGGCGCCGGTGGACCCGCCCGCGCCCGGGACGCCAGGCGGCCTGCCGGACGACCGCACGCCGCTGGACGAGCGGCCGTTCACGCCGGAAAGCGCGCAGGGGGCGGCGAACGTGCTGCAGACCTACTACGCCCTGGTGGAGAGCGGCCGGGCGGCGGAGGCGGCGAAGCTGCGGACCGACGGGAGGCCGGAGGACCTGAAGCCGTTCGCCAGCCTGCACGCCCAGATCGGCGCGCCGGGACGGGTCGAGGGCGCGGCGGGGTCGCTGTTCGTGGAGGTCCCGGTGGTGCTGTACGGGCGTTATGCGACGGGGGCGGAATACCACGCCTCGGGCACGGCGACGCTGCGGCGGGTCAACGACGTGCCGGGCGCGACGGCCGAACAGCTCAGGTGGCGGATCGAGAAGATCGAGGCGACGCCTAGTGCGTCACGACCCACTGGCTGATGTAGGCGTGGGTGGCGCGGGCGAGCTTGGGCGGGCCCGAGAAGTAGAACTCGCTGCCGAACATGACCTTGCGCTCGCGCCAGGTCAGCGCGCCGGTGTCCTCGGCCTCAAGCACGGAGCGCAGCTTGGCGCTTTTGCCGTTGGGCACGAAGGCGACGTAAGTGGCCTCGGTCATCGGGTGAACTCCAATATGCCCCTCTGACAAAAAGACCTTGAGTCTCCGACAGTTCCAAGCGGGTGCGGGACGGACAGGGCGTCGCAGGCTGGACAAGCTGTGGACGAGTGGGCGAGGTGCGGCCCATTCGGAGTCGGGGAGTGATGGTGGTGCGGTTCGGATCCCTTGCGATTGCGCTGTCGCTGCTGGCGACGCCAGCCTTGTTCGCCACACCCGCCCGGGCCGACGAAATGGGGGACTGGCGGGCCCAGGCGGCCAGGATCAGCATCGTGCGCGACGACTGGGGCGTCGCCCACGTGAAGGGCAGGACCGACGCCGACGCGGTGTTCGGCATGGCCTACGCCCAGGCCGAGGACGACTTCAACCGCGTCGAGACCAACTACATCACCAACCTGGGCCGGACGGCCGAGGCGGAGGGGGCGGGCGCGATCTGGGCCGACCTGCGGGCGAAGCTTTACGTGACGCCGGAGCGGCTCAAGGCCGACTACGCCCGGAGCCCGGCCTGGCTGAAGGCGTTGATGGACGCCTGGGCCGACGGGCTGAACTTCTACCTGGCGACCCATCCGGAGGTGAAGCCGCGGGTGATCGCGCGCTTCGAGCCGTGGATGGCGCTGTCGTTCACCGAAGGCAGCATCGGCGGCGACATCGAGCGGATCTCGCTGAAGGAGCTGGAGGCGTTCTACGGCGGCGCGCGCACCGTGGCGGTCGAGGAGGCGCTGGCGTTCAAGGAACCGAGCGGGTCGAACGGGATCGCCATCGCGCCGAAGATCACCAAGGACGGCCATGCCCTGTTGCTGATCAACCCGCACACCTCGTTCTTCTTCCGCTCGGAGCTGCAGATGACGAGCGACGAGGGTCTGAACGCCTATGGCGCGGTGACCTGGGGGCAGTTCTTCGTCTACCAGGGCTTCAACGCCCACGCGGGCTGGATGCACACCTCCAGCGGCGTCGACGTGGTGGACGAGTTCGCCGAGACGATCATCCGGACGCCCGGCACGTTGATGTACCGCTATGGCAAGGAAGCGCGGCCGGTCACGACGCAGACCGTGGTCGTGCCCTTCAAGGGCGCCGACGGGACGATGCAGAGCCGCAGCTTCACGGTCTATCGTACCCACCACGGGCCGATCGTGCGGGCCGAGGGCGACAGGTGGATCGCGTTCTCGATGATGAACAAGCCGGTCGAGGCGCTGCAGCAGTCGTTCCTGCGCACCAAGCAGACCGACCTGGCGTCGTTCCTGAAGGTGGCGGACACCTTCAAGGCCAATTCGTCGAACAACACCCTGTTCGCGGACGACAAGGGCCAGACGGCCTACCTGCACCCGCAGTTCATCCCGAGGCGCGACGACCGCTTCGACTATACGAAGCCGGTGGACGGCGCGAACCCGGCGACGGCCTGGCAGGGGCTGCACGCGCTGACCGAGGCTCCGCGGGTGATCAGTCCGGGCGTGGGCTGGGTCTACAACACCAACGACTGGCCCTATGCGGCGGCGGGGCCGGACAGCCCGAAGCGCGAGGCGTTCCCGAAGTACATGGACGAGGCGGGCGAGAACCCGCGGGGGCCCCATGCGATCCGCGTGCTGGAGGGCCGCAAGGACTTCACGCTGGAAGGACTGGTGGCGGCGGCCTACGACCCGTACCTCACGGCTTTCGCCCGGCTGATCCCGACCTTGACCAAGGCCTATGACGCCGCGCCGGGGGACGATCCGGCGAAAGCGAAGCTGGCGGAACAGGTCGCGGCGCTCAGGGCCTGGGATTTCAAATGGTCCGCGGCCTCGACCGAGACCTCGCTGGCGGTGTTCTGGGGCGAGGCGCTGTGGGCCAAGGCGGCGCCGGCGGCCAAGGCCGCGAAGATGAGCGTCTGGGACTACATGGCGACCCGGAGCTCCGACTCCGACCGGCTGGCGGCGCTGGCCGAGGCGTCGGACCGGCTGGCGGCGGATTTCGGGACCTGGCGGACGCCCTGGGGCGAGATCAACCGCTTCCAGCGGCTGAACGGCGACATCGTCCAGAAATTCCGCGACGACGGTCCGTCGATCCCCGTGCCGTTCACCTCGGCGCAGTGGGGCTCGCTGGCCTCGTTCGGGGCGAAACGCTACCCGGGGACCAAGCGGTACTACGGGACCAGCGGCAACAGCTTCGTGGCGGCGGTGGAGTTCGGGCCGAAGGTGCGGGCGGTCGCGGTGACGGCCGGCGGCGAGAGCGGCCATCCGGACAGCAAGCACTTCGTGGACCAGCAGCACCGCTATGCGGCGGGCGACCTGCGGGAGGTCTATTTCTATCCGGAGCAGCTCACTGGCCACACGGAGCGGACCTACCGGCCCGGAGAATAAGAAAGCGGCCGCCCCTCGCGGGACGGCCGTAGTCGCACGGGGAAGGGAAGGGGATCAGGCGGCGAGGCGCTGCTCGGGCGTGTCGCGCAGCATGTAGCCGCCGCCCCAGACGGTCTCGATGCCGGCGTCGCCGTTGTTGGCTGCGGCGATCTTCTTGCGCAGCTTGCAGACGAAGACGTCGATGATCTTGGGCTCGGGCTCGGACATGCCGTTGTAGAGGTGGTTCAGGCACTGCTCCTTGGAGAGCGCGGTGTTCTTCCGCAGCGAGAAGAGCTCGAGGATCTTGTACTCGCTGGGGGTCAGGCGGACCGGCTGGCCGGCGACCTCGGCCTGGCGGGTGGCCAGGTTCAGGGCGATGGCGCCGGTGCGCAGGATCGATTCCGTGTGGCCCCGCGAGCGGCGGACGACGGCGGTGAGGCGGGCCAGCAGTTCGGCCTTGTGGAACGGCTTGGCCAGCACGTCGTCGGCGCCGGCGGCGAGCGCCTCGACCCGGGCCTCGACCTGGCTGTCGCCGAGCACGATGACCGGGGCGGCGATCTTGCGGGCGCGCAGCGCCCGGATGGCCTGCAGGCCGGTCATGTCGTCGAGGTCGGCGCCGAGGAAGATGGCGTCGTAGTCGTAGAGGCGGGCCAGGTCGCAGGCCTCTTCGCCGCTGTCGGTCACATAGGCCGTGTGGCCCTCGCCGGTCAGCAGCAGTTCCAGGCTCTTGGCCGCGGCGGCTTGGCTTTCAACGACGAGGACTTGCATCACCGATCTCCCATCTGGCTTCCGGGTGGCGGCGTGGGCCGCTCCGTTCCGGTTCACATTCGTTAACCGTGTTGAACCACGGAGATGGGGGTCGCCGAAATCCGTGCCGTTTACCTACGGGGATTCCCGTGTGACCGGCTGACGCAGGGGTGGGCAGGCTGCGGCAGATTGGCGCTCGCCCACCCACGGGGGCCCAAATCAACGAGCTCTTAGGCGCGTCGTGGACACCGTGAAGGCCATGACGGAGCTCGCCCCTCTCGACCGTTGGCGGTCGCCGAACGCGGTCATGGGCCTGGCGGTCGCCGCGGCCCTGATCGTGCTGGCGGCCTGCGTCGCGCTGGTGTTCTACGCCGACGAGGCGGTGAACCATCTGACGAGCACGCGCGAGGCGACGCTGATGCAACGGGCGATCGCGCACCGGCAGCTCGAAGTCGCCGAGGACGTCCGTATCGTCTCCATGTGGACCGACGGCTACGAGCGCACGGCGCGGCGCTTCGACGTCCGCTGGGTGGAGATCAACTACGGCCACGATCTGCAGCGGTCGCGCAAACACGACCTGACGGTGCTGTTCGACGCCCGCGACCGGCCGATCTATGCGGCCAAGGACGGCGACACCGTCCCGCCAGACGCCGTCGCGGCCTTCACCGCCGCCGCGCGCCCGGTGCTTGCCGCGGCCCGCCGGCAGTCCGAAGCCAAGGTCGCCGCCAATCCCGACGCCATGGGGTTCGACCGGCAGGGCTCGGCCATGGGCGCCGTGACGATCGGCGGCCGGGCCTATCTGGCGGCCGCGGCGACGGTAACCCCGGAACCGCATCACCGCGACCGCCTGCTCGCGACCCCGCTGCCGGTCATCGTGTCGGCCGTCGAGGTGAACGGCGAATTCCTGCGGTGGCTGGCCCAGGACTACGGGCTCAAGGATGCGCGCGTGATCATCGGGGAGGGGGCGGGGCCGTCGGCGCCGCTGGCCTCCGTGGACGGAGCGCCCGTGGCGGCCATCGGCTGGCGGCCCGACCTGCTGGGCCACGCGGTGTTTCGCCAGGCCGCACCGCAGATCCTGGGTTTCGGGGTGGCGGTGATCTGCGTGGCGGGCCTGCTGATCCTGCGTGTCCGGCGGTTGGCGCGCGAGGTGGTGACGGCCCGCGACCTGGCCGAGGCCGGGGGGCGGGCGAAGTCGGAATTCATCGCCAACATGAGCCACGAGATCCGCACGCCGCTGAACGGCGTGCTGGGGATGGCGCAGGCGATGGACATGCACGAGCTGAGCCCGGACCAGCGCGAGCGCCTGCGTGTGATCCGCGAATCCGGATCGACGCTGCTGGCCCTGCTGAACGACGTGCTGGACCTCTCGAAGCTGCAGGCTGGCAAGCTGGAGATGGAGGAGGCGATCTTCGACCTGGAGGCGGTGGGCCGCCAGGTCTGCGCCACCTTCGGCGGCCTGGCCGCGGAGAAGGGCCTGGCGCTGACGCTGGAGGTGGACGAGGCGGTCCGCGGCGCCTGGATCGGCGACGCGCTCAGGATCCGGCAGGTGCTGTCGAACCTGGTGGCCAACGCCGTGAAGTTCACGGCCTCCGGATCGGTGACCCTGGCCATGGAGCCGTGCGGGGCTCACGTCTGCTTCGCGGTGATCGACACCGGGATCGGCCTCGATGCTGCGAGCATCCCGCACCTGTTCGACAAGTTCGCCCAGGCCGACGCCTCCACGACGCGGCGCTATGGCGGCACGGGGCTGGGCCTGGCGATCTGCCAGGAACTCGTGGAGCTGATGGGCGGCGCCATAAAAGCCGTCAGCCAGCCGGGCAAGGGCTCGCGGTTCGCCTTCAGCCTCCCGCTGGTCCGGGGACCGGCGGGAGCCGAGGCGCTGGCGCCCGACGCCGCGCCCGCGGAGCCCCCGCGCCGGCTGCGCGTGCTGGCCGCCGAGGATAACCCTACCAACCAGCTTGTGCTGCGCGCCCTGCTGGAGCCGCTGGAGGCCGAGGTCACCCTGGCCGGCAACGGGCGCGAGGCGGTGGCGGCCTATGCCGCCGGCGCGTTCGACGTGGTGCTGATGGACGTGCAGATGCCGGAGATGAACGGCCTGGACGCCACGCGCGCGATCCGCGCCCTGGAGGCCCAGAGGGGCGTGGCGCCGACGCCGGTGCTGGCCCTGACCGCCAATGTGATGCGCCACCAGCTCGATTCGTACTTGGCGGCCGGGATGGACGGCCATATCGCCAAGCCCCTGGACATCGCCAGCCTGTACGCCGCCCTGGACGCCGCGCTCGGCTCGCCGGCGGCCGCACAGGCGGCTTAGCCGGCGCAACCATGCACAGGCACGGGCGTCGTGCCGCACACTCTTCCGTTGACACGATTCCGGCCCGCCCATATGAGAGCCGCCTTCGCACGACCGGACGGTCCTGCGCGGGTGTAGCTCAGTTGGTTAGAGCGCCGGCCTGTCACGCCGGAGGTCGCGGGTTCGAGTCCCGTCACTCGCGCCACCGTCCGGCGGCGGATTTTCCTGAAAACCAGATGGTCCAGCGCGCGGCGAGAAGCCGCGTCCGCCTCTCGTTTTCGAGGGGCGACGTAAGATATTGCGACGCATTCGCAAATCACGGCGACGGTGTCATTTCGCGTCGCACAAGGGCAGTTTGAAACGCCCGAATGATCGGTCTAGAAGGGCGCCGCGACTCCCGTCCGGAGACCCCATGAACGTCTTTTTGCTCGAGTACCTGCCCATCGCGATCTTCCTCGGGATCGCGGCGGTGTTGGGCATCGTCTTCATCTTCGCGGCCACCGTGCTCGCCCCCCGGGCGCCGGACCCGGAAAAGCTGTCGTCGTACGAATGCGGCTTCAACGCCTTCGACGATGCGCGGATGAAGTTCGACGTCCGATTCTACCTGGTCTCGATCCTGTTCATCATCTTCGACCTCGAGGTCGCGTTCCTGTTCCCATGGGCGGTGGCGCTAATGAAGCTGCCCCAGGACGTGGCCATCTACGCGTTCTGGTCGATGATGACGTTCCTGGGCGTGCTGACCGTCGGGTTCGTCTACGAGTGGAAGAAAGGCGCCCTGGAATGGGAGTAGTCGTTCCCCCCGCGCCCACCGGCGGCAAATCCCTGATCCTGCCTGCGGGCGCCGGCGGCCGCACCGCGGTCGAAGGGTATGATCCGCAGAAGCACGACCCGTTCTTCGACGGCGTCTCCCAGCGGCTGGCCGACAAGGGCTTCGTGACCGCCGGGGTCGACGACCTGATCACCTGGGCGCGCACCGGCTCGCTGATGTGGATGACCTTCGGCCTGGCCTGCTGCGCGGTCGAGATGATGCAGGCGTCCATGCCGCGCTACGACCTGGAGCGCTACGGCTTCGCGCCGCGCGCCAGCCCGCGCCAGAGCGACGTGATGATCGTGGCCGGCACCCTGGTGAACAAGATGGCTCCGGCGCTGCGCAAGGTCTACGACCAGATGCCCGAGCCGCGCTACGTGATCTCGATGGGCAGCTGCGCCAACGGCGGCGGCTACTACTACTTCAGCTATTCGACGGTGCGCGGCTGCGACCGGATCGTGCCGGTGGACATCTATGTCCCGGGCTGTCCGCCCACCGCCGAGGCGCTGGTCTACGGCGTGCTGCAACTGCAGAAGAAGATCCGCCGGACCGGGACCATCGTGCGATGACCTGGCCCGTTTCCGACACCGATCTTTCCAAGCTGGGCAAGGCGATCCTCAAGGAAGCCAAGGGCGTGGTCCTGGGCGCGGACGTGCAGTACGGCGAGCTGACCCTGACCGCGCCGGCCGGCAAGATCGTCGAGGCGCTGACCTACCTGCGCGACGTGCAGGGCTTCCACCAGCTCATCGACCTGTGCGGCGTGGACTATCCCGAGCGCGAGAAGCGCTTCGACGTGGTCTACCACCTGCTGTCGATGACCAAGAACCGGCGGGTGCGGATCAAGGTGCAGACGGACGAGGACACCGCCGTGCCGTCGGTGGTGGGCGTGTTCTCGGCCGCCGACTGGTTCGAGCGCGAGGCGTTCGACATGTACGGGATCTTCTTCGACGGGCACCCAGACCTGCGCCGGATCCTCACCGACTACGGCTTCCACGGCCATCCGCTGCGGAAGGACTTCCCGATGACCGGCTATGTCGAGGTCCGCTACGACGAGGAGCTGAAGCGGGTGGTGTACGAGCCCGTGAAGTCCGTGGAATGGCGCAACTGGGACTTCCTGAGCCCGTGGGAAGGCGCGGAGCGGGGCTTTGCCGCCCTGCTGCCCGGTGACGAGAAGAGCAAGTCATGACCGGCGACAACGCACCGGCCCAGGCCACCGACTATTTCCACGACCCCAAGGTCCCCGAGACCCCGGTCCGGAAGTTCAACATCAACTTCGGCCCGCAGCACCCCGCGGCCCACGGCGTGCTGCGCTTGGTGCTGGAGCTGGACGGCGAAGTCGTAGAGCGGGTCGATCCGCACATCGGCCTGCTGCACCGTGGCACCGAGAAGCTGATGGAGGCCCGGCCCTATCAGCAGACGATCCCGTACATGGACCGCCTCGACTACGTGGCGCCGATGAACCAGGAGCACGCCTATGTGCTCGCCATCGAGAAGCTGCTGGGCGTCGAGGCGCCGTACCGGGCGCAGCTGATCCGCACGCTGTACGACGAGATCGGCCGGATCCTGAACCACCTGCTGAACGTCACGACGCAGGCGATGGACGTGGGCGCGCTGACGCCGCCGCTGTGGGGCTTCGAGCCGCGCGAACAGCTGATGGTGTTCTACGAGCGGGCCTCGGGCGCGCGGATGCACGCCAACTACTACCGCGTCGGCGGCGTGCGGCAGGACCTTCCGGAAGCGCTGGTGCGGGATATCGCCGACTGGTGCGAGCTGTTCCCGCGCATCTGCGACGACATCGAAGGCCTGATCACCAACAACCGCATCTTCAAGCAGCGCAACGTCGACATCGGCGTGGTGACCGCCCAGGAGGCGATCGAGCGCAGCTTCTCGGGCGTGATGGTGCGCGGCTCGGGCATCGCCTGGGACCTGCGCCGCTCCCAGCCCTATGCCTGCTACAACGAGATGGAATTCGACATTCCGCTCGGCAAGAACGGCGACTGCTACGACCGCTATCTCTGCCGCATGCAGGAGATGCGCGAGTCCACGAAGATCATGAAGCAGTGCTGCGAGCGCCTGCTGAAGTCGCCGGGCCCGGTGCTGATCGAGGACAACAAGATCGCCGCCCCCCGCCGGGGCGAGATGAAGCGGTCGATGGAAGCCCTGATCCACCACTTCAAGATCTTCACCGAGGGCTATCGGACCCCGCCGGGCGAGGTCTATGCGGCCGTCGAAGCGCCGAAGGGCGAGTTCG
This sequence comes from Phenylobacterium sp., assembly GCF_004297125.1. Lineage (GTDB taxonomy): Bacteria > Pseudomonadota > Alphaproteobacteria > Caulobacterales > Caulobacteraceae > Phenylobacterium. The sequence continues at coordinate 13,456 of NZ_SCVD01000006.1, read as the reverse complement.
GCGTCTATCTGGTGAGCGACGGGACCAACAAGCCATACCGCGCCAAGATCCGCGCCCCGGGCTATCCGCACCTGCAGGCCATGGACTGGATGAACCGCGGCCACATGCTGGCCGACGTCTCCGCCATCCTGGGCTCGCTGGACATCGTGTTCGGGGAGATCGACCGGTGACGGCGAACGGGACCCTCAAGCCGGCGGAGCTCGCCCAGGGCCAGCTCGACGCCTACAACCTCCAGGACCTGGACGCGCACTGCGCCTTCTTCGCCGACGACGTGGTCGTGGCCGACCTGAACGGCGACGTGACGATCCGGGGCATGGCCGCCTATCGGGCCAAGTACGTGCAGGTCTTCGCCGACTTCCCGCAGAACCGGGCCGAGCTCGTGAACCGGATCGTGGTGGGCGACACCGTCGTGGACCACGAACGGGTGTTCCGGGACGGCGTGAACGAGGCCTTCCAGGTCATCGCCATCTACACCCTCGCCGGCGGCAGGATCGCCCGCGTGGATTTCCGTAAGTGAGGCCCGCGTGAGCGTCCGTCGTCTCAGCCCGAACCAGCCGGCGAGCTTCGCCTTCAGCCCGGCGACCCTGAAGGCCGCCAAGGCCTGGATGGCCAATTTCCCGGCGGGCAAGCAGCAGTCGGCCGTGGTGCCGACCCTGTGGCTGGTCCAGAAGCAGGAAGGCTGGATCAGCGAGCCCGCGATCCGCGCCGTGGCCGAGCTGCTGGGCATGCCGGTGATCCGGGTGCTGGAGGTGGCGACCTTCTACACGATGTTCATGCTGGAGCCGGTGGGCGACGTGGCCCTGGTCCAGGTGTGCGGCACGACGCCGTGCCAGACCCGCGGCTCGGAAGGCCTGATGGCGGTCTGCAAGCGCAAGTTCGGCGCGCAGAACCATCGCTCCGCCGACGGCAAGTTCTACTGGCAGGAAGTCGAGTGCCTGGGCGCCTGCTCGAACGCCCCGATGGCGGCGATCAACGACTACTACTACGAGGACCTGACGCCGGAGAGCTTCGAGAAGCTGCTGGACGACTTCGCCGCCGGCAAGAAGCCGAAGCCCGGTTCCGCCATCGGCCGCCAAGGCTCGGCGCCGGAGGGCGGGCCCCTCACGCTGACGGACGCGAAGCTGTTCGACGGCTCGCTGGGCAAGAAGATCAAGATCCCCAACCTGCCGCCCAAGCCGGGCAAGCCGGCGAAGGCCCCGGCATGACGGTGGACGTGGCTGTCATCAAGAAGCGGCGGACCGTGATGATGGTCGTCAACGTGCTGGCCGCGCTGACGGCGCTGGCTGCGCTGGTCGGGTATTTCAAGCTGGCGCTCGACTGGGCGCTCATCGTTTTCGTCGCGGCCCTGGCGGGCGGTTTCGCGACGCAGATCTGGTTTATCGCCGGGCTCCGTGGCCCGGGCAAAGGAGCCTGAGCGTGGCTGGTATTCTGGCCGACAAGGACCGCATCTTCCTCAACCTCTACGGCCAGCGTGACTGGGGCCTGGAGGGGGCGAAGGCGCGCGGCGCCTGGAACGGCACGGCGGACATCGTCGCCCAGACCCCGGAGTGGATTTGCGACCAGATGAAGGCCTCGGGCCTGCGCGGCCGCGGCGGGGCAGGCTTCGCCACCGGCCTGAAGTGGACCTTCATGCCGAAGGTGGAGAGCGAGCGTCCGCACTACCTGCTGGTCAACGCCGATGAGTCCGAGCCGGGCGCGTGCAAGGACCGCGACATCCTGCGCAACGACCCGCACCTGCTGATCGAGGGCTGCGTGATCGCCTGCCGGGCGATGCGGTCGCGCCAGGCCTACATCTACATCCGCGGCGAGTACGTGCATGAGCGCGAGCGCCTGACGGCGGCGATCCGCCAGGCCTACGACGCCAAGCTGATCGGCAAGGGCAGCATCCTGGGGTACGACGTCGACGTCGGCCTGCAGCACGGGGGCGGGGCCTACATCTGCGGCGACGAAACCGCCCTGATGGAGAGCTTCGAGGGCAAGAAGGGCCAGCCGCGGCTGAAGCCGCCGTTCCCGGCGGGCGCCGGCATCTATGGCTGCCCGACCACGGTGAACAACGTCGAGACCATCGCGGTCGTCGGCACCATCCTTAGGCGAGGCGCCGACTGGTTCGCCCAGTTCGGCACCGAGAAATCCACCGGCACCAAGCTGTTCGCGGGCTCGGGCCACCTGAACAAGCCGTGCGTGGTCGAGGACGCGGTCGGCATCAGCGTCAAGCAGCTGATCGAGGACCACTTCGGCGGCGTGCGCGGCGGCTGGGGCAACCTGAAGGCCGTGATCCCGGGCGGGATCTCGGTGCGGATGATCCCGGCGGATCAGTGCGAAGACGCCCTGATGACCTATGAGGACCTGCAGGCGCGGGGCTCGGGCCTGGGCACCGGCACCATGATCGTGTTCGACAAGGACGCGGACCTGGTGAAGGCGATCGCGCGGGCGGCCTATTTCTACAAGCACGAGAGCTGCGGCCAGTGTACGCCGTGCCGCGAAGGCACTGGCTGGATGTGGCGGGTCATGGAACGGATGGTCACCGGCGAGGCCGAGATGTCCGAGATCGACCTGCTGCTGGACGTGGCCAGCCAGGTGGAAGGCCACACCATCTGCGGGCTCGGGGACGCGGCCGCCTGGCCGATCCAGGGCCTGTTCCGCCACTTCCGCCACGAGGTGGAGGATCGCATTACCCAGTACCGCGCGCGCAAAGGCGTCTACGCCGGCGCCTCGATCGCGGCGGAGTAGGGCGTGCCGTCAGAGCAAACATTTCTGGGGCAGACGGAGCTCGTTTGGATCGCCCTAACCGCGATCGGCACTTTCGTTTTAGCTGCCGTAACCGTCGCAACTCTGGTGGTACTCCGCGCTCAACTCATCGAAGGCCGGCATGCGCAGGCGTCGGGGATTATCGAGCGCTCGCTGACCGACCTCAGCCGCTGGCGCGTCGAGCTTTATGAGATGCGCGCCAAGGTCAAACGTCAGCTTGAGTTCTCCTGGGACGAACTCAGGGTGCTCCGCAACGTCGTCTTTGGGTATCAGAGTTTCGTCCCTGCATTGGAGGCAGGCATTCGTCACGGCGATAAGGCCAGTATGGTATCCGCGTCCGGCGGATATCTTGATGAGATCGGCGTTCTTTTGAATGTCGTGGGGTACGCGAACGACAAGGTAGGCAATAGAATTGTCGTTCTGCGCGCCGATGTCTTGAAGAGCAGAGATGCCCTTTTCGATCTCATGGAGACTAGTGCTGATGAGAGGTCGGAATATGTCAGGCTTCGAGAATCCGACTCCGAGGCTGCTTCGAGATATTTGAGTGCACTGCGCGCCAAGTTTCTCGTAAGCAAAGGTATCTCGGCGGCGGACCTTTCTGAAATGCTCAGGGAGAAGAGCGACGTCGCGGAATTTAGGTACTCTGACTATGCCGAGCACGGAGTGGATGTAGAGAATATGGCGCTGCTTGACTCCTGGGTCGACGAGATTGGCGAGATGCTCGAAAGAACCAAGTCGATGCTCAAGACAGTCCAAGTCGTGTTGGAGGCCGCCTGATGCCTATCGCCAAGGTCGACGGGGTCGAGGTCGAGTTCGAAGCCGGGATGAATGTCCTGCAAGTCGCTGAACTTGCTGGGAAAGAGATTCCGCGGTTCTGCTATCACGAGCGGCTGAGCATCGCGGGCAACTGCCGCATGTGCCTGGTCGAGGTGAAGCCCGGCCCGCCGAAGCCGCAGGCCTCGTGCGCGCTGCCGGCCGCCGAGAACATGGAGATCTTCACCGACACGCCGATGGTCCGGAAGGCCCGGCATGGGGTGATGGAGTTCCTGCTGATCAACCACCCGCTGGATTGCCCGATCTGCGACCAGGGCGGCGAGTGCGACCTGCAGGACCAGGCCATGGGCTATGGCCGCGACGACAGCCGCTATGCCGACAACAAGCGGGCCGTCGAAGAGAAGTACATGGGGCCGTTGATCAAGACGGTCATGACCCGCTGCATCCAATGCACGCGCTGCGTCCGCTTCATCACCGAAGTGGCCGGGGTTCCGGACATCGGCCTCATCTCCCGCGGCGAAGACGTTGAAATCACGACCTATCTCGACAAGGCTGTGGCGTCGGAGCTGTCGGCCAATGTGATCGACCTGTGCCCGGTGGGCGCGCTGACGTCGAAGCCCTACGCCTTCAACGCGCGGCCCTGGGAGCTGAAGAAGACCGAGAGCGTCGACGTGATGGACGCCCTGGGCTCGGCGATCCGGGTGGATGCGCGCGGGCCGGCGGTGTTGCGGGTGCTGCCGCGCACGAACGAGGCGATCAACGAGGAGTGGATCTCCGACAAGACCCGCTACGCGGTGGACGGGCTCTCCCGGCAACGGCTGGACCGGCCGTTCATCCGCGAGAACGGCAAGCTGCGCGCGGCGACCTGGGCGGAGGCGTTCGACGCCGTGGCGACCAAGGTGCAGGCGACCAGCCCCGACCGGATCGGCGTGATCGCCGGCGACCTGCAGGACGCGGAGTCCATGAAGGCCGCCAAGGACCTGTTCGGCGGAATGGGCGTGAAGAGCCTGGACTGCCGGCAGGACGGCATGGCGCTGGGCGCCGGCCAACGCGAGAGCTGGCTGTTCAACTCTTCGCTTCAAGGTATTGAAGACGCGGATTATATCCTGATCGTCGGCAGCAACCCGAGGCTCGAGGCCCCGGTGCTGAACGCCCGGCTGCGCAAGCGCTGGCTGGCGGGGGCGCTGAAGGTGGGCGTGGTCGGCGAGGCGGCGGACCTGACCTACGAGTACGCCTACTTCGGATCGGGTCCGGCGGCGCTGTCGGGCCTCGCCAAGGCCAAGGGCGACTTCGTCACGGGCCTGAAGACGGCCAAGGCGCCGGCGATCATCGTGGGCGCGGGCGCCCTGAACCGTCCGGACAGCGCCGCGGTGCTGCAGGCGGCGGCGGGGCTGGCCAAGGCCTTCGGCATGAGCTGGAACGTGCTGCACACGGCGGCCAGCCGCGTGGGCGGCCTGGACCTGGGCTTCACGCCCGCCGAGGGCGGCAAGACCGCCGGTGAGCTGGTGCAGAAGGGCGGGGCCGACCTGCTGGTCCTGCTGGGCGCCGACGAGATGGACCTGTCGAAGACCGGCGCCTTCGTCGTCTATGTGGGCACCCATGGCGACGCGGGCGCGCACCGGGCCGACGTGATCCTGCCGGGCGCGGCCTATACCGAGAAGAACGGCCTCTACGTCAACACCGAGGGCCGGGTGCAGATGGGCTTCCGCGCCGTGTTCCCGAAGGGCGAGGCCAAGGAAGACTGGTCGATCCTGCGGGCGCTGTCCGAGAAGCTGGGCGCCAAGCTGCCCTACGACACGCTGGACCAGCTGCGGGCGAAGCTGTTCGTCGACCACCCGACCTTCGGCCGCATCGACTATGTGCCGGAGACCCCGGCCGCGGTCGATTTCGCGGCGCTCGGCCGCAAGGGCGAGCTCTCGGACGCGCCGTTCGCGAGCGCGATGAAGAGCTTCTACCTGAGCAACCCCATCGCCCGCGCCAGCGTGACGATGGCCGAATGCGCCTCGCTCGCCTCGGGCGTCACCAAGATCGCGGCGGAGTAGGGGCCTATGGAATTCTGGAGCACCCCGGTCGGCTGGACGATCCTGACGGTCGCCCACATCCTGGCGATCACCGTCGTCCTGCTGCTGACCATCGCCTTCGTCATCTATGGCGACCGCAAGATCTTCGCCGGCGTCCAGGCGCGCAAGGGCCCCAACGTGGTGGGCCCGTTCGGCCTGCTGCAGTCCTTCGCCGACCTGGGCAAGTTCCTGATCAAGGAGCTGATCATCCCGGCGGGCGCCGACAAGGCGGTCTATCTGCTGGCCCCGCTGATCAGCGTGACCCTGGCGCTGGGCGCCTGGGCGGTGATGCCGATCGCGCCCGGCTGGGCGGTGTCGAACATCAATGTGGGCATCCTCTACCTGTTCGCCGTGAGCTCGATGGGCGTCTACGGCATCATCATGGGCGGGTGGGCCTCGAACTCGAAGTACCCGTTCCTGGGCTCGCTGCGGTCGGCGGCGCAGATGGTGAGCTACGAGGTCTCCATCGGCTTCGTGATCATCACCGTGATCCTGCTGGCCGGGACCATGAACCTGAACCAGATCACCGAGGCGCAGTCCGGGTGGTTCTGGAACTGGTACATGTTCGGGGGCGGCCTCAAGAACCTGCCGCTGATCCTGATCATGTTCCCGATGGGGGTGATCTTCTTCATCTCCGGCCTGGCGGAGACCAACCGCCCGCCCTTCGACCTCCCGGAAGCCGAATCCGAGCTCGTGGCCGGCTATGCGGTAGAATACGGCTCCACGCCGTACATGCTGTTCTACCTGGCCGAGACGTCGAACATCGTCCTGATGAGCGGCCTGATGGCCGTGCTGTTCCTGGGCGGATGGAACGCGCCCTGGCCGACGGGCTACCTGGAGAGCTGGCCCGCGTGGCTGGCCAGCCTGCACGGCCTGTTCTGGTACGCGATGAAGACCTTCTTCGTGTTCTTCATGAACGCCATGGTCCGCTCGATCGTGCCGCGCTACCGCTACGACCAACTGATGCGCCTGGGCTGGAAGGTGTTCCTGCCGACCTCGCTGGTGGCGGTGTTCGGGGTCGCCGGCTGGCTGGTCTACACGGGCTTCCCGGTGGCCGCCCCATGAAGCCGGCTCTCGTGATCCTCGCGGCGCTGTCCCTAAGCGCCTGCGCCAGCGGCGCCGGCTTCGGCAAGAGCGGCGGCATCGCGACCTATGACGACCTGAAGGCCGCCCAGCAGGCCTGCGCGGCCAAGGGCGGATCCCTGAAGCTCCAGAAGAACGGCGACGTCCAGTACCTGGACGACTACGCCTGCGAGAAGAAGTGATGCTGAACCGGATCGGACAGGCGCTGAAGGGCGCGGCGCTGATGGACTTCGTCGGCGCCTTCGGGCTCGGCATGAAGTACATGATCGCGCCGAAGAAGACGGTGCAGTACCCGCACGAGCGCGGCCCGCAGAGCCCGCGCTTCCGCGGCGAACACGCGCTGCGCCGCTATCCGAACGGCGAGGAACGCTGCATCGCCTGCAAGCTGTGCGAGGCGATCTGCCCGGCGCAGGCGATCACCATCGAGGCCGAACCGCGCGCCGACGGCAGCCGCCGGACGACCCGCTACGACATCGACATGGTGAAGTGCATCTACTGCGGCCTGTGCCAGGAGGCCTGCCCGGTGGACGCCATCGTGGAAGGCCCGAACACCGAGTTCGCCGTCGAGACCCGCGAGGAGCTCTACTACGACAAGGAGCGCCTGCTGGACAACGGCGACCGGTGGGAGCGCGAGATCGCGAAGAATCTGGAACTGGACGCGCCGTACCGCTAAGACCGCGGCGCGATTCCGAGCACTGCAATCGAACCGCCCAACGCCTCGTAGAGGCCGCCGGCGACCTGAGTAAACCGAGGGACAAAGAAGAGCCGAATGGCCCTGCAGGCGATCGCATTCTACCTCATGGCGGCGGTGACCGTGGCCGCCGGATTCTGCGTGGTTTCGGCCCGCAATCCGGTCCACTCGGTGCTGTGGCTGATCCTGGCCTTCTTCTCGGCGGCGGGGCTCTTCGTGCTTCTGGGCGCGGAGTTCCTGGCGATGCTGCTGGTGGTGGTCTACGTGGGCGCCGTCGCGGTGCTGTTCCTGTTCGTGGTGATGATGCTGGACGTGGACTTCGCGTCCCTGCGCCAGGGCTTCGCCCGCTACATGCCGATCGGCCTGCTGATCGCCGCCGTCCTGGCGGTCGAGATGGTGGTGGTGGCGACGACGGTGTCGACCCAGGGGGCGGCCAAGCACAGCCCGGGCCCGGCGGCCTCGGGAACGGACAGCGCCCTCTCCAACGCCGAGGCGATCGGGCGCGTGCTCTACACGGACTACATCTACTTCTTCCAGGCCGCCGGCCTGGTGCTGCTGGTGGCGATGATCGGGGCGATCGTGCTGACCCTGCGCCACAAGCCCGGCGTGAAGCGCCAGATCATCATGAACCAGGTCCTGCGCACGCCTGCGACCGGCATGAAGCTGGTCAACCCCAAGCAGGGCGAAGGGATCGACGCATGACCATCGGCCTGGCCCACTACCTCGCGGTCGCCGCGATCCTGTTCACCATCGGGGTCTTCGGGATCTTCGTGAACCGCAAGAACATCATCGTCATCCTGATGTCGGTCGAGCTGATGCTGCTCGCGGTGAACATCAACCTGGTGGCCTTCTCGGCCTACCTGGGCAACCTGACGGGGCAGATCTTCGCCATGTTCGTGCTGACCGTCGCCGCGGCCGAAGCCGCCGTGGGGTTGGCCATCCTCGTCACCTTCTTCCGCAACCGCGGCGACATCGCCGTGGACGACGCCTCGATGATGAAGGGCTAAGCGCAAGTGGATCCCAAGCTCCTCGTCACCGTCATCCTGTTCGGCCCGCTGATCGGCGCGGCCGTGGCGGGCCTGTTCGGCAAGCGCATCGGCGACAAGGCGTCGATGACCGTCACCACCGGCTTCCTGTTCCTGTCCGCGATCCTGTCGTGGGTGGTGTTCAGCCAGTGGACCTGGGGCGGCCTGGAGCCGTTCACGGTCACCTACGCGCCGTTCATCCACGTCGGGAATTTCATCTCGAACTGGTCGTTCCGCCTGGACGGCCTGTCGGCGGTGATGCTGGTGGTCGTGACCACCGTCTCGTCGCTCGTCCACCTCTATTCGTGGGGGTACATGGCGGACGATCCGAGCAAGCCCCGGTTCTTCGCCTACCTGTCGCTGTTCACCTTCGCCATGCTGAGCCTGATCAGCGCGGCCGACTTCATGCAGCTGTTCTTCGGCTGGGAGGGTGTGGGCCTGGCGTCCTACCTGCTGATCGGGTTCTGGCACCACAAGGCGACCGCCAACGCGGCCTCGATCAAGGCCTTCGTGGTCAACCGCGTCGGCGACTTCGGCTTCGCCCTGGGGATCATGACCGCTTACTGGGCCTTCGGCACCATCGAGTTCGCCAAGCTGTTCCCGCTGATCCAGGCCTCGGTTGGTCAGGGATGGGACTTCGCCGGCGGCCGCTTCAGCCTCATCGACCTGACCTGCTTCCTGCTGTTCATCGGCGCCATGGGCAAGTCGGCGCAGTTCTTCCTGCACACCTGGCTGCCCGACGCCATGGAAGGCCCGACCCCGGTGTCGGCCCTGATCCACGCGGCCACCATGGTGACCGCCGGCGTCTACATGGTCTGCCTGCTGTCGCCGATGTTCGAATACGCCCCGGTGGCGAAGAACATCGTGACGGTGATCGGGGCCGTGACCGCGCTGTTCGCCGCGACGGTCGGTCTGACCCAGAACGACATCAAGCGGGTGATCGCGTATTCGACCTGCTCGCAGCTGGGCTACATGTTCTTCGCCGCAGGCGTGGGCGCCTACCAGGCGGCGATGTTCCACCTGTTCACCCACGCCTTCTTCAAGGCGCTGCTGTTCCTGGGCGCCGGCTCGGTGATCCACGGCATGGCCCACGAGCAGGACATGCGCCGCTACGGCGCGCTGCAGAAGTACCTGCCGATCACCTATGCGGTGATGACCATCGGGACGATCGCCATCACCGGCCTGGGCATTCCGGGCATCGAGATCGGCTTCGCCGGCTTCTACTCCAAGGACGCCATCATCCACGCCGCCTACGAGGCCGGCGGAGCAGGTCACCCGCTGGGCTACTTCGCCTTCTTCATCGGCATCCTGGTGGCCGGCCTGACCGCCTTCTATTCCTGGCGCGTCGCCTTCTTCACGTTCAACGGCCACGCCCGCTGGACGCCGGAGGACCTCGAGCACCACTGGCACAACCGCGACCACGCGCACGACGCGGTGCATGACGACCATGCCCACGCCGCCGCGGCCGAGAGCCACAGCGAGCCGGAGACCGACCACGGCCACGCTGACCACGGTCATGGTCAAGGGCACGGCGAGTACAAGCCGCACGAGAGCCCCTGGACGATGCGCATCCCGCTGCTGGTGCTGTCGCTGGGCGCGATCTTCGCCGGCTTCCTCTTCCACCATCAGTTCATCGGCGAGCACAACGCCGAGTTCTGGCGCGGCGCGATCTTCCACGCGCCGGTCGAGCACGCCGGAGCGGAGCACCACGCCCCGCTGTGGGTGGTGTGGGCGCCGCTGGTGGTGTCGGTGGGCGGCCTGCTGGTCGCGGCCTACATGTACATCTGGCGCGAAGGCCTGGGCGCGAAGCTCGCGGCCAACCAGGGCCTGCTGTACGTCTTCTTCTACAACAAGTGGTTCTTCGACGAGATCTACAACGCCACCTTCGTCCGCGCGGCGAAGTTCCTGGGCGACCTGTTCTGGAAGGGCGGCGACCAGAAGATCATCGACGGGCTGGGCCCGGACGGGGTCTCGGCGCTCTCGGTCGAGGTGGGCAAGGGCGCCGGGCGCCTGCAGTCCGGCTATGTCTATCACTATGCCTTTGTCATGCTCCTCGGCGTCGCGGGTCTGCTGACCTACGCGCTGTGGGCGTGGGCCGTCTGAGGGGGACGACCGAGATGCCGCTGCTCTCCCTCATCACCTACGCGCCGCTGGCCGGCGTGGTCGCCATCCTGGCGCTGAAGCTGTTCGGCCAGAGCGAGGCCAAGTCCGCCGAGGCGTCGAAGTGGGTGGCGCTGGTCGTCACGCTCGTGACGCTGGCGCTGTCGGTCCTGCTGGTCGTCCAGTACGACCCCGCCAACCCCGGCTTCCAGTTCATGGAAGAGGCGCCCTGGTTCATGGGCCTCAGCTACCGGATGGGCGTCGACGGGATCTCGATCCTGTTCGTGCTGCTGACCGCGTTCCTGATGCCGATCTGTATCGCGGCCTCGTGGACCTCGATCGACAAGCGGGTGCACGAGTACCTGATCGCCTTCCTGGTCCTGGAGACCCTGGTGATCGGCGTGTTCTGCGCGCTGGACCTGGTGCTGTTCTACATCTTCTTCGAGTTCGGCCTGGTGCCGATGTTCCTGATCATCGGGATCTGGGGCGGACAGCGGCGCGTGTACGCGGCCTTCAAGTTCTTCCTCTACACGCTGCTGGGCTCGGTGCTCATGCTGGCGGCGATCCTGTTCATGATCGGCTCCAGTGGGACCAGCTCCATCCCCGAGCTGATGACCTACCACTTCAGCCCGCAGGCGCAGACCTGGCTGTGGCTGGCCTTCTTCGCCTCGTTCGCGGTGAAGATGCCGATGTGGCCGGTGCACACCTGGCTGCCCGACGCCCACGTGGAGGCCCCGACGGCCGGTTCGGTGATCCTGGCGGGGATTCTCCTGAAGATGGGCGGATACGGCTTCCTGCGGTTCTCGCTGCCGATGTTCCCGAACGCCTCGGACTATTTCGCGCCGCTGGTGTTCGCCCTGTCGGTGATCGCGGTGATCTACACCTCGCTGGTCGCCTTCCGGCAGACCGACGCCAAGAAGCTGATCGCCTATTCGTCGGTGGCCCACATGGGCCTGGTGACCATGGGCATCTTCTCGGGAAACGTCGAAGGCGAGCAGGGCGCGATCTACCAGATGCTGAGCCACGGGGTGATCTCCGGGGCGCTCTTCCTCTGCGTCGGGGTGATCTACGACCGCATGCATACTCGCGAGATCAAGTTCTACGGCGGGCTGGTGACGCGGATGCCGCTCTATGCGGCGGTGTTCATGCTGTTCACCATGGGCAACGTCGGCCTGCCGGGGACCAGCGGGTTCGTCGGCGAGATCCTGTCGATGACCGGCGTCTACCAGGTGTCCACCTGGACGGCGCTGCTGGCGGCCACGGGCGTGATCCTCTCGGCGGTCTACATGCTGACGCTCTACCGGGCCGTCGTGTTCGGTCCGCTGACCAACCCGAAGCTGGCGGCGATCGAAGACCTCAACTGGCGGGAGGTGGCGATCTTCGCGCCGCTGATCCTCTCGACCCTCTACATGGGCGTGCAGCCCAACTCCGTGTTCAACCTGACCTCGGCTTCGGTGGACCAGCTCGTGCGGGTCTACCAGGCGGCGATCGGCGGGTGAGGGGCCACTCATGACCATCTCCACCCACTTGGCCTACGCCTATCCTGAAGTGATCCTGGCGCTCGGGGCCCTGGCCCTGCTGGTGATCGGCGCGTTCGCGCCCAAGCAGACCACGCTGGTCGGCGGGGCCAGCGTGCTCGTGCTGCTGGCCGCCGCGGTCGCCTCGGCCACCCAGCCGTTCGGCGTGGCGTTCTCGGGCGCCCTGGTCTCGGACGCGGCGGCGACCTTCGCCAAGGTCGCGATCTACATCGCCTCGGCGGTGGCCATCCCGCTGGGCCAGCCGTGGTTCGAGCGGCGTGGCGTGAAGAACTTCGAGTTCCCGGTGCTGATCCTGCTGGCCGCGCTGGGCATGGGCATGATGGCCTCCTCGGGCGACCTGATCTCGCTCTACGTCGGCGTCGAGCTGCACAGCCTGGCGCTGTACGTGCTGGCGGCCATGCACCGCGACAACGCCAAGGCCTCGGAAGCCGGCCTCAAGTACTTCGTGCTGGGCGCGCTGTCGTCGGGCCTGCTGCTGTATGGCGCCAGCCTGATCTACGGCTTCGCGGGCTCCACGGCCTTCAGCGACATCGCCGTCGCCGCGGGCGACAAGGCCAACACCGGGCTGCTGTTCGGCCTGATCTTCCTGATCTGCGGCCTGGGCTTCAAGGTCTCGGCCGCTCCGTTCCACATGTGGACGCCGGACGTCTATGAAGGCGCGCCCACGCCCGTCGTGGCGTTCTTCGCCGCGGCCCCCAAGCTGGCCGCCATGGTGCTGTTCGCCCGCGTGCTGGCCGACGGCTTCGCCGGCGCGGCGGGGCAGTGGCAGCAGGTGCTGATGGCGCTGGCCCTGATCTCGGTGGCGGTGGGCGCGTTCGCGGGCCTGGTGCAGAAGAACCTGAAGCGCCTCTGGGCCTACTCCTCGATCGCCAACGTCGGCTACGCCCTGCTGGGCCTGGCGTCGGGCACCAGCGAGGGCGTGCAGGCCATGCTGGTGTTCATGGTCCTCTACATGATCGACGTGACGGGCTTCTTCGCCTGCCTGGCGGCGCTGTCGCGCGGCGGGCGGTCGATGGAGACGATCGACGACATGGCAGGCCTGATCAAGGAACGCCCCGGCATCGCGCTCGCCATGACCGTGTTCTCGCTCTCGGCGCTCGGCCTGCCGCCGTTCTCGGGCTTCTTCGCCAAGATCTTCGTGTTCAAGGCGGCGATCGACGCCGGCCTGTGGGGCCCGGCGGTGCTGGGCCTGGTGGGTTCGGTCGTGGCGGCGTTCTACTACCTGCGCCTGATCAAGGTGATGTGGTTCGACGGCAGCGTCGGGGTCACCGACAAGCCGCCGGTCGAGGCCAAGACCATCGCCATCGCCACGGCGCTGTTCGCCTTCCCGGTCGTGATCGTCGCCCTGGTCTGGCTGAACCCGCTGGCCGAGCGTGCGGCGCACGCCTTCGGCCTGGCATAATTCCTCTCCCCCGACGCGCAGCGCGAGGGGAGAGG
>NZ_SCVD01000005.1 GCF_004297125.1 Phenylobacterium sp. | reverse complement strand
TGACCTGCCCCCCTTTGGTCCCTCGATCATTATGAGAGCCCAGGGGGTTGGTAGCTGATCTCAAGCGCCGGCGGTAGCGGCCGGGCGGTGGAGCTGATCAAGTTGCGCAGCCGGCCGGCCGCGGGGTTCAGCCGCACCGCTTCCGGTGTCAGCCCGCCGTGCGCCGAGTGTGGCCTGACGTGGTTGTAGTCGAGCCGCCAGCGCTCGATCACCGCGCGGGCCTCGGCGAGGTTGGCGAAGACCTCTTCGTTCAGGCACTCGTCGCGCAGCTTACCGTTGAAGCTCTCGACGAAGCCGTTCTGCTGCGGCTTGCCGGGCGCGATGTAATGCCAGTCGATCCCGGTGCGGTTGGTCCATTCGAGCATGGCCCGGCTGGTCATCTCGGTCCCATTGTCGCTGACGATGGTCGCAGGCCGGCCGCGCCGGGCGATCAGGGCGTCCAGCTCGCGGGCCATGCGATGGCCGCTGATCGAGGTGTCGACCACCAGCGCCAGGGCCTCGCGGGTGAAGTCGTCGACGATGCAGAGAATCCGGAAGCGCCGGCCCCAGCTCAGCGTGTCGGCCACGAAGTCCAGGCTCCAGCGCTGGTTCGGGCCATCCGGCAGCGCCATGGGCGCCCGCGTGCCGGTGGCGCGCTTGCGGCCGCGCCGCCTTCGCACCGCCAGGCCCTCCTCGCGGTACAGCCGGAAGAGCTTCTTCTTGTTCATGCTGACGCCTTCACGCTCAAGCAGGATGCCGAGCCGCCGGTAGCCGAAGCGGCGGCGCTCCGCCGCCAGCCCCCGCAGCCGCTCGCGCACCTCCGCGTCGCCCGGCCGGGCCACGCGCCGCACCGTCTTCGGATCGACCTGGACCAGCCCGCAGGCGCGCCTCTGCGAGAAACCGCGCTCCGCCATCAGGCGGAGCACGGCGTCGCGGCGCGCTGCAGGCCCGATCAGTTTTTTCCCAGCAGGTCCTTCAGCGCCGACACATCGAGCATCGACTCCGCCAAGAGCTTCTTCAGTCGCCGATTCTCGTCCTCCAGCGTCTTCAGCTTCTGCGCGTCCGACACGCTCATCCCGCTGTACTTCGCCTTCCAGCGGTAGAAGGTCTGCTCGCTGATCCCGTGCCGCCGGCACACCTCCGCCGTCGGGCTCCCGGCCTCCTGCTCGCGCAGCACGCCGATGATCTGCGCTTCGTTGAACCTGCTCTTCTTCACGTCCGTCTCCTCAGGGTGACGGACTCTCACTCAAACCGAGGGATCGGAAAGGGGGCAGGTCACGCAGCCCGGCCCAGCCGGAGGGATATGAAGGCTCCATGCCAATGAGGCTATGGTTCAGCTTCTCTCTGTGCAACGCCCGCAATGGATGGATGGTGTTGAAAAAAGCCGCCGATCAGGCCTGGTTTACGGAGCGGCCGTCGCGGGAAGCGGAGCTACTGAGCATCCGCGCTTTGCCGCCGCACGCTTAGCTTCTGCCAGTCTGGCGGGTGTCGGTGCCTCTAGTTTCTGAGAACGAACTAAGTTGAATTTATTGGCCTTCTGCCGATCTTGATTTCTGAGATTCACACAGTTTCACTAGCTCGCCGCGTTAAGTTACCGCGACTGGGTGTTCGCGAAAATGCAGTGAGGGGAGCGCCAAGGTCCAGCTGATTCCCGCGCCGACTCCGCTCCGCCAGGTCGATCATGCCGACGGCGGCATCATCACTCCCGCAAGCAGACCTCCGGGACGTCAGCAGGGGGTGGCTTGCTGACATTCCGCCACCCAATTGCTGAGCTGCTCCACTCGACTGCGCAGGGCCTGGAAAGCATGGTGACATCGTCGGCCAAGGTGGTCCGCCTTGTTTGGGCCATCTGCCTCCTCATCGGGACAGGGTTCCACATGGTGGATTTCTTCCGGTCGGGTGGCGCCTACCCGGGCTATCCGCTCGGCACGGTCGTCTTCTGGAACGCCCTAACGGTCCTCGATCCCCTGGCGGCCACGCTCCTGTTCTGGAGACCACGGCTCGGAGTGCTCTCCACGCTCGCGATCATTCTGTCGGATGTCAGCCACAATGTCTGGGCGGTGGCGACGTACGACGCCATGGTCTGGCCTGTTGCCATGCAGGCCGCATTCCTCGTCTTCGTCCTGGCCACGGCGCACCTGATCTGGCGCGATTCATGGGCTCAGGAGGCGTAGGTCCGCCATGGGTGGCGAGCCGACGTCCTGATCTCGGGTCGAGGGTGGGAAGGCGGGGATCGGGGGTTGTTGAAGAGCTTCTCTGCCGTAACCTGCCAACGTGAGCACCGCAGATCCCGACGAGCTTAGCCTCATAGCAGCCGTGAACAACGCGGAGTGGTGTGCATCCGTCTGGCGTTCGCACGGACTGGCGGTCGAGCGGAGCGAAGGGCTTTGGTTTTGCAGGTCCGCGACCCCGCGCTTTTATCCAAACGTGGTCACTGTGGACCCGTGGTCTGATCCAGGCGCGCAAGTCGAGCTGATCCGCAAGCTCAGCCAGAACGCTGAATTCGAGTTCAGCGTGAAGGATAGCTTCGACCGCCTGCCCCTTGGAGCAGCAGGTTTCGTGCGCTCCTTCTCCGCCTCCTGGTTGCTGAAAGACCTGGGCAGTGAAGGCTGCGAGCCTCAGCACGGCTGGCGAGCCGTTTCGGTCAACGAGCTTGACCAGTGGGAGACGGCGTGGGCGGGCGATGATTCAGCTGCAACGGGAATATTTCGGAGGGCGCTGCTAGAGGATGGTCGCGTCACGATCCTAGCCCGCACTGATCCCGATCAGCGCATCGTAGCAGGCGCAGTCACCTTCGAATCAGGCGGCGTGGTCGGTCTGACAAACGTGTTTGGCGCAGCACGAGGCTTGTTCGGAGCTGTCTGTCACTGGACTTCGTCTGGAGCGATCGTCGCATACGAGCCGGGTGTTCCAGTCGAGCAGTCCGCGCGACGCGGCTTTCGACCTCTCGCCAGGCTCAGTGTTTGGAAGCGCGTTCGCCCGAATGTCGTCTAAGGGTCGATGGTGTTGAAAAAAGCCGCCGATCAGGCCTGGTTTACGGAGCGGCCGTCGCGGGAAGCGGAGCTACTGAGCATCCGCGCTTTGCCGCCGCACGCTTAGCTTCTGCCAGTCTGGCGGGGCTGAGAGGGCGATTGACGCGATGGCTATCGCCCAACACCTCGACCGCGGCACAGTCGCCGAGCGAGACGGCTTGGACGAGCCATTGTTCGTAGTGCTCCGTGTCGCCCAGGTGTGAGTAGTGGACCGCCAGCGTGTTCGCGGCTGCGACGTCGCCGGATCGTGCCGCTCCCTCCAGGCGGGACACTCTGTCCGGTGGCAACGGAAGACCGGCGTCACCAGCCACGGGCTCCACGTCTCGGGAGCAGCCCAGGAGCCCGGCAACCAGGATCAGCATCGCAAATCGGCCCATCCTTGAAGCGTGGCAGAGCCAAGCTTCACTTTCCACCTATCACGATCGAAATGGCTCGTTGAAGCGGTGACTCCGGCCTGATTCACTCCTGCTTGAGGCGGGAGGGCGTGGCAATGATGGGCGAGCGGCGGGTAGATCAGGCGAAGCTGTTCTACGAGTTCTCGCTGGAGCGTCACGTCCCCGAAAACCACCTGCTGCGGGCTATCGACCTGTTCGTGGACCTGGAAGGAGTGCGGGCGCATCTGGCCCCATTCTACAGCCCGATCGGCCGCCCCTCGATCGATCCGGAGCTGATGATCCGGATGCTGCTGGTCGGCTACTGCCTGGGCATCCGCTCGGAGCGGCGGCTGTGCGAGGAGGTCCATCTCAACCTCGCCTACCGGTGGTTCTGCCGCCTGGGCCTGGACGGTGATGTGCCGGATCACTCGACGTTCTCCAAGAACCGCCACGGCCGCTTCCGCGACAGCGATCTGCTGCGCGAACTCTTCGAGAGCGTGGTGCGGCGCTGCATGGCCGAGGGTCTGGTGGGCGGCGAGGGCTTCGCCGTCGACGCCAGCATCATCCGTGCGGACGCCAGCCGGCATAGGACTGCCGTCGAGGGTGCGGTCGGCCTGCCGCCAGAGGCGGCGAGCCGCGCGGTGCAGGAGTACCTGGCGGCGCTGGATGAGGAGGCCTTCGGCGCCGCCACGCCGGTGACGCCCAAGTATCTGTCTCTATCGGACCCCGCCTCGCGCTGGACGGCGGCCCAGGCGGGCCCGGCGAGCTTCGCCTACTGCACCAACTATCTGATCGATCTCGAGCACGCGGTGATCGTCGACGTCGAGCCCTCCACCGCGGTGCGCCAGGGCGAGCTCGCCGCCTGCCGTACGATGATCGAGCGCACCGACGAGCGGCTCGGGCTGCACCCGGAGCGGCTGACCGCCGACACCGCCTACGGCTCGGCCGAGATGCTGGAATGGCTTGTCCACGACCAGGAGATCGCCCCGCACATCCGGGTCTTCGACAAGTCCAAGCGCGAGGACGGGACCTTCTCCCGCGAGGACTTCACCTACGACCCGGCCACCGACCTCTATCGCTGCCCCGGCGGCCACGAGCTGAAGCGCTATCGCCGCGCCTTCTCGTCTCCGCGGACCGGGCCGCCGGCCGACGACACCCACCGCTACCGCGCCAGCAAGTCCGACTGCGACGCCTGCGCCCTCAAGAGCCAGTGCTGCCCCAAGGCTCCGGCCCGCAAGGTGACCCGCTCCATCCACGAGGCCGCCCGCGAAGTAGCCCGCGAGATCGCCAAGACCGACGCCTACTGGACCTCCATGCGCCAGCGAAAGAAGGTCGAAATGCTCTTCGCCCACCTGAAGCGCATCCTGAAGCTCGACCGCCTGCGTCTACGCGGTCCCTGCGGCGCCCGAGACGAGTTTCTCCTCGCCGCCACCGCGCAGAACCTGCGCAAACTCGCCAAACTGATCCCGGTGCCTACGCCCCTGGCGCCCGCCTGAGCGGCGGAGCCACAGCTTTCGCCACATCCGACTACGCCATCAGCGGCCCGGAAACGGCCTTCTTCAACACAATCGATGGTTGGCGGACGCTCGGCTCTGCGCGCTGAAAGATCCAGCCCTCGGCTAAGATATCCTCTTTGGGGAGTGGATCGGTGCTGATTGAGATCCGCTCGTCCACATCGCAGTCGGGATAGTCTGCGGCGATTTCCGCAGCAGCCGTGGATAGCGCGTCCAGAAGGTCGTCCTCAAAAGGGCCATCACAGATAGTGGTTAGGACGATGCAGTTGCCGTCGCGACGCACCTTCACCAAGCGAACCCCAGGATGCACGGCGCCCAACAGCGCGCGTTGCGCAGACAAGCGCAATCCGGGTTCGACGACGGCCATGAGCGAACTATCGGGAACCGCGGAATGTCCGCAACGGGTCGCGAACCGTCTTCGACTCCATGCCCGAGAGCAGACGTTGGATCGCGCCGCGGTCAGGCAGCCTTCTCAGGCGGCGGCGGCGGGCTTGGCCTGATGGCTCCAGGGCAGCAACTGATCGATATCGCTCTGCGGATGTCCGGCGACGATGCGGGTGATGACGCTGGCGATGTAGGCGTGCGGATCGACATCGTTGAGCTTTGCGGTCTCGATCAGCGAGGCGAGGACCGCCCAGTGCTCGGCGCCGCCGTCTGAGCCGGCGAAGAGGCTGTTCTTGCGGCTGAGGGCCAGGGGCCGGATGGAGCGCTCGACGATGTTGTTGTCGATCTCGATGCGGCCGTCGTCGAGGAAGACCTTCCGAACTTCGCCAACGAGTCAGCAGCGGTCCGCGCCTAATCTGGATTCCCCGAAGGCAGTGCATCCGGGCCTGCCGTCCCGCCAGGTCTTGGATCGTCTCGGCGTCTAGAACCCGTTCTCGCCGGTAATCGCCCGGCCGAGGATCAGGGCGTGGACGTCGTGGGCGCCTTCGTAGGTGTTCACGGTCTCCAGGTTCGAGGCATGCCGCATCACGTGGTATTCGCCGGAGATGCCGTTGCCGCCGTGCATGTCGCGGGCGACGCGGGCGATATCCAGCGCCTTGCCGCAGTTGTTGCGCTTCAGCATCGAGATCGCTTCGGGGATCCACGCGCCCTCGTCGATCAGTCGGCCGAGCGCCAGCGCGCCCTCGAAGCCCAGCGCGATCTCGGTCGACATGTCGGCCAGCTTCTTCTGCACCAGCTGCCGCGCCGACAGCGGCCGGCCGAACAGCGACCGCGACGAGACGTAGTCGCGCGCCGCATGGAAGCAGAACTCCGCCGCGCCCATCGCTCCCCAGGCGATGCCGTAGCGCGCCTTGTTCAGGCAGGAGAACGGCCCGCGCAGGCCCGAGACGTTCGGCAGCATCATGTCTTCCGGCACGAACACATCCGACAGCGCGATCTCGCCGGTGACGCTGGCCCGGAGCGACAGCTTGTTCTGGATCTTCGGCGTCTCGAACCCCTTCGACCCGCGCTCGACCAGGAAGCCGCGGATCGCCCCGTCCAGCTTCGCCCAGACGAGCGCCACGTCGCTGATCGGAGAGTTGGTGATCCACATCTTCGCCCCATTCAGGACGAAGCCGCCGTCGACTTTCTTCGCCACCGTCTGCATCGACGCCGGGTCCGACCCGCCGTCCGGCTCGGTCAGGCCGAAACAACCAATGATCTCGCCGCGGGCCATGCCAGGCAGGAACTTCTGCCGCTGCTCCTCGGAGCCGAAGGCGTAGATCGGGTACATGACCAGGGACGACTGAACGCTCATCGCCGAGCGGTAACCGCTGTCGATCGCCTCGATCTCGCGGGCGATGAGGCCGTAGGCCACATGGTTCACGCCAGCGCAGCCATAGGCTTCGGGGAGCGTCGGGCCGAGGAACCCCAGTTCGCCCATCTCGGTCATGATCTCGCGATCGAAGCGTTCGTCGGCATAGGCCGAGACCACGCGGGGCAGCAGCTTCTCACGGGCGTAGGCGCGGGCCGCCTCCCAGACCATCCGCTCGTCCTCGGAGAGGCGCGAGGCGAGGTCGAGGGGGTCGTCCCAGCGGTAGGTCTTCTGCTCGGCGGCGGTGTCGAGGGGCATGGTGAGATCCGGCTCCAAAGGCGGCGCGGCTGCTTTAGCGCTTGCCATCACCATACGCTACTGTCTCCAGATGACGGGACCTGTAGAGGTTCCGCGTCATGGAGGGAACCGCCGAACGAGGGTCCTGCCGATCCATACAGCACCGTATCTATGAACTACATTTTTTCTGTCGCGACGTTAAAATTTGACGCATACTGAACCCAAGACTAAGGCACACGCGCACATCATGCAGCACGCACCGACCAAGCTGGCCCAGCCTCCCCAACTCGTCGAGTTCACGCGGCGTACGCCCGCGCCGGAGCCCCTGGCGCGATTGCTGGCGCGCGCCGCGGACCGTTTCCCCGAGCGGCCCCACCTCACCTTCCAGGATCGGACCTGGACGTTCTGCGAAACCCAGAACCTGGCAGTCCGGCTCGGCGCTGGCCTGCAGGCCCTTGAGGTGATCGCCGGCGACCGGGTCGGCATTTGCATGGCCAACCTGCCACAGTATCCCCTCGCCTGTTTCGCGCTCTGGGGAATAGGCGCCGCCGGCGTCGGCATGAACCCCCTCTACTCTCCGCGCCAGCTCGGCAGCATCGCGAGCGACTCGGGCGCGAAGTGGGTGATCGTTTCGGACCATCCCGCCGTCATCGGAAAGCTGCGCGAGCTTGCCGCGGAGCTGAACTTTCGGCTGATCGTCACCCGCGCCGACGGCTCCGACCTGGCCGGCGGCGCGGCCGCGGCGACGGAGCCCGGCGAAGTGGCGCTCAGCGAACTCCTCGCGACCTCTCCGGGCGGGGACCGACTCGAGATCGATCCCGCGAGCCTTGCGATGATCCAGTATACCGGAGGCACCACGGGCGCGCCCAAGGGCGCCATGCTGGACCACCGGAACATCTGGTACGCGGCCCATCAGATCCGCAACTGGCTGCACAAGATCCGCGAAGGGCGCGAAGCCTGGTACGCGGCCGCTCCGTTCTCTCACATCACCGGCCTTATCAACTACGTCGTCGAGCCCGCCATCGTCGGCGGCGAAGCGATCCTCACCGAGCGGTTCTCGCCGCGCGAACTGCTCGATCTGGTCCGACGCGACCGCATGACGATCCTGACGGCGATCCCGACCATGCTGAGCGCCATCGTGGCCGAGCCTGATGCGGGCGAGCTGGACTGGAGCGGGGTCATCCATGTGCTGGTCGGCGGGGCCCCGGTGCCGGCCGAGCTCGCGCGGCGCTTCCATGGCCTGACCGGCCTGTGGCCCCAGCAGGGCTACGCCATGACCGAAACCTCGGGCAGCGGCGTGGCCATGCCCAACATCGCCTTGGCCGGCCACGAGAACGCCACCGGCGTGCCGATGCCGGACATGACGATCGAGATCCGCTCCCCCGAGGACCCTGGCCGCAGCCTGCCCCGCGGCGAGGCCGGTGAAGTCTGTTTCGGCGGCCCGAACGTCATCGCCAGCTATTGGAACCGCCCGTTGACGGATCAGGAGCTGACGCCGGACGGCCTCTTCCGAAGCGGAGACGTGGGGTATCTTAGCGAGGACGGCGTGCTCTACGTGGTCGACCGTCTGAAGGACCTGATCATCTGCAGCGGTTACAATGTGTACCCGCGCAACATCGAGGAAGCGGTGCTGGAGCACTCCGCCGTGGCCGAGACCGTAGCGCTCGGCGTTCCAGACGACTATCGCGGCGAGACCGTGCTGGCGGTGGTGACGCTCCGGGCTGGCGCGACCCTCTCGCTCCCGGAACTCCAGGATTTCCTGCGCGGAAAGCTGTCGCCGATCGAGATGCCCAAGCGGCTCGAGATCCTCGATGTCCTTCCCAAGACCGAGAACGCGAAACTCTCGCGCCACGCGATCCGCGCAATGTTCAGCCGGCCCTCCCATGCCTCAGCCTGACGTCGCGCAGCCGGCCTACGAGCGGGCGCTGGACCGTGGCGTGCTGCGGGTGCGGTTGAACCGCCCCGACAAGATGAACGCCCTGGCCGACGACGACTGCCGCGCCCTTGGGAGGCTGTTCGAGGAGGTTGCGCAGGACGACGCGGTCCGCTGCGTCCTGATCACCGGCTCGGGTCGCGCCTTCTGCGCCGGCCGGGACATCTCCGCGGCCGTCCCGGGCGAGGACGCCGCCGCAATCCTCGCGGACGTGGTCAATCCGATGCTCCGGAAACTCCACGAGCTGCCCCAGCCCACTCTCGCGGCGGTCAACGGCGCAGCGATGGGTATCGGCCTCGGGATCGCCCTGGCCTGCGACATGGTCCATGCCGCCGAGAGCGCCCGGTTCGCGTCGCCCTTCGCCCGTCTCGGCGCGGCGCTCGACAGCGGCGGGCATTACTTCCTGCCTCGCCGCCTGACACCGGGCCGGGCGTTCGAGATGATCTACACCGGCGACGTCATCGAGGGCACCGAGGCGCTGCGGCTCGGGCTCGTGGACCGGCTCGCGCCCGACCGCCTGCTCCTCGCCGCGGCGGAGAGCCTGGCTCACCGGATCGCCGACGGACCGCAGACCGCGTTCCGGGCGCAGAAGGCCCTGATCCGCGCCAGCGAGACGCTCGGCCTTGCGGGCGTGCTCGCCGAAGAAGCGCGGATCCAGGGCGAGCTCGCCGGCACCCCGGACTATGCGGAGGGCGTCGCCGCGTTTCAGGCCCGGCGCGCGCCGCAGTTTCGAGGGATCGCATGAGTTCCGAACCCATCCTGGTCGAGCGGCGCGGCGGCGTCGCCATCATCACCCTGAACCGTCCAGAGGCCCGCAACGCCCTGAGCAGCGCCCTGATGAAGGCGCTGGGCGATGCGCTGCTCGCGCTGGAGGACGATCAGGCGATCGGCGCGGTGGTCCTGACCGGCGGCGAGCGCGTGTTCTCCGCGGGCGCGGACATCAAGGAGATGACCTCGAAGACCTTCGCGGAGGCCTATCTTGAGGACTTCGTGACCCGCGACTGGGAGGTGATCCCCAAGTGCCGCAAACCGATCTTGGCGGCGGTCGCCGGCCACGCGGTCGGCGGCGGCTGCGAGGTGGCGCTGATGTGCGACCTGGTGGTGGCCGACGAGACGGCGAAATTCGGCCAGCCGGAGGTTAGGGTGGGTACGATCCCAGGCGGGGGCGGCACCCAGCGCCTCGCCCGCCTGGTGGGGAAGAGCAAGGCGATGGAGCTTTGCCTCAGCGGGCGGCTGATCGACGCCCATGAGGCCGAGCGCATCGGCATCGTTGCGCGGCTCGTACCCACGGGCCAAGCGATCACCGCCGCCGTCCAGTTGGCGGAGGATATCGCCGGCTACTCCCGGCCGGTGGTCATGATGATCAAGGAAAGCGTGAACCGCGCCTTCGAGACGCCGCTGGCCGAAGGGCTGCGCTTCGAGCGGCGCATGTTGCACGCCACGTTCGCGCTGGAAGACCAGACCGAGGCGATGACCGCGTTTGCCGAGCGTCGCGCGCCGGTGTTCCGCAATCGATGAGAGTGGAGAACAACGCATGAGACCCGGACCCGTCGCCAACGAGGAGGGACGCCGCGGGGTCCTGCGGAGATTCGGCTACCAGGCCAGCGACAAGCCCGCTCCCATTGCGGACCCGCAAGCGGCCTGGGACCTGCTCCGCGCCGATTTCGCAAGCCGCGAGGAAGGGCCGCTCCCGCTGGATCAGCTTCACCCCGACGTGCGCGAGTCTGCGCTCGCCTATATCGAACAGCGCGCCCGTCTCGACCGCCTCATGGACGCCTGCGACGCAGCCCATCTGCGCATCCTGGAGGAAGGCCCGCAGCCGGCCCTCGTGGAGGCCTACGCTTCCGACAGGGACGCCTACGAGGACGCTGTGGAAGATTTCGGCGCTTTGCGCGTGCGTGTGCAGGCCGCCCTGGATATCTTGCGGTTCGGCTAGGTTTCCCGCTTATCGTTACCCTGACCACGCGACGGGACCGCCGCGCGCGTCTTCTTGACTTTGTACGGAGTTCCGATGGCCCGCGGCGCCAGCAGGAAGCCCATCGAGCAGTTGCTCGCAACGCTTCGGATCAATCCCAAGAACCTGATCGCCACCATCTATGGCGACATGCTGGTCCCGCATGGCGGCACGGTATGGCTCGGCAGCCTCGTGAAGATGGCCGAGCCATTCGGGATCGCCGAGTATCTGTCCCGCACCACGGCGCTGCGCCTCGTGAAGGACGGCTGGCTGCACCCCACCCGGGTCGGCAAGCTCAGCTTCTATTCGATGACCGAAGAGCATGTGCGCAGCGTGATCGCCTACTATCCCCGCGTCTATGCGCCGCCGTCGGGAAATCATTCGGCGGTCTGGCGACTTCTGCTGACCGGCGCCGCCGGGCTGGACGCGAAGGAATACGCCACGCTGCGGCGGAACCTGCTCTGGAGCGGCGTCGGCCAAGTGGCTCCGCACGTGTTCATCAGCGCCGCGGAAGACCTGGCGCCGCTCCAGGCGCTGCTGAAGACGGCGGGGTTTTTGGACCGGATCCAGATCCTGGACGCGACGGCGACCTCGCCGGACGGACCCGCGCTGATGCGCTCGATCGTTGCGGACGCCTGGAACGTGCAGGCGCTGGAGAAAAGCTACCAGGAGTTCCTCGCCAGGTTCCGGCCAGTCTGGTCGCATATCGAGGGAAGCGGATCTCTCCCTCCGGAAGCGGCCTACACGACACGCGCCCTGCTGATGATGGAATATCGCCGGATCGCGCTGCGGGACCCGCGCCTGCCGCGCGACCACCTGCCGGCGGTCTGGGCAGGCGAGATGGCCTTCGGGCTTTGCCGGAACATCTACGAAGCGGTCCTGGAGCCGTCGGAGGCCTACCTCGCCAGTGTCGTGCGCACGGCGGATGGGCCGCTGCGCCGGCCCTCGCCGGATCTGTACGAGCGGTTCGGGGGCCTCACGCCGCGGGTGTGGCAGGCCGCTTGAGCCCGCCGCCCTCGCCCTAGGCCGCGCCGGCCACCCGCAGCTCAAGTTCCGCATCGTCCATGGCGTAGCCGATGCGCTGGTCGTAGTCGGGCGTCACGGCCGCCACGTACTCCAGCCCCACGTCCTGCAGCCGCTGCTGGACGAGCTCCAGGTACTGCGCCTGGCAGTCCTCGGGCCTCATGATCTTCAGGCCCATGTCATAGTATTTGTCGAAGTACTTCGACTGCACCGTGCCGGGTTCGGAGGGGCGACCGTACATCCCCATGCCCATGGCGATGAACTTCGGCACCCGGCGCTGGAGCCGCGCACGCGCCTCCTCGCCGCCGAACTCGATGATCCGCTTCACCGCCCAGACGCCAAAGCCCATGTGGCCGACCTCTTCGCGGGCGATCCTCTCCGAGACCCGGGCCCACGGCAGATAGGAGCATTTCGTGTACTGGCCGAGGAAGATCACCGCGGCCGGCGTGGCCACGCACGACATCATCGCCACGTCCTCCCAGCATTGGAACTGGTCCTGCCAGTACGAGCGGCGGAAGCCGTTGATGATGTTCACCTTGGCGGGATCGGGGTTCTCCGGATTGTCCCGCAGTTCCTCCATCCGCGACTTCACGTCGACGCCGAGGTCCTCGACCAGGGTCCACAGATAGAAGGCGTGGCCGTACTCCTCCATCGTCTTCTTTGCGAGCCGGTACGCCTCTTCCGGGCGGGGCGCGAACTGCAGGTTTTCGCCGACCCGCTGGGCGCCGGCGTACTCCGAGTCCGCCTGGAACGTGAGCAGGTGCAGGAGCGCCTTGCGGTAGTCGGCGGGCAGCTCGTCACCCTTTTCATAGGTCTTCATCGCGGCGCTCCGGCGTCAATCACGTACTACAATATTCGGATGATATCATGTCATTCTGTTTCATACAATCTGGCCGCCTCGCGGAGCGCGCCCCGGGACACGAGCTTCTCGCGCGGCCGCGACCCCAGCGCGGCGGCCCTTTCCGCGGCGTCGATTCGACGCCACGCGGCCCAGTCCAAAAATCCGCGGCCCGTCTCCTCCAGCCGTCCCTCAAGCTGTGCGTACGCCGCCTCTCGGGGCTGCGGCGCGGTCTCGGCCAAGGCCCTGCGCACGGCGGCGGCCGCTTCCGCCCGGGCGGCGGGGATGTCGCCCCGACCGCCCGCGGCCCAGCCTACCGGATAGGTCCGCGCCTTCACGGCAGGCGCGCCGGCCTCCTGTCCGACCGCAACGATCAGGGTGTCGGCGGGCACGCAGTCGTGGAGGCCATCCGATCCGCGGAACCGGACCCTCTCGATGCGGTCCCGGCCCTCGACCTCGATGGCTTCCAGGCCGAAGCGGAAATCTATCCTTACCCGGGCGGGGGATGGCCGCTGTGGCGCCGCGGAGAGCGCGGCGGCGACCGGCGCGGACCGATCGGCGCCCGCCGGCAGCTCGAACCCAACCTGCGCCGCCTCGAGGCGACACAGGGCGGCGATTTCCGCAGGGATGAACCGCGCCTGGTCGGGCATCGCGCGCACCGCCAGCGTGATGACGCGGGCCGCTCCCGTGATCCTTCGCGCATGGGCGCAAAGATCGGAGTTCGCCATCTCCGCCTCGGTCTTGGCCAGCACGCGCGCCACATCGAGGGCGACGTTTCCGCCGCCGACGATGACAACCTGTTCTCCCACCTGCGGGTTGAGATCGACGTGGTCGGGGTGGCCGTTGAGCCAGGCCATGAATGCGGCGGCCGGATAGACACCGTCGAGGTCTTCCCCGGGGACGCCCAGTCTGCGGCTGAGCGGAGCGCCGGTGGCCATAAAGACGAGGTCGTAGGCCTCGCACAGAAGCTCGAGCGGCAGCGCTGCGCCGACCTCGCAATCCGCGATGAGCCTCACCTCTTCGCGGGCGAAGGCGCGGTCGAACTGGCGCACCACCGCCTTGACGCCCTGGTGGTCGGGCGCCACGCCGCTGCGGATGAGGCCGAAGGGCGTGGGCAGCCGTTCGTAGAGATCGACCCGGACGCCCGGCGCCTGTCGCAGCAGCGCGTCGAGGGTGAAGAGCCCGGCGGGTCCGGCGCCGACGATCGCCGCGGTGAGCCGGTTCACGCCACGTCGTTCACGAACCGGAGCAGGCTGTCCGACAGGGGCTCAGGTGTGAGCCACGCCGGAAAGTGCCCGCCATAGGGGTGCACATCCCAACCGCGCACGGCATAGGCCCGCTCGGCCCAGGCCCGAGGCGGAACGGGAAAGAAGCCCCGGTCGAACAGTGCGAAGCCGGTGGGCGTGGCAATGCGCTCGCCCGGAGCCAGGCCGATGCCACCCTCATGCCGGTCGGCCCAGTAGATCCAGTTGGCCGCTGGCAGGTCGCCGAGCGCCCAGTAGAGCGTAGCCGAGGTGAGGATCGCGTCGCGGTCGAAGGGCGGGGGGTCGTCGGGGCCCGCGCCGGACCAGCTGCGGTATTTGTCCACCAGCCAGGCGCAAAGCGCCGCCGGCGAGTCCGAAAGCCCGACGGCGAGGGTTGTAGGCCGCGTCGCCTGCTGCTCGCGATAGCCGCCGTCCAGCTCCAGGCGGCGCTTGGTTTCGCCCAGCCAGGCTGTTTCCGCCTCGCTGAGCGGATCGCCGCGTGTGAGACCAGGCCGCAGCCCCAGCATGCTGAGGTGCAGCCCGGAGAGCAGGTCCGGGTGGTCCAGCGCCAGCCAGGAGCTGACCACTGCGCCCCAGTCGCCGCCATGGGCGATAAACCTCGGCGCCGCCAGCACCTCGACCATGAGCTGGCGCCAAAGGCCGGCGGCCGCGCGCGGCGACATCGGCCGCGACGGCGATTGGGACAGCCCGAACCCCGGCAGCTCGGCGCCTACGACGGTCACGGCCTGGGCCGGGTCGCCGCCGTAGCGCTCCGGCGCTGTCAATCGTTGGATCACCTCGTGGAATTCGAGGAGGCTTGAGGGCCACCCCGGCGTGAGCAACACCACCGGCGCGTCCCGGCGCGCGGCCGGCTGCACGATCAGGTGCGCCTTGAGCGGGCCATCCCCCCCGTCCAGCGTCGCCCAGTAGTGCGGCAGGGCGTTCAGCCGACGCTCGGCGGCCCGCCAGTCGAAGCCGTCCCGCCAATAGGCGATCAGCGCCTCCAGATAGCTGCCGTCGACCCCGAAGCGCCATCCTGCGTCCGCGGGCTCCCGAGGCGGCCGATAACTCGCAAGCCGCGCGCGCAGATCGACGAGAGCCGCCTCCGGGGCATGGATTTCGAACGGCGTCAGCCGCTCAAGGTTGAGCGCCATGGCGCCTACGCCTTTCGAAAGGCGGGGTACATGTCCTCCACCAGATCCGAGTAGGTGTCGATCAGCACGCGCCGCTTGAGCTTCAGTGTCGGAGTCATCGCCTCGTCGGTGGGACTGAGCTGCCGAGGGATGATCCGGAAAGCCTTCACGCCCTCGGCGCGAGAAAGGTGGCGGTTCGCCTCCTCGACGGCCTCGGCGACGAGGGTCCGGGTGCTCTCCGCCGCGGCCAGCTGCGCGAAGCTCTCGTACTGCTCCCCGCGCGCAGCCAGGGTCTGCTGTGCGAGCGCCGCATCGATCATGATCAGGGCGGTGACGTAGTTGCGGCCGTCGCCGACCGCGACAGCATCGGCGATGAGGGGCGAGGCGGCCTTCAAGGCCCCCTCGACCTCCGACGGCGTGATGTTCTTGCCGCTCGACGAGATGATGATGTCCTTGATGCGGTCCAGCAGCACCAGCCGCCCGGCCTCGTCGAACCGGCCGACGTCACCGGTGCGGAACCAGTCGCCCTGGAACGCGTCAGCGGTCTTGTCCGGCAGGTTGAGATAGCCCGCGAACACGTGCGGTCCCCGGACGAGGATTTCGCCCTCGGCCCCCAGGGTGACCTCACCGTGCGAGAACGGCCGGCCGACCAGCCCCGGCGTCGTCCGGTGGTCCTGGTTCAACGCAATCGTACCGCACTCGGTCATGCCGTAGATGTCGTCGACGCGGGCCCCGATCGCGTGCAGCCACTGCCCCAGCGCCACCGGAAAGCGCGCCCCGCCCGACATCAGCATGGCCACGCGATCGAGCCCGATCGCCGCACGGAGTGTTCTGAGCGGCCCATCCTGGTCCTGCCGCCATGCCGCCGCGGCCGCCTCTGACAACTGGCCGGCCGCGTCCAGTTGCACAGCCTCGAGGGCTCGCCGTTCCGCTTGGCGGATCTCGGCTTGCACGTCCTCCGGCTGGGCGGCCAGCCAGGCCGTCGCCTGGGCATGGAGCTTCTCGTAGACCCGGGGTACCGCCAGCATGAAGTGGGGGCGCAACTCCGGCATGGCGGCGAGGAGCTCGGTCGGTCCGTCGACGAAGCACGAGATCATCCCGCCCGCCATCGCCATGTAGGTGAACAGCCGCTCCGCGACGTGGCACAGCGGAAGGAAGGAGGGCCGCCGCCAACCGGCCTGCAGCCCGATCACGGCCGGCGCATGCGCCAGCTGATAGGCGATGTTTCCGTGGGTGATGATTGCGCCCTTGGGCGGGCCGGTCGTGCCTGAGGTGTAGATTAGTATGGCCGGCGTGGTCGGCCCGGCGGACGCCGCGGCCGTCGCGAGCACGGCGGGGCGGGTCTTGATCAGTTCGCGTCCGGCGCGCCGCCATTCCGCAAGGCTGATGAACCAAGGATCGCCCGGCGGCATGGCCGTGGACTCGATGACCACCACCGCCTCGACCTTCGGGCACTTGCCGCGGGCGGCCTTGAGCTTCTCCACCTGCTCCGCGTCATCGACGAACACCACCCGCGCGCCGCAGTCGTTGAGCACGTACGCCACCTTGTCTGCGGGCTCGGTGGGGTAGATCCCCGCGCAGACCATGCCGCAGGTGACCGCCCCCAGATCCGCCGCGAGCCATTCAGGGCGGGTGCGGGCCAGGACGCAGACGACATCGCCCGCGCCGAGGCCGAAGGCGAGGTTCGCCGCGCCGATCTCGCCAACCTCGGCGGCGAACGCCGACCAGCTCAGGTCCTGCCAGCCGCCGGCGCGCCGGCGCCGGAACACCAGGCCGTCGCCGCCCGCCAGCGCCAGGGCCTGGAACACCTGCGCCACGTTGGCGGCCGACCCCGCGTCGCCGTCCGCGGCGACGGCCGTCGTGCTCGTGTCCACCCTCATCTCCTGCCCGTTAGTCCGGCGCTCGCGCGCATTTCCTGAGGTGGCGCGCGCCAGAGTTCCGGCAGCCACGCCTCCAGCCAGGCGAGCGCCTCCTCGTCGGGGAAGGGCTGGAGGGACGCGTCGATCGTGCAGGGCTCGCCGATGCGACGGGCCCCGAGCATCTGGAGCAGCGCGTCGACCTTCCATGCGCCGCCGCAGAACGTCGCGTAGGTCCGGTCCCCCAGACCGACGAGGCCGTAGCGCAGGTGCGACAGGTCCGGCCGCCCCGCGATCAGGGCCTGATAGACCTCGCGGAATCCGTCCGGGACGTCGCCCTCCCCGTGGCTCGCCACGCAGGCCACCAGCACGTCGCAGTCCGCCAGGTCGCCGCCCGGATATCGCCCTTCGTCCAGGACGTAGGCCGCCTTGGCGCCTCGCCGGATCAGCCGCTCCGCCACCATGTCGGCGACCAGCAGGGCGTTGCCCGATTGGGTCGCCGCCAGCACCGCGAAGCGAAGCTCCCCGAGCGCTTCGTCTCCCGCCCCCGCCTCGTCCCCGCCGTCAGGATCTGTGCTGCACGCCATCACCTAACTTTATGAGACATTTTATAGGTTCACAACGCCGATTTTGTCTCATGAGGAGAGTTGCCCGCCGTCGCGCCGCGCCCCGCTTTGAGCCGGCGCGTCGGACTAGACCTCGAGGACCACCTTGCCGGTGGTGCGGCCGCTCTCCAGGGCGTCGAGCGCCGCAAGCAGGTCGCTCAAGGGGTGGCAGGCGCCGATGCGCGGGCGGAGCTCTCCGGCGGCGGCCCGCTGGGCGAGTTCCGCCTGGATGGCGGTCACCAGGGACCGGTCCTTCTCGTAGTTCCAGTAGACCCCCATGGCGGCGGCGGCGTTGACCAGCAGGCGGTTTGCGGGAAGCTGCGCCGGCGCCCCCGACGCAAAGCCGATCAGCAGGATCCGCCCGCGCCAGGCCAGCAGGCGAAGGCTGTCCAGCGTGGTCTGGCCGCCGACCGGGTCGATGATCAGGTTGACCCCTTCCGGACACGCGCGCCGCACCTCATCCATCCAGCCCGGGTGGCGATAGTTGACGAGCACCTCGGCGCCATTGGCCTCGGCGATCGCAAGCTTCTCGTCGGAGCTCGCCGTCGCGATCACCCGCGCGCCGCCGGCCCTGGCGAGCTGGATGGCCGCCACGCCGACGCCGCCGGCGCCAGCATGGACCAGGACCGTCTGCCCGGGGGTCAGGCCGCCATCGTGGAAGAGGGCGACGTGGGCGGTGGTGTAGGAGACCGGCAGGGCGGCGCCTTGCGTGAAGCTGAGGCCCTCCGGCAGCCGGATCAGGCGCCCCTCCTCCACGGCGCAGTACTGGCCGTAGGCGCCGGTCAAGACCTGGGCTGCGACGCGGTCGTCCTCCCGGAAGGCGGACCCCGGCGTGGTGGCGACCACGACGCCCGCGAGCTCCGCCCCCAGGACGAAGGGCGGAGCGGGCCGCAGCTGATAGCGGCCGGCGATCATCAGGCCGTCGGCGAAGTTCATTGCCGCGGCGCGAACCTCGACGAGGACTTCGCCCGGGCGGATCGCCGGCACGGGCCACGCCGAATAGTTCAGGTTGCTGCGGTCACCGAAGCCGGAAAGGACCCAGGCCCGCATCTCCTGTGGCAAAGCCATCAGAGGAATGTATTGAAGTTTTTCGCCATCAGCACGGACTGGGTGACGAACACCTTGCGCCCCGCCAGCTTGAGGCCGGCTGCGGTCTCCCGGATCACGTCCTCACGGCGGCCGCCGAGCCAGTTCTCCTCGTCCTCGTTGCGGTTGCGCAGGCTGATGACCACTGAGTGGACGAGCCATTCCGCGGCGGCCTCGGCGGGCTCGACCTCGATGTTGGTCACATAGTGCACGTGCCGGGTCGGCGGATCCTCGCTCCAGGCCGTGGTTTCCTTCCATCGGGAGGCCCGCAA
Source organism: Phenylobacterium sp. (assembly GCF_004297125.1). Classification (GTDB taxonomy): domain Bacteria; phylum Pseudomonadota; class Alphaproteobacteria; order Caulobacterales; family Caulobacteraceae; genus Phenylobacterium. The sequence goes on along the minus strand of NZ_SCVD01000005.1, from coordinate 25,750 downwards.
CTTCAACTCGGACAGGCTGTCGTCGAAGTGCGCCATCCGTCGGGGTTCGTAGATCCCCTGCCCGTCGCGCCGATAGCGGGACTGTGGAACAGGGATCCAGAGACGGAAGTCGTCTTCCATCAACTCAAACCAGTCGTCGTAGCGCTGCTCGTCCAGCAGCCGCGCTTCCCGGTAGAGGAGTTGCTGGACGTCATGGACGAGTTGCAGGGACGCACGGCGCGGGGCGGCGACCGCCTGTTCAACAGCGTTGACGCTCATCGCGTGGCTCCCGACCGATCGGAGACGTCGGCCCAACTCGCCGCCGACATCAGGTCGGCCCAGCGTCGATAGAAGGCGCGTTGGTTGGCGTCGTTCAGTTGCACTCTGTGGACGGCGCCCGGGAACTCCTCGTGCTCCATCCGCGAGTCCATCCCCAGGCCGTAGTGCAGCTTCTGGCGGCGGGTGACGACGCCGGCGTTCGAGCGCGTGCAATGCTCCCAGTTCTCGCCATCGTCGGACTCGAACATCCCCGTCGGCGAGAACGTGCGCGAGACCCCCCGCCGGTACGCTTCCTTCAACCGCTCCGGCATGTCCTTGTTCACCAGCACCCAGGTGTGCAGTTCGATCTCGTGCGGGCCCTTCGGGGTCCAGGTCCGCCAGGTGTTGAACCCGGTGAGATAGGCCAGGTTCGGGAACACGTTCGACGAGCTCATCGCGCCGACCATGCGCGAGCGCAACTTGCCCAGGCGCTCGGCGAACCGCGCTTCGTTCTCCTTCAGGTACTCGACGACCTCAGGCTCGGCGAGGCCCATGGCGTTGCCGATCAGGTCGAGGCCGAACTCGGTCCCATGGCCGTTGACGTTGGCCTGGTACGACCGCTCGATATTGACCTTCACGTCCTTTTTGAAGATCGCCGCGGCCGCGGACGCATGGGTCCAGCCGGCGTGATAGGCGTCGCCGACGAAATTCTCCGCTGCGAATTTCCAGTTGCAGCCGAGCCGCGACTTGACGTTGCCTTCGATGAACTCCGTCCCCGACGCGTCGTTGTCGAGCAGGACGTCCAGGTAGTAGCGATAGTCGCCCAGGTACTCGTCGAGGGACGGCGCCTCGGCGTCGAACGTGGCGAACACCAGGCCCTTGTAGATTCCGACGCGGGCCCGGTGCAGGCCGAGCTTCGATTTGTCGAATGTCGCGCAGGCCGAATATTGCTCCTCCTCGTGGACGCCCAGCAGGCCGCCGTCGAGGCCGAAGGCCCAGCCGTGGAAGTTGCAGGTGAACCGCCGGGTGTTGCCGGCCTCCGCGAAGCACACACGGTTGCCCCGGTGCGAGCAGGAATTCAGGAAGACGTTGATCGCGCCCTGACGGTCCTTCGCAGCGATCACCGCGTCCTGTCCGATGTAGGTGGTCACGAAATCGCCCGGCGCGGCGAACTGCGACTCGTGGCCCACGAACACCCAGCAGCGGGCGAAGATCCGCTCGAGCTCGAGCTGGTAGATGCCTTCGTCCCAGAAGATCCGGCGATCGATCCAGCCGTTCTCCACATCGACCAGGCGGTGGTAGTCGAGGGTCGCCGCCGGCGGCGCCGGTTTCGCTTGCAGGATGTCAGCCATGGGAATGTCCGTGCAGGTAGAGGGTGTGTCGAGACCGCGGCGGGCTCATGCGAAGCGGAGCCCGGAGAGGGCCCGCGCCTCGCTCGACCTCGCCGCCGTCGCCGGGATATGTCGCCGCCTTCCGATCTGAAGGCTGGGGGCTCAAGCGACCGCCGCCTCGGGCATCCGGCGGGCCAGGAAGTCGCGGGTCAGCAAGACGAAGGCGTCGGGCCGCTCGAGCTGCACCCAGTGGCCGCACCGGCCGAACAGGTGCAGCTCACTGTCGGGCATATGGCGGGCGGCGTTCACCGCCACCTCCATGGGAATGACGATGTCTTCCCGCCCGTGGAGGATCAGGGTGGGCTGCCGGATTTCGGCAAGCCGCTCGAGGGGCGCGCCGCGTACGATGACCGGCTGCCCGTCGGTCGGTCTCTCGGGCATGAGCGCGCGCAACGCGGCGTTGTCGGGATGGCGCAGGCTCATCTCGTAGCGGGCCTGCACCATGTCGGCGGTTATGATCGAGGGGTCGTGGGGGAACTTGGCGAGCACCCCGCGCATGTTCTCCAGGGACGGCGTGTACTCCGTTCCCTGGTGTAGGGCCGCGGTCTGCTCGAACCGGCCGAACGGGGTGCCCATAAGGACAAGCCCACGCACCCGCGCAGGATCGCGGAAGGTGGTGGCCAACGACAAGCCGCCGCCGAAGGAGTTGCCGACCAGCACCGCCGGACCCGTGTCCAGGGCGTCGAGTAGGCCCGTGAGCTGCGCGAACCACAGCTTCATGTCGAGAGGCTGGCCGTCCAGGATCTCCGTCAGTCCGAAGCCCGCCATGTCGGGAGCGATCACCCGGTAGCTGTCGGCGAGCCGCTCGAACACGCCGCTCCAGTTCTCCCAGGCGCTGACGCCGGGACCCGAGCCGTGGAGCAGGATCACGGGCGGCCCGGAGCCGGCCTCGTGGAAGTGCGTGCGCACATTGCCGACCGTAATGAACGACCCCTGCCGGCTTCTCATCGCCCGTCCCCACTTCGACCCAAAAACATTCGCTACCGTATGGATTGAATGTCGCTGCGGGTCGGCCTTGTCAAGCCGGAGTCGCGCGCAGCGCCCGCCGCCGGCCTAGCCGGCGGCGCCGGGCCCCGAGACCCCCATCAGCTCGCGCTCGCGTTCGCGCAGCGCCTGGCGCGAGACCTTCATGCTCGGGGTGCGCGGGAGCTCCTCGCGAATTTCCAGGAGTTTCGGCATCTCCACCGGCGACAGCTTGCCGGCCAGGTCGTTCTGCAGCTGCGCCAGGGTGAGCTCGGCGCCCGGGCGCAGCCGCACCACCGCCTTCACGGTCTCCCCGCGGTAGGGATGCGGCGAACCAATGACGGCGGCTTCGGCGATCGCCTCGTGCTCCGCCAGCACGTTCTCCACCTGGGCGGGATAGATGTTGTTGCCGCCGGCGATGATCACGTCCTTCAGCCGATCGATGACGTGGACGAAGCCCTGCTCGGTGACGAAGCCGACGTCGCCGGTCCGGAAGAAGCCGTCGACGAAGAACGTTGCGTTCTCCTCCTCTCGCCGCCAGTAGCCGCGCGTGACCTGCGGGCCGGCGAAGCACAGCTCCCCCGCCTCGCCAAGCGGGATGCAGCGGCCCGGATCATCCTTGGCGCGGACCTGCACCCGCGTCAGCGGCAGCGGGCAACCGGTCGCCAGTTCGCCGCCGGGAACCTCGGGCATACCGTAGACGACCGCCGGCGAGGTCTCCGTCATCCCGAAGAGATTGACGATGGGCTGGCCGGTGACCGCCTGGAAGGCGCGCATCAGTTCTGGCGTGAGCGGGGCAGCCCCGCACTGGATCAGCTTGACCCGGGACCAGTCCGTGGGGCGCCGCTCCATCAGGTCGCGCAGGCCCACGAGCATGGTCGGGGTCAACAGCAGCACGGTGGCGCGACCCTCGTCGATATCCCGCAACAGGCCATCGGGATCGAACCGCGGCTGGATGATGATCTCGCCCCCGATCAGGGTCATGAAGTTGAGGATCGGGCTCACGCCCGCGATGTGGGTCATCGGGGCCCCCACGCAGGTCGCCTCCATCCCTGCGGTGAGCTGCGGATACCAGCTCTTCATCTGCTGGCAGTTCATCGACAGATTGGCGTGGGTGAGTACGACGCCCTTGGGTGCGCCCGTGGTCCCACCGGTATAGGCGAGGGCCGCGACGTCTTCCGGATCCACGTGCGCCGGGGGCGCGTCGGCCTCCGCCAGGAGGTCGGACAGCCGCACCGCCCCCACCGCGCGCGCCGCCTCCGGGAGGCGCGCCGGCTCCCGGATGTCTCCTGAGTCGTGCCGCGCCAGGATAAGCCGCGGCCGTTGCGGCTCCACCTCGGCGAGGGGAAGGAACCGATCCGCTTCGTCGGGCTGGTCCGTGACCAGGATCGCCGTCACGCCGGCGTCCGCGGCCTGGGCCGCAAGCCGGTCCGCCGGATAGAGGGGGTTCATGCTCACCGCCACCGCGCCGATCCTCCACAGCGCGTAGTGCAGCAGGGCGAAGGCGGAATGGTTGGCCATGCAGTAGCCCACCCTGTCCCCCTTGCCCACGCCGAGGGAGGTCAGGCCGGCGGCCAGCCGCTCCACCAGTTCGAGGGCTTCCGCATAGGTGACCGTATGGCCGCGAAACGTCACATAGGGCCGGTCCGGGAAGTGCCGCTCAGCCCACGCCAGCATCTCGAACAGCGGAAAGGGCCGAAGGCGGTCCGCACGCTGCGCCGCGTCGCCGTAGTGCGCCCGCCAGGGTGCGGCAGCGTACTGCGCGACAGCCTCCTCGGGGGTGGACGGAGCCTTCGATCGGGTGTCCTGGGACATGCGCCTGTTCCTCCGCCGGCCGTCCGGGGGCGCCTACGACCGCCCGGCCGTGGGTCCCGGCGGAACTGGAGCCGGCTGACGACGCTAGCTGAGCCCCACTGGCATGACAATACGCACGCGTATTGATGGGGAGCAGGACTGGGCCTAACGCCCGGCGCTGCATCCCTGAAGAGGGCGGACTAGCTCTCGCGGCGCGCTGGCCGGGAGGCCGCCTTGGCCGGCGCGCTGCGCTTGGCCGCGGCCGGCGCCTGGTCCGTCGGATCGGACGGCGGCGCTGGCGTTGCGGATATCGCCTGGACCGGCTCGTCGATCAGGAACTGCAGGAGGCTCTCCAGGCGACTGTGCTGCGCCCGCTTCGGCTCATCGCGGAAGATGTTGCGCTCGCCCACGGCGAAGCCGAACAACAGGGCGCCGCGCGCGGCCGCCTCCCGCTCCGACAAGCCGCAGTCGCGGAAGAGCTGGGCGAGATAGTCCATGCGTTCGCGATCGCACTCCGTGAGGACGGCCCGCACCCGCGCGTCGCGGCGGGCCCAGGCGCGCATCGCCACCTCCATGCGGGCAAGGGCGTTTGCTGGGGACATGTCGATGGCGATCTTGGAGAGCAGGCGCAGCTTGTGCAGCGGGTCCTGGCCCTTCGCCTCGACGTAGCGGATGACGTTGCGGGTGGAGTTGTCGCGCCAATATTCGATGACGGCCGCCAGGAGATCCTCGCGGTCCTTGAAGTGCCAGTAGAAGCTTCCCTTGCTGACGCTCAGCGAGCGGGCGAGCGGCTCCACCCCGACGGATTCGACGCTCTGGTCCACCAGGACCTCCAGCGCCGCCTTCACCCAGTCGTCACGATCCAACCGGCGGCGCGGTTCGAGGCCAACGTTCATACGCCACCGTATTGACCGGCCGCCGAGCGCGACCTAGGCTGACGAGCAGGCTGAGAGGCGCTGGTCGCCCCCTCCGCCGAAACCGAAACTCTCAAGAAATCTCTCTCCCAGGACCTGGAGCCAGCCCTTCCCAGACCGACGGCCGTTTGCCCGGCGAAGAACATACGGTCCCGAATGGTTGCGCCAGAGCTAGTGCAAGGGCTTGTCGATGCTGCAGAACCTCACCCTCGAAGACAAGTACGAACTCCAAGAGGGTCGCGTTTTCGTCTCCGGCACCCAGGCGCTCACGCGCGTGCTGCTGGCTCAGCAGCGGGCTGACGCCGCAGCGGGCCTGAACACGGCGGGCTTCATCTCCGGCTATCGCGGCTCGCCGCTCGGGGGCCTCGACATGGCCCTTTGGCGCGCCCGCAGGCAGCTCGCGGCCCACGGCGTGGTGTTCCAGCCCGGCGTCAACGAGGAACTCGCCGCCACCGCGGTCTACGGGTCCCAGCAGCTCGACATCTTCGAGGGGGCCAAGCACGACGGCGTCTTCGCGGCCTGGTATGGCAAGGGTCCGGGCGTGGACCGGGCGGGAGACGCCCTGAAGCATGGCAACCTGGCCGGCGCTCACCGCAACGGCGGCGTGCTGGTGTTCGCCGGCGACGACCACGCCGCCAAGTCCTCGACAACCGCCCATCAGTCGGAGCAAGCGCTGGCGGCAGCGCTGATCCCCGTGCTCTATCCCGCCAACGTCGAGGAGTTCCTGGCGTTCGGCGCATTTGGCTATGCGCTCTCGCGCTTCACCGGCCTCTGGGCGGGCTTCAAGTGCGTGAACGACACGGCGGACGCGACAATGAGCGCGCGCCTGGACACCGTGCCGCGCGGCTTCCACAGGCCCAACGACGTCGCCCTGCCGCCGGAGGGCCTCAACATCCTGGTTGGGGAATCCCAGCTCAGCATGGAGCGCCGCACGGTCCAGTTCCGGCTGCCTGCGGCCCAGGCGTTCGCGCGCGCGAACAACTTCGACAGGGTGATCTTCGAGGCGCCTGCGGGCGGTATCGGCATCGTGACGGCCGGCAAGGCCTATCTCGATGTCCGCGAGGCGCTGGCGGCCCTGGGCGTCGACGAGCGGCGCGCGCGCAAGCTGGGCGTGGCTGTGCTGAAGCTCGGCCTCACATGGCCGGCGGACGGCGAGACGATCCGCCGCTTTGCCGAGGGCCGCCGCGAGATCCTCGTGATCGAGGAAAAGCGCGCCTTCATCGAGCCGCAGGTGAAGGAGGCGCTCTACCACCTCTCGGCGGACCGCCGGCCGCGTGTTTCGGGCAAGGCGACGCCCGAGGGCGCCCCGCTCCTGCCCGGCTTCGGCGAGCTTTCCGCCGGTTCTGTGCTCAACGCCATGGCCGACCGCCTCGATGCGCACGACCTCGTGGACGACGAGCTCCGCGCCCGTATCACGGCGGTCCGGGCCCGCCGGGCGCAGGTGATCACCGCCCCGATGACCGAGCACGCGCGGGCGCCGTTCTTCTGTTCCGGCTGTCCGCACAACACCTCGACGGTCGTGCCGGAGGGCAGCGTCGGCCTGTCCGGCATCGGCTGCCACGTGATGGCCGCCCTGATGCCGCACCGCAAGCACGCCTGGCCGGTGCAGATGGGGGGTGAAGGCGCGAACTGGATCGGGGCCGCCCCGTTCACGCGGACGCAGCACGTCTTCCAGAACCTGGGCGACGGGACCTACTTCCACTCCGGCGTCCTGGCGGTGCGCGCCGCGATCGCCGCCGGCGTGAACATCACATACAAGCTGCTCTACAACGACGCCGTGGCGATGACCGGCGGCCAGCCCGTGGAGGGCACGCTCACGCCGCTGCAGATCGCCGCCGAGCTGCAGGCGGAGGGCGCGGCGCGCGTCCTGATCATCGCCGACGACCCGAGCCGGTACGACACGCTCAAGGCTCAGCTCGGCGAGATCCCCCTCTATGGCCGTGAGCGCCTCGACGCGATCCAGAAGGAGTTGCGTGAGGTGCCCGGCGTCACCGTCATCATCTACGACCAAGTCTGCGCCGCCGAGAAGCGGCGCCGGCGCAAGCGCGGCGAGTTTCCCGATCCGCCGCGCCGGGTGTTCGTCAACGATCTGGTCTGCGAGGGATGCGGCGACTGCGGCGTGAAATCGAACTGCGTCAGCGTCCAGCCGCTGGAGACCGAGTTCGGTCGCAAGCGGAAGATCGATCAGTCGTCCTGCAACAAGGACTTCAGCTGCATCCAGGGGTTCTGCCCGTCCTTCGTCACCGTGGAGGGCGGCAAGCCCCGCGCACGCACGCCCGTTTCGGGCGGGGTGAACATCCCGGACCTCCCGGAGCCCTCACAGGTTGAGGGCTCCAGCTCCATCCTGATCACCGGCATCGGCGGCACGGGGGTGATCACGGTGGGCGCCGTGCTCGGCATGGCCGCCCACCTCGAGGGCAAGGGCTGCTCCATCGTCGACATGACCGGGCTGTCGCAGAAGAACGGCGCGGTGATGAGCCACCTCAAGATCGCGCCCAGCGTGGACGAGGTGTACGCCGCGCGCGTGGACGTCGCCTCGGCGGACCTGCTGCTGGCATGCGACATGATCACCGCCGGCGGCGGCGAGGCCGCCCAGATGCTGCAGCCCGGCCTGACCGCGGGCGTGGTCAACAGCGATGTGACGCCGACTGCCGCCTTCACCTTCACCCGGACCGTCAACTTCAACGAAGCCCAGACGGCGCGGAAGCTCCGCGAGGTGCTCAACCCCGAGCGCAGCGCATTCCTGCCGGCCACCGCGTTGGCGGAACGCCTCCTCGGCGATTCCATCGCCACCAACATGATGATCCTCGGCGCGGCCTGCCAATTGGGTCTCCTGCCCGTCGCTCGGGCCTCGATCGAGGAAGCGATCCGGCTGAACGGCGTCTCGGTCGAGCAGACCCAGTTGGCGTTCTCCCTCGGCCGCTGGGCCGCGGTCGACCCCGACGCGCTGGCGAGGCTTGCGGCGCCTGCGCCGGCCGCCCAGGCGACGGGTTCCCTCGCGCTGTCCGGTTCCCTGGACGAGCTCGTCGAACGGCGCGTGGAATTCCTGTCCGCCTATCAGAACCGCGCCTATGCGGAAGCCTACCGGGCGTTCGTCGGCCGCGTGCAGCGGGCGGAGGCGGCGGTGTCGAGCGGCGGAGCGGCCCTGACCACCGCCGTCGCCCGCAACCTCTTCAAGCTCATGGCGTACAAGGACGAATACGAGGTCGCCCGCCTCTACGCCGATCGCACGTTCGCCGAGAAGCTGAAGGCGCAGTTCGACGGAGACCTGAAGCTCACCTTCCACTTGTCGCCGCCGGTGATCGCGCCCCGTGATCCGGACAGCGGCCGGCCGCGGAAGCTCGCCTTCGGCCCGTGGATGATGACCGCCTTCAAGGTTCTCGCCCGCTTGAAGGGCTTGCGCGGGACGCCGTTCGATCCCTTTGGCCTGACCGAGGAACGTCGCATGGAGCGGGAGCTGATCAGCACCTACCGCACGGATATCGAACGCGCGATCGAGCAATTGACGCCCGAGAGCCTGGCCGTCGCGGTCAAGCTCGCCGAACTCCCCGCCGAGATCTATGGCTACGGCCATATCAAGGCCGCCAGGGTGGCTGAAACGCAGCAGGCCCGCGCCGACCTGCTGGCGGCCCTCACGACCGCCTACAGCATCGCCGCCGAATAGCCGGCCGCTGCCGATCCCCGGCCGCAGCGCGGCCGGGGCAAGACTGCCGCTCCGCCTGCGCACTCAGAAAAATGGCCCCGGGCGCGAGCCCGGGGCCAGTCCTATGCCGCCCCGGGGAGGATCGGGGCGGGCTTCTGTGGCGACTAGAAGCGGGTGGAGAGCTCGACCCCCACCTGGCGAGTGCGCTGGGTGTCACGGAAGCGAACGCCCGTGACGCTTGGCGCGTCGGTGCCATAGTCGCTGTAGAGTTCGTCCGTCAGGTTCTTGCCGAACACCGCGACGGTCCAGCGCTCGTCGGCGGTGGCGAGCGCCACGCGGGCGTCGAGCAGGCCGAAGGCCTTCTGGATCTGCATCGGGTCGTTCGACAGACCCAGGTTGGACTTCGTGCGGTAGCTGTAGTTGGCCTGGGTGGTCAGAACGTAGGGCCCCAGGTCGGCCTTGTGGCTGACGCCGAGCGAAGCGGACCACTTCGAATTGACCGGCGCGGGCTTGCCGGTGAGGTCCTGGCGGCAGACCGTGCCCGCCGGCGTCGCGAGACGCTGCTCCACGTAGCACGCGGAGTTCGGATAGCTGACCCAGTAGGCGTCGCTGTAGGCGAGCGCCCCGTTGATCCGCAGCGCCGACGTGGGACGCCAGGTGAAGTCGGTCTCGACGCCTTGCGCCCGCTGCTTGGCGGCATTGCCCACGACATAACTGGTGCGGCCGTCAAAGACGCTGACCTGCAGGTCCTCGATGTCCGTCCGGTAGATGGTGGCGCCGAAGAACAGCCGCCCGTCCACCAGCGTGCCGCGGTAGCCGGCCTCGTAGGAGGTCGCCTTTTCCGGGAGGAACTTCAGCGCATTCCGGTCCGCCCCGGCATAGACCCAGTCGAACCCGCCGGCCTTCGCGCCACGCACCACCTTGGCGTAGAACATGCCGTTCTCGACTTTGTACTGGAGGCCCAATTCCGGCATGAAGTGGGACTCCGACAGCTCGAGGTCCCGGAAGATGTGCGGCACGCCGTACACCCGAGAGTAGATCGAGGGCACCCCCGGCGCGGGCGACTGCTCGATCGAGGGATCGGGCGTGGTCGTGTTGATGCGCACCGAATAGGAGCCCTGCTCAGCATCCTTTTCAACGCGCATATAGCGGGCCGCGAAGTTCACCTTCAGGCTGTCGGTCAGCTGGTAGTTGGTGTCGAAGAACACCGAGTAGTTCTTCGTCTGCTGATCCAGGTAGCTGAGGCGTGCGATCGGCGGGAGGGGCGATCCGAACGGCGCAGGCTGGGCCGCCAGGTTGAGCTTGTTCTGCGCCGAAGGGTTGAGGTTGTCCTTCTGGAAGTAGGCGCCGAGGATGTAGTTCAGCCGTTGATCGCCGCTGGAGGTGAGCCGGACTTCCTGGCTGAACTGGTTGTAGTGCTCATGGTGATCGTAATCGAAGATCGGCAGAGGGCTCATGTCGCCCTCGGTGTCCTGTGAGAAGCCGTACCAGGTGTAGGCCGTGACCGAAGTGATGGTCCCGAGACCGACGTCGTAGTTCACGGTCGCCTGCAGGGTCTGGTTGTTCATCCGCGCAGTGTCTTGGGTCTTCCCGTTCTGCGGCGGACCGCTGCCGAAGGACCGCACGCGGTCGAAACGGAATTCCGTCACGGCGCCGTTGCCGATATTGGCCGTCGCCTGGTTCGTGCCGCCAAGGCCGAGTAGAGAGTACGAGTCGTACTTCAGCTCGATCGACAGGTCCTCGGTCGGTTCGAGTTCGGCGGAGATGCGGCCGGCGCGGTCGCGGCGCCGCGGGTCATGCGTGACGCCCGTCGGCCGAAGGGTCTTCAGCCAGCCCTTGTTCAGGTCCGCGTAGTACCCGGCGGCGCGGATACGGAAACGGTCGCTCACCGGCAGCGTCACGCCCCCCTGGACGACCGTCTCCTGGTGCTGGGTCTCGTAGCTGACCGACAGGTCCCCCTCGAAGGTGTCGCCAGGCTTGCGGGTGATCACGCTGATCGCGCCGGCGATAGCGCTGTTGCCATAGAGCGCGACCTGCGGGCCGCGCAGGACCTCCACGCGCTCGAGGTCATAATAGGGAAACCGGGACTGTTGCCCGCGACCCGCGTACACGCCATCGACGAAGCTCGCCACGGACTGTTCGAACGAGGGGTTGCCGCCCGAACCGACGCCGCGGATGAAGGTGTAGGTGTTGACGCCCGCGGTGGTCTGCTTGAACGCCGGGACCCGCATCGCCAGGTCCACCTGGTTGACGATCTTCTCGTCGCGCAGGGCCTGGCCGGTGACGGCCGCAACCGACACCGGGACGTCCTGCAGCGTCTCCTCCCGCTTGCGCGCGGTGACGACCAGTTCCTCAAGCGCGACGCTTTCGCCGCCCGCCCCAGAGGTTTGCGCCGCCGCGCCGGTGGGCACGCTGGCGAGGAGCATGGCGCAGACCGCCGCGCTCGAGAAATAGGCTTGCTGTCGGAGCTTCATCAGATCCCCCCTCGGTTTGTGCGGCCCTGTTCCGGGCTCGCGGGATTACGCGATATACAACATACGCTATCGTATCTTGCAATCATATGATTTCGGCCCGAGGCCCGCTGGGAACGCACGACGCTCCCCCTAAGCCATTGTTTTTGTGCAGCTACCCCGCCGCTCGCCGATCGCGGCGGCATCGGGGGTGTTCGACCTGCAACACTTCCTCGGAATTTCTCGGAGCATTCCGACTTATCTGCCAGGCGCCGCGCCGGCGTCCGGCGCGGCAGGCCGGAACGCCTGCGCCAGCCGCTCCACACTGCGGGCGAGCAGATGCACGTCCGCTCCGACGGCGACGAAGCTGCAGCCCTTGTCGATCAGCCCGCGCGCAACGGTCTCGTCGACGGAGAGGGCGCCGACCCGCTGGCCGAGCTTCCGCAGCCTTTCGATCGCCGTCTCCATCGCCGCGACGACGTCAGGGTGCCCGGGCTGGCCCAGGTGGCCCATGTCGGCGGCGAGATCGGCCGCGCCGATGAACACGCCATCCACACCGGGCGCCGTGGCGATCTCTTCCAGGTTCGCCAGGCCGCGACGGGACTCGATCTGCACCAGGAGGCAGATCTCCGCGTCGGCCCGTCCCAGGTAGGACCGGATCCGGCTCCAGCGAGAAGCGCGGGCCAGTCCGGCGCCGACGCCACGCATCCCGTTCGGGGGGTATCGCACGGCCTTGACCAGCCGCTCGGCCTGGTCGCCGCTCTCCACCATGGGGACGAGCATGGTCTGCACGCCGATGTCGAGCAGCTGCTTGATCAGGTTCGGATCGTCCGATCGCGGGCGGACGACCGGATGGGTGTCGTAGGCCGCGAGAACCTGCAGCTGGCTGAGGATGGTGCGCAGGTCGTTCGGCCCATGCTCCAGATCCAGCAGCATCCAGTCGAAAGCCGCGCCGGCGCAGACCTCCGCCGCCAGCGGGTCGGCCATGACCGACCAGAGGCCGACCAGCAGCTCGCCGCGCGCCAGCCGCGCCTTGAACCGGTTGGTGAGCAGGTCGTCCATCTCAGACGAACCGGCAGGAGATCGACCCGAGCGGGCCGTACTCGACGTGGAACGTGTCCCCGGCGGCGACCGGAACGGCGCGGGTGAAGGACCCGGCCAGCACGACCTCGCCGGCCTCCAGGCGCCCGCCAAAGCGCGCCAGCTTGTTGGCCAGCCAGACGATGCCGTTCGCCGGATGGTTCAACACCGCCGCAGCGACGCCGGATTCCTCGATCTCCCCGTTGCGGAACATCAGCGCGGAGACCCAGCGCAGATCGAGATCGTCCGGCCGCTTCGGCTGCCCTCCGAGGACCACGGCGCCGTTCGCGGCGTTGTCGGCGATCGTGTCGAACACCCGGCGCATCGCACCGGTCTCGGGGTCGACCCGCTGTATGCGCGCGTCGATGATCTCGAGGGCCGGGGTCACATAGGCCGTCGCGTCGAGGACGTCGAAGAGGGTGCAGTTCGGGCCCACCAGGGGCTTCTTGAGCATGAAGGCCAGCTCGACCTCCAGCCGCGGCTCGATGAACCGCGACATCGGAATCTGCGCGCCGCTCTCCAGCATCATGTCGTCCAGAAGGACGCCGTGGTCAGGTTCGTCGATGCGGGCGAGCTGCTGCATCGCCTTCGAGGTGAGCCCGATCTTATGGCCCCGCACCTGCCGGCCCGCCGCGATCTTCAGCGCGACCCACTGCTCCTGAACGGCATAGGCTTGGTCGAAGGTGATGTCGGGATATTCCAACGAGAGCTGACGCATCGGCCGACCGGTCTTCTCGGCCTCGTCGAGCCGCCGGGCGACTTCGCCGATCTGCGCCTGCTCCATGATCGATCCCGCTCCCTTGGCGGCGGGTCGCTTCCCACGCCGATCCGCGGTCAACGCCACCGCGACATTTCCATACAGTTATGTTTGGTTAGTCGACAGCCATTGGGGTGTCAATTGGCGCCCTAGAACGGCGCGATGGGACGCACACCAACGCCGCCGTCGCTCAGGATCACCTGCCCGGTGACCGCGCGGGAGTCTCGGCGGCTGGCCAGAAGAACATACAGGCCAGCATGGTCTTCGGCCTCCTGCGCCAGGCGCAGCGGGTTCGTCGGGACGATGCGCGCCGCCGAGGCCTCCCGATCCGCGCCGAGGGAACGCTGCGCCTGTCCGAGGCTCTCCGTTCCGCGCAACTGCGTGAGCGTCGCTCCCGGTCCGACGCCATTGACGCGGACGTCGGGCGCGAACTCCAGCGCCAGCCGACGGATCAGCCCGAGCACCGCGTGCTTGGAGCTCACGTAGAGGACGCCGCCGCCTCCGGCCTCATGGCTCGCGACCGAGGCGGTGAACACCAGGCTCCCGCGGGTCTCGACCAGCGCCTCCCGTGCGGCGAGGGCGAGGAGCAGATAGCCCCGCACATTGATCGCGAAGAGCTCATCCATCGCCGCGACGAGACTCTCGGGCGTGTACTTCGACAGCGGGCGGTGGAAGTCGAACACACCGGCGTTGCCGACCGCGATATCCAGCCGACCGAAGGCGGAAACGGCCGTCCTTACCGCCGTCTCGTGCGCCGTCCATTCGCGCACGTCTCCGACCACGGTCTTGAGGCGGTCGCCATGGGCCTCTCCAAGGGCCTGGAGTCCCTCAGCGTCACGGTCCAGAGCGACCACGCCGCGGACCCCCTCGGCCATGTAGCGGTCGACCACCGCCCGTCCGATCCCCGTTGAAGCGCCGGTGACAATCGCCACCTGGTCGGTCAGCCAGCCGCTCATGAGGCCCCCATCACAGGAAGACGTTGAGGTTCTTGGCGAGCAGCACCGTCTGCGTGATGTAGATCTCGCGCCGGGCGAGCCGCAGCGCGCCTTCCGCGTCGCGGCGAAGCAGATCCGTGCGCCGGCCCGCCAGCCAGCTTTCCTCCGCCTCGTTGCGACCCCGGCAGTTCACGAACGTCGAATACACGCGGTAATCGCCCTCCGTGTCGGTGAGCTCCACCTCGACGTTGTTGATGATGTGGCAGGCCCGGGTCGCCGGGTCCTCGGCCCACGCCGTGGCGTGCATGAACCGGGTGACCCGCCGGCGCAGGTTCAGCAGATCGTCGTCATAGAACGCCATGCGCTCGCTGATCGGTCCGCCCGAGGTGTCGTTGCGATAACGGGCCTGGATCCCGGGCATCCAATAGTGGACATCTTCCGTCAGAAGTCCGAGCCACTCCTCGTAGCGCTCCTCGTCCAGAAGCCTGGCCTCGCGGTACAGGAACTGCTCGATCTCAAAGACCAGACGGGGGTCGGGAAGGGCCGGAAACTGCGGCGGCCTGGGCGAGCGAATCGCATCGGCGGGATGTGGCTCTTGCACCTGGCTCACGCTCAACGCCCCCCCGGAACTTGCGACCAGTCCTCGGCGCAAAGCAGGTCCAGCCAGCGGCCGTAGAAGGCCCGCTGGTTGGAATCGTTGAACTTGCGCAGGTGGACGTTGCCGGGCAGCTCCTCGTGCTCGACCTTGCTGTTCAGGCCGAGGCCGTAGTGCAGCTTCTGGCGGCGCGCCACGACGCCGGCGGCGGTGCGCGTGGCGTTCTCCCAGTTCTCGCCGTCGTCCATTTCAAGAGTGCCGGACGGGGAGAAGGTGCGCATCACGCCACGCCGGTACTTGGCCTTCAGTGACGCCGGGGCGTCCTTGTTGACCAGCACCCAGGTGTGCAGCTCCGTGCGATGCGGCCCCCGCGGGTTCCAGGTGCGAATGGTGTTGAGGCCCGCCAGGAAGGAGAAGTGCGGAAACAGCGTCGCCGATCCCATCGCGGCGACCATCCGCGACCGCACCTTTCCCAGCCGCTCGGCGACCAGCGTCTCGCGCTCGCGGATGTACTGGACCAGCTCCGGCTCTCCGAGGGTCATGATGTTGCCCACCATGTCGAAGCCGAACTGCATCCCGTGCCCGTTGGTGTTGGCCTGGTAGACGCTGTCCTGCTTGGCCTTGCCGACCCCACTGCCCAGCATCGCCACGGCGCCCGAGTTGTGGGTCCACTGGGCGTGCAGGGCGTCGCCGACGAAGTTCTCCGCCGGGACCTTCCAGTTGCAGTCGATCCAGGACTTGATGTTGCCGGTGAGGAACTCCGTCCCGCCCTCGTCGGTGTCGAGGATGACGTCGAGGTACCAGCGATAGTCGCCGAGATAGTCGTCGAGGCTCGGCGCCGCCGGATCGAAGGTGGCGAACAGCAGACCCTTGTAGCTGGCGACCCGGGCCTGCATGAGCCCGAGTTCCGACTTGTCGAAGTCCGGACAGGTCTTCTCGTAGATCTCCTCCGCCGGCAGGCCGAGCAGGGCGCCGTCCCGGCCGAACGCCCAGCCGTGGTAGTTGCACGTGAAACGTCGGGCGTTGCCGGCCTCAGCGAAGCACACCCGGTTGCCTCGGTGCGGGCAGGCGTTGAGGAACACCCGGACCTGCCCGTCGTTGCCGCGGGCGACGATCACGCCGTCCTCGCCGATCGTCGTAGTCAGGAAGTCCCCGGGGCTGGCGACCTGGCTCTCGTGGGCCACGAAGATCCAGCAGCGCGCGAAAATACGCTCTAGCTCCAGCCGATAGATCGCGTCGTCCCAGAAAATCCGGGGAGAAATTCGCCCCTTCTGGAGGTCGACCAGTTGGCGCAGCGATTCCGCAGACGGACGCGCCCACACCTCCTCTTCCAGTTGCTCGCTCATGCCGACACCTCCTGGTCCGTCCGCGCGCCACGCAGATCGGCAAAGACCGTTCCGTCGATGACCTGCACCGGAAAGGTCCGGATGGGATCGGTCGCCGGGAAACACATGGGACGGCCGTCCCTGACGTCGAAGCGGCCGTCATGGACGGGGCAGCAAATGTCGTGGCCCTCGATCCAGCCTTCGCTCAGCGAAGCCTTCGCGTGGCTGCACCCGTCCTGGGTGGCGAAGTACCCCCCGTCGATCCGGCAGACCGCGATCGGTTCGACGCCGGCCAGTCGCACCTTGCGGACGTCGCCTTCGCGGACCTCGTCCGCCCCGATCAGCCGCGTCATGCCTTCGGGCGCCTCGTCATGGACGCTCACCGCCAACGCCTCGTCATGGGCACGCCTCAACACTCTCATCCATACAGTTCTGTACGGTCTATGCCCCGCGCCCCAAGCTGTCAATCGGCTCGCCCGCTGAGCGTCAAACGACGCCGTCACGACGCAGTTCTGCGATTCGCCCCGGGTCGTATCCAAGCCAGCTTTCGAGGACCGCCTCGGTGTGTTCGCCCGCTCGCGGGGTCGGGCCGCGGGGCGTCACCGGCGTCTCGGACAGGCGGGTGACCGGGCCCTGCATCGGCAGGCTCACCCCGCCGCCCTGGGGTATCTCGACGATGAAGCCCCGGTGGCGGAGTTGCGGATTGTCGACCATCTCCGCGACGCTGGCGATCTTTGCGCTGGGGACGCCCGCCCGGCCCATCGCCGCCTCGATCTCGGCGCTGTCGTGCCTGGCGCACCAGTCGGCGACGATCGCCTCGGTGGCCGCCAGGTTGGCGACCCGGGCCGCATTGCTGGCGAACCGCGGATCCTCGAGCAGCTCGAGGCGGTCGATCGCCTTGAGGAACCGCGCGAACATGTCGTCGCCGCCGCAGAGGATCAGCACCCAGCGGCCGTCGCCAGCCTGGAAGGCGTTGCTCGGCGCGACGGTCCGTCCGCGGGCCCCGTTCCGGCCCATGGTCACCCCGTTGAGGATCTGGTTCGGAATCGCGGTCATGAGCAGCGACGCGCCGCTTTCCAGCAGCGAGATATCCACCATCTGGCCCTGGCCGGTGCGTTCGCGCGCCTGCAGCGCGGCCAGGACGCCGATCGTCGAATACAGGCCGGCCACATGGTCGCAGACAAATACCCCCATCAGCACCGGCGGACCGTCGGCGGGGCCGGTCAGGTCCATCAGCCCGCTCATGGCCTGCGCCGCGGAGTCAAAGCATGGGCGCGCGGCGTAGGGCCCATCCTGACCGAAGCCGCTGATGCGCGACATGATCAGCCGTGGATTGATGGCTCTGAGCTCGTCCCAGCCGCAGCCCATCTTCTCCATCGTGCCCGGCACGAAATTCTCCACCAGCACGTCGGCCTCGGCCACCAGCGCCTTGAGGATCGCCTGGCCTTCGGGCTTGCGCAGATCGAGGGACAAGCCCTTCTTTCCGCGATTCATGACGTGGAAATTCAGGCTCGTGCCGCCCAGGTCCGGCGGGTAGAGGCGCAGGCTGTCCCCGCCGCCGCTCTCGACCTTGATGACCTCCGCGCCCATGTCCGCGAGGATCATGGCGCAGTAGGGACCGGCGACGAAGCGCGCCAGGTCGATGACCTTCAAGCCCTCGAGAGGTCCCACATCGTCCTCCGTTCGCCGCCCTCGCCGGGCTAGCTGACTGTCTCTTCGCGGATCGTCTTCGCCGCCACGAGGAACAGGCCGATGGAGATCACCACGGCGCATTCACCGATGATCTTCGCCCAGCGCAGGCCTTCGGCGGAGCCCAGGCCGCCCGCCGCCAGCACGTCGCTAATCGCGCCCACGGCGAGCGGGCCGAAGCCCAGGCCGATCAGGTTGATGATGAACAGCAGCACCGCCGCCGCGGTCGCCCGGGTCCCAGGTCGCACCAGGCCCTGGATCGAGGCGTAGACCGGACCGAACCATGCCGTGTTGAGGAAGGCCGGGATCGCCAGCAACAGGATGCCGAGCAGCGCGGACGGGGTCAGCATCGCCCAGACGACGAAGGGCAGCGCCAGGCTCGCGAAGACCGCCGGCAGATAGACGTGCGCCCGCAGGTCCCGGGCGATCAGCCTGTCGGAGAGGCGGCCGCCGAGCAGGGCGCCGAGGATCCCCGCCGCGCCGCTCGTCAGGCCGATGGTCAGGCCGAGGAAGCCGGCCGGCTGCAGCCCAAGCCCGGCGGCCAGGGAAGCCAGTTCCGCCGGGTGGTTGCGAAGGAAGAAGGACGCGGTGAACGCCGTCTGGCCGTAGGTGACGAAGGCCTGCCCGGCGGCCGCGAAGGCGATCAGCCAGAAGGTCCGCTTGCCGGCGAGCTCGCGTGCGGCGTCGGCGAACGTCGGCCGGTCCGCCGCCTTGGCGGCCAGGGCGGCGCGGAGCCGGCGCCGGGGCTCATGCAGGGTCAGGGCCGCAAGCGCCGCGAGCAGCAGGCCCGGGGCTCCGGCCACAATGAAGGCCGCGCGCCAGCCGTAGGCGTCACCCACGATCCCGCCGAGGGCCATGCCCATCAGCGTCCCGAGCGGCGTCCCCATGGCATAGAAGGCCAGGCCTGAGGCGCGCTTCTCCCGCGGCATGTAGTCCGAGATCAGGGAGTGGGCCGGCGGGGTGCAACCCGCCTCTCCGATCCCGACGCCGAAGCGGGCCAGGATTAGCTGGGGGAAGTTCACCACCATTCCGCAGGCGATGGTGAAGCTGCTCCAGATCATCACCGAGGCGGCGATGATCCGCGGACGGTCTCCATGCTCCGCATATCTCGCGATCGGGATGCCGAGCACGCTGTACAGGAGGGCGAAGGCCAGGCCCGTCATCATGCCGATCTGCCAGTCGGCCAGGCCCAGTTCGAGCTTGATCGGCTCAGCCAGGATGTTGACCACCTGGCGGTCCAGGAAATTGAAGGTGTAGATCAACAGCAGCAGGAGCATCGCGTAGCGCCGCTCGCCCGCGGTCATGGTTCCGGGCGTGGCGGTCTCGTGCGCCGGCGGCGCCATTCGCGCAGTGTCGTCCGCCATCGCGGGTTCCCTCGAGCTCGCCCGGCTGGCCGGAACATACAGTTCTGTCTGTCGTATCGACTCAGCCCGCCGCGCGCAATCGAGCAATCCCGCCCGGCCGCGACGCCGTGCTTTGCATGCATCGCGTTATGTGGTCTTCCGGATCCCGGAGGGGTCGCACCGGGCGTGGTCCCATCCTATGAACAGTGGTGGGCGATCATGTGATCCGACCCGGGTCCGGCAAAGAGGTGGGCAGTTGGGCGCCATCAAGAAGAAGGCGGCGGTCGTCACGACTAGCGAGCCGAAGCGTCAGCTGACGCGCGAGGATTGGATCGACGCGGCCACGAAGCGCCTCGTGAACATGAGCGTCGAAGCCGTTCGGGTCGAACCCCTGGCGGCCGAGATCGGCGTCAGCCGCGGCAGCTTCTACTGGCACTTCAAGAGCCGGAAGGACCTGCTCGAGGCGATCCTGGGCCGCTGGCGGGAGAACCAGACCCGGCGGATCGTCGAGCGGATCAAGCAGGACCGCCGGCTGGGCGCCCGCGAGCAGCTCTCCCAGCTTAGAACGCTGCGCGGCAACCGGCGCGCAGACGACGCGGCGGCCCTGGAGCTGGCGATCCGCGCCTGGGCGCGCCGCGACAAGCTCGCCAAGCGGATCGTCTCCGAAGTCGATCGCGAGCGGTTGGAGTTCACGATCAGCCTGATGGTTGAAGGCGGCGCGGGCGAGGCCGACGCCCAGTCCCTCGCGCTGCTCGGCTACGCCTACACCATCGGCGAGTCCCTGCTTCAGGACGTCATCACCCAGGAGCAGATCGCCCAGTGTCGCGGGCACATCCTCGATCAGCAGATCGGCGCGCTGAAGGACGGCGGCTAGCTCAGGACGTCAGGGTGCGCGCGCGCAGGCGCAGGCCCTGCGCCTCCCGGTCCCAGCTGTCGCCCGTGACGGCGTCACGGCGCAGCTGTTCCTTGGTGACCTTGTTGGTGCTGGTCTTGGGCAGGACCGGCATGAAGCGGAAGAACCGCGGCACCATGAAGTGCGCGCACCGCGCCGCCAGGAACTCCGTCAGCGCCTCCGGAGACAGGATCGCCCCCTCCTCCGGCGCGATCACCGCCATGACCTCCTGGTCGCCGTGCGGCGAAGGCACCCCGATCACCGCCACCTCCAGCACCCCCGGATAGGCGGCGATCTCGCGCTCCACCTCCTGGGACGAGATGTTCTCGCCTCGCCGCCGGATCGCGTCCTTCATCCGGTCGACGAAGTAATAATCGCCGGCCGCGTCGCGCCGGAACGCGTCCCCGGTATGGAACCAGCCGTTGCGCCAGGCCGCCGCCGTCGCGGCCGGGTCGTTCAGATATCCAGCGTTCATGGTCCAGGGTTGGCTGGCGCGCAGGATCAGTTCGCCCACGGCGCCCACCTCGACCTCCTGGTCGTGAGCGTCGACGATGCGCGCCTCGATCCCGTCGCGGGGACGGCCGCAGCTCCCGTAGGCCTGGCTGTCGACGGCGGTGAGGATCGGAACCGAAACTTCGGTCATGCTGAAGGCCGCGAAATAGGAGAAGCCCTGCCGCTTGGCGAAGGCGGCGGTCTCCGGGGTGATCGGCGACATCATCGTGAAGTCGAAGGGCGCCTTGCCGTCCGGGTCGACCGAGGCCGCCAGGTAGCTCGTGATCGAGCTCAGCAACCCCACGAGCCGATTGCAGCCGGCCGCCTGCACGTCGGCCCAGAGGGTCTTGGCGCTGAAGCTCGGCGCCAGGTGCATAGACGCGCCGCCGGCCAGCGCCGACAGCGCCGCGCCAAGCGCCAATGTATGGAACATGGGCGTGTAGATGTAGATCCTGTTGTGCGGTCCAAGATAGCCGTGCGAGGCGGCCCCCGCGGCGGCCAGGTGCGCATAGGGGCAGAGCACGCCCTTCGACCGGCCCGTCGTGCCGGACGTGAACAGCACCGCCCCGATGTCCCAGGGCTGCGGCGAGGCCGTCGCCAAGGCCGGCTCGCCGCGCAGAAGGTTCTCGGCGAGGGTGCGCAGGGGTTCCGGCGCCGCGCCCGGGCCGGCCAGGATCACGGTGTCGAGGCGCCCGGCGTCGAACTCGCCGAGCCGCTCGGCGAGTTCCGCGTGGCACACCATGACGGCCGCGTCGGCGGTGACCACGGCGTGCCGCAGGGTCTCGCCGCGCAGCGCAACGTTCAGCGGCGCGATCACCGCGCCCAGGGCGCTGGCCCCGAACCAGGCGCGCAGGAAGCTCGGCCCGTTCGGCAGGAACAGCAGAACCCGGTCGCCTTCGCTGACACCCGCTTGCGCGAGCCCCGCCGCGGCTTGGCGCGCGATGGTCCACGCCTCGCCGTAGGTCCAGCGCGACCCATCGGCGAAGGTGGCGCAGATGGCCTCCGGGCTCTCCGCGGCGCGGCGCGCAAGCAGCGTCGCGACCACGCATGACTCGGCGCTCGGCGGACGATCTTCGAACCAGGGGGGATGCGGCATCGTCCGAACCTCTGAACCAGGACACGCGGGTCCGCTCTCCCGTCGCGCCCCCTCCGTCGAGCGGAAGGTTGGTTTGACAAGCCCGCGCGGTAGACATATCCATACAGTACTGCATGTTCAAGACGCCGCCGACGAGCTTGCCGATGCGCCCCGCGGCGCAACGAGCCGTCCGGCGACGCGGGAGGAAATCCGATGAGCTCAGAGGCCGTGGAGGTCGCCCTGTACGACCTCGGCGTTAAGCGCGAGGCGCGGACCGGGTTCGCCAGCGATCCAGACGCCTTCCTCGCCCGCTACGCCCTTGCCCCGGAGGAGGCCGCCATGATCCGCGAGTTCGACGTCGCGGGTCTGCAGGCGCGCAACGTCAGCCCGCTGCTGACCATGGGCTTCTGGATGATGAACCATCCGGGGAAATCCCGGACCGACTACCTCGACCAGCTACGCGCTGCCGGACAATAGGAGCCGAACGATGGGCACGATCGTGGGCGGCTTCGTCCTGCCGCATGAACCCGGACTGTTCTTTACGCCGCGGGAGGCCGCCAAGCCCGAGCTGCTCGAGGTGCACGGCGCGTACGACAAGGTCCGCGACCGCATCGGCGAGCTTGGGGCCACCACGGTCATCGTGGTCGGCGCCGACCACTATGTGCTGTTCGGGCCGCAGTGCCTGCCCAACTTCCTGATCGGCGTCGGGGACGTGACCGGTCCCTACGAGCGGTTTCCGGGCATCGGCCAGGACGAGATCCCCAACAACCGCGAGCTCGCCCGCCACATCCTGGACCACGGCCGCGCGAACGGCTTCGATTGGGCGGCGGCCAAGTCGCTGCGGGTCGATCATTCCGTCGGTCTGCCGGCGCGGATCTGCGCCCTGCCGAACCCTTCGGTCACCGGCGTCATCCCGGTCTATCTGGCGAGCGGCGTGGAGCCGCTGATCCCGATCCGGCGGGCCTATGAACTCGGCGGCGCCATTCGCGCGGCGGTAGAGGCCTCCGGGACGGATGAGCGAGTCGTGGTCATCGGGTCGGGCGGCATCAGCCACTGGGTGGGCATGTCGCGCATGGGCGATCACAACGAGGCGTTCGACCGTATGGTCCTCGACTGCGTCGTCCGCGGCGACCCCGCGCCCCTGCTCGCCCTGTCCGACACCGAGATCGTCCACCAAGCCGGCAACGGCGGCCTAGAGATCCGCAACCTGGTCTGCGCCATGGGCGCGATGCCCGGGCGGACCGGCGACCTGATCGCCTACCACGACCAGCCGGACTGGGTGGCGGGCCTCGGCTTCGCCGAAATCCACGCCGCGGCGTGATCCGAAACCTGGAAGGAAACGAGACCTTGAGTCATCCCGCAATCGGCAAGTCGGTCGTCGCCGCTGGCCTTAAGACCAACTATCACGAGATGGGGTCCGGCCGTCCGGTGATCCTGCTGCATGGTTCGGGCATGGGCGTCTCCGGCTGGGAGAACTGGCGCGGGGTCATGCCGGACCTGGCCAAGCATCACCGGGTCCTGGCGCCCGACATCGTCGGGTTCGGCTTCACCGAGCGGCCCCAGGAGGCGGAATACAACATCAAGCTGTGGGTCAAGCACCTGAGCGGCTTCATCGACGCGCTGGAGCTCGAAAAGCCGGTGCTGGTCGGCAACTCCTTTGGCGGCAGCCTGTCCCTGGCCTACGCCGCGCGCCAGTCCGACAAGCTGTCGGGCATGGTGCTGATGGGCACGCCCGCGGGGGATTTCACGCGCACCTCCGGGTCGAGCGCCTGGTATTATGAACCGTCGGTGGAAAACATGGGCGCGCTGCTCCGCGAGTTCCCCTACGACAAGTCGCTGGTCACCGATGAGATGATCACGTCGCGCCACGAAGTCACCGTGCTGGCGGGTGGCCTCGACGCCTATCGCGCCCTCTTCCCCGAGCCGGGTCCCGCTGGCGAGCAGAGAACCGTCCGCGGCCTGCCCGAGGCCACCCTGGCCCAGGTCACGACGCCGGTGCTCGCACTCCATGGGCGCGAGGACAAGATGATCCCACTGGAATGCAGCCTGCGGATCGCCCAGCACGTGCCGAACGCGGAGCTCCACGTGTTCGGCCGATGCGGCCACTGGGTGCAGATCGAGCGCAAGGACCAGTTCGTCCGGCAGACCCTGGACTTCATCGCGCGCCTTCCCGCCTGACCCTCCAAGGACAGCGGCGGTGAAAACGAGGACAGGCCCCTTGGTCATCGTCGGGGCCGGCCAGGCCGCGGCCGCTCTTGCCCGTGCGCTTCGTGAGCAGGGGTTCTCCGGGGACATACGGATGCTCGGCGAGGAGCTGGAGCCGCCTTACGAGCGTCCGCCCCTCTCCAAGCAGGTGCTGCTGGAGGGTCGCGCCCCGGACGCCCTTTGGCTTCTCGACGACGACGCCCGACTGGCGCAGGGCGTGACCCTCTCCACTTCCACCCGCGTGAGGCAAATCGACCGGGCGGCCCGCGAGGTCCTGACCGACGCCGGCGAGGCGATCCCCTACGAGACCCTGGTCCTCGCGACTGGGGGGGTAGCGCGGCGGCTGCCGGGCCTTGCCGTCGACGGTCGCCGCGTGTTCGAGCTGCGCACGCTGTCGGACGCCCTGGCGCTGCACACCGCCTTGCGCGGCGCGTGTCGCGTGCTGGTGATCGGCGGCGGCTGGCTCGGCCTGGAGGTGGCCGCCGCGGTCCGCCAGCAGGGCTGCGAGGTGACCCTTGCCGAGGCCGCGTCGCGACTCTGCGCGCGCTCAGCGCCGCCGGAGCTCTCTGAATACCTGCTTGCGCTGCACCGGGATCACGGCGTCGACGTGCGCCTCGGAGCCTGCGCCTTGCCCGCGCTCGGCGAAGACGGCCTGACCCTTGCGCCGGACGCCCAGCCCTATGACCTCGCCGTCGTGGCGATCGGCCTGGCCGCCCGCGACGAGCTCGCCGCCGCCGCCGGACTGGCCACGGCCGACGGCGTGCTGACCGACTGCAGCGGGGCGACGGCCGATCCCGACATCTTCGCGATCGGTGATGTGGCGCGCCTCTGCGCGTCCTCTGACGGGGCAGGCCTGCGCCTCGAGTCCTGGCGCCACGCCGAGACCCAGGCGAGGCTGGCTGCGGCGGCGATCGTCGGGCAGCCCCTGGGCTACGACGAGCCAGCCTGGTTCTGGTCGGACCAGTTCGGTCGCCTTATTCAGATCGCTGGCCTTCCGACACCCGACCTTGAGCTGATCGAGGCGGAAGCCGGCGAGAAGCCGCTCTGGCGCTACGGCCGAGGGGGCGAAGTCGAGACGGTGATCGGCGTGGACCGCGCGAGGGACGTCCGCCTTGCCCATCGCACCCTCCCCTCGCTGGCCAGTCGCATCGCGGGCCTCTGAGGTCAGCGCAGAATCTGCAGCTGAAGCGCTGGTCACCGGCGTCCGCGGGAACGTCAGCACCGTCGAGATCCAGATCGCGCTGCGACCACCATCCCAGGCCATGGGAGACAAGTGACGTACCGACTGCGCCCACCGCCACACCGTCAGGCCGCCACTCGCGTCTGCGGCAGATCTGCTCCAATTTCCTTTGCAACTTCGGTGCCCTGGCCGGGACTGCGTCGGGCCGTTTTGCGATAGCCGCACTGCACTCAACAACCTGACCAGCTCGCCCCCTTGGAGCAGCCACCACCAATGTTCGCGACGAGTCAGAAGCCGGCCCTCGGCGGTCCCGCTCGACCCAGCGCCAGAAAGCAGACCTTCCCAACGTCAGCTATGAGTCGATGGTGTTGAAAAAGGGCCTGACTACGAGCGGTGCACCAGCTGGCCGATCAAGCCAGCGAGGCTGATCGCCCCGAACATGAGGCTGCCCATCCGAACGAAGAAGGGGTAGCTGCGCGCGTCTCCGCCAAGGTCGTAGTTGTCACGCTGGAGCCGGCCACCATCCATCCGCTTCAGTCCACGGCCTATGGCCTCTGCCTTCCAAAGGCACAGAGCGCTGACGGCAAGGAGGAGCGCTGGGATCAGCAGGTTCATCGGACTCTCTGAGAGCGACTGCCATAGCTTAGCCGCAAGTTACCCGCCTGCCGATTGACCTGCCCCCCTTTGGTCCCTCGATCATTATGAGAGCCCAGGGGGTTGGTAGCTGATCTCAAGCGCCGGCGGTAGCGGCCGGGCGGTGGAGCTGATCAAGTTGCGCAGCCGGCCGGCC
>NZ_SCVD01000004.1 GCF_004297125.1 Phenylobacterium sp. | reverse complement strand
ACCCGCCTTCGCCAGCGTCATCGTAATCGCCGCCGTCAACGTCGTCTTCCCATGGTCAACGTGACCAATCGTTCCAATGTTGCAGTGCGGCTTGTTGCGTTCGAACTTCTCTTTGGCCATTTCAAGCTCCAGCCCTGTCCGGGCTTGTCCTCTAAACTAGGGTTGGGGCCCGAACGATCTCCGAGGAGATCGTTCAAACTCTTGGTTGGCGTCTTTCGGACGAAAAACGCTAGGCGTACTTCTTGATCACTTCGTCGGCGACGACTTGCGGCACCGGGTCGTAGTGATCGTATTGCATGGTGAACTGCGCGCGTCCCTGGGAGAACGACCGCAGGGTGTTGATGTAGCCGAACATGTTGGCCAGCGGCACGAAGGCCGTGACCACCTGGGCGTTGCCGCGGGTCTCGGTGCCCTGGATCTGGCCGCGCCGCGAGTTCAGGTCGCCGATGACGTCGCCCATGTACTCGTCGGGGGTCAGGACCTCGACCTTCATGATCGGCTCGAGCAGCTTCGGAGCGCCCTTTTCGCGCAGCTCCTTGAAAGCCGCGCGGCTGGCGATTTCGAAGGCCAGGACCGAGGAGTCGACGTCGTGGTAGCCGCCGTCATACAGCGTGGCCTTGAAGTCGATCAGCGGGAAGCCGGCCAGCAGGCCGTTGTCCTTGGCTGACTCGATGCCCTTCTGGACGCCGGGGACGTATTCCTTCGGCACCGAGCCGCCGACCACCGAGCTTTCGAACACGAAGCCCGAACCCGGCTCACCCGGCTCGAACTTGATCTTCACGCGGGCGAACTGGCCCGTGCCGCCGGTCTGCTTCTTGTGCGTGTAGTCGATGTCCGCGACCTTGCCGAGGCTCTCGCGGTAGGCCACCTGCGGCGCACCGATATTGGCCTCGACCTTGTAGGTCCGCTTCAGGATGTCGACCTTGATGTCGAGGTGAAGCTCGCCCATGCCCTTCATGATCGTCTGGCCCGACTCCTGGTCGGTGTGGACGGTGAAGGACGGGTCCTCGGCGACCATCTTGGCCAGGGCGACGCCCAGCTTTTCCTGGTCGGCCTTCGACTTCGGCTCGATGGCGATCTCGATCACCGGCTCGGGGAAGTTCATCTTCTCCAGGATGACCGGCGACTTGTTCGGATCGCACAGGGTGTCCCCGGTGCGGGTGTCCTTGAGGCCGGCCAGCGCGATGATGTCGCCGGCGAAGGCTTCCTTGACGTCCTCACGGTTGTTGGAGTGCATCAGCAGCATCCGGCCGACCCGCTCGCGCTTGTCGCGCGTCGAGTTCAGCAGGCCCATGCCGGTTTCCAGCTTGCCCGAATAGACACGGCAGAAGGTGAGCGAGCCGACGAAGGGGTCGTCCATGATTTTGAACGCCAGGACCGACAGCGGCTCGTCGTCCGAAGCCTTACGGACCACCGGCTCTTCGGTCTTGTAGTCCAGGCCCGGCGTCGGCGGGATGTCCACCGGCGACGGCAGGTAGTCGACGACGGCGTCCAGCAGCGGTTGCACGCCCTTGTTCTTGAACGCCGAGCCCGCGAGGATCGGGTAGAAGGCGCCGGTCAGAACCGCCTTGCGCAGGCACTTCTTGATGACCTCGATCGAGGGCTCCTCGCCGCTCAGATAGGCTTCCATCGCCTCGTCATCGAGCTCGACGGCGTTCTCGATCATGTAGTGGCGCGCTTCTTCGCACGCCGTCTTCATGTCGGCCGGGATCTCTTCGTCGTGGTAGTTGGCGCCCAGGCCTTCGGAGTCCCAGACCACCGCCTTCATGCGCACCAGGTCGACGATCCCCTTCAGGCTCGTCTCGGCGCCGATCGGCAGCTGGATCGGAACAGCCTTCACGCCCAGCCGCTCGCGGATGGTGCGCAGGCACATTTGGAAGTCGGCGCCGATCTTGTCCATCTTGTTGACGAACACGATGCGCGGAACGTTGTAGCGGTCGGCCTGGCGCCAGACGGTTTCGGTCTGCGGCTCGACGCCCTGGTTGCCGTCCAGCACGGCGACGGCGCCGTCCAGCACGCGCAGCGAACGTTCCACCTCAATGGTGAAGTCCACGTGCCCGGGAGTGTCGATGATGTTGAGGCGCTTGCCTTCCCAGAAGGCGGTCGTCGCGGCCGACGTGATCGTGATGCCGCGTTCCTGCTCCTGCTCCATCCAGTCCATCGTGGCCGCGCCATCGTGGACTTCACCGATCTTATGGCTCTTGCCGGTGTAGTAGAGGATCCGCTCCGTCGTCGTCGTCTTGCCGGCGTCGATGTGCGCCATGATTCCGAAGTTGCGGTAGTCTTCGATCTTATGGATGCGGGGCATTGCGGATGCTCTGAAAAACGTCTGTTCGGGAGGGTGAACGAACGGCGCGGGCGGTTTATCTCAAACCGCCCGCGCCGGAAAGCTCACTTAGAAAGTCGGGCTTACCAGCGGTAGTGCGAGAATGCCCGGTTGGCCTCGGCCATCTTGTGCGTGTCTTCACGCTTCTTGACGGCGGCGCCGCGGTTCGAGGAGGCGTCCAGCAGCTCGCCGGCCAGCTTCTCGGTCATGGTGTTTTCGCCGCGGTTGCGCGCGGCGCTGATCAGCCAGCGGATGGCCAGGGCGCGGCGGCGCTCGGGGCGCACTTCCACGGGGACCTGATAGGTGGCGCCGCCGACCCGGCGGGAGCGCACCTCGATGGCGGGGGCCACGTTGTCCAGGGCGGTGTGGAAGGTTTCCAGCGGGCCCAGGTCCTTGCGGCGATTTTCCAGGATATCGAAGGCGCCATAGACGATCGTCTCGGCGACGGCCTTCTTACCTTCGTACATCACGTAGTTCATGAACTTGGTGACGACGAGATCTCCGAACTTCGGATCCGGGAGAACTTCACGTTTGTCTGCGCGACGGCGACGGGACATCTCTTATTTCCTTACTTCGGCCGCTTGGCGCCGTAGAGCGAACGGCGCTGGCGACGATCCTTCACGCCTTGCGTGTCGAGCACGCCGCGCAGGATGTGGTAGCGGACGCCGGGCAAGTCCTTCACGCGGCCGCCACGGATCAGGACCACCGAGTGTTCCTGCAGGTTGTGGCCTTCGCCGGGGATGTAGCACACAGCTTCGATGCCGGTGGTCAGACGGACCTTGGCGACCTTACGAAGCGCCGAGTTCGGCTTCTTCGGGGTCGTGGTGTAGACCCGGGTGCAGACGCCGCGGCGCTGCGGGCAACCCTTGAGGGCCGGGACCTTGTTCCGCGACGGCTTGTCCTGACGCGGCTTACGGATGAGCTGGTTGACTGTCGGCATCTAGTCTCGCTTCGTGGAGGCGTGTGCCGTTTGGCCGTGGCGCCTCAGTTGGGATCATTTTTCGGTCGTTTCCGCGGCCACTCGATGAAACGCAAAAACTCGCCGGGACACCTTGGCGGCGTACCGGCGGGAGCGGCTCATCGGAGCTGGGAAGAATCCCCGGCCTCGAAAGAGCGCGCTACATAGTCGGGAAGGGCCGTCCCGTCAATCTGCGTGGCGCTCGTGCGGGCAGACGGCGGGGCGGCCATGAATTCGCCTCGCAAACGCCCCTTCCCTAAGGCCCAGCTTTGCGAGGAACAGGAGTATCGATGCCGGCGGCGCGGTGGAGCCGACAGTACGGGATCGTGGCGGCCTCCGTAGCCGGCCACGCCGTCCTCGCGACCCTGCTGGTGCTCAACGCTCCGCGCCTGCGCGCGCCCGAGATGCAGTCCGGCCCGCCCGAGGCGATCATTCCGATCTTGATCATGCCGCGCACTCCGCCCCCGGCCGCCCAGCCGGGCGCCCAGCCGACGCCGATCCGCCTGCACCGGCGCGTGACCCGGTTCTCGGACGAGGCGCCGCCCGTCGCGCCGCTGGTGGCGCCGGCGGACGCGAAGCCGGCCGAGCGCGCGCCCTCGCCCCCCGGCCCCCGCGTCCTGGCCCTGCCGACCCCGGAGGACGCCTTGGCCGCCAACGCCCGCAACGCGCTGCGCAGCAAGCTGGGCTGCGACAGTTCCACGCTGTCGCGGGCGGAGCGGGAGGCGTGCATCGACCGCTTCGCCGACGGTTCGCGCGACGCCCCGTTCGTGGGCCTGGGCATCGACCGGGACAAGGCGGCCGGGCTGGACGCCGCGGCCGCCCGCAGGGAGCGGGACTACAAGTACCAGCGCGGCATCAAGGGGTCGGCCCCGGCCAGCGGGGGGCTGCCGTGGGACACGACCCGCGGCCCGCCCGCGCCGTCCGAGGCCCTGGGCAAGATGGTGGGCAGCGACAACGTGGCGAAGAAGGTCCCCTTCTGAGGCGGGACCGCGTCAGGCGGCGACGCGGGCCTTCGTCTCCAGCGGGGCTTCCAACACGGCCCAGTCGATAGACCCGTCGTGCTGGAGGTTCTCGAACTCCAGCACGCCCAGCTCCTCGAACCTGGGCCGGATGGCGTCGGTGAGCAGCCCCACGCGCTTCAGATTCGGGATCATCCGCTCGAACAGGAACTTGCGGAACGCCTGGCCGCCCTGGCTCTTGGCGTTGATCTCGATCGCCTCCTCCGCGGTGAAGCCAAACTCCTCGGCCACGGTGGTCGAGATCAGGCGGTTCTTCATCACGACGCAGGCCTCATAGGCGAACTGCGCCCGCTCCTCGATCTGCTCCTGCGGCAATCCCCGGATCCAGTCCTCCAGGTAGTTGACGCCGAACGCCACATGCCGCCCCTCGTCGCGCATCACCAGTCCCACGACCTGTTTCAGCAGGGGGTCAGGCGTCGTCTCGTGGATGGTCTGGAAGGCCGCCAGCGCCAGGCCCTCGATGAGGATCTGCATGCCGATGAACTTCAGGTCCCAGCGTTCGTCGGTCAGAACCTTGTCGAGCAGGAACTTCAGGTTCGGGTTGATCGGGTAGATCATGTGGCACCGCTCCATCAGGTAGCGGTGAAACACCTCGACATGCCGCGCCTCGTCGAAGGTCTGGGATGCGGCATAGAGCTTGGCGTCGTGGGTGGGTGCGCAGCTCACGAGCTGGGAGGCCACCATCAGGGCGCCCTGCTCGCCATGCAGGAACTGCGACAGCGTCTGCGCCGAGGTGCGGCGCATGAAGTCCGCCTTCTGTTGCGGCGTCAGGACCTTCCACTTCGGATGGTCCTTGAACCCCTCGGGCCCATCGTCCTCGCCCAGCGTCCGCGTGGGCGGCGCCAGGTCCCAGTCCACGTCCAGTTCGGAATTCCAGTTGAACCGCTTGCCGAGTTCGTAGAGCCGCCGGATCCGGCTGTTGGCCGCTTCGTAGTCCCAATTGTACGAGCCGGTCAGCGGCGTCCGGAAAATCTCCCGGATCACTTCGACGTCGTGATCGGACAGGCGATGAGCAAGCTCCTCGTCATCGAAATACTGAACTTCGGTCGGCGGACCCTTGACCTCTTGAACCTGCAGCATGGCGATCTCCCTGACGCCCGGCCGTTCCCAGGCTCCCGGAGACCATAAAGATGACGGGGGCGTCATCTTTGATCTGCATCAAGAATGAGCCATCCGCCATCTCCGGTCGGCTTCAGCCTCAGTCGAAGATGTCGAAGATGTCGAAGCCCTTCTTTTTCTTCCTGTAGTGGTAGTCGTCGTCGTAGCGGTGGCCGCCGTGCTTGCTGTCGTACGGATGCTTGCGCTTCCAGTCCTCGGGATCGCGGTGGAAGTCCGACACCTCCCGCTCGAAGCGCTGCCGGTCCTGCTGCTGGCCGCTGCGTTCGTCGCGCTGGCCCTCCAGCAGCTTCTCCAGCTCGCCGCGATCCAGCCAGACGCCCCGGCAGCTCGGGCACATGTCGATCTCCACGCCGGAGCGGGCGACGTTCTGCATCGACGTATTGCAGTTGGGGCAGAGCAGCAGCGGCAAGGGCGATCCTCCTGGTGAGGACCTGATCTAGGAATTTATACGCGTATGCCAAGGGGCGGTCAGTTCACGGGCAGGTTTTTCGCCAGGAACCGCTCGAGGGCTTCCAGGGTCTGGGTCCGCGTCGCACTGCGGGTCAGGTAGTGGTTCTCGTTCTGGAGGACGATGAACTCATGCGGGATGTTGAGGTCCTTGAGCTTCGCCGCCATCAGTTCGGATTGCTCAATCGGCACAACCGTGTCCTGGTCCCCGTGGATCAGCAGGATCGGCGTTCGCACCGCGGCGGCGGCGTGCCTGAGCGGTGACGAGGCGTCCAGCTTGGCGGTCGAGGCCGCGCCGACCTCTTCGCGCAGCTCGTCCATCAGGCCCGCATCGCGCCCGTACCGGCGGGCCTCCTCGACCAGCAGCAGCCCAAGGTCCGACATCCCCGCGATCGAGGCCGCGCACCTGTAGGCGCGATCCTGCAGGGTGGCGCCGGCCAGGGCGGAATAGCCGCCGAAGCTGGCCCCCACTATGCAGACGCGGCTGGAGTCGATCTCGCCACTCTTCGCCAGCGCCGCAATGCCGTCCAGCAGGTCGGTCTGCATCTTGCCGCCCCACTCGCCGGTCCCGGCAGCCTCGAAGGCCGCCCCGAAACCCCAGGAACCGCGGAACTGCGGCTGCAGGACCGCATAACCCCGCGTCGCCAGGAACTGGGCGATAAAGTCGAAATCGAAGGTGTCGCGAGCGCGCGGTCCGCCGTGCGGATAGACGATCAACGGCAACTTCGCGCCGGCCTGCGCGCCCGGCGGGAGCGTGAGGTAGGCCGGAATCTCCAGGCCGTCGCGGGCCTTGTAGGTGATCCAGCGGGTCGTCCCCAGGGTCGCGCCCTTCAGCTCCGGGTACTCCTCCCCGATGGGCGAGATCTCCTTGCGCGCCTTGTCGTACAGATACCAGGCGCCGGGCGAGGACGGCGCCGCGGCGCGGGCGATGAAGCGGGTCCGGTCCCGGGACCAACCCCACAAGACCACGTCCCTGCCCTTCAGCGCACGCGTCAGCAGGCCGTGCGCCGCGCCGATTTCGGGGTCCAGCCATTCGGTGCTGGCCCGCTCGGCTCCGGTGGAAAGGCCCACCAATGCATCGGTATGCTGGTCCCAGGAAAGCTGGAGCGAGCCGTGGCCGGCGGTCTGGCCGACCGGGGTCTCGACGCCATCAGCCAACCGGCGGGCCACCAGCCCCTCCCCCTTCCACAGGTAGATGGAATCGTTGGCCTGCGAGTAGCCGTAGTAGTCCCGGCGGCTCTTGAAGCTGTCGCCCTTCCAGACCTCCTGCCACTGCCCCTTGCCACCCGGCCGGCCGAAGATGGAAAAGTCGTGGTTGAGCTGATCGATCTCCAGTCGGACCCGCGGCTGTCCGGTCGAGTCCACGGACCAGGACACCGTGTCGGGACCGCCCCGATCGACGATGACGCCCTTGCCGGTCTCCGGATCGGCCATCCACAGCGCGGCGACAATGCCGAAGTCCTTGCGCTTGATGCGCGTGTCCCATGAGTTACTCATGGCGCCCCGCTCGATCAGGCCCATCACCATGACCTGCGGCTTGGCCCCATCGGTGATACCGAACACCGGCTGGCCGACCAGAGCCCGGGATAGCGTGTCATTCTCGAGCAGCCGCGTGACCGGCTTGGCCTCGGGCGTCACCACTACATTGCGCTCGAAGCGATAGGATATCTTCGGCCCTTCGCGCTCCCAGAAGGCGATGCGGGCCAGGACGTGGTCGTCGCCTGCCCAGCGCAGATCGACACCCTCCACCGCGCCCAGCTGCAGCACCGGCAGGCCGGGCTGGTCGATCGTGGCGATGGAGATCACCCGCTGCTCGGACGTGCCGCCCAGGATCGCGATCCGCTGGCCGTTCGGAGAGATCTCGGCGTCCACGACGGCCGGAACGCGCCCGAACGCCGAGGCCGGCGGCGGCGCCGCCTGCGCTCCGGCCGCCACACCGCATAGGACGGCCGCAGCCGCCCAGAACACACCACGCACCGACGCCACCCCGAATTGTTCCCCTGCGAGGTGCAGCCTAGCCGGGAGACGCCACCGGCGCCTAGGCTGAAACAAGCTGAGGCGTGCGGTGCGGCATTCGTCTGCTGCAGGCCCTGACAGCGAAACGGCCCGGGATTGCTCCCGGGCCGCTCGTTACGCGTGACAGGTACTGGAGAGTTTAGGAATCGACCGCCTCGGCGACCGCCGCATCGGCGATCTCGACCGGCAGCGGCTCCATCGCTTCCTCGCGGCTGGCCGTCAGGGCTTCGTCGCGCTTGGCGGCGATGCGCTGCAGGTTGCGGAGGTACGAGCCCGTGCCCGCCGGGATGAGGCGGCCCACGATCACGTTCTCCTTCAGCCCTTCCAGGGTGTCGCTCTTGCCCTGGACCGCGGCCTCGGTCAGCACCCGCGTCGTCTCCTGGAAGGAGGCGGCGGAGATGAAGCTGCGGGTCTGCAGCGAGGCCTTGGTGATGCCGAGCAGGACCGGCTGGGTGAGCGCCGGACGACCGCCGCGGGCTTCCGCCTTGGCGCTTTCGTCTTCCACTTCCTGCTTGTCCAGGTGGTCGCCCTTGAGCAGGCCGGTGTCGCCCGGCTCGAGGATCTCCACCTTCTGCAGCATCTGACGGACGATCGTCTCGATGTGCTTGTCGTTGATCGGCACGCCCTGCAGTCGGTAGACCTCCTGGATCTCGTTCACCAGGAACTCGGCCAGGGCTTCGATGCCCAGGATCCGCAGGATGTCGTGCGGGTCCGGGTTGCCGTCGATGATGTACTCGCCCTTGCGGATCACGTCGCCGTCGTGGACCGCGATGTGCTTGCCCTTCGGGATCAGGAACTCGACCGGATCGCCACCATCTTCCGGGGTGATCTTGATGCGGCGCTTGTTCTTGTAGTCGCGGCCGAATTCGACGCGACCGTCCATCTCGGCGATGACCGCGCAATCCTTCGGGCGACGGGCTTCGAACAGCTCGGCCACCCGCGGCAGACCGCCGGTGATGTCCCGGGTCTTGGCGCTTTCCGTGGGGATCCGCGCCATGATCTCGCCGGGCTTCACCTCGTCACCATCGCTGATGGAGAGAATGGCGCCCACCGGGAGCAGGTAACGGGCCTCGCCGCCGTTCGACAGGCGCTTGTAGGCGCCGGTTTCGTCGAGCACGCCCATGGCCGGACGCAGGTCCGAGCCCTTGGACGAAGCGCGCCAGTCGATGACCACGCGGTTCGAAATGCCGGTGGCTTCGTCGGCTTCCTCGCGGAACGAGAAGTTCTCCACCAGGTCCTCGAACCGCACCTTGCCTCCCACTTCCGTGATGATCGGCGTGGTGTAGGGGTCCCAGGACGCGAGGCGTTGGCCGCGCTTGACCTTGTCGCCGTCCTTGGCCTGCAGGCGGGCGCCGTAAGGCACCTTGTAGGACTCGCGGTCCTTGCCATCGACCTGGACGGTGAGGTTCAGGTTGCGGCTCATCGAGATCAGGCCGCCGTCAGCCGCGATCACGGTGTTGCCGCCGGAGATGCGGGCGATGCCGTCGTTGGCGCTTTCGAAGAACGACTGCTCGGCCACCTGGGCGGTGCCGCCGATGTGGAAGGTCCGCATCGTCAGCTGGGTGCCGGGCTCGCCGATGGATTGGGCGGCGATGACGCCGACCGCTTCACCGATGTTCACCGGGGTCCCGCGGGCCAGGTCGCGGCCGTAGCACGCGCCGCAGACGCCGACCTTGGTGTCGCAGGTCAGCACCGAGCGGATCTTCACCGACTGCACGCCGGCGTTCTCCACCAGGTCGCACATGTTCTCGTCGAGGTACGTGTCGGCCGGAACCAGCACGTCGTTCGAGTCGGGGTGCTTGATGTCCTCGGCCGCGAAGCGACCCAGGATCCGCAGGCCCAACGAGACCAGCACATCGCCGCCTTCGACAACCGCGCGGAGCGTAATGCCCCGGGTGGTGCCGCAGTCTTCCTCGGTGATGATGCAGTCCTGCGCGACGTCGACCAGGCGGCGGGTCAGGTAGCCCGAGTTCGCCGTCTTCAGGGCGGTGTCGGCCAGGCCCTTACGGGCGCCGTGGGTGGAGTTGAAGTACTCCTGGACGGTCAGGCCTTCCTTGAAGTTCGAGATGATCGGCGTCTCGATGATCTCGCCGGACGGCTTGGCCATCAGGCCGCGCATCCCGCCGAGCTGCTTCATCTGGGCCTGCGAACCGCGGGCGCCCGAGTTGCTCATCATGAAGATCGAGTTGATCTCCTGCTGGCGGCCATCGACCACCGGCGCGGAGCTGACCTCGGCCATCATCTCATCGGCGACCCGGTCCGTGGCCTTGGCCCAGGCGTCGACCACCTTGTTGTACTTCTCGCCCTTGGTGATCAGGCCGTCGGCGTACTGCTGCTCGTACTCTTCCACGAGCTTGCGGGTCTCTTCGACGATCGGGGCCTTGCGGGCCGGGATGACGATGTCGTCCTTGCCGAAGGAGATCCCCGCCTTGGCCGCCTCGCGGAAGCCCAGGCCCATGATCTGGTCGGCGAAGATGACCGTCGCCTTCTGACCGCAGTGCCGATAGACGGTGTCGATCAGATTGCCGATTTCCTTCTTGGTGAGGTTCCTCTCCAGAAGGCGGTGGCCCACCGCGGGGTGGTGCGGGAACAGGGCGGCGATCTTCATCCGGCCCGGCGACGTATCGATCACCTTGCGGACGAGGTTGCCGTCGGCGTCCATCTCGCTGTGGCGCGCCTTGATCTTCGAGTGCAGCGTGACCACGCCGGCGTCCAGCGCCTGCTCGATCTCGTTCAGGTCGCCGAAGACCTTGCCTTGCCCCGGCTCGCCGTCCTTGACCAGCGACAGGTAGTAGAGGCCCAGCACGATATCCTGCGACGGCACGATGATCGGGCGACCGTTCGCGGGCGACAGGATGTTGTTCGTGCTCATCATCAGCACGCGCGCTTCCAGCTGGGCTTCCAGCGAGAGCGGCACGTGGACGGCCATCTGGTCGCCGTCGAAGTCGGCGTTGAAGGCGGCGCAGACCAGCGGGTGAAGCTGGATGGCCTTGCCCTCGATCAGCTTGGGCTCGAACGCCTGGATGCCCAGGCGGTGAAGCGTGGGCGCGCGGTTCAGCAGGACCGGGTGCTCGCGGATCACCTCGTCGAGGATGTCCCAGACCGCCGGCTGTTCACGCTCCACCATCCGCTTGGACTGCTTCACGGTGCCGGAAAGGCCCTTGGCGTCCAGGCGGGCGTAGATGAACGGCTTGAACAGTTCGAGCGCCATCTTCTTGGGCAGGCCGCACTCGTGCAGCTTCAGCTCGGGACCCACCACGATGACCGAACGGCCCGAGTAGTCCACGCGCTTGCCGAGCAGGTTCTGGCGGAACCGGCCCTGCTTGCCCTTCAGCATGTCGGCGAGCGACTTGAGGGGCCGCTTGTTGGCGCCCGTGATCACCCGGCCGCGGCGGCCGTTGTCGAACAGGGCGTCGACGGCTTCCTGCAGCATCCGCTTTTCGTTGCGGATGATGATGTCCGGCGCGCGCAGTTCGATGAGGCGCTTCAGGCGGTTGTTGCGGTTGATGACCCGGCGATACAGGTCGTTCAGGTCCGAGGTCGCGAAGCGGCCGCCGTCCAGCGGCACCAGCGGGCGCAGTTCCGGCGGGATCACCGGGATAACCGTCAGCACCATCCATTCGGGCTTGTTGCCGCTCTCGGTGAAGCTCTCGATGAGCTTCAGGCGCTTGGACGCCTTCTTGAGCTTCATTTCCGAGGTGGTCGTCTGCAGCTCCTCGCGGAGCCTCTCGGCCTCCTTCTCGAGGTCGATGCCGCGCAGCAGGCCCTGAACCGCCTCGGCGCCGATCTCGGCGGTGAAGCTGTCGTCGCCGAACTCTTCCTGGAAGCGCAGGTAGTCGTCCTCGCTCAGCAGCTGGTGCTGCTTCAGCGGGGTCAGGCCCGGCTCGGTGACGATGTAGTTCTCGAAGTACAGGACGCGCTCGATGTCCTTCAGCGCCATGTCCAGCATCAGCGCGATGCGGCTCGGCAGCGACTTCAGGAACCAGATGTGGGCGACCGGCGAGGCCAGCTCGATGTGGCCCATCCGCTCGCGGCGGACGCGCGCCAGGGTCACTTCGACCCCGCACTTCTCGCAGATGATGCCCTTGTACTTCATGCGCTTGTACTTACCGCACAGGCACTCGTAGTCCTTGGTCGGACCGAAGATGCGGGCGCAGAACAGGCCGTCACGCTCGGGCTTGAACGTCCGGTAGTTGATGGTCTCGGGCTTCTTGATCTCGCCGAACGACCACGAACGGATCTTCTCCGGCGAGGCCAGGGCGATACGAATACGGTCGAAGGTCGGAGCGGCCTGGACCGGATTGAAGATGTTCAGGACTTCCTGGTTCATCTTGGTTCCTTCTGCGGGACGGTTCCCGCGAAAATTTCAGAGCTGGGCGGAGGGACCGCCCTCCCCCTTTCGAGGGAGGGCCGAAATCCGTCAGCTGTTCTCCAGCTCCACGTTCAGGCCCAGGGAGCGCATCTCCTTGACCAGCACGTTGAAGCTTTCCGGAATGCCGGCCTCGAAGGTGTCGTCGCCGCGGACGATGCTCTCGTAGACCTTGGTCCGGCCGGCCACGTCGTCCGACTTCACCGTCAGCATTTCCTGCAGGGTGTAGGCGGCGCCGTAGGCTTCGAGGGCCCACACTTCCATTTCCCCGAACCGCTGACCGCCGAACTGGGCCTTACCGCCCAGCGGCTGCTGGGTGACGAGGCTGTACGGGCCGATCGAACGGGCGTGGATCTTGTCGTCGACCAGGTGGTGCAGCTTCAGCATGTAGATGTAGCCGACCGTGACCGGACGCTTGAACCGTTCCCCCGTCTGGCCATCGTACAGGTACGATTGGCCCGACCGGTCGAGGCCCGCCTTCTCCAGCAGGTTTTCGATGTCGTCGATGTGGGCGCCGTCGAACACCGGGGTGGCGAAGGGGATGCCCTTCGACAGGTTCTTCGCCAGCTCGATCAGTTCCTCGTCGCTCTCCGGCAGGTCCTCGTCAGGCCCGTAGGTGCCGGCGAGATAGTCGATCAGCGCCTGGCGCTGGCCGCCGTTCTGCCAGGCTTCCAGCAGGTCGGCGACCTGCTTGCCCAGGCCGGCCGAAGCCCATCCGAGGTGGGTCTCGAAGATCTGGCCGACGTTCATGCGCGAGGGCACGCCCAGCGGGTTCAGCACGATGTCGACGTGCTGGCCGTTCTCCAGGTACGGCATGTCCTCGATCGGCAGGATCTTGGAGATGACGCCCTTGTTGCCGTGACGGCCGGCCATCTTGTCGCCCGGCTGCAGCTTGCGCTTCACCGCCACGAACACCTTGACCATCTTCATCACGCCAGGCGGCAGTTCGTCACCGCGCTGCAGCTTGTCGACCTTGTCCTCGAAGCGGCGGTCGAGGCGCTTGCGCCCCTCGTCGAACTGGCGGCGCATGGCCTCCAGCTCGCCCATCGCCTTCTCGTCGTCGAGGGCGATCTGCCACCACAGGCCAGGCGAGATCTCTTCGAGCTTGTCGGCTTCGATTTTGCCGCGTCCCAGGCCCTTCGGACCCGAGATCGCGTTCTTGCCCACGAGCAGGTCGCGCAGGCGGCTGGTCATGTTGCGGTTCAGGATGCCGAACTCGTCGTCGCGGTCCTTGCCCAGACGGTCGATTTCCGCCCGTTCGATGGCCAGGGCGCGTTCGTCCTTATCGACGCCGTGACGGTTGAACACCCGGACTTCCACGATCGTCCCGGCGACGCCCGGGGGCAGGCGGAGCGAGGTGTCGCGAACGTCGGAAGCCTTCTCGCCGAAGATGGCGCGCAGCAGCTTCTCTTCCGGGGTCATCGGGCTCTCGCCCTTCGGCGTCACCTTACCGACCAGGATGTCGCCCGGCATCACTTCGGCGCCGATCGCCACGATGCCCGCTTCGTCGAGGTTGCGCAGGGCTTCCTCGCCGACGTTCGGGATGTCGCGGGTGATCTCTTCCGGGCCCAGCTTGGTGTCGCGGGCCATGACCTCGAATTCCTCGAGGTGGATCGAGGTGAAGATGTCGTCGCGCACGATGCGCTCGGAGATCAGGATCGAGTCTTCGAAGTTGTAGCCATTCCACGGCATGAACGCGACGAGCGTGTTCCGGCCGAGGGCGAGTTCGCCCAGCTCGGTCGACGGGCCGTCGGCGATGACGTCGCCGGCCACGATCCGGTCGCCCACCTGCACCAGCGGACGCTGGTTGATGCAGGTCGAAGTATTGGAGCGCTGGAACTTCTGCAGGCGGTAGATGTCGACGCCGGGCTTGGTCGGGTCGGTCTCTTCCGTCGCGCGGACCACGATCCGGGTGCCGTCGATCTGTTCGACCACGCCGGGACGGCGGGCGACGACCACGGCGCCGGAGTCCACGGCCACGATGCTCTCCATGCCGGTGCCGACCAGGGGCGCATCCGACTGGATGAGCGGCACGGCCTGCTTCTGCATGTTCGAGCCCATGAGGGCGCGATTGGCGTCGTCGTTCTCGAGGAACGGGATCAGCGAGGCGGCCACCGAGACGACCTGCTTCGGCGACACGTCCATCAGGTCGACCTGCTCGCGCGGCAGCAGCGAGGGTTCGCCGTTGACCCGGCCGGGGACCAGGTCGTCGACGATGTAGCCGTTGTCGAGCTTGATGTTGGCCTGGGCGATGACGTGCTTCGCCTCTTCCATGGCCGACATGTAGACGACCTCTTCGGTCGTATGGCCGTCCTTGATCCGCCGGTACGGGCTCTCGATGAAGCCGTACTTGTTCACCACCGCGTGGGTGGCGAGCGAGTTGATCAGGCCGATGTTCGGACCTTCAGGCGTCTCGATGGGGCAGATCCGGCCGTAGTGGGTCGGGTGAACGTCGCGGACTTCGAAGCCCGCGCGTTCCCGCGTCAGACCGCCCGGGCCAAGGGCCGACAGGCGGCGCTTGTGGGTGATCTCGGACAGCGGGTTGGTCTGGTCCATGAACTGCGAGAGCTGTGACGAGCCGAAGAACTCGCGCACGGCCGCGGCCGCCGGCTTCGCATTGATCAGGTCGTGCGGCATGACCGTGTCGATATCGACCGAGCTCATGCGCTCCTTGATCGCGCGTTCCATGCGGAGCAGGCCCACGCGGTATTGATTTTCAAGAAGCTCGCCCACCGAACGCACCCGGCGGTTGCCGAGGTTGTCGATGTCGTCGATCTCGCCCTTGCCGTCCCGCAGGCCGACCAGGGTGTTGAGCACCGCCAGCACGTCTTCCTTGCGCAGGATGCGCACGTCGTCGGGGCAGTCCAGCTCCAGGCGCATGTTCATCTTCACGCGGCCGACCGAGGACAGGTCGTAGCGCTCGCCGTCGAAGAACAGCGACTTGAACATGGCTTCCGCGGCTTCTACCGTCGGCGGCTCGCCCGGACGCATCACGCGGTAGATGTCGAACAGCGCGTCCTCGCGGACGGTGTTCTTGTCGACCCGCAGGGTGTTGCGGATGTAGGCGCCGATCGTGACGTGGTCGATGTCGAGGACTTCGAGCGTCGAGAAGCCCTGCTCTTCCAGGGCCGCGATGAGCGCCACGTCCAGCTCGTCGCCGGCCTCGGCATAGATCTCGCCGGTCTGGAAGTTGACCAGGTCGCGCGCCAGGTAGCGGCCGTTCAGGGCCTCCGGCGGCAGCAGCAGCGTCTTCAGGCCCGCGTCGGCGAACTTCTTGGCGTTGCGCGCCGAGATCTTGGTGCCGGTCGGGGCGATCTCTTCGCCGCTGTCGGCGTCGATCAGCGGGAACTCCGGCTTCACCCCACGCCAGCGTTCGGGAATGTAGGCGGTGGACCA
This sequence comes from Phenylobacterium sp., assembly GCF_004297125.1. GTDB lineage: Bacteria > Pseudomonadota > Alphaproteobacteria > Caulobacterales > Caulobacteraceae > Phenylobacterium. The sequence goes on along the minus strand of NZ_SCVD01000004.1, from coordinate 10,204 downwards.
GCCGGCCTTGGTCTTCTCGTAGGCCACGGTCTTGTAGAACGTCGAGAGGATCTCCTCGCCGTCCATGCCCAGGGCCATGAGGAAGGTGGTGGCCGGCAGCTTCCGGCGGCGGTCGATACGGACGTAGACGATGTCCTTGGCGTCGAACTCGAAATCGAGCCACGAGCCGCGGTACGGGATCACGCGCGCGGCGAACAGCAGCTTGCCCGACGCGTGGGTCTTGCCCTTGTCGTGGTCGAAGAAGACGCCCGGCGAGCGGTGCATCTGCGAGACGATGACGCGCTGGGTCCCGTTGACGATGAAGGTGCCCTTCTCCGTCATGAGCGGGATGTCGCCCATGTAGACGTCCTGCTCCTTGATATCCTTCACGGAGCGGGCGCCGGTCTCTTCGTCGGTTTCGAAGACGATGAGGCGTAGCTTCACCTTCAGCGGCGCGGCATAGGTCATGTCGCGCTGGACGCATTCCTCGACGTCGTACTTCGGCTCTTCGAACTCGTACGAGACGTATTCGAGCACGGCGCGCTCGTTGAAGTCCTTGATCGGGAAGACGGAGCGGAACACCGCCTCGACGCCTTCTTCCTTGCGGTCCGCCACGCGGGTCTCGCGCTGCAGGAACTGTTCGTAGGAGGAGCGCTGAACCTCAATGAGGTTCGGCATCTGCACGGCTTCGGGAATGCGGCCGAAAGACTTCCGGATCCGCTTCTTACCGGTGAAGGATTGCGCCATTTTGATCCCTTGAGGACACCAGGAGGGGACTCCGGGCGTCGAGTGTCTTCATCCTGCGTCCGCCCTGCGGACCCCCTTGCGGGGGCCGGACGCTGGAATGCTCCCGTATCGTCGGGAGCGCCCCTTCGCATGGTCGGAGGGCTAGGGACCATGCCTCGGGGCCTGCACGCGCGAAGGCCGCATCGAAAGATGTGAATCGGAGTCTGTTTCGCGAACCGGCGGAAATAGGCGCTTTCTGGCGGCTTGTGAAGCCCCCTGCCCCCTAAAAATGCGCATCGGACGCAAGAGGCGACGCGGAGCCGTGTCCTCCGCGCCGCCATTTGGGTGTCCCGGGCATATCCCGGGTGGTCATTCCGACTTTCGGTCTCGCACCCCATAAACCGGCAGGGGCGCCGCGAGGTTCCGTTCCGGCGACGCAGATTGTCCCCGGCGGCGAGGCGTCAGCGCCGTGGCAGCAGGCTCCCGAACGGGTTCGAGGCCGGCGGCGCGTATCCGGGCGGGACGTAGCCGCCCGCGGCCTGGAGCTGGGCGGGCGAGACCCCCGCATTCAACAGCCCGGCCTGGGTGTTGTTGTTCATGGTCTGCAGGCAGGCCTGCCAGTTCCCCGGGTTGGCAGCGACGCAGGCCTGATAGCTCTGGCCGGCGGCATGGGTGGCCATGGCTGAATCCTGCGCGCGTTGGGCGCTGGGCAGGATCTGTTGGCCAAGCGCATGCTGCGGCGGGGCGCCAGCGTTGGCGATCTGCAGGCAGGCCTGGATCGCCATGGCGTTCCCGGCCGCGTTCTGAACGCACATGCCGATGGCTTGCTGGATGGCGCCTGGGTTAGCTGCGGGCGCCGCGGCGGCGGCCTGCTGGCTGCGGGCGGCGCTTATCGCCGAGCCCAGCAGGCTGGCGATCCCGGCCGCCTTGCCCGATCCGCCCAGGCCGCCAAGACCACCGATGCCGGGGATCGCCGAATTGCCGGAACCACGAAGGCCGAGTTGCCCCATCGCCGAGGCGGCCTCCTGCGGCGAGACCACGGACATCCCCAGGCCGCCGCGGAGCTTGGCGCATTCGGGGACCATGGCGCCCATGCCGGAACTGCAGATCTGGATGGCCTGCGCCGCGCGGTTGTACTGCTCGGCCGACTGGGCCCGTGCAGGCGCGCTGGGCAAGGCCAGCACGAGCCCGGCCACGGCGAAAAGGGTCGTGTGCGTGATGATCCTGATCATGGCCGCCAGGGTGCGACGGACGGGCGACGGCGCCCTCCCCCGTTTGGGGGCATGGAAAAAGGGCCGGGATCGCTCCCGGCCCTTCGATAGTCTCAGAAGCGCTGAAACAGCGCCGCCACCTACTTGATGGTGACGGAGGCGCCGGCTTCTTCGAGCTTCTTCTTGATCTCTTCCGCTTCCTGCTTGGAGATGTTTTCCTTCACGTTCTGCGGAGCGCCTTCGACCAGGTCCTTGGCTTCCTTCAGGCCGAGGTCCGGACGGACGCCGCGGACTTCCTTGATCACGTTGATCTTCTTGTCGCCACCGCCGGTCAGGACAACGGTGAACTCGGTTTGCTCTTCTTCGGCGGCGGCGGCAGCGCCACCACCAGCGGCCGGGGCGGCGGCGACGGCCACCGGAGCGGCGGCGGAGACGCCCCACTTTTCTTCCAGCAGCTTGGAGAGCTCGGCGGCTTCCAGGACGGTCAGGGCGGACAGGTCGTCAACCAGCTTTTCGAGATTGGCCATATCTAAATCCTTGATCTTAAGAGAGGTTTTGTCGGGAAGTGACGATCAGGCGGCGTCTTTGGCGGCGTAGGCGCCGAGGACGCGAGCCAGCTGACCGGCGGGCGCCTGCAGGATCCCGGCGATCTTGGTCGCGGGGGCTTGCAGAAGGCCGACGATCTTGGCGCGGAGCTGATCCAGCGAAGGCAGGGTGGCCAGGGCGGTCACCGAGCTCTTGTCCAGCACCTGTTGACCCATGAAGCCGCCAATGACGGTGAACTTGTCATTGTCCTTGGCGTACTGGGTCGCGACCTTGGCGGCGGAGACAGGGTCCGGCGCGAAGGCGATGGCGACGGGACCCTTGAAGAGGGTGTCGCCCTCCGCACCGATCGAGCCGTCCAGGGCCTTAAGAGCCAGGGTGTTCTTCACCACCTGCAGCTGGGCGCCTTCTTGACGAAGGCGGCCCCGCAGATCGGTCATTTCCGCAACGGTCAGACCCATGTAATGGGTCACGACCACGGCGCCGGCGTCAGCGAAGACGCCCTTGAGCGTCTCGATGGCTTCCTGCTTTTGAGCGCGGTCCATTGCGGTCTCCATACTCAGGTTCGACGCGCGCGCGGATGCGCACGCCGCAAGCACCTGTCCTGTTCAGAGAAGCCGCAGCCCCGCGCCCGCCGCATTGCGGCTGGACCATTGGGACGTCATCTTCCCGTCTCCCTATGACCGAGGAAGGGCTCTTCCTCGCGTTACGACCGTCGGTGACCCCGGCGGCTTCACAGTTCTTGGACAGGATCGGTCGGTCCGAAGACCTTCCGTCCTCGCCACGCCCCTGACGGGGAGCGACGAAGCGGCGGCGTTTACACGAGAAGGTCCGCGGATTCAACCCGCCGCCAGCCAGGCCTCCAGCACGGCGGCCTTGGCCAGGTCCTTCGGCCGGCCGAACAGGCGCAGGATACGGAGCTGCTCCGCGGCCGCAGGGATGGGACCGGCCACGTCCAGCCGACGGCCCCGCACCTGGAGCCCGCCCATGACCTCGACCGGCCCCCAGGGCGTGACGTAGCGGGCGAAATCCTCGGACCGGAACGGCCCGTCGGGCGGCTTGGGCTCGCCAGCCTCCAGCCATTCGGCCCACGCGCCGCGCAGCCGTCTCGCGCCATCGACGCCCGTCACCACATCCAGGTCGCCCGCCGCCTCGAGCGGTGCGCCCAGGAGGATGAGCGCGCCGCTCCCGATCAGGCTCCAGGGCGCGGCCAAGGCGTCCAGATCCGGCGCCAGCCGATCCAGCAGCGCCGTGACCTGCGAGGGGGTCACCTCACGCCCGCTCGAAGATCGCCGCGATGCCCTGACCGCCGCCGATGCACATCGTCTCCAGGCCGTACTTGCCGTCGCGACGCTTCAGCTCCCGCAGTAGGTTGGCCAGGATCCGCCCGCCCGTGGCGCCGATCGGGTGGCCCAGCGAGATGCCCGAGCCGTTGACGTTCAGCCGGTCGCGCTCGTCCCAGCCCCAGCCCTTCAGAACGGCCAGCACCTGCGGCGCGAAGGCCTCATTCAGCTCGACCAGGTCGATGTCGTCCCAGCCCATGCCCGTGCGCTCGAACAGACGCTTCACCGCGGGGACGGGCCCGATACCCATGCGCGACGGGTCGCAGCCGGCCGCGGCCCAGCTCACGAACCAGCCCATGGGGTCGAGGTTGAGCTCGGCCAGCTTGTCCTCGGACACGACCAGGCAGGCGGCCGCCGCGTCGTTCTGCTGGCTGGCGTTGCCGGCCGTCACCACCCCGCCCTTTTCGATCGCGCGCAGCTTGCCCAGGCTTTCGGCCGTGGCGTCGGCGCGAACGCCCTCGTCCTTGGCGAAGACGATCGGGTCGCCCTTCTTCTGCGGCACCGAGACCGGGACCAGCTCGTCGTCGAACTTGCCGGCGTCCCAGGCGGCGGCGGCGCGCTGGTGGCTCATGGCCGCGTATTCGTCGGACTCCTCGCGGCTGATCTGGTAGTCGCGGGCCAGGTTGTCGGCGGTCTCGATCATGCCGCTGATCACGCCGAAGCGGCTGATGGGCTGGCTCATCACCCGGCCGCGCTGGAGACGGTCGTGCAGGGTCACCGACCCCATCCGGGCGCCGTTGCGCATGTCGGTGGAATAGTACTCGACGTTGCTCATGCTCTCGACGCCGCCGGCGACGACCACGTCGGCCACGCCGGTCTGCACCATCATCGCCGCGTCGATCACCGCCTGCAGGCCCGAGCCGCAGCGGCGGTCCAGCTGGTAGCCGGGCACCTCGATGGGGAAGTCGGCCGCCAGGGCCGACCAGCGGGCGATGCAGGGCGCCTCGCCGTTGCCGTAGCCCTGAGCGAAGATCACATCGTCCACCTTGCCCGGGTCGATCCCGGTCCGCGCCACCAGCGCCTTCAGGATCACGGCGCCCAGGTCGCCCGCGGTCATGGAGGCCAGGCTCCCCTGGAACTTGCCCACGGCGGTGCGGATGGGGCTGACGATAGCGGCGCGTCTCACGTGGGCTTCCTCCGAAAGGTCGGTAGGTCCCTGGAGCCGTTACCCGGCGTGCGTCAAGGGGCTAGCCGCGCCAGGCCGGCGGGCGCTTCTCCATCCAGGCCTTCACACCCTCCCGGTAGTCGGGCGTCTTCGACATCTCGACCAGCAGCGCTTCGGCGGCCCTCACCGAACTCGCGGCGTCGCGGTGCAGGTCGCGGTAGATTTGGCGCTTGGTCTCCCGCGCCGATCCGGGCGCCACGCTGGTCGCCAACGTCCGGGCGTAGGCCAGCACCTCGTCCATCAGCCGTTCGGCCGGGACGATCCGGTTGAGGAAGCCCATCCGCTCCGCCTCCTCCGCTGTGAACACGCGGCTGGAGAGCAGGATGTCGTTCGCGTGGGTCAGGCCCACGATCCGCGGCAGCAGCCAGGAGAGCCCGTACTCGGCCGGGAAGTTGAACCGCCCGTGCGCCGCCGTGAACTTCGCGCCGGGCACGCAAAACCGCAGGTCCGCGAAGGCGGCCAGCACCAGGCCCACGCCGGCCGCCGGCCCATTGATCGCGGCGATGATCGGCTTGCCCACCCCGAAGTGGTAGGCGAAGGCCGCGTCGAACGCCGGATCGACGCCATAGCCCGGCTCCGCGATGTCGTCCGGCGTCCCGGCGTCATAGCCGCCCCGCTCGGAATGCCCTTCCAGGGCCTGGAGGTCGGCGCCGGCGCAGAACGCCTTGCCCTCCGCGTCGCCGGTGACCACGATCACCCGGACGGCCGGATCCCGGTCGGCCTCGCTCAGGATCCAGCGGTACTCGGTGTGCATCCGCCCGGTCCAGGCGTTGCGGCGCTTGGGGCGGGCGAGCGTCACGACGGCGATCCCGTCGGCGACCTCGTAGCGGGTGGTCTTCAGGTCCATGGCCGCGACTATGCCACGACGAAGCGCAGGATCAGCCCGTTCCAGACGGCGTCGTCGCGGTCGATCTCCTCGACCTCCGGCGCCACCGCCGCCGCGATCCGGCGCCAGAAGGCCTGGGCCCCGGTGTTGCGGCGGGCGACAGCCAGCTCCCACTGGCCCGGGCGCACCTGGATGGCCTCCAGGGCGGCGTCACGGCCCACGCCCTCGCGGCGATAGTGCCGGGCCACGAAGAACTCGCCCATGTTGAAGTCGGTCGGTAGGCCGGAGTGGCTGTGCCGGTCGATCAGCACGAAGCCGGCGACCTGGCCGTCCGCGCGGATCAGCATCGGTTCGGCGCCCGGTTCGGACCAATAGGCCGCCAGCGGCGGATACGGCGGGAACCGCCCGTCCTCCCCTAGCTCCACGCGGCGTTCGGTCCAGAAGTCCGTGAAGTCGTGGACGTAGAGCTGGAACAGGTTCTCGACCGTCGCACGCTTGTCGGCCCCCGCGGGCTCCAGCGTCACCTTCGGCATCGCGCATCCCCAAACGAAAAGGGAGCGGCATCGCTGCCGCTCCCCAATCTCTAGCACCGATCCTGCGCCTTAGGCGCCGATCGAGCCCTGGTCCACCTTAAAGCCCGGGCCCATCGTCGAGGAGAGGCTGATCTTCTTGATGTAGGTGCCCTTGGCGCCCGACGGCTTGGCCTTGTTCAGGGCGTCGATCATCGCCTTCACGTTGATCTGCAGGGCTTCCTCGGTGAAGGAGGCCTTGCCGATGCCGGCGTGGATGATGCCCGTCTTCTCGGTGCGGAACTCGATCGAGCCGCCCTTGGCGTCCTTCACCGCTTGCGCGACGTTGGGCGTCACGGTGCCGACGCGCGGGTTCGGCATCAGGCCGCGCGGGCCCAGCACCTTACCCAGACGGCCGACGAGGGCCATCATGTCCGGCGTGGCGATCACGCGGTCGAAGTCCATGAAGCCGCCCTGGATGCGTTCCACCAGGTCCTCGGCGCCGACGACGTCGGCCCCCGCGGCGGTGGCTTCAGCGGCCTTGGCGTCCTTGGCGATGACGGCGACGCGCACGTCGCGGCCGGTGCCGGACGGCAGGGCCACCACGCCGCGGACCTGCTGGTCGGCGTGACGCGGGTCGACGCCCAGGTTGACGGCGATCTCGATGCTTTCGTCGAACTTGGCGTTGGCGTTGGCCTTCACCAGCTTCACGGCGGCGTCCAGGGCGTGGGTGGCGGCGGTGTCGCCGGTCCAGGCCTTCATGCGCTTGGCTTGCTTTGCCATGGTCTTAGGCCTCCACGATCTGCAGGCCCATCGAGCGCGCGGAGCCCTCGATGATCTTGGCCGCCTGCTCGAGGTCGTTCGCGTTCAGGTCCTTCATCTTCTTCTCGGCGATCTCGCGCAGCTGGGCGCGGGTGATCTTGCCGGCGCTGTCGCGGCCGGGCAGCTTGGAGCCCGACTTCAGGCCGACCGCCTGCTTGATGAAGTAGGACGCCGGGGGCGTCTTGGTGACGAAGGTGAACGACTTGTCCTGATAGACCGTGATCACGGTCGGCAGGGGCGTGCCCTTCTGTTCCTTCTCGGTGCGGGCGTTGAACTCCTTGCAGAAGCCCATGATGTTGACGCCGCGCTGACCCAGCGCCGGCCCGATGGGCGGCGAAGGGGTCGCAGAGCCCGCGGGCACCTGCAGCTTGATATAGCCCAAGATCTTCTTGGCCATCTTTGCTCCTCATGGCTCATACGAGCCGGTTGAGCCGTGGTCCGGGGTCACGGTGGCCGCCCCCTCCCACGGATTTGAAATCGCCGACGGAAAAACAAAGAACGCGCCGGTCGACGAAGGGCGCGCTCCTATCAGGTATGGGTCGCGGCGACAACCGCGGCCAAATATCAGCTGGCCTTTTCGACCTGGGCGTATTCCAGCTCGACCGGCGTGGCGCGGCCGAAGATGGAGACGGTGACGCGCAGGCGCGCGCGTTCCTCGTCGACCTGTTCCACCGAGCCGTTGAAGCTGGCGAACGGGCCGTCGATGACCTTCACGGTCTCGCCGATCTCGAAGGAGATGGTCGGCTTCGGCCGCTCCACGCCCTCTTCGATGGCGCCGATGATCCGCGAGACTTCCTTGTCCGAAACCGGGATCGGCTTGGAGCCCGAGCCCAGGAAGCCCGTCACCTTCGGGGTGTTCTTGATCAGGTGGTAGGCCTCGTCCGACAGCTCCATCTTCACCAGGACGTAGCCCGGGAAGAACTTGCGCTCGGAGTTCACCTTCCGGCCGCGACGGATCTCCACCACGTCTTCGGTCGGCACCAGGATCTCGGAGAAGTTCTCCTCCAGGCCCTGGTTCTTGGCCTGTTCGCGGATGCTCTCGGCCACCTTCTTCTCGAAGTTCGAGTAGGCGTGGACGATGTACCACTTGTGGCGGGGGTTCCCCTTGGGGACGGAGGCGGCAGCTTCGGACATCTGTTTTTTCTTTACCCGCCGGTCGCGACTCGAAGGAGCCAGGTGATGGCGAAGTTGAGGACGGTGTTGACGAGCCAGAAGAACAGCGCGGCCAGGACCACCATGATCGCCACCATGACGGAGGTGATCCAGGTCTCCTTGCGGCTCGTCCAGGTGATCTTGCGCGCCTCGGCGCGAACTTCGCGGGCGAACTGCGCGATGCTGGTCTTCTTCTTGGGGGCAGCGGGGACCGCGCCAGGCGTGGCCATGACGGCGGCCGTCTTGGCGGCGCGCTCGCGGATCGCTTGCGGGCTCTGTCCCGGTTTCCTGGCCATGCGGCGCTTCAAACTCTCATCTGGAACGCGGGCCTTGGGGCCTGCGCTCCGGTTCAACCTTCGGAACTATATAGGTGGTGGCAGGAGTGGAGGGACTCGAACCCACGACTTTCGGTTTTGGAGACCGACGCTCTACCAGCTGAGCTACACTCCTTCAGCACCCCTACCCGTCCGATCGAGCCCGCTTTCCTGTCTCGGGCGAAGGCCCGTGAACCGCGCTCGGGCGGCTTAGAAAAGTAAGACTCCAACGATGTCGGGTAGGACGCAGGCGTATGACGCAAGCGCCCCGCGTTTTCAAGTCTCTTCGGCGGAGCGAACGGGGCCGTGAGCCGTTAGGCAGCCATGCCCCAGTCCCCAGACTCGTCCCACGACCAAGCCTACAACCGCGACCGGGACCAGAAGCCCGGCTCGCCCCAGCGCATGGCCCAGGAGCCCGAGGGCGCCGAGGGTTCGGCCCGCTCGTCCAAGACCGCCACCGATCCGGCCAGCGGCGAACACCGCGAGGGCGGTCCGGCGCCCAACCAGGCGAAGGCCGACCAGATAGACGGCGCGAAGTCCCGCTAGGCTCAGGACGGCCGGTTGCCGACCCGGATCCGGCCGCCGCCCGAGACCGACTTGCTCACCGAGCCGGTGACCTCCTTCACGCGGATGTTGCCCAGGCCGGAGATCGAAGCGTCCAGATCCTGGGCGGCGCCGCCGAAATCGACACCGCCTATCCCCGAGACCGAGGCCCGCACATGCGTCGCCCGACCATCGGCGATGCGGATCTGGCCCACGCCCGAGACGTCCGCCTCCATGGCGCCGCCAAAGGTGTCGATGGTGACGCCGCCGGCGCCCGAGAGCTGCGCGTCCATGCCGTCGCGCACCCCCACCGCGTGGATATTGGCCGCGCCCGAGAGATGTACGTCCAGGCGACCCGCCGTTCCCATCTTCACGTTGCCGGCCCCGGACTGGCGCAGCTCCGCCTCTCCGGCCACGTCGGCGATGGTCCAGTTGGCGCAGCCGGAATTGTGCAGCTCCAGACTGGCGGACCGTCCGACGGCGCCGACCAGCGCCCCGTTGGCCTCGAGGTTCACGTCGCGCGGCGTGTAGATCACCACCTGGGGCATCTCGTCGTAGGACACCTTGCCCACGCCACGCACGTTCACCCGCGCGCTCCCGCCCATGCCGTTGCAGTCGCGGATGCGCCGGCCCAGGTCACCGTCGACGAGGGTGCGGTCGCCCGAGACGCTCACCTTCAGCGGCAGTTCGGCGTTGGGCCGCACGATCTCGACCCTGACGTCCGAGCGGTCCTGCGGGACCACGGTCACCCGGGCCACCGCGTCGCGGATCTCGACCGAAGCCGCATTCGCGGCCGTCGCGGAAAACGCGGCCGCCGCCGCGAGGATTGCCGTCCAAAGGCGCATGTCCGAACTCCCCAGCTCGCGGAGAGGCTAGGCGCGGCCCGGGCGTGGAGCAGCTTAATTCGCGGTCATGACACGGATGTCATCCGGACAAGGAAAAGGCCGCCGAGGTTGCCCCCGGCGGCCTTCGTAATCTCCCAGGTAAGCGCGTGGCCTACTTGATGATCTTCGACACCACGCCCGAACCCACCGTGCGGCCGCCTTCGCGGATCGCGAAGCGCAGGCCCTG
>NZ_SCVD01000043.1 GCF_004297125.1 Phenylobacterium sp. | reverse complement strand
ACGAGGACGAGGCGGAGGACGGCGGCGACACAGCCCGGCGCAGCTCTGGCTGACCGCGCGCCAGCGCACTCAAGATCCCAACCACGGAAAACACGGACGGACACGGAAGGACCGGCGCACTCACGCCCCGGGGCCGCATTCCGTGTTTTCCGTGTCGTCCGTGGTTCGAAGAAAGGCGCCTGCGGCGCACGGCCACCTATGTCGCCTAGCCCTTCACCCGCACATACCGATAGGGCGCGTCCTCCCCGTCGCGGTAGTCGCCGCGTAGGTCGATCTTCCCGTCGCCGTCGGTGTCGTAGAGCGCCGCATCCGCATTGCCGTTGCGGTCGAGGTCCATGACCAGGGTGTCGATCCGGCCGTCGCCATCTTCGTCGTAGACCAGGGTGATCGGCTCGCGCTTGTCGGCGGGCTCCATCACCTCGTAGTCGGCCGCCCCGTCGCAGTCCTCGTCCACGATGTAGGACACCCCCTTTGTGCGCGTCAGCGGCCGCTCTTCCAGGGTCTTGGCCTCGCAGGCGGGCCGCGTCGTGGCCGTCGTCGTCACCCGGTCGTCCTTCCGCGCCAGGAAGGCGTTCACGTCCTCGGCCGAGACCGCGAAGTTCATGCCCTCGCCCTGGCCCTTGAAGCTGTTGATGCCGATCACCTGCAGGCCGTCGTCGATCAGCGGGCCGCCCGAATTGCCCGGATTGATCGGCGTCTGGGTCTGGATCACGGTCGCCTTGTGCTGCAGGCGGCTCTTGGTGTCCCAGGCGTAGTCGCGGCGGATCTGGCTGACGATGCCGCGCGTGTAGGTCCAGGCCTGGCCGGTGGGATGGCCGATCGCGTGGACGTCGGCGCCGACCTCGACCGTGGCCTTGGGGGCGATCGCCAGGGGCTTCGCATAGGCCGGGACCTCGGACACCTGGATCAGCGCCAGGTCGGCCACCTCGTCGCGGCGCAGGACCTTGGCCGTCTTGACGTCGGCGTCGGCGATCGCCGCGCCCTCCACCTTCGGCTTGAACACCACGCCCACCTCCGCGTAGTCGCCGACCACGTGCAGGTTGGTGACGATCCGGCCGTCGGCGCCCACCAGGACGCCGGAGCCCAGGCCCTCCCGGGTGACGATCAGCACGACCGAGGGAGAGGCCTGCTGGTAGACCTGGGTCTCCTTCGCGCCGCGCGTCACCGACCGGCCCTCGGGCTGCAGGCCGCCCAGCGCCTGGCCATAGGCGCGGGCCGCGCCGCCGCCGAAGCGCACCTTGGGCGCCGCGCGGCCGCCGGGCTTGCCGGAGGGCTTCGCCACCGGCTGGCCCAGCACGTCTTCCGGCGCGGCGGCGCTTGCGTATGATGCCGCCGACAGGGCCATGCATGCCGCGCCGACCTGGAGCCACTTCATGGCCTGTACTCTCCGCACTGGTTCGCTACGGCGGAGCCTAGCGGCATGGTTGTGGCTAACAAGCTTGATTGTAGGGGCGCCGGCGCAGGCCGCGCCCGCGCCGCCGGACCCGGCCGCCGCCGACACTCCGTACGACGTCGACGCCTATGTGAAGCGCCAGCTGCTGGGCGCCAACCTGGGGCTGGGCCAGGGTCGGCCGCGGGACGCGCTGCGGGCCGTGGACAAGGTCCTGTCGCTGGCCGGCTCGGTGCAGAACCCCCAGGCGCGCCCGGCGACGATCGCCTATGCGCTCAGCGGATCGATGGCCGTCCTGACCACCCTGGGCCAGACCGAGCGGGCGCACGGGCTGCTGAAGGCCAGCGGCGGCTTCGTGCGGGCGACCCTGCCGGCGGACAGCGTGGAGGGCGGCGTCCACCGGTTGACCGAGGCGCGCCTGCTGCAGGCGGTGGGCGACTTCCGGGGCGCGGCCGAAGCCGCCGGCGTGGCGGTCGCGGCGTTCCGCCAGGCCAGCCTGGACGAGCCGACCCGCGCCGCCCTGCTGGCCCAGGCGATGGACATGCGGGCGGCGAGCTGCGCGGTGCTGGGCCGGTTCGACTGCGCGCGCGAGGCGCTGCGGGATCACCCCGCGGCCGGCCGCGATGCGCCCGCCTATCGGATGGCCGAGGCCGCGGTCGCGGCGGAGGATGGCGCCCCCGGATCGGCCGCCGCCCGGACCCTCGCCCAGGCTCTCAAGACCAAGGCCGAGGCGGACGGCGCCCTGCCCGGGGCCTGGAGCCGCCCGGACGCCGCGGACCAGATCGCCGCCCGTCTGGCGCTTAGGGAGGCCGGGACGCTCCCGCCCGACCTGGCTTTCGCCCTGTTCCAGATCGCCGCGCGCGCCGGCCCCTCGTTCGACGCCGACGCCATGACCGCGCTGGGGCAGGCCCGCAGCGAGATGCAGCGCCGCGCCATCCACCAGGCCCTGCGCCTGCGCGCCCGCCGCGACCGGCTGGAACGGGCCCAGGCCCAGGCGATCGGCGCGCTGGCGACGCAGGGTCCGACGGCTTCGGGCCCGTTGAGCTACGACCCCGCCCGGCGGCTGGTGTTCCGCGACTTCGCCCGCCGCATCGACGAGGCCGAGCAGGGGCTGGCGCAGGACGGCGTCAGGCTCTCCGGCGCCGGCATCGCGCCGCTGAAGCGGTTCCAGGCGGCGCTGGCGCCGAACGAGGCGGCGCTCAGCGTCGCCCCGATCCCGGGCGGCCTGGCCTATATGTGCGTGCGGCGCGACGGCGTGCTGCAGGCGACCGCCGCCGTCGACCCGGCGCAGCTCAAGCTGGACGGCCGGCTCGTGCAGCAGGCGCTGACCGCGACGCATCCGCCCTCCGAGTCCTCCGATGCGCAGTTCCCGGCGGCGGCCTCGCTTCGGCTCTACGACGCCCTGGTCCGACCGTTCGAGGCCTGCCTGAGGCCCGGCGACCGGATCGTCTGGCTGCCCGGCGTCGCCACGGTCCCCGTCCCGCTGGCCGCCCTATTGCGCAGCGCGCCGCCCAAGCTGGGCCAGGGCTACGATCTCAGCCACGCCGAGTGGCTGGTGACCCGCCACGCCGTCAGCTACGCGGGCGCCGCCGGCGTGGTGCTCGCCGCGCGCGGCGGACGGCCGCGCGCCGCGGGCGGCTTCGACTTCTTTGGCGTCGGCGATCCCATCCTGACGGGCGCGACGAATCAGGGACGCGCTGGTGTCCGCGGCGAGGACCTGGCCGCGCTCGCGCCGCTGCCCGAGACCCGCGAAGAACTGGAGGCCTCCGCCAAGGGCTTCCGCTCCTCCCGCCTGCTGCTGCAGGACCAGGCGACCGAGCGGCGCTTCCGCGGCGAGCTGGTCGGGGCGTACCGCTACCTCTCCTTCGCCACCCACGGCCTGATCCGCGACGACCTGCAGGGCCTGTCCGAGCCGGCGCTGGTGCTGACGCCGGTGGCGATGGACGATCCCACCGACGACGGCCTGCTGACCGCCTCCGAGATCGCCGACCTGCAGCTCAGGGCGCTGTTCGTGGCGCTGTCGGCCTGCAACACCGCGAACTTCGACCTCGACCGGATGTCCCAGGACCTGCCGGCCCTGGCCTCGGCCTTCGCGGTGGCCGGCGTCCCTTCTACCCTGGCGACCCTGTGGCCGGTGAACTCCGAGACCGGCAGGCGGGTCGTCTCCGACGTCTTCGGCCGTTTGAGCACGGCCCCCGGCGACGGCGCGGCGGACGCGCTGGCGCGGGCTCAGCGCGCCTTCCTCGCCGCGCCGCCCGGCAAGGCCTACCTGCACCCGCGGTTCTGGGCGCCCTTCGTGGTGCTGGGCGACGGCGGGGCGTTGCCCGTGGAGACCGCCGAGGCCGGCGCTCCGGCGGTGACCGCAGTGGAGGTGCTGACCCGGCGCGGCGGCGAGGTTCTGGACGTCCGGCGCGGCGCGGGCGGCACGGCGGCGCGCTTCATCTCCGACGCCGATGCGGCCGGGCGGCGCGGCGCGGGCCTGCGGCTGGCGGGCCCCGACGGCGAGGCCTGGCGGCTGGACGCCCGCGACCTCGGCGCTTCGCGCTTCACCGTGGAGCTGGACGGAAAGCTGGTGGTCAGCGGCTACCAGCGCGGCCCGGGCGGCCGCTTCGCCCCGACGCTCGAAGCCGTCGACCGCGCCACCGGACGGACCATCGCGCGCTGGCGCGGCGACGACGACCAGGCCGCCGACGCCTTCGTGTTCGGCGGCGCATCACTGGGCGCCGGCCGCGCGGTGGTGGCCGTCGCCGAGCCGCGGGCGGAGGGCCGCGGTCCCCGGTTGAGCTTGCTGGAGGTCGACGGCGGCCTGGCCCCAAGGCCGATCGCGCTGATCGAGGCCCCGGCCGGCGCGGTGCTCAGCGACGCCACCGTGACACCGCTGGGCGGCGACCTGGTCGTCACCTTCACCGACCGCGCCGCCCGGCCGGCCGCTCGGCCCGCCGTCCCCGGCGACGACTGGGATTTCCCGGCCTGTCTTACCGAGCGCGTGACCTGGATCCGGCGGCTGGACGCCCGCACCGGCGCCCTCAAGGCCCAGCGCCAGGTCCGCGGCCTGGCCGTGGTCACCGCGCTCGCGCGCGGCGACGCGGTCTGGCTGGCCGGCTCGGCGACCAAGGCCTGCGGCGACGAGGCCAAGGCCGCCATCGTGGCGCTGGACGCGGCGCTCGCGGCGCGGCCGGTTCACACCGACGCCGCCCTCGGCGCATCCGAGGTCCGGTCGCTGAGCCCCCTGCCCGGCGGCCGCGCGCTGGTCGCGGCCAGCAAGGAGGCGGTGTTCGACTTCCGCACGCCGGCCCCGGCCAGCCCCACTCCGGACCCCTACCGCCTGGGCGACCTGCCCCGGACCTTCGCCGGCATGGTCTTCACCCTGGAGCGCGACGGCAGCGCCGGCCCGCCCCGGATGCTGGACGCCGGCAACAGCGTCTTCGTTTCCGGCGCCGACGCCAGCCGGCCCGCCGACATCCTGCTGGGCGGAACCCTGGGCGGGGAGGCCGCGATCTTCCACTTGCGCGAGGGCGGCGGCAGGCGGTCGCGCTAGCGGACCACCTCATTCACCTGGGCCTTGGCGCGGGAGGCCGGGACCACCGGGATCTCGTGGTCGGCCAGCGGCTTCATCCAGCGCTTGCGGGCCATGGCGGCTTCCAGATAGGGCGCGAGCTCGGCCGCCTTCCTGGCCTCGCGCGCCGCGGCCTGCGCCTTGAACTCCGGCATCACCTCGGCGGCGAACAGCTCCAGGGACTCCACGATGTGGCTGTGCTGGTTGCGGCCCGCCTGCTGCAGGAAGATCACCTGGTCGACGCCGGAGGCCTCGAAGGCCCTGATGTGGGCGCGGATGTCGTCGGGCGTGCCGATGCCGTTGGCGCTCACCTCGGCGGCCCGCCGCGCGGCGATGATCTCGTCGTCGCTGGCCGCGCGGCTCTTCAGGAAATCGGCGAACAGGGTCGAGCGGCCCGGGATGGCGTCATGCGCCACCAGGGCGTTGACGGCGTAGGAGAAGAACTCGAAGCCCTCCTGCCCGCGCCGGATCGCCTCGTCGCGGTCGGGGTGGACCGAGAAGTTCGACACCATGGCCAGGTTGGCGTTCACCGCGTGGCCGATGGGGACGCACTGATCCGACTTGATGATACCGTAGTAGATGTCGGCCCAGGTCTTCGCCTCGTCGGGGTCTAGGAACGAGAAGGCCAGGGCGCCGACGCCGA
Source organism: Phenylobacterium sp. (assembly GCF_004297125.1). Taxonomy (GTDB): domain Bacteria; phylum Pseudomonadota; class Alphaproteobacteria; order Caulobacterales; family Caulobacteraceae; genus Phenylobacterium. The sequence continues at coordinate 19,898 of NZ_SCVD01000043.1, read as the reverse complement.
TCGAGGCGGCGACCTTGATCGTGTCGCGGTTGGTGCAGGCCATCCACATGGGCGGGTGCGGCTTCTGCACGGGCTTCGGCACGATGTTGCGGCAGGGGAACGAGAAGCCCTGCCCCTCGAACCCGGGATAGGGGTCCATCACCATCATGTTGGCGATCTGCTCGCCCGCCTCGATGGCCAGCGCCCGCTTCTCCCGCGCCGGAATGCCGAAGCCGCCCAGCTCCAGCCGCGTCGCGCCCTCGCCGATGCCGAATTCGAGCCGGCCGTTCGAGATGATGTCCAGGGTGCCCAGGCCTTCCGCCGTGCGGGCGGGGTGGTTGTAGTTGGGGATCACCTGGCGGATGCCATGGCCCAGGCGGATGGTCTTGGTCAGGGCGGCGCAGGCGGCCAGGAACACCTCCGGCGCGGAGGAGTGCGAATATTCCTCCAGGAAGTGGTGCTCGACCTCCCAGGCGTAGTCGTAGCCCAGCCGGTCGGCGAGCTGCACCTGCTCCAGCGCCTGGTGGAACAGCCGCGCTTCGTCGCCCGGGTTCCAGGGCTTCGGAAGCTGGTGCTCGTAGAAGATGCCGAAGCGCATGGGATTCCTCCGCTGGCCGCTCTGACGGCGGACCTGAATGGCGAGTACTGGCCGCGGCCCGCCGCTTGGCAACCCCCTTCACGCGACCGGAGGCCCCCGATCGGGGGAGGTGGCGGCGATGGCGGAGTGGGAAGGCTGACTTGAATGCGGCGATCTCAGCCGCGACGCCGGAGTTTCCAGATGCGCCTCGCCACCCTGTTCGCCGCCGCAGCCTGCAGCCTGACCCTGCTGGGCGCGCCCGCTTCGGCGGGGGTGCTGGTCGCCTCCGGGGACGAGTGGCAGCTCTCGACGGCGGCCTACCAGGGGGAGTACGCCGCCGGCACGCAGGGCTTCGTGAAGAGCCTCGCCAACACGTTCGGCGGCACGAACTATCTGTTCCTGACGGGCAATACGAACATGCCGCTGTCGCAGCTTGGCGACGCCGCGGCTCAATTGGCGTCGCTGGGGAAGACCGTCAGCTACTCCACCGGCTTCGATCCGGTGGCCGCCGAGGCCTATGACGCGGTCTTCCACTTCGGTCAGCTGATCGATCCGGCGCTCCTGGCGGCCTACGTCAACGGCGGCGGCAACGCCTATATCTCCCTAGGTGCCGGCTGGTATGGCAGCGCGGCTGGCGAGGCGGCGGCCTGGAACCCGACGCTGGCGACCTTCGGCCTGGTGGCCGGCTCGACTTGGTTCCCCGGCGCCGGCTTCGTCCAGGCCACGGTCACCTCCGGACCCGCGGAGGCGACGTCGCTGATCTGGGGCTATGGACAGTCGATCGAGAAGCTCTCCCCGGCCGCGTCGAGCCAGTCCTACATCAGAGGCAGTTTCGCGGGGGGTCCGACCGACATCGGCCTGATCGGGGCCAGCGTGACATTGGCCGCGCCGGGCGCGGCGCCGGAGCCCTCGACCTGGGCCCTCTTGATCCTGGGCTTCGGCGCCGTGGGCGCCATAGGCCGGCGTCGGTGCGCCCACGCCGCCTGAGCCTGACCGGCGACTGCACGGCTCGACCTCTGAACCTTCATTGGCGCCGGGGGTGATTCGGGCGTGACACTCCGCGCCCATGGCCCACCCTTATGTCGCGTTGCTGAAGGACCGGCGAATCCGAGTTCTGTGGATCGGCCTGGCGACGTCGGCCATCGGCGGCCAACTGTTCGGCGTGGGGGCGCTGTGGCTGGCGGCGGAGCTGGCGGGGCCCAACGCGGCGCTGCTGGTGACGGCGCAGTCGGCGGCGATCCTGGCGGTGAGCATCCTGGGCGGGCCGGTGGTCGAAGCGCTGCCGCGCCGGGGATTCCTGGTCGGCGTCGACCTCGTGTCGGCCGCCGCCTGCGCCGTGGTGGTCGCCGCCTCGACGATGTCGGGCCTGAGCTTTCCCCTGCTGGTGACGGTAAGCGTGGTTCTGGCGGCGATGGGCGCCGCGCACCGCCCGGTGTTCCTGTCGAGCCTGCCGACCCTGGCGCCGGCGAGCGAGCTTAGGGCCGCGAACGGGCTGTTCGACGGCACCGTCCGTGTGGCGCAGGCCAGCGGGCCGTTCCTGGCCGCCGCGATCCTGGCCGTGCTGCCGGCGATCCACCTGCTGACCGCCAATGCGGCGAGCTTCGTGGCCTCGGCGTGGGCGGTGGCGGCGGTGGGCCGTGGGCTGGACGCCCCGCGCGCCGCCGCCCCGACGACCGGCCTCTTCCGCCGGCTGGCGCGCGGGGTCCATGCGGCCAACGGCTGTCGCGGCGTGTGGAGCGCGCTGGTCACGACCGCGATCCGCGGCGGCTCCTACGCCCTGGGCTTCACGGTCGCCGTGCCGCTGATCTTCGCCGAGGGCGACGGCGCGGGCGGCCTGGCGGGCGTCGCGGTCGTGTTCGGCGCGGCGGCGGCCTCCGAGCTGCTGGCGGGGCCGCTGGTCGTGCTGACCGATCCCCGGCGGCCTCTGCGCCGACAGTTCGAAGGCTACCTGTTGGTGGGCGTGGCGCAGGCGCTGGTCGGCGCGGGCGCCATGTTCCCCCCGCCCGCGCGCATTCCCGCGATGGCCGCCGCCGCGCTGGCGATGGGCGTGGGGCATTCGATCGCCGGGCTGCAGATGCTCACCTTCTTCAGCAGCCGGCTCTCCAGCGACGACTACGCGGCGGTGCTGCGCCTGCGCCTGGTGCTGGTGATCGCAGCGATGATGGCGGCGACCGCCGCGGGCCCGCTGATCCTACCGCTGCTGGGCGCCGCGCAGACGGCCATCGCCTGTGGTCTGGTCGCGGCGGCGGCGGCCGTCGTCAGCGCTCTGGGAAAGCCCGCCCGCGAGCTGGGCCCCGGCTTCCTGCCGCCGCCGGCCTGACGAACCCGCCGCAAGCGCGGATCATTTTGCGGCCCGGCCGACCGCCTTGGCGATGGCCGCGATCAGCGGCGAGCCCGGCAGTTCGCGCCCATCCAGGCTGGCCACCGGCCGAACGCCCGTCAGGCTGTTGGTGATGAACATCGGCGCGCCGGCGATCCGGCCGGCATTGGTGAACACCTCCTGCACCGGCACGCCCAAGGCATGGCAGGCGGCGATCACCTCGCGCCGCACGATCCCGTCCAGCACGCCGCAGTCCAAATCCGGGGTGAACACCTCGTCGTGGCGGACCCAGAACACGTTGGCGGCCGCCGCGCAGGCCACCTCGCCTGCGGTGTTGAGCATCAGGGCCTCGTCGGCCCCGGCGTCGCGGGCCTCGACGCGGGCGATGACGTTGTCCAGATAGGAGAGGGTCTTCAACCGCGAGGCCGGCGAGCGGTCGTTGCGCCGCACATGCGCGGTGGCCAGGCGCGCCGGGCCCGGCGGTGGACCAAGCGGCGCGGCGATGGCGGTGAGGCGCGGTTGCAGCTCGGCCGGGGGGTCCAGGCCTCGATCGCCGACGCCGGCGCTCCAGTTCAACCGCACCGCGGCCCGCTTCGGACTGCCCGCGGCGGCGAGAGCGGCGTCCGCGGCGGCGCGGAAGGTGGCGCGGTCCGGGGTCGGCAGGCGCAGCGCCCGGCAGCCGCGCTCCAGGCGCTCCACATGGGCGTCCCACTGACCCAATCGGCCGTCCGCCCAAAGCACCGTCTCGAACAGGCCGTGGCCGAGCGTGAAGCCGCGGTCGTCGAGCGGGATGTCGGTCATGGTTCGCCCATCAGCGCCTTGAGGATGGCGCCGATCTTGGCCGTAGTCTCCCCGACTTCCGCCCGTGGATCGCTGTCGGCGACGATCCCGCCGCCCGCGCGGGCTTCGAAGGCCCAACCCGCCGCATTTTCAGTCAGGGCGACGGTGCGGATCAGGACGCTGGCCTCCAGCGCCGCATCGACGCCGGCCCAGAACAGACTGCCGCAATAGGGGCCGCGCGGCGCTTCGTGGCGGGCGATCACCTGCATGGCCTGCAGCTTCGGCGCCCCGGTCACCGAGCCCGGCGGGAAGGCGGCGAGGAAGGCGTCCCAGGCCGTGCGGCCGGGCTGCAACCGGGCGCGGACCCGCGAGACGAGGTGGTGGACGTTGGAATAGCTCCGCAGGCCGTAGAGTTCGGGAACCTCCACCGTGCCCGGCGCCGAGACGCGCGCCAGGTCGTTGCGCATCAGGTCGACGATCATGAGGTTCTCGGCGCGGTCCTTCTGGCTGGCCAGAAGTTCGGCGGCGAGGGCCGCGTCGGCGGCGGGATCGGCGCCGCGCGGGCGGGTGCCCTTGATCGGATGGGTCTCGGCCCACAGGCCGTCCGCCTGGCGCCGAACGGACAGGAACCGTTCCGGCGAGTTGGAGACCAGCGCCCGCCCCGGAAGGTTGAGGAACGCCGCGTAGCCGGCCGTGCTCTGCCGGGCCAGCCGGGCGAAGAGGTCGAATGGGGAGGCGCCCGCCGCCAGCCGGCCCCGCCAGGGCCGGGCCAGGTTGGCCTGGAAGATCTCGCCGGCGGCGATGCGGTCGACCGTCTCGGCCACCGCCGCAGCATGGCGCCGGTCGGACGTTGCGAGGACGGCCTCGGCGGCCAGCATCCCCGCTCGCGGCGCGCGGCGCGGCGCGTCCAGCCAACTCAGGGCGAAGTCGGCGGCGGCGGCGGCGGCCCGCGCGTCCGGCCCCCGGCCGATGGCGACGGCGCGGCGCTGGCCGGCGTGGAAGGCCAGCAGGGCTGGATAGCGCAACAGGGTCAGGTCGGGCCAGTCGCCGCGGGCCTGCGGCGCGGTCGCCTCCACCTGGGCGGAGAGTTCGTAGGCCGCCAACCCCACCACGCCGCCCTGGAACGGCGGCCCGTCGGACAGCGCCGTGCCGGTTCCGAGCAGGGCTTCCAGGTCGCGGCCCGCGTCCACCACCGCGTCGGGACGCCGCAGCACGTACGACCAGCCCTCGGCGCCCGAGAGCAGGACGCAGGCGTGGATCTCGTCGGCGAAGGCCGAGGCGACCTCCACCGGATCGGCCCAGGCGGTGGCGCGCAGGGCGACGCAGGCCAGGTCGGCGGTCGGGTGGTCGGAATGGCTGGCGGGGCGGCTCCTCACGGGCGGCCTATAGCGCATCGGCGCGCTGTTGACCTGCCGCCTCGTCAAGCGCGCCTCATCGGCAAAAGGCAAGGGAGGCCGCATGTCCTACGAGACCATCCTGTACGAGGTCGACGGACCCATCCTGACCGTCACCCTCAACCGGCCCGAGAAGCTGAACGCCTACACCGCGGTGATGGGCGCCGAGCTGGCCGACGCCTTCCACTGCGCCGACAGGGACGACGCCGTGCGGGTGGTGGTGGTCACGGGGGCCGGGCGTGGATTCTGTGCAGGCGCCGACATTTCGGGCGGCGCGGCGGCGTTCGATGCGGACGCCGAGGGCTCTGTGGCGTTCAAGGCGCCCGGCCTGGCGCGGCAGGAGGGCGGCGGGTTCGTGGAGGCCATCTTCTCATGCCGCAAGCCGTCGATCGCGGCGATCAACGGGGCGGCGGTGGGCGTTGGCGCGACCCTGACCCTGCCGATGGACATCCGGATCGCCTCCTCCGCCGCGAAGCTGGGCTTCATCTTCGCCCGGCGCGGCCTGGCGCCCGAGGCGGGCAGCGCCTGGTTCCTGCCCAAGCTGGTTGGCCTGCCGCAGGCGCTGCGCTGGTGCCTCACAGGCGCCCTGATCCCGCCGGACGAGGCCAGGGCCGGAGGCCTGCTGAGCGAGGTGGTCGAACCGGACCGCCTGCTGGTCCGCGCCCGCGAGATCGCCCTGGAGATCGCCGAGAACACCGCGCCGGTCGCCGTCGCCCTGACCCGCCAGATGCTCTGGCGCTTCGCGGGAGACCGCGACCCGTCCGGCGCGCTGTCGGTGGACGGCCGGTTCGCCATGGCCCTGGGCGCCGGTCCTGACGTGCGCGAGGGCGTGGGCGCCTTCCTCGAGAAGCGCCCGCCCCGGTTCCCGGGACGGGTCTCCTCGGACATGCCGGCCGCCTATCCCTGGTGGGACGACGGCTAGAAGGTCTGGCCGAACTTCAGCCCGATGGTCCGGGGCCGGATCGGGATCGTGTAGACGCGGCTGCAGACCGACGAAGCGCACTGGACGAAGCGGTCGTTCTGGCCGTCGTCGTCGAACAGGTTCTTGGCGTAGGCCTCGATCCGCCAGCTGTCCTTGTTCACGCCGAGGGTGAAGTCGAAGGTCGTGGAGCTGGGCAGCTTGCCGATCACGGCCCGGTCGTCGGCGCGCAGGTCGGGGTAGGCCGACCCGGTATGCACCAACGATCCCTGCACATGGGCGTCCATGTCCCCGAAGGTCCACTCGTAGCGGGCGGTCAGGTTGCCCTTGAACTTGGGCGTCACCGGCAGCGACGTGCCCTTCAGCGCCTCGGGCGGATTGGCGGGATTGGGGATGTAGTCCTCGTTCAGCTCGGCGTCGGTGTAGGCGGCCGCGCCCACCAGGGTGAAGCCGTCGGCGACCAGCCAGTTGATGTCGGACTCCACGCCCTTCATCTTGGCCTTGCCGGCGTTGCGGATCTCGGTGAGGCCGTTGGCGCCCAGGAACGAGAACTGGAAGTCGTCCCACTTCTCGTAGAAGACCGCGCCGTTCCACCGCAGCCGGTTGCCCATCCAGCTCGTCTTCCAGCCCACCTCGTGGTTCTTGAGGAAGTCGGCGTCATAAGGCGGCAGGGTGCCCCGCCGGTTGATGCCGCCCGGCCGGAAGCCGGTGGACAGGGTGGCGTAGACCATCTTGTCGTCGGTGATCTTGTAGGTGGCGTTGACCCGATAGGTGTGGCCGTCGCCCTTGGTGGTCTTGTCGACGTTGGTGCAGGGCCCGCCTTCGACGATGGGAGTCGGCGAGCCCAGGGGCGCCACGCACTGGCGCTCTCCGGTGCTGCCGTAGCCCGCCCCGAAGCCGAAGAAGCCCTCCAGCGAGTTCTTGTACTTGAAGAACCGGATGCCGCCGGTGATCGACAGCTTGTCGGTGAGGTCGAACGTGCCGTCGGCGAAGGCCGCGTAGTCGCGGTCGGTGCGGAGCTGCTTGGTGAGCCACAGGGTGTCGGGCCATCCGGGCACCTCGACGGCGCTGGCGAGGTTGTCGATGCGGTAGCGCTGCTCGATGTTGTGGGTCTGCTTCTGGTAGAACAGGCCGGCCACCACCTTGAAGCGGTTCTCGGTCGGGCTGGCCACGCGCAGCTCGTGGCTGGTCTTCTTGAAGTAGTCGCGGCCCTGGATGTACTGCGACGTGTTGATGAAATTGCCGGCGTCGTCGGTGGTGTAGGCCCCGTACCCGAACAGGGTGTCGTAGAAGAAGCTGTAGTCCGAATAATCCTGGTCGGTGTCGATCCAGCGGCGCATGTGCGCCCCGGCGTACAGCACGTCGAGATTGGCCACCTTGCCCTCGATCGCCAGCGCGGCCTGCACCCACTTGTCGTCCGAGCCTTCCGGGTAGTAGCGGCTGATCTTCAGGTCGCCCTTGCTGGGGTCGGCCGCGAAGCCGCCGTCGGCCTGGGTGCGCTGGCCCATCAGGGTGGGCGTCACCGACCAGCTGTCGTTCAGGTCGATCTTCAGCGCCGCGCGGGCGCCCACCGTGTCGACCTCGTTGTAGTCGTCCTTGACCTGGCTGGCGTTGTTCACGGCGATATTGCCGGTCGGGAAGACAAACGAGCCCGGGACGTTGTCGATATAGCCGCCGTCATGTTCGGCCCAGGCGACCAGCCGCACCGCGGCCTTCTCGTGCAGCGGGATGTTCACGAAGCCCTCGGCGCCATAGCCGATGTCGCCGTGGGCCACCGAATTGACCTCGAAGTCGTAGCCGGCCTTGAAGGCGGAGGTCTCCGGCTTGTTGGTGATAATCCGGATCGTGCCGGCCTGGGAGCTGGCTCCGTAGAGCGTGCCCTGAGGCCCTGCCAGCACCTCGACGCGGGCGATGTCGTAGATGTGGACGTCGAGCGGCCCGGTGATCGTCGTCACCGGTTGTTCGTCCAGGTAGACGCCGACGCTGGGCAGCGGGCCGGAGTGGTTGTTGTTCTCGCCCGAGGCGACGCCGCGCATGTAGAAGTTCGAGAAGCCCGGCGCGCCGGTCGGCGCCGTGACGCTGGGCATGAACTTCACGTAGTCGACCGTGTCCTTGATCTGCAGCGCGTCCAGGCGTTCGGAGCCCAGCGCCTGGATGCTGATCGGCACGTCCTGCAGGTTCTCGGACCGCTTCTGCGCGGTGACCACGATTTCCTCGAGCTGGGCCTCCGCGCTCTGGGCCAGGGCGGGGCCGGCCACCGCCGTCAGCATGGTCGTGGCCAGCAGGGTCAGGGACCAGTTATGCCGGTGGTTTTTCATTGTATCCCCCATTCCAAATCCAGGCGCCTCAGGTTCCGGGCGCCCGCGGGTAAGCGTCGAGCACGGGTCCCAGCGCGGCCTTCAACGGGCCGAGCCAGGGGTCGTAGTTCCGCCAGTGGTCGGCGGCGTCGGTGAAGATTGGCCGGCGCACCTGCTCGGAGCTGGCGGTGCGCACGGCCCGGTCGTTTTCGTAGAACCGCAGGCAGGCGTCCTCGAAGGGCAGACCGCAGTGCGCCAGCAGCGCGCGCGTTTCCGCCTCCGGATCGGCCACCATCTGCTCATAGATCACGCGGTGGACCCGGCCGGGCAGGACTGCGTCGAAATGGGCCATCAGCGCGACGTAGTCGGCGTAGTAGCGGCCGATGTCGGTCAGGTCGTAGGTGAAGCCCTGGCCGCGGGCGAAATGCTGCTTGAAGCCCGAGAACCCGCAGCCCAGCGGATGGCGCCGCGCGTCGATGATCTTCGCGTTCGGCAGGGCCAGGTGGATCAGGCCCAGGTGCGCCCAGTTGTTGGGCATCTTGTCGATGAAGAACGGTCGCCCCAGCTTCCGATGCACCTCGGCGCGGGCCATGTACTCTTCGCCCAGGGCGGTCAGCTCGCGTGGTCCCAGCTCGGCCAGCGCCTCGGGATAGAGGCTTTCCGACGCGCGCCTGGCCCTGCCGCCCAGGCGACGGGCCAGGGCGATGATGTCGGGCAGTTCCTGGGTGCCTTCGACCTGGGAATGGCTGGCGAGGATCTGCTCCACCAGCGTCGAGCCCGATCGCGGCAGGCCGACGATGAAGATCGGATCGGGGGCGGACGATCCCTGCCCGGCCCGCGCGTCAAGGAACGCCGGCGTGAACAGCGCCCGGGCCCGATCGACCTGGTCGCGCGTCTCGTCGGCCTCGTAGTCCAGACCCTGGCGGCGCAGCGCATTGCCACGCTCGTAATGGCCGAACGAGGCCTCGAAGTCGCCAGCGTCCTCGCGCGCCTTGCCGAGCGCGAACTCCAGGTGGAAGCGGTCTTCGTCCGAGAGGTCGGCGCGCCGGAGCTGGTCCGCCATGGCGGCCACGTCCGCGTCGCCGAAGTTGACGGTCTTGAGGTTGGCCAGGCTCCACCAGGCTTCCCCGAACTGCGGCGCGAGGGCGACGCAGCGGCGGTAGGCGTCAACGCACTCGGACTGGCGACCGACGGTTTTCAGCGCGTGGCCGTAGCTCATCCAGACCTTGGGCTGGCGCGGCTGGTCCTTCAGCACGGCGGCGTAGAGCGCGATAGCCTGCTCGTACTCCCCGATCCGGGCCAGGGCCGCGGCCTTCAGGTTGCGGTAGCCGGGGTTCGCCGGGTCATCGGCCAGCAGCCGGTCGACCTCGGCGATGGCCGCCTGCGACTTGTTCTGGCGGTAGAGCACCGTGGCGTAGTTGTGCCGCGCCGCCGTGAAGCCAGGCGCCAGCTCGACGCAGCGGGCCAAGAGGTTCTCGGCGTCGTCGTAGCGGCCCAGGCGCATGCCGGTCTCGGCCAGCATGCGGATCGCCGCCACGTCGGTGGGCCGCGCCATCAGGATCGCGCGCAGGGCCTGTTCGGCGACGGACAGCCGGTTCTCGCAGAGGGCCGCGGCGGCCCGCACCAGCTCCGGATCGGCCACCGACCCCTTCACCGAGCGCAGGTAGGCGGCCTCCGCGGCCTCGATCTCGCCCTGGCGGCGCAGGGCGGCGCCCAGCAGGCGCAGCGCCTGCGGGTGGTCGTGGACGACCTTCAGGATCTCGCGGGCCTGGGCTTCAGCGGCCGCGGCGTCGACGGTGAGCAGACGCGCCGCGTGCTCGAGGGCGATCTCGAGGGCGCCAAACGTCTCTGTCGCCGCGCCCGCACCCGACACTGGCCCTCCACTCACATATTGCAGTTGGATGAAATCGATGATGCGCGAGAGGTGTCAACTCACGGTCGAGGTCCGGGCTCTCCCCAGAAGCCTGCCTGTGGCGGATAGAGCACGCCTGCCTCGATGCGGCACCCGCCTGGCCGATCGTCGATCAGCCACCAGGGGCCGTCCAGATCGACCGCATCGGCCGACGCGCCCACCCACATGGCCGGGGCGATGGAGAGCGAGCTCGACACCATGCAGCCGGCCAGCACGCCAAGGCCCAGGTCGCGGGCGCGCGCCACCATCGCCAGGGCCTCGGTGAGGCCGCCGGCCTTGTCCAGCTTCACATTGACCAGCTGGTAGCGGCCGGCCGCCTGCTCCACGTCGTCGGCGGTGTGGACCGACTCGTCGGCGCAGATCGGCACGGGATACTCCAGGCCTTCCAGCCCCTGGTCTTGCCCGGCGGGCAGCGGCTGTTCGACCATCATCACCGGCAGCCGCGAGATGGGCTCGGCCATGGCCTGCAGGATGGGCAGGGTCCAACCTTCGTTCGGATCGACGATCAGTCGCGCCTCGGGGGCCGCCTCGGCCACGGCCCACAGCCGCGCGGCGGGATCGTCGGCGCCCAGCTTCACCTTCAGCAGCGGGGCGGAGGCCACCGCCAGGGCCGCCGCGCGCATGGCCGCGGGAGAATCCAGGCTGATTGTCACGGCGGTCGGCATGGCGTCGGGCGGCGCGCGACCCAGCCGCGCCGCCACGGATCGGCCGCGCCGCGCCTCCAGGTCCCAGGCGGCGCAGTCCAGGGCGTTGCGGGCCGCGCCGGCCGGCAGCGACGCCAGCACCGTGGCGAGGTCCTCGCCGGCGGCCAGCCGCCGCCCCGCTTCGGCGAGTTGCGCCGTCACCGAGACCACGGTCTCGTCGTAGCGGGCGTAGGGGACGCATTCGCCCTGGCCCAGCAGGGACCCGTCGGCCAGCTCGGCCACCACCACCTCGGCATGGGTCTTCACGCCGCGCGAGATCCGGAACGGCGCGTTCAGCGGTAGGCGGTCGGCGCGGATGTGGAGGGCGAGGCTCACCACGGGCGTTGTCCCGCATCCGGGCCGGTGCGTCGACAGCTGTCGCAACCCGTGATTAGCATCGCGCCGGGATCTGTTCAGGGGACGTTTGGATGACCGATACGACCGCCGCCGCCGAACCGGGCAAGCTCGACATCGGCCGGGTTATCAGCGGGACCTTCACCGTGATCGGGCGGAACTTCGTCGCCTTCGCGGTGCTGGCGCTGGTGCTGGCCGGCCTACCGAACGCGCTGATAGCCTTCATCCAGGCGACCAGCCTCCAGGCGGGGGAGACCTTCAGCTTCAGCCCGGGCTACATTTCGTCGATGGCCTATACCGGCCTCGCCGCGCTGATCACCGGCGCCGTCCTGCAGGGCGCGCTGGTCTATGGCACCGTCCAGGACATGAGCGGCGCGCGCGCCGGCATCGCCGAATGCCTGGCCAACGGCCTGCGGGCCTTCCTGCCGCTGATCGGGCTCAGCATCCTCCTGGGCCTGGCGATCGTCTTCGGCTTCGTCCTGCTGATCGTGCCCGGCATCATGATGGCCTGCGCCTGGTGCGTGGCGGTGCCCGCCCTGGTCGCCGACCGCAGCGGGGTGTTCGGCGCCTTTACCCGCAGCGCCGAGCTGACCCGCGGCAACCGCTGGCGCATCTTCGCCCTGTTCGTGGTGGTATGGGTGATCGCCATCGTCATCGGCATGGTGCTGAGCGCGGTGGCCATGGCGCTCAGCTTCGCGGGCGCGGGGCTGGACCCGGTCGCCCTGGCGCGCAGCCCGGTGCAGATCGCGGCCAACCTCGTCAGCAACACCGTGACCTCCCTGATCGGCTCGACCGGGGTGGCGGTGCTCTACGTCGAACTGCGCCGCCTGCGCGAGGGCCTGGGCCCGCAGTGGCTGTCCGAGATCTTCAGCTAGCCGAGGTCGAACTTGTCCTTGCGGCGGTGGCCGAAGAGCATGCGGCTCTCCAGGCGTCCCCGCAGGGCGGCGTAGTAGGCGTTGAGGAAGGTCCGGTCCGCGACGTCGGCCGCACCCTCCCAGCCGATCTTGGTGCGGATCCGGCTCGCCACCTCGGCCATCGACTTGCGGTCGCCGGCGCGGATCACGTCCTCCAGGACATGCAGTTCCTTGATGCCGTAGGCGTCGAGCTGCGCGGGCGTGAAGGCGAAGCCGCGGGCCGCGCCGCGCTCCGTGTCGGCCAGGTCGGGCTGCAGCACCTTCTTCGGCGCCTTCACGACCATGGTCCCGGCCACCAGGTCGCCCATGCGGCGCCGGTCGCGGTTGAACAGCGGGAAGAGCACGAACACCAGGCTCCAGACCGCCCCGAGGCTGATCAGGGCTGCGTCCACGCCCTCGCCCCGCGCGGCGAAGAAGGTCAGCGGCAGGATGACCTCGACCTCGCGCATCGCGTTGCGGGCGAAGACCATGTCGGCGGTAAGCCGTCCCCCGTCGGCCGAGGCCACCCTGAGGCCCATGGCGCGCTTGCCGGGCGTTGCGGCGCGCGGGCCCATCTCGAACAGCACGAAGTAGAAGTTGCGCCCGACGAACGTACCCAACAGCCAGACGACGCCCAGGGCCTCGCTGCCCCAGGTCACCCGCGTGGCGAAGAAGACGCCCAGGCAGACCAGGCTGAAGACCGCGAGGCCCGCGAACAGGATGGCGAAATCGATCAGCAGGGCCGCAAACCGCTCGGCGTAGGCGCCCACCTTCAGCCGCAGGTCCACGCCCTCGGGCGTCACCAGCTCGCGCCAGCCGTCGGGCGGCGCCGCCTCGCCGCCACGGCCCTTCAGCCGGCCGAGGGCGCCCTGTAGGCTCATGGGTTGAGCTTCCGGGGCCAGTAGAAGTAGGCGAACCAGGCCAGCAGCATCACCACCGCGATGACGTAGCGGGCGTAGTCCACCTGGATCAGCTGCCGCCCGAAGCCCTCCAGGATGCCGGCCACGAACAGCATCACCACGACGCCCGCCATGGCCGTGGCGGCGCGCCGTCCCGCGGCGGCCGCGGCGTCGATCCGCGAACGCTCGCCGGGGAAACAGACGGACCAGCCGATGGAGAAACCCGCCGCACCGGCCAGGATGATGGCGAAGAGCTCCGTGGTCCCGTGGATCATCAGCCAGCCGCCCGCCTCGAAGCCCAGGCCGCGCGAGACGAACAGCGCCAGAAAGGCCCCGAACATCCCGCCGTTCATCACCAGCAGCGCCGCCGTGGGTAGGCAGAGCAGGAAGCCCAGCGCGAAGGCGAACAGCGCGATCTGCGCGTTGTGCGTGAACAGGAAGGTGGCGAAGACCGACAAGCCCTCGCTGGCCGTGCCGCCGTGGTAGAGCGTGTCGCGAAGCGACGCGGTGGTCGCGGTGGGATCGCGGCCCGAAGCCACGCCGGGCTCGACGAAGCTGTGGAACCAGTCGGCGTCGCGCCGCACCAGCACATAGGCGACCGCCGCCGCCACGGCCGACAGCACGAAGGACACCAGGGTCTCGCGCCACAGCGCCTGGACCGCCGCCGGCCAGTCACGCAGGAAGAACTTGGCCAGCCGCTCCGGCAGCCGGGTACGGGCGCCGTAGACGATGAAGTAGGCCCGCGTGCAGAGGCTCTCGAGGTAGGCGACCAGGTTCTGGTCCAGCGAGATCGAGCGGGCCACCGACAGTGACGACAGGGCCTGGCGATAGAGCAGCGGGATCTCCAGCAGCTCATCGCGTTTCAGCTTCGCCGCGCCGCCGGCCTCCGCCTTGGCGAGCAGGGCTTCCAGGCGCCGCCAGTCGGCCTCGCGCTCCGCCCGGAACCGCCAGCTCTTGAGGTGCAGCTCGGCCATCAGACCAGCCCCCGCCGCTTTACGTCGAGGTAGCTGTTGATGAGGTTGGTCGCCAGGCCGTCGGCCGGCGCGTCGACGATCTGGGCGCCCAGCCGTCGCAGCCGGGCGACCACACCCTCGCGCTGGCGCAGCATCCGCTCGGCGATCACCGCGCGGGAGACGTCGTCAGCGTCGGCCGGCTCGCGCCCAACCAGCGTCTCCAGCTCTTCGTCGCGGAACACCACGAACAGCACGAGGTGGGTGCGCATCAGGCGGGCGACGTTCTCGATCATCAGCTCCGCCGAGGTGGCGTCGGCGAAGTCCGTGAACACCACCACCACCGCCCGGCGGTCCAGCCGGCCGGCGAGCGCGGTCAGGCCCAGGGTGAAGTTGGTCTCCTCCGTCGAATAGTCGATCCCGGCGCACAGCTTCTGCAGCAGCGGGAAGGCCGCGGGGCCGGACGCCAGCCCGCTGGCCAGCCGCGGTTTGGAATCGAAGGCGAAGACGCCCACCCGGTCGCCCATTCGCAGGGAGACGAAGGCCAGCAGCAGGGCCGCGTTGATCGCCCGGTCGATGCGCGGCAGGCCGGCGGCGGGCGCGCTCATCAGGCGGCCGGTGTCCAGCGCCAGCAGGATGTGGTGGTTGCGTTCGGTGCGGTACTCGCGGCCGATCAGCTTGCCGTGGCGGGCCGACTGTTTCCAGTCGATGTCGCCCAGGTCCATGCCGGTCTGGAATTCCTTCAGGGCGTGGAAGTCCGAGCCCTCGCCGGCGTCGGTGAGCGGCTTGGCGCCCAGCGGCGCGTCGCGGGCGAAGAGCCGCAACGCCTGTTCCTTCACGCCCACCACATCGGGCGTCACCGCCAGCGGCGGGCCGGGAGGTTCATGCCGCTGCAGCCAGACCAGGCCCAGGGGGCCGCGCCAGCGCGCCCACAAGCCTTCGATCCGGCCCTCACCGCGCCGGGTGGGCGACAGCCGCACGTCGACCTGGGCGTGGCCGCCGTCGACGGCCACCGACCGGCGGTTCGGATCGGCGGCCAGGCGATCGTTCACGCCGACGGCCAGTTCCACACGGCCGGGCGCACGTCCCTCGAAAGCCGCGGTGAGGCGCGCGGTCTCCGGCCGGCCCACGCCCATGAAGCGGGGCGAGGCGAAGGCCAGGGTCAGCCGTCGCGGCGGGGCGGCCAGCATCACGTCGGCCAGCATCAGCCCGACGGCCAGCACGATCCACGCCGCCGCCGCCGTCCACAGCCCCGGCGCCAGCAAGGCGACGCCCAGGGCCGGGGCGGCGCCCACGGCCATCAGCGCGATCGCGCGGCGGGTGGGATAGAGGCGCAACGGGCTAGCGCGGCGCGGCGGCGAGGTCGACGAGGCCCTGCAGGATCTGGTCGGGACGCCGCCCGTCGATCTCGGCGGCCGGCGACAGGATCACCCTGTGGCGCAGCGTCGGCAGGGCCAGGGCCTTCACGTCGTCGGGGATCACGTAGTCGCGGCCGTCCAGCGCGGCCCGCGACCGCGCCGCCAGCGCCAGTTGCGCGGCGCTGCGGGGCGAGGCCCCGCTGGACAGGTCGGGCGTCTCGCGGGTCGAGCGCACCAGGTCCAGGACGTAGTCGACGATCTCGTCGGTCAGGCGCACGGCCGCCACCGCCTTGTGCGCCTCGCCGAGCTGTTTCGCGGTGACGGCCCGCGAGACGCCGCGCGCAGCCGGGTCGGAGTGGCCGCTCTGCATGCCGTATTCGGCGACAATCCGGCGCTCCTCGTCGCGGCTGGGGTAGCCCAGCGTCTGTTTGAACAGGAAGCGGTCCAGCTGGGCCTCGGGCAGCGGATAGGTGCCCTGCTGCTCCAGCGGGTTCTCCGTGGCGACCACCATGAAGCTGTCGGAAAGCTCGCGCGCCTTGCCGTCGATGGTGACGCGCCGCTCCTGCATGGCTTCGAGCAGGGCCGCCTGGGTCTTGGGCGGGGTGCGGTTGATCTCGTCGGCCAGCAGCAGTTCGCAGAACAGCGGCCCTTCGGTCAGCGAGAAGGTCGAGGTCTGGAAGTTGAAGACGTTGGACCCGATGATGTCGGCCGGCATCAGGTCCGGCGTGAACTGGATGCGCCCGAAGTCGAGACCCAGCGTGCGCGCGAAGCACTGCGCCAGGTAGGTCTTGGCCACGCCGGGCGGGCCCTCCAGCAGCACGTGGCCGCGGGCGAACAGCGCCGTCAGCAGCAGGTCGATGGTATCCTGCTGGCCCACGATGGCCTTGCCGATCTCGGCGCGGACCTTGTCGGCCAGCGCCTTCACCTCAGCGACGTTCACGCGTCATCTCCCCTCGCCACTCGTAGAGCTTCTTCGCCACGGCCGTGAGGTCGTCGCGGGTCTTCGCCGTCTCGGCCTCGGCCGCCAGCTCGGCGGGCGGGGTCGCGCCGCGCCGTCGGGCCAGGTCGTCCAGCCAATGTTCTTCCGCCGTGTGCCCGCCGGCCGCGCGCGCCACCAGGGCCCGGGTCAGGGCCGCATAGGCCGGCGCCAGCTCGTGTTCCTTGCGCGCCATCCGCACCAGGTCGGCGGAATTGTCCACCAGCGCCCGCGCGCCCAGGGCGAACGCCCGCCCGCTGCGGCGAGGCTGGCCGAACCGGGCCAGGGCGTGCAGGCCCATCAGCACCGCGGCCGCCACCGCGATCAGGGTCGCCGCCAGCCAAGGCGGCTCCAGCATCAGCCGCGCCAGGCCGCGGCCGCGCTCCAGCCCGTTCAGGGTCACGTCGAACAGGATCGGCCGCTCGTCGCCCCGGGCCGTGTCGAGGATGAGGGCGCCGGCGCGGGCCGTGTCGCGGCTGGCCAGGCCCTGGTTGTTGAGCAGGTCCGGGTCGGCCAGCACCCAGATGCTGGGCGTCTTGGCCGACTGGACCAGCACCGCGTTGCCGGCCTCGTCCACCAGCAACGGAACCCAGCCCTCGCCGGCGATGGTGCGGAGGCTGTCGATCTTGCCCAGGCGCAGGCCGGGCACGCCGAAGAAGGCGCCGTCGGCCCCGCGCAGGGTCGGTTGGGTGACGCCTTTTCGCACGCTCAGCCGGGTCTGGGGCGCGTAGGACTTCAGCATCTCCTGGAAGGCCGCATCGTCCCTCATCACCCCGGCCTTGCGGACGAAGGCCGGGCGGACGGGGTCGCGCATCGCCACCCACTTCGGCAGGACGATCAGGGTCCGCGCGCCCTTCGGATAGTTGCGCAGCTCGTCTGGGCTCAGGCCGGGCTCCGGGGTCAGGACCACCACCGCCCCGGAGGGACGCGTGGGCCGCGTGCGGCTGACCAGCACCGAGGCGCCCAGGCCCTGCATCAGGATCGGCGCGCCGGCGTAGCCGACGGCGGACTTCGACAGCGCGTGCGCGCGGCCGTCCTGGCCGGAGCGCAGGTCGGGCGCATAGGCCGACAGGACCGCGAACCCGGCGGCGGCCACGATGCCCACCAGCACCAGGGCCACGATGGCGCCAGCGGCGAAGGTCGGCGGCTTGGCTTGTGCGGGTTCGCTCATCGCCAGCCCTCCGCGAAGGCGAAGGCCTCGTAGTCCCGGCGCGCCGCCCCGAACGCGTCGGCGCCGGCGGGCCGGCCGCCGAAGAAGGTCAGCTCCACGGCGCGGGCCAGCCGGGCGAAGGCGTCGCGCGGCGCGGCGGGCAGGGTCTCCAGCCCCGCGATGTCGCGGCTGGTCAGGGCCGGCTTCACCGCGCCGGGCCGGCGCGCCCGCAGGTCGTCGATCGAGCGGAACAGCAGCAGGTGGATCGCCTCCTCGAACCGGCCCGCCGCGGCCAGGCCGTCGGCGTCCGCCAGCAGGGCCCGGGCCTGCTCGGGCTCGGGCCGCCAGTCGGTGGCCGCGACCTCAGTCC
Source organism: Phenylobacterium sp. (assembly GCF_004297125.1). Lineage (GTDB taxonomy): Bacteria > Pseudomonadota > Alphaproteobacteria > Caulobacterales > Caulobacteraceae > Phenylobacterium. The sequence goes on along the minus strand of NZ_SCVD01000043.1, from coordinate 2,087 downwards.
TCCGGCGCCGGAACCAGCGGTCGGGGATCAGCTCGCGGGCGATGAAGTAGAGGATCAGGGCCGCGCCCAGGATCACGCCGCCCCAGAAGACGTACTTCAGCGCCGGGCCGATCGCCTGGAGGAGCTTCACCAGCGGCTCGATCCAGGGCGGCGGCGCGGGCGGGGCCGGCATGCCGCCGAAGTCGAACTGGATGCCGCGGGTCTTCAGCAACGCCTCGTGGGCCTGGGCGAGCTTCTGCTCGGCCGTCTGGGCGCCCGCCGCCGCCACGCCTGAACCCTGCACGCACACTCCCGAGTTGCGGGACGAACCTAGACGACCGCCAGCTTGCCGCAAGCCTTGACCCGGGACAGCTTTCCCGGTGACGACATCGGCATGACCGACGCCGACTTCATCCGCGGCCTGCCCAAGGCCGAACTGCACCTGCACATCGAGGGCAGCCTGGAGCCCGAGCTGATGTTCGAGCTGGCCCGCCGCAACGGGATCGACCTGCCGTTCAAGACGGTGGAGGAGGTGCGCGCCGCCTACGCCTTCTCGAACCTGCAGGACTTCCTGGACATCTATTACCAGGGCGCCGGGGTGCTGATCGCCGAGCGCGACTTCCACGACCTGGCCATGGCCTATTTCCGCCGGGTGGCCGCCGACGGCTGCAAGCACGTGGAACTGTTCTTCGATCCCCAGACCCACACCGACCGCGGCGTGGCGTTCGGGACGGTGATGGACGGGTTGCTGGCGGGGATGGCCGAGGCCGAACGGGACCTGGGGGTCACCTCCAGCCTGATCCTCTGCTTCCTGCGCCACCTGGACGAGGACGCCGCCTTCGCGACGCTGAAGGACGCCGAGCCGTACCTGGACCGGATCGCCGGCGTCGGCCTGGACAGCTCCGAGGTCGGCCACCCGCCGTCGAAGTTCGCCCGGGTGTTCGCCGCCGCCAGGGCCAGGGGCCTGAAGGTGGTCGCCCACGCCGGCGAGGAGGGCCCGCCGGAGTATGTGTGGGAGGCGCTGGACATCCTGCACGTCGACCGCATCGACCACGGCAACCGGGCGCTGGAGGACGAGGCGCTGGTCAAGCGGCTGGTCGCCGAGGGCATGACGCTGACGGTCTGCCCGCTCTCGAATTTGAAGCTCTGCGTGGTCGACGACCTGAAGTCCCACCCGCTGAAGCGGATGCTGCGGCTGGGGCTGAAGGCGACGCTGAACTCGGACGACCCGGCCTATTTCGGCGGGTACTTAGGCGAGAACTGGACGCAGACCGCGGCGGCGCTGGGGCTGTCGCGGGACGAGCTGGTGACCCTGGCGAAGAACAGCTTCACCGGGTCGTTCTTGCCGAAGGAGGCGGTGGAGCGGCGGTTGGCGGAGATCGACGCTTACGTGGCGGGGGTGGGGTAGGCGGGCGGATCATGGGGCGGCGCCGGCTGCGCAGCTGCGCGTCCGATGTGGGGATCGAAGTGGCGGCGCATCCAGACTCAATACCGCTCACCCCGACGCCTTCCACGGCGGCTCGGCGTAGCCCTTCAGGTCTTCCAGCCAGCTCTTGAGCACCTCGACGCCGGGGTCGGGCAGGTCGCGCCAGCGGGCGACGTTCTTAGGATCGAGATCCATTTCGGCGCAGATGTCGGCCACGTGCTCGTCGAGGTCGCGGCTGACGAAGGCGTCCTCGCAGCGCTCGTCGATCAGCCAGTCTTCCAGGCGGCGATAGAGTTCGCCCTCAAGCTGCTGCTCGGACTCCAGCTCGCTCTTCTCGAACCCCTCGGTCCAGATGACCCGGCGGACGGCGGTGCGCAGGTCGCTGGCGCGCCGGTTGGCGGCGTCGATGTCGCGGGGAAATCGGCGCCGGGGTTCCTCCTCCGGCGGCGGTTCGAGCATCGCCGCGCGGCGGGCCTCCTGGGCTTCCTCACGCGCCTCACGGGCGGCGGAGCGGTCGAACCGCTCGTGCAGGGCCAGGGACTGGCGGAGCGAACGGCCCATCCGCTGGTAGGTGCGGCCCTTCTCGGCCTCCTCGGGCGTGTCGATGGCGGCCAGGTAGCTGGCGTGCGCGGCCTCGGCGGCCACGAGATCCAGCTCGGCCAGCCGCGCCAGCATCTGCTGG
>NZ_SCVD01000003.1 GCF_004297125.1 Phenylobacterium sp. | reverse complement strand
TTCCTTCTGGTGAAGGTCGGCCAGCTCGTGCTCCAGCTCCACATGGTAGTGGGTCGTGCCCGAGATGTTCCGCGTGCCGCCCGATCCGGCCCCAGCCTCCTCGATGGCCTGATGCATCGCGTCCAGCACCACCGGGTTCTGCCCCTGCCCCAGGTAGTCGTTCGAACACCAGACCGTGACGTCGGCCGTCGAGCCGTCGCCCCGCGTCCAGGTGGCGCGCGGGAACTCGCCGCGATGCCGCTTCAGGTCCGCAAAGACCCGGTAGCGGCCTTCGGACCGGACGCGGTCCAAGGCGGTGCGGAAGGCTTCCCTGTAATCCATCGACTTGTTCCCGGTGCGCGTTCTTGGGAGCGCGCTCTTCCCGGCCCCTGAATTATGCACGCCTTTTGGCGCCGTGATTTCACGTTGTCCATAAATTCAGGGGTCGCAGGCGCTGCAACTTTCGTGACCTGATCCGCAGAATTCGTGAGTGGGGGGCCCGCATTGCGAGCCGTCCCGAGAGGCGCGCTAGAGAACGCTTCTCATTCGCGCGCCATCTGCCCTTGCGCGGATCAGGACGCCTGCGGCGCGTTGCCTCGGAGCATCTCCAGAATCGCCGAGAAGTCCTTACCCCCGCCACCCAGGCGATCGAACAGGGCGTAGAGACCTTCGGCCGCCCCGCCCAGCGGCGTGGCTGCGCCGGCCTTGGCTGCGGCGTCCTGGGCCAGTTTCAGATCCTTGAGCATCATGGCGGTGGCGAAGCCGCCCTCGTAGCCGCGATTCGAGGGCGCGGTCGGCACCGGGCCCGGGAACGGACAGTAGCTGGTCAGGCTCCAGCACTGGCCTGAGGACTTCGAGGCGATCTCGAAGAACCGCTCGCCCTCCAGACCCAGCTTCTCGGCGAGCGCGAAGGCTTCGCAAACTCCGATCATCGAGATGCCCAGCACCATGTTGTTGCAGATCTTGGCCGCCTGCCCCGCCCCGTGGTCGCCGGCGCGCATCGTCACGCGCGACATGGGCGCGATCATCTCCTCGACGGCGGCGAAATCGGCCTCGTCGCAGCCCACCATGAAGGCCAGGGTCCCGGCGTCGGCCGCCGCCGTGCCGCCGGAGACCGGAGCGTCGGCGAAGCGGAACCCCGCGGCTTTCGCCTGGGCGGCCACGGCGCGGGCGCTCTCCACGTCGATGGTCGAGGAGTCGATCAGCAGCGCCGACTTCGGCGCGTTGGGCAGGATCTGCTCCGCGTAGACCTGGCGGACATGCGGGCCGGCCGGCAGCATGGTGATGACGGCGTCGGCGGTCTTCACCGCCTCGGCCACCGACGCGGCCTTGGCGCAACCCGCCCCGGCGGCCTTGTCGAGAGCCGCCTGGGAGAGGTCGAAGGCCATGACCTCGCGCCCCGCCTTCGCCTGGTTGGCGGCCATTCCGCCGCCCATGTTGCCCAGGCCGATGAACGCTACGCGGGTCATGGATACCTCTTCGCTGTGGCTATTTGGGTTTGCGGAACTTGTAGACGAACTGGTCGGTGTGGCCGCGGATCGACGGGTCGAACACGGGCTTGGTGTGGTCGTCGGCCGGGTTGCGCAGCACGGTGCTCTCGCCGTCGTACTTGAAGCCCGAGCTCTCCAGTTGCTTGCGGACCGCCGCGGGATCGATCCGGTGCAGCTTGTCGTCGGGGTCGATCGGGGCGCCGGCCGCCGCGGCGTGGTCCAGGACGATGAAGACGCCGCCCGGCTTGATCGAGTCGAAGATCAGCTTGTCGACCTTCGCGATGTCGATGTTCCGGGCCCGCGCGAACAGGTCGTGGTAGTTTTGGGAGGTCCAGAATACGTCGACCTGCTCGGGCAAGGCGAAGCTGCCGATGCCGGTCGAGACGACGGTGATGTTTCCATATTGCGGGTCCGCCGCGATGCCGAGGATGGCCGGCGGGGTCGTGGCTGTGGCCGGCGGCGGGTTGGTCACCGCATAGACCTTGCCCTTCGGTCCGACCGTCTTGGCGAAGATGCGGGTGAAGTAACCGCCGCCCGGGATGAAGTCGGCCACCTTGTCGCCCGGCTTCACGCCGGCGAACTCCATCATCTCGGCCGGCTTGCGGTCGGCGTCGCGCTTGGTGTCGGCCTCGGGGCGGCCCTTGTCGGCGACCGCGGCCACGACGGCGGCGGACGGCGCAGCTTCGGCCATGCCGGTCGAGAGCGCGAGCACGGCGGCGGCCGCCAGCAGGATCTTGGATCTCATGTCGATGTTCCTCCCGCGGCAGATCTTCGCCGCCCTGCGGTCAAGGTAGAGGCGACCACTCCTGATCGGAAGGGAGAGGGGCGAAAATGGCGTCCAGCGTCGCATCATCCACCGCGGACGGCGTCGGCGGGTTCCATTTGGGGGCGTTGTCCTTCTCCACGATCACCGCGCGGACGCCCTCCAGGAAGTCGTGGCGCTGAACGACCCGGGCGCCGATCCGGTACTCCATGGTCATGTTTTCGGCGAAGTCCCTGGCCTTGCCGCCAAGCTGGAGCTGGCGGAAGGCCACCTTCAGCGTCTGCGGCGACTTGGTGGCCAGGATGGCGAGCTGCTCGCGGGCCCAGTCGGTGTCGGCCGCCTCGAGGGCCGCGACGATCGCCTCGACGCTGGGCTGGGCGAACAGGCGGGCAATCTCGTCCTGATGCTGGGCGATGGTCGGGCGGCCCGCATCGCCTTCGAACTCGGTCAGCAGCGCCTCGGTCCGCTCGGGATTGGCGACGATCGCGGCCTTCAGCTCCGGAATGCGGGCGCTCTCCACATAGTCCGTCGCGATCTGCAGCAGTTCGCAGTCCGCCGCCTTGATCCGCGCGCCGGTCAGGGCCAGCCACAGGCCGATGTGGTCGGGCATGCGCGGCAGGTACCAGCCGCCGCCCACGTCCGGGAACAGGCCGATCCCGGTCTCCGGCATGGCGAAGGTGGTCCGCTCGGTCGCCACCCGGAACCGGCAGGGCCGCGACAGGCCCACGCCGCCGCCCATGGTGATCCCGTCCATGATCGCCACCCGCGGCTTGGCATATCTGAATATCAGATCGTTCAGCCGGTACTCGTTGAAGAAGAACTCGCGGGCCTTGCTCCCGTCCCCGGCCCCGCTCTCCGCCAGCATCCGGATATCGCCGCCCGCGCAGAACCCGCGCTCGCCCGAATGGTCGATCAACACCAGCTCCACGGCTGGGTCGTCCCGCCAGGCCAGCAAGGCGTCGGTGATCAGGGCGATCATGTTGGTGGTCAGCGCGTGGATCGCCTGCGGCCGGTTGAGCGTGATCCGCCCGACCCTGCCCTCGATGCGACAAAGGACTTCTGGTTCGCTCATGCCCGGAACAGCTCCCGCGCGGTGATGACCCGCATGATCTCGTTGGTGCCTTCGAGGATCTGGTGGACCCGCAGGTCGCGCACGATCCGCTCCAGCGGATAGTCGCGCAGGTAGCCGTAGCCGCCGTGCAGCTGCAGCGCCTGGTTGGCCACCTCGAAGCCGGCGTCGGTAGCGAAGCGCTTGGCCATGGCGCAGTACTGGGTGGCCTTGGGATTCTTCTGGTCCAGGGCATGGGCGGCGCGGCGCACCATCAGGCGGGCGGCGTCCAGCTGCGTGGCCATGTCCGCCAGCCGCCATTGCAGGCCCTGGAATTCCTTCAGCGCCTGGCCGAACTGCTTGCGGGTCTCAAGGTAGGCCTTGGCGGTGTCCAGCGCGAGGCCGGCCCCGCCCAGCGAGCACGACGCGATGTTGATCCGCCCGCCGTCCAGGCCGGCCATGGCGAACTTGAAGCCCTCGCCCTCCTCGCCGATCCGGTTGGCTTCGGGCACGCGGCAGTCGTCGAAGTTCACCTGGGCGGTGGGCTGGGAGTTCCAGCCCATCTTCCGCTCCTGGGCGCCGAACGACAGGCCGGGCTCGTCCTTCTCGACCACGAAGGCCGACACGCCCTTGGCGCCCTGCCCCCCCGTCCGCGCCATCACCACATAGACGTCGGAGGTTCCGGCGCCGGAGATGAAGGCCTTGGAGCCGTTCAGGACATAGCCGTCGCCGTCCTTCACCGCCGTGGTCTTCATGGCCGCCGCGTCGGAGCCGGAGCCCGGCTCGGTCAGGGCGTAGGACGCGATCAGCTCCATGGTGGTGAGCCTGGGCAGGTAGCGGCGGCGCAGGTCCTCGGACCCGAACCGGTCGATCATCCACGACGCCATGTTGTGGATCGAGATGAAGGCCGCGGTCGACACGTCGCCGTAAGAGAGCTGCTCGAAGACGGTCGAGGCGTCCAGGCGGCTGAGCGCCGAGCCGCCTACGTCCTCGCGGACGTAGAGGCCTGCGAATCCCAACTCGGCGGCCTTCCTAAGCACGTCGACGGGAAAGTGCTTCTCCTCGTCCCAGCGGGCGGAATGGGGGGCCAGCTCGGCGGCGGCGAAGGCGCGCGCGGCGTCCTCGATGGCCCTCTGGTCCTCGGTGAGGTTGAAATCCATGGCGTGCGGAGTCGCGCGCCGTGTGCGGGGTGTCAATCGTCCGCTGCGGAAGTCGCCCGCCACATCCCCGTCGCTTTTCGCAGCTTGGCTGCCGTCGGGAGGACGACGGGATGATCGGCCGGACACGCGTGGCATCGCCACGCATCGCTGGCCGCCGAAGTCGGTCCCTCGCGCTGGCGCTGTCGGCGTTGGCCCACGTCATGGTGCTGGGGTGGTTCGGCCTGAAGCGCGCCGCGGAACAGCCGCTAGCCGAGGCGCCGACGGTGAACGTAGAGATCGTGCGCCTCCGCCCTGCCCCCCAGGCAACGCCCGCGAACGCGCCGACGGCTTCGGCGGGGCGCTCAACGCCGGCGCCGCCCGATACCGCGGTTGAGGGCCGCATCGCTTCGCCGTCCGCTGCGCCCGTGGCGGGCGGCGGCGCAGGGATCGATCCGCGCTGGGCGGTCGACCTCAACGGTCCGGTCTTCGCCGACGGCAAGTGGCCCCGGCCGCAGCAGCGGATCCTCGCCCGCTGCGACCCGCTCAAGGACCCGAAGCGCGAATCCAAGGCCTGTCGGCGGGAGGACGACGTCGCGAACGCCGTCACCCGCGCCTATGATCCGCAGAAGGGAACGGGGGAGTTCGCCCGCGAAGGGCGGCACAACGAGGCAGTGAAGCGCTATCGCGAGCTGCCGGGCGGGGCCGGCTATCCCGGCATCGCCTGCCACGTCTTTCATCGCTGCTAGGCCCTTGCGCGCCAGGGCCCCGCGGGTGCAAACGCGCGGCCATGACGAAAGCGCCCCTCGCCGCCTACCCCGCCCTGCGCCTGCGCCGCCTGCGCCAGGCCGATTGGATCCGCCGGATGGTCCGCGAGACCGTGCTGACCCCGAACGACCTGATCTGGTCGATGGTTGTGCATGAGGGCGAGGGGACGCTCCCGGTGGGCTCGATGCCGGGCGTCAGCCGCCTGTCGGTGAAGGACGCCGCCGCCGCCGCGAGGGAGGCCCGTACGCTGGGCATCCCGGCCATCGCGGTCTTCCCCCACATCGACGGCGCCAAGAAGGACGCCACCGGCAAGCTGGCCCACGACCCGAACGGGCTGGTCGCCACGGCCGTGAAGGCCATGAAGGACGCCGCCCCCGAGGTCGGGATCATGTGCGACGTGGCGCTCGACCCCTTTACCGACCACGGCCACGACGGGCTGCTGGAGAACGGCCGGATCGTCAACGACGCCACCGTTGAGACGCTGGTCGCCCAGGCGCTCATGCAGGCGAAGGCCGGCTGCGATATCCTGGCGCCGTCCGACATGATGGACGGCCGCTGCGGAGCGATCCGGACGGCGCTGGAGGCCGAAGGCCTGCAGGACGTGATGATCATGTCTTACGCGGCCAAGTACGCCTCGGCCTTCTACGGTCCGTATCGCGAGGCCATCGGTTCCGGGAAGCTCGGGACCGGCTCGGTGGACAATCCCGGCGATAAGAAGACCTACCAGATGGACTCGGCCAACCACGCGGAAGCGCTGCGTGAGGTGGCCCTCGACATCGCCGAGGGCGCCGACATGGTGATGGTGAAGCCGGGGATGCCGTACCTCGACATCGTCCGCCAGGTGGTCGACGCCTTCGCGATGCCGACCTACGCGTTCCAGGTCTCGGGCGAGTACGCCATGCTGATGGCCGCCGCCCAGAACGGCTGGCTGGACGAGGAGCGCGCCATCCTGGAGAGCCTAGGCGGCTTCAAGCGCGCCGGCGCGGCGGGGGTCATCACCTATTTCGCGCCGCGCGCGGCGCGGATGCTTGGGGCCTAGGGCCGGCCCGCGCGCGGGCTGTCGACGTCCGCGACCACGATCTTGCCGGTCTGCGCCTTGGCCGCGGCCTCGTGGTCCGAACTGGCGGCGGTCAGCATGAACAGTGTCTTCCCGTCGTCCCCGCCCAGCATGCACGCGTAGCAGGGTTGGCCGGTGTCGATCACCTCCAGCACCTCGCCGCCCTGGGCGATGCGCACGCATTGTGGCGCGATAGGGTTGGCCACCCAGATCGCCCCCTCGACATCGAGGCAAATGCCATCGGGAACCACAGGCAGGCACGAGGCCCACAAGCGGCGGTTGGACAGCGCCCCGCCCGCGCCGATGTCGAAGGCGGTCAGCGCCCCGGCAAGGGTCTCGCCCACGATCAACGTCCGGCCGTCCGGCGTGATCACCGAACCGTTCGGAAAGTGCATGTCCTCGGCCGCCACGCTGGCGGCGCCGTCCGGCGCCACATAGGCCAGTCTCGCGGTGGGATGCTCGGCCAGGACGCTCTCGACGCCCCGCACGCCGATCTCCGCGTCCAGGTCGAAGCCGAAGTTGCCGACATAGGCCCCGCCAATGGAATCGACCACCATGTCGTTGCAGTGGAAGCCCGCGATGTGGCCGAGCTCTGCATGGACGGCGATCTGCCCGCCCGGCCGTCGGCGCAGGAGCTGGCGCTTCGTCATGGAGACGATCAACATGGAGCCGTCGGGCATCCACCCCAGCCCCGAGGGCCGATCGTCGATCTCGACCTCGGTGCGCAGGTCGCCGGCCAGGGACACGGACTTGACCGCATGGGCGTAGAAGTCGCTGAACCACAGCCGCCCGTCACGCCAGCGCGGCCCTTCGCCGAAGTAGATTCCGCCGATCAGCTCGCGCGTCGCCCGCCCCATGGTGTCGCCTCTCTGTGGAAGGTCTCCGGAGCATGATCGTCGAGGTGGTGGGCGCTGTCATCCGTGACGCCGCGGGAAGGCTGCTCACGGTCCGCAAGCACGGGACCCAGCGCTTCATGCTGCCCGGCGGCAAGCGCGAGCCCGGGGAGGACGACTTGACCGCGCTCGCCCGCGAACTGCGCGAGGAACTGGGGGTGCGGCTGCTTTCGGCCGGACCGCTCGGGCGCTTTGAAGCCGCGGCGGCGAACGAAGCCGGCGCGACGGTCCGCTCTCACGCCTATCTGGTCGAGATCGAAGGCGAGGTCACGATCCAGGCCGAGATCGAGGAATTGCTCTGGATCGACCCGGCCGCGCCGCCCGACCTCCCGATCGCGCCGCTGCTGGCGGGCCAGATCCTGCCGGCCCTCAACGCGGTGCGGAAAGCCACGCCTTCAGGATCGGATTAACCTTTTCCGGCGCCTCCTGCTGCACCCAGTGGGAGACGCCGGGCAGGCGTTCGATGGTCAGGTCGCGGACGTACGCTTCCGTGCCGTCCAGCAGTTCGACGCCGAGCGCAGAGTCCTCCTCGCCCCAGATGATCAGCGTCGGCGTCTCGATCACCGGCCAGGGCCCGGCCAGCTTGCCCCGCAGGCGGAGGGCGGCGCGGTACCAGTTGATCATGCCGGTCATCGCGCCCGGCCGCTGGGCGTCCCGGGCGTAGCGGTCGAGGACGTCGGGTGTGAAGTGGGTCTTGTCGACCGCCATGTCGTAGAAGGCGCGGCGCACGGCGCGGGCGTCGTTGGCCGTGGTAAGCCGCTCGGGCAGGCCGGGGATCTGGAAGAAGAACATGTACCAGCTCTTCTTGAGCTGGGCCCACGACCGGCGCAGGTGCGCGTTCATCACCGCCGGGTGCGGCACGTTCATGATCACCAGGCGCTCCAGCGGCCTGGGCGCGTTGGCCGCGAAGGTCCAGGCCAGCCCCGCACCCCAGTCGTGGCCGATCAGGGTCACCGTCTTCGCCCCGCTGGCGTCGATCAGGGCGGCGACGTCCTCCATCAGCCGGTCGATCAGGTAGGACGCGACGTCGCGCGGCTTCGGCTCGGTCTCGCCGTAGCCCCGCAGGTCCGGCGCCCAGACGCGGTAACCCATCTCGGCCAGCAGCGGGATCTGATGGCGCCAGGAGAACCGGCTCTCCGGAAAGCCGTGCAGGCAGAGCGCGAGGCGGTCGCCCTCCCCGGCCTGATCGACGGCGAAGCGGAAGCCGTTGGCCTCGACGGTGCGGGTGGTGATGGTCATGGGGCGGTGAAGTGGGTGCTCTCGCGGTCGACGCCCGGGAGCTGGATCGTGCCCTGGTAGGTGAAGCCGACCTTCCTCAAGACCGCCATCGAGGCGAAATTCTCCAGGGTGGTGATCGCCGCCAGCTTCGGAATGCCCAGCGCCTCCCGCGCGTGGGCCAGCACGGCGGCGGCGGCCTCCTGGGCGTAGCCCTGGCCCCAGGCGCGCTGCGCGAACGCATAGCCCACATCCGGCATGTCGAGCCCCTCGCGCCGCACCAGGCCGGCCAGGCCGACGGCGGTGTTGTCGAGCTTCTGCACGGTCAGCCACATGCCGAAGCCGTGCTCGCGGTAGCTGCCGATGATCCGCTCGACGATATAGACGCGGGCCTCGTCCTCGGTGCGCACGCCGCGGTCGCCGATGTTCTCCAGGAAACCCGGCGAGTTCAGCAGCTCCAGCACGAACGGCGCGTCGGCCTCCTCGACCTCGCGCAGGGCCAGCCTCTCCGTCTCCAGCACCGTCACAGACGCCCCCAACGCTTCCTCTGAAACGTCATCTTAACGCGGTCCCCGCACTTTGCTCGGGAATCAGCGTTAAGCCGGGTGAACCATGGCGGTGGGCGAGCAGCCGATCGTAATCAAGAAGGTCAAGAAGGTCGTCGGTGGCGGACACCACGGCGGCGCGTGGAAGGTCGCCTACGCGGACTTCGTGACCGCCATGATGGCCTTCTTCCTGCTGATGTGGCTGATTAACACCACATCGCCGGAGCAGAAGCGCGGCATCGCCGACTATTTCGCCCCGGCCAGCGTATCGGAAACGACCTCCGGCGCCGGCGGCATCCTGGGCGGCGCGGCCTTGGGTCGCGATGGTTCCAAGAGCGCGGGCTCCAGCGACGTGATCGAGGAGCTCGCCCCGTCGTCCGAGCACCCCAACGACGGCGACTCGAAGGACGGCAGCAAGCCGCAGACTCCCGAGGAGGTCGCCGCGGCGGCGCGGCAGCAGGCGGACGCCGAGGCGGAGGCCGCGGTCTTCGCGTCGGCGGCGCAATCGCTGCGCCAGGCCCTGCAGTCGATGCCGGAGCTGGCCGAGCTGTCCAAGAACATCATCATCGACCAGACGCCCGAAGGCCTGCGCATCCAGCTCGTGGACCAGGAAGGCCGCTCGATGTTCAACCAGGGCTCCGCCCAGCCGAACGACCGCGCCAAGCTGCTGCTGCGGGCGATCTCGAAGATCGTCAACCAGCTTCCGAACCGGATCAGCCTCTACGGCCACACCAGCGCCAGCACCGGCGGCGTCAAGCCGGCCACGGACTGGCAGCTCTCGGCGGCCCGGGCCGATGCGTCGCGGGTGGTGCTGCAGGCCGCCGGCGTGGACGCCGACCGGATCTACCAGGTGTCGGGCAAGGCCAGCTCCGAGCCGCTCTACCCCGACGACCCGATGCTGCCGGGCAACCGGCGCATCGCCATCGTGTTGCTGCGCGAGGCGCCTGTGCTGCCGCCGAACCCGGGCCTGTAGGACAATCCTTGCGCGGAGCCGCAGCATGACGCCTAATCCGATCAGGCGTTTTGTTTCGAAAGCGACATCCGGTCCGTGACGCAGCACTTCCCGACCCGACAGCTCCGGTTCTTCCTGACCGCGCCGTCGCCGTGTCCGTACCTGCCTGAGCGCTTCGAGCGGAAGGTCTTCGCGCACCTGCCGCTGTCGGATGGGGCCTCGGTCAACGACAGCCTCACCCAAGTGGGCTTCCGGCGGTCGCAGAACATCGCCTATCGCCCGGCCTGCGAGGCGTGCTCGGCCTGCGTCTCGGCGCGCATTCCGGCGGCGGACTACATCTTCTCGCGCTCGGAGCGGAAGGTGCTGTCGCGCAACGACGACGTGGAGCGCCATCTGGTCGAGGCCGAGGCGACCATGGAGCAATTCGACCTGCTTCGCCGCTACCTCCTGGCGCGGCACGCCGACGGCGGCATGGCCGAGATGACCTGGCCCGACTACGTGGCCATGGTCGAGGACACCGCGGTCCGTACCCACATCATCGAGTACCGCGTCCGTTCGAAGGACGGCGGCCCCGGCGACCTGATCGCCTGCGCGCTGGTGGACCTGATGAGCGACGGCCTGTCGCTGGTCTACAGCTTCTACGACCCGACGCTGGCGCGGCGCAGCCTGGGCTCCTTCGTCATCCTGGACCACGTGATCCAGGCGGGCCTGACCAGCCTGCCCTACGTCTACCTCGGCTATTGGGTCCGGGGCTCCGAGAAGATGGCCTACAAGGTCCGCTTCAGCCCGATCGAGCTCCTGAAGCCCGATGGGTGGACGCTCGCCTCGGCCCGAGACCTGAAGGATCTGGACAACCGCGCCTGATCTGGGGACGACGGGCCGCGGCCAGTGGCGCTCGGCGGTCCGCAGGCCTAAGTTCGCGCCGTGACCTACTCCGACCGACAAGACCCATGGCGCGACAGCTTCGGCTGAGCCTGGGGCGCGAAGGGCCGCCTTCCTTCGACGACTTCGCACGCGGGCCCTCAAACGCCGACGCGGTCGCCGCCGTGCAGGCGTGGCCAGCGTGGCGAGACGGCTGCCTGGCGCTGGTCGGTCCCAAGGGCGCGGGCAAGAGCCACCTCGCGCGGGCCTGGGCGGAGGCGGCCGGCGCCCTGATCCTCGATCCCAAGACGCCGGACGTGATCGCCGCGGCGGGCCGGCCCGTGCTGCTGGAGGACGCCGACCGGGGCGTTTCCACCGAGGGATTGTTCCACCTGATCAACCTGGCGGCGCGGCCCGGCGGAGGCCTGCTGCTGACCGCCCGGACCCTGCCGGCGACCTGGCCCACCGCCCTGCCCGACCTGCGCTCGCGCCTGAACGCCCTCCCGGTGGCCGAGATCGGGCCGCCGGACGACGAGGTGCTGGAAGGCGTGCTCCGCCGCTTCTTCCGCGATCGGAACATCCGGCCGCCGGCCGAAGTCTATCCCTACCTGCTGGCCCGCATGAGCCGCTCGATCCCCGACGCCGCCGAGATCGTGCGACGGCTGGACGAGGCTGGCGACGCCGGATTCCGGCCCGTGACGCGGGTCCTGGCCCGCCAGATACTCGACGAATAGACGCCTGGCGGCGGGGCGGTCTCGCCCGCATCGCAAAAATCTTTCGCTGCGCGATAGACAAAACGATTCGTTTTCCTGCAGTGGTTGCCCGCGTGGCGCGTCGGCCACGTTTCCGAGACCCGCCGAATGCTCGCGCGGAACCCGGCCAAGGCCGCCCCGGAGCTGGAACTGAAGTTCCAGCTTGGCGTCGGCGCCGTCGAGGCGCTGCAGGGGGAGGTTTTTCCCCTCGCGAAGGCTTCGATCGCCCAGCTCCACGCCGTCTATTTCGACACGGCTGGCCATGCTCTGCGCGACGGCGGGTTCAGCCTGCGGGTCCGGCGCAAGGGCGACACCTACATCCAGACCCTGAAGCATCGCGCTGGCGGCGGACTGTTCGAGCGCGATGAATGGGAGACGGAGGTCCCCGGACCCGACCTGGACCTCGCCGCCCTGGCCGGCACGCCGGCGCGGGCCGCCATCGGCGACGCGCCGCTTTCCGCCGCCTTCACCGTCGAGGTCGAGCGGCGCACCCACGTCTGGGTGAAGGGCCGCACGCGGATCGAGGTGGTGTTCGACACCGGCCTGATCGTCGCCGGCGAGCGCCAGGACCCCATCGCCGAGATGGAGCTGGAGCTGCTGGCCGGCGCGCCGCAAGCCCTGTTCGACCTGGCGCGCGATCTGCAATCCAAAGCCGCCCTGACCCTCGCCTTCGAAAGCAAGGCCGAGCGCGGCTATCGCCTCGCCGGCCACGACGGCGTGGCGGCGCTCAGGGCCCAGGCCTCGGTCGTGGGACCCGGGACGAGCGGTGCGGAGGCCTTCCAGCAAATCGCGCGCGAGGCCGTGATCCAGATCGCCGGCAACGCGCGACTGCTGCAGCGGGCGCACAATCCCGATGTGCTGCACCAGATGCGGGTGGGCCTGCGCCGATTGCGGGCGGCGCTGTCGGTCTTCAAGGGAATGCTGGACGCCGAAGGCCTCAACACCGCCCGCGCCGAGACCCGCTGGCTGGCCGGCGAGTTGTCCGAGGCGCGCGACATCGACGTGTTCCTCCAGCGCGCCGCGACGCCGGATGAGATCGAGGAAAGCCCCGGCCGCGCCGCATTCTTCCGCGCCCTGCGCATCGCCCAGGCCGAGGCCTACGAGCGTGCGCTCGCCGCCGTGCGGTCCGAACGGTTCCGGACGCTGCTGCTCTCGCTGGGCGAATGGATCGAGGTGGGCGGCTGGATGCGCCTCGCCAACGACGAGCAGCGGGCCTTGCGCGAGGGCCCGGCCGTGGCGCTCGCCGCGCCGGTCCTGGACAGGCTCGACCATCGGCTGCGCCATCGCTCGCGCAAGTTCATGCAGATCGACGCCGCGGGGCGGCACGACCTGCGCAAGCAGGCCAAGAAGCTGCGCTATGCGGCCGCCTTCTTCGGCGAGGCGTTCCCGAAACACCCGAAGCGCCGCCAGCGCTTCGTGGCGGCGCTGAAGGCGCTGCAGGACCAGCTCGGCGAGCTCAACGACATGGCCGTGGCCCGCGCCGTCGCCATGCGCGCGGTCGGGCGGCGCTCTGGCGAGCTGGCTTTCGCCGCGGGCCTGGAGGTGGGCCGGCTCACCGGCGACGAGGAGGTCGTGCTCGCGACGGCCAACAAGGCCCTGAAAGCGTTCCGCAGGATGAAACCCTTCTGGTGGTCTTCAGACGGTCGCAATGAGGACATTAACCTTTCCCGAGCACGCTTGCGCAGCGCCTGACGCACCCAGGGAATCACTATGCCTCCGCCCAATGACGTCGCCCCGATGAACGCCTCCACCGCGGCGTCCGACGCGGTGACGGTCCCGGCCGAGGACCTGTCGCAGTCGCCGGCGCGGTTCTTCAACCGCGAATTGTCGTGGCTGGCGTTCAATCGCCGGGTGCTCGCGGAGAGCATGAACCCGCGCCATCCGCTGCTCGAACGGCTGCGGTTCCTGGCGATCAGCGCCAACAACCTCGACGAATTCTACATGGTGCGCGTGGCCGGCCTGAAGGCGCAGGTTCGCGAGGGCGTGCGATCCCTGAGCCAGGATGGCCTGACCCCGGCCGAGCAGCTGGTTCGGGTCAACGAGGCTGCGGCCGACCTGATCGGCCACCAGCAGACGCGCTGGCGCCAGCTCTGCGCCGAACTCGCGACCGAAGGACTGCGCTACATCTCCGCCGACGAGGTCACCGCGACGGAGCGCGCGGCGCTGGAGGAGCGCTTCCTCGCGGAACTGTTCCCGGTGCTGACGCCGCTGGCGATCGATCCGGCTCACCCCTTCCCTTTCATCCCGAACCTGGCGTTCTCGCTGGTGCTGAAGATCCGCCGCCTGTCGGACGGCCGCCAGCTCTATGCGCTCGCACCGTTGCCGGCCCAGGTCGCGCGATTCTGGGACGTGGCCCCGGGCCGGCCCAGCACGCGGCGCAAGGCCCAGCGCCGGGTGATCTCGCTGGAGAGCATGGTCACGCTGTTCCTCGACCATCTGTTCCCCGGCTGCGAGATCGAGGAACAGGGCGTGTTCCGTCTCATCCGTGACTCCGACGTCGAGATCGAGGAGGAGGCCGAAGACTTGGTGCGGGAGTTCGAGGCGCGCTTGAAGCAGCGGCGCCTGGGCTCGGTCGTCCGCGTCGAACTGGAGGCCTCGACGCCCGAGGAACTGCGCGGCTTCATCTCCGGCAGCCTCCACGCCAACCCCGAAGACATCATCGTCATGGACGGACTGCTGGGCCTGGACGAGCTGACCCAGCTCATCCCCGCCGACCGCCCCGACCTGAAGTTCAAACGCTTCGAGCCGCGCTTCCCCGAGCGAATCCGCGACCATGGCGGCGACTGCTTCGCGGCCATCCGCGAGAAGGACATCCTGGTCCACCATCCGTTCGAGAGCTTCGACGTGGTGGTCCAGTTCCTGCGCCAGGCGGCGCGCGACCCGAACGTGCTGGCGATCAAGCAGACGCTCTACCGCACGTCCAAGGACAGCCCGATCGTGGCGGCCCTGATCGAGGCCGCCGAGAACGGCAAGAACGTCACCGCCCTCATCGAGATCAAGGCGCGGTTCGACGAAGAGGCCAATCTGAAGTGGGCGCGCGACCTGGAACGCGCCGGCGTCCACGTCGTGTACGGCTTCATCGAGTACAAGACCCACGCCAAGCTCTCGACCGTCGTCCGCAAGGAGGGCGAGGCCCTGCGCAGCTACTGTCACTTCGGCACGGGCAACTACCACCCGGTGACGGCGCGGATTTACACTGACCTGTCGCTGTTCACCACCGAGCCGCCATTCGGGCGCGACTCGGCCAAGCTGTTCAACTTCATCACCGGCTACGCCCAGCCGGTCGGGCTGGAGCGCCTGTCGTTCTCGCCCGTCACCATGAAGCGCGACCTGCTGCGGATGATCGCGCAGGAGGCTGAAAACGCCCGCGCCGGCAAGCCCGCCGCCATCTGGGCCAAGATGAACTCGCTGGTCGACCCGGAGATCATCGATGGCCTGTACGCGGCCAGCCAGGCGGGCGTGCCGATCGACCTGGTCATCCGCGGCATCTGCTGTCTGCGCCCGGGCGTGCCGGGCCTGTCGGACAACATCCGGGTGAAGTCGATCGTCGGCCGATACCTCGAGCACGGGCGGATCGTCGCCTTCGCCAACGGCCATCCAATGCCGTCGCAACACGCGCGGCTCTACATGTCCTCCGCGGACTGGATGCCACGGAACCTCGACCGCCGCGTGGAGGTCATGACGCCGATCGAGAACCCGACCGTACATCAGCAGGTTCTACAGCAGATCATGCTGGCGAACCTGAAGGACGAAGCGCAAAGCTGGACCCTGGACGCCGACGGCCGCTATACGCGTGACCCTGCCTGGGACCACCCGAACGCCTTTTCGGCGCACGAGTATTTCATGACCAATCCGAGTCTCTCCGGTCGCGGGCAGAAAGTGAAAGACATGCCGCGCGCGATCGAAAATGTGGCCTCTCGGGGATAGCGACAGTCGCGCGGCGGGCCACCAGGCCGCCGTCATCGATGTCGGATCGAATTCCGTGCGCCTGGTGATCTACCGGGTCGACGGCCGCGCGCTCTGGACCATCTACAACGAGAAGGTCGTCGCCGGCCTCGGCAAGGACCTGACCGCCACCCGCCGCCTGTCACCCGAGGGGGTCGAGGCGGCCATCGGCGCGCTGCGGCGGTTCCGAGCGGCCCTGGACGGCTGGAAGGCCGACGAGGTCACCGCCTGCGCCACCGCCGCCGTGCGCGAGGCGGCGGACGGCAAGGCCTTCCTGAAGCGCGTCATGGACGAGACGGGCCTGCAGGTCCGCGTCCTCTCCGGCGAGGAAGAGGCGCGGTATGCCGGCCTGGGCGTGATCTGCGGCCAGCCCGACGCCGAGGGCGTGGTCGGCGACCTAGGCGGCTCCAGCCTGGAGCTGGTGCGTCTGAACGGTTTCACCAACATCGAGGGCGCGACCCTGCCTCTGGGCCCGTTCGCCCTGGGGGCGCCGAAGCCGCTGAACCTGGATCGCACGAAGCGGCTGGTGGACGATCACCTGGGCCCGCTGGCCAAGCGCTACGCCAGCCCCGAGTTCCATGCGGTCGGCGGCGCCTGGCGCAACCTGGCGCTCCTGCACATGCAGCTCGCCGACTATCCGCTGCACGTCGCGCACCAGTACGAGATCAGCCGCACCGATGGGCTGGAGCTGGCGCGGTTCGTCCAGCGCCAGTCGCGCGGGTCGCTGGAGGGGATCGAGGGCCTGTCCAAGAAGCGCTTCGACACCCTGCCCTACGCCGCGGTGGTGCTGGAGCGGCTGATCGAGCGCCTGGGGGTGGAGAAGGTGGTGATCTCCGCCTACGGGGTCCGCGAGGGCCTGCTGCTGGAGGCCATGCCGCCCGAGGTGCGCCAGCTCAGCCCGCTGATCGAAGGCTGCGAGGCCTTGGCCGCGCACCGCGGGATCGCGCCCGGCCTCGGCCAGGCGCTGGAGGCCTGGGTCGGACCGCTGTTCGAGAAGCTCCCGCCCCTGTTCGGCGACCGCGACGGGGTGCTGCTGGCCGCCGCCTGCCGGCTGGCCGACCTCGGCGCCTTCCTTCACCCCGACCATCGGGCGGACCTGGCGTTCGAGCAGGTGCTGCGGGCGCCTCTGGCCGGGATGAACCACGCCGAGCGTGCGTTCCTCGCCAACGTCGCCTTCGCCCGTCACTCGGCCTCGCCGCAGCCGCCGGACGCCACGGCGGTCGGCCGGGTGCTCACGCCGGAGCGCCGCCAGCGAGCCCGAGCCCTGGGCTCGGCCATCCGGCTCGGCTGCGACCTGTCAGCCCGTAATCCGCGCCTGCTGGAGAAGTCCGCGGTGACGATCCGTGGCGAGCGCCTGTCGCTGACCGCACTCGCCGGCTGGGAGGACATGCTGCTGGGCGAGCAGACGGCGCGCCGCGCCCAGGCGCTGGCCCAGGCCCTGAAGCTCAAGCTGGAGATGGGCTGAGCACTTCGACGCGGTTCTGGGCCAGTTCGTCGCAACGCAGCTTGCGGCGCGCCTTCCGCCAGACAAGGTGCCCGCGCGAGTACCGCGATCAGAGTTCGAGTAGAGTTCATGCCCACGATTTCGACCACCACCCTGGCCAATGGCAGCCGCGTCGAGTTGTCGATCCCCAGCGTTCCCACCAACGGCGCCTACACCCTGGTCGCCCAACTCCTCGACCCGAAGGGCGCGGTAGTCCGCACCATCACCGTCGACACGGCCACCAACAGCGACGGCTCCACCGCGCCCCCGCGCGCCGAAAGCTTCGCCAACTTCTCGGTGGTCAGCCTCTCCGGCGGCGGCTTCGCGATCGCCTACGACGACACCGTCGTGAACCCGCCCGGCGGGTCGAACGCCGTCGAGGTCCACCTGTATGACGCGGCGGGCGTCGAGACGGGCTCGCAGCGTATCGGCACCACCACCGGGGGCGAGCCGTATCCCACCGGGGGCGTTCCGCAGCTCGCCGCCACGCTCGATGACGGCGTCGTCGTCGTCTCGCGGCTGTCGGACGGCCGCAGTTCCGTCGCGGTGCTAGGGTCCGACGGGACGGTCGAGGGCAGCCGGTTCTACGATGGGCGCCCGCAAGTCTATCACGCCGGCTTCAGCGATCAGGTCGTGGTCACGCTCACGACCGGCAGGACTGGCGAGCCCTTGGCGAACCCGGTCCGCGAGGTGCTGACGCACTCCATGACCGTGGTCTCCAGCACACCGGTCACCGAAACCCGTGGAAGCGAGAGCGGCGACCTGCTCACCGGCGGGGCGAACGCTGACCTGCTTTTCGGCCAGGGCGGGAACGACACACTGCAGGGGGGCGCCAGTTTCGACTCCCTGACCGGCGGCGCCGGCCGCGACAAGTTCGTGTTCGCGGTGGACGGATCGGTCGACCAGGTCACCGATTTCAACGCTGCGGAGGACACCCTGGCGCTGGTCGACGCCAGCGGCGCGCCGCTCAATTCCGCGACGGGCGTCCTCACCTTCTGGCGCTCGACGGGCGTCCTGACCTACGATGCCGATGGCGATCTGGGGCCGGGGGCGGCCCAGACCGTGGCGGTGCTGCCAGGCGTCACGACGCTGACCCAGGCCAACTTCGCCCCGGGCTACGAGCCGGCGCTGCTGCGCATCTACAATCCGATCGCGCCCGCCCAGGCCGGGCTGGAACCTGGATCGCGCAGCGACATGACCTTCGGGTTCGGCAAGCAAGGCTATGTCTCGGCCAGCGCCGACTACAGCGTCACCGGCACGCTGCTCACCTATGGTGTCAGCTTCGCCGACGGCAGGTCGTCGATGCAGTGGTTCGACACCCTGAACGCCCAACCCTGGAAGAACCTGGTCGCCAGCTATGACGCCCAGGCCCGGCTCACCGTCTACGCCACCTACGACGACGACGGCTCGCACATCCTGTGGAACTACGACGTCAACTCCACCCAGACCTGGCAGCGGACCATAGACCACTACGACGCCCAGGGCCGCTACACGGCGCGCGACGTGGTCAACGACGACGGCTCGCGTTTCGAGGCCATCTACGACGTCGCCGGGACCCAGCCGTGGGGCTATTCGGTCGAGCACTTCACGGCGGCGGGCGCGTCGGTCGGGCGCAGCTTCTTCAACGACGACGGCACGCCGTACGGCTGACGAGACGGAGGACCGCCGCCGGCGACCTCCATCCCCGGACCTTCGGCACCGGAGAACCGCAGCCGTAGGGCCCAAATGAAGAGGGCGGCGTCCCGGTCGCCCGGAACACCGCCCTCTGAAACAGATCCGTTGGGGGACCTGTGCCTGCTGGTGGGAGTGGAACCTCGGCCCGGCTGGTCGCCCAGCCGAACTCCGCTCCGTCTCCTTTGCCCGCCGTCTCTCCGAACTTCCGGGTCGCCCCGGACGCCTTCGATCTGGAAGACCTCCTGCCCGCTTCGCCTTCCGGTCGCCCGGTCCGCCGCGCCGCAGTTCCTCTCGGCAAGGAGAGGTTCACCCATCCTCGGGCGGCCCGCAACGTTGTCTTGCGGCGGCCCTGTGAACGTTCCGTGGCGCCTTCGGTGCAGAACCTGTGGACGGCGCGGGGGCGGCGGCCGAAACCGGCGTTCGATCAAGCGTTTGGAGTTATCACAAGGTTCGCGCGGATCATCCCGCCGCGGCCGTTCGCGGGGCCCGTCGGACCTCGACGACCCGCACCCGCGCGCCGTCCAGCACCAGGGCCAGCTCGCCGCGCTTCAGCTTCAGGGCGTCCTCGCCGAACGCCTCGCGCCGCCAGCCCTTGAGGGCGGCGACGTCGGCCTCGTCGTCGTTGGCGATCTGCTCCAGGTCCGAGACCGTGGCGATCAGCTTGGAGGCCACCCCGGCCTCCTCCGCCCGCGCCTTCAGCAGCACCTTGAGCAGCTCGACCACGGCGCCGGCGGCGGGCGACGCCGACTGGCGGGCCCGCTCGATCACCGGGGCGTAGGCCTCGGGATCCTTCAGCGCCTCGCGGATCGCCATCACCAGGTCGGGGCCGAACCGCGAGCCCGAGAAGCCCTTGGGCACCGAGCGCAGCCGGTCCAGGCCGTCGGCGTCGGTCGGGGCCTGCGTCGCGATCTCGTCGATCGCCTCGTCCTTGAGGATCCGGCCGCGCGGCTGGTCGCGGGTCTGGGCGGTGCGCTCGCGCCAGGCGGCGACGGCGCGGTACACCGCCAGGTACTTGGAATTGTGCTTGCGCGGACGCAGACGCTTCCAGGCGTTCTCCGGCTCGACGTCGTAGTTCGACGGGTCGGTGAGGTCGTTCATCTCGTCCTGCACCCAGCCCAGGCGGCCTTCCCGCTCGAGCCGATCGCGCAGCAGGGGGAACAGCTTGGCCAGGTAGGTCACGTCGGCCAGGGCGTAGGTGAGCTGGTTGTCCGACAGCGGCCGGCGCGCCCAGTCGGTGAAGCGCGAGCTCTTGTCGAGCTCGATCTTCAGCATCTGCCGGACCAGGGCGTCATAGGCGATCTGCTCGCCGTAGCCCGCCGCCATGCCGGCCACCTGGGTGTCGAACAGCGGCCTGGGCATCGCCTGCAGGTTGTTGAAGATCTCCACGTCCTGCCGGGCGGCGTGGAACACCTTCAGGATCGACGTATCCCGCATGATCGCCAGGAACGGCTCCAGATCCAGGCCCTCGGCCATCGGATCGATGCACGCCTCGGCGGACGGCGCCGCCGCCTGGATCAGGCACAGCTTGGGCCAGTACGTGGTTTCACGCATGAACTCGGTGTCGACCGCAACGAACGGCTGGCCCTTGATCTTGTCGCAGAACGCCGCGAGTTCGGCGGTGGTAGTGATAGGCGTCATAAATCAGCTATAGCCCCGCGCGCGGACGACTCCAGTCCGCAAGCGCGTCTCTCTGCACTCCAAGTCCGGGTTCGTAAATGTCCGAACGGCCAAACGGTCTCACCTATGCGCAAGCCGGCGTCTCCATCGACGCCGGAAACGAGCTCGTGGAGCGCATCAAGCCCCTGGCGAAATCGACCCGCCGGTCGGGTTCGGAGCCGTCGCTGGGCGGGTTCGGCGCCCTCTTCGACCTCAAGGCCGCGGGCTACGACGACCCGCTGTTGGTCACCACGACCGATGGGGTGGGCACCAAGCTGAAGGTGGCGATCGAGACCGGGCGGCACGGCACGGTCGGCATCGACCTGGTCGGCATGTGCGTCAACGACCTCTTGGCCCAGGGCGCCGAGCCGCTGATGTTCCTGGACTACTACGCCACCGGCAAGCTGGACGTGGAGGCCGCCGCCTCGGTCGTGGCCGGCATCGCCGAGGGCTGCCGCCAGGCGGGCTGCGCCCTGGTGGGCGGCGAGACGGCCGAGATGCCCGGCATGTACGCCGAGGGCGACTATGACATGGCTGGGTTCTGCGTGGGCGCCGTCGACCGTGACAAGGTGATCCCGCGCCTGGGCGACCAGAAGCCGGGCGACATCCTGGTGGGCCTGGCCTCGTCCGGCCCGCACTCCAACGGCTATTCGCTGATCCGCCGCATCGTCGAGCGCTCGGGCCTGGCCTGGGACGCGCCGGCGCCGTTCGCCGAGGGAAAGACCCTGGCCGAGGCGCTGCTGGAGCCCACGCGCATCTACATCAAGTCGGTGCTGCCGCATCTGAAGGCCGGCCGGATCAAGGGCCTGGCGCACATCACCGGTGGCGGCCTGGTCGAGAACCCGCCGCGCGCCATCGCCGAGGGCCTGGCGCCCCGGTTCGACTGGAACGCCTGGGCCCTCCCCCCGGTGTTCGAATGGCTGCAGCAGGCCGGCGGCGTCTCGGAACAGGAGATGCGCCGCACCTTCAACTGCGGCCTGGGCCTGGTGCTGATCGTGGCTCCGCACGACCTCCCGGACGTGCTGGAAGGCCTGGTGCGCGACGGCGAGGACGCGTTCGTGGTGGGCGAACTGGCGACGGCGTAGCCCCGTCCCTCCCTTAATGGGGAGGGACAGGTCGCGCAGCGGCCAGGGTGGGGAGGTTTGGATCCTCCCCGCCGTCTGAAATCTGGCCCCGTATTCCCCACCCTGCTCGCCGCCGGCGAGCTGTCCCTCCCCATTAAGGGAGGGACGGTTACGCCGAGCTTTCCCAGTCGATCTCCTCGGCGACGGTGTCGAGGGCGGCCTGCGGCGGATCGGGCAGATCGCGCCAGCGGACGATGATGTCGGGCGGCAGGCGCAGGTCCATCGCCAGGCGGGCGACGTCGTCGTCCAGCGGCGCCTCGCCGAAGTCGGGTTTGAGGCAGGCCTGCGTCACGAGGATTTCGACCCCCTCGCGCCGGGAGGCGAACTCCTCGCAGGCGGCCGCGAACTCGGCGGTGTCGTCTTCGGTTTCAGGCGGATCGGCCTCGTCCCAGGTCAGGCGCAGGAGCGCGGTGCGCAGCTCGCCGATCCGGCGCGCCACCGCGGCCCCGCCGGGCCTGGGCCGGGGCGTGTCGGCCCGCACCCTCGCCGCGGCCGCCAGATCGCGCTTCAGCCGCGCCTTGACCGCCAGCGTCTGGCGATACGACCGCGCCGCGCGCTGATAGCTGCGCGCCAGCCGATTGGCTTCGTCGTTGTCCTCGGCCTCCAGCGCCCGGCGCGCGAAGTCCCGCGCCAGCTCCAGGTCATGCCGCGCGATCTCCGCCAGCCCCTGGGCCTCTTCTTCGGTGATGTCGAGGGCGTCCCACATGTCGGCGGGAGTGTGGAGGCGTGGTGCGTCAGGTTCGGACGTGGGTGGTCGGGCGTGGGTGGGAGGGCCGGATTTGACTCAACAGCGAAGTTCGGAAGGTCTGCTCTCTGGAAGCGCTGTAACGAGTAGATCGAGCATCACACAAGCCGCGCCATTTCGTCGGTGAAAACGCAGCCGTGGCGATCAACGCTCGACCTTAGCCTTCAAGCCGCCTGTAGTCGGGTTGCGCCTTCGCCTCTCTCCAGTAGCGTTCGAGGCCGAGTTCCTCGGTTAGACGACTGAAGCGGGGATCCGCGCGCATCGCGCGCGTGGCGGGAAGGAAGAGCAAGGACGGTTCGCGTTCCTCGAGCACGGCCCTCGCCTGTTCCCCAGGCCCCGCCGGGACATCGGGGATGACGAAGCCGCGCGAGAAGAAGTAGGCGTCGGCCAAGGCAAAGGCCTCGTCCACGCGCCCGACAGCGCTCAGGTTCTCGATCGCGTACCGGGCCGGGGTGGGCGAGCTTCGTCCCCTGCGCGTCTCATAGGCGACGAGGGCCGCAACCGCGGGCGGGGCGCGGGTCTCGACGGCGACGGCAAGCCGCATCAGATCGTCGACATTTTCCTGCGGCATCCCACGTGGACGAGACTCGGCGTCCCGAAGCATCGCGACGGCGGCGCTCGCGCGCCCGCCGAACAGCAGCAGCTTGAAGCGCGTGAACCAGATGCTCTGATTGGCCGCGTAGATCGACATGGCCTCGTCCAGGAGGCGCTCGGCCTCATCCTGCCGGCCCGCGCCCCACAGGGCGTCGATCTGGTGTCGGTACTGGTTCACGGTCGGAGCCACATCGCGGACCCGCTCGAACAGCGGCGCGGCTTCCGAGAACCGGCCGACGAGCAGGAGCAGACGGGCCACGCCGAAGGGCCCGAGCGTCTTGCCCGGCTGGTCCGCCATCGCCCGCCTGAATTCTCGCTCCATGAGCAGCCAATTGCCTCGGATGGGCCGCGCCCAGGCGATCGCAACGCGGCCGCAGGCGTTCCTGGAATCCAGCTCCAGTGAGCGCCGGCCCGCCGAGCTCGCGCGAAGGCGGACAGACTCACGCTCGGAGGGGCGGACCCAACCCTGGGCGCGATCGGCATAGGCGCACCCGAGGAGGCCCCAACCGTCCGCCGAGCGGGGATTCGCGTCCAGCAGACGCCGATAGAGACCGATCGCCTGCGAGTTTCCCTCAGCACTGCCCTGGGTCCATGCCGCCCACGCCTGCGCCATGAGCGCTTCGTTCTCGGGGGTCTCGGCGCCACCGCGACGTCCGCGGATCGCCACGGCCAGGCCGGCGACGCCCGCCACGCCGACGGCCGCGGCCCCCGCCAGCGCCGCACGCCGCGAGAACACGGGCCCCGTCGCGGCTTTCGGGACCGCCGGCGCTTCATGCCCGGCCCCGCCCTGCGCCACCAGCCGATACCCGACCTTGGTGATCGTCTCGATGGCGAACGAGCCCGCGCCGATCCCCTCGGCGGCCTTGCGCAGGCGCGACATCACCCGGTTGATCGCGTCCTCGCCGACCACGCGCCCGCTCCAGCAGCGCGCCAACAACTCTTCGCGCGTGAGGATCGCGCCATTGGCCCTGGACAGGGCGATCAGCACCTGCATGACGCGGTGCTCCAGCACTTCTCGTTGACCATCGTCACGGACCAGCTCGCGCTGGGCGGGCAGGACGGTCACGCGACCGAGCTGGAAGCCCGGTTCATGCGCCAGTTCGATCGTGTCGATCATCCCTCCCTCGCGCCACTGTCGACGGCGCCCGCACCACAGGCGCCGACCCCAGATTACAGACGGGGCCGTAACGAACAGTAGCGGCGAAATGTCAGCCGCGAAGCCGAGATGTCGGCGAAACATCGGCGATTCATCAGGTCCTAATCCTGTCGCTCCGGCGCCCGTCGATGCACCTCTCAAGTTCGCGTCGGTGCGGCAGGCACGGAGTAGAACAGATGAACGGCAAGTCTTGGATGATCGCGGCGGCGCTGATCGTGGTCCCGGTGAGCGCTCAGGCGCTGGGCCGAACGATGACGAACGGTTCCGGCGACGGCCAAGTCTCGATCACTGTGACCGGGGGCGGCGGGGCAGGCAACAGCGCCGGCGGCGCGGGTGGCTTCTACAATCCCGTTGGGCCTAGCGCCACTGCGTACACTGTGGCCCAGTCGGACCTTTACTATCGTGTTGGTGGCAGGGGCCCACTTACTAGTCTGACCAAAGCATTCGCCAATGGAGAATATACGACATTCACGTTGGATCTCACGACCAAGGAGGTCTTCAGCCGCTTTTATTACGATGGCTTGTTCATCCAATTGAGGCAGCAGCTTTCGGGCATTTTCGATATGGGCATCCAGGTCGGATCATTGCTCACGCAGGAGTATGGGTTCTTTTCGCAAGATTCGATCACACTCGATCTGGTGCGCTATCTGGACGTCGATCTGGTGTTCGACGGCGGCACTGAGGTTAATGACGGGGGCGGCATGCTCACGCAGGTGGACGGCAGCGCGATGCTGTTTGGGATCGAGGGCGACCTCAGCCCCGACGC
Organism: Phenylobacterium sp.; assembly: GCF_004297125.1. Taxonomy (GTDB): domain Bacteria; phylum Pseudomonadota; class Alphaproteobacteria; order Caulobacterales; family Caulobacteraceae; genus Phenylobacterium. The sequence goes on along the minus strand of NZ_SCVD01000003.1, from coordinate 81,068 downwards.
CGCCACGACGTCGGTCGGCATCTACAATGAAGGCGGTGTCGCCAACGGCTACCAGATCGGCAACTATATCACCCTCAATGACCTCGTAACCGCGGGCGGCGCGCTGAGTGGCTCGATCGCGGGCGACGGGTCCGACTCAGATCTCTTCATCGACGCCGGGGCCGGCCACGACGTGGCGTTGGCTCTCGGTGCGCGCCTCGATGTCCCCGCGGACATCGTCACGAGGTTCACCACCTACACCTTCTTCCGCTCAGACCCCTTGGTCGCTGGGCAAGGCCCGGGCGGCCCAATTGGGGGCGTTCCGGAACCCACCACCTGGGCAATGATGATCATCGGCTTCGGCCTGACTGGCAGCGTGGTGCGCCGTCGCAAGCCCTCTAACGAGCCAAGAATGGAGATCGGCCTATGCCAAACCCTGAACTGACCAAGGGGCCCGATTTCGCGGGAGTCCTCCGCTCGGCCGGCAAGATCCGCCGGCAGTTTTCCAACCTTGGCGTCAAGGGCGGGCTGGCGGTGGTCGGCGGCGGCCAGGCGCCAACCGAGGTCGGCTGCATCTTCGACTTCTCCGGCGTCAGCAAATCATGAAACGAGCTTTAGCGACTATCGCGCTTCTTGCCGCCGCCCTCGCGGGCACCGCTCACGCAGCTACGTTCAACTTCTACGGAACGATGAGCGGCGAGAACGAGGCTCCAGCAAACGCATCGGCTGCGACGGGAGACTTCACGGCCATACTCGATGATGTGGCGAACAGCTTCTTCGTCGACCTGTCCTATTCGGGCCTATCGACCAACGCCTCCATAGGCATACTTCATTGCTGCGCCCCTGCCGGAGCCAACGCCGTATCAATCCTAAATTTCACCGGATTCCCGTCTGCGACGTCGGGCACATATAGCAGCACCCTCTTCGGCCTCACCGAGGCCGACATAACCGGCATCAAGAGCGGGCTGTCCTATATCAACATTCACACAGTCGCTTTGCCACAAGGCGAAATTCGGGGGCAGTTGATCTCGTCTGCGGGTGCGGCCATTCCGGAGCCGGTCACGTGGGTGATGATTGTCGTTGGCTTTGGAGTTCTCGGCTCCAGCCTGCGCCGGAAGCAGCGCCAAAAGTTGCGTTTCAACTTCGGCTAAGGCCCCTCGCGTCGGCAGGGAACACCAGTTTGCTCGGGCGCCCTCGGTCATTACAGGCAGACTATCGGTTGGCGGCGAACGCCTGCTTCTCGGACCGATGCTAATGTCTCCAACTGGCGCCCAAGAGACCTTGCCGCCTTACACTAACTACCGGGTCCCCTTTTGCGCCTTAGCCACCTTCGGCTTCGGCGCGGGTAATGCCGCCGCCGTGGCGCGGACGAGATCGCTGAGCGCGTCCTGATCCTCCCAGCGGTCCGCATCGATCAGCATGTGGGGCTTCGCGCCGGGATAGGGCGGGGCCTCTTCGGCGCCGGCGGCCAGGGCGCGACCGGCCGGGGTGGGTTTGAGGAAGAGCTGACCGTCGGCGATGATCGCGACCATCTTGCCGTCACAGTAGACACCGTACTCGCCGAACATCGGCCGGGCGGACACAGGCCCGGCCTTCGACATCTGGTCGACGAGGTAGTCCACGGTCTTGCGATCGGTCGCCATGGTTTCTTGCGGTCCCTGGATGGCCGAGGGCGGCCCCCTGCCCTAACTACAGCTACGGAATAGCGTGAATTGGAAGGACGGCGACATGGCTTTGCTCGATGCGCTGAAGGCGGATCAACTCGCGGCGCGCAAGGCGAACGACCGTCTGAAGGCGGACCTGCTCAGCACGCTGATCGGCGAGGCGACGCAGATCACGACCGAGGAGTTCAAGCGTGGCGTGACGGAGGTCACGGACGAAAAGGTCGCCGCGACCGTCGCGAAGTTCCTGAAGAACACGAAGCTGACGCTGGAGAACCTGAGCACCGAGCGCGCGAGGCTGGTCGAGGCCGGCGGCGATGCGTCGAAGGTCGAGGCGCGCACCACGGCGGCGGAAACCGAACTGGCGATCCTGGCCTCGTATAGCCCCAAGCAGATGACGGAGGCGGAACTGCGCGCGGCCATCGACGATTTCCGGGCCAGGACCCCCGACGCCAACGTCGGGGCGATCATGGCCTACCTGAAGACCAGCTTCGGCGGCCAGTATGACGGCAAGGCCGCCAGCGCGTTGGCGAGGAGCTGAGCGGGAGAATTCGGGGACGGGTTATCCCGCCCGAGCTGGCGGCGTGGCGAGTGTACGAGCGGGCGGGATAATCTGTCCCCGAATTCGAGGATCCCGCCGACAAGACGCCGAGCGGACCTTCGGTTCTCCGCCCCCCAATGGACGCTCCGAACGTCAGTGCGGGATGGGAAGGCGATGTCGGTCAGTCGAAGACCTTTGTGGCTTCACGGTCTTGCCGCGCCCAGCGGCGTAGAAAGTATGCTAGCGCGATCAGGCTAGTAGCTTGGGCGACCACAGCCACGCCAATTGCGTGCTCCGTGGGGTCAAGGCCTAACACCATAGCTGCGATAACCGTGACGGCACCGCCGGCGAAAACTATCAAGCCTCCAAGAACCAGCCGTCGGGCGCTGAAGTGTAGCTGCTTGGGACTGTCCGCCATCGGAATATGGCTGCACGCCGACGGAACTTCCGCAAGGGGTCGGTTTCGCCCGTTGGCTCTCGGCCTGGAAGCAGCACTCGAGCGGCAAAACGAAATCCAAGGGTGACCGGCGGAACGGGGCCTGGGATCGCGTCGTCGTTGGCCGCGGCAAGCGTCTTCCCGCGCGGGCGCTCGAGGCGCCTACGGCGCGGCGCCCTGACTGGCCCCAAGGCGGCGCATTCAGGCCACGATGCGCGAGGTCATCAGGTCAAAAGCTGAGGTCAAGCTTGGTGACGTGGTATTAAGCGTGACGACCTAAGTCGGCTGCAGGGCGGCAGCCGCAACGTAGTCGGATGGACTGGGGGATCTATTTCGGATCCCGGATCGATCCGACCTATTCCGGACGCCGTCGCGAGATTCAGAAAATCAGACGCCAGGTGGCGTAGACGTGTGTCTACACGCGCGGCCTTTGTCGACGCCGCGACCCGGCGAAGTCCTAGCGGCGCCGGTCAATACTGGTCGCCGCGCGTTCATCAGGCGACTTCATGGCTTATCCCGATCCCAACATCGTTGTCTCGAACACCACGCTCGGCATCGGCGGGACGGCCCTCGTCACGTTCACGTTCGACCAAGATATTTCCGGGTTCACCAACGCCGACCTGACGGTCGCCAACGGCTCGCTGAGCACCTTGAACGTAATCAATGCGCGGACCTACACAGCGACCCTTACGCCGGACGCTGGAGTCTCCGACACCACCAACATCATCATCTTCAACAACGAAGGCGTGATCGACGCCGGGGGTGTGCGGGCTGGGGACGGACTTACGCTGTCCGCCAACTACGTCGTGGATACGGTTCGGCCAACCGCCACCATCGTGCTGGCCGACAGCGCCCTCGCCGCGGGTCAAACCTCGCTCGTGACCTTCACCTTCTCGGAAGCCGTGACGGGTTTCGCCAACGCCAACCTGACCATCGGCAATGGCACGCTCTCCAGTGTGAGCAGCGCCGACGGCGGGATCACCTATACGGCGACCTTGACCCCCACCGCAGCCCTGAACGAGCCGGTCAATGTGATCACGCTCGACTACAGCGGCGTGACGGACCTCGCCGGCAACGCGGGGACCGGATCGACAACATCGGCCAACTACGTCCTCGACAGCACCGCGCCCACCGCCACCGTCGTCGTGGCGGACACCGCCTTGGCCGCGGGGGAAACCTCGCTGGTCACCATCACGTTCTCAGAAGCCGTGACGAGTTTCACCAACGCCGACCTCACCGTGGGCAATGGCGTCTTGACCACTGTCAGTTCAGTCGACGGCGGGATCAGCTACACGACGACCTTCACGCCGACAGCTTCGATCGTCGCTGGCGCCAACGTCATCACGCTGGCGAACGCAGACCTCACAGACCTGGCGGGGAACGCGGGCTCCGGAACTACGGACTCCAACAACTACGGTGTCAGCACCGTGCGTCCGGGCGTGACCGTGTCGGTCTCCGACACCTCGCTCGCCCTCGGCGACACTTCGAACGTGAGCTTCACGTTCTCGGAAGCCGTGACGGGCTTCGACAACGCCGACATCACGATCGCCAACGGCGCGCTCTCGACGGTGGCGACCAGCGACAACATCACCTTCACGGCCACGCTGACGCCGACCACGGCGATCACCGACACCACCAATGCGATCACGGTGGCCAACACCGGCTATGCCGCAACCAGCAGCAGCAACGCCGGGATCGGCACGACGGACTCCAACACCTACGCGGTTGATACGGCGCGCCCGACGGCCACCATCGTCCTGGCCGACACCGCGTTGACCACCGGCGAGACATCGCTGGTCACCATCACCTTCTCGGAGGCGGTGAGCGGCTTCAACAACAGCGACCTGACCATCGGAAACGGCTCGCTCAGCACAGTCGCCTCGGCGGATGCGGGCGTGACCTGGACGGCTACGTTCACGCCATCGGTCCCGGTAAGCGACACGACGAACATCATCACCCTGGCCGGCAGCGGTGTGACGGACGCCGCTGGCAACGCGGGCAGTGGGACCTATGCCTCGGCCAACTTCACGATCGTGACCTCCGCCCCGCTGCCCGATCCTGAGCCGATCCCGCCGGTTGCGCCCGGTTCCACCGCGCCCGACGTCATCGTCGGCGACGCCCAGAACAACTTGGTTACAGCCGGCGCGGGCAATGACACCGCCGGGGGCGGGCTGGGCGCCGACAGCATCTCGGGCGACGCCGGGGACGACGTCGTACAGGGCAACGCCGGCAATGACGATCTGGCCGGCGGAACCGGCGACGACGTGGTGTTGGGCGGCCAGGACAACGACCAGGTCCAAGGCAACACCGAGAACGACTATGTCTCGGGCGACAAGGGCAATGACATCGTTCACGGCGGCCAAGGCGACGACGTCGCCTACGGCGGCGAAGGCGACGACTTCGTGTTCGGCGACCGGGACAACGACATCGTCCGGGGCGGCCAGGGCGACGATCTGGTGCAGGGCGGCGACGGCGATGACTACGTCTCCGGCGACCGTGGCTCCGACACCGTCACCGGCGGCGCCGGGTCGGACCTTTTCCACTCCTTCGGCGAAGCCGGCATGGACCTGGTCACCGACTTCGACCGGACGCAGGGCGACCGTGTCTTCCTGGATTTCGGGACCACCTACACCACCTCGCAGGTGGCTTCGGACACCGTCATCGACATGTCGGGCGGCGGGCAGATGATCCTGGCCGGGGTGCAACTGTCCACGCTGACCCCTGGGTGGATCTTCGTCGGCTAGGACGGCGCGGCTCCCGCGGATTCTGCCCCGATGCGGGAGTCCGCCTCTGGCGCCAACCCAGCGCTCAGGCGCTCAGCAGCCCTCGATGCGTCATGCCCCGTCGTCCTTCGGCGCTTCCTTCGGCACAGCCTTCGCGCCGCTCATCTGGGGGACGTAGAGGCCGCTGGCCAGGCCGGCGAGGAAGCCTTCCGGGCGGAACCTGGGGCCGAACTGGGCGCAGGGGTCCTCGCCGGACTCGATCTTGCGCGACTTCAGCCCCTTGGGGGTCATGGTCGCAGCCGCAACGTCGGCGAACGGCTCGGCGAACTGCAGGGCGTCGCCCAGGCGGCTGAGCGAGGGATCGTCGGTGCCGACGGCCGTGGCGTCGCGGTTCCAGACCAGGGCCGCGACCTGGCGGCCGCCGTCGGTCACCATCTCGGCCTCGGCGCCCAGGCCCCCCAGCGTGCCGGGCACGCGCAGGCCGATGGGTCCGGGGATGAAGAAGCCGGCGGCCGCCGAGGCGGTCGAGGCGAACCGGCCCGTGGGCCTGACCCGCGTGACCACGGCGCGCACCCGGGCGTCGGCCTGGGCCGGGTCGTAGGTGAGTTCGTAGCGCTCGGTGATCTCGAAACACATCTGGGCGTCCAGCTCTCGCAGCAGGAGCGCGCGCTCCTTGTCGTTGAGCCAGCCGGTCTCCGGCCCCGGCGCCATACGCGCCGGCTCCAGCATCACCCGCCTGACGGCCGTCAGGTCCGGCTCGCTCTTGCGCTCCGCGATGCCGGTGCGGAGCGTGCCCGTGCGGGGGGTCAGGCCCTCATAGCTGGACAAGGCGCCCGAGGGCTTTCCCGCCGTCGCGCAGGCGGTGAGCGGCAGGGCGGCCAGGAGGAGTGCAGTCAGGGGTTTCATGGGAACTCACGGTTGCAGGCTGCAACCGGCGCTTCCCTTGCGGCGGAGTTGTGGCGAAGCTCGCCTTCGGCGGGCGGCGGCCCTATGAGGGATGGACCTGCCTCGGGATCACACACCGTGCGCCCCGCGTTCCGGCCCTCATGAGCATCCATCCGCGCAATATCCTCGTCATCGGCGCCGTGGCGCTCGGGCTGGGGGCGCCGGCGTTGCAGGCGATGACGGGGTTTGGGCTCTCCGCCGCCGAGTTCGCCGGCGACGGGAACGGGACCCTGCGCGCGGCCGGCTACGCCTTCTCGATCTGGAGCCTGATCTACGCCGGGCTGGTGGCCTATGCCGTCTGGCAGACCCTGCCGCGCAATCGGGACGATCCGCGCCTGGCGGCCATCGCCGGCCCGTCGATCGTCGCCATCCTGGGGTGCGGGCTGTGGATCTGCGCCTCGGCGCTGGACCTGAAGATCGCCAGCGTCGGGATCATCGTGGTGTCGGCCCTGGCCCTGACCATCGGCCTGTGGCGGACCGCGCCGCGTGACGCCGACCTCAAGAGCCGCTTCTTCGTCTGGTGGCCGCTCAGCCTGCTGGCCGGCTGGCTGACCATCGCCTCGGCGCTCAACATCCTGACCGTGCTGACGGCCATGGAGGCCCTGCAGGGCGTCGCCAGGGCCGCGGCCTTCGCGGGCGTCGTGGCGGTGCTGATCGTGGCGCTGTTCGTGCTACGCACCGGCCGGCTGGCGGTGTACGGCATCCCGATCGCGTGGGGCCTCGTCGCGGTGTGGGTGGCGGAGAAGGACGGCAAGCCCGACGTGGCAGCCGTGGCGCTGGGGGCGGCGGTGCTGGTGGGGTGCTATGCGGCCTGGCAGGCCAGACCTAGCGCAGCGCGGCGTTGATGCGGTCCAGGGCGGCCGAGCCCGGCACCAGCTCGGCCTCGGCGAGCTGGTTGAGCGGGGTGTCCACAGTGCCCACCGCGTCGTGCAGGTCGCCGGCCTCGGGGTCGACGAACAGCAGACCGGTGACGATCTGGCCCCTCGCCTGCCGGGCCTGGAGGTAGCCCAGGGCCTGGGCGCGGTTGCCGGGGTTGTAGAGCTCGGCCAGCTTGTGGAGCGACAGGATCGAGCCGTCGTGCTGCTGCACCCGCACGGTCTCGCCGGGCTTGTAGTCCACCTGGATCGGGTCGCGCGGCGTGATGACGTCCAGGCGGTTCACCGCCTCGTTGTGCTCGCGCACATAGTCGAAGCTCTTGGTCGAGCCCACGTGGTTGTTGAACTGCACGCAGGGGCTGATGCAGTCGATGAAGGCCGCGCCCTTGTGGGCCAGGCCGGCCTTGATCAGGGGCACGAGCTGGTCCTTGTCGCCTGAGAAGCTGCGGGCCACGAAGGTGGCGCCCATCTGCAGGGCCAGGCCCACCATGTCGATGCCGGTGTCGTGGTTGACCACGCCCTTCTTCGACTTCGACCCGCGGTCCGAGGTGGCGGAGAACTGGCCCTTGGTCAGGCCGTACACGCCGTTGTTCTCGACGATGTAGAGCATGTTCACGCCGCGCCGGATGGCGTGGGCGAACTGGCCGAGGCCGATGGAGGCTGAGTCCCCGTCGCCCGAGACGCCGAGGTAGATCAGGTCGCGGTTGGCCAGGTTGGCGCCGGTCAGCACCGAGGGCATCCGCCCGTGGACGGTGTTGAAGCCGTGCGAATTGCCGAGGAAGTAATCCGGCGTCTTCGACGAACAGCCGATGCCCGAGAGCTTGGCCACCCGGTGCGGCGGCAGCTCCAGCTCGAAGCAGGCCTGGATGATCGCCGAGGAGATGCTGTCGTGGCCGCAGCCGGCGCAGAGCGTCGAGACCGAGCCCTCGTAGTCGCGGCGGGTGTAGCCCAGGCTGTTCTTCGGCAGGCTGGGGTGATGCAGCTGGGGCTTCAGGATGTAGGTCATTCCGCCGCCTCGCTTTGAGCCATCTGCATCCGCTGGCCGATGGCGCCGGCGATGAACCGCGCCGTGATGGGCGTTCCGTCGTAGTGCAGCACCGAGACCAGCTTGCCCGGGTCGACCTCGCCCTCGGTGACCACCAGGGTCTTGAACTGGGCGTCGCGGTTCTGCTCGACCACGTAGACGCGATCGTGGGCGGCGATGAAGTCGAACACCTCGTCGGCGAAGGGGAAGCCGCGCACCCGCATGGCGTTCAGCCGGCGGCCCTGAGCCTCCAGCATCTCCAGCGCCTCGTGCATGGCCGGCGTGGTGGAGCCGAAGTAGAGGACGCCCTCGCTGGCCTTGCCCTTGGCGGGGCGAAGGACCGGCGCCGGGACCAGGGTCTTGGCCGTCTCGAACTTGCGGAGCAGGCGCTCCATGTTGTCGACGTAGACCGCCCCCTCCTCGGAATAGCGGGCGTAGGGGTTGCGGGACGTGCCGCGGGTGAAATAGCCGCCCTTGGTCGGGTGCGTGCCGGGATAGGTGCGGTACGGGATGCCGTCGCCGTCCACCTCCTTGTAGCGGCCGAAGTCGGCGCCGGCTTCGAGCTGTTGGGCGGTCATCACCTTGCCGCGGTCGAGGCGGCGGCTGTCGTCCCACCGGAAGGGCTGGGTCAGCCACTCGTTCATGCCGATGTCCAGGTCCAGCATGACGAAGATCGTCGTCTGCAGCCGGTCGGCCAGGTCGAAGGCCTGGGCCCCCATCTCGAAGCACTCGCCGGGGTCGGCGGGCAGCAGCATCGGGTGCTTGGTGTCGCCGTGGCCGGAATAGGCCGCGGCCAGCAGGTCAGCCTGCTGGGTCCGCGTCGGCATGCCGGTGGACGGGCCGCCCCGCTGCACGTCGAAGATCACCGCCGGGATCTCGGCGAAATAGCTGAGGCCGATGAACTCGGTCATCAGCGAGACGCCCGGCCCCGAGGTGGCCGTGAAGGCCCGGCAGCCGTTCCAGCCGGCGCCCACCACCATGCCGATCGAGGCGATCTCGTCCTCGCCCTGGATGATGGCGTAGCGGGCCTTTCCCGTCTCAGGATCCACCCGCAAGTCCTGGCAATAGCTGGTGAAAGCCTCGGCCAGGGAGGTGGACGGCGTGATCGGGTACCAGGCGCAGACCGTGGCCCCGCCATAGACCGCGCCCAGGGCCGCGGCCTGGTTGCCCTCCACATAGATCCGGTCGCCCACCGCGTCGGCCGGGCGCACCTGCAGCGGCAGCGGCGCGAGGTGTTCCAGTACATGGCCGTGGCCCATGCGCAGGGCCTCGACATTGGCCTTGATCAGCCGGTCCTTGCCCGCGAAGTCGTCCGCCACCAGCGCCTCGACGGCGGACAGATCCATGCCAAGAAGCGCCGCCAAGGCCCCGACATATATGGTGTTCTTGAAAAGCTGCCGTTCGCGCGGAAGCTCGTAGGCCTCGTTGCACATGGCCGTCAGCGGCACGCCGATCACGCCGATGTCGTCGCGGAACCGGGCCAGCGGCATGGGTTTGGTCGAGTCGTAGAACAGGAACCCCCCGGACTCGATCTCGGCCAGGTCGCGGTCCCAGGTCTGCGGGTTCATGGCGACCATCAGGTCGACGCCGCCGCGCCGCCCCAGGCGCCCCGCTTCGGTAACCCGCACCTCGTACCAGGTGGGCAGGCCCTGGATGTTGGACGGGAAGATGTTCCGCGCCGCCACCGGCACGCCCATCCGCATGACCGACCGGGCGAACAGGCCGTTGGCGCTGGCCGAGCCCGAGCCGTTCACATTGGCGAACTTGACGACGAAGTCGTTGATGCGCGGCTCAGGCATGACAGCCCTCCGCGTGGGTCATCTCCAGGTAGAACTTCTGCATATCCCACGCCCCCGTCGGACATCGTTCGGCGCAGAGGCCGCAGTGCAGGCAGACGTCCTCGTCCTTGGCCATCACCCGGCCCGTGGCCAGCTTGCCCGAGACATAGAGGTCCTGGGTCAGGTTGGTCGCCGGCGCCTTCAGGCGGCCGCGCAGGTCGTCCTCGTCCCCGTCCTCGGTGAAGGTGATGCAGTCCATCGGGCAGATGTCGACGCAGGCGTCGCACTCGATGCACAGCTTGTCGGCAAACACGGTCTGGACGTCGCAGTTCAGGCAGCGCTGCGACTCCGCCAGCGCCTGCTCCAGATCGAAGCCCAGCTCGACCTCGACCCGCACGCTCTTCAGCGCCTCGGCCTTCTCCCGCAGCGGCACCCGGTAACGGTGGTCGTTGGAGACGTCGTTGTCGTAGCTCCACTCGTGGATGCCCATCTTTTGGCTGACCAGGGTGGCGCCAGGCGGCGGCCGGTCGGCGACGTCCTGGCCCTCGCAGAACCGGTGGATGGAGACCGCGGCGTCGTGGCCGTGGGCCACCGCCCAGATAATGTTCTTGGGCCCGAAGGCGGCGTCACCGCCGAAGAAGACGCCCGGGATCGTGGACTGGAAGGTGACGGGGTCGACCTTGGGCATATGCCACTCGTCGAACGCCAGGCCGATGTCCGGCTCGATCCACGGGAAGGCGTTCTCCTGGCCGACCGCCACCAGCACATCGTCGCATTCGTGGTGCTCGTCCGGCTCGCCCGAGGGGACGAGCCGACGTCGGCCCGACACGTCGAACTCCGCCTTGACCACTTCGAATAGCACGCCGGTCAGCCGCCCGGCCTCGTGGGTGAAGGCCTTGGGGACGCGGAAGTTGAGGATCGGGATGTCCTCGTGCATCGCATCCTCCTTTTCCCAGGGGGACGCCTTCATCTCCTCGAATCCCGAGCGGACGATCACCTTCACGTCCTCGCCGCCCAGGCGGCGCGAGGTGCGGCAGCAGTCCATGGCGGTGTTGCCGCCGCCCAGGACGATCACGCGCCGGCCGATCTTGTCGATGTGGCCGAACGAGACGGTGGAGAGCCAGTCGATGCCGATGTGGATGTTGGCCGCGGCCTCCCGGCGGCCCGGCAGGTCGAGATCGCGGCCGCGCGGGGCCCCGGAGCCCACGAACACCGCGTCGTAGCCTTCGCCCAACAGCGCCTTCAGGCTGTCGATCGGGGTCCCGAACCGCATCTCGACGCCGCCCAGGGCCTGGATATAGCCGACCTCCTCGTCGATCACCTCCTCCGGCAGGCGAAAGCGCGGGATCTGGCTGCGGATCATGCCGGCCGACTTGGAATCCTTGTCGAAGATGGTGAGCTGGTAGCCCAGCGGGGCCAGGTCGCGGGCGACGGTGAGCGAGGCGGGGCCGCAGCCCACGAGGGCGATGCGCTTGCCGTTGGGCGCTGCGGCCCGCGGCGGCATCAGGCCCGTGACGTCGTCCTTGTGGTCGGCCGCCACCCTTTTCAGGCGGCAGATCGCCACCGGCTCCTCTTCCACCCGGCCTCGTCGGCAGGCCGGCTCGCACGGTCGGTCGCACGTCCGGCCCAGGATTCCCGGGAAGACGTTGGACTTCCAGTTGATCATGTAGGCTTCGGAGTATCGGCCCTCGGCGATGAGGCGGATGTACTCCGGGACCGGGGTGTGGGCCGGACAGGCCCACTGGCAGTCTACGACCTTGTGAAAGTAGTCGGACTCAAGCTCACGCGTGCGCTGCAAAACTCGCTTCCTTCCGGGGACGCTCTACTCCCGAGGACAAGAAGTCGAACTCTGCGGTCGGCAGAGATGGCTCCGCGCCCCGACGCGGCGATGGAAAGGCAGGTTACGTCCCGAACCCCGCGGAAGCCAACCGATTCCTGATCACGGTTCATCGATTTCTGATGGGCCAACCCCGAAGACCACGGTTCATTTCAAAAGGGCGAAGGCATGAACTTCCACACCACAGTGTGATCGCCGGCGCCTCGTTTCGGGGCATCGGCCCGTTGGCGGGTGTGACAGGTAAATGATACCTTAAGCGTCGGGAGAGGCCCTGCGTCCGCAGGGTGATGGGAGACTGACTATGGACATGCCTCATGGGCGCGTGCCTGAAGCCACGCCGACCGCTTATGACGACCTGGATACGTCGATCCTGAGCCCGCTGGACCCGGCCGAGGCGCTGGACCTGCACCGCGCCATCAACGAACGCCGCGCCCAGCTGGAGAATGCGGAAATGCTGCGGCGGCTCCGGTCGCTGTAAATACCCGCTCATCCCCGCGCATGCGGGGATGAAGGCTGATTATTCGGAGTAGCCGTCCGGCAGGTCGTCTTCCTTCATCAGCTCGTCCTTGCTGACCTTCTTGTCCTTGACCTTGGCCTTGGAGACGATGAGGTCGACGACCTTGTCCTCGAAGATCGGAGCGCGGAGCTGGGCCTGGGCGTTCTGGTTCTCGCGCAGCAGGTTGAAGATCTGCTGGGCCTGGGCGCCGTACTTGATGGCTTCACGGCGGATCGCTTCGTTGAGCTCGGCCTCGGTCACCTGGACGTTGTTGGCCCGGCCGATCTCGGCCAGCACCAGGCCCAGGCGCACGCGGCGCTCGGCGATCTTGCGGTATTCCTTCTGGAGCTGCTCCTCGGACTTCTCCGCGTCCTCGGGCGGCAGCTGGCCGGCTTCCTTGTCCTGCTGGACCTGGCTCCAGATCGAGGAGAATTCGGCCTCGACCATCTTCGGCGGCAGCGGGAAGTCGTGCTTCGAGTCCAGCTCGTCCAGCAGGGCGCGCTTCAGCTTGAAGCGCGAGGCGCCGGCGTACTGCTCTTCGAGGTTGCCCTTCACCAGCTCCTTGAGCTTGTCCAGGCTCTCAAGGCCCAGGCGTTCGGCGAAGGCGTCGTCGGCGGGCGATTCGACCGGGCCGCGGACTTCCTTCACCTTGGTCTCGAACTCGGCGTCCTTGCCGGCCAGGTTGGCGGCCTGGTAGTCGGCCGGGAAGGTCACCTTCACGGTCACGTCGCTGTCCGGCTTAGCGCCGACCAACTGGGCTTCGAAGCCCGGGATGAAGTTGCCGGAACCCAGCACCAGCTCCACGTCGGTGGCCGTGCCACCTTCGAAGGCTTCGCCGTCCACGCGGCCGATGAAGTCGATGACGACCTGGTCGCCGTCCTTCGCCTTCACGGTCTTGCCGGTCTTGGGCTCGTAGGTGCGGTTCTGGCTGGCCAGTTCGGCCACCGCCTCGTCCACTTCCTTGTCGGTCGGGGTGTAGACCGGCTTAGTCAGCGACAGGGTGGAGCCGTCGACCGGCTCGAACTCGGGCATCAGGTCGATGGAGAGCTCGTAGGCGAGGTCCGCCTTGCCGTCCATGACCGCCGCGATGTCGCCCTCCGGCTTCAGCTCGGGCTCGCCGGCCGGGCGCAGCTTGTTGTCGTCCAGGATCTTCTGGGTGGTTTCGGTCAGGCTCTGCTGGACCACTTCGCTCATCAGCGACTTGCCGTACAGGCGACGGACGTGGGCGGCGGGCACCTTGCCCGGGCGGAAGCCCTTCACGTTGAGGGTGGGGGCGATCTCCTTGATCCGCGCCTCGAGGCGCTCGGCCAGATCGGAGACGGGGACCGTCACGCCGTAAACGCGGCTAAGGCCTTCGCCAGACTTCTCAACGATTTGCATCGGCATTCTCAGATTCTCGGGGCCCGGCGCCAGTGCGCGCCTGGTCCGCCCTTCACGTCAAACAGGGGAAGGCCGCCGAACGGGGTCCGGCGGCGCGCGGGCGCCCTTATGTCACGACGCGGACGCCGGTCCAAGTCCCCACCCCCCTGACGCGGGCCCACGCGTCCCGACGGCGGGCCCCTACCCCACGCGGATGTGGCGGAATTGGCGGACGCACTGGAGCCGGGCGCCGCCATCCGAATCCAGAAACTAATACGCATGATATTTTTCGTTGTCCCCCTCCCGCAGCGCGCCTAACGTGCCTGGCAGACAGCGGAGGATGCATGGCGACGCGAATGGTGGCCGAAGGCCTGGTGAGCGGGCTGGGCGACGACGCACGCCTGCTCGGCGGGCGGCGTCGCGCCGACGGGAAGGTGGTGTTCCCCTTGCCCCTGGGCGCCGGGGCCGAGGCGTATGACGCCATCGAGCTGCCCCGCGAGGGCACGCTCTGGTCCTATACCGTCCAGCGCTTCAGGCCGAAGCCACCCTATGCCGGGCCCGGCGACGACCGGAGCTTCACGCCCTATGCGGTGGGCTATGTGGCGTTGCCCGACGCGATCATCGTCGAGACCCGCATCGAGACCGACGCGATCGATCGCCTGCGCATCGGGATGCCGATGACATTCACCCTGCAGACCTTCCGGACCGACGCCGATGGCGCCGAGGTCCTCACCTATGCCTTCCGGCCGTCGAAAGAGGGAGACGCACCATGACCGACGTCCATATCGTGGGAGCGGGGATCCACCCCTTCGGTCGCACCGAAGGCCGCAGCGGCCTCGACCAAGGGCTGTTCGCGACCAATGAAGCTCTGGCGGACGCCGGGCTCGACTGGTCGCAGATGGAGTTCGCCTTCGGCGGCTCGGCCGCCGCCGGCAACGCCGACGCGCTGCTGCCGCGGCTGGGGCTGACGGGCGTGCAGTTCATCAACGTCGCGAACGGCTGCGCCACCGGCGGCTCGGCGCTGCTCGCCGGCTATTGGGCGATCAAGTCCGGCGAATTCGACCTGGGCCTGGTCGTCGGTTTCGACAAGCACCCCCGGGGCGCGTTCAACGCCGACCCGGAGAAGTCGGGCCTGCCGGCCTGGTACGGCGAGACCGGCCTGATGCTGACGACCCAGTTCTTCGGGATGAAGATCCAGCGCTACATGGGACTGCACGGCATCACCGCGGAGACCCTGGGCCGGGTGGCCGAGAAGGCCTACGAAAACGGCGCTCGGACACCGCACGCCTGGCGACGCGAGCCGGTCGGCCTGAACGTGATCATGAGCGCGGATCTGGTCAGCGACCCGCTCACCAAGTTCATGTTCTGCTCGCCCGCGGAGGGCGGGGCCGCGCTGATCCTCGCCTCCGATCGCAAGATGCGGGAGCTGGGTCTTGCCGGACCGAAGGTGCGGGGCGCCGCCGTGCGCACGCGGGTCAGCGGATCCTTCGAAGTGTTCTCGCCCTCGCTCGAACTCGAGCGCGGGCCCTCGCCGACCGTTCTGGCGTCGAAGGCGGCCTACGAGATGGCCGGGGTCGGTCCCACGGACATCGACGTGATCCAGATCCAGGACACCGAGAGCGGGGCCGAGATCATGCACATGGCCGAGAACGGATTCTGCCAGGATGGCGAGCAGGAAGAGCTGATCGCCGCCGGCGCGACCCGGATCGGGGGGCGCATGCCGGTCAACACCGACGGCGGGTGCCTGGCCTGCGGAGAGCCGATCGGCGCGTCCGGCCTGCGGCAGGTCTACGAGAATGTGCAGCAACTCCGCGGTCGCGCCGAGGGACGCCAGGTCGAGCAGGCTCGCCTGGGCTATAGCCAAGTGTACGGCGCCCCCGGGCTCTCCGCCGTCGCGATCCTCGAGGCCTGAGCCTATCCGGGAAGGCGATCGAGCAACTGGTGGTCCATGATCACCGCCGAAGCGCGCGCCATCAGCTGTTCCATCATCAGCGCGGCGCGCGCGTTGCCCGGGTCCAACGCCCCGGCGATCACGACCCCGTAGCTGAACAGATAGAGCGCCGCGACCAGGTAGTCCTCCCATGCCTGCTCGGCGCTGTAGTCGGCGATCCCCTGCTCGCGCAGCCGCTGCTGGTAGCGGGCGACGAGGCGACGTTCATGGCGGCGCCGCTCGTCGGTCCGAAGGTTCTGGGTCAGCAAATAGGCCAGGTCGTGGATGGCGGCCGAGAACGTCACGATCCAGTCGATGGCGACCGCCGGCCGCTGGCCCGGGGCTTGCCCGAACATCAGGTTATCGAGGCGAAGATCCCCGTGGACCAGGGTCTGGGGGGCCGCCCCCATTCGCCGGCTGAGTTCGGGCACCGCGGCCACGAATTGATCCCGTCGGGACAGGATATCCTGTCCGATCACATGGCCGAAGCGAGACACGCACGGCTCCCACCCTGCCGCGCAGCCTTGCGCGAATCCTTCGAGCTGCATTGGACCGTCGATCCGCGGCGCCCAAGCCAGGCCCGGATCGTCTACCCGCCCCCAGTGCCGCACATGCATGGGGATGAGGAGCTCGATGACATCTTCCACTTCGCGCGCCGCGCATCCCGCCACCTGATCGCCCATCCGGTAGGCGGCGAGGTCCTCGAGGATCAGGACGCTCCCCCCGGACGCGGCGTCGTACTCCGCCGCGAAGCAGCGTGGCGCGATCCCGGGAAGGTGGGGCGCGACATGGCGATAGAACCCGACCTCGCGGGCGTAGACGCCGAAGGCCATGGCGACGGCGCGGTTCTCGGCATTGGAGGTGGAGAACTTCGCCACCAGCGTCCTGGGCGCTTCCCCGCCCGACGCCCGACAGACGACGCCGATCCGCACAAGGGCTCCGAGCAGGCCAACCCCCTCGCCAAGCGGCGACGTCTGGAAGGTCAGGACCTCGTCCCCCACCCCCAAGGCTCCCGCGTCCTGGAGAACCGCCTGGAGCCAAGCGCAGCTGAGTGCGTCCGGCGCCCAAGGCGTCGTGGACACCGATCCGGCGATCATCTCCTGCTCCCCCGTCTTTCCGATGCTGGCGAACGCCTCGCTCATCCTAGGCTCGCCTCATGTCCTGCCCCGGGATCACCAGTTCTCGCCGCCGCCGCCGACATAGATGGCGCCGCCGGTCATGTAGGAGGCGTCCGAGGAACACAGGAACGCCGCCGCGGCCGCGACCTCCTCGGGCTTGCCGAGCCGCTTCAGGCTGGTGCGCTGGGACACCATCTGATCGAATCGCGCGGCGCCTTCCGGCGTGGCGGTGATCCGGTCGAACAGGGGCGTCTCGGTATATCCCGGCGCCAGGACATTCACCCGAATGCCGCGCGGCGCCAGTTCCTCGGCCCAGCAGCGGGCGAACTGAATGAGCGCGGCCTTGCTGGCCGCATAGGCCGAGCCGCCGGGCACCACGATCTTGGCGGCGATGGACCCGATCATGACAATCGACGCCGACGGGCGAAGCAGGGGCAACGCCCGCTGCGCGGTGAAGAAGACGCTGCGCAGGTTGAGATCCATCAGCTGGTCGAAGGCCTCCTCGGTGACGTCGGCGAGCGCCCCTCCCCCGGCCATGCCCGCGTTCATCACCAGCGCATCCAGGCCCCCCAGATGCTCCGCCGCCGCGTCGAACATGCGCGCGAGGTCCTCGGTGCGGGTGACGTCGCAGACGATGGGAACAGCCATGGGCCCCAGCCGTGCGGCCGCGGCCTCCAGCACGTCGGCGCGTCGCGCGACCATCGCCACCCGAGCCCCCTCGGCGAGCAGCCGCTCGGTGATCGCAAGGCCGATGCCTTCGCTGGCGCCGGTCACCAGCGCCGTCCGGCCTTCCAGGCGGTTCATGCGGCCCCCCGCGTGGCGGCGTGCGGGCGGCGCGATGCGGGGGCTTCGACGAACCGTCCGAGCACCGGCGGCACGCGCAGCTCCGACGGCACCGCGTCGACCCCGATCGCCCGGTCGATCTCTTCGTGCGCCCAGTAGAGACGGCGCTCCTGGTATCCGAGCATCATGCCGGTGAAGGCGCCGGACTCCAGGGAGGCCTGGATCGCGGCGAGGTTCTCGATGTCCTCCATCAGCACGCCATCGAAGCGGGTGTTGGCCAGGTCGCGGTCGGCCGGAAGCCCGCCCTCGCCCCAGGCCGGCCCCACGCCCATGACTTCAATCTCGCACTCGCCGGGCCCGATCGGCCAGAACAGGATGAAGCGGCCCGATCCGGCGCCCCAGGGGACCACCATGTTCGGCCAGAGCGTGTGGGCGACGCTGGAGCGCCGGTAGATCTCCCCATCCGGCCACCCGCCGTCCGGGACCTCGTCGATATCCACGGTCTTCAGTTGGACGCACATCCGGGAATGTCCCCGCGGCAGGAGGCTCATGGCCGCGACGGAGTGGACGAGCGTCGCCCCGACCGTCTGGGGATGCAGGGTGTTGATGTGGTAGACCTCCTGGAACGCGTCGAGGCCGCACTTCCAGTTGCAGCTGACCCGGCGGGAGAAGCGGTAGTCGACCTGTCCGTCGGCCAGGCCGAGGTCGCCCCACTCCTCGGCCAGGGGGCCGACCGCCTCGAGAAGATCCGGCGCGGCCTCGTCCTGGTTCACGAAGATGAGCCCGTGCAGAAGTTCGCAGCGCACCGGAATGAGGCCTCGCGCCGCCCGGTCCAGGTTCGGAAACTCGTGCTCGTCCGGAACCTGCACCAGTCGGCCGTCGAAGTCGTACGCCCAGGAGTGGTACTGGCACCGCAGCACGTTGCATCGGCCCGCATGGTCCTTGACCACCGGCGCGCCGCGATGCCGGCAGGTGTTGTAGAAGGCCCGCACCTGGCCGTCCCGGCCGCGCACGATGAGGATGGGGGCGCTCGGCAGCTTGGCGAACACCTTGTAGCTTCCGCTCTTCGGCAGCTCCGAGATGTGCCCGGCCAGCACCCAGGACCGGCGGAAGACGCGCGCCATCTCCAGGTCGAAGAAATCCCGGCGCGTGTAGCGCCCACCCGGAATCTCGGCCAAGGCCGGAAACCCGTCGGGAACGGCCTTGCGCGCGCGTTCGGACCGCAGTTCCTGGAAGATCAGGTCATCCATCTTGCCCATGCGGTCCTCCAAGTTCACGCAGCGGCGCGCCGCCTGCGGCCTGCCGTCGCCGCTCCGAAGATCGAGCTTAATCTTACGAAAATTGCGTGTCATGCTATTATTAATCTGCGACGCAGCGCGATCGGTGACGCGCGGCGGCGCCTCCGCCGGACCGGGATGTCGCCATGAAGTTGTACGCTGTCGCCCGATCGCCGTTCGGGGCCCGGGTTGAGGCCGCCGCCATCCTGAAGGGCATCCCGCTCGAGATCCTCCCGCCGCCGGCCGAGGGCCTCAAGTCGCCCGCCTACCTCGCCGTCAATCCGATGGGTCGCCTGCCGACCCTGGTGCTCGACGACGGGCGGACCCTCCCCGAATCCGAAGTGATCGTAGAATACCTGGAGCAGATGTTCCCCGAGCCGGCGCTGCTCCCCGCGGCGCCTTGGGACCGCGCCAGGACGAGACTGATCGGTCGGGTCGCGGAACTCTATGTGATGGGGCCGCTGTTCGGGCTCTTCCGCCACCTGGCCGCGCCCGCGGATCCGGCGGCGGAAGCGCTGTTCGTGGACATCGAGCGCGGGCTCGGCCACGTGGAGGCCGTGCTGGGCGGCCAGGGGTTCGCCTGGGGCGACGCGCCGACCCTGGCCGACTGCGCCCTCGCCCCGTTCCTGTTCTGGGTCAAGGAGCTGCACCGGATGTTCGCGCGGCCATCGCCGATCGGCAGCTTTCCGAAGCTGGCCTCGTACGACGCCGGCCTGCAAACCCACCCCGTCTTCGGGCCGTTGCTGGCGGCCATGGCGGAAGACTTGGCGGCGCTGCGCGCGGGCCGCTGAGCCTGTCGGCGGGCGGCGCGCGCGGGCTGGAATCGAGTCTCGTCAAAAAGTAACACGCGCAGCAATTTACGTTGACAGCCCAGACCCTGCCGGCGTTACGTTCCCGGCGACGGCCCGTGAGGTGCCGCGGGCTGAGACAACGACCAGGGAGGACTCACCGATGGACGGATCAGGTTCCGTGGAACGCGCCGACCGTCATCCCGGCGACAGCTATGAGGACATCCTGAACCGGGACAGCCGGCCCGTGCCGAGCTACCTGCGCGAGGGTCGCGTGCCGGACGTGGGCGTGCAGCCCGTCGCGGCGTCACGCTATTTCGACCGCGCCTTCTTCGAGAAGGAAGCACGCTTCATGTGGAGCCGCATATGGCACATGGCCTGCCGCGAAGAGGACATTCCCGCCGTGGGCGACCATCACCTCTATGAGGTGCTCGGCAAGTCGCTGATCGTGGTGCGAACCTCGCCCACCGAGGTGAAGGCCCTGTACAACTCCTGCCTCCACCGCGGGCGGAAGCTGGTCACCCACAACGGTTGCAAGGACGAGTTCAAGTGCCCGTATCACGGGTTCACCTGGCACGCCGATGGCCGGTTCAAGGAGAACCCGATCGCCTGGGACTTCCCGCAGTGGAAGGACCGCGACATGCGCCTCCCCGAGGCGAAGGTCGACCGCTGGGGTGGCTTCATCTTCGTGAACTTCGACGCCAACGCCAAGCCGCTCGCCGAGTTCATCGGCCCGCTCGCGGCGGACTTCGAGAGGTTCGACTGGGAAAGTCGCACCCGCACCCTCTGGATCCAGAAGAAGGTGCGCTGCAACTGGAAGGTGCTCACCGAAGCCTTCATGGAGAGCCACCACAGCTTCACCACCCACCCGCAGATCCTGGGCAGCCTGGGCGATGCGAACAGCCAGTACGACCTTCCGAACGACTACGTGTCCCGCCACTTCTCGGCGAGCGGCGTCTCCAGTCCCTTCCTGCCGCCCGCGTCCGAGCAGGAGGTGGTCGACTTCATGCTCGGTCGCCGCCGCAACCCCATCGCGGACGCCGACAAGGAGCACCAGCTGTCGGAAGGCGACACCGCGCGGCGCTACATGGCCGACCTCACCCGCCGCGGCCTGACGGAAACGCTGGGCTATGACTACGATGACGCGGCCGATGCGGAGATGCTCGACGCGCTTCTCTACAACCTGTTCCCCAATCTCAGCTTCTGGGCGGGGCACGGGACGAAGCTGACCTACCGCTGGCGGCCGAACGGCCTGGATCCGGAGACCAGCATCATGGACATCATGATGCACGGGCGCTGGCCAAAGGATCAGCCGCGTCCCAAGGCGGCCGCGGCGATCGAGCTGGATTTCGACGAGACCGTGTCGTCGATCGGCCTGCCCGGCCTCGAAGGCCTGGCGGCGGTCTTCGACCAGGACTTCAGCAACCTGCCGCATGTGCACGAGGGGCTGCGCGCCACGGGCACTGGCGAAGTCCATTTCGGGCGCTACAGCGAGATGCGGATCCGCCACCTGCATCACATGATCGACCGCTACATCGCCGAGGGCGAGGCGGCGTCGACAGCCGCGGGCGCGGGCTGAGGAGACGAGGGATGGATATGCCCGAGCCCGTGGCGGCGTCCACCGACGAGGCCCCGGTCCTGTACGAGGTGCGCGACGGCGTCGCCCTGATCACGCTGAACCGGCCCCGCTACGGCAACGCGCAAAATCCACACATGCTCTACGAGCTGGATGCGGCGTTCATCCGAGCGGTCGAGGACGACGAGGTCGGCGCGATCGTGCTCGCGGGCTCGGGCAAGCACTTCTCGTCCGGACACGACCTCGGCACGCCGGGCGGGCACGACTGGGTCCGTGAGGTCGACAAGAAGACCCCCTGGTACGAGCCGCGCCGCCGCGCCGGCGCCGAAGGCCAGTATGCGGCCGAGCAGGAAGTCTACCTTGGCCTTTGCCGACGCTGGCGCGACCTGCCCAAGCCCACCATCGCCGCGGTTCAGGGCGCCTGCATCGCGGGCGGCCTCATGCTGGCGTGGGTCTGCGACATCATCGTCGCGTCGGAGGACGCCTATTTCAGCGACCCGGTCCTGGCGATGGGGGTGCCCGGCGTGGAGTATTTTGCGCACGCCTTCGAGATGCCCTCGCGCATCGCTCGCGAGTTCCTGATGCTGGGCGAGAAGATGACGGCCGCCCGCGCCTATGAGGTCGGAATGGTCAACCGCGTCGTCGGCCCCGAGGCGCTGGTCGAAGAGGCGCTGCGCATCGGGCAGAGGCTGGCCCAACGACCCCGCTTCGCCTTGGCCCTGACCAAGCAGGCCTTCAACTTCGTCGACGACCTGCAGGGCAAACGGAACGCCATGGAAGGCGTGTTCGCGATGCACCACCTGGCGCACACCCACAATCGCATCGTCCACGGCTCGCCGGTCGCCGTGCAGTCACCGCAGGACATCAAGAAGACGAACGGCGGCTAGGTCGCCCGCTTCTTGCGCGATCGCGCGGAAGGCGGCTTCTCGGTGTGAAGTTCAAGGCTGTCGATCGTGGGCACCTCGGCAAGCCGGCGCAGCGCCGTCCAGCTGGGCCGCTGATTGCGGAGATCCTCCAGCCATCGCTGCGCCTCGGCCTGTATCTTGCCCTTGGCCGAGGAGACCACGCCGCAGAGGAAGTTCTCGGTGATGTGGTCCACCAGCTTCGCGTCGGGGATCTCGCCGAGGCACCAGTCGGTGAGGGTGGCGTAGACGTTGGTGGTCTGCAGCTTGATGAACCCCTCCAGGGTGACCCCCGGCGCGAGCTGCCGCGTCGTGACCAGCCAGTTGGCGAACGGACGCAATCCCTCCTCGGAGACGTGACGGATCACCTGGCGGATCGCGGGATCGGCGGTGAAGGAGTTGTACACGCCCATGATCGCCGTGGTGTACGGACGGATCTGCACGTTCCGGGAATGCACCTTGATGAGCCTTTCGAGCCGCTCCTCCAGGGTCCCGGTCTCAAAGCTGGTGGTCATCCGCGCGTTGAAGTCGTCCATGTACTGGCGGATGGCCAGGGCGATCACGTTCTCCTTGCTGCCGAACGCGTTGTAGAGGGTCTTCTGGGCGATGCCGGCCCGCTGCGCGAGCTCGCGCACGCTGAAGCCTGAAAGCCCGCTCTCGACGATCATCTTGCGGGCGACGCGCAGGATGCGTTTGCGTCGCTCGACGATGTTGTCGCTTCTGTAGACGAGCGTGCGACCGCCCGTGAATTCGTCCATGGCCTGACTCTCGATCACCCCGCCGCGCGCTTTGCGGTTGCGGCCCTCACACGCTACACGTGAAGCCGAACAATAGCATCTGTGGCAAGATCGTCAGGTTGAAAGATCGAAGATCCTCCAATCAGTCGAGCCATGCCTGCGGCGACTCCACAAGCTGGCGGAACGCGTCCAGCCACTGGGCGCCGATGGCTCCGTCGACCGCGCGGTGATCGCAGGTGAGCGTGACTTCCAGGACCGTCGCCACATAGGGGTCGTCGCCGCGGAAGCGGTACTGTTTCTCGGCCTGTCCAATGGAGAGGATGCACCCCTGCGGGGGATTCAGGATCGAACCGAAACTCGCGACGCCGTACATGCCGAGGTTCGAAATCGAGAAGGTCCCACCGGTGTATTCGGGCGGGAGGAGCCGTTTCGCCCGCCCGCGCGCCGCCAGGTCCTTCATCTCCGTTGAAATCTGCCAGACGTCCTTCACCTCGGCCTGGCGCAGGATCGGGGTGACGAGACCGCCCTCCATCGCGACGGCGACGGCGATGTCGGCGTGCCGGTGGAAAATCAGGCCTCGCTCCGTGTAGCTCGCGTTGGCCGCCGGAAAGCGCGCCAGCGCCAGACCTGCCGCCTTGATCAGTAGGTCGTTGAGCGAGATCCGCCCCCGCCCCTGCGCGTTCAGCCGCATGCGCGCCGCCAGCAACGCGTCCGCTTCGATTTTCCCAAGCAGCGCGAAGTGGGGGACGTCGCGGAAGGACTCGGTCATCCGCCGCGCGATGGCCTTGCGCATGAGGTCGAGCGGCTGAAACCGATAGGAGCCGGGCGCGATGCCCTGCTGCTCGAGTTGAGCCACGAGTTCGTCGGGGGCCGTCGGCTGGGGCCTCGCCTTGCCGGTCGCTTCGCTCATCCACGCCTCCCTGGATAGACACGACCGCAGTGTAGACGCGGCGTCGGCAAACATGCAATGTGTGATAGTTTTTAAGATCCGCCAGCCTGGCGTTCGGGAGGCCGTGTACGGATGAGCTTGGATTTGACCGAGCAGCAGACGCTGCTGCGCGACAGCGTCGGACGGTTCCTGTCCGATCGGTACAGCTTCGAAGCCAGGCGCCAGATCCTGAACGGCGATCCGGGATGGAGCCCCACGATCTGGCGCGCCTTCGCGGAGGAGCTCGGCATCCTGGGGGCGGCTTTCGCCGAATCCGCGGGCGGGCTGGGCGGCGACGCCCTGGACACCATGGTGTTGATGGAGGAACTGGGCCGGGCGCTGGTCCTGGAGCCGTTCCTCGAGACTGTCGTCCTCGGCGGGGGCCTGCTCAAGCGTTGCGCGGCCCCGCTCGCGACGGAGACGATCCGGGGGATTGTCGAGGGCCATACGCGACTGGCCTTCGCCTACAGCGAACCGCAGGCCCGCTACCGTTGGGACGACATCCTGACGCAGGCGCGGCCGGAGGGGGCCGCTCAGGTGTTGCGCGGGCGGAAGTCCGTGGTCTTCGGGGCGCCCGCCGCCACCCACCTGATCGTCAGCGCCCGAACGGGCGGCGGACGCCACGACCACGAGGGCGTGGTCCTGGTTCTGGTCGACCCCAAAGCGCCCGGCGTGAGCCTGCGATCCTATCGCACGCTGGATGGTCGGCTGGCCGCCGACATCGACTTCCACGACGTGCGCATCCCTCCCGAAGCGGTGCTGGCGACCTCGGAGGTCGCGCCAGGGATCATCGAGGCGGCGCTGGACGAGGCGACCGCCGCCGTCTGCGCCGAGGCGGCGGGGATTCTCGACCGGCTGGTCTCGGACACCGTCGCCTACACGAAGGAGCGCCGGCAGTTCGGCGCGCCGATCGCGAGCTTCCAGGTGCTGCAGCACCGGATGGTGAACATGTTCGTCAAGGCGCAGCAGTCCGCCGCGATGAGCCACATGGCGGCGCTCAAGCTGGCGGAGGCGGCCGCGGACGGCGCGCGATCGGTGGCGGCCGCCAAGGCGTACGTGGGCGAAGCCTGCCGGGAGGTGGGCCAGAGCGCGATCCAACTGCATGGCGCCATGGGCGTCACCGACGAGTTGGCGGTCAGCCACTACTTCAAGCGTGCGATCGCCATCGAAACCCAGTTCGGCTCCGCCGAACACCACCTGAACCGGTTCCAGCAACTGTCCTTGGGCATGGCCTCAAAAACTGCTGCATGAACTATTATTTGGTTGGTGCGAGGTCGGCCGGACGCTAGATGTCCGATGGTGGGTCGGTGTCGCACCGACCGGGGCCTGCGGCCGCGCCAGCGGCGTGCTCCCGAGGAAGGAATGAGGGTATGGCGTTGAGATCCTCGGACGACGACGAGGCGTTCCGCGACGAGGTGCGGGCGTTCCTGGAGGCGAAGTTCACGCCCGAACTCCGCGCGCTGACCGCCCGTCAGGCCGGCGTCTTCGCCGATGGCGACCTCGCCCGGCGCTGGCATCGGATCCTGTTCGAGCGGGGTTGGATCGCGCCGGCCTGGCCGACCGAGTACGGCGGCCCGGGCTGGACCCCGCGTCAGGGCGCCATCTTCCAGGAAGAGTGCGCGCGGGCCGGAACGCCTCGCTTGCCGGGCATGGGTCTCAGCCTCTGCGCGCCGGTCATCATGCGATACGGGACCGATGCGCAGAAGGCCTTCTTCCTGCCGCGCATGCTCTCCGGCGAGCACTATTGGTGCCAGGGATATTCCGAACCGCAGTCCGGTTCGGACCTCGCCTCGCTGCAAACCCGCGCGGTCCGTGACGGTGACGACTACGTCGTGAGCGGATCGAAGATCTGGACGACCCACGCCCAGTTCGCGAACTGGATCTTCCTGCTGGTCCGCACCTCGACCGAAGGCAAGCCGCAGGCGGGCATCTCGTTCCTGGTCTCGCCCATGGATGCGCCGGGGATCTCGGTGCGCCCCATCATCTCCATGTCGGGCGAGCACGAGGTCAACCAGGTCTTCTTCGACAACGTCCGCGTGCCGGTGGCCAACCGGATGGGCGCGGAGAACGAAGGCTGGACCGTCGCGAAGTACCTGCTCGAGTTCGAACGCGGCGGCGGCTCCTCCGGCGTGCCGCTGTCCGTGGCGCTGGAACGCCTGGTGGACATCGCGCGGAACCAGCCGGCCGACGGAGCGGCGTCGCTCTATGAGGACCCGGTCTTCCGCCGTGACCTGGCGCGGCTCGAAATCGAGGTCATGGCCCTGGCCTGGACCGAGCGCCGCCTCGCCGGCCGTCGCCGGGACGGGGAAAGCATCGGGAACGCCGCCGCGTCGCTGAAGAAGCTCTGCGCGAGCGAGCTGGGGCAGAAGATCGAGGACCTCAGCATGCGCGCCCTGGGGCTCTACGCCCTCCCCGACCAGCGCGGCGCCCTGGGGACCGGGGCCAATGAGTCCCCCATCGGTCCGGAATACGCCGTCACCCCGACGGCGCGGTTCCTGAACGGCCGCGCGAGCACGATCTTCGGCGGCTCGAGCGAGGTGCAGCGCAACATCCTGGCCCGGGTCGCCCTGGGTCTTTGAACGAACGCAGGACGGTCCATCATGTCACTCGCAGCCGCGGAGAATGCGCGCCGCAAGCCCCAGGAAATGGCCCTGGCGGACGAGCGTTTCTCCCTTACCTGGTCCGACCTCGACGCCACGTTGAACCGCGCGGTCAACGGCCTGCTCGCACGCGCCGCCGGCCCCGCCGGCAGGATCGCCGTCTTTGCCCCGAACAGCGCCGAAGGCGTGATCGCCTATCTGGCCGCGCTGCATGCCGGCGTGTCCAGCGTCCCGGTCAACTTCCATTTCACCGCCGATGAAGTCGCCTACATCCTCGAGGATTCCGGCGCCGACACGCTGTTCGTGGGGCCGGAAACCGCTGAAGTGGGCCTCGCCGCGGCCGCCAAGGCCGGCGTCGGGATGGTGATTGGCTGGCGCACGCCGCCCACGCCAGGTCTGGTCTCCTGGGACACCTGGCTTGCGGAAGCGTCAGATGCGGAGCCGCCGGCGGACATGCCGCCTCGTCCCCACCTGCACTACACCTCCGGCACCACCGGCCGGCCCAAGGGCGCCGAGACGCCCCCCACGATGTTCCCCGCGGGCGTCACGGTGGCCGAGGTCATCGGAAAGCTCCAGGCCCAGGTCGCGGGTTTGGGCGACCGCGCGCCGGGGATGGTCGTCAGTCCCCTGTACCACACGGGCCCACTCGGCTCGGTTCGCCTGCTGGCCGGCGGCATCTCTCTGGTAGTGCTTTCCCGCTTCGACCCCGAGCAGGTCCTGCGCGCCATCCAGGACTTCCGGGTCCGCAGCACCCTGATGGTGCCCACGCACTTCCAGCGCCTGCTGTCCCTCCCCGAGGCGATCCGGCGCCGGTACGACGTGTCCAGCCTCGTGGCGGTTTCGCACACCGGCGCCGCCTGCCCGCGCGACGTGAAGCGTCAGATGATCGACTGGTTCGGGCCCGTCCTGATCGAGGCCTATGGCGCCACCGAGGCCGGGACCACCAACATGATCACCTCCGAGGAGTGGCTGCGAAAGCCGGGTTCGGTCGGCAAGACCCTCGCCCCGTTCGAGCTGGTCGTGGTCGCCGACGACGGCGAGCGCCTCGGCGTCAACGAGGTGGGCCAGCTCTATTTCCGCGACACTACCGGCCGCGGGATCGTCTACCACAATGACCCGGAGAAGACCCGCGCGGTCCACCTCGAGCCCGGGGTCTTTACCCTTGGCGAGGTCGGCTACTTCGATGAGGACGGCTACGTCTTCATCACCGATCGCGTATCGGACATGATCGTCAGCGGCGGAGTGAACATCTATCCCGCCGAGACCGAGCAGGCGCTGCTGCAACATCCGGAGGTGGCGGACGTGGCGGTCATCGGCGCGCCCAACGCCGAGATGGGCGAAGAGGTGAAGGCGCTGGTGATGGCGCGCGATCCCGGCCAGCCGCCGTCGCCGGAGGAGCTGGACCGCTTCTGCCGCGATCGCCTGGCGGGGTTCAAATGTCCAAGGTCGTACGAGTTCCTCGCCGACATCGGCCGCAACGCCATGGGCAAGGTCAACAAGCGCGAGCTGCGGCGAAGCTATTGGCCGACGGAACGGACGATCGGCGGCTGACGCCCTCAAGCCAGGGTCGGGAACGGTGGGCTGACCGCCTGTGCGGGAGCGTCGGCCTTGAGCTTGAGACGCGTCTCGCCGGTGGCGCCCGTCAGCAGCAGGTCCACGACCTCGGCCGCCATCTGCTCCGCCGACATGGTCGCGGCCGTCCGGAATTCCGGGGGAAGCAGCGGACTGGCAAAGCCGCCCGGACAGATGGCGTTGATCCGCGTGCGGGCGTTCGCATAGGCCAGGGCGAGGCTCCGCACCAACCCGATCACGGCGTGCTTCGTCAGCGCGTAGACCGGATCGAACGGGATCGGGACGAGACCTGCGGCGGAGCTGGTGACGGTCACCGCCTCACCGGCGGCGGTGTTCATCCGCGGCAGCAGCGTCTGCAGCCCGAAGAAGACGCCGTCCACGTTGACCCCCACGACCTGCCGATAGCGATCCGGGCTCAGGGACTCCACGTTCGCCCCCGCCAGGCTCTCGCCCAGCCCTTGGGTCATGACGCCGGCGTTCAGGTGGGCGTAGTGGATCGGGCCGAACTCGCGCTCGATGTCGGCGACCACGTCCCGCCACGCCGACGGATCGGCCACATCGAGCCGCCAGAACCTTCCGCCGACCGCCGCGGCCGTCTTCCGGCCCTCGGCCTCGTTGACGTCCAGAACCGCAACCCTGGCTCCGCTCGCGGCGGCCATCGTGGCGACCGCTCGGCCCAGGCCGGTGGCGGCTCCCGTGACGAGCAACGTCTTCCCTGTGAAACCAGGCATGTGACCTCCACTTGGCGCTTGCGGGCGAACCGCATCCAACGCTGCGACACGCCGCTCATCCCTTGAGCGGGCGCAGGGCGACCCACGGGCTATTGCGCGAGGAAGCCGCCATCCACCACGAGGCTCGTGCCGCTCACGTAGGCGGCGTCGGCGGAAGCCAGGAACACGGCGGCGCCGACCACATCTTCCACCGCGGCAAGGCGGCCGAGGGGGATGCGCTCCCGCCAGCGGCTGATGAGGGGCGCCTCGTCCGTGATCACATGCTCGCTGATGGCCGTCGCCACCACGCCCGGCGCCAGGGTGTTCACCCGGATCCCTTCGCGCCCATAGTCCGCGGCGGCCGTCTTGGTCAGCCCTTCGATGGCGTGCTTGGCGGCCACGTAGTGGGCCGCGGAGTACTGGGAGCCCGTCGCCAGCGCGACCTGCCCCAGGACAGAGCCCATGTTGATGATGCAGCCGCCATCGGCCTGGGCCTGGAACTGCCTGATCTCGTGCTTCATGCAGAGCCACACGCCGCGGAGGTTGGTCGCAAGCACGCTGTCGAACTCTTCCTCGGTCAGCTCGGCCAGCTTGGCGCCCGCGGCGCCGAGCCCCGCATTGTTGACGGCGATGTCGAGACGGCCGAAGGCGGCCACGGTGCGGGCGACTAGGTCGCGGACCTGTTCGCCGTCGGCGACGTCGCACGTCACGAAGACGGCCTCTCCGCCCGCCTGCCTTATATCCTCGGCGACGGCTTGCCCGACCTCCTCACGCCGGCCGCAGATGGCCACCTGCGCGCCCTGGCGGGCGAACCCCGCCGCGATGGCCTGACCCAGACCGCTGGTGGCCCCCGTCACGAGCGCCACGCGACCCGCAAGCCGGCCCTCGCCCGCACCGCTGTTGTTCGACATCGGCATCCCCTTCGCGAGGGAACATCCCCCTTTGACCAGAAACTTCGGCGGCGACGCCTCGGCGGGTTCGCCGCCCGGTTCAGCCGATTGTCCCGATCAGCTCGCCGACCGGGTAGATCTCCTCCTCGACGCCGATGATCTTCAGGACGCCGTCCGCCGGCGCGTCGACGTCCTGGGCCGTCTTCTCGCTCTCGAGGGTGTAGAGGAGATCGCCTTCCCGCACGGCGGCGCCGTCCTTCACATGCCAAGCGACGAGCTTGCCCTCACTCATGCCCGCGCCGAGGCCAGGGATCCGAATTTCAAAGCTCATGTGGTTTCTTCAGCCCAGGGTTTTGCGAATGGCGGCCGCGATCTCGTCGCGGCTGTAGAGCCAGGCCTGCTCGAGCGGCGGCGAGAACGGGACCGGCGAATACTTGGACCCGACCCGTCCGACCGGCGCCTTCAGCTGGCTGAACAGCTCCTCATGGATCCGCGAAGACACCTCGGCGCCCACGCCGAACGCCTTGACGGCTTCGTGCACGACGACGGCGCGGTTGGTCTTGGCGACCGAGTTCAGCACGGTCTCGGCGTCGAAGGGGGCGATGGTGCGCAGGTCGATGACCTCCACGCTGACCCCCTCCCCGGCCAGGGTCTCCGCGACGGCGGCGACTTCCAGGACGGGCCGGCCGTAGGTGATCACGGTGACGTCGGAGCCCTCGCGCACCACCTTGGCCTTGCCGAGCGGGACCTTGTAGCCGGCCTCCGGCGGCGCGCCCTGGGCGGCGTACATGGCCACGTTCTCGATGAAGAGCGTGGGATCGTCGTCCTCGATCGCCGACAGCAGCAGGCCCTTGGCGTCGGCGGGGTTCGAGGCGGTCACCACCTTCATGCCCGGCACATGGGCGAACCAGGCCTCCAGCATGTCGGAGTGCTGCCCGCCGAAGCCGACGCCGGCGCCGGTGCCGCAGCGGATCGTCAGGGGGACGGACGTCAGGCCGCCCGACATGAAGCGCAGCTTCGCGGCGTGGTTGACGATCTGGTCCATGCAGACGGTGAGGAAGTTCATGAACATGATCTCGGCGACCGGCCGCATGCCGGTGATCGCCGCCCCCACGGCGGCGCCGATGATCGCCTGTTCCGAGATCGGCGTGGAGCGGACCCGGCTCGCGCCGTACTTGGCCGACAGGCCAAGCGTCGCCTTGAAGACTCCCCCGCCCTGCTCGTCGGCAACGTCCTCGCCCAGGACGAAGACGTTGGGGTCGGCCGCCATGGCCTCGTCGAGGGCCATGTTGATCCCTTGCGAGAAGCTGATCGTCTTGAGGGGCGCGTTCACGCGGCGATCTCCTGGCCCAGTACGTCTTTGCGGATCTCGCCGATGTCCGGATAGGGACTGGAGAGGGCGAACTCGACCGCTTCGGCGATCACGCCGTCGATGGCCTGCTCGATCCCGGCGAGGGTGGCCTCGGGCACCTGCAGGTCGAGCAGCTTCTGGCGCAGCCTGGGCACCGGGTCCTCGCGGACCGCCTCCTCCTGAAGCGCCTTCGGAACATAGCTGGCGTTCGAGCCGAACACGTGGCCCAGCATGCGGTAGGTCATCGCCTCGATCAGTGTCGGCCCACCGCCGGCGCGGGCCCGATCCACGGCCGCCTTGGCCGCCGCGTACATCTCGGACGCGTCGTTCCCGTCGACGCGGACGGCGTTCATGCCGTAGCCCGGCGCGCGATCGACGATCCGGCCGGCGGACGTGCTATCGGCGAAGGCGGTATGCTCGCCGTAGCGGTTGTTCTGGCACAGGAAGACCACCGGCAGCTTCCAGATGGAGGCCATGTTCATGGCTTCGTGGAAGGCGCCGATGTTGGTGGACCCGTCGCCGAAGCAGACGACGGTGACGCGGCCGTCCCCCTTGAGCAGCGACGAGAGCCCGAGGCCATTGGCGATCGGCAGGCCCGAGCCGACGATGCCCGTGGTGACCATCACGCCCGTTTCCGGGTGGGTGATATGCATCGGGCCGCCCTTGCCCTTGCAGGCGCCCGTGGCCTTACCCGTGAACTCCGCCCAGAGAATCTTGGGCGGGATTCCCTTGGCCAGCTGGTCATGCACGCCGCGATAGGTGGTGACCAGATAGTCGTCGGGGCGCAGCGCCGTCATCATGGCCGCCGAAACGACTTCCTGGCCGCGGACCGGGTAGTAGACGAGCCGCAACGTCCCGCTCATCAGCAGGGCGCGGAACTTCTCGTCGGTCCGGTTGATCAGCGCGGTGCGGCGGTAGATCTCGAGCAGGGTGTCGGTGTCGACATCCGCCGCATCCGATGCGGCCTTGGCCAATCCCATCGCGTTTCCCCTACAGCATATTGAGCGGCGCTTCCGCCCTCCAGGCGACGGCGCGCCGGCATCCCGAGAGGGCCAAGTTTGCCTTTCCTCGTCAAGGCAAAAGATGCAACCTGCACTAAATTTGAGACGCCAGCGGCCACTTCGAGCTTGAGCTCGCTGCGGATAGCGGCGCACGTTGAGCGGGGGCGAGATGAGGACGACAGCAGCATGACCGAACAGCGCGACGCCGAGGCTCCCCTGCTGCTCACGGACACGCCTGCGCCGCTGGTCAGGCGCCTGACCCTCAACCGGCCGCACAAGCGCAACGCGCTCTCCAACGCCCTGCGCGGCGAACTGTTCGCCGCGCTGGAGGCGGCCGACCGCGACCCCGACGTGCGCGTGATCGTGATCCGGGGCGCCGGGTCCTGCTTCTCCTCCGGCTACGACCTGGCCGGCGTCGGCCGGACGCCGTTCCATACGGCCGGGGGCCAGGGCCACTGGGCCCGTCACGTGGTGGAAGGCTGCTTCCGGATGTGGGACCTGTCCAAGCCGATCATCGCCCAGGTCCACGGCTGGTGCCTGGCCGGCGGGTCTGAACTGGCGGTGGCCTGCGACCTGGTCTACGTCGCCGAGGACGCGCAGATCGGCTATCCGGCCGTGCGCACCATGTCCCCGCCCGACAATCAGTACCATGCCTGGCTGATCGGCATGCGGGCGGCCATGGAACAGATGCTGACCGGGGACGCGATGTCGGGCGTCGAGGCGGTTCGCCTGGGGTTCGCCAACCGCGCCCATCCGGAGGACGAACTCGAGGCCGCGGTTCTGGCCATGGCCGAGCGGGTCGCCAAGCTCGACCCCGAACTGGCTCAACTCAACAAGCGGCTCGTCCACCGCCAGATGGAGGCCATGGGGATGCGCGCCGGACTTCGCGCCGGCGCCGACCTCCACGCACTGGGATGGCACACCCCGGCCAGTCGCGCCTACATGGCCGAGCTTCGCCAGGGCGTCACCAAGGCGCTGACGTCGCGTGACCAGACGTTCGGCGACTATCGCACCGAACAGGCGCCGGATCGCTGAGGGGATTCCCGGAACCCGCGTTGACAGGCGGCTCGCGGGCGGCAACCTCAGCCGGATGGCACGCCGGCTACCCGATTCGGAACCCGCCGCTGAACCCGACAGCGCAGAGGAACCACCCCGCCGCAAGTATGCGAGCGCGCTCATGCGCGACCGGCGGGACCGGATCCTCGCGGAGGCCCAGCGCCTGCTCGACGAGATGGGGGTCGAGGGGTTCACCATTCGCGAGCTCAGCCGACGGGCCGATGTGGCTCAGCGCACGCTCTACAACGTGTTCGGCAGCAAGGAGGAGATCGTCGCCGCCGCGATCGACGAGCATTTCGCCGAGCTGGTGCGCGAAGTGCGGCCGACGCCCGCCGACACCCTGGAAGAACAGCTGGTGGGCATCCGCGACATCGCCCGCGCCACCATCAGCCTCCGGCGGTACGCGACCGCCATGGTCGGGGTCTTCTTTTCGCCGACGGTCGACCGGCGGATCTACGATTCCCTCTACCGGATTTCCCAGGGGAGCGGCGACGGCTGGAGCGGCCGCGCCGAGAAGAGCAAGCTGGTCGTGAAGATGGCGCCCGCCAATCGCGCGCGCCTGAACAACCTCATCGTCAACCAGTCCTACGCCAACGTCACCGACTGGGCGGCGGGGCGGATCGGCGACGAGGAGTTCGTCGTCCGGGCCCAGCTCTACTTCCTGAGTTGCATACGCGCGTACCTGCGCGCCTCGCACCGCGCGGAAGCCGACGCCCTGATCGCGGAGCTGCTCAAGGACGACGGCGCTCCCACTGCCGCCTGACCGCCTCAGGGCTTGCTGGCGCCGGGCTCCACCGCATGGACCTCCGCGGTCATGGTCTGGAGGATCGGGGCTTCCACATAGGCGGCCTCCCGCGCGTCGAGGGCCTGCTTGATCTCGGCGTGTCGCTCGGCGGTCAGGCGATAGCCGAGGCAGCAGAAGGCCCCCAGCATCACGAAGCCCACAGGCCCGGCGATCGAGGCGATCTCGAGCCCGCGCAAGGCCGCCGCGTCGTTCAGGCTGCCGGCCTTCGCGTCGTAGCCGATGCGGTCGAGAACGGTGAAGGTCAGGAAGATCGAGAACGCCCCCGCGGCCTTGGTGGTGAGCGTGGTGATCGCATAGAGCAGGCCCGCGCGTTCCTGCCCCTGTTCGAGCCGCAGCTCGTCGCTGACGTCGGCCGTCATGGCCCTCAGAAGCGCGGAAAACGCGGCGTTGAAGAAGCCCATCATGAACATCACCACGATGGCCTGCGGCATGGCGCCCCTGGGCGACACGACGATCGCGCAGAGGGTGACGGCATAGCCCACCGCCGCGACCATCAGCGCCCGATGCTTGGACCAACGCACGGCCAGCCGGCTGACCAGCGGGGCGCCTGCAAAGCCGGCCGAGATCGACAGGGCCAGCAGGATGTTGGCCTGGGCCAGGGAGAAGCCGCGCGCATCGATCAGGAAGAAGAGCACCGTCGCGCTCAGCCAGCCGGGTCCCAGGGACAGGCAGAAGTCCGCGACGATGATCCGAAGCATGCTGGGCCTGGACACCAGGTCCCAGTAGTCGCGCAGCCGGAAGTGTCGCGCCTCCAGGTTCGGTCGGATACGTTCGGGGATGCTGACCGCCATCAGGCCGACGGTTATCGGGGTGGCGAAGATGATCATCCACCCCATCGTGCTCACGGCCTCGGCGTCGGAGCGGCCCGCCGCTTCCAGCGCGACGGGCGCCAGGAAGACCGAGAGCGACCCCGCGATCCCCAAGGCCGCCATCAGGCCGAACAGGCGGGATCGCTCGTGGTAGCTCGGCGCGATCGTGGCGGCCCAGGCGGCGTGCGCGAGCTGCAGCGTGGACATGCCCAGGTAGAGGACCAGGAGCCAAACGATCAGAGTCACCATGGTGACGCCGGCAGGATCCACGAACAGCATGTAGACGGCCAGCAACACGATGGGGATGCCGGCGAGCATCCACGCGCGGTAGCGTCCGAGCACCGTGCGCGTGCGGTCCATGGCCAGGCCAAGGAGGAGGTCGACCGAGATGTCGAGCAGCCGCACGATGGCGAACGCTCCGCCGACCGCCGCCAGGCTGATGCCGACATGGCTTGCGAAGTGACGTGGCAGGTAGATGGCGATCGCCGTGGCGATGGCCGCGACGGGCATGCCGGCCGCCGAAAAGAGCAGGACGCGCGGCAGTGTCAGAGCACGTCCGGCGGGGCTCGCGGTCGACATTCGTCATTCCTCCCGGGCGCTCTTGAGGCGCCTATGGCTTTACAGGGCTCTCAGAACGGGGTCGGGTACTCGTCGACCGGCACGACGCCTTCCAGGGGGCTGTCCTCGTAGCGCGGGTAGTCGGTGTAACCCTCCGCGCCCTGCGTGTAGTAGGCTTCCAGCCTGGGCCGCTCGAGGGGCCAGCCGTTCTCGTAGCGGCGTTCGAGGTCCGGATTGGCCATGTAGCCCTGGCCGAAGCCGATGAGATCTGCGGCGCCGCTGGCCACGGCTTGCGCGCCGCGCGCCCGCGTGAAGCCGACGACCGCCATGAGCGGCCCGTCGAACGCGGCCCGCATCGTCCCGAAGACGTCCCACTGGATGCCAAAATTGCCCACCTGAAGATAGGCGATCTGCCGCTTGGAAAGCTCGCGACCCACATGGGTGTACGTGCCGACGGGATCGTCGTCGAACACGTCGTGAAAGGTCCAGCCGGGGCTCACCTTCACGGCGACGAAGCCGGGCCCCTTGACCTCCGACATGGCGTCGACACAGGCGAGCAGGAAACTCGCCCGCTTCTCGATGCTGCCGCCGAATTCGTCATCCCGCTGATTGGTGTTCGGCGTGAGGAACTGCATGGGCAGATAGCCGCTCGCGGCATGGATCTCCACGCCGTCGAAGCCCGCGCGATCCGCCATCTGGGCGCAGCGCTTGTAGTGGTCGATCACGTCGTAGACTTCGCGGGCGCCGAGTGCGCGGGGCGTCGGGTACGGCCGTTTCGGGCGCGGGCAGCTTACCGTGTAGTGGCGCGCCGTCGGGTCGGGTCGAACGGCCGAGGCGGAGATTGGCGTGGCGCCGCCGGGCAACATCAGCGGATCGCTGAGCCGCCCGACATGCATGATCTGGGCGAAGATCGCGCCGCCCTCGGCATGCACCGCGTCGGTGACGCGCCGCCAACCCAGGACGTGCGACTCCGTGCAGAGGCCCGGGCTGAACAGATAGCCCTTGCCCATGTCGTCCGGGTAGATGCCCTCGCTGACGATGAGGCCCGCCCCGCTCCGCTGACGATAGTATTCGACGTTGAGATCGTTCGGCGTCCCGTCGAGGTCGGAGCGCTGCCGTGTGCAGGGCGCGAAGGCCAGGCGGTTCCGGACCTGGATGCGGCCGACCTGCAGCGGCTTGAAGAGCTCCTCCACGGGAGGCCGTGCAAGCGATCCGATGCCGTTCATCCCGGCGTTCTCCCTCAGTGCCTTTGCCGATCCGGCGTCCGTGCGTGGTCAGACGTCCCAAGCCACCGGAAGCGCCCGGATGCCCTGCAGGACCGGGATCCGGGTCTCGGGGGTGGGTTCGCCGTCCAGGCGCAGGTTCGGAAGACGGTCCATGAGCACCTCGAGGAAGAGCCCTCCCTCGATGCGCGACAGCGGCGCGCCGCGGCAGATATGGATGCCGTAGCCGAACGCGAGATGCTTGCGGATCTCCGACATCTCGCGATCCAGGTCGAACTTCTGCGGCTCGGGGAACACGTTCGGATCGAGGCTGCCCGCGCTCCACAGCATCATCACCTTCGTGTCCGGCTTCAGCTTCAGCGGACCGATCTCGGTCGCCTCGTTGTTGGTCCGGAAAAGGCCGTGGACCGGGGCGTCCACCCGCAGGCATTCCTCGATGGCCACCGGGATGAGGTCGCGGTCGGCCTTCACGCGCTCGAACAGCTCCGGCGCCTGCAGAAGCCTGTGGAGCAGGTTCGACAGCATGATCGTCGTGGTGCCGCTGCCGGCGGTCAGGAGGAAGCTGCAGAAGCCGAGGATCTTCTCGTCCGTCAGCCGCCGCCCATCGAGTTCGGTGGTGATGAACTTGGTGAGCAGGTTGTCGTCCGGCTTGGCCTCGCCGCTTGCGAGCCTGCGCCGGGTTTCCGCAAGGTGGTCCGCCAGGAAGTGGGTGGACTCGTTCGTGCGCACCGCGGGCGCCTCGCGGCGCAGCATCTGGCCGACGCCGACGACGAAGCCCTCGCGGAAGCTGGTCATGAAGTCGGCGTCGATCTCCTTGCCGAACATCTTGAAGATCACCCAGAGCGGCAGCGGCTCGGAGATCTCCTTGTGGATGTCGCAGCCGCCCTTGGCGAAGACGGCGTCGATCCGTTCGTTCAGGTACGCGCGGATTCCCGGGATGAAGGATTCGAAGTAGGCCTTGCTGAACGCCTTCCCGACCAGCTTGGCCTCGAAGGTGTGCTCCGGCGGATCGACGCTGACCAGCACGCCCGGCGTCTCCGGCGACTGATACTGCAGACCCGGCCCGTACTTGCTGCTCCACTGCTGCGACTTCACGCAGGCTTCGACGATGTCCTTGTGGGCCGCCAGGGCGAAGAAATCTCCGTCCGTCGAATGGGCGTAGGGGCAACCGCTCTCGTGGAGCTCGCGGTAGATGCTCTTGTAGTTCCGGGCAAATTCCTCGGAATTGAAATCCAGCTCCCTCACGCCCTCGACGGGACAGGTCTTCAGGTCTTCCATGTCGCGTTCCTCTGCGTGCTCTATCGACCACGGCGCACCCTGCCGCAGCCTGGCGAGTTGAATCCGAGGGCCCGGACGGGCCGGAACTCCGTCGCTGACAGAACTAAAAACTATCACACGTGTCAATGTCTAAGCCTGCTTTAAGCTTGCAGCACGTGCTATTTTTGTTTCAATGGCGAATGGCCCAAGCGCCCCTAGAAGCCGGAGGAACCCGAATGTCCGCACGCGCCCCGCTCGACCTTGAAACCCTCCTCGCCCGCGCGGAGATCAGCGACGTCGTCCTTCGCTACGCCACCGGCATCGATCGCCGCGACTGGCCGCTGTTCCGCTCTTGCTTCACGGATCAGGTCGAGCTGGATTTCACGAGCTGGAGCGGCGGCGAAGTCCGATCCTCCGACGCTGACGAGTGGGTCGCCGGCGTCGCGGCCGGCCTCTCCGGCTTCGACGCAACGCAGCACATCAGCAGCAATCACGTCCACGAGATCGACGGGGATCGGGCGACCTGCGTCTCGTACATGATCGCCCATCACCATGCCGTGGATGCGGGCGAGCGCCTCATGCACAAGATCGGCGGCTACTACACGAACCGGCTCCGCAGGGGCTCCGACGGCTGGCGCATCCACGCCTGCAAGCTCACGGTGACCTGGGAAATGGGCGACCGGGCCAAGCTCTTCGGGATCTCCCAGCAGAGGTGGCAGGCGCGGAACGCCGCCCCGGCTTGAGGACGGCGTCAGGGGCGAGCGGCGCCGGCCGCCGCCCTCACCAGTTGTGCATGCCGCCGTCCGCGTAGAGCACCCCGCCAGTCATGTAGGAGGCGCGGTCGGACGCGAGGAACGCCGCCACGGCGGCCACCTCCTCCGCCCTCCCCCGGCGCTTCAGGGCCGTGCGTTGCGCCATCAGGTGGTCGAAGCCCTGAACGGACTCCGGCGTCGACTGAAGCCGCTCCAGAAGCGGTGTCTCGGTCACCCCCGGCGACAGGAGGTTGACCCGCACCCCGCGGGGCGCGAGATCGCTGGCCCAGGTCCGGACGAAGGCGCGCAGCGCCGCCTTGCTCGCGGAATAGACGCCGCCGCCCGGCAGGACGATCGTGTCGGCCACCGAGCCGATGACGATCACGGAGGCGCCCTCCCGCAGAAGCGGCAGCGCCTTCTGGGCCGTGAAGAACACGCTCTTCACGTTGAGGTCCATTAGGGCGTCGAAGGCCTCCTCCGTGCAGCTGTCCAGCGGGCCCCCGCCCGTGGACCCGGCGCTGCAGACGAGGATGTCCAGCCCGCCGAACTGCTTGCCGACCTCCCCGAAGGCGCGCTCCAGGTCGGTCATTCGCGTGACGTCCGCGGGGATGCCGATCGCGCCGGCGCCCACCGCGGCGGCGGCGGCGTGGACCACCGCCTCCCGCCGGCCCACCACCGCGACCCTCGCCCCTTCCTGCGCCAACGCCTGGGCGATGGCGAGGCCGATGCCGCTGCTGCCGCCGGTGACGACCGCCGTCTTGCCTTCGAGCATAGACATACTGTCCCTCGACTCCCTCACTGCGGCGGCAGCCTCGCCCCTTAGAACCGACGCGTCAGCTGCAAGGTGACCTGGCGCGGCGGCTGCAGGACCGATTGCAGGTCGCCGGAGGTCGCCGTGAACAGGCCGAAAGGCTTCTCGGTGGTCGGCACGGGGAACCAGATGTCATTCGCCAGGTTTGTCCCGATGAGCGCCGCCTCCCAAAGCTTGTCCGGCGAGGTGACCCGGACCGAGGCGTTGAACACGGAGTGGGCGTCGCCGCCCAGGGCGTAGCGGATCCGCCGCGGCGCCCGGCTGTAGAAATACCAGTCCGCGGTGGCGTCGAGCTCCCAGCCATTGGTGAGGGTCTGGCTATAGGTGGCGCCCAGGTTCGCCTGCAGCGGAGCGCCTCCGTAGCGGGTGCCGCTCAGATACTGCTCGCCCGAGGTTGTCCCGGGGATGGCGTAGCAGAGGTATTCCTGGCGTTGCGCGGTGGGGACCGTGGCGAGGATCGGGCTCCCCTGCGGGCAGGGGCCCGACGAGTAGGTCGTGTACTTCAGATCCGTGTAGGCGATCGAGCTGCGCAGCTGCAGGCGCTCGGTGGCCCGGTACTGCAGCTGGAGTTCGGCGCCCTTGCTCTTCGATCCGCCCGCGTTCTGGATGAGGAACGACAGCGTGGTCGGGTCGAAGGTGGTCACCTGGAGATTGCTGAACTTGTAGCTGTAGACCGCGAAGTCCAGCAGCAGGCGGCGATCGAAGAGGAAGCCCTTAAACCCGCCCTCGAAGCCCTTCACCTTCTGGGCGTCATAGGTGAGCAGATCGTTCTCGCATCCGATCACATTGGTCGGAGCGCGGGTCTGGCAGATGCCGTGATAGTTGACGACGTTGCCGGGGTTCTGGATCCCGGACGAGAGGAAGCCCGTCTTGTAGGCCGCGTAGACTGTGAGGTCGTCCTTAGGCTTCCAGCTCAGCGTCACTTCGGGCGAGACATTGTCGTTCTCGACCTCGGGATGGTAGCGGTAGCCCGCAGGCGAGAAGGACGCGATGCGGTTCATCACCGAGCCGATGTCCGTCTTCTTGTGCTCCTCCGTCCAGCGGGCCCCGCCGGCGAGTTCGAGCTCCGGCGTGATCTGCCAGCGCGCCTGGGCGAACAGCGAATAGACCGTGACGAGGTTGCGGGCCGTGAACAGGGCGGAATTGTACTTGCCGACGTAGCCTGACGGGTCGACGCCGGGCGCGACCACCAGGGGCGCCTGCGCCGCCGTGATCGGGCCCAGGGGCGCGATCTTGTCGGTGTTCATCCAATCCCGGAGTTCGTACTGGTAGAGGCCGCCTACGGAGAAGTTGAACGGGCCGTCGAAGCTCGAGACCGCCCGGAATTCCTGTGAATACTGGCGGTGCTCGTCGCGCTGCCCGTCCGTGGCCTGGGCCCAGACTGTCCCGTCGTAGTTATCGTAGGCCTTGTTCAGGCTGTAGTAGAAGCCGGTGACCGAGGTGAAGGCGATCGAGCCCCGCACGTAGTTGAGCTGGACGCTCGAGACGATGTTGTCGGTCTGCTGGGACGCCTTGTCGCCGAACGCGTAGAGGAAGTTGTTGGTGATATCGGCCGGCGACGCGCCGTTGGTCCTGTGACGGTCGGCGACGCAGTTGGCTTGCGGATCCGCCACGCCGAGGGCGATCGGGTTGGGCGGTCGGCCGCATTGGACCACTTCGTTGTACACGGACCCTCCCTGGTCCCATTCGCGGGAACCCAGGAGCTTGAAGGTCGCGTTGAAGTTCTCGGTCGGTTCGTAGGCCAGGGTGAAACGCGCCACCTTCTGGCGCGTGCCGGGCCCCTTCCGATAGTCCGCGCCAGGCAGGGTCAGGTTGCGCGCACCCCCGGCCGCGGGGTTGGGATCGAAGGGATCGGCGATCGGACTGGCGTCGTTGTAGATGTATCCGCCGTACATGTGGCTCCAGCGGCCCGCGAGCCGCATCGACAGCACGTCGGAGATCGGAACGGTGACGGCCCCCTCGATCTGGGGCGTCTCGGTCCGAAACTCGTATCCCGCCCGGACATAGCCCTCGAATTCGCGCCCTGGGGTCTGGCTCGTCACCGAGACCACGCCCGCCGGGCTGTTCTTGCCGAAGAACAGGGCTTGCGGCCCCTTCAGCACTTCGACCCGTTGAATGTCGAACAGTCCGACCGTGGCGATCCGGCCGCGGGTGATCTGGACGCCATCGATGTTGATCGCGACGGGTTGCTCGTTCCCGTAGTCCGACGCCAGGTTGCCGACGCCGCGGATCGAGAAGGCCGCCCCGTTGCCGCCGCCGCCGGCGCGCGACAGGGTGACCCCCGGCACATTGGCGGCGACCGTCGCCAGGTCGGTCGAATTGTAACGCTGGACCCCCTCCGCATTGAGCGAACTGGCGGCCACGGGCACGTCGATCAACCGCTCTTCGCGCTTACGCGCCGTGACGACCACCTCCTCGACCTGAAGGCCGGTCGACGCGCTGGCCTGCGCCAATGCGGGCGTCGCAGCGAGCAGGCCTGCAACGCTACCGCCGCAAAGCAGGGCCGTGCGGATAGAGATCGCCAGGATGCGAGTCACAGTTTTCCTCCCCTTGCCCCTTTAGGGGCGGATGCCGTGCCTGCGGGACGTTTCGCCCGTCAGACGCTACGATTGCCAGCGAACTACGCCGCCTGAAAGTGTATCGTGTGCTACAATCTGCGTCGCGGCTCCGCTGTCAAGCATTTTGCAGCGTGTAGCAGATTGTGATCCTCCCCCCGGCTTCCCGGCACGACAGGCTTTGGATCTCATAAATTAGCACATATGCTACTCTTGTGGTTGACCCGCGACGGTCGTTCAGCCTGAATGAGCCCCCGAGCGCGATGTCAAACCGGCCGCCGCGACGAAGGAGGAAATCGATGGACATTCACGGGCGCAGCGCGCTGGTTTCAGGCGCGGCGGCGGGCATCGGGCGGGCGACGGCCGTCGCCCTGGCCGAAAAGGGCGCCGCCAAGATCCTCCTGGTGGACATCGACGAAGCGGGCCTCAAGCAAACCGCTCAACTCGTCGAAGGCGCGGGGACCAAGGCCGTCATAAGAGTCGTGGATGTCACGGACAGCGAAGCCCTGGCCAAGCTGTTCGGGGACGCCGAACAGGACGGGGGCCTCGACATCGTGTTCAACAACGCGGGCATCCTGTCAGGACCGCCGGCGTTCCCGGACA
The DNA here is from genome assembly GCF_004297125.1 of Phenylobacterium sp. Lineage (GTDB taxonomy): Bacteria > Pseudomonadota > Alphaproteobacteria > Caulobacterales > Caulobacteraceae > Phenylobacterium. The sequence goes on along the minus strand of NZ_SCVD01000003.1, from coordinate 38,822 downwards.
CCCCCCTGAAGCGCATCCAGCTGTTGATCGCCATCAACTTCACGGCGGTCCTGGAAGCGACCTGGCACGCCATCCAGATGATGAAGCGCAAGGGCGGCGGAGGCGTGATCATCAACACGTCCTCGACGGGCGGCCTCAACCCCTACCTTTCCGATGCGCCCTACGCCGCGACCAAGGCCGGCGTGCTGATGTTCAGCCGGTCATGCGGCCCCCTGATCGAGACCGACGGCATCCGGGTGAACGCGGTCTGCCCCGGGGTGACGAACACGCCGATCCTGGCCAAGACCGGCGGCGACAAGGTCGCCGATTGGCTCGAGCCCCTGCTGGCGCAGATCAAGGTCTTGCAGCCGGAAGATATCGCCGACGCCGTACTTGGACTGATCGAGGACGACACCCAGAGCGGCGAGTTCGTCGTCGTGCAGAACGAACGCATCGCGGAGACCGCCTGAGGGCGCGGGGTAGCCGGGCAAGGTTCGCGGGACGGTTCGGCATAGAACCGTCCCAAGACATCCTCTTCAGGGGCGCGCCGAGGGATCGTCCTCGCGTCGGCCGCCCGCCGGGAAGTAGGCCGCGCCACGCCAGTCCGGCGCGCGGCCGAGCGCGCGCGACACGTCCAGCACCACCCGGCGATCCGCGATCAGCCAGACCCCGTCGCGGCGTTCGAAGCGGTCGAGATAGCGGCCGCACACGAGCGCGTGGGCGGGACCTGCGTCCGTCGCCTCCGGATGAAAGGCGATGAAATAGCTTTCGACCTCGGCCTGATCGCCGACGCGTTCGATCAGGATGTTGGTGATGTGGTGCTGACCGATCAGGGGCACCTGGTCCATGTTGGGGACCAGATAGGCGGCGAACTCTCTGCCAGGCCCGGTCCAGGCGCCGTGCGCGTCCACCGCGTCCGGATGGTAGACGCTGGCGATCAGACCCGTGTCTCCCCGGTCCACGCCGCGGCAGTAGCGGAACAGCACCTGCTGGATCTGCAGATGCGCGGAGATTTCTTCCAGGTCCACTCGATCCTCCTAGGCGATGGCTGCGGCCGCGCGATGGCCTTCATGCACGGCGGCTTCCAGGAACCGCGGGGCGTTGGCGTCTCCGACCACCGAGACCATCGCCGCGCCTCCGACAAGGTCGTCATAGAGGGTTCGGTTCGGGCGGTTGGGCGACACGAAGACCACGATGTCGGCCGGGACGATCTCCAACCGATTGTGGGCGGCGGCCAGATAGGTCGGCGCGAGCGAGACTGTGCGTCCCTCGAAGGCGACCGCACGCGTGCGAAGCCGCAAGGTGAAGTCGCCCTTGCTCAACCGCTGCAGCGCGGGCTCCGGCATCAACGCCGTCTCCACGCCGGGCGCGAAGCTGGCGTGGCGCGAGACATAGGTGACGGCAAGCCCCTGGCCGACGAGATGCTCGGCGGCCGACACCCCTTCGTAGTGACCGACGTCATCGACGACGACGGCGGCCTGGCCCCATTGGCCACGCCCCTCGGCGAAGAGGTCGCTGGACGAGACGACCCTTGGGTCTTCCGCGCCGCGCATGGGCTCTCCCGGGTTCGACGCCTGGACGCCATCGAGCCGGGGCGTCGATCCCGCCGCGACGATCACCGCGTCCGGCGCGAGCGCGCGCACATCATCGGCGTCCGCGAAGGTGCTCAGCCGGACCTCGACGCCGAGCCGGTAGACCTCGGACTCGAGCCAGCCGAGGTAGTCGCCCAATCCGTGCCGGGTCGGGGCCCGCGCGGCGAGCCTGAGGGTTCCACCGAGCGCAGGCTGGGCCTCGAGCAGGACGACGGCGTGGCCGCGCAAGGCGGCCACGCGCGCGGCCTCCAATCCGGAGGGCCCGCCGCCCACGACCACCACGCGCCGCCGCGCCGCCGCCGGAGTCAACCGGTCGTCGCCCAGGCGAAGCTCGAAGCCTGCCCCAGGGTTCACGACGCAGGCGACCCTGTGGCGCGGGCCGAGCAGATTGCCGACGCATCCCTGGTTGCAGGCGATGCAGGGGCGCACTTGGTCGACCCTGCCCTCAAGGCTCTTTCGGACGAGGTGGGGGTCGGCGATATGGGCCCGCGTCATGCCGACCAGGTCGGCCTGGCCGGCGCGGATGACCTGGTCCGCCTCCTCCAGGGTCCTGAAGCGACCTGTCACCAGGGACGGGGCGCCGAGCTTCGCCGTCACCTGCGCGTTCTGCGCCAGCTCATAACCGGCCGGCTCGTGCATGCCGCCGATCATCTTGGCGAAGCTCTGGTAATTGCCCAGCGAGAGATCGACGAAATCGACAAGCCGCTCCGCCTCGAGCCATTGGGCCACGCGGAGCACGTCGCCGGCCCCGATTCCCCCGGCCGTCTCATCGGGCGCGAGGCGCACGCCGACGGGATATCCGGGCGGGGTGGCGGCGCGCACCGCGCGCATGATTTCCAGGATGAACCGCGCGCGGTTCTCGATCGGCCCGCCGAACTCGTCCTCGCGCGTGTTGACGGCCGGCGACAGGAACTGGGCCGGCAGGTAGCCGTGGGCGCAGTGGATCTCGAGCCCATCCAGACCCCAGGCCACACACTTGGCGGCGGCGTCGGCATAGGCCGCCACGATCTCATCGATCATCCCCCTCGTCATGGGGATCGTCGGCACGCCGGTCAGGACGCCGGGCCGATCCGAGGGACCCCAGGGCGGGGACCCGTCCAGCGGCAGGCTGTTCTGGCCGCCGTGCCAGACCTGCTGGAAGAGGCGCATGCCCGTCGGGCGAACCGCGTTCACGAGCTTCTCGTAGCGGCCCGGCATCTGCGGGTCGAAGGTGTTCAGCCCGGCCGGGCTGGTCGGATGGACCGAGAGGATCTCGATGATCGACAGGCCGACGCCGCCCTCCCCCCGTGCGAGGTGATAGGCGATCAGGTCTTCCGACATCGGTCCCATGCCGGTCGCATGGGCGGTCCGCACCACGCGGTTCTTCAATTCGACGGCGCCGATTCTGATAGGCCGCGTCACGTGCGTGAGCATCGCGCTCAGCTCCCCTCGCCTGTTCGCCGCCAGGCCGATCCGAAGTGTTCCGGCGGGCCATCCGCCGCGCGCCGGGGCGCGCGGAAACCGTGAAAAGCAGCCTAGGGGAAGTGGCCTCGCCATCAACCCATTTTTGCAACACGTGCTATTTCCTAGGTCCAGCGAGTGCGCTACGACTCCGCTTGAAGAGACGCCGGACGGGCGCAGAGCTTCGCCGCCGCGTCGTCGGCGACGCTCCGGAAATGGTGGAGGATTCAATGCGGGTTCTGGTGATCGGCGCGGGGGGATTTCTCGGCTCGGCCGTCGCGCGGCGACTGGCGGCGAGCGGGCATGAGGTCCACGCCCTGGCGCGGGACGCCGGGAAGGCCGCGGCCTTTCAGGCCAAGGAATACACGCCCGTCATCGGCGATTTCGGCAGCATCGAGCTGCTCGCAGCGCTCGAGGGCGTCGACGGCGTCGTGAACTGCTCGTCCATTCCCTTCGACCAGGAGTGGCCGTCGGTCGCCCCGATCCTCGAGCGGCTCGGCGGGTCGCGGAGGCCTTTCGTGCAGACGACGGGGACGGCGGTCCTCTCCATCGAGACCCCCCACGGAGAGTGGCGGGAAGAGACCTTCGCCGAGGACGACCCGTTCACACCGCCGGATTGGATCGCGATCCGCACGGTGACCGAGAGAAACGTCCGCGAGGCGGCGGCGCAGGGCGTCCGGGCAATGGTCGTGCGGCCGCCGATGATCTGGGGCCACGGCGGCAGCGCGCAGATTCCGGCGATGATCGAGTCCCTGAAGACCACGGGCTCGGTCTGCTACCTGGGCCAGGGCCTGAACCTCTACACCCACGTCCACGTCGACGATCTGGCGGAGATCTATCGTCTGGCCGTGGAAAAGGGGGCGGCGGGCGCGCTCTATCACGCCGTCTCGGGCGAAACGAGCTGGCGCAGCATCGCGGAAGCCATAGGCCGCGCCACCGGAAGTCCCACCCGGAGCGTTTCGCTGGAAGAGGCGCGTCAGATCTGGGGCGATTTCCGCGGCCCGCTCTTCTTCGGGGTCAGCAGCCGCTCGCGCGCTCCCCGGACCCGCAGTGAACTGGGGTGGAGCCCGACGCATCTGGATGTCCTTGCCGACGTCGAGACCGGGTCCTACCGGCAGGCGGCAGCCGCTTAGCCGGCCCGGGTCCCGGCGGCCGCCGCCACCATGGTCGCGGTCACACCAGCGACCCAGCCACGTGACCTTCGCGGATCGCGGTCGGGATGAACCGCGGCGCGTTGGCGTCGCCAACGACACGCGCATCGACGCCCGCAGCGACCAGCTCATCGTACAGGCCGCGGTTGGGTCGGTTCGTGGAGACGAAGACGACGGTATCGGCCGGAAGCTTGACGGTCCGATTGCTGCCCATGGGCAGGTACGTCGGCCCCACGACCACGCCGTCCGGCTCCACCGAGATCGCCCGGGTGCGGGTGTGCAGCGTGAAGTGGCCCTGGTCCAGCCGCTGCAGCGCCGGCGCCGTCATCAGCGCGCTTTCCACCAGGGGCGCGAAGGCGATGTGACGGGTGACGAAGGCGACGTCCACCCCCTTCGCCACCAGATGTTCGGCGGCCGCCACCGCCTCGTAGTGGCCCAGGTCGTCGATCACCACCGCACTTCGCCCCGGATCGCGCGAGCCGGCGAGGAAGAGGTCGTTGGACGACAGGACATTCGGGCGATCGATGCCCTGGACGATCTCGCCGGGGTTGGACGCCTGCACGCCGTCCAAGCGCGGGGTCGAGCCGGTGGCCACGATGACGCGGTCCGGAACCTCGGCCAGGATGTCGTCGAGTTCCATGTAGGCGCCGGTGCGAACCTCTACCCCCAGGCGGAAGATCTCGTCCTGCATCCAGAAGGTGATGTCCCTGATCCCTCCCCGGTGCGGTGCGGCGCCGGCGAGCTTGACCGTTCCGCCGAGATTGGGCTCGGCTTCGGCGAGAACCACCTTGTGACCCCTGAGAGCCGCCACCCGGGCGGCCTCCATGCCCGCAGGACCACCGCCGATCACCAGCACCTTGAGCGGCGTCGGGGCCGGTTGAAGGCGATCGTCGCCCAGCTTCAGCTCGTAGCCCACCGCCGGGTTGACGGCGCAGCCCATTCGATGCGGCGGCGCGAGCAGTTGGCCGATGCAGCCCTGGTTGCAGGCGATGCAGGGGCGAACCTCCTCGGGGCGCCCCTCGAGACTCTTCCGAACGAGGTCGGGGTCGGCCACCGTGGCGCGCACCATCCCGATCAGGTCCGCCTCCCCGGCGCGGATCGCCTGGTCGGCCTCCTCCAGGGTCCGGAAGCGTCCGATCGCCATGGTGGGCACGGTGAGCGGTCGGGTGATCGGGGCCGTCGTGACGAGTTCGAACCCGGCTGGCTCATGCATGCCGCCGATCATCTTGTGCATCGTCTGGAACGTGCCCGAGGAGACGCTCACATAGTCGACGAGGCCGGCGGCCTCGGCCATCGTGGCGACGGCGAGGTTGTCGCCGACGTCCACGCCGCCCTCGAGCAGGTCCGGCGACAGACGCAAGCCGACGACGAACGTGCTCGAGACCGCAGCGCGGATCGCCCGCAGCGCTTCGAGGATGAACCGCGCCCGGTTCTCGAAGCCGCCGCCGTAGTCGTCGTCGCGCACGTTGGCATAGGTGGACAGGAACTGCTGCGGCAGGAACCCGTGCCCCGCATGAAGCTCCGCGCCTTCGCCACCCCAACCCTCCACCGCCGCCGCAGTCCTGGCATAGCCCTCGATGACGGCGTCGATCATCGCCTTGGTCATCGGAATCGGCGGTACGCCGGACTCCGATCCGGGCACGTCGGACGCGCCCCAGGGCGGAGACCCGTCAAGCTGGCGACCGTGGTGGCCCGCATGGAAAAGCTGCTGGAACACGCGCATCCCGTGAGGACGCATCCGCTCCATCATCTTCGGATACCGATCGGCCAAGCTGGGGTCGATGATGTTCAGGGTCGAGATCGAGGATGGGTGGACCGACATCGCCTCAAGTACGGTGAGCCCGACGCCGCCCTTGGCCCGCGCCTCATGATAGGCGATCAGATCGTCGCTCAGCGTCCCCCCGCCGATGGCCGTGCTGTGCGCGGTGCGCACGACGCGGTTCTTGATCTCGACGGCGCCGATGCGGATTGGCGTGTGGACGTGCGTGAGCGCCATGGGACCCTCCCAGTGAGGCCGTTTCAGATGCGGACGATCAGCTTCCCGACGTTCTCGCCCTCGAACAGGGATGCGAACGCGGCCGGTGCATTCTCGAGACCCTCGACGACGGTCTCCTTCCAGCGGAGTTCGCCCGACTGCAGCAGCCCGATGAGGGCGGCTGCGATCTCCGGCCCGCGAGGCGCCGCCAGGCCGGCATTGAAGCCGGTGACGACCAGGCCCTTCTCGATGATGGTGAAGAAGTCGGCCGGGCCGGCCCGATAGTTGTCGTCGTTGTACTGGGAGATGGCGCCACAGAGACCGATGCGGCCGCCCGGCCGCATCGCGCCCAGGGCCGCGTCCAGGGTAGCCCCGCCCACGTTGTCGAAATAGCAGTCCAGCCCGTTGGGACACTCGGCCTTCAGGAACGCGCCGACGTCCTGACGGCGGTAATTCACCGCGCCATCGAGGCCGAGCTCGTCCTTGAGCCAGGCGACCTTGTCGTCGGAACCGGCGCTTCCCAGCACGCGCACGCCGCGCCGCCGGGCCAGTTGGCAGGCCAGCGATCCCACCGCGCCGGCGGCCGCGGAGACGAACAGGGTCTCGCCGGCGACGGGGCGGAGCACCTCTTCAACGCCGGGGTAGGCCGTCATGCCGGACAGGCCCAGCACCCCGAGATACCAGCTCGGCGAGATGTCCGAGACCGGCAGCGCCTGGAGGTCGGAGGCCGGAGCCACGAACCGGTCGCGCCAACCCTTCTGACTCAGCACCAGCGCGCCGGCGGGCATGGCCGGCGCACGGGACTCCTCCACGACGCCGACCGCCGCACCGAACATGGGGTCGCCCACGGACAGGCCTGGCCGCACGCCCTTCCGACCCGTGAGGGGAAGACGCATGTAGGGATCCACGCTCATCCACATGTTCCGCACGCGAACATCGCCGTCCTGCAGCGCCGGCAGGGGCGTTTCCGCCATCACGAAGTCGTCCGCCGAGACTCGATCGCCAGGCATCCTGGCCAGGCGGATCTCCCGCGCGAGGCTCATCCGCGAGCGCTCTGCGACCCGGCGTCGGGCTCGGCGTTCATTCCCGAGAACGATGGATGCGGCATTCGATGTTCCTGATGTGAGTGGCGCCCGGCGCCCGCCTCGGCGACAACCGCATCCGACAGAAAACTATCACGTGTGTCAATCTATAGCGCCGCTGGAACGCCCAAATCTTACACCGCGATGTGCAATTTGCGCGGGAATGAAGCCTGCGGTGGCGGGTTGCGCCTAACCGGCGGACCCGAGCTGGCGGCGCGTAACAGGTCGCGCACACACGACTTCAGCGGACAACGATCCATAGCCGCCTATAGCAGCACTCATTATTCGCATGCATTGCAACTTTACAGGAGATGACCGACGGGAACCCACCGAGGGGGGACCAGCCCTGCGCGTCGCTCGCTCCGACGGTCCCATCGTCGTCTTCGCGACACTTCGATGGTGCGGGCGGAGGGACTCGAACCCCCACGCCGAAGCGCTTGGACCTAAACCAAGTGCGTCTACCAATTCCGCCACGCCCGCACAGCGTCAGGCTCTATAGCCGGGCCGATCTCGCGCGCCAACCACGGCGCCGCGCGACCGGACGGCGGGTCCTTGGCCCATCTCTCCGGCCCGGCGAGGCGTCGCGAGCGAAGGCGGGGGCGTGACAGGCTTGAGCGCGCCGGGCAGAAGACGGCCATGTCGAGCGGCGTCCTCTTCGTCCACAACAACTTTCCCGGCCAGTTCGCGGACCTCGCCCAGGTGTTGCTGGCGCGCGGGGTTCCCTGCGCGGCGATCGGGCAAGGCCATTCGCCGGGCCTCGCAGGCGTCAGGATCGCGCGCTACGGCCTGCCGCGGGGCACCACGCCAGGCATCTTTCCGCTGGCCGTTCGGGCCGAGGCCGACCTGATCCGCGCCAGCAGCGCTTTCAGGGCCGCCCAGGCGCTGAAAGAGGCCGGCTGGGATCCGGCGGTGATCGTCGGCCATCCCGGATGGGGCGAGATGACGTTCCTGGCGGACGTCTTTCCCGACGCGAGGACGGTGGCTTTCGCCGAGTTCTACTATCACGGCCGCGGCTACGACGTGGGCTTCGACCCCGAGTTCCAGCCTTTCGACCAGGACGCCGTCCTGCGCGCCGACGCCAAGAACGGGATGATGGCGATCGCCTACGCCAACGCCGACGCCATCGTCGCCCCCACGCCGTTCCAGGCGGCCAGCCTGCCGCGCCGGTTCCGCGACGCCACGCGGATCTTCCACGAGGGGGTCGACATCGAGGCGATCCGACCGGCGCCCGCGCAGCCCTTCGAACTGCCGGACGGCCGCGTCCTCGCGCCGGGCGCCCCCGTCATCACCCATGTGAACAACCACATGGAGCCGTTGCGCGGGCTGCATACGGTGGCGCGCGCCCTGCCCCGCCTCCTGGCCGAGGTTCCGGACGCCCACGCGATCTTCATCGGCGATCCCAACAAGAAGCCCTACGGCGGGAGCCCGCCCGAGGGGATGACCTGGCAGGAGGTCTGTTTCCGGGGCGTCGACTACGATCCGGCCCGCGTCCATTTCCTGGGCCAGGTTCCGCATGCCCGGATGCTGGCGGCCCTGCGCCTGGGCGTCGTCCACACCTACTACACCTATCCGTTCGTCCTCTCGTGGTCGCTTTCCGAGGCGATGGCGTCGGGGTGCTACGTGATCGGCTCGGACACCCCGCCGGTGCGCGACGCCATCCAGGACGGCGTGAACGGCCGCCTGCTGCCGTTCTTCGACCACGACGCGCTGGCGGGCGCGCTGATCGACGCCTGCCGCAATCCCGAGGCCAAGGCGCCGCTGCGCGCCGCCGCGCGGGCGACGGCGGAGGCGATGTTCAGCCGCGCGAAGGGCCGCGAGGCCTGGCTGTCGCTGCTGCGCGAACTGGGCGTGGCGATCGCGCCGGCCTAGCCGCAGCGGACTTCCTTGATCAGGCCGGTCTGGGCGTCGAAGAAGAAGTTCAGCCGGTTCGGGTTGAAATCCATGGTCACCGCGCAGGTGGTGCAGGCCACCCGCTGCAGCTCGGGCCGCACGGGCACCGGGATCTCGGAGCGCGGGCGGCCGACCAGGTTCTGGACCTCCTTGGCCCCGCAGGAATCCGCCGAAGGTTGCGGCCCGGGGTCGGTGGGCGGCGGCGGAGCGACCGCCGGCGGCGGGGGCGGCGGGGGTGCGGACGGCGGCGCCGTGGAACAGCCCCCCAGCCCCAGCAGGACCCCCGCCATGACGGTCGCGCGCCTCATGCCTGCTTCTCCCAGCCTCTGGCCTGCTGCTTCCAGTAGGAGACCGGCAGGCCGCGCGCCTTCACGGCGCTCCACTGCGTCCGGGCGTTCCGGAGCTGGTCCTCGTCGCCGCCGTCGAACAGCACGACGCAGCGCTGGTACCCGGCAAGTTCACCCGGCTCGGCGCCATCCACCAGGAACAGGGCGTCTGCGGCGTTGGGGTTCTCGGTCCCCGTGGTCAGCAGGATCGGCTGGCGCGCCGCCCCCGGATCGTCGGCCGGGGCGTGCGGCAGGAAGCTCTCGTCGCGATAGCTCCAGAGCCAGCCGTCCAGGTGGTCGATCCGTTCGGTCATCGACGAGCGGACGATGGCCTTCCAGCCCTTTTGCAGGGTCTTCTCCAGCAGCTCCGGCAAGGCCTGGTCCAGCCCGGTGCGTTCCAGGTGGTAGAACCAGACCTCGCAGGCGCCCTCGGCCACGTCAGCCCTCGTACTTGTCCTGCACCATCCGGTTCAGCAGGCGCACGCCGAAACCGGTGGCGCCGTCCGGGCTGGTGGGGATCGACGAGGGCTTCTTCCAGGCGACGCCGGCTATGTCCAGGTGCGCCCAGGGCGTGCCGTTGACGTACTTCTGCAGGAACAGCGCCGCCGTGATCGAGCCGCCCGGCCGACCGCCGGTGTTCTTCATGTCGGCGATCATCGAGTCGATCTGCTTGTTGTAGGCGTCGGGCAGCGGCATCCGCCACAGGCCTTCGTCCTCGGCCTTGGACGCGGCCAGCAGGTTGGCGGCGAGGTCTTCGTCGTTCGCGTAGCAGCCGGCCAGGTCGTTGCCGATGGCGATGATGATCGCGCCAGTCAGGGTGGCCAGGTCGACCATGAACTTCGGCTTGAAGCGGTCCTGGCAGTACCAGAGCGCATCGGCCAGCACGAGGCGGCCTTCGGCGTCGGTGTTCACCACCTCGATGGTCTGGCCCGAGATCGAGGTCAGAACGTCGCCGGGGCGGTAGCTGTTGCCGTCCGGCATGTTCTCGACGAGGCCCAGGATGCCGACGGCGTTCACCTTGGCCTTGCGGCCCGCGAGGACGTGCATGAGGCCGGCCACGGCGCCCGCGCCGCCCATGTCCCACTTCATGTCCTCCATGTTCTCGGCCGGCTTGATCGAGATGCCGCCGGTGTCGAAGCAGACGCCCTTGCCCACGAAGGCGACGGGCTGGGCGGCCTTGTCGGCCGCGCCGTTCCACTTGATGACCGCGAGCTGGCTTTCCCGGATGCTGCCCTGCCCCACGGCCAGCAGCGAACCCATGCCCAGCTTCATCATCTCGGCTTCGCCCAGGATCTCGACCTCGAGGCCGATGTCCTCCAGCGCCTTCACCCGCCTGGCGAACTCGGCGGGATAGAGGACGTTCGGCGGCTCGGAGACCAGGTCGCGGGTGAAGCTGATGGCGTCGGCCAGGGCGGCCAGGGGCGCGAAGGCGGCCAGCGCCGCGTCGACGTCGGCGGTCGGGATCGAGGTCTTGAGGACGGACGGCTTCTTGTCCGCCGGCTCCTTGGTCCGATACTTGTCGAACCGGTAACTGGCGAGGCGCACGCCCAGGGCCGCGTGGGCCGCCAGGTCGGCGCCGCCGGCGCCCTCGACACGCAGCGTTTCCAGACCGGAGGTCTTCACGGCGTTGTAGGCGCTCGCCGCGGCGTGCTCCGCGCCGATGGCGCCGAACGCCTCGCGCTTGCCCGCGCCCACCAGCACCAGCCGGGCGGCGTCCACGCCCTGGGGCGCCAGGATGTCGAGGGTCTGGCCCTTGCCGCCGGTGAACCGGCTGGCCGACACCGCCTGGGCGACCGCGCCCTCATAGGTGTCGCCTTCGAAGACGATGCGGGCGACCGCGGCCTTGGCAGGGGCGCCTGCGCCGGTCGCGACGAATTCGATATCCATCAGTACTCTCTCTCAAGGCTCGGTCTGCGCGCCCACGGTCCGGTTGTGTGGCGCGGCGACGCATGGTTTAGAACAGGTCCGCCGCCGGGGCGCGTCTAATTCTCCGGGCTAGCCGTTTTTCGCAAGATGCGCCTGATCGACCGATATCTCCTGCGCCAGCTCCTGGGACCCGTGGTCCTGGCCACGCTCGCGCTCACCGCTGTCGCGCTGCTGAGCCAAAGCCTGGCCGGCCTCGACCTGATCGTGAACCAGCGTCAAAGCGCGCTCGTGTTCCTGAAGGTGACGCTGCTTTACATGCCGCAGCTGATCAACCTGATCCTGCCGATCGCGGTGTTCGTGGCCGCGCTGGTGGCCCTGAACCGTCTGCACACCGAGCAGGAGATCGTCGTCTGTTTCGCCGGCGGCATGAGCCGCTGGCGCGTGATCTCGCCGGCCATGCGGCTGGCCTGCACCATCGCCTTCCTGGCGCTCCTAATGAACCTGTTCGTCCAGCCGCTGTCGTTCCGCACCCTGCGGCAGGAGTTGTTCGAGGTTCGGACCGACCTGGCGGCCACGCTGGTCCGCGAGGGCGAATTCACCGAACCCGCCCCCGGGCTGACGGTCTATGCCCAGAGCGTCGATGGCCAGGGCAACCTGCGCAACCTGTTCATCCACCAGGTCAAGCCCGACGGCTCCACCACCACCTACACCGCCGAGAAGGGCCGCGTGGGCCGCGCCCAGGGCCGGCCGGCCTTGTTCATGGAGAACGGCTCGAACCAGGAGTTCTCCGGCCGCGGCGTGCTCAACTACCTGACCTTCCAGGAATACGTCTTCGACCTGGCGCCGATGGCCAACTCGGACGAGCTGATCCACTACAAGCCCTCGGATCGCTACCTGCACGAGCTGTTCTTCCCCGACCTGCAGCAGGACTGGGAGCGGCGGAACCGCCTGGAACTGCTGGCCGAGGGCAACGCCCGCCTGGCCTCGCCACTCTACAACATCGCGTTCATGGCGCTGGCCCTGGCGGCCATCATCGGTGGCGGCTTCTCGCGCCTCGGCTACGGGCGAAGGATCGTCGCCATCGGGGCGATCGCGGCGGGTGTCCGGCTGACGGGCTTCCTGGTCCAGTCGGCCTGCGAGGACAACGCCTGGCTGAACATCGCCCAGTACGCCGTGCCCCTGCTCGCCACCTGGGGCGCCATGGCGGCCATCTTCCGCCAGAAGGTCAGCCGCTACATCGACATCAGCCGGCCCCGCCCGGGGATCGCGCCGGCGGGGGTCAGGGCATGATCGGGCTGGGCCGCATCGAGCGCTACGTCGTCGGCTACATGCTGCTGGGCGTGCTGACCTGGCTGTCGGTGATCGCCTCGGTCGTGATCCTGATCCAGTTCGTGGAGCTGACGGGCCAGGTGGGAACCCGCGCCGAGGTAGGCGCCAACAGCATCCTGATGCTGACACTCCTCAGGCTGCCGTCCCTGCTTCAGATCCTGCTGCCGTTCGTCTTCCTGTTCGGCGGCATCAGCGCCTTCGTGGGCCTCAACCGGCGCAGCGAGCTGGTGGCGATGCGGGCGGCCGGCGTCTCGGCCTGGCGTTTCATCCTGCCATCGGCGGCGGGGGCTTTCCTGCTGGGCGTGATCGCGGTGGGCGGGCTGAACCCCGTGGCCGCGGCGCTCAACGCCCGCTTCGAGCTGGAGCGGTCCAGGTTGATGGCCAACTATCTCGGCGACCAGCCGCAGGACATATGGCTGCGCCAGGGTGACGACACCGGCCAGATCGTGATCCATGCCCAGGCCCGCGACACCCGCCGCGGCGTGGTGACCCTGCGCGGCGTCTCGCTGTTCATCTACGAGAAGAGCGAGCGTGGGACGCCGGTCTTCCGCCGCCGGCTGGAGGCGCGCGAGGCGACGCTGATGCCGGGCTTCTGGCGGCTGCGGGACGTGCGCGAAGCCACCGCGGGCGATTCGTCGGTCCGCTCGGATAGCCTTTCGATCCGTTCCACGCTGGATTCGGAGGCCGCCATGGAGCGGCTGGCCTCGCCCGAGGCCATCGCCTTCTGGCGCCTGCCCAAGGCGATCCAGCTCACGGAACAGGCCGGCTTCTCGGCCTCCGGCTATCGGCTGCGGTTCCACCAGCTCCTGGCGACGCCGCTGCTCTTCGCGGCCATGTCCGTCCTGGCGGCGGCGTTCTCCCTGCGCCTGACGCGCCTCGGGGGGCTGGCGGGGCTGGCCGGCGCGGGCGTGGCGCTGGGATTCGTGATGTTCTTCTTCAATCAGTTCGCCGGCGCGCTGGCCAAGGCCGACATCATCCCGCTTTTCGCGGCGGCCTGGGCCCCCGCCCTGGTCGCGCTGCTCGCGGGCGTGACCCTGCTTTGCTACACCGAAGACGGTTGAATCGTTTGCCTGCCGGGCGCTAGAGCCTGGGTCGGCAGGCTCGCTTTTCTTGCCTGAAGCGCATCCATCGCGCCAAACCGGTTTCCACTTTGGCGGGATGCGCTTTATGCATCGCAGGCCTGACACAATAGACGCCGCCGGGCGCTTCGCTTCGCGCCAGAGGGGATCGAGAGGGTTGATGAGTCCGCGCAGGCGTATGCCGCGAACCGCAGGCAAGCGCGCCCTCCTGGCCGGCGCTGCGATCGCATTCCTGTGGACCGCGCAAGGCCACGCCCAGGCGCCCGCCGCGCCGGCGACGCCCAGCGCCGACGGTCTGCAGAAGGACGAAATGTACATGGAGGCCGACGAGGTCGTCCGCGAGGACGACGCCGGCCGGACCACCGCCAACGGCAACATCGAGGTCCGCTACAACGGCCGCACCCTGCGCGCCGACAAGCTGGTCTACGACGACAAGACCGGCGTCATCCACGCCTATGGCCACATCGTCGTGGTCAATGCGGACGGCTCGTCCGAGTACGCCGACGAGATGGTGCTGGACGAGGACATGCGCGCCGGCGTCGCGCTGGGATTCTCGGCGCGCCTGCAGGAAAACGTCAAGATCGCCGCGGCCAGCGCGGCCAAGCGCAACGAGAACATCGAGGAGCTCAACAAGGCGATCTACACGCCCTGCGAGATCTGCGCGAAGGACGGCTCGCCCAAGACCCCCACCTGGTCGATCGCCGCCGAGCGGGTCGTGCGCGATAAGAAGCGGCGGATCGTCTACTACCGCAACGCCCGGTTCCGGCTGTTCGGCGTCTCGGTGCTCTATCTGCCGGTGTTCTGGCATGCCGACCCGGCGGCGGACCGGACCTCCGGCTTCCTCGTTCCCAAGGCCTCGGTGTCCGACCGGCGCGGCGTATCGTACGAACAGCCGTACTACTGGGCCTTCTCCCCCTCGGCCGACCTGATCATCAGCCCGCAGATCAACTCCAAGATCGCGCCCTTCCTGAACGGCGAGCTACGCAAGCGCTTCTATTCGGGCGATGTGGACATCCGGTTCGGCTACACCCACGCCCGCGACTTCGACGGCAAGGGCAACGAGATCGTCGGCACCAGCACCGACCGCAGCTACATCCTGGGCCGCGGCGCCTTCCGAATCGACGACAAGTGGCTCTGGGGCTTCACCGCCGAACGGTCGTCCGACGACCTGATCTTCGACAAGTACGAGGTCGGCAAGGTCTACGTCAGCCGCGGCCCCTATGTGGCCGACGACCGGCGGCTGATCTCGCAACTCTACACGATCCGCCAGGATGAACGGTCGTACTTCTCCGTCGCGGCCATGAGCATCCAGGGCCTGCGTCCCGGAACGATCGACCCGGTGACGGGCTTTGCGTTCGGCGAGAACGACCGGGTCTTCCCGGTGATCGGCCCGCTGATCGAAGGCCACTACGAGCCCGCGCCGAAGATCCTGGGCGGTCGCCTGCGGGTGCATACCAGCGCCGTGGTGCTGAGCCGCGAGCAGTCGCAGACCGACCTGACCCAGCGCCTGCCGGGCCTGGATAGCGCCCGGGCGACCGGTGAGGTGGATTGGCGCCGCGCCTTCACCTCCAGCGGCGGCCTGCGCTTCGAGCCGTTCGTGAATGTCCGCGCCGACGCCTACCGGCTGGACGACATCCTGACCGGCGTGGGCTCGGCCACGCGCAGCGACGACATGAGCCGCGCGCTCGCCACCGCCGGCGTCGACGTGACGTATCCGGTGTTTAAGCGCATCAAGGACGCGACCATCGTCCTGGAGCCTGTTCTCCAGGTGGCCGCTTCACCCAACGCCAAGCAGGTGGTGATCGGCCGCGACCCCACTACGGGCGAGAAGATCTACCTCAACGAGGACAGCGTCGCCTTCGAGTTCGACGAGACGACGTTGTTCCGGCCGAACAAGTTCCCGGGCTACGACCTCTACGAAGACGGCGTGCGCCTGAACGTCGCGGGCCGCGCCGGCGTGATGTGGGACGACGGCCGGCGGGCCAACTTCCTGCTGGGCCGCAGCTTCCGCACCGAAGAGAACGCGGTGTTCAGCGACCGCTCTGGCCTGCGCTCCAAGGCGTCGGATTGGATCGTGGCCGCGGACGCCCAGCCGATGCGCGGCGTGTCGATGTTCGCCCGCGCCCGCCTGGACAACGATACGCTCGACATCCATCGCCTCGAAGCCGGCGCCAACGTCTACAATAAGCACGGCAACGGCTTCGTCCGCTACCTGACCGACGACTTCGACATCAACGGCGTGAAGCGCGAGAACCTCGACGTCGGCGGCGAAATCTACATCGGCAAGAACTACGGCGTCAGCGTCTACGGCAACCGCGACCTGACCCGTGACGCCTGGGTGATCCGCGACTACGGCGTGTTCTATCGGGACGATTGCCTGCGGGTGGATGTGATCTATCGCCGCGAAGACACGATCATCGGTCGTCTGCTACCCAGCGAGTCGGTGTCCGTACGCCTAACGCTCGCCACATTGGGCGGCTCATTCAGGTAAGATGGCGGAACAATTGCGCCACACGAAGGAAGACTCTCGTCCATGATGCGTTATCTGACCGGTCCCACTGCGAGGAGCGCGGCCTTCGCCTGCGCCCTGGTCGCCGTGGCGGCGGCGCCCCAGGCCGTGGCGCAGCAACCGGCAAGCGAGGCGGTCGGCACAGCGCCGGCCGAGGACCCTGCCCCCGCCGCGCCGCGCGCGCCGCAGGGCCTCTCCGAATCGGTGGCGGCCGTGGTGAACGACGACATCGTCTCCACCTACGACCTGGCGCAGCGCATGCGCCTGCTGATCGCCACCTCGGGCGTGCAGCCCACTCAGGAAAACCTTCAACAGTTCCAGCGCGAGGCGCTGGTGTCCCTGGTCGACGAGCACCTGCAGTTCCAGGAACTGCGGCGCGTCGAGAAGGAACAGAAGATCGACATCCTCGCCGACGACGCGGAGATCAATGAAGAGATCGCCGAGATGGCGAAGGGCAACAACATGAGCCCCGAGCAGTTCATGGCGTTCCTGGCCTCACGCGGCATCGGGCAGGACACCCTGAAGCAGCAGCTCCGCGCACAGGTCAGCTGGTCGCGCTGGATCCAGGGCCGCTACGGCTCGCGCCTGCGCGTCGGCGACGACCAGATCGCCGCCACCCAGGCCCTGCTCACCGCCCAGGCCGCCAAGCCCCAGTACAACATCGGCGAGGTGCTGATCGACGCCAACCGGGTCGGCGGCATGCAGCAGGCCATGACCGGCGCCCAGCAACTGGTGACCCAGATGCAGCAGGGCGCCCCTTTCCCCGCCGTCGCCCGCCAGTTCTCGGCCCTGCCCACCGCGGCCAACGGCGGCGACGCCGGCTGGGTCAGCCCCGGCGAGATGCCGCCCGAGGTCCAGACCGTGCTCGAACAGATGCGCCCGGGCCAGCTCTCGCAGCCGATCCCGGTGAAGGACGGCGTCTACATCCTCTACCTCCGCGACAAGCGCGCCGGCGGCAACGCCACGCTGGTCAACCTGAAGCAGGTCGCCATCGGCCTGCCGCAGACCGCCACCCCCGACGACGAGACCGCGGCGCGGGCCAAGCTCGCGGCGATCAAGCCGCAGATCAAGGACTGCGCGGCCATGGACGCCGCGGCCAACCCCTCGCAGGGCGTCATTGCCGGCGATCTGGGCGAGGCCGAGGTCGCCGACCTGGCGCCGGCCTTCCGCGATGCGGCCGAGAAGCTGAAGGTGGGCGAGGTTTCCGACCCGATCCGCACGCCGGTCGGCCTGCACCTGATCGCCGTCTGCGGCCGCCGCTCGGCCGGCGCGGGCCAGGCCGACAAGGAGCAGATCGAGCGCCGCCTGCGCGGCCAGCAACTGAGCATGATCGCGCGCCGCTACATGCGCGATCTGCGTAACTCGGCGACCATCGAAACCAAGTGAGGCGCAGGCGGCGGTGAAGACGGGACCGCTCGCACTCACCCTCGGGGATCCCGCCGGCATCGGCCCGGAGATCGTCGTCAAGGCCTGGCGGGCGCTGCGCGCCGACGGGCCGGCGTTCTTCGTGGTCGGCGACGCCCAGGCGATCGCGTCGGCGCCCACCTCCAGCCGGGCCCTGGTGCGTTCGATCTCGAACCCGGACGAGACGCTGGCGGCGTTCCCAGACGCCATCCCCGTCCTGGACCTGCCTCTTCGCGGCCCCGTCGTGGCGGGCCAGCCGACGCCGGCCGCCGCCAGCGCCATCATCCAGTGGATCGAGACGGCCGTGGGCCTGGCGCTCTCCGGGACTGTGTCCGGCGTCGTGACCGCGCCGATCGCCAAGGCCCCGCTCTACGCCGCCGGGTTCAAGTTCCCGGGTCACACCGAATTCCTGGGAGAGCTGACCTCCGCCGCCAGCTTCGACGGCGCGCGCGGCCCGATCATGATGCTGACCGCCGCCGACCTGCGGGTCACGCTGGTCACGGTGCATGAGCCGCTCGCCAAGGTTTCCGGAAAACTCAGCATCCAGGCGATCGTCAACGCGGGCCTGGTCACCGCCCAGGCGCTGCGCAGGGACTTCGGGATCGCCAGGCCGCGCCTCGCCGTGGCCGGCCTCAACCCCCACGCGGGCGAGAGCGGGACGATCGGACGCGAGGAGGTCGAGATCGTCGAGCCGGCGGTCCGGGCGCTCAAGGACCTGGGCGTCGACGCCCGCGGCCCCTACCCCTCCGACACCCTGTTCCCGGCGGAGGTGCGCGAGACCTATGACGCGGCGCTGTGCCTCTATCACGACCAGGCCCTGATCCCGATCAAGATGCTGGACTTCTGGGGCGGGGTGAACGTCACCCTGGGCCTGCCCATCGTGCGGACCTCGCCCGACCACGGCACCGCCTTCGACATCGCCGGGCGGGGAATCGCGCGGCCCGACAGCCTGATGGCCGCCATCCGCCTGGCCGACGAGATCGCGCGGCGACGCCCTTGAGCCTCGACAGCCTGCCGACCCTGCGCGAGGCGCTCGAGGCCCATGGCCTGTGGGCCAGGAAGTCGTTCGGCCAGCACTTCCTGCTGGACCTCAACATCACCCGCAAGATCGCCCGGCTCGCCCAGGTGGGCGACGGCGACCACGTCATCGAGGTGGGCCCCGGTCCCGGCGGCCTGACCCGCGCCCTGCTCGAGACCGGCGCGCGCGTGACGGCGATCGAGAAGGACGAGCGGTTCGCCCCCCTGCTCCAGGAGGTGGCCGACGCCAGCGACCGCCTGACCCTGGTGTTCGGCGACGCGCTGAAGGCCGACGAGGCCGCCATCGCCGGGGACCAGCCCGCGCATCTTGTCTCCAATCTTCCCTACAACGTCGGCACGCCGCTGCTGATCAAGTGGCTGACCGGCCCGTGGACGCCGAGGTCACTGACCCTGATGTTCCAGCGCGAGGTCGCCGACCGGATCACCGAGGGACCCGGCGAGGACGCCTACGGCCGGCTGGGCGTCATCGTCCAGGCCACCTGCCGGGCCCAACGGGTGATGGACGCCCCGGCGCGCGCCTTCACCCCACCGCCCAAGGTGGATTCCGCCGTCGTACGGCTGGAGCCGCTCGCCAACCGGCCCAGCCCCGAACGTCTCGACGCCCTGCAGAGGATCACCGCCGCCGCCTTCGGGCAGCGCCGCAAGATGCTGCGCTCCAGCCTGAAGGTGCTGGGCGGCGAGGACCTGATCGCCGCCGCAGGCCTCGACCCCCAAGCCCGCGCCGAGGTGGTCCCGGTGGCCGGCTTCCTGGCCCTGGCCGACGCCTGGCTGACGCGCCGCTAACCGCCGCCGGCCAGGATGACGAACCTCAGGTCAGCGGCGCCGAGGGACTACTTCTTCAGGTGGCCTTCGAACCAGCCGACCATCGCATTCATGGCGTCGGTGGCGTACGCGTCGGTCTTGGCCGGGTCGCCCTTGACGTAGAAGTCGTGGTCGGCGCCCGGGTACATCTTCAGCTTGTTTTCCACGCCGGCCTTGTCGAGGGCCGCGTGCATGGCTTCGGCCTGTGAGGGCGGCACGCCCTTGTCGGCGTCGCCATGCAGGATCAGCGTCGGCGGATCGCGCGCATCGACGCTGAGGATCGGCGAGACGGACGGAAGGAGCTTGTCGTCGAACGCGATGGCGCCGCCCTTCGGGCGGCCCTGGAGGAGGGCCGCCAGGTCGGTGGGCGGGAAGTAGGCGACGACGGCTGCTATACGGTTGCCCGAACGCTCCAGCGGGTTGGCGGCCGTGGGGTCCCCGTCATCGGCCATCACGCCGGCGACGAGAGCGAGATGGCCTCCTGCGCTCGCGCCCCACGCGCCGATCCGCGCGGGATCGGCGCCGTAGTCAGCGGCGTGCAGCTTGATGTGGCGCATCCCGAGCCGGACGTCTGAGACCGCGTCCGGAACCTGGAAACGCGGCGCAGACGCGTGGTAAAGCGCGACCACGGTGAAGCCCTTGTCGATCAGCGCCTGATAGCGGGCCTGGCGTTCTTCCGGCGGGGCCCATGACGATCTCCAGCCGGCCGACACCATGTTGACCACAAGCGCGCCATTGGCCCTCTTCACCGGCTTGAAGACGTCGTAGGTCAGCGCCATGCCGTCGCGGTGGCCGTAGATGACATCCCGGACGTAGGTGGCAGTCTTTAGTTCCGCAGGCGTCGGCGCTCGCAGGGCGTTGCGAGGATAGCCGCTGAGCGGCGGGCCCGGGTCGGCGGGCGGCTGGGCCGGAACCTGCGCCACGGCGGCGGCGCCGGCGACGACCGCCAATACGAACGCGAGCGCCGCGCCCCAGAGCCTGTTCATCGACGGTCCCCCGGATGTCTTTCGTTCGAACCTAGCGGTAGCGAAGGCAGAGCGCCAACACCGTCGCGCTCATCGTCTGCCGACTTCAGGATGGAGTATTGGGCGGAAGTTCGCCGGCTTCGCCAATGGCTCAGCGCCGAGGTCCGCCAGGAACTGGATCTCTCGCCGCCCGCCTTCGGGCCTTCGCGGCTCAGAACGAGTCGGCCGGCGAGGTCGTCAGCCGTCCAGGGGGCCCTTGCGGCCGGGCGGGGTCCAGGGTGGCGGGTCGCTGGCGGGGAAGGATTCCTCGCCCGCCTCATCGACCTCGTCGTGGTCCCGGTCCGGATCGCGGGGCTGGCTCATGACCCCGGATTCTAGGCCGTTGCCCAAGCCGCCGCCAGCCGCTCCAATGGCCGCGGAATCGCTTGAGGGACCGGCATGCTGACGCTTCTGGGCGTGGCCACCGTGGTGGTCGGCTTCGCCGTGCGGCTGAACCCGCTGCTGGTCGTGACCATCGCCGCCTTCGTCACCGGCCTGGCCGCCGGCCTCTCGCCCGTCGAGGTGCTGGAAGCCTTCGGCAGGGCCTTCAACGAGAACCGCTTCGTCACCGCCGCCTACCTGGTCCTGCCGGTGATCGGGGTGGTCGAGCGCGCCGGGCTGCAGGAGCGCGCGCGGTCGCTGATCGCCCGGTTCAAGGGCGTGTCGGTCGGCCCCTTCCTGATCGGCTACCTGGCCTTCCGGCAGATCACCTCGGCGCTGGGCCTGACCTCGATCGCCGGCCACGCCCAGAGCGTCCGCCCCATGGTCGCCCCGATGGCCGAGGGCGCCGTGGAGGCGCGCACCGGCGAGCTCAGCGACCAGACCCGGCAGGACACCCGGGCCATGGCGTCGGCCACCGACAACATCGGCCTGTTCTTTGGCGAAGACATCTTCATCGCCATCGGCTCGATTCTGCTGATGGTGGGCTTCCTGGCCACCAGCGGCATCGTGATCGAGCCGCTCCATCTTTCGATGTGGGCCATCCCCACGGCGCTGGTGGCGTTCGTCCTGCACGCCGGCCGGCTGCTGCTCTTCGACCGCAAGCTGCGGCAAGGGCCAAGCGCATGATCAAGCTCTCCGCCGTCTACATCCTGTCCGGCCTGGTGTTCGGCGCCTTCGCGGTGCTGAGCGCCATGGACGCCAACAACAGGAAGCGCTTCGGCAATGCGGTCTTCTGGGGCCTGGTCGCGGTGAGCTACCTGGCCGGCGACCATCTGGGCGACCTCGGCAATGGCATCCTGGTGCTGGGCCTGGCCGCCATCGCCGGCTTCGGCCTGCTCGGCCGCGGCCAGCCCGCCACCACCTCGCTGGAGGAACGCAAGGTCCTGGCCGAGCGGTTCGGCGAAAAGCTCTTCATCCCCGCCCTCACCCTGCCCGTCGTGGTGGCGTTCGGCGTGCTGGTCCTGAAGCCGCTGGAGTTCGGCGGGACGCCCCTGCTCGATCCCAAGCAGGCGACGCCGCTCTCCCTGGCTCTCGCCGCGGTCATCGCGGTCGGCGTGGCGTTGATCCTGCTTCGCCAGCCGCTGATCAGCCCGCTGCAGGAAGGCCGCCGGCTGATGGACACGGTGGGCTGGGCCGCCTTGCTGCCGCAGATGCTGGCGGCGCTGGGCGCAATCTTCGCCCTGGCCGGCGTCGGCCAGGTGATCGGCGACCTGGTCACCACCTGGATCCCCATGGACGCCCGGTTGACGGCGGTGGCCGTCTACTGCCTGGGCATGGCCGGGTTCACGATGATCATGGGCAACGCCTTCGCCGCCTTCCCGGTGATGACCGCCGGCATCGGCCTGCCGATCCTGATCCACAAGTTCGGCGGCGACCCGGCCGTGGTGGCGTCGATCGGCATGCTCTCGGGCTTCTGCGGGACGCTGATGACCCCGCTGGCCGCCAACTTTAATCTCGTGCCGGCGGCTCTGCTGGAGCTGCCGGATCGTTATGCCGTGATCAAGGCGCAGATCCCGACGGCGCTTCCGCTGCTGATCGCCAACGTGGTGCTGATGTATGTCCTCGCCTTCCGTTAGCCGCCTCGCGCCGGAGCTGGCGTCGCAGTTCGCGCGCCTCGCGCTGGGCCACGTCGCCCGCGAATACCCGAACAAGATGGACCACGTCCTCGCCGGCCCTGAGGACGTGAAGGGTCCTCGTGACCTGCACCCGATCTTCTTCGGCAGCTTCGACTGGCACTCCTGCGTCCACGGCTACTGGACCCTGGCCACCGTCCTGCGCCTTTGCCCGCAGATCCCGGAGGCGCCCGCCATCCGCGACCTGTTCGACGACGCCTTCACCCACGCCAAGGTCGCCGCCGAGGTCGCCTACCTCCTGCGCCCGTCCGCCCGGGGCTTCGAGCGCCCCTACGGCTGGGCCTGGCTGCTGAAGCTCCAGGCCGAGCTCCTGCTCCACGAGACGCCCTGGGCGACGACGCACCGGCCCCTGGCCCAAGCCTTCGCCCAGCGGTTCCGCGACTTCCTGCCCATCGCCGCCTACCCGGTCCGCACCGGGGTACACTCCTCGACCGCCTTCGCCCTGGCGCTGGCCAGCGACTATGCGGCCGCCACCAGCGACGGCGACCTGCTGGCGCTGTTCGAGGCCAAGGCCCGTGACTGGTATCTCGCCGACCGCCACGCCCAGGCCTGGGAGCCGTCCGGCGACGACTTCCTCTCCCCGACCCTGATGACGGCCGAATGCCTGCGGCGCCTCCTGCCCGACAACACCTTCCAGACCTGGTTCGCCGACTACCTGCCGCACGCCGACGAGGCCCGGCCCGCGACCCTGTTCGCGCCGGCCCTCGTCACCGACCGCACCGACGGCAAGATCGCCCACCTGGACGGCCTGAACCTGTCGCGCGCCTGGTGCTGGCGCGCACTCGCCGCGGCCCTGCCCTCCGACGATCCGGCCCGGCCGGCGATGGAGGACGCCGCCGCGCGCCACCTCGCCGCCAGCCTGCCGCACGTGGCCGGCGACTACATGGGCGAGCACTGGCTGGCGTCGTTCGCCCTGCTCGCCCTCACCGCCGTTGACGCTTAGGCCACCGGCTCCGGCGTCTTCTCCAGGACGAAGTCGTCCGGATTCGGGGCCAGGGTGGCGCGCCAGTAGTCGATCAGGCCGAAGGGCCAGTTCTGGCTGACCCGGCCGAAGCTGTTCTTGTACCAGCTCGAAACCTTGGGCGAGCCCCAGGCCCAACCGGCGTTCGCCTCGTCCACCCGGCGGTTGAAGTCGTCATGCACCGCCGTCTTCACCTCCAAGGCGCGCGCGCCGGTGTCCGCCAGCAGCTTCAGGCAGCCCACGATGTAGCGGACCGAGCACTCGGAGAAGAAGATGATCGAGCCGTTGACCACGATGTTGGTGTTCGGGCCGTAGGTGATGAAGAAGTTCGGGAAGCCCGGCACGGTCATGCCCAGATAGGCCTTGGCGTCGCCGCCCCAGGTCTCGTGCAGGTCGCGCCCGCCCCGGCCCTTCACCTTCAGGTACGACAGGAAGTTCGAGGCCTGGAAGCCGGTGCTGTAGATCAGCACGTCGTATTCGTGCTCCACGCCGTCGGCCGTGACGATGCCCTTGGGCGTGATCCGCGCGATCTTCTCCGTGACAAGCTCGACGTTGTCGCGCTGCAGGGCGGCCAGCCACACGCCGTTGTCCAGCACCGCGCGCTTGCCGCCGATTGGGTATTTGGGCGTCACCTTGTCCAGCAGTTCGGGCCGCACGGTCATCTGCGCCCGGTACGATTCGATCACCATGTCGCGGAGCATGGCGTTTTCCGGGCCCACGGCGTCGGGGCCGCCGTTCCAGCTCGGATCGGACTTCACCATCGGCAGGAAGCCTTCGGTCGTGCTCCAGAACAGGTAGAACCGATACCACTTGTCGAAGTAGGGCACGTGCTCCAGCACCCACTTCATGTTTTCGGGCACGCTGTCGTGGTAGTGCGGGACCGGCAGACCCCAGGGCGGCGAGCGCTGGAACACGGTCATCTGCGCCACCTCCGGCGCGATCTCCGGCACGAACTGGTAGGCCGAGGCCCCGGTCCCGATCACGCCGACCCGCTTGCCTTTCAGGTCCACGTCGTGCCGCCATTCGGCGGAGTGGAAGGCCGGGCCCTCGAAACTGCCCACACCCTCGATGTCGGGCATCCGCGGCCGGTTGAGCTGGCCGACGGCGGTGATCACGGCGTTGGCCTCAATCACCTCGGTTCGGCCGTCCTTGCCCTTGAGCGTCGCGCGCCACAAGGCGCGGCCCTCGTCCCAGGCCACGGTCTCGACCAGGGTCTCGAAGCGGATGCGCTTGCGCAGGTCATACTTCGCCGCGATGCCGCGGAAGTACTCCAGCAGGACCGGTTGGGGCGAGAAGTGCTGCGGCCAGGCGTGGTTGGGCTCGAACGAGTAGCTGTACATGTGGTTCGAGTTGTCGACCCGGCAGCCGGGATAGGTGTTCTCGAACCAGGTCCCGCCCACGTCGGCGTTCTTGTCGACGATTTCGAACGGCACGCCGGCCTGGCTGAGCCTTATGCCGGCGAGCAGGCCGGTCATGCCCGCGCCAATCACCAGCACCTTCAGCCTGCGGGCGGCGGCCTGGAGCTGCGGCTGCTCGAACTGCGGGTCCTTGGTGCTCTTGCCGGCCAGGGTCAGCTCGTCGACCAGGAAGTCCACGTACTGCTCGGGGATCGGCGCGCCGGCGACGAAGTCCATCTGGCGGCGCAGGGTGGCCGTATCGGTGCTGGCCATCTGCAGCGGCTTGCCGCCCAGGTAGGCGCGGATCGCCTCGGCGGCGGCCTTGCGGGCCTCCTCCTGCCGCTCCGCAGGGATGCCGATGTCGTTGCGGTCCATCGAATTGTAGACCGGCGTCCACTCTGGCCGCAGCCAGCCGGTCTCGCCGGTCATATGCACCAGCGCCGTCAGCAGCGCCGGCAGATGGGCGTCCTTCAGCACATCCTCGAGGTTCTCGGGAACGTCGGCCATGGTGCTCCTGCCCGTAGGTTATCGTTGTTCTGGCGAGCAACATGACTCCCGCATACGGCTGGCGGAAGTCCTCACGTGACGTCAGGGGACACCCTTCTGTGCGGCATGGATGCGGGCGAGCACCCCGCTCGGCAGCGCCAGCCCGGAGGCCGCCAGGTTCTCGCGCAGGTGCTCCGGGCGGGTCGCCCCGAAGACGGCGGCGCTGAGGCGGGGGTTGGCCAGGACGTAGGCGAGCGCGGCCTGCGACCCGGTCACCTCCGGCAGGCGATGCAGGAAGCGGAAGCGCGCGCCGCGGCGAAGCTCTCCGCGGTGCTTGGCGAGGGCGCGGGCGGCGTACCAGAGGTCCTGCGGGCCGCGCAGGCGTTCCACCAGCGGTCGGGTATGACCCATGGCCAGCGGCATCCCGGCCAGCACGCCCTTCCCCGCCGCCGCGGCCCGCGCGATCAGCGGCTCCCGCTCCGGCCGCAGGACGTTGTAGTCCACCATCACGACGTCGACGCCCGGCAGGCCGATGGCATGGTCGATGACGGCCGGATCGAAGCTGTTCAGGCCGACGGCCCTGACCAGGCCCCGGGCCTTGAGCGCCGCCAGGGTCTCCATCGCCGCGTCCAGCTCGTGGACCGACGGGCCGTGGAGTTGCAACAGGCCCAGGGTCTCGAGGCCGAGGTTCCCGAGGCTTCGCTCGGCGCTGGCCGCGATGGCCGCCGGCGACATGTCCCGCGCGATCCGGCCGCCGCCGGCGTGGTAGGTGCCGGCCTTGGTGGCGATGACCAGGCGCGACCTGTCACCGCCTCTCAACGCCCGTCCCAACCGCGGTTCCGCCTCGCCCGCCGAGTAGCTGGCGCCGGTGTCGAACAGGGTCACGCCCCTATCGATCGCCTCATGGACCAGGCCGACGGCCGTGCGCTCGTCGAACCGCGGCTTGCCCCACCAGCTGGCGCATCCGAAGCCGAGTTCGGAGACGGTCAGGCCGGTGCGTCCGAGCGGGCGGTAGCGCATCAGCGCAGCCTGGCGGCTTCGCGCTCGATCGCTGGCGCGACGACGGTCTTCCAGGCCTCCGTCGTCGGGATCACCACGTCGTAGTGGGTCGCGCCCGGGATCGCGATGGCCTCGGCCTGGTCACCCGCCTTTCGGACGCGGGCCGTGTAGGCCTTTCCCGTCGCCGGGGGCATCACATGGTCCAGGACGCCCGAGATCATCACCACGCGGGCGCCGCTGGGCAGCAGCTCGGCGGGCGAGGTGTCGGCGTAGGCGTCGGCGCGGTCGGCCAGGCCGATGATCCTGGGGATCGGCTCCGGCCCGCAGGCCCCGGCGAAGATGTCGCCCTGGCCCTCCAGATCGCCGATGCCGCCCAGGCTGACCACGGTTCGGATCCTCAGCGGATCGCCCCGCCATAGCGGGCTCGTCTTCGGCAGCCGGGCCCGCGAAGCCGCCCAGAGCGCCAGGTGCCCGCCGGCGGAATGGCCCACGGCGAGCACCCGCTTCGTGTCCAGCCCGTACCTCGGAGCCTCGGCGCGGATGCGATCGACGGCATCGGCCACGTCCAGGAACGTGCCCGGATACCCCGCACCGGGCTCGCCCAGCTTGCGGTACTCGACGTTCCAGACGGCATAGCCACGCCGCGCCAGGTCGGCCGCCATGCCGCTGGTCTGCGGCAGGCCCTGATACTCCGCGAGATAACAGCCGCCATGGATCAGCACGACGACGGGATGCGGCCCCGCGCTCTTCGGCAGGAACAGCTCGACCGCCTGGGCCGGCGCGGGGCCGTAGGCGATGTGCGCATCCGCCTTCGCCTGGGGCTGGCTCATGTAGTCCTGGACGGTGGCGGGTTCAGCCATGGCCGCCGATGCGAACATCGCGCCCACGAGAACCGCGAGCCATGGCTTCATATCCTTCTCCCAGGCGCCGGCCGTAGCGCTCGTGGCGCGAAGGCTGGTGGGCGGCGAGGGGCTCGAACCCCCGACCCCCTCGGTGTAAACGAGGTGCTCTAACCAACTGAGCTAGCCGCCCGCAGGACGCTTCTAGATCAAGTTCTGTGGCCAAGCCTAGACCGCCCGTCCCCGCGCCTCGCTGGTGTTCTCGTGGCTGAGCCACTTGGCGAAGAACCGGCCGACGATGAGGAAGACCACGCCTGCCCCGGCAGCGATGGCCGCGTGCATCAGCCAGAACTGGCTGGCGGGCATCTTCTCCAGGAGGGTGCCCAGGATGCCGACCGTCTGGTTCCCGGCGAACAGGTGCAGGTAATAGATCCCGATGATCGTGCCGCCCATGGCCGCCGGGGCAGCGCGGGCGTAGAGCGCCAGCGAGACGGGCAGCATGTTGGCGAAGGCGATGCTGTTCAGGATGTGGAACAGCACGCACCACCAGATGGAGACCTTGGTCCCTGTCTGCTCGGCGATGATCGCGCCGGCGGCCAGCGACAGGACGCCGGTCACCGAGACGAAGGCCCCGATGGTCAGCTTGCCGATCTCGTCAGGTTCCTTGAAGCGTTTGGCCCACAGCCGCCAGAAGACGACCATGCCGGCCAGGAACGAGACCGACATCACGCTGTCGAGGGTGATCAGCCAGGTGGTTGGAACCTTGTCGCCGCCGAAGGTCAGGTCGACGCTGCGGTCGGCCCAGACCAGATAGGCGTTGAAGATCTGCTGGTTGGCCAGCACCGAGGCCGACAGCACCGGCAGCAGCAGGATCAGCAGGGCGACCGTGCGGCCCTCCCCCGGCTGCAGCTTCGGCTTGGCGACCTTCGCCTTGCCTCGCAGCGGCGGATCGGGCGGCAGGTGGCGGCGGCCGATCATGTAGATGACCAGGGCGATCAGCATGCCGATCCCGGCGACGCCGAAACCGTAGTGCCAGCCGACCTTCTCGCCCAGGGTGCCGGCGATCAGCGGCGCGGCGATCACGCCGGCGTTGATGCCCAGGTAGAAGATCTGGAACGCGTCGGCCCGGCGCAGGTCGCTGTCGCCGTAGAGCGACCCCACCTGGCCGGCGATGTTGCCCTTGAAGCAGCCGGTCCCCAGCACCAAGCATAGCAGCGCCAGTAGAAAACTGCTGTCGAAGGCCATCAGGAAGTGGCCCGCCGCCATCAGCAGGCCGCCCAGGATGATCGTCCGCGTCTTGCCCAACAGCTGGTCGGCCAGGATGCCGCCCAGGATCGGGGTCAGGTAGACCAGGCTCGAGTACAGCCCGAAGATCGCCGACGAGATCGCCTGCGTCGAGGCGCCCGGGTGGTAGACGAACTGGATGACGCGCTCGAAGGCGGCGAAGCCGACGATCTGCTCCACGTGCGGCGCCAGCAGCAGCATCTTGGTCATGTAGAGCACCAGCAGCGACTGCATGCCGTAGTAGGAGAACCGCTCCCAGGCCTCCGTGAAGGCCAGGAA
Source organism: Phenylobacterium sp. (assembly GCF_004297125.1). Lineage (GTDB taxonomy): Bacteria > Pseudomonadota > Alphaproteobacteria > Caulobacterales > Caulobacteraceae > Phenylobacterium. The sequence continues at coordinate 10,037 of NZ_SCVD01000003.1, read as the reverse complement.
GCCCAGCCCCTTCGGGTGGCCAAGGAAGGCCGTATCGCCGTCGCGGGCCGTGGTCGCAGTCATCGGATTCTCCAAACCCGGCGGGACCTTAGACGTGGAATCCCGGCTTAAGAAGCGCGGCTGCGAGCACCCACACGCCGATCAGCGCGAACACGACGGCGGCTGCGATCCGGACGTAGCGCAGGGGCACGATCCTGGTGGCCGCCTCGCCCAGGAACACGGCGGGCACATTGGCCAGCATCATGCCCAGGGTGGTGCCGGCGGCCACGACGAAGATGTCATGGAAGCGGGCCGCGAGCAAAGTTGTCGCGATCTGGGTCTTGTCGCCGATCTCCACCAGGAAGAACGCGACGAGGGTCGTCAGGAACACGCCGCCGGCCGTGCGATTGCCGGCTTCTTCGTCGTCCTTGTCGGGAATGAGCGCCCAGGCGGCCATGGCGACGAAGCCGACGCCGACCAGGATCTGAAACGCGGGCCCGGTGAGGTACTCCGCGACCACGAAGCCCAAGGTGGCGGCCAGGCCATGGTTCGCCAGCGTCGCGGCCAAGATGCCGAGGATGATCGGGACAGGGCGGCGGAACCGGGCGGCCAGGACGATGGCCAGCAGTTGGGTCTTGTCGCCGATCTCGGCGATGGCCACGAGGCCGGCGGAGATGAAGAAGGGTTCCAAGGGCGCACACTCGGGACGCGGCGTTCGACACGACGACGCAGATCCTCCGCCGCGCCCGTGGGCTATGGAGGCCGCATCGCCGGTCTCGCCAATCCGGACCTGGACGGTCCGCCGCACGCGCCATGGCCCGAAAGGCCAAGTCTGTTGACGCGGGCTCCGCTGTCTTGCGGACGGCTACTCCCCGAAGAGGCAGGCTTCCTAGCGCGCGCCGGCGCCCGGGCCAAACGAAAAGAGCGGCCGCGTCAGACGGCCGCCCCTTCCAGGTCCCCCCGATCGTTCTAGCTGTTCAGAGTGCTCTTCAGCGAGTCGCCGACGCGGAAGCGGCAGGTCTGCGTCGCCGGGCGCTTCACCTTCTCTCCGGTCCGCGGATTGCGCGCGATGCCGGCGGCGCGCTTCACGGGCACGAAGCTTCCAAATCCCACGAGACGGACCTCATTGCCCGCCTTCAGCGAGTGCGAGACGGACTCCATGAAGGCGTCGAGGGCTTCCTTAGCCTGCGCCTTGTTCAAGCCCGCCCTGTCGGCGATCGCCGAGACGAGTTCGGCCTTCGTCATATGTGTTTTCTCCCAGCCCAATTTTCATTTTTGGCGTGGAGGATCTTGGGCCGCGCCCGCCTACGCCTTGCTCGAATTCAGGCATGACAAAGCGTGGCCGTCAAACGGCAGCGGCGCGGGAATCGCTCCCGCGCCGCGCCTTGTCACAGAATTTGATCGCCGCCGACGCCAGGCCGGCGGCGATACCATGTTTTCGAACTAGTGGATGCCGATGGCGTCGGCCGCGTCGTCGTCAGGAACGGCGACGGCGACCGGAACCGGTTCGGTCCACTCGATCGCCACCGGCTGACGGGTCAGGGCCTTGGCCAGGACTTCATCCATGGTGTTGACCGGGATGATCTCCAGCGCCGACTTCACGTTCTCCGGGATGTCGGCGAGGTCCTTCTCGTTCTCCTGCGGGATCAGCACGGTCTTCACGCCGGAGCGCAGGGCCGCGAGCAGCTTCTCCTTCAGGCCGCCGATGGCGGTCACCCGGCCCCGCAGCGTGACTTCGCCGGTCATGGCGATGTCCGCCCGGATCGGGATGCCCGTCAGGACGGAGACGATGGCGGTGGCCATGGCCGCGCCGGCGGACGGGCCGTCCTTGGGCGTGGCGCCGTCCGGCACGTGGATGTGGACGTCGGTCCGCTCGAAGGAAGGCGGTTCGATGCCGAACTTCGTGGCCCGGCTGCGGACATAGCTGTTCGCCGCCGCGATCGATTCCTTCATCACGTCCTTCAGGTTGCCCGTGATGGACATGCGGCCCTTGCCGGGCATCTTGACCGCCTCGATGGTCAGGATATCGCCGCCGAAGTCGGTGTAGGCCAGGCCGGTGATGATGCCGACCGCGTCCTCCGCGTCCGTCTCGCCGTAGCGGTACTTCTTGACCCCGGCGTACTTCTCGAGCCGCGCATCGTCGATCGTGATCGAGATGAGCTTCTCGCGGCCCAGGTCACGCACGGTCTTGCGCGCCAGGTTGCCCAGTTCGCGCTCCAGGCTCCGGACCCCGGCTTCACGGGTGTAGTAGCGGATGAGGCCGCGGATGGCGTCTTCCGGCACCACGAACTCTTCCGGCGTCAGGCCGTGGTCCTTGGTCAGCTTCGGCAGGATGTGCCGCTTGGCGATCTCGACCTTCTCGTCCTCGGTGTAGCCGGGGATCCGGATGATCTCCATGCGGTCCAGCAGCGGCTGGGGCATGTTGAGCGAGTTGGCCGTGGTGACGAACATCACCGGCGACAGGTCGTAGTCGACTTCCAGGTAGTGGTCGCCGAAGGTCGAGTTCTGCGCCGGGTCCAGCACCTCGAGCAGGGCCGAGGACGGGTCGCCGCGATAGTCGGACCCCATCTTGTCGATCTCATCCAGCAGGAAGAAGGCGTTGGTCGACTTGGCCTTCTTCATCGACTGGATGATCTTGCCCGGCATGGAGCCGATGTAGGTGCGGCGGTGGCCGCGGATCTCGGCCTCGTCGCGCACGCCGCCCAGGGAGACCCGCACGAACTCGCGGCCGGTGGCCTTGGAGATCGAGCGGCCCAGGGACGTCTTGCCGACGCCGGGAGGGCCGACCAGGCACAGGATCGGGCCCTTCAGCGTGCCCACGCGGCTCTGCACCGCCAGGTACTCCAGGATCCGTTCCTTGACCTTGTCGAGGCCGTAGTGGTCCTCGTTGAGGATGTCCTCGGCCTTCTGCAGGTCGATGGGCTTCTGCTTGGCCTTACCCCACGGGATCGACAGCAGCCAGTCCAGGTAATTCCGGACGACCGTGCTCTCGGCCGACATCGGGCTCATGTTGCGCAGCTTCTTCAGCTCCGCCTCGGCCTTGGTGCGGGCTTCCTTGGAAAGCTTGGTCTTCTTGATCTTCTTCTCGAGCTCGAGCAGCTCGTCGCGGTGGTCGTCCTGCTCGCCCAGCTCGCGCTGGATCGCCTTCATCTGCTCGTTCAGATAGTACTCGCGCTGGGTCTTCTCCATCTGCCGCTTCACGCGGTTCCGGATCTTCTTCTCGGTCTGCATGACCGAGATCTCGCCCTCCATCAGGGCGTAGACCTTCTCCAGGCGCTTCACGACGTTGAAGACTTCCAGAAGCTGCTGCTTCTCGGCGATCTTCACCGACAGGTGGCCGGCGATGCGGTCGGCGAGCTCGCTGGGGTTGTCGATCTGCGGGATCGCGGCCAGCGCCTCGGGCGGCACCTTCTTGTTCAGTTTGACGTAGTTCTCGAACTGCTCGACGACCGCGCGGCTCAGGGCCTCGGCCTCGGGCGAACCCGCGCCGTCTTCCTGGACCATGGCGATCTCGGCTTCGTAGTAGTCGCCCGTCGTCGTGAACCGGGTGACGCCCGCGCGCGCCTTGCCCTCGACCAGCACCTTCACGGTGCCGTCGGGCAGCTTCAGCAGCTGCAGGATGGTGGCGACCACGCCGACGTCATAGATGGCGTTCGGCGACGGGTCGTCGTCGTCCTTGTCCTTCTGCGTCGCCAGCAGGATCTGCTTGCCCTCGGCGCGCATGGCTTCCTCAAGGGCGCGAACGGACTTCTCCCGGCCGACAAACAGCGGAACCGGCTGATGGGGGAAGACCACGATATCCCGCAAAGGCAGGATCGGGAGGATCTTGATCTCTGACATATTGCTCTAACTCCTGGCGGGCCTGTTTTGTCTCAGACCTCGCCTATCGGATCGCGGTCACTCAAACGATGCGCTTGAGTCGGACGACCCGTCGCCGGACCTCGGCGTTGGCTCGATGATTTATGTGGACGGTTTCGAACGCCTTTCAAGCGCCGCAAGAACCATGCGCGACACTGCGTCCCATCGCCCCACATATGTCAGCTTGAGCGGGAAGGACGCCGGGTCTAGCGCAAGCTCATGCCCCGAACACAACCGCCCAGATAGGGTTTCGCGCCGCTTGTCTCAAGTGTGTCCCTGCGGGGAGGGTTCGGCTTAGGCTCGGCTGGTCGCCGATCCAACCGGGAACGCCCATGAAACGCCCCCTCCTCGCCGCCCTGCTGGCCGCCGTCCTCGCCGCGCCGACGGGCGCCGGCGCCGCCCTGCCCTCGGCCGTCGTGGGCAATCCGGCCCGCGCCGCCGACGTCAAGAACGACGCCCGCCGCAAGGGGCCGGAGTTGGTCGCCTTCGCCGAGGTGAAGCCGGGTCAGAAGGTCTATGACCTGATCCCCGGCGGCGGCTATTTCACCCGGCTCTTCAGCCTCGCGGTCGGGCCGTCGGGCAGGGTCTACGCCGTCTGGCCGGACGAGTACGACAAGGTCTCCAAGCCGGACTCCGACGTGATGCGCAAGATGGCCGCCGCGGCGCCCTTCACCAACGTCCGCGTCATGACCCAGCCCGCGCGGGCGTTCAGCGCGCCGGAGCCGCTCGACCTGGTCTTCACGTCGCAGAACTACCACGACTATCCGGACCCCTTCATGGGCAAGGTCGACCCGGCCGTCCTGAACGCCGCCGTCTATAAGGCGCTGAAGCCTGGGGGCCTGTTCGTGATCGTCGACCATCGCGGCCGGCCAGGCACGGGCATGAAGGAGACCGACACCCTGCACCGGATCGACGTCGCAACGGTGAAGCAGCAGGTGACGGCCGCGGGCTTCCGGTTCGAGGGCGAGAGCAGGCTGCTGGCCAACCCGAAGGACCCGCTGACCGCCACGGTGTTCGACAAGTCGATCCGCGGGAAGACGGACCAGTTCGTGCTGAAGTTCGGGAAGCCGCGCTAGCGGGCGGGGCGCCTCGCGCTGCTCAGGCGGAGGGATCGATGTCGTGGAGCGGGGCTTCCACGTCGGGAATGGACATGGCAGCGCGTCAGGAACGGACCTGGCGGTATGGAGGGGTGAATGCCAGCCTGGCCGCCGGGCGAGATCGCGTCAGGGCTATCGTCGACATCGACAGGCCGGAACGCTTGGCGCATGACGGCCCGACGACGGGACGTCGGCAGAGGTCAGGGTCGAAGGTCAGCAATGAGAGCGTATCGCTTCGATAGCTTTGACAGTCTGGAAGAGCTTCGCTTGCGGGAGGAGGCCGACCCGGCGCCGCAGCGCGGCGAGGTGCTGGTGCGCGTACATGCGGTCTCACTCAATTTCCGCGACATCGCCATGCTGCGGGGGCGTTACCCGCGCAAGTGCGTTCCCGGCCTGATCCCGGTCAGCGACGCCGCCGGCGAGATCGTAGCGTTGGGCGAGGGCGTCCAGGCCTTCAAGGTCGGCGACCGCGTGCTGGGCGCCTTCCACCCGCGGTGGTTCGGCGGGGAGATGCCGTCGACGATCGCCAGCGACAGCTACGGGGCCGAGAGCGACGGCTGGCTATGCGAATTCAAGGCGATCAGCCAGGAGGCCGTGGTCCGCCTGCCCGAGGGCCTGTCCTACGAGGAGGCCTGCACGTTGCCATGCGCCGGCCTCACCGCCTGGACGGCCCTGACGGGGCCCGCGCCGATACGCGCCGGGCATACGGTGCTCGTACAGGGCAGCGGCGGCGTCTCGATCTTCGCCCTACAACTTGCTCGCGCCACCGGAGCCACGGTCATTGCCACGACCTCCAGCGCCGCCAAGGCCGACCAACTGAGGGCTTTAGGGGCGGCGGAGGTTGTGAACTACGCGGATGACCCGGAATGGGGAAAGGCGGTCCGCGCGCTGTCCGGCGGCAGGGGCGTGGACCGGGTTGTCGAAGTTGGCGGACCCGGCACCATCGCCCAGTCCCTCCGCGCGGTCGCGCTGGGCGGCGAGATCGCGTCCATCGGCTTCCTCAGCACCGAGAACCCTGGCATCGACTTCTTCCAGCTCAAAATGAGCGGCGCGAGCTTTCGCAATATCACCGTCGGTGACCGCGCTGGGCTGCTGGAGCTCACCCGCGTCGTCGCGGCCACCGGCTTGAAGCCGGTCATCGACCGGGTCTTCGCCTTCGGCGAGGCTCACGACGCCTTCAGCCACCTCGAACGCGGCGGACATATGGGCAAGGTCGTGATCCGCGTGAGCTAGCGATCGTGGGTTTGGGCACTCGCCCCTACCCTCGCGGCCGGTCGCCCTTCCAGTTGAGCTCGATGGTCACGCCGTTGGGGTCGCGGACGAAGATCTGTCTCACCGAGGTTCCGGGGGTGGTGGTTGCGCGGTGCTGGAGCCCGGTCTTCTCCACGCGGGCCAGGGCCTCGTCGTAGTCGGCGATGTCGAAGGCGAAGTGGTCCAGGCTGGAGCCGTCCGAGGCGGCGGCCGGGCGGTCGACCTGCACCAGATGCACCACATCCTTGTCGCCGGCGTAGAGCCAGGCGCCGGGGAACGGGAACGGCGGCCGCCAGCCCTCGGCCAGACCCAGGACGTCGACGAACAGGGCCTTGGTGGCCGCGAGGTCCGCCGTGCGGATGTTGACGTGGTCGAGGGCGCGGATCAGGGACATGGGCTCAATGTGGCCCCGTCGGGGTCACGCGGCCAGCGCCTCTTCCACCCAGTCCAGCCGGTCCTGGCCGAAGAACATCTCGCCGCCGACGAAGAAGGTCGGGGCGCCGAACGCGCCGCGGGCCACGGCGTCCTCGGTCGTGGCCTTGAGACGGGCCTTGACGTCGTCGCGCTCGATCAGGGCGCGGAACTCGTCGCCGCCGACACCGGCGCGGGCCAGAACCGGCGCCATTTCAGCCGGATCGCCCAGGTTCCTCGGGTCGCGCCACATGGCCTCGAAGACGGCGTCCAGATAGGCCATGAACCGCGGATCGTCCTGAAGCCCGGCCGCGCCGCGCATCAGATGCAGGGTGTTGATCGGGAAGAACGGATTGCGCTGGAACGGCACGCCGTGGCGCTGGGCGAAGCGGGCCAGGTCGACGCTGGTCCAGGCGCCCTTGGCCGGGACCTCGGCCGGCGAATGGTTGCCGGTCGCCTTGAACACCCCGCCCAGTAGGAAGGGCTTGTAGTCAACGGTGGCGCCCGTCCGCGCGGCGATCTCGGGCAGACGCTTGTAGGCGACGTAGCTGGCCGGGCTGCCGACGTCGAAGAGGAACTCCAGCACCTTGGCCATCAGAAGCTCTCCATCCAGGGCCGCAGGTCCAGCTCGTGGGTCCAGGCGTCGCGCGGCTGGGCGTGCAGCATCCAGTAGGCGTCGGCGATGTGGTCGGGGTTGAGGATGCCGTCCTGGTCCTTGAGCGCATAGCGGGCGGGGAAGTTCTCGGCGATCCAGGCGGTGTCGATCGCCCCGTCGATGATGGTGTGGGTCACGTGCAGCCCCTGAGGCCCCAGCTCGCGCGCCATGCTCTGGCTCAGCGCGCGCAGGCCGTGCTTGGCCGAGGCGAAGGCGGCGAACCCTTCCCGCCCCCGGATCGAGGCGGTGGCGCCGGTGAAGATGATCGTACCCCGCCCCCGCGGCGCCATGCGCCTGGCGGCCTCGCGCCCGGCCAGGAAGCCGGAGAAGCAGGCCATCTCCCAGACCTTGAAGAAGACGCGGCTCGTCGTCTCGGCGATCGGGAAATTGACGTTCGCCCCGATGTTGAAGACGCAGGCCTCGATCGGCGCGATCTTCTCCTCCACGGCGTCGAAGAGCGCGACCATCTGCTCCTCGTTGCGGGCGTCCACGCCGAAGGGATGGGCCCGACCGCCCTCGGCACGGATGGCCTCGGCCAGGGGCTCGAGCTGGTCGGCGTTGCGGCGGACGATCACCGCCTCGAAACCCTCGCGCGCGAACCGCTTGGCGATGGCGCCGCCCAGGGCGTCGCCGGCGCCGATGACGATGATCGACTTGCTCATGCCGCCATTAGATGACGATCATCATATTCCTGCAAGCCGTCAGGCGGGCTTGCGCGAGGGCCCCACCGTCAGCAGGGCGATCACCGCCGAGCCGACCGCCGCGGCCGCGGCGACCGTCAGGGCGATCCGGTAGCCGGACAGGATCGCCTCGGCCCCCGATCCGGCCAGAACGAAGCCCACCAGCGCCACGGCCAGCAGGCCCGCGATCCGGGCTACGGCGTTGTTGATCCCCGAGGCGGCGCCTTCGTGCTGGTCGGGCACGGCGCCCAGCACCGCGTCGGTGAGCGGCGCCACGGCCAGGCCCAGGCCCAGCGCCATGACCGCAAGGCCGGGAAACGCGCCCGTCCAGTAGGCCGCGTCCGCCGCCCGCCAGACCAGCAGCCCGAAACCCGCCGCTACCAGCACAGGGCCGGCGACCAGCAGCGTCCGGGCGCCGACGCGGGCCGCCAGCCGCCCGGCCACGGGCGAGAGCGCCGCCAGGCCCACCGACAGCGGCAGCAGCGCCGCCCCGGCGAGGGCGGTCGGATACTGGTGCACGCGCAGCAGCAGGAACGGCAGCAGGAACATCGCCCCGCCGAACGCTCCGTAGAGCAGCAGTGTGTAGGCGTTCAGCCCGGAGAAGGGCACGGACCTGAAGAGGTCCAACGGCATCATCGGGTTCCGCGCCCGGCGCTCGACGGCGAGGAACACCGCCAGTCCGCCCAGGCCCAGGACCAGGGCCGCCGGGATCGGCGGGCTCGTGAACCCCAGCTTCGGCGCGTCGGTCAGCGCCCAGGTGATGGCGGCCAGGCTGAGGGTGATCACGACCGCGCCCCGCCAGTCCACTGGCCCGGTCTGCTCGCCCTTGCTCTCGCGGGCGGCGGAAGCCACCAGCCAGATCGCCAGCGCCGCGATGGGCAGGTTGATCAGGAACACCGCCCGCCAGGAGACCGCGTCGGTCAGCCAGCCGCCCAGCACCGGCCCGACGGCGCTCATCAGCCCGCTGGCGCCCGCCCAGATCCCCACCGCCTGCCCACGCCCCTTGGCGTCGAAGGTGGCGCCCAGCAGGGCCAGGCTGGCCGGGGTGAGCAGGGCCGCGCCCATGCCCTGGACCGCGCGCGCGGCGATCAGGACCGGCAGGCTGGGGGCCAGGCCGCAGCCGAGCGACGCGGCGGTGAAGAGCACCACGCCCGCCAGGAACACCCGCTTGCGGCCATAGCGGTCGGCCGCCGCCCCGCCGGCCAGCACCAGGGCGCCCAGCAGCAGGGCGTAGGCGTTCATGATCCACTGCGCGGAGGCGACGTCGCCTTCCAGCTCAAGCTGCATGATCGGCAGGGTCAGGCTGACCGCCGACCCGTCGATGAAGGCCAGGCTGGACCCAAGCACCGTCCCGGCCAGAACGAGGCGGCGGGCCGCTTCGGGACGGTCCGAAACGACAGCGCCCGCGGCTCTTGCGGAGCCGCGGGCGCAGGGTTCGTGCAGATGGGCCACCGGCCCGGATCAGCTTAGGCCGCGCCGCCCTTGTCGCGGCGCTCGGCGTAGATGATCAGCGGCTGGGCGCGGCCTTCCACGACCTCGGCGTTGACCACCACCTCTTCGACGCCGTCGTAGGTGGGCAGCTCGTACATGGTCTCGAGCAGGATGCTTTCCAGGATCGAGCGGAGGCCCCGCGCGCCGGTCTTCCGCTGAATGGCCTTGCGGGCCACGGCGTTCAGGGCGTCGTCGGTGAAGGTCAGGCCCACGTTCTCCATCTCGAAGAGACGCATGTACTGCTTCACGAAGGCGTTCTTGGGCTCGGTGAGGATCTTCACCAGGGCCTTCTCGTCCAGGTCGTCCAGGGTGGCGATCACCGGCAGACGGCCGATGAACTCTGGGATCAGGCCGAAGCGCAGCAGGTCGTCCGGCTCCACCTGGCGGAAGATCTCGCCCGTGCGGCGGTCGTCCGGATCCTGCACCTTGGCGCCGAAGCCGACCGACGTGCCCTGGCCGCGCGCGGAGATGATCTTCTCCAGGCCCGCGAAGGCGCCGCCGCAGATGAACAGGATGTTGGTGGTGTCGACCTGCAGGAACTCCTGCTGGGGATGCTTGCGCCCGCCCTGCGGCGGCACGGAGGCCACGGTGCCCTCCATGATCTTCAGCAGGGCC
>NZ_SCVD01000042.1 GCF_004297125.1 Phenylobacterium sp. | reverse complement strand
CCGACATAGTCGGCGATGAGCTTGATGGCGCGCTCGCGCGCCTCGGGCGAGAGGGACTGGCCCGTGTCCTGACGCCCCTCCCCGCTCCGGTCGAGCACCAGACGACCGTCCGGGTTGGCGAGGATCTCCACCACAGCCGGCTCCTCCAGAGCGGCGAGGACCGTCGGCCCCAGGGCGTGCCGCAGCGCCTCCAGCTTGCGCTCGGCGACGATGGGGTGGGTCGCCATCAGTTCGGCGCGTCGAACGAGCGGGGCTCCCGCGCCGGTCCGGGCGCCGCGTCGCGATCGGACCGGCCAGCGACGATCCGGGCCGCCGTGGCGTCGAGCAGCCGCTCGATGCGCCGGTCCACCGCCGCCTGCACCGTCGGATCCTGATCCACGACCGCGTCCGGCAGGCGCAGGAAGAACGCCCGCGCCACCTCGATCAGCAGCTCCTGGACGATCTGCATGTCGCGCGCCGTCGATCGCATGTGGTCGCGCAGCGATCGTTCGAGCTGCAGCAGGCGATCCTCGGGATCGGCCTGCGGGCTCTTGAGCAGGCCGCGCGCAATGGCGCGTCCCGCCGCTTGGCTCAGGGGCATCCGCCCGCTGCGCGCCTCCCGGTTCAGGCCCGAGACGATCTTGGGGTCGTTGAGATAGACCTGCACCCGGCTGGTCTGGCGGTTAGTCCTGGCCATCGCTCAATCCTTGAAGTTGGTCGAGGGCGGCCTGCTGAGCCGCCATCTCCTGCGCCACCCGCCCGTAGGCCACCAGCGCGGTCCAGGACGTGATGACCGGGCGGCGGCTGGCTTCGGCGCGCGCAAGACGGACCGCGAACTCGCGCAGAAGCGTCAGCTCGGCCCGGAGGACGGCCCCCACGCTGGACGCCTGGGCCAGATCGCCGGGCGCCGCGCCGGCGACGCCGCCGAGGCTCCCGAACTGTTCGAGCAAGGCGGCGGCGAGCCGCGCAGAATCCGTCTCCGGATCCATCCGCTCCAGTATCAGAGCCAGCAAGGTCTGATCGTCCAGCGCCGCAGGGACGAGGGTCGGCGACGCGGGACGGCGCCCGCGTGGTTCGGGGGCCGGCGCCCGGATCAGGGTCGGGGTCGGGGTCGGTCTCATGGCGGTCTCCTTCTCCGCTCCACCACGGAGCGCCCGCCGTCCGGCCTTCCTTTCTCTCCCTGTCGGGCTTGTCCCCGGCCCGGCGCCGCGCCACCCTGGGCCGATGAAATGGCTTCTGATCACCGCCGGACTCCTGCTGGCGCCGGCCGTCGCCCGGGCCGATCCGTGCGAGGGCCGGCTGCCCGCTCGCGCCGGGGAAGCCTTTGAGGGGATCGTGCGCTACGTCGGCGACGGCGACAGTCTGTGCGTGGGTGACGCCGTCGACCCGGCCGCCTGGATCGAGGTGCGCCTTTCGGACTTCGACGCCCCCGAACTGCACAGCGCCACCGGCCGCGCGGACCGTGACCGCCTGGCTCGCCTCGTCGCCCGCCGCCGGCTCGATTGCGTCGCGGTTCGGGGCCGGAACGGCCGGGTCATCGTCCACGACCGCGTGAGCGCCTCCTGCAGGATGAACGGACGTCGGGTCGGCGACCTCCTCCGCGCCGCCGGGGGCCGGGAGGGTGGAAACTAAGGCCCCGATCTCCGGTCGCCCGGAGGGACCGTTCTGCGGATAGACAACCTGTCGAACCCGGGTGGCGCGGCGTGGAGCAGCTCCCGCCTCACCGCGTGGGTGGTCAGGAAAGGCTGGGCTGATGCGTGGGCTGCGCCACATCACGCCAAGCCGTCAGTCGTGAACATCTCCGGCTCAATTGGCTGATTGTGCAGAGGCCGGGCTCTGCTTCGATGCGGCCTCTGTGCGGCGCCGGTGCTGGACAAGGAGGTCGAGGAGCTCGCCTTGGCCACGGCCCGCTACAGGGTGCATGCGTCTGCTCACCTTCCCGCAGACCAAGTCGTCGAGATGCCAGCGGGGCGACGGCGCGGGCCGTCGGCGCTTCAAGCGGCCGGGCGATCAGAGGCCCTTCACTCGGCGGATGACGGCGGTCGCCGGCAAATTGCGCCAATCCGGCTCCGTCCCGGATCTCAAGCCGCGGACGGAGCCGGATTGGCGCGCCGGATCGCCGTTCTCAGCTCAGGCCTTCGCCTCGGCCGGCGCGTGATGGTGCCGCTGTTGGGCCGCGTGACCTTCATGGCCGGCGCAGGTGCCATGATGAACCTGCAAGTCGCTGGGCGCGGCTGACTTCAGCAACACCTGAACGCGCTTGATCTCTTCCGGCGCGCCGTGGGCCAGGACCAGGAATTTGTCCGCCTTGACTGCTTCCTGGTAGCGGATGACCGAGTCCTTCGGGATGCCGATGCCAGCCAGGGCGCCTGCGAGAGCGCTTACGCCGCCGACCAGTAGCGCGCCCTCGACGGCGCCCAGGAGCATGGCGGCGAGATGCCCCAGCACGACCACGGGACCGATCAGCGGCACTGTCATGAAAATGCCGCCCACGAAGAGGCCCCATCATCCTGTGCCGGGCCTGATTGTCTCCAACCATCAATCGACCTGGGAAACCTTGGCGGCCCTCATCCTGTTTCCCGATGTTGCGATTGTGGCCAAGCGCGAACTCCTGCGTATCCCGGTGATGGGCTGGTACCTGAGGCACTCGCCCATGATCCTGATCGATCGGGCATCGGCGGCCGCCTCCCTTCGGGAAATGACAGTGCAAAGTCGGGCGGCCCTGGCGCTCGGACGCCCCGTGCTGATCTTTCCGGAGGGCACCCGCAAGGCGGTCGGCGAACCGATCGAATTCCGGCGTGGTGTGGAGTTTCTCTACAAGGCGCTCGGCGTCCCGGCCCTCCCTGTTGTCCTGGATTCGGGGTGCTTCTGGGGTCTCGGCGGCCTTCCCGAGCGGTCAGGCGTCATCACCGTGTCGCTCCTGGAGCCGATCAACCCTGGCCTCAGCGCAAAGGATTTCACCCGGACGGCGCAAGCCGTCATGCAAGCCGAGGTCGGTGCGATCGAGAAGCGGCGAGTGGCGGCGCCCGGCTTGTCTGCGGGTTGGCTCGCATCTTCTCAAATGCCGGAGCTCCGTCCATGAAGATCGCCCAGGTCACGCCGCTGTACGAAGCCGTGCCACCCAGGCTGTATGGCGGCACCGAGCGGGTCGTCGCCCACCTGACCGACGCTCTGGTCGATCTGGGCCACGACGTCACCCTGTTCGCCTCGGCCGACGCCGAGACGCGCGCGCGGCTCATCCCCGTACGCGATCAGGCGATCCGGCTGGATCCGGCGCCGTTCAAGTCGGACCTGGCCGC
>NZ_SCVD01000041.1 GCF_004297125.1 Phenylobacterium sp. | reverse complement strand
TCGGCGACAACACCGACAAGTCGCCGACCTGGTCGCGGCATGCTCAGGAGTGTCGAAAGTTCGTCGACCTCCTGAACGCGCGCGGCGGCAAGGCCGAAATCCTTTTCCTTCCGTCTGTGGGCCTCACGGGCAACACCCACATCCCCTTCGCAGACCTCAACAATGTCGCGGTGGCCGATCAACTCTCGGCCTTCCTGCATCGTCACATGCTGGACTTGCGCGGAGGGAGGATCGACAAGGTCCGGCCCTGATCGTCGCGCCCTGAGGCGGTTCCGGGAATAGAACGGCAGGCGGGCGTGGTGCGCCAACTTGGAGGCGCCACGGATCCTCGGGAGGCGCCCGTCGCTACCCGCAGGAGGCGATCCCCAACCTCGCCGTGCGGCCGGCCGTTTCTCGGCGGCTTCCGCCAGCGCGGGCATGCTGTCCGTTGGCCCGTTCCAATTCTGTCAGACGCCGCTGCTAGGCCTCAGCCATCCCGGCCGCCGAATCGGTGGCCGGCGGCGGCCGTGCGCTGGACCCCCACAGACGCCGGTGGCATCACGAGACTCCGAGCCTGTGAGGAATGAATGCCGGATCCCCCCGCTTCGACCAAGTTGAGCAATCGGGCTCGATCCTCGGACCATGCGCCGGTGGACAATGCGCTCGCCCGGATTCGGGCGCTGCTGGACGCCCTCGCCCCCGGCGCCCGGCGGATCGCCGACTATGTGCTCGAACGACCCGAGGACGTGCTCAAGATGTCGGTCACGGAGTTGTCCGAAGCGACGCAGGCGTCCGAAGGCAGCGTCGTGAACTTCTGCCAGCGCCTGGGCCTGTCCGGCTTCCAGCAGCTGAAACTGAGCCTGGCGCAGGCCATAGTCCGCCCGGTCCAGTTCATCCACGAGGACCTGGAGATCGGCGACGACGCGAACATCGTCTGCCGCAAGATCTTCCACTCGGGCATCCAGGCCCTGCAGGACACTCTGTCGGTGCTGGATCCCACCGCCTTGGCCCGGGCCGTCGACCTGCTGCGCGCCGCCCGCCGCATCGAGGTCTACGGCATCGGTTCGTCGGCCCCGATCGCCGATGACGCTCACTACCGCATGCTGCGCATCGGGCTCGACGCCAAGGCTGTCACCGACAGCCACATCCAGGCGATCAGCGCCTCGCGCACCGACCCGGGCGTCGCAGTGCTGACGATCTCCCACTCGGGAGCCACGCACGAGACGATGATGTCCACCAAGCTGGCAAAGGCGGCGGGCGCCCAGACCGTGGTCATCACCAACTACGCCCGCTCTCCCATCCAGGCGCACGCGGACGTGGTGCTGTTCACCATGGCCCGCGAGACCCGCTTTCGCACCGAGGCGATGATGAGCCGGATCGCTCAGCTCTGCGTGGTCGACGCCCTGATCGCGGCCCTGGCCCTGGCGGACCACGACCGCGCCACGGAAACCTTGCGCAGCACCTTCGACACGCTCTCGAGCAAGCGCTTCTGAGGCCCTTCAGGCGACGAGGTCCTCGAGGCTGAGGGCGCCGGGTCCTTCCACGAGGATGCAGCGCAGTCCCAGGGGGGCGGCGCCGGCCACGTCGGTGTCGGGATTGTCGCCGATCATCACCGCCTCCTCCGGCCGGACCGACAGCGCCTCGCAGGCGCGCAGGAAGAGCGTGGGATTGGGCTTGCCCACCACCTCCACCTCCACCGACGACGGCTCGACGCAGGTCAGCAACGCCGCCATCAGCGCACCGGTCTCCGGCATCACCAGATCCTCCGCGGAGGGATGGGTCCGGTCCGGATTGCCCACCAGCAGCCGCGCCCCGCGACGCAGCGCGTTCGCGGCCTGGGTGAGCTTGGCGTACGAGAAGCGCGTGTCGCGGAGCAGCACCACGAGGTCGGCCTCGTCGTTGGAGAGGTGAAGCCCCATCCGCCGGGCGGCCTCCTCCATCCGCGGCGTGCCGAGCAACATCGTCCGCCGCGGCGCCAATTGGCGCGCGCGCAGCAGCGTTTCGATCCCGGCGAGGATCACCCGTTCCGGCTCCACGAGCACGCCGCCGGTCCTCAGCCGGTCGGCGAAGAAGCCCCGCACGTGGCTGGTGTTGTTCGAGACGATAGCGAAGGCCTGGGGACGCGCGGCCATGAGGGACAGCGCCGCGGGCTGCGGGCGGTCGGCGATCGCGGCGCAGCCGTCCCAGTCGAGCAGGATCGCCTTTGCCTCCGCGATCGCCCGGCGGGCTTCCATGGCGTCCTCAATGGCGCGCGCGACCTGCGGCGACCGAAAGTCATGACGATTCAAGAGTAGACTCCGCGCGCCATCTGGCCGGATGGCGCAGGTTGGGGGAGAGCGCTCCGGACCTCAGGCCGGGCTCAGGACTGACCGTCGCGCGCAACGCGGGTCGCGGAGGGATAGGCTGGCCCCGCTGCGCGCGACGGCTTCCAGCGTCTAGAAACGCGCCGTGAAGGTGCCGTAGAAGGCGCGCGGCTTGCCTTCGAACGGATAGCCGAAGAAGTACCTGGGATCGCGGTTCGTATATTCCCCGCGATTGAAGGCGGATCCGTACAGCTGATTTCCGAAGCCGTAGCGCTCGGCGTATTTCTCGTTGAACACGTTCACGACGCGGAACTGCAGCTGGTATTGCAGATCGTCGCCGAGGAAGTAGTTCACCGTGGCGTTGGTGACCGTGTACTTGCCGAAGTTTTTCCGGATCTGCGGGACGCCGTTGACCGTGAGGCCGCCGCTGGCGAACTCCGACCCCTGGAGCCGGGGCATGACCGCCACGTTGAGCCGCCGGTCGGGGGAGGTCCACTCCAGCATGCCGCTGATGAACCAGGCCGGCGTCTCGCCGATCTGTTCGCCCTTGAGCACGCCCGTCTTCGCCGCCGCGTCCTGGGCCGTGTAGCCGAGGTTGATGCGCCAGCTCTCACCGACGTTCAGGTTGATGTCGGCGGTGACCCCCAGGATGCGCGTGATGGCGGGGTCGTTGTAGTAGGTGTTGCGCGACGGGAAGCCGTTGCCCGCCGGGATCGGGAAGTCCGTGGTCGTGCGGATCCGGTTGGTGATCTCGGTCTTGAAGCCCCCGACCTCCGCCGACACGGCGAACCCGTCGAACCGGCGCTCGTAGCCGAAGCCGCCGTTGTAGGT
This sequence comes from Phenylobacterium sp., assembly GCF_004297125.1. Taxonomy (GTDB): domain Bacteria; phylum Pseudomonadota; class Alphaproteobacteria; order Caulobacterales; family Caulobacteraceae; genus Phenylobacterium. The sequence continues at coordinate 5,796 of NZ_SCVD01000041.1, read as the reverse complement.
CTCGGTCTCCTCGGTCTGCAGGTTCGGGTTCCCGACGACCGTGGATGTGTCGTTCCGCAGCTCGGTGATGCGGGGCAGGCTGTACGACGTGCCGCCGTTCGCACGGACGTAGAACCCGTAGGGCAGCGGCTGGCGCACGCCGAACTTCCAGATGGTGCGCTTCTCGGAGCCCGGGAGGAAGTCGGTGCGGACCGCCAGAGAGATGGCTGTGTCGGGGCTGAAGGGCAGCCTCGGCCGGGCGTCGATGAAGACGCCCTTCGTGGTCGCCGGATCGTTGTCCACGGGGTACTCGGCGGCCGAGTCGTCCTGGTAGCGGACCACCTGCCCGCCGACGACGAACTCCAGGTATTCGCCGAGGTTGACCGTGTTGCGCACCGTCAGCCCGTATTCCTTGAAGCCGGCGCGGCGCTGGTTGGTCGAGCCGAAGCCTCGGTTCGCGCCATTCGCAAACACCTTGCCCGACCAGGCCCCGAACGGGACGCGGGCGTTCGTGGCCGGGTTTACGCATCCGGCCTGGACCAGGCAGATGTCGGGGTAGAGCTCGGTGTTCCAAAGCTTGGGGTTGCTGTAGTAGCCGTTCACCTCGGTGAGCAGCATCGGCGACCAGCGCTTCTCCAGCGATCCGTCGATGATCGGGTAGCGGACCGTGTTGGGCGAGTGGACCTCGCGGTCCGGGAACGCGTCCTGGAACTGGGACTCGGTGTATTCGCCATTCAGGCGGAACTCGGTCGAGTCATCGATCTTCCAGAGGTATTTCACCCCCACTTCATTGCGGTTCAGCGGATACTCCTGGACGCCGCCGGCGGCGCGGACGTTGTCCACGAAGTCGTCGGGGTTGAAGATCCGCGGCCCGTCGGTGGCCTGCATCGAGCCGTAGAACATCACGCTGTGGCGACCGTCGGCGTCGATGGGAAACGAATAGTTGCCCCAGATCTCCCGCGACTCGAACGAGCCGTAGCTCACGCCGAGTTCACCCTTGCGCGTGCCGTCGGGCTTCTTGGTCACCAGGCTGATGACGCCGATGCCGCCGTTGCTGCCGAAGAAGAGGCTGTTGCCGCCGCGAAAGACCTCCACGCGCTCGATCATGTGAGGATCGATGGTGGTGGTGCCCCAGATGTCCTCGAGGGCCGGACCGCGGTCGTAGAGCGGCACCCCGTCGCGCACCACCAGCGTGTCGCGGTCGCCGCCGCCGTCGAGGCGAATCGTGTATTCGCCTTCGTCGGGCGAGTAGCCGACGTTCACGCCCTTCACCAGGAACTGGGCCAGTTCCGCGAAGTTCACCGCCCCGCTCTTCGCCACGTCGGCGGCGGTGACCACCTGGACCGAGTTGCCGTACTCGACGGCCTCGACCGCCTTCACCGAGCCCATGTCGGCGCGTTTGCCCTTCACCAGCACCTCGCTGACGTTAGGACCTGCGGCGTCCGCGTCCGCCTCGGCGGCCCAGGCCAGCGCTGGCGTCGCGCACCCGGCCAGCAGCGCGGCGGCGAAGGCCGCGGCCGTCGGCTTGTGTCTCTTGATCATGACAACCCATCCCCTGGTCATGCGAGCGATCCTCGCGTTCGGCTCGGGGGACCCGTTCCGGCCCCCGTCGGGCTGGGATCAGTAGGGGTCTCTCGTGACGCTGGAATGAATATTTCTCATTTATTTTAAGAGACGATAATGAACTTTACGCATATCGGCCCGGTGCGATCTGGACGCACGCCAGAGGGCACGGCCGCGAGCTGCGGCCGTGCCTGAGCGTTCCTCAGTGTCTGGCGCGGATGACCCCGCGCGGATGTCGGAGGCTAGGCGCCCATGGCGGGATCGCTGATCCCGTGAGCGCCGGTTTCCACGCGGCCCGCGGCCCGGCGGACCACCCCCTGCGCGGACACGCTGACGTCGTACCAGTCGCCGGAGCCGGCCACCGACCATCTCCGCGTCGAACGGCCCTTGGCGGGGACGCGGACCTCGCCGCCCGCCTCGCCATAGGCGTTGTGGCGGATCGCCGCGTCCTGGGCCTGGGCAGAGGCGTTGCGGATCTCCAGCTCCACCTCGCGCGCCTGCGGACGGTAGCGGAGCTCGACCTCCAGCCCTCCGCCGGTCGCGCCCTGGAAGTCCCGACGGAAGCCGTTGTGACTGAAGACCGCGAGGTCGTAGCGGCCATCGTCGCCGCCCGTCGGCCAGGCGTCCGAGATCGTCTTGCCCGCCTCCACGGTGTAGCGGCGCGGGATGCGGTCGAGGTGGAGGCGATCGTAGACGTGGAACACGGCGCCCACCTGGCCGCCGTTGCGGAACTCCAGGCGCACCTCGCCGGCCGCGACCTCGGCCTTGACGTTCAGCACATAGGGCAAGGCGCGCGAGGGGCGTACGCCCGTCTCCGCCCGCACCGGCTGGGGCCGTTCCGGCGGAAGGATGCGCGGGCGCTGGACGTGCTCCAGCACCACCGCCGAGGCGCCGCTGACGTCCGGCAGGTCCGGGAACGCCGGGTCGTTCGGCTTGGCGAAGTCGAAGGCCGAGGTGAGGTCTCCGCAGACCGCCCGATGCCAGGGGCTGATGCCCGGCACGGTGACGCCGAACCGCGTCTCGAGGAACTGACCCACCGAGGTGTGGTCGAAGGTCTCCGAGCTGACCCACCCGCCCTTGCTCCAGGGCGAGACCACGTACATGGGCACCCGAGGGCCCAGGCCGAACGGCCGCACCAGGCCGCTCTGGGCGTCGCGCGCGTCGATGTGCTTGCGCTGGGGGTCGGAGAAATAGTGACCCCGAAGGTCCAGGGTCGACTTGCCGGCGAGCCGGCCTTCGGCGTCGTAGGACGGCGGCGCCGGCGGCGGCAGGTGGTCGAACTGGCCGTCGTTCTCGTCGAAGGTAAGGAAGAAGACCGTCTTGCCCCAGACCTCGGGGTTGGCGGTCAGGGCTTCCAGCACCTTGGCGGTGAACTCGGCCCCCTGGAGCGGGGTCGAGGCGCCGGGATGCTCGGAAAACGGCGCCGAAGGCAGGATCCAGCTCACCGCCGGCAGGGTTCCCTCCTGGACGTCACGCGCCAACTGCTCCAGCGACCAGTGGCGCATGCCCTTCTCGTAGAGGGCCGAGCCGGGCTTGCAGCTCCGGAAGCTCTCGAACGCCAGGCCGCCGTGCATGGCGCCGGTCCAGTTGTTGTTGGGGTCCTGGTAGATGCGCCAGGACACGCCCGCCTTCTCCAGGACATCGGGGATGGTGTCCCACTTCAGGCTGTTGCCGGCGTAGGTGTAGCCGGGCTCCGGCAGGGCGCCCTTCACCCAACAGCGCCAGTTGTCGGGCTCGGCATGGTCGTCGGTGCAGTCGACGCCCTTGGCGCGCAGCTCGGGGTCGGAGCTGGATCCCGACCAGAAGACGATGCGGTTGGGGTCCGTCCCGGCCGTGACCGAGCAGTGGTAGGCGTCGCAGATGGTGAACGCCTCGGCCAGGGCGAACTGGAAGGGAATGTCCTCGCGGCGGTAGTAGCCCATCGAGTAGGCGGTCTTGAACCGCGGCCACTCCTCGATCTTCCCCTGCCCCCAGGCGGCCTGGGCGTCGGCGTAGGAGTGGGGCGTGCCGGGTACGCGCATGGCGTCGGTTTTGCTGGTGTCGAGGTGGAACGGCGGCAGTTCGCGCTTGCCGTCCGACTGGCGCCACACGTCGCGTCCCCCGGCCAACGGGATCGGGTGGCGGTCACCGAACCCGCGCACGCCGCGCAGGGTCCCGAAGTAATGGTCGAAGGATCGGTTCTCCTGCATCAGGATCACCACGTGCTTCACGTCCTGGATCGTGCCGGCCACCTGCCGGGCGGGAAGCGCCAGGGCCCGCTGGATCGCCAACGGCATGGTGGCGATCGCCGCCCCGCCGGCCGCGGCGCCCGACGCCAGCCTGAGAAATGTCCGCCGATCCGTCTCGCTCATCACCAACCCCATCGTTCGATCCGAGGCCACACTGGCGCGAGGCCATGACGCCGGCGTGTGGCGTCCGTGACGGGTCAATGAATATTTCTCAGCTCAAACACGGAATGAGAGTGAGTTTATCGCGATGCCCGCTAGAAGTGGGCGCGCCGCAGGCGGGCGGAGAGCTGGTCGATCAGGAAGACCGCCGCGAACATCGCCACCAGGATCGTGCCGACATGGTGATAGTTGTACATGTCGAACCGGCCCTTCAGCTCCTGGCCGATGCCCCCCGCGCCGACCAGGCCGACGACGGTCGCCATGCGGAAGTTCCGATCCAGCACGTAGAGCGTGTAGCCGATATATTGCGGCATCACCTGCGGCAGGATGGCGAAGCGAAGCACTTTCAGCCGGTTGGCGCCCGTGGCCGCCAGGGCCTCCTGCGGCTTGGGGTCGGCGGCCTCGACGTCCTCGGCGTAGAACTTGCCCAGGAACCCCGCGCCGTGCAGCGCCAGGGCCAGGACGCCGGCCACCGGTCCGAAGCCGTAGGCCACCACCAGGAACAGCGCGCTGACCAGCTCGGGCACGGCGCGCAGCAGGCTGACCAGCGCCCGCGCCCCGCCATAGAGCCACGCGTGAGGGGTCAGGTTGCGGGCGGAGAAGAACGCCAGGGGCGCGCTCATGAGCACCGCCAGCAGCGTGCCCCAGAACGCGATCATCAGGGTCTCCCACAGCTTCACGCCCACGCGGACGAGATAGCCGACGGGCTCCACCAGATACTCGGTGCGCTCGACCACGGCGCGCATCTGCAACGTCTCGGGGTCGAGGCGCTCGGTGCGGGTGTCCACGACCTCGATGCGCGAGAAGAGCGGCAGGCGGTCGCGGTCGAGGCCCTCGATCCTAGACACCTCCCGGCGTTCCGAGACCTGCAGGGGGATAAGCTGGCGGCCGATGGCGCCCAGGCCGTCCACGACCTGCGACTTGCCGCCCGTGGCCAGGGCGACGACGGCTTCGCCCGTCATCCGCAGCATCCGGCCGGCCTCGACGCTCGGCGCGGACACGACGATCGCCGCGAGCAGCAGGAGCCAAGCGGCCAGAGCGCGAGGACGCACCGCCGCCGGGAAGCGCCAGGGCGAGGCGGGCCGCGCCTCGGTGGAGACGGGCGCGAGGGTCATCGCAGTTCCTCCGTGGCGGAGCCATAGATCGCCAACGCGGCGGCCTCATCGAACGCCACGGCCGGGCCGTCGAACATGAGACGGCCGGCGCGCAGGGCGACGATGCGGTCGGCGAAGCGTCGGGCGAGGTCCACCTGGTGCAGGCTGCACAGGACGCTCGCGCCCCGCGCCCGGGCCTCGCGGCGCATCAGGTCCAGCACCTCGACGCTGACGCGGGGGTCGAGGCTCGCCACGGGCTCGTCGGCGATCAGGATCTCAGGGTCCAGCATCAGGGCGCGGGCGATGCCGACCCGCTGCCGCTGGCCGCCGGACAATTCCGACACGCGGCGGGTCAGGTGTTCAGGCGAAAGCCCCACCTCGGCCAGCAGCGTGCAGGCCTTCGCCCGGTAGGCGGCGGGATAGATCCCCAAGAGGGCCCGCCAGGTGGCGATCTCGGCGACGGCCCCGGCGATCATGTTCTCCGCCACGGTGGCGCGATCCACGAGGCCGTAGTGCTGATGGACCATCCCGACCTTGCGCCGGACCGCGGGCAGATGCTCGGCGTCGACCGGCGTCCCATCGACGAGCACCCTTCCCTCGGTCAGTTCCGTCAAGCCGTTCACCGCGCGCAGGAGGGTCGACTTCCCGCTGCCCGAGGGTCCGACCAGGGCGCAGACCTGGCCGCGCGGCACGGCGAAGGTGATGTCGGCGAGCGCCTGGGTCCCGTCCGCGAACCGCTTCGAGGCCCCGGCGAAGGCCAGGTGGGGCTGGGC
>NZ_SCVD01000040.1 GCF_004297125.1 Phenylobacterium sp. | reverse complement strand
CTCCTCGGGCGTGTCGATGGCGGCCAGGTAGCTGGCGTGCGCGGCCTCGGCGGCCACGAGATCCAGCTCGGCCAGCCGCGCCAGCATCTGCTGGCGCCGTTCGGCGATGTGCGCGGCCTGTGACATGAACATAACGAGAACATGAAGCGTGGGTGGGAGTCAAAGTTGTTCTTCCCTTCCTGCTGCGCGGCAAGGGGGATCGCCCGCCGAGGAGCGGGGGGTGGGAAGGGTGAGCGGCGGCGGGGCGGAACGACCGGGCGGCGTCGGGCGCGGAGCCTGGGGCTCGCCCTCTCCACCCCCCGCTCTTCCCCCGGCTCAAGGCCGGGGTCGGCGGGCGGTTTCCCTCTCCCGCGTCCCGCGGGAAAGGAAAAGACCTGGGGGTCAAGGTCCGGGCGTCGAGCGCGCGCCCCATCGTTCACTCTATGTTCTTGATCTACGCTACCGGTTGGGCGAAGCTCACGCCGATGACCATTGAACGCCTCATGCAGGTGGCGCCACCGCCTGCGAAGCCATTCCAACCCTTCATCGGCCCCTGGGAGCCGGTGGAAGCCTATCTCGGGACCGAGCTGCCGCCGGACTACAAGGACTTCGCCCGGCTATATGGCCGTGGGCGTTTCATGGAGTTCCTCGTCATCAACCTGCCGGGTGATCCAGGTCGGCGCGGCAGTCTCGAAGGCGAACTGCAAATGTCCCGCGACATGATCAATCTGGGCATGGGGGTTCGCTACCCGGCCTGGCCGGATCCGGACGGGCTGCTGAACGTCGGTTTGACGGAGTTCAACGATCGCCTTTTCTGGCTGCCGCGAGGCGATCCTTCCGACTGGACCATCGTCGTTTGGGATCGGGCTCTGCAGCGGCTGGAAACCTTCGACTGCAGCCTCACGGATTTCCTCGCGGGTCTGGCCGCGGGCACGATCCTCCCGGAAGCGTTCGCCGGCAGGACGCTCGCTCCCGATCCGGTGTTCGAGCCGTCTCAAGGGCTGCGAGGGCTGGTCTGGCCCACGGGTCCAAGTGCTGTTGCGAGCGCCCGGACCGCAAGGCGGGGGATCGAAGCGCTTGAACAGGTCGTTCCGCCGCCGCCCGAACCGTACCGCCCGTTCACCGGCCCCTGGAAACGGGTCGAGGCGTACCTCGGAACGGAGTTGCCGCAGGATTACAAGGACTTCGCGAGGCTCTACGGGTACGGCCTCTTCCTGGGCGTTATGATCATTCATGTTCCGTCCAACGATGATCCTCACGGGACGCTTGAAGCCGAGGTGCGTGAGGTGAGCCGCGCATTCAATTCACATGCGGACCAACCCTACGCGATGTGGCCGCGCGTCGGCGGCCTCATCAACTTCGGCGTGACGGAGAATGGCGACTATCTCTTCTGGCTACCGATAGGCCCGCCCGACCAGTGGAAGGTCGTCTTCTGGGATCGCGGCCTGAGCGAAGACGAGTGCTTCGAGGAGTTCGATTGCGGCATGGCGGAGTTTCTCGCCGGGCTTGCCGATGGAAGCATCCTGCCGAGGGGACACGAGAGGGAAGACCTGGAGCCCGACGGCCCGGTGTTCCAGCCGTATTCGGATCGAGTCGAAAGCTAGGTTCATGACTCCGGCGCCCAACCCAAGGGGCGAACACACTGCCTTTCAAACCCATTTGTTCTTCCTTTGTTCTTGACTTAAAGCCAAGCTTGTGCGACGATCTCAGCGGTCGGGGCAGAGCGGCTCGCCAGCCGCCGATCTGATCATACGCAGAGGTAGAGGGTGCTCGATGGCGCAGACGCCACAGGGGAAGCCACGTTCCGGACCGGGTCCCGCGCAAGGACAGCCGACAGCACGGGGAGCCGGCGCACCGCCGACGAGGTCGCCGTCCCCATCGCTGAGCGGCTTTTCTTCACCATTCCGACGCGATTTCGACTTCCGCCACCAAGGGGCTGACCTCCGCCAGACCGTGGTGATCGGCGGGCAGACCTACCGGGAAATCGACAATGGGCGGGCGGGCGTCTTGGTCCCGGTCAGCGATCCGCTGCGCCCACCAGCGCTGGTCGCGCAGCAGCGCAAGGCCGTCGTGGACAGCCTGTTCATGGCGCAAAGCCCGCTCGCCGGCGGCGCGTATGGCGTCGCCGCATTGCTGGGCACGTCCCCGCAAGCGCGCGACCGGGCCATGATGGCGGGCGCGGTGGCTGACGCCGGAATATCGGTCGCCACGCCACGGGGAGCGCAGGTTCGTCGCCCGACGCCGCCGATCAAGACTACTACGAGTATGCCGCAGGACGGCAGCATCCGTTACCGGGATGCGAACGCCGCCAAGCAATCGCGGGGCGTCAATGCGGCCCTGGGCGCGCCGATGCTGGGAACAGGCGGGAGGACAAGGCAGAGCGTGAAGCCCCCCGGCTTCATCAGTGGCAAGGAGCCCTACTATCACAATCGGGCACATCTGCTCGGCAAGCAACTCGGCGGTCACGCCGACGAACCCAAGAAGATCTTTGCGGCCACACGAAAGATGAACTCCCCCATCATGCGCGGCTATGAAAATAGCATTGCGCGCCGAGTGGCGTCGGGTGAGCTCATCGATTACTCCGTAACTCCATATTACACTCCTGGCGTGGAGGCCCCTTCGTTCATTACGATGGCGGCGTGGGGTGATCGCAAAGGTCCCATGGCGGTCATCATTGAGAACCCGTTGGGTCGGCCGAAGAAATGACCATTGACGCCCTCTTGAGTGCGGTCGCGCCTCCCGCCGCGCCTTTCCAGACGTTCGCAGGGCCGTGGGAGCCGGTGGAGGCCTATCTCGGGACCGAGCTGCCGCCGGACTACAAGGACCTCGCGCGGCTGTACGGCCGCGGGCAGTTCATGGAGTTTCTCACCGTCAATCTGCCGGGCGACCGCGGGCAGCGCGGCAGCCTGGAAGGCGAGCTCCACATGGCGCGCGAGATGATCAATCTCGGCGTGTCGGTTCGCTACCCGGCCTGGCCCGATCCGGGGGGCCTGCTGAACCTCGGCCTTACGACGTTCAACGATCGCCTCTTCTGGCTGCCACGCGGGCATCCGTCGGAGTGGCGTATCGTCGTGTGGGATCGGGCGTTCCAGAATTTGGAAACCTTCGACTGCGACCTCACCGGCTTCCTCGCTGGTTTGGCGACCGGTGCGATCAGACCGGAGGGCTTCGAAGGCGATACGTTTGGCGGTGATCCCCTGTTCACGCCATTCCGAGGCCGGGCTCGTCACGCCGGGTCAACCGCCGGGCGCGGCGTGAAGGGAGCCCCGCGCGTCCGGCCGGGCATCGAGGCCCTCACTGAGATCGTTCCGCCGCCCGCGGAGCCGTTCCGGCCGTTCGTCGGTCCGTGGGAGCCGCTCGAGGCCTACCTGGGGACGGAATTACCACAGGACTACAAGGACTTCTCGCGACTCTACGGCAGCGGTCTCTTCATGGACTTCGTCATCGTCTATGTGCCGTCGATCGAGAATTCTCGCCTGACGCTGGAGCCGCAGGTGCGGGAGGCTCCCATGATGTTTTCACCGGAGGAGCACCTGCCTTACCCGTTCTGGCCGCACGTGGGCGGCCTCATCCGGTTCGGTTGCAGTGATTTCGGCGACCAGCTCTATTGGCTGCCGGAGGGAGCGCCTGACGACTGGAAGGTGGTCATGTGGCAGCGACACGGGCCGTATGATCAGCCGTTCGAGGAGTTCGACTGTGGGATGGCGGAGTTCCTCGGCGGCTTGGCCAAGGGGACAATCGTTCCCGGGGCCTACAAGGAGGGGCTGGAGCCCTACGAGCCGATGTTCCAGCCACATTCTGACCGAATGGAAGACTAGCAGAACCTCCAGCCGTCATGGTCGTTCAGCCCGACAGCTCATACGCGAACATCACGAACGCCTCCGCCTCCGCGCCACGCTTTGCATAGAGCCCCCTCGCCGCCTCGTTGTCCGGCTCCGTCCCGACCCAGGCCTCCTCGCAGCCCAGCTCGACGCCCCAGGCGACCAGTTCGTCCAGCATCTTCGTCGCCAGGCGTTCGCGGCGGCGGCCGGGGGTGACGCCGAGGTTGTCGATGTAGAGTTCGGTGGGCTGGTCGGGGTGGCGGTGGACCATGCCGCGGGCCTGGCCGACGACCTGCCGGTCGCCCGCGGGGCCGGCGGTGACGGCGAGCACCATCAGGTGGCCGGGCTGGGCCAGGTAGGCGGCGGGCGGGGTCGATGTCTTCGTCGAAGACGTCGAGGGCGACCCTGTCGAGCAGGGCGGCGTCGGCGGGGCCGAAGCGGATGATGTCGGTGGTCATCGAATCCCCCACGGATCGTCATGGCCGGGCCTGAGCTTAGGGGTTGCGCGGGTGCGGTGAACAGCGGCACTTTCAAAGTTGAACGGCGCGTCATGATGCCGGGCGAGCAACAGAGGGACGGACATGATCAGGCTCACGACGGCGCTGCTGGCGGCCACTTTCCTGGCGGGCGCGGCGCAGGCCAGGACCCTGGCCGTCGCGCCCGGGGCCGACGCGCAGGAGCGGATCCAGACCGCGCTGCTGGACGCCAAGCCGGGCGACGTGGTGGAGCTGGCGGCCGGGCGCTACGAACTGTCGGACGGGCTGTCGCTGGACGTGGACGACGTGACGGTGAAGGGCGCGGGGCCGGACGCGACGGTGCTGTCGTTCAAGGGCCAGAAGGGCGCGGGCGAGGGCCTGCTGGTGACGTCCGACCGGGTGACGGTGCGCGACCTGGGCGTCGAGGACACCAAGGGCGACGGGGTGAAATCCAAGGGCGCCGACCAGATCAGCTTCGTGAACCTGCGCGTCGAATGGATGGGCGGGCCGAACGAGAAGAACGGCGCCTATGGGGTCTATCCGGTCAGCTCGACCAACGTGCTGATCGACAAGGTGGTGGTGAAGGGCGCCTCGGACGCCGGAATCTATGTGGGCCAGTCCAAGAACATCGTGGTCAAGCGCAGCCGCGCCGAGTTCAACGTGGCCGGGATCGAGATCGAGAACTCGATGAACGCCGACGTGTTCGACAACGTCGCCACGCACAACGCCGGCGGCATCCTGGTGTTCGACCTGCCGAACCTGCCGCAGATGGGCGGCCATTCCACCCGGCTGTTCCGCAACAGGGTGGTCCAGAACGACACGCCGAACTTCGCGCCCAAGGGCAATATCGTCGCCAACGTGCCCACCGGCACCGGGGTGATGATCATGGCCAACAAGAACGTCCACGTCTTCGACAACGAGATCGCGGAGAACCAGTCGGCCGCGATCATGCTGGTGAGCTACACTGAGAAGTTCGACGACAAGACCTACAACCCCCTGCCCCGCGACATCGTCGTGCGCGACAACCGGATCGGCCGCAACGGCTGGGACCCCAAGTTCGACGGCGGGACGATCCTGGCCAAGATGATGGGCGGGACGCTGCCGCCGGTGATGTGGGACGGGGTGACCGCCGCCCCCGGCAACAGCGACGTGGTGCGCGTGCGGATCACCGACGGGCCGATCCTGAACCTGCAGCTTCCCGCGCCGGGCGCGCTGATGCAGGCCAAGCCGGTGCTGGCCCAGACCCTGGGCGACACGCCGATCGCCGAGCCCGCCGCGGTGGTCCTGCCCAAGCGCCAGGCCGATCTGGGCGCATAATGAGAGCCTGGCTCGCCAGCCTCGCCGCCCTCCTGTGCCTGGGCGCGGCGCCGGCGCCGGCGGGGGTGGCGCTGGAGACCCTGCTGGCCGAGGCGCCCGCGCCGAAGCTCAGCGACTATCGCCTGTTCCGCGACGCCGGCGGACGGCAGCCCAACGGCCTGACGCCGTATGCGCTGAACACGCCGCTATTCAGCGACTATGCCGAGAAGTTCCGGTTCCTGTACCTGCCGCCGGGGACCACGGCGCGCTACCGGGCCGACGGGGTGCTGGACTTCCCGGTGGGCGCGACCCTGGTGAAGACCTTCGCCTATCCCGCCGACCTGCGCCGGCCCGACGAAAAGGTCCGGCGCCTCGAGACCCGGCTACTGATCCACAAGCGCGAGGGCTGGGTCGCCCTGGCCTATGTCTGGAACGCAGAGCAGACCGAGGCGGTGCTGAAGCGGGCCGGGGCGCGGCTGGACGTGAGCTTCGTGGACGCCCACGGCCAGGCGCGGACGGTGGACTACGCGGTCCCGAACCAGAACCAGTGCAAGGAGTGCCACCAGCTCGACAAGACGCTGCAGCCGATCGGCCCCAAGGCGCGGAACCTCAATGGGACGTTCGCCTATGCGGCGGGGGCGGAGAACCAGCTCGCCCACTGGAGCCGCCTGGGCCTGCTGAGCGGCGCGCCGAAGCCGGAGGCGGCTCCCCGCACTGCCCGCTGGGACGATCCGGCCGAGCCGCTGGAGGCCCGCGCGCGGGCCTATCTCGACGCCAATTGCGCCCACTGCCACAATCCGCGCGCGGTGGCGTCCAATTCGGGCCTGTTCCTGAACGTCGAGGAGACCCGGCCCGCCGCGCTCGGCGTCGGCAAGGGTCCGGTGGCGGCGGGGCGCGGGTCCGGGGGCCTGCGGGTCGGCATCGATCCCGGCCATCCCGACGCCTCGATCCTTGCCTACCGCATGGCCTCGACCGAACCTGGCGTCATGATGCCCGAGCTGGGACGATCGCTGACGCACGAGGAGGGCCTGGCCCTGATCCGGCAGTACATCGCGGGAATGAAGGCGCCGTGAGGCTGACGCGGCGGGGGTCGATGATCGGCGCGAGCGGCCTGCTGCTCGCGAGCCCGGCCGCCGCCGACGTGGCCACCGACGCCGCGCCGCCGGCCTCGGACGCCAGGGCCTGGGCGGCCTACGAGGCCCGCCTGCGCGAGCGGTTGGCCGACGCCGGCGGACATCGGTTCGACGACGCCTCGGCCCACATCGCGCTCGACGCCACCAACGCCGTGCGCCGGACGGCCGGCGCGCCGCCGGTGGAGTGGCACGAGGAGCTGGCCGCCGCCGCCCGCGCCCATGCCGGGGACCTGGCCGCGCGCGGCTATGTGGAGCACCTGTCGCCCGAGGGCTTCGACCCCAGCCACCGCTTCTGGCTGCTGGGCCGCACCACCATCGGCTCGCCGTCCGAGAACATCGCCTACCATCGCGCCGCCGGCCCGCCCGCGACCTCGACCGCGCTGCTGCAACGCTGGAAGAAGAGCCCCGGCCACTGGCGCAACCTGCTGCGCGCCAGCCACACCCACGCGGCCTATGGCGTGGTGCGCGGCCGCGACCGGGTCTGGATGGTCGGCCTCTATGCGCGGCCCGTGGCCACCCTGCCCGAGCCGCTGCCCTTCCACGCCCACGGGCCGGAGATCGCGCGTGCGCTGCGCGCCGTGCCCGGCGAGCACCGCCCCCGCCTGTCGGTCCCGCAGGGCAGCCGGCTGGGGAAGATCGAGGGGACGCCGCCGGTCATGCAGATCACCGCCATCCGCCGCGTGGACACCGGCGCCTTCGACGTGGTCGGCGGCCCGATCTTCCTGGCGGCGGAGGGGTAGGGGCGGACCTTCCAGCCGCGAGGGCGCGGCAGCGCCGAACGATTCGTCCACGAACCACACGAACCACACGAACAAGGGCATCGAAGCCACGAGGCGCGGGCTGCGGTCGAACCGTTCGTGTGGTTCGTGTGGTTCGTGGACAAGAGGACAGCGCCTGCGGCGCCCGGGGAGTTAGTCCCGCTGCGGGTAGAGGTCGAAGGTCTTGCCGGCGACGACCAGGCGTTCGGTCTTGATCTCCAGCGTGCCGTCGAGGCGCTTGTGGCCGCGGGCGGTGACCTGGGTCCCCTTGGGGATCGCCGCCAGGGTCAGGCCCGAGCGCTCGATCGCCGCCGGCGGGGCCAGCATGACGTTCCAGACGCCCTGGGCGGTCTTCACCCGGATCAGGCCGTGCGGCTGGCCCAGCGAGGCGTCTTCCACCACGCCGCTGACCTGGGATTCCCGGTCGCTGTAGGACGCCCAACCGTGGTGGGCCTGGGCGCCGCCGGCCGCCAGCATCAGGGCCGCCGTCAGGCCCGCGATCGACAGTCTCGTCATTCTGACCTCCTGCCCCCGCCCGAGAGCCTAGGACCTGAAGGCCGTTTCAGAAAGGCTCGTTTGCCCGACCCTGGGGAAAGCCGGTATCGCTCGCGCCACACCTGCTCCAGGAGCCCGACGCCTTGGCCGACCTCTTCGCCCCGATGACCCTGTCCCACGGCCCGGCCATGAAGAACCGCTTCATGCTGGCCCCGCTCACCAACCTGCAGAGCCATGCCGACGGGACGCTGTCGGACGACGAATTCAGGTGGCTGACCAAGCGGGCGGAGGGCGGCTTCGGCCTGACCATGACCTGCGCGGCCCACGTCCAGGCGGTCGGCCAGGGCTTCCCCGGCCAGCTCGGCGTGTTCGGCGACCAGCACCTGGAGGGGCTCACGCGGCTGGCCACGGCGATCAAGGCCGCCGGCAGCCTCTCGGCGCTGCAGATGCACCATGCCGGCAACCGCTCGCCAAAGGACCTGGTCGGTACGCCGGTCTGCCCGTCGGACGATCCCGAGACCGGCGCACGCGGGCTGTCGCTGGGCGAGGTTGAGCAGCTGGTCGAGGACTTCGTCGCCGCCGCGGTGCGGTCGGAACAGGCCGGCTTCGAGGGCGTCGAGATCCACGGCGCCCACGGCTACATCCTGGCCCAGTTCCTCTCGCCCAAGCTGAACCGGCGCGAGGACCGCTATGGCGGCTCGGTGGAGAACCGCGCCCGGATCATCTTCGAGATCATCGACGGCGTGCGCGCCCGCACGGGCAAGGACTTCCAGCTAGGCCTGCGCCTGTCGCCGGAGCGGTTCGACCTGAAGTTGGTGGAGATCGTCCAGGTCGCGCAGTCGGTCCTGGCCGACGGCCGGATCGACTACCTCGACATGTCGCTGTGGGACGTCTTCAAGGAGCCGACGGAGGAAGAGTTCAAGGGCCGCAGCCTGATGAGCTATTTCACCGAGCTGGATCGCGGGAACGTGCGGCTGGGCGTCGCCGGCAAGGTCACCACCCCGGCCATCGCGGCCCAGATGCTGGACAATGGGGCCGACTACGTCCTGATCGGCCGCGCGGCCATCCTGCACCACGACTTCCCGAAGCGGGCCCGCGACGCGGCGTTCAAGCCGGCGGCGCTACCGGTCACCGCCGAATACCTGGCCAACGAGGGCCTGGGACCGGCGTTCGTGAAGTACATGTCCACCTGGCCCGGCTTCGTCGAAGCGGCCTGAGCCGTTGCGGCGGTCCTGGCGGGCGTTCCAGAGGGTGAGCACGACGACGATGGCGGCATAGAGGCCGAACGCGGCCAGCAGCACCTCGGCGTTCAGTTCCAGCGGGCCCATGTCCTCACTCCTCTACTCTGGATAGGAGTTTGAGCTTTGCCGGCCCGTCTGGAAATTCCGTAGCGCTACCTCCGTAGAACTACCTAGGCCTTTGAAGCGCCGCCGGTTTGGGCCCGCCGGTGGCCCAGTCCAGCAGTTCCACGGGGTGCACGACCGGGGCGTCCAGCACCGGCGCGAGCTGGGCCATGCAGCCGACGTTGCCGGCCGCCACCACCGCCGCGCCGGTGGCGTTGATGTTGGCCGCCTTGCGGTCCCGAAGCCGGGTCGCCAGCTCCGGTTGCAGGATGTTGTAGACCCCGGCCGAGCCGCAGCAGAGGTGGCCCTCGGCGACGAGGCGCACGTCGAAGCCCGCCTCGGCCAGCAGGCGCGGCGGCGCGGCCTTGATCTGCTGGCCGTGCTGCAGCGAGCAGGCGGCGTGGTAGGCGACGGCGAGCGGCGGCGTCCTCACCGGCGCGGGCAGGCCGACCTCGGCGATGAACTCCAGGATGTCGCGGGCGGGCACGGCCTCGCCCACCAGCCGGCCATAGGCCTTCAGCATCGTGCCGCAGCCGGCCGCCGTGGTGACGATGGCGTCCACCTTGCCGGCCCGCGCCCAGGCGGCGAGGTTGGTCCGCGCCATGGCCCTGGCCTCGTCGGCGCGGCCCAGGTGTTCGGAGAGCGCGCCGCAGCAGCCCTCGCCCTCGGCCAGGATTACCTCATAGCCTGCGCGGGTCATCAGGCGGATGGCGGCCGAGCGGACCTGGGGCGCCATGGCCGGCTCGACGCAGCCCTGCAGCAGGACCACCCGCCCACGGGGCTTGCCGCCCGGGACCCGCGCCGGCGCCGCCTGGACGCGAGGCGCCGGCGGCGGGACCAGGCGCAGCAGCGCCGCCAGGGGGGCGAGCCTCAACCGCAGAAGCAGCGGCTGCAGCGGCCGCGCCAGCCGGCCCAGGGCCAGCGCCGCGCTCAACCGCCGGGGCCGGGTGAGCACCGCCGGGAGAAGCATCCTCAGCAGCCGCTCGGGCCAGGGCCGCACGTGATGGGCCTCGATGTGGGCGCGGGCGTGGTCGATGAGCTGGGCGTAGTCGACGCCGGAGGGGCAGGTGGTGGTGCAGGCCAGGCACGACAGGCAACGGTCGACATGGGTCACCGTGCTGGGCGCCGGCGGGCCGCCGGCCTCCAACATCTCGCGGATCAGCTCGATGCGGCCGCGCGGGCTGTCGCGCTCGTCGCCGAGCAGGACGTAGGTGGGGCAGGTGGCGGTGCAGAAGCCGCAGTGGACGCACTTGCGGATCGCCGCCTGGCTGGCGGCGGTTTCCGGGTCGGCGAGCTGTTCGGGGGTGAAGTCGGTCCTCACGGCGCGCCCTCCATGCGGCCGGGGTTCAGCACGCCCAGCGGGTCGAACGCGGCCTTCACCCGATCCTGCAGGGCGCCCAACGCCCCCTCGCGCGGCCCGAACGCCGGGGCGCCGCGCAGACAGAGCGCGTGGCCGCCCAGGCCGCGGGTCACCGCGCGCACCTTCGCGGCGGGCTCGTCGGTGAGCAGCCAGGCCAGGCCGCCGGCCCAGTCGTAGAGCGCGTCCCCCGGCAGGCCGTGCGGTCCGCGCCAGCCCGTGGCGGGCGGCAGCGACAGGCGCCACAGCGGCCGCGGGTCGCCCGCGAACGCCTCGACCTCGCGGATCTGTCCCCAGAACTCGCGGCTGAGGTCGCTGTCCAGGGCCTCGATGCGGCCATAGCCCTTCAGGGCCGCGGCCAGGGCCTCCGCCCGCGCCGCCACCGAAGCCTCGAACCCTTCGAGCCGCAACGCCGTGGTCGCCATCTCCGCCTTCAGCGGCCGGGCGTGGGCCGCGAACCCCGGCAGGTGCGCCGCGCCGGAGACCTCGAACGGGCCGTTCATGGCGATGGCCATGGCCTCGGCGGCGCGGACGTCGGGCAGGCCGAACAGCATGAGCGTGGTCTGGGTCCGGGGCGCCGGCAACACCTTGATCGTCACCTCGGTGAGGATCGCCAGGGTCCCCCACGACCCGGCCATCAGCTTCATCAGGTCGTAGCCGGTGACGTTCTTCACCACCTTGCCGCCCGCCTTGAACACCTCCCCGCGCCCCGAGACCGCCTCGAAGCCCAGGAAGTGGTCCCGCGCCGCCCCGGCCCGGATGCGCCGCGGCCCCGACAGGTTGGCCGCCAGCACGCCGCCCAGGGTCGGTTCGCCCCGCGACCCGATCAGCCGCGTCCAGCGCGGCGGCTCGAAGGCCAGCATCTGGCCGCGGGCCGCGACCAGCTTCTCGACGTCGGAGAGCCGCACGCCGGGCTGCGCCGTCAGCACCAGCTCGTCCGGCGCATAGTCGACGATCCGGTCCAGCCGCTGGGTCGAGACCACCAGGTCGACGGGGTCCATCGCGCCGATCGCCCGCTTCGTGCCGCCGCCGATCACCTCGATATGGCGCGCCTTGGCGCCGGCCTCGGCGACGATGGCCCGGACCTCCTCGGGGGTCGTGGGCTTCTGGATCTTGGTCGCGGTGTCCAGCATCAGAAGCGCGGCAGCTCCGGGAAGGCGAGCTTGCCGCGATGCACATGCACCCGGCCCAGCTCGGCGCAGCGATGCAGCACCGGGAACACCTTGCCCGGATTGAGCAGCAGGCCGGGGTCGAAGGCGCATTTCACCCGCTGCTGGCAGGCAAGGTCGGTCTCGTCGAACATCTCGCCCATCAGGTCGCGCTTCTCGACGCCCACGCCATGCTCGCCGGTCAGCACCCCGCCCACGGCGACGCAGAGCTTGAGGATGTCTGCCCCGAACGCCTCGGCCTTCTCCAGTTGGCCGGGAATGTCCGCGTCGTAGAGGATCAACGGGTGGAGGTTGCCGTCGCCGGCGTGGAAGACGTTGGCCACGCCCAGTCCGTATTCCACGCTGAGCTCGGTGATCCGGGTCAGGACCTGCGGCAGCCGCCCCCGCGGGATGGTCCCGTCCATGCAGAAGTAGTCGGGTGCGATCCGGCCCACGGCGGGGAACGCCGCCTTGCGCCCCGCCCAGAACACCAGCCGCTCGGCCTCGCTCTCCGAGGTCTTCACGAAGTTCGCGCCGCGCTCGGCGGCCAGCATGCGGACGTGGCCCACCAGCTCGGCGCATTCGGCCTCGGGTCCGTCCAGCTCGACGATCAGCAGGGCGGCGGCGTCCACCGGATAGCCGGCGCCCACGA
The DNA here is from genome assembly GCF_004297125.1 of Phenylobacterium sp. Taxonomy (GTDB): domain Bacteria; phylum Pseudomonadota; class Alphaproteobacteria; order Caulobacterales; family Caulobacteraceae; genus Phenylobacterium. Next base: position 253,833 of record NZ_SCVD01000040.1, on the reverse strand, counting down.
AGGCCTCGGCCGCCCGGATCGCCGGATTGTCCATCATCTCCAGCCCGGCCGGGATCACGCCGGCGGCGATGATGTCGCCCACCGTGGCGGCGGCGCTCTCCACCGTCGGGAAGCCCAGCAGCAGCGCCTTGGCGATCTCGGGCTTGGGCAGGATCCGCACCGTCACCTCGGTCACCACGCCGAGCAGCCCCTCCGACCCCGTCACCAGGCCCAGCAGGTCGTAACCCTCGGAATCCATGGCCTTGCCGCCCAGCCGCACGACCTCGCCGTTCATCAGCACCAGCTCGCAGCCCAGCAGGTTGTTGGTGGTCAGGCCGTACTTCAAGCAATGAACCCCGCCCGAATTCTCCGCCACATTGCCGCCGATGGTGCAGGCGATCTGGCTGGAGGGGTCGGGGGCGTAATAGAAGCCCTGGGCCTCTACGGCCGCCGTGACGCCCAGGTTGGTCACCCCCGGCTGCACCACGGCGCAGCGGTTGGCGTAGTCCACCTCCAGCACCCGGTTGAACTTCGACAGCCCCAGCACCACGCCGTCCGCCAGCGGCAGCGCCCCGCCCGACAGCGACGTGCCGGCGCCGCGCGGCACCACCTTCACGCCGTTGGCCTGGCACCAGCGCAGAATCTCGGAGACCTGGGCCGTCGTCTCCGGCAGCACCACCGCGATCGGCGTCTGGCGATAGGCGGAGAGGCCGTCGCTCTCGAACGGGACCAGACCGGCGGGCTCGGACACCACGCCCTCGCCCGGCACGATCCGTTTCAGCGCCCGCACGATCTCGCCCTTTCGGGCGATCAGGGCGGCGTCTGGCGCGGGCATCTTCATGGGCGGGACGGTATGCGGAGACGCGAGTCCGCTCCAGCGCTATGAAGGGGCATGAGCCCCGTCGAAATCCGCACGGCCGGACCGGCCGACCGCCAGGCGATCAGCGACGCGCTGCTGCTGTCGTTCAGCGCCGACCCCTGCGTCCGCTACATCTTCGCCAAGCCCAGCGACTTCACGGCTGGATGGCCGCGGTTCGTGATGGCCATGGGCGGGCGCGGTCTGGACCACGGCGCGGCCTTCGTGACCGAGGACGGCGCGGCGGCGTCGCTGTGGCTGCCGCCGGGCGTCGAGCCCGACCTGGAGACCATGTTCGGCGTGGTGGGCGAGGTGGTCACGCCCGAGAAGGGCGCCGTTCTGGCCCAGGTCGGCGAACAGATCCGCAGCTATCATCCCGAGGGACCGCACTGGTATCTGGCGGCGGTGGGCGTGGACCCGTCGCGCCAGGGAGAGGGTTTGGGCTCGGCCATGGTGAAGGAGGGTTTGCGCCTCTGCGACGCCCGAGGCCTGCCCGCCTACCTCGAAAGCAGCAATCCGCGGAACATCCCACTCTACGAACGCCACGGGTTCGAGGTCATCGGCCTGGTCCAGCCGGACGACTATCCGCCGCTCTATCCGATGTTGCGCGCGGCGCGGTAGGCGCGTCAGCCTTGGTAAGATTCAAACCACGGACCACACGGAAGGCCAAGTAGGCGAGGCCTCTTCCGGGCTTTCCGGGTTTTCCGTGGTTCAAAAGACAGCGCTGCGGCGCGCGCCAAGCCGGATAGCGGAGCGCGACCCCTCATCCGCCACCCTGGGGGCGACGCCCTTCTGCGCGAGGTGAGATCGACAGGAGCCTAACCAGCCAGGCTGCGGGTGTCCGGTCCATGGCGCGGAGCTAGTTTCGGGTTTCGACCCATTGCGGACTTTGAGCCGCGAGCTAGGCTGTGGCTGTGGAAGTCGTTTCAACAGAATTGCCGACCGGCTGGCTGTGGGTCGATGACCCGCAAGAGCGACGCTCACTGGAGCTAGAGCTTGTGCGGGAGATGCCGCCCAAGCACTTGCTCTACGGACGAACCGCTCGGCTGCTAGCGCGACACGAGCGCAGAGACGACTTTCTCTTTCGGGTCGGGGAGCGCGAGGTGGCGCACGTTCACCTCACCTGGAGCGCTGAGACTGACCCGTTCTGGCCGCACGCGGAGTTACACCCGTCACTTGAAGCTTGGGCCGCCACCGGCGGGATCATGAGCTAGGAGGAAGGTCGCCTTTCCACCCCGGCCTGACGTTGCGAAGGTCCGCTCTCCCGCCGAAGCGGCGAACGTCAGCTATCAGCCCGGGCGCCAATTGGCGAAACCGACGCTCAGCGGACCTTCAAAGCGGAGGGGACTTGGATTTTCCATCCGTCGTTTTTGAACGGAACTCGCCAACCACCTCATACATGCCGGGATCAAATGTAGCGAATGACAGGGCTTCTTCGAGATATGGGCGTGGGGCTGGGTCTTGGCGCATGGCCTCATAGTCAGCGAGGCTAGCCCATTTAGCGTACATGGTGACCTTGCTGCCGTCTGTGCTGCGATGAAGGGTCGACGAAACGAACCCGGGCGCTTTGCTGACGATTTCGCCGGTGACCTTGGTCAATATATCGACCAATCGCTGTTGATTGGGCTGGTCGACGTGGAACACATTGATGAAGACAATCACGGCGTTCCAACCTGAGCGTAAAAGCGAAGTCGATCATACGAGAAATGGGGTCGATGGACGCAGAGGCAACAGCCGCTTTCCTGCCTTGGGCGACCTTCTGCTCCCGACCCATCTCGGCGCTTCGTGGCGTCCGCTCTCGGGAAGGTTGCTGAAGGTCCGGTTGGGGGCGCGGCGCCGATGACCTGGTCCCACCCTGAGCGGACCCAGCGCATCGCCTCCTCTCCCCCCGAGCGCAGCGAAGAGTGGGGAGAGGGTAGGGAGAGGGGCGACGCAGGCCTTGCCGCTTGCACGACGGCCCAGCCATGACCCACCGTCGGTCCCATGGCCACGTTCAAGACCCTCAGGGACAACACGCCGCGAGATCGCGCCCGCGCGCTCCGCCGCGAGGACACTGAGGCCGAGGCGCGGCTGTGGAACGCGCTACGGGCCCGGCGCCTTGGCGGCTGGCGCTGGCGGCGTCAGGTCCCCAGGGGGCCGTTCATCCTCGACTTCCTTTGCGTCGAGGCCGGGCTGGTGGTCGAGCTCGACGGAGGCCAGCATGCGGACCAGATGGCCTACGACGCGCATCGCACCGCCCATCTGGAAGATCTCGGCCTGCGGGTGATCCGCTTCTGGAACTCCGCGGCGCCGACCAGCCGCGACGGCGTGTGCGCCACGATCCTCGACGCGTGCGGCGGCGAGCATCCGTCCACGGGTCCTGGCTGAACCCGGAGCGGCGGCGGCGAGGCCTGCGTCGCCCCTCTCCCTACCCTCTCCCCTCTCGCTTCGCGGGGGGAGAGGAGGCCGCCGCTGCCCACCCCTCACTGACTCTCGCAGGGTCCGCTTGTAGGTGGGCCGGGGGACGTGCGCCGGCACAAATCCGACGCACGCTACTTCCCTTCGAACTTGGGCGTCCGCTTCTCGTTGAAGCTGGCCACGCCTTCGCGGCGGTCGTGGGTGGTGAAGAGGTGGTTGTAGATGGTGAGTTCCAGGTCCATGGCGCGCGGAAGGTCCAGGTCCTGGCCGCCGTGGACGACGCGCTTCAGGCCGCGGACGGAGAGCGGCGCGCGGCTGGCGATCTGGGCGGCCACCGCCAGGACGGTGTCCAGCAGGGCGTCGGGCGCCACGACGCCGCTCACAAGGCCGTACTCCAGCGCCTGGGCGGCGGTGAATGGCGCGGCGGTGGTCAGCAGCTCCAGCGCCCGGCGGGGCCCGACGGCGCGGGTCAGGAGCTGGGTGCCGCCAAGCCCGGGGATGATCCCCAGGCCCGCCTCGGGCAGGCCGAACCGCGCGCCCTCGGCCGCGTAGGCGAAGTCGCAGGCCAGCGTCATCTCGCAGCCGCCGCCCATGGCCGCCCCCTGCACCGCGGCGATCACCGGGACCGGGCAGGCGAGCTGGGCGCGGATCATCGCCTCGAACAGGCGGTGCTGCTCGGCCCAGGCGTCGTCGGTCATGCCGTTGCGTTCCTTGAGATCGGCGCCGGCCTGGAAGTGCTTGCCCTCGCCCCGCAGGATCACGCAGCGCAGCGCCTCGTCGGCGCGCAGCCTGGACCACACCTCCAGCAACTCGCGGCCCATCCGGGTGGAGAGCGCGTTGGCGGCGTCCGGCCGGTTGAAGGCGATGACCGTGACGCCCGGAGCGGCCTCGTGGACCTTGATGGTTTCGTAAGTCATCAAAAGCTCTTCGGCTGGCCCAGGACGTGGGTGGCGACGTGGCTGAGGATCAGGTTCGTGGAGATCGGCGCCACCTGGTAGAGGCGCGTCTCGCGGAACTTGCGCTCGATGTCGTATTCCTCGGCGAAGCCGAAGCCGCCGTGGGTCTGCAGCGCCATGTCGGCGGCGAACCAGGAGGCCTCGGAGGCGACCAGCTTGGCCATGTTGGCCTCGGTCCCGCAGGGCTCGCCGGCTTCGAACAGCGCGGCGGCTTTGTCGACCATCAGGCTGGCGGAGGTCATCTGGACATAGGCCCGGGCCAGCGGGAACTGGACGCCCTGGTTCTCGCCGATCGGGCGGCCGAACACGACCCGGTCCTTGGCGTACTGGCTGGCCCGGTCGATGAAGAAGCGGGCGTCGCCGATGCACTCCGAGGCGATCAGGATCCGCTCGGCGTTCATGCCGTCCAGGATGTATTTGAAGCCTTTGCCTTCCTCGCCGACCAGGTTCTCGACCGGAACTTCCAGGTCTTCGAACAGCAGCTCGGTGGTGGCGTGGTTCAGCATGGTGCGGACCGGGGTGATGGTCAGGCCGTTCCCCACCGCCGTGCGCATGTCGACCAGCAGGACGCTCATGCCGGCCGAGGTCCTGGCCTCGTCGCGCGGGCTGGTGCGGCAGAGCAGGACCATCAGGTCGGAATGCTCGGCCCGACTGATCCACAGCTTGCGGCCGTTGACGACATACTTGTCGCCGACCTTCTTCGCGAAGGTGGTGATGCGGGTGGTGTCGGTGCCGGCGTCCGGCTCGGTGACCCCGAAGGCCTGCAGGCGCAGCTCGCCGGTGGCCACCTTGGGCAGGTAGGCTTCCTTCTGGGCCGGCGTGCCGTGCCGGAGCACCGTGCCCATGGTGTACATCTGGGCGTGGCAGGCGCCGCCGTTGCAGCCGCTGCGATGGATCTCCTCCAGCACCGCCGTGGCGGCCGCGAGGCCCAGGCCCGAGCCGCCGTATTCCTCCGGGATCAGCACCGACAGGAAGCCGGCTTCCGTCAGCGCCTGGACGAAGGCGGTCGGGTAGGCCCGCTCGCGGTCCAGCTCGCGCCAGTAGGCGCCGGGGAAGCGGGCGCACAGCTTGCGCACCGCCTCGCGGATCTCGGGGAAGGTCTCGTTGGTCACGGCCGCCTCTGTGCCACGGGTACGCAGCGTGAGCCTAGCGCGGCCGTAATGTTCATGCATTGTTCTTGCCGCTGAAACGCGGCGAGGGCGCTAGAGAAATGGTCCACGAACCACACGAACCACACGAACGGCTCTTGCAGGCCGACGAGGTCCTCCGCATCCAAGGCGCGATCTTTGAGGTAAACCGAGTAATGGGCGCCGGCTTTCTTGAGGCTGTCTATCAAGAGTGACTGACTCTCGAGTTCGCGGAGCGCGGCATCCCCTTCGTCGCCCAACCCACGCTCGTCCTCGACTACAAGGGCGCTCGCCTACGACAGACCTACGCGCCGGATTTCATCTGCTTCGGGACTGTCGTGGTTGAACTGAAGGCTCTCGGCGCGCTCGCGCCCGAGCATCGGGCGCAGGTTCTGAATTACCTCAAGGCTGCGAGGACGCGTGTCGGTCTGCTTGTGAACCTCGGCTGCGCGCCCAAGGCGCGCCTCGAGCGCCTGGTTCTCTGACCGTTCGTGTGGTTCGTGTGGTTCGTGGACATCTGTCCTACGGCAGCAACCCGCCGCACGCTTTCCGAGATGACACGTCAGGCCCTGGCGGCCACGATGGGAGAAAACACGGGAGGAGGACGATGGCGGGGCTCAGCTATGTTCACGGGGCCAGCAGCAAGCCGCTGATCGGCAAGACCATCGGCGCCCTGTTCGACGAGACCTGCGCGGCCAATCCGGACCGCCTGGCCCTGATCGTCCGGCATCAGGACGTGCGCTGGACCTACGCGGAGCTGAAGGCCCGGGTCGACGCCTTCGCCGCCGGCCTCATCGCGCTGGGCCTCAATCCCGGCGACCGTGTGGGCGTGTGGGCCCCCAACTGCGCGGAGTGGACGATCACCCAGTTCGCCACCGCCAGGGCGGGGCTGGTGCTGGTGAACATCAATCCGGCCTATCGGCTGTCCGAGGCGGAATATGCGCTGAACAAGGTGGGCTGCCGGGCCCTGGTCACCGCCGTCCGCCACAAGACCAGCGAGTATCTGGCCATGGTCCGCGAGCTGCGCGACGCCGGCCGCCTGCCCCTGCTGGAAACCGTCATCACCATCGGCGACGACCCGCACCGCGGCTGCCTGAGCTTCCCGCACGTGTCGAACACCGCCGACCGCGCCGACCGCGCCCGGCTGGAGGAGATCGGCCCGACGCTGCAGTTCGACGACCCGATCAACATCCAGTTCACCAGCGGCACCACCGGCTTCCCGAAGGGCGCCACGCTCAGCCACCACAACATCCTCAACAACGGCTTCTTCGTCGCCGAGGCCATCTGGCTCCAGGCCGGCGACAAGCTCTGCATCCCCGTCCCGCTCTACCACTGCTTCGGCATGGTGATGGGCAACCTGGGCTGCGTGACCCATGCGGCGACCATGGTCTATCCGGCCGAGGCCTTCGAGCCGCTGGCGGTGCTGGAGGCGGTGGCGGCGGAACAGTGCCAGGCGCTCTATGGCGTGCCGACCATGTTCATCGCCATGCTGGGCCACCCGGACTTCGCGGCCTTCGACCTCAGCTCGCTGCGCACCGGGATCATGGCGGGATCGCCCTGCCCGATCGAGGTGATGCGCCAGGTGATCGACCGGATGCACATGCCGGAGGTGACCATCGCCTATGGCATGACCGAGACCTCGCCCGTCAGCTTCCAGTCCGGCTGCGACGACAGCCTGGAGGTCCGCGTCGGCACCGTCGGCCGCATCCAGCCGCACCTGGAGGTGAAGATCGTCGACGCCGAGGGCCGGATCGTCCCGCGCGGAGAGCCGGGCGAGCTCTGCACGCGCGGCTATTCGGTCATGCTGGGCTACTGGGGCGATCCGGAGCGGACCGCCGAGGCGCTGGACGTGGCCGGCTGGATGCACACCGGCGACCTGGCCACCCTGGACGACGACGGCTGCTGCAACATCGTGGGCCGGATCAAGGACATGGTCATCCGCGGCGGCGAGAACGTCTATCCGCGCGAGATCGAGGAGTTCCTCTATCGCCACCCGGCCATCCAGGACGTGCAGGTGATCGGCGTGCCGGACGCGAAGTACGGAGAGGAGCTGTGCGCCTGGATCGTGCTGAAGCCCGGCGAGCGGCTCTCGGACGACGCGGTCAGGGATTTCTGTCGCGGCCAGATCGCCCACTACAAGATTCCACGGCACATCAAATTCGTGGAAGGCTTCCCCACCACCGTGACGGGGAAGGTGCAGAAGTTTGCCATGCGGGAAGCCATGATCGCGGAACTTGACCTCGTGCTGGAAAAGACGGCCTAGGGCACGCATGAGGAAACTGAAGAGCGCGGTGGACGTGGGCTCCGCCGCCTTCGCCGCCAACGCCGAGGTCAACCGCGGCCTGGTGGCCGAGCTCCGCGAGCGGGTGGAAACGGCGGCCCTGGGCGGGTCCGAGGCCTCGCGCCAGCGCCACACGTCCCGCGGCAAGCTGCTGCCCAGAGATCGCGTGATGCGGCTGCTGGATCCCGGCGCGCCGTTCCTGGAGGTGGGCCAGCTGGTCGCCAATGGCGTCTACAACGACGAGGCTCCCGCGGCCGGCGTGATCACCGGCATCGGCCGGGTGTCGGGCCGCGAGGTGATGATCGTGGCCAACGACGCCACGGTGAAGGGCGGGGCCTACTATCCGCTGACGGTGAAGAAGCATCTCCGCGCCCAGGAGATCGCCATGCAGAACCGCCTGCCCTGCGTCTACCTGGTGGACTCGGGCGGCGCGAACCTGCCGCACCAGGCTGAGGTGTTCCCCGACCGCGACCACTTCGGACGGATCTTCTTCAACCAGGCCCGGATGAGCGCCGAGGGCATCGCCCAGATCGCCTGCGTGATGGGCTCCTGCACCGCCGGCGGGGCCTATGTGCCGGCGATGTCGGACGAGACCATCATCGTGCGCGGCCAGGGGACGATCTTCTTAGGGGGTCCCCCGCTGGTGAAGGCGGCCACCGGCGAGATCATCAGCGCGGAAGAGCTGGGCGGCGCCGACACCCACGGACGTCGCTCCGGCGTGGTCGACCACGTGGCCGAGAACGACGAGCACGCGCTGACCATCGTCCGCCGCATCGTCGCCAACCTGAACACCACCAAGCACGTCGACCTGACGTTTGAAGAACCAGAACCTCCGGCCTACGACCCGGAGGAGCTGTACGGGATCGTGCCGCAGGACGTGCGCGCGCCCTACGACGTGCGCGAGGTGATCGCGCGCATCGTCGACGCCTCGCAGTTCGACGAGTTCAAGGCGCTGTACGGCACGACCCTGGTCTGCGGCTTCGCCCGCATCTGGGGCTATCCGGTGGCGATCCTGGCCAACAACGGGGTGCTGTTCTCGGAGAGCGCGCTGAAGGGCGCCCACTTCATCGAGCTGGCCTGCAAGCGGAAGATCCCGCTGGTGTTCCTGCAGAACATCTCGGGCTTCATGGTCGGCGGCCGCTACGAGGCCGGCGGCATCGCCAAGGACGGGGCCAAGCTGGTGACCGCCGTCGCCTCGGCCGAGGTTCCCAAGTTCACCGTCCTGATCGGCGGCTCGTTCGGGGCCGGCAACTACGGCATGTGCGGCCGGGCCTATTCGCCGCGCTTCCTGTGGACCTGGCCCAACAGCCGCATCAGCGTGATGGGCGGCGAGCAGGCGGCATCGGTCCTGGCCACCGTGCACCGCGACGCGGACAAGTGGACGCCCGAGCAGGAGGAGGCCTTCAAGGCCCCGGTCCGCCAGACCTACGAGGACGAGGGCAACCCCTACTTCGCCACCGCCCGCCTCTGGGACGACGGCGTCATCGACCCCGCCCAGACCCGCCACGTCCTGGGCCTCTCCATCTCGGCGTCGCTCAACGCCCCGGTCCCGGAAACACGCTTCGGCGTGTTCAGGATGTGACCCGCATGTTCAAGTCCGTCCTGGTCGCCAACCGCGGCGAGATCGCCCGCCGCGTGTTCCGCACCGCCCGTGAGATGGGCATCGAGACCGTCGCGGTGTTCTCCGAGGCCGACCGCGACGCGGCCCACGTGCGCGACGCCGACAAGGCGGTGCTGATCGGCCCGGCCGCCGCGCGCGACAGCTATCTCAAGGGCGATCGGGTCATCGCCGCGGCCAAGGCGTCGGGCGCGGAGGCGATCCACCCGGGCTACGGGTTCCTGTCGGAGAACGCGGAGTTCGCGGAAGCCGTCATGGCCGCCGGCCTGATCTGGATCGGGCCGCCGCCCAGCGCCATCCGCGCCATGGGCCTGAAGGATGCGGCCAAGAGCCTGATGGCCAAGGCGGGGGTGCCCGTTACGCCGGGCTACCTGGGCGAGGACCAGTCGGCCAAGACGCTGGCCAAGGAGGCGGCCGGGATCGGCTATCCGGTGCTGATCAAGGCGGTGGCCGGGGGCGGCGGCAAGGGCATGCGCCTGGTCGAGAGCGCCGCCGAGTTCGACGCCGCGCTCGCCTCCTGCCAGCGCGAGGCCAAGGCCAGCTTCGGCGACGGCCGGGTCCTCCTGGAAACCTACGTCACCCGCCCACGCCATATCGAGGTGCAGGTGTTCGGCGACAGCCACGGCAACGTGGTCCACCTCTACGAGCGCGACTGCTCGCTGCAGCGCCGCCACCAGAAGGTGATCGAGGAGGCCCCGGCCCCCGGCATGAGCGACGGGGCCCGCGCCGCCGTCACCGAGGCCGCCGTCAAGGCCGCCAAGGCCGTGGGCTATGTGGGCGCGGGCACGGTGGAGTTCATCGCCGACGCCAGCCACGGCCTGAAGGGCGACCGCATCTGGTTCATGGAGATGAACACCCGCCTGCAGGTGGAGCATCCGGTCACCGAGATGGTCACCGGCCTGGACCTGGTCGAGTGGCAATTCCGCGTCGCCGCCGGCGAGCCGCTGCCGCTGGCCCAAGACCAGATCACCCTCACCGGCCACGCCGTGGAGGCCCGCCTCTACGCCGAGAACCCCGCCACCGGCTTCCTGCCGTCGATCGGCCGGCTGGACAGCTTCAGCCTGCCCACCAGCGTGCGCGTCGACACCGGCGTCGACGAGGGCGACCAGATCAGCCCGTTCTACGACCCGATGATCGCCAAGCTGATCGCCCACGGCGAGGACCGCGACCAGGCCATCGCCGAGCTGGCCGAGGCCTGCGGCGAGGTCGAGGTGTTCCCGGTGAAGACCAACGCCAGCTTCCTGGTCCGCTGCCTGGAGAGCCCGGACTTCATCGTGGGCAGCGTCGACACCGGCCTGATCGGCCGCGAGCTGGAGGCCCTGACCGCCCCGGCCGAGCCCAGCCCCGAGGCCATCGCCACCGCCGGCTGGGCGTTCCGCGAGGCGATCGAGCGCCACGCCGCCAACCATCAGACCACCCCCTGGGTCAGCCTGCGCGGCTTCCGCCTCAACGCGCCGACCGCCGAGACCGCCCGCCTGTTCTACGCCGACGCCGCCGTCGAGGCCGAGATGCCGCTGGAACCCTCGCGGTTCGTCCACGTGGAGAGCGAGGAGGAGATCGTGGTGTTCGAAGGCGGCGAGGCCTTCGTGTTCCGCGACCATCCGCCGGTGGCCGACGGCGACGGCGCGGCCGGCGATGGATCGATCCGCGCACCCATGCCGGGCAAGGTCACCCAGCTCTCGGTCAAGGCCGGCGATACAGTGACCAAAGGCCAGCCGCTGCTGACCCTGGAGGCCATGAAGATGGAGCACGCGCTCAGCGCCCCCTTCGATGGCGTGGTCGAAGAGCTGAGTGCGGAATTGGGCGCCCAGGTCGCCGAAGGGACCGTGCTGGCGAAGCTGACCGCGGCTTAGCCGTTGCGCAGCAGCGCCATGGTCCCCTGGCCGCCGTCGGCGCAGATCGACACCAGGCCCCAGGTCCCGGCCGGCATGGCGGCCAGCTCCTTCACCGCCTGGGACAGGATCCGCGCGCCGGTGGCGCCGAACGGGTGGCCCAGGGCGGTGGAGCCGCCGTTGGGGTTCATCCGCTCGATGGGGAAGCGGCCGAAGTCCACCGTGACGCCGGCCTTGTCGCGCAGGAACGCCGGGTCCTGCAGCGCCTTGATATGCGTCGCCACCTGCGCCGCGAAGGCCTCGTGGATCTCCCAGAGCCCGACGTCCTCGTAACGGAGGCCGTGGCGGGCCAGCAGCTTCGGGATGCCGTAGGCCGGCGACATCAGCAGGTACTCGCTGTGCAGGTCGATGGCGTTGATCTCGTAGTCCACCAGCCGCACGCGCGGCGTGGCGGCCGGAAGCCGCTCCAGCCCCTGGGCGGTGGCGACCCACACGGCGGCGGCGCCGTCCGTGAGCGGGCTGGAATTTCCGGCGGTCAGCGTGCCCTGGCCGCTGGTGCGGTCGAAGGACGGCTTCAGCTTGGCAAGCTTCTCCAGGCTGGTGTCGGCGCGCACCGTGGTGTCGTGGCCGGCTTCGCTCATGCGGATCACGAGGTCGTCGAAGAACCCAGCCTTCCAGGCGGCCGCCGCGTTCCGGTGGCTGTCGAGCGCGATGCGGTCCTGCTCCTCGCGGCCGATCGACCAGCCCTTGGCCATCTCCTCGGTGTGCTCGCCCATGCTCTTGCCGGTGACCCGGTTCTGGATCTTGGGCACGTGCAGGCGCACGTCGGACAGGCGGGTGTGGCTGATCGCCGTCAGGCGGTCGCCGAAGCTCCTCGCCTCCATCACCTTGCGCAGGTCGTCGGAGAGGTTCTGGGTCAGCCCGATCTGCACCCGGCTCATGCTCTCGACCCCGCCCACCAGGGCCAGGTCGCGGCCGCGGCCGTCCAGCATCCCTGCGGCCTGGAACGCGCCGGCCATGCTGGTGGAACAGGCCATCACCGTCGAGAAGGCCGGGATCGAGGGATCGGCGCCGGCGTCCAGCAGGACCTCGCGGGCGATGTTGCTCCAGGCCAGGTTGGGGATCACCGCGCCCCAGATCGCCAGGTCGGGCTTCGCGCCCTCGGCCAGCATCGCCTTGACCACCGGGACTGACAGCTCCAGCGCGTCCTTGCCCGCCAGCACGCCGCCGGCCCGGGCGAACGGCGTCCGCTTGCCGGCCGCGAGCCAGATGCCGTCTTCCGTGGCCTTCGCCGCCACCCGCGCCATGTGCGCCTCCGTCAATGCAGATGGCAGAGATGGCCCTTCGCCGGCGGGCGCGCCAGCTATGCGAAGGTGCTAGGCGCCCGCGACCACGCCGCGGTCGTGCAGGCGCGCGATCTCCCCGCCGTCCAGGCCCAGCACCTCGGCCAGCACCTCGTCGGTGTGCTGGCCCAGCTTCGGCGCCGGCGCGACGGGCCGGCGCTCGTCCTGCGGGATCGTGCCCATGGCGCCGGGCGCGGGATAGGTCAGGCCGCTGGGGTGGGTCACCGCCTGGAAAACCGGGTTGTCCTTGAAGAGCCGCGGGTCGTCCAGCGCCGCCTCCAGGGTCTGGTAGCTGCCCCAGGTGACCCCGCCCGCGTCGAACGCCGGGGTCAATTCGGCGGCGGTCTTGGCGGCGAAGGCCCGCTCGAACAGCGGGTAGAGCCGCTCGCGGTGGGCGAAGCGCAACCCCTCGTCCCTGGCGAACGAGACGCCGAGCTCGGCCTCCAGGGCGGCGGCCTCGGCGCCAATGCCCAGGGCCTCCAGCGCCTTGCTCCACTGCTTGGGCGTGATCGCCAGCAGCATCAGCTTCTGGCCGTCCCTGGTCGTGAAGTCCCGGCCGAAGGCGCCGAACACGTCGTTGCCCATCCGCGGGCGCTGATGGCCGCTGAGCCAGGTCTCGGCGGTGAAGCCCAGGTTGGCCATGGTGGCCGCGCCGATATCCGACAGGGGCGCACGGATCTCGCGCCCGCCCTGTCCCCGGGTCCGCGCCAGCAGGGCCGAGACCAGGGCGAAGGCGCAGTAGGCGCCGGTCAGCAGGTCCCAGGCGGCCAGCACATGGTTCACCGGCCGCTCGTCGCCCACCGGCCCCGTCATCAGCGGCAGGCCCAGCGCCGAGTTGATCGTGTAGTCCATGCCCTGGGACCCGTCCGCCCAGCCCATGACGCGGACGCAGATCAGGTCGTCCCGCAACGCCCGCAGCTTCTCGTACGAAAGGAAGCCGTCCACCGGGAAGTTGGTGACGAAGAGCCCGCCGTCGTCGCCCGGCGCGGCCGCCAGCCGCTGGGCGATCTCCCGGCCCTCGGGGCTGGAAAGGTCGATGGCGATCGACTTCTTGCCCTTGTTCAGGCCTTCCCAATAGAGGCTCGACCCGTTCTCGGCGAGCGGCCAGCGGCGGAAGTCCGGCCCCCCGCCGATGTTGTCGAACCGGATCACCTCAGCGCCCATCTGGGCCAGGTAGAGGCCGCAGGTCGGCGCGGCCACGAAGGCCGAGCCCTCCACAACGCGGAGGCCTTTCAGCAGGTCGTACATTTAAAGCTCCGCTCATCCCTGCGCATGCGGGGACCCAGGCTGTTCTTGCCAGCGTCTCTAGCCGCCCATCGCCCTGCGGAAGGCAAGTCTGGGTCCCCGCATGCGCGGGGATGAAGATATCTGAGTCAGCCCACCAGCTTGCCGACCTCTTCGACCTCTTCCGGCGTCAGGCGCCATTCGGCGGTGGCGGCGTTGGTCCGCACCTGTTCGGGCGTGGTGGCGCCGGCGATCACCGAGGACACCACCGGGTGGCCCAGCAGCCAGGCGAACGCCAGTTCCAGGATCGTGTGGCCGCGTTCCTTCGCCCAGGCCTCCAGCGCCTCGACCCTGTCGAAGTTGGCGTCGTTCAGGGCCGCCTCGCCGCGGGCGCCCCAGGCCTGGAGGCGCGTGCCTTCCGGCGGCGCCACGCCGCGCCTGTACTTGCCCGACAGCAGGCCCGAGGCCAGCGGGAAGAACGGCAGGAAGCCCAGGCCGAAATGCTCGCAGGCCGGCAGCACCTCGCGCTCCACGTCACGCTCCAGCAGCGAATAGAGGTTCTGCGCCGAGACGAACCGGCTGCCGCCCGCCGCCGTCCAATCGGCGTCCGCGATCTGCCAGCCCGTGTAGTTGGAGTTGCCCAGGTAGCGGACCTTGCCCTGGGTCACGAGGTCGTCCAGCGCCCGCAGCGTCTCGTCGACCGGCGTGTCCGCGTCGGGCTGGTGGTGCTGGTAGAGGTCGATGTAGTCCGTCCCGAGACGCTGCAGGCTGTCCTCGACCGCCTGCATGATCCACTTGCGCGAGCCGCCGCGCTTCTTCGGGTCGCCGCCGACCGGCATCCCGAACTTGGTGGCGAGCACGATCTCGCGCCGCCGCTTGCCCAACGCCTTGCCCAGGAACTCCTCCGACTTGGTCCCGCCGTAGACGTCGGCGGTGTCGAAGAGGGTGATCCCCGCCTCGATGGCCGCGTCGACCACGGCCTGCGTCTGGGCCGCGTCGATGCGCATGCCGAAGTTGTTGCAGCCCAGGCCGACCACGCTGACCTTGAGCCCCGAATTCCCGAGCCTGCGCACCTTCATCCGGCCATCTCCGTCCGTTCTCCGGCGCGGAACCTAGCCCCGCGCCGCGGCCGCAGGCCAGCGGATAGCGTCGCTTCGCCACAATCCCTACCGCGCCATTCACCTAACGCGTTGAGGATATCGCAAGGCGGACGTCGTTAACGTGCCGAGATAACTAGAGATTTACGGGCCAGGTCCAGCGCATGCGCGTCGTAACCATCGTCAGCCTCGCCGCTTCGGCGGTCCTGGGGCTTGGAGCTCTCTTCGTCGCCAAGATCGCGTTGCCCAACGCGTCCGCCTCGAAGACCCCGCTCCGCATCGAAGCCAAGGGCGAGCCCGTGGTGGTGGCGTCCCGCGCCCTCAAGTACGGCGAGAAACTCGACGCCGGCATGCTGACGGTGATCAAGGTTCCGACCAACGCGATCCCCGAAGGCTCGTTCACGACCGTCGCCCAGGCCCTGGCGGCCGACCGCGGCGGCGCCCCGGTGGTGCTGGTCCCCCTCGCGTCGCGCGAAGCGCTGCTGCCGGCCAAGCTGTCCGGCCCCGGCGCGCGGCCGTCGGTCGCCGCCGAGATCACCGACGGCATGCGCGCCTACACCCTGAAGGTGAACGACGCCTCGGGCGTCGGCGGCCACGCCCTGCCCGGCGACCACGTCGACGTGGTGCTGATGCGCGACCTGACGCCCGGTGGCGAACAGCGCAACTACATCTCCTACGTCGTGGTCCAGAACGTCCGCGTCCTCGGGGTAGACCTCAACGCCGACCCCACCTCCAACAAGCCGGCGAGCCCCAACACCGCGACCATCGAGGTCTCGGTCGAGGACTCCCAGAAGCTGTCGATCGCCTCCAGCCTGGGCGAACTGTCGCTGGCGCTGCGCCGCAACGGCGCCGCCGAGATCGCCAAGGCGCCGCCGCTTCGCACGGCCGACTTCCTGGGAGGCGGTCGTCCGGCCGCGAGCGGCGCCCGCGGCCCTGCGCGGACCTACTCCGCCATCCTGATCATCGAAGGCGAGCCGGCCAAGCGTTCCCGCCCGGCCTCGAAACGCTCCGCAGCGCCGCCGGCGCCCGCGCAATCCGCCGCCACCGCGACGAGCTGAGACCATGACCGCCATGTCGAGCATCTCCCGCACCGTCCTCAGCGCCCTGGTGGGGCTGTTCCTGGCCGCGGCCGGGGTCACCGTGACGCCGGCCGCTGCGCAGACGCTGGCCAGCGAGCCGGTGATGCGCCGCACGATCCACGTGCCGCGCGACAAGTCCCTGCAGTTCCGCCTGCCGGGCCCGGCGTCGCGGATCGTCATCGCCCAGCCCGAGATCGCCAAGGTCACGGCGACGTCGGAGTCCAGCTTCTACGTCCAGGGCATCGAGTTCGGCTCGACCAACATGCTGGTCTACAGCCGCCGCGGACAGCTCTCGGAAGTGATCGATATCCGCGTCGGCTACGACGCCGAAGGCCTGCAACAGGACCTGACGGCCGCCTTCCCGAGCGAACCCATCCGGGTGCGCAACCTGGGCGAGGTGCTGATGCTGACCGGCGAGATCTCCAACTCCGGAGTCCAGGGCAGCGCCGAGAAGATCGCCGAGAAATACGCCCCGGAGGCGGTCATCTCGCGCCTCACCATCCAGAACTCCCAGCAGGTGATCCTGGAGGTGCGCATCCTCGAGGCCAGCCGTTCCGCCCTGCAGGACATGGGCATCAACATCAGCGCCATCAGCGACAACTTCGCCCTGATCACCGGCCAGGGCCTGGTCGGAGCGAACTCGCCCCATGGCCTCGTCGCCGGCCGCGGCACGATCGGCGGCCTGAACCTCGAGGGCCAGCTCGTCGCGCTGGAGGAGAAGGGCGCCCTGCGCACCCTGGCGCGGCCGAACCTGGTGGCCATCTCGGGCCAGAAGGCCAGCTTCCTGGCCGGCGGCGAATTCCCGTTCCCGGTGCCCGCCGACCTGGGCAAGGTCGCGATCGAGTTCCGCCCCTATGGCGTCAAGCTCAACTTCACGCCGAATGTTCAGGACAACGGGTGGATCCGGCTGAACGTGGAACCCGAGGTCAGCCAGCTCGACTTCAACAACTCGCTGACCATCAACGGCCTGGTCATTCCCGCCCTCACCGTGCGCCGCGCGGCGACCACCCTGGAACTGCGGCCCGGCGACACCTTCGCCATGGCCGGCCTGTTCCAGCACAACTACGAGAACGGCGTGCAGCAGCTGCCCGGCCTGGGCAACCTGCCGGTGCTGGGCGCGCTGTTCCGCTCGGCCCGCTGGAAGCGCGCCGAGAGCGAGCTGCTGATCCTCGTCACGCCCCGGCTCTCCACGCCCGCCGACCGCCAGGTCAAGGCGGTGGACTCCCTGCCGGGCAAGGAGCCGTCCGCCAAGGACCTGTTCCTCAACGGCGCCGCGCTCGACAAGTCCCTGCCGCGGGACGACGGCAAAGGCGCCCCGGTCAAGTGAAGAGTCCAATGCTGCGTTCGAAGTCCGCCTCCGTTTCCGCCGACCTGATCCTGGGCCGCCGCATCCTGGCCCTCGGCGCCAGCCTGCGCGCGCTGGCCGACGGACCCTTGGCCGGGGCGGCGTTCGAGATGGGCTCGGCCTCCAGCCTGGAGAACCTGCCGCCCGGCGCCGTCGACCTGGTGCTGATCGACGCCGACGCGTGGGATGCGCCGGCGCTGGCCGCCTGCGTCAAGGCGCTCTCGGCGCTGCGCGCCGCGCCCCCGGTGCTGATGCTGGGCGAAAGCCTGCCCGCCGGCCTGGTGCGCAACCTGCTCAGGCTCGAGTCGGCCGACATCCTGGAAGCGCCCTACACGCCCGAGGATCTGAAGGCGGCCGTCCTGGCCCTGCTGGCCGAAGCCCAGCCCGTGGCGGCGGCGCCCTCCGAGTCGGCGTCGCGCTGCTGGGGCGTCACCGGCGCCGTCGGCGGCGCCGGCGCCACGACCATCGCCATCGAGATCGCCCACGCCCTCGCCGTGCAGGGCGGCAAGGACAAGTCGGTCTGCCTGGTCGACCTGAACCTCGCGGACGGCGCGGCCGCCGCCTATCTGGGCTGCGCGCCCACCACCCGCCTCGCCGACTTCGGCCACGCCGCCGACCGGATCGACGCGGCCATGCTGCAGGCGTTCGTGACCCCGGTCTCCAAGGGCCTCGACCTGATGGCCGGCGTCCGCGACCCGACGGCCTTCGACGCCGTGGGCCGCGACGCGGTGCTGCGGATGCTGGAGGTGGCGTGCGAGGTCTACGAGTACGTGATCCTGGACCTGCCGCGTCACCGCCGGTCGTGGACCCTGGACGCCCTGTCGGGCTGCGACGAGGTGCTGGTGATCTCCGAACTGACGGTGCCGGCCCTGCTGGCGGCCCGCGCCTATTCCGACGAGATCGAGGACGGCCTGTCGACCGGGCTGCGCCCGCGCATCGTGCTGAACCGCCTGGCCAGCCGCATGTTCGGCCCGGCGCCCTCCATGACCGAGGCCGAGAAGGCGCTGCAGCGCAAGGCCGAGGCCGGCGTCAGCTCCGACTGGGAGGCCGCCGCGGCCTCCGCCAACCTGGGCGGCCCCATCGCCCAGCACCGGCCGAAATCGAAGATCGTCAAGGACGTCCAGACCCTCGTCGAACGACTGGCCGCGCAGCCGCCGCGGCGTGACGCCTCCGCAAAGGCCGCCTGATGGGTCGCTTCAGCCTCGCACGCAACAATCCCGCTCCGGCTCCGGCCGCCGCGCCGCAGCCCCAGGCCAAGGCGCAGCCCGGGACCGCCCCCAAGGCCGAGCCGAAGGCCAAGGGGATCCCGCGCGACGCGAGCCTCGACCTGCGGCTGCGCCTGCACTCGCGCCTGATCGACGAATTGGACCTCTCCAAGCTGGACAAGCTGGAGGAGAGCGAACTGCGCCGGCAGGTGCTGGGCCAGGTGATCCAGTTCGCCCGCGACGAGCGCATGGCGCTCAACAGCAAGGAGCTCGAAGAGCTCGGCGCCTCGATCTACGACGAGATGATGGGGCTGGGGCCGATCGAGCCCCTGCTCAAGGACGAGTCGATCAACGACATCCTGATCAACGGTCCCTTCCAGGTTTATGTGGAGCGGCGCGGCGAGCTTGAGCTCACCCCCATCCGCTTCCGCGACAACGACCACCTGCTGCGCATCGTCCAGCGCATCGTCGCCGGCGTCGGCCGCCGGATCGACGAAAGCCAGCCCATGGTCGACGCCCGCCTGCCCGACGGCAGCCGGGTGAACGCCGCCATCCCGCCGGTCGCCATCGACGGCTGCTCGGTCTCGATCCGGAAATTCTCCAAGAAGCCGCTGACGCTCGAGAAGCTGGTCGAGTTCGGGGCCATGACCCAGTCGATGGCCGACTTCCTGTGGGGCGCTTCGCGCTCCCGGGTCTCGACCGTGATCTCCGGCGGCACCGGCTCGGGCAAGACCACACTGCTCAACGCCCTCTCGGCGGCGATCAGCGAGGGCGAGCGCCTGATCACCATCGAGGACGCCGCGGAGCTGCAGCTCCAGCAGCCGCACGTGGTGCGCATGGAGACCCGTCCGCCGAACATCGAAGGCAAGGGCGAGATCCGCCAGCGCGAGCTGGTCAAGAACGCCCTGCGGATGCGTCCCGACCGCGTCATCCTGGGCGAGGTCCGCTCGGAAGAAGCCTTCGACATGCTGCAGGCCATGAACACCGGCCACGAAGGCTCGATGGCCACGATCCACTCCAACAACCCGCGCGAAGCCATCAGCCGCCTGGAGCAGATGGTGGCCATGGGCGGGATGAACATCGGCCCGGAGGCCGTGCGCTACCAGATCGCCGCCGCCGTGGGGCTGGTGGTCCAGGTGAACCGCCTATCGGACGGCAAGCGCAAGGTGACCCACGTGACCGAGATCGTCGGCATGGAGGGCAACGTGGTGCAGATGCAGGACATCTTCCTGTTCAACCGCACCCACACCGACGCGGACGGCACGGTCCATGGCGAGCACCGGGCCACGGGCCTGCGGCCCCGCTGCCTGGACGAGATGATCCGCCGGGGCATCCCGTACGACACCGCCAATTTCGATCCCAACAAGGTGCTCTGAACGATGGAGATCGACGCCAAGACCATCGTGATGGTGATGATCGGCGCCGCCGTGTTCGCACTGGTGCAGGGCCTGACCGGCGTGCTGTCGGTCGCCACGCAGAAGCGCAAGCTGAACCAGCGTCTGAGGGTGGGCGAGAAGGTCGAAGGCGTCTCGGCCCTGGTGGTGGAGTTGCGCAAGCAGCGCGGCCTGACCGCCTCGGGGTCGCGCTCGCAGAGCCTGCGTTGGCTCTCCAGCCTCATCGTCGCCTCGGGCCTGCCCTACGACCAGCGGAAGTGGCTGATGTACGTGGCGGCCGCCACGATCGTCGGCGGCGTGGGCCTGGGTCTTCTGACGCGGACGCCGATCGGCCTGGCCGGCGGCGCGCTCCTGGGCGGCGTCATCGTTCCGTTGGGCTTCCTGAAGATCAAGGCGGGGAAGCGCAACACCGCCCTGGGGCACCAGCTTCCGCAGGCCCTGGACATCATCGTCCGCTCGCTCGAGGCGGGCCACCCGGTGCCCACCGCGGTCACCCTCGTGGGACGCGAGATGAGCGACCCCATCGGCACCGAGTTCGGCATGGCCGCCGACGAGATCGCCTATGGCGCCACCCTGGAGCAGGCCGTCGAGCGGATGTCCGAGCGGTGCCAGCATGCGGACATCGACCTCTTCGCCGCCACCGTGCGGCTGCAGGAGAAGACGGGCGGGAACCTCACCGGCCTGCTGAAGCTCAACGCCAACACCGTGCGCGAACGCCACAAGATGCGCCTGAAGATCAAGGCGGCCTCGTCGGAAGGCCGCGCTTCGGCGATGATCCTGACCGCGGCGCCGTTCGTGGCCCTGGGCGCGATTCTGGTGATTTCGCCCAAGTTCTATGGCGACGTGATCGACGAGCCGGTGGTGCGATGGAGCCTCGCCGGCCTCGGCTTCTGGGTCTTCCTGGGCAACATGATCATGCGGCGCATGATCGACATGCGGGTCTGACCCGATGAATCTCGAAACCATCATCTATGTGGTGGGCCTGGTGCTCACCGTGGGCGCGCTCGGCGGCCTGGCCATCGTGGGCGCCGGCGAACTTCGGGTCCGTTCGCTGCGTCGCAGCCGCCTGTCGGGCGCCGCGACGGGTTCGGGGGGCCGGTCCCGCGCCGAGCCCCTGGTGGAGAAGACCGGCGGCGTCGTCGTCGCCCAGGTCCTCTCGACCGTACGCCGGCTGGGCCAGCAGAGCGCGGTCCGCGACCCGGCGAAGGTCTCGGTGCTGCGCTCACGGCTGACGCAGGCGGGCTTCTACAGCCGGGAAGCCCCGGTGATCTTCCTGGGCGTGAAGGCCGTGGCGCTGGCGCTGGCGACCGTGGCCGTGATCCTCGTCCTGCCGATGATGATCAACCACAAGGGCGGGAACCTGGGCGCCCTGGCCATGGCCGTGGCCGTCTCGCTGGTCGCGCTCTATGGCCCCGACAAGGTGCTGGACAGCCGAAAGACCACGCGCGAGCGCGAGTATTCCGAGGGCTTCCCCGACCTGCTCGACCTGCTGGTGGCCTCGGTCGAGGCCGGCCTGTCGCTGGACGCCGCGGTGACGCGGGTGACCGAGGAGCTGGAGCGCCGCTACCCGAACCTCACGGTCCACCTGCGTTTCCTGGTCCTGGAACTGCGCGCCGGCCGCGCGCGGAAGGACGCCTGGACCGCCTTCGCCGAGCGGCTGGGGATCGAGGACGCCCGCGCCCTGGCCACCATGCTGCGCCAGGCCGAGGACATGGGCACCAGCCTGGGCGAGACGCTCTCGGTGTTCTCCGCCGACATGCGGGTGAAGCGCATGCTGCGCGCCGAGGAAAAGGCGCTGGGCCTCTCGGCCAAGCTGACCGTCCCGCTGATCCTCTTCATCTTCCCGGCGCTGCTGGGCTCCCTGATGCTGCCGGCCATCGTCCGCGTGATGAGGATAATGGCCAACGGCTAGCTAGAAGCCGAGCGGCCGATAGGGCCCCAGGATCAGCTGTTCGAACACGCCCACCCCCTGCTGGTCCTCCTGGCCGGGAACCGACAGGGTCGCCCGGCTGATCGCCTGGATGTGCAGGTTGCCCGGGTCGTTGGGGTCGAAGGTCTCGCAATCGAAGTCCTCGCGCGCCACGGCCAGCTCGCCCTTCAGCGCCCCGTGCCGCCACTCGCCGCCGTAGCCGATGCCGCGCATCAGGAACGTCGCCACCGGCTCGATCTTCACCGTCGCCGCGCCCTGTTCCATCGGGATGGTCAGCACCCCGCCTCTGGCGTGCCGGGTGCCGGGGATGAGCTCGGTGGCCATGGTGGCCGCGTCGGTGTGATAGCCGCCCTCCGGCCCCGCGCCGTCCTCCAGGATCACCGCGCGGGTGTTCCAGGGCTTGCCGTCCGGATCGGCGTTGATGTGGAAATAGACCGAGCGGTCCGCGAAGTTCAGCGGCGACCACTGCCAGAAGAAGCCGGTGATCCCGGCGCCCGGCGTCGGCTGCGGATCGGGCGCGCCCACCGGCCGGATGCCCCAGGACCGGTCGCGGGTGCCGACCCAGCCCGAGACTTCGATCCGCTCGCCGTCCACCTCCAGCCAGCCCGAGGCCCGCACGTTCTGGGTCAGGCGGGTGTAGTCCATGAACAGGCGTGGGCCGTTGCGCTTGACGAAGCGCGGCTCCTCGATCGGGAAGGCGCGGCCCTCGAAGACGATCTCGCCGGCGATCCCCTCGGTCCTGGCCACCGTCACCTTCAGCTTCTGCAGCGGCTCCAGGATGTCGATGCCGATCGGCCCGACCTGAAGGTCCATCCGCTCCAGGCCCAGCACGCGCGAGGCGTGCAGGCAGCGCTCCTTGCCGTCCTTGACGATGGCGATGTGGGCGTCGGCCACGTTCAGCGCCGGATAGACCCCGTAGGCCACCGCCACGAAGGCCGAGCCGTCGGCCGAGTAGGCGTTGAAGAAATAGCGGTCGTAGAAATTCCGGTCCGACCCCGCATAGGCGATGGGCTCCGGAGTCTGGTGGATCGGGTAGTCATCGCCCTTGGTCAGCATCGGTCTGGCGCCTCCGGTTGACGCGCGGTCATGCTTGCGGGCCGTCGCGTGGGGGTATCAACTCGGCCCACGATAAGAACAACGGGAGGCGTCGTCCCGCGTGACCTCGCGTCAGGCCGGCGATGAATTTGCGATGGGCGTCATGACCGCCACCGACCACCGGATTCCGCAACCCCTGGCCGACAGCCTGGGCACGCCCGCGGCCTATGCCGACGGCACGATCTACGAGACCTATCGCTGGCTGCGCGAGAACGAGCCGATGGGGGTCGCCAAGATCGAGGGCGTCGACCCGTTCTGGGTCGCGACCCGGCACGCCGACATCCTGGAGATCAGCCGCCAGAACGACCTGTTCCACAACGGCGACCGCTCGCCGACCCTGACCAGCATCGCCGTGGACAGGAAGGTCCGGGAGATGATGGGCGGCAGTCCGCACCTGCTGCGGACCCTGATCCACATGGACGCGCCGGATCACCACAAGTACCGCGCCCTGACCCAGGCCTGGTTCATGCCGCAGAACCTGAAGAAACTGGAGGATCGGATCCGGGTGATCGCCCGCGGGGCGGTCGACAAGATGGCCGCCAAGGGGGGCGAGTGCGATTTCGTCAACGAGGTCGCCCTGCACTTCCCGCTGCATGTGATCATGGAGATCCTGGGCGTGCCGGAGGGGGACGAGCCCCGGATGCTGAAGCTGACCCAGGAGCTGTTCGGCGCGGCGGATCCGGAGCTGGGCCGCGGCGGCGAGGCGGCGACCTTCGTCAATGCCCCGGACCGCGACTTCGACTTCCAGGTGATCGTCGATTTCTCGAACTACTTCCGGGCGCTGTCCGAGGCGCGGCGCAAGGATCCGACCGACGACCTGGCCAGCGTCATCGCCAACAGCCAGATCGACGGGGCCCCGATCTCCGACCTGGAGGCGATGAGCTACTACATCATCGTCGCCACCGCGGGACACGACACGACCTCGTCCTCGACGGGCGGCGCCATGTGGGCCCTGGCCGAGAATCCGGGCGAGTTCCGCAAGCTGAAGGCCGACCCGTCGCTGATCCCGGGGCTGGTGGACGAGTCCATCCGCTGGACCACCCCGGTGAAGACCTTCATGCGCACCGTCACCGCCGACACCGAATTCGCCGGCCGCCAGATGAAGCAGAACGACTGGCTGATGCTCTGCTACGCCTCGGGCAACCGCGACGAGGAGGTGTTTGAGGCGCCCGACGAGTTCCGGGTGGACCGCAAGCCCAACAGGCACCTGGCGTTCGGCTACGGCGCCCACCTGTGCCTGGGCCAGCACCTGGCGAAGATGGAGATGCGGATCCTCTGGGAGGAGCTGATCCCCAGGCTCGAATCCGTCGAGCTGGCGGGCGCGCCGGCCAACAGCCAGGCCGTGTTCGTCAACGGCCCCAAGCGCCTGCCGATCCGCTTCAAGATGGCCTGAATGGGCCACGCGCTGGAGCCGCGGCTGGCGGCCTATATCGCCGGGCGGATGCCGGAGGCGGCCGATGTCGCCGTCTCAGCCCTGGAGCGGATCTCGGGCGGGGCCAGCCGCGAGACCTACCGGTTCACCCTGAGCTGGACGGAGGCCGGCGCCGAACGGACGCGCCGGCTGATCCTGCGCCGCGACCCGCCGGCCAGCCTGATCGACACCGAGCGGCGCGTGGAGTTCGAGGCCTATCGCGCCTTTCACAACTCGGCCGTCCCGGTGCCCGAGATGCTGTGGCTGGAGGAGGCCGCCGACGCCCTCGACCACCCGTTCTTCGTCGCCGAGGAGCTCTGTGGCTATCAGGCCTCGCCGCAGATGCTGCTGTCGGGCGCGTTCGATGCGGTCCTGCCCAGGGTGGCCGAGGCCAAGTGGGCGATCCTGGGCGAGATCGCCAAGGCCGATCCCGGCGCCCTGGACCTGACCCGATGGATGGAGCCGCCGCCGCTCGACGCCTGCTGGAAGCGCGAGCTCGACCACTGGGAAGCCCTGATCGACAAGGACCAAGCCGAGCCCCTGCCCGTCACCCGCGCCGCCATCCGCTGGCTGCGCGCCAACCCACCCCCGCCAGCCCAGAAGCTGAGCGTCGTCCACGGCGACTACCGGACCGGCAATTTCCTGTTCGACGAGGCGGGGGATATCCACGGGATCCTCGATTGGGAAATGAGCCACCTGGGCGATCCGCTGGAGGACCTGGGCTGGAGCCTGCAGCCGATCTGGACCTTCGGCCGGGCCGGCCAGGCCGGCGGCCTGTGCAGCCCGGACGAGGCCGTCGCCATCTGGGAGCGCGCCTCGGGCCTGAAGGCCGACCCCGCCGCCCTGCACTGGTGGATCCTGTTCAACTGCGTGAAGGGCCAGGGCATCTGGGTGGGCTCGGCGGCGGCCTTCAACCGGGGCGGCAACCGCGCCCCGATCATGATCTATCCGGCCTGGTGGCTGATCAACGCCCAGGACCGCGCCATGCTGCAGGTGATGGGACGCCTATGAACCCGCCCGTGCCCCCGGTCCTGGCCGAACTGGCCGGCCTGCTGCTGAAGAACGCCATGCCGGGCGTGCCCGAGCCGGAGCGCGCCAGCGACCTGTCGCTGTCGGCCATGCTGCTGATGGTCGTGGGCGAGATCTGGGACCGACAGGCCCATGTCCTGGTGGAGGAGAATCGCGCCCTCCGCATCCTGTTGGGCGAGGCGGGCGAGGACCCCGACCTGCACCTGTCGGTCCTGAAGGCCGAGAACGACCGGCTGCGCGCCGCCCTCATCGACGCCCACGCCGCGGCCGAGGCGGCGGGCGACGGGGCGCGCCAGGCGGCCATCTGGGTCGAGCTCGTGGCCTCCACCGAGCGACGGAGGCTGTCCACCGCGCCCGTCTAGCGGAGGCGCCTGCGACAGGCCGCCGCAGGCCGGGCGCCGCGCCCGTCCAGCCCTGTTAATCGGGGGGAAGTCCTCCCGGGCGCAAACTCGCCTCAACAAGAAAGAGGTGGGTGATGGCGGTTCCGAAACTGAAGACGCTTGAGCGCGACCCGGTGATCGAGAAGCTGGAGAACGGCGAGTACGAGCGCCAGCTCGACCTGTTCCAGGACGTCATCGACGAAGCCACCGCCGTGCTGCGCCGCGCCTATGACGCCATGAAGGCCGAGAACACCCTGCGCTCCTGACCGCCGCGCCGGACGGCCAAGGGGCATGCCCGCTCAGGCCGCCGGCTCCACCGGGGTCAGGAACGTCCGCTCCTCCGACAGGATGAACCGCTTCGCACTCGCCGTGGCGAAATTGGCCGATCCGGCGGGATCGGTCTTCAGCCGCGCGCGATAGGCCTCGTAGGCCGCCAGGCTCTCGAACGAGATCATGGCGAGGGCGACGTTGTTGGTCCCCTCGTGGGGCATGAAATAGCCGAGCAGGTCGCCGCCGCAGGCCGGGATGATGGTCAGCCAGTTCCGTGCATAGGCCTCGAAGGCGTCGCGCTGGAAGGGGTCGATGACGTAGCGGATGCAGCAGGTGACGGTCATGGGAGGCTCCGGGGTCTGGCCCGACCGGATAGCCGTCCGCGCCCCGCCCAGGCTTCGATCGCGGCCGAAGCATGCCAGGCCTGGGCGCGCTATGTTGGCGGCATGAAACTGGGCCCCGACATCACCCGTATCGCCGCCCTGCTGGGCGACCCGGCGCGGGCCAACATATTGTCGGCGCTGATGGGCGGCCAGGCGCTGACCGCCGGGGAACTGGCCCGGGAAGGCGGGGTGACGCCGCAGACCGCCAGCGCCCACCTGGCCAAGCTGGAGGCCGGCGGCCTGCTGACGCGGCGCCGTCAGGGCCGTCACAACTACTTCGTCCTGGCCGGGCACGAGGTCGCCGCGGTGATGGAGCAGCTGGCCCTGCTGGCCGGCCGCGCAGGGCACATGCGCACGCGCCCCGGCCCCAGGGACCCGGCCCTGCGCAGGGCCCGCGTCTGCTACGACCACCTCGCCGGCGACGCGGGCGTGGCCATGCTGGACGCGCTGGTCGCCCAGGGCCGCATCGCCGACGCGGCCGGCTCGCTGGTGTTGACCGAGGCTGGCCGCGCCTTCGCCCGCGACTTCGGCGTGACGCTGGACGAGAGCGGCCGGCGGCCGCTGTGCAAGGCCTGCCTCGACTGGAGCGTGCGACGCAACCACCTGGCCGGCGTGATGGGCGCGGGCCTGCTCACCCGCATCTACGCCCTCGGCTGGGCGCGGCGCCTCGACGGCACGCGCGTCGTGGCCTTCAGCGCGCCGGGCCTGCACAGCTTCGAACAGACCTTCGGCCCCGTGGGCGGCGTAGAACAGGCGGCGGCTTAACGATCAGGCCGCGGCGCGCCAGCGCCGGGGGATTCGACCACGAACCACACGAACCACACGAACGGGTCAAGGCAGCGCCTGCGGCGCGCTGGGCCTTCGACGGTTAGCGCCGCAGCGCCGCCATCGTCCGCGGATCGGGCTCGCCGCCGTAGTAGCGGTCCAACGCCGCCAGGAACTCAGCGTTGTCCGCCGTGGCCTCGGCGAAGAGGGTCAGGCAGGAGCCCAGCTTCAAGTCGTCGGGACTGCCCATGATCTCGTGCGCGGTCCTGCCCCGAACCGCGTTGACCGCATCAACGCAGGCCCGCAGGCGCGGCCCCAGCACCGGGTGCTCCAGATAGGCCGCAGCCTCGTCCAGGCCGGCGATCGCGTACCGCTGGGCCATCGCGCTGGAGCCCAGCCCCGCCAGCTGCGGGAAGACGAACCACATCCAGTGGGTGCGCTTGGCGCCGGCGGTGAGCTCGGCGAGCGCACGCTCGTAGACGGTGATCCCGCCCGCCGGCGCATCCTGGGCGTCGAGGAACCGCTGGAGGTCCATGGGCGCAACCTAGCATCCCACGCGCGGCGGCGTCCCCCGCGCGTGGGATGGACCTGGCGCTACCAGAGTTCGCTGTAGGACCAGCCGGCGCCGGGCTGGAGCTGGGCCACTTCGGACCAGAGGCCGTCGCCTTCGGGATCGGCGTACACGGTCTGCTCGAAGCGGCCATCGTCCAGCTCGGTCTTGATCACCAGGCCGTTCGACAGGGCGTAGCTCTCGCCAGGCTCGATCTCCTCGCGCTCCAGGCGGCCGTCGCGCTCGACTTCGCTGACCGAGACGATCCGGCCCAGGTCGTCGAATACGAAGACGTACTGATCGGCGCCCGCCGCGGTCGTCAGCGGCGGCGTGGTCTCGGCGGGCTCGCCGCGCAGGCGGGCCAGCACGCCTGGGTCCAGGGCGCCCTCGCCCTCGGCGATCTCAGTCCAGTAGCCGTCGCCGTCGGCGTCGCCATAGACGGTCCACTCCTGCTCGCGGCCGTCCAGTTCGGTCCTGACCACCAGGCCGTCGGTCAGGCGATAGCTCTCGTCCTTCTCGATCCGCTCATGGTCGAGCCGCCCGTCGCGTTCGACCTCGGCGACGGAGGTCACGACGCCGTCGTCGGCGAAGGTGAAGACATAGCGGTCGGGCGTGCTGGCGGAACGGGACATGGGGATCTCCTGCAAGGTTGGCGCGCCGCCCGCCTGACCGGCCGACGACGACGCCAAGCTGCCCGGCCGACCTCAAGGCCGCGTCGCGCGAACATTTGAAGTCGCCCATGTTCTCAACCAGCGTTCCCACGCGACGCCGCCTGGACGGGTGGCGCCAGGGGGCTGAGGAGCCGGTGTCGCCGCGCGGCTAGTGCTGGTGCTGGTGTTCGGGCTGGGCGGGCTTGGTCTCGCCCGGCTTCGCCTCGCCGTGTTTGTGGGCCGCGGCCTTGTCCTTCATCTTGTCGCAGCACTCCATCTTCTTCTCGCCGTCCTTGCAGCAGCAGCACTCTTCGGCGGCTAGGGCGGCGCCGCCGACGAAGGTCAGGGCGAGGGCGAAGATGGCCGATTTGGCGAACGAGCTCATGGGTGTGTCCTTCATGGCTGGGCTTCTGAGGACTCTACGCACGGCGCGCGCCGGGCCCCTCGGATAATTACAGCTCCCAGCCCTTGCGGTAGACGCGACTGAGGTACTGGTTGGCGTCGGCGACGTTGGTGACGCGGCTGGCCGCCCCGTCGTACTCGATGGCCTGGTCGGCGCGCAGCGCGACGACGCCCAGGATCATGGTCTCGTTCAGCGGGACCGCATATTCGAACGGAGAGGAGATCTTCTCCTCGCCGCGGATGGCGCGGATCCAGTTCATCTCGTGGCCGCCCATGCCGCCCGTGATGCGGGGCAAGGTCTGCGGGATGCGAGCCGCCTTCTCGGACAGCCCCTCGCCGATGAGCGTCGGCTTCTGACCGTAGGTCTCGTGCATCAGCATGCCCTTGGACCCGACGAAGAGGACGCCGCCGTCCGGGCTCATCTTGAGGTCGGCGGGGAAACCCTTGGGCGTGGGCGGCAGGATGCCGCCGTCGTACCAGGTCATGTGGATGGGGCCACCCTTGGCCTTGCCGAACTCGTAGTGGGTGACGCTGGCGAGCGGATAGCCGGTGAGCTCGGCCGGGCGCTTGGAGTCCCAGAGGCTGGCGCCACCCGGCCAGCGCGAGTGGCGGGTCTCGATCCGGGTGGGCAGGCCGGGCTCCAGCGCCCAGACCGGGAAGTCGATCAGGTGGGCGCCCATGTCGCCCAGCGCGCCGGTGCCGAACGGGACCCAGCCGCGCCAGTTGAAGTGCGCGTAGTCGGGGTGATAGCCCCAATCGACGTCGGCCGGGCCCAGCCAGGTCTGCCAGTCGAGTCCGGTGGGCGCGGGGACGGCCTGCGGCCGAGGCACGCCCTGCGGCCACACCGGCCGGTTGGTCCAGACATGGACCTCCGCGACCTTGCCGATCAGCCCGCCGCGGATCAACTCCACCACGCGGCGACCGTCGTCGCCGGAATGGCCCTGGTTGCCCATCTGGGTGATCAGGCCGGGGTTCTTCCGCGCCAGGTCCAGGAGGAGGCGGCCCTCTTGGACCGTGTAGGTCAGCGGCTTCTGCACATAGACGTGGATGCCGCGCTCCATGGCCATGCGGGCGGCCACGGCGTGGTGATGGTCGGGCGTGGCGATAACGACGGCGTCGATGTCCTTCTGCGCGTCGAACATCTTGCGGTAGTCGCCGAACTTCGCGGCCTTGTCGTAGGCCTCCTTCAGCGGCTGGCGGTCCGGGATCATCTTGAACTGGCTGTCCAGCAGCGAGCGGTTGACCTTGCCGTAGTCGACGTCGGTCATGGCCACGATGTTCTGGCCGGTGAGCTTGGCCATGTTGGCGGCGCCCTGGCCGCCGGCCCCGATCACCGCGACATTGACCCTGTCGCTCGGACCCAGCTTCCGCGCGCCGAACGCGGGCCCGGCCAGCGCGCCGGCCGCCATCCCCGTCGCCGCCCCCAGGAGGCCGCGGCGCGAGATCCCCCGCTGCGCCACGCTGCGGTCGTCCGCGCGATATCCAGACATGTCCGTCCCCGTGGTTTCTGATTTGGCGGCATCTGGCCTGCCGTCCGGCCGGCTTGCAAGGGCTCCGGCGCCCACGCGCTAGACACTCGCCGCCCATTTCTGCGCAGGCCGCGCAATTCTGGGGGTCGGGCGGCGGACGCCCCCTCCCCTTCGCGCCGTGGCTTTGTAGGCCGGGGCGACAAGACGGCGGAATTGAGGGGCAGACATGGATTCGGGACGGCGGACGCCGACGCGGCGGCAGTTGCTGAACGCCATCGGGCTGATGGGCGGGACGGCGGCGGTCTATCAGATGATGACCACCTTCGGGCACGCGGCCGAGACCCGCTTCCCCGGCCCGCCGAAGCTGGAGGGCGCGCGCAAGGGCTCCACCGTGATCGTGCTGGGGGCCGGCCTGGCGGGGATGCTGGCGGCCTACGAGCTGGAGAAGGCCGGCTACAAGGTGCAGATCCTGGAGTACCAGAACCGCCCCGGCGGCCGGAACTGGTCGATCTACGGCGGCGACAAGATCACGGAGATGGGCGGGGCGACCCAGAACGTGGGCTTCGCGAAGGGCAACTATCTGAACCCCGGCCCGTGGCGGATCCCGCACCACCACAAGACCCTGCTGCACTACTGCAAGGCGTTCGGCGTGGCGCTGGAACCCTTCATCCAGTTCAACCACAACACCTATGTCCACAACGTCGACGCGTTCGGGGGCCAACCGCAGCGGTTCCGCTCGCTGGCCGCGGACTTCGAGGGCAACATCGCCGAGCTGCTGGGCAAGGCCATCGACCAGAAGGCGCTGGACGCCAAGCTGACGCCCGAGGACACCGACCGCCTCAAGGAGGCGTTGCGCGGCTGGGGCATGCTCGACAAGGACATGCGCTATGTGAAGGGCATGGCGTCTTCGAGCCATCGTGGCTTCGAGCTGCCGCCCGGCGGCGGCGTCAACGGCGCGCCCAAACCCTCGGACCTGTTGCCGTTCGACCAGGTGCTGAGATCGGGCATCGCGGCGAACATGTCGTTCTTCATGAACGACGAGTTCCAGACCACGATGTTCCAGCCGGTGGGCGGGATGGGCAAGATCGGCGAGGGCTTCGCCCGCCAGGTCGGGCGGCTGGTCACCTACAACGCCAAGGTCACCAAGCTCTTCCAGGACAAGAGCGGGGTGTCGGTGACCTATACCGACACGGTGAAGGGCGTGGCGACCACGGCCAAGGCCGACTACTGCGTCTGCACCATCCCGCTGACGGTGCTGAGCCAGATCGAGAGCAACCTGTCGGAGAAGAAGCAGGCCGCCATCGCCGCCGTGCCGTACTCCAACTCGGTGAAGATCGGGCTGGAGATGCGCCGGCGGTTCTGGGAGGAGGACCAGGACATCTTCGGCGGCCACTCCTTCACCAGCCAGGAGATCGGCCTGATCTCGTATCCCAACAACAACTTCTTCCAGGATGGGCCAGCGGTGCTGCTGGGCGCGTTCGCCGGGGGGCCGGGCGGCTACCGGCTGGGCGGGATGACGCCCGAGCAGCGGATCGAGGTCGCCCTGGCGCAGGGTTCGGTCTTCCACCCGCAGCAATACCGCAAGGAGTTCATGAACGGGGCCTCGGTGGCCTGGAACCGCGTCCCCTGGGTGATGGGCTGCTGCGCGCGGTGGAACGAGGACACGCGGCGCGAGCACTACCAGGAGCTGGTCGCGCTGGAGGATCGCATCGTGCTGGCCGGCGAGCACGCGTCCTACGTCGGCTGCTGGATGGAGGGCTCGCTGCTCTCCGCCCTGGACGCCATCACCCGCCTGCACAAACGCGCGCTGGAGGCCTGAGCATGACGTCGCACCGCTTCTTCCTGGGCGCCCTCGCCGCCCTGGCCCTCACGGCCGCCCCGGCCTTCGCCGACGAGCCCGGCCCCGGAGGCTCCAAGCCGCCGGTGGCGAAGACCGGCGAGGAGGTCTATCGGACCTATTGCCAGGCCTGCCACATGGCCGACGCCAAGGGCGCGGTAGGCGCGGGCGCCTTCCCGGCCCTGGCCAGCAATCCCCGGCTGGGGACAACCGGCTACGCCGCCTACATCGTGGCGAATGGCAAGGGCGGCATGCCCTGGTTCAAGGATGCGCTGAGCAAGGCGCAGGCCCAGGCGCTCCTCACCTACCTGCGCACGCACTTCGGCAACGACTACAAGGAGCCCGTCACCGCCGCCGACGTCGAGGCGTTCGGGCAGACGCCGACCAGCCGCTTCTAGGGTCACGCTGCGGGATCCCGTTCGGCGCGTGACAAGCGCCGCGGTCTCGTCTTTGCTGGCGCGCGCCTGCTATTTCGCACGCCAAAACAGACCGAGATTTCGAAGGGACGGATTTCAGTATGCCTCCACGTATGTTGCCGGAGCCGACTCCGGAGACGCGCCATTTCTGGGACGGGTGCAGGGACGGCGAGCTTCGCCTGCAGCGCTGCACCGCCTGCGCCGAGAGCTACTTCCCGCCGCGCCCCTTCTGCCCGAAGTGCGGGAGCCGTGACGTGGAGGTCTACAAGGCGTCGGGCACGGGCGTGCTCTGGTCCTACGTCATCAACCAGCGGCCACGGCCCGACATGGGAACCGAGCCCTACGCCATCGCGGTGGTGAAGCTGGCCGAGGGGCCGACCATGATGACCAACATCGTGGACTGTCCGCAGACGCCCGAGGCGCTGCAATTGGACATGCCGCTCAAGGTCGCGTTCGCCAAGCAGAGCGACGAGATCACGCTTCCCCTGTTCGCGCCGGCGGGAGCTTGAGCCACATGAAGCCGAAATCAGTCGCCGTGGTCGGCGCC
This sequence comes from Phenylobacterium sp., assembly GCF_004297125.1. Classification (GTDB taxonomy): domain Bacteria; phylum Pseudomonadota; class Alphaproteobacteria; order Caulobacterales; family Caulobacteraceae; genus Phenylobacterium. The sequence goes on along the minus strand of NZ_SCVD01000040.1, from coordinate 220,966 downwards.
GCCGAGACCACGAAGATGGGCAAGATCCCGGATGTCTCCGTGATCGGCCTGCACGCCGACGCCGCCCTGAACGCCATGGCCGACGCGGGCCTGAAGCCGTCGGACATCGACGGCGTCGCCACCGCCGGGATCAGCCCCGTCGAGCTGGCGCACTACCTGGGAATCACACCGACCTACGCCGACGGCACCAGCGTCGGCGGGTGCTCGTTCATGCTGCACGTCCGCCATGCGGCGGCGGCGATCAACGCCGGACTGGCCACCACCATCCTGATCACCCACGGCGAGAGCGGGCGGTCGCGGGTAGGCTCCAGCGGGTTCGGCCGGGCGCCGTCCAGCCTGATGGGGCAATTCGAGATGCCCTATGGCGTGGCCGGGCCGCCGACCATGTTCACGATCCCCGTGCTCCGCTACCTGAAGACCTATGGCCTGAAGCCCGAGGACATGGCGCCGGTGGCGACCATCCAACGGGAGTGGGCGGCGAAAAACCCGCGCGCCAGCTTCAAGGACCCGCTGAGCGTCGACGACGTCATGAACGCCGACATGATCGCCTGGCCCTTCACCAAGCTGATGTGCTGCCTGGTCACCGACGGCGGCGGGGCGCTGATCCTGACGTCGGCCGAGCGGGCCAAGGACTTCCCCCAGAAGCCGGTCTACGTGCTGGGCACGGGCGAGAGCGTCGAGACGCCGATGGTCAGCCAGATGGAGGACTTCACCTCGTCCAAGGCGTTCCGGGTTTCGGGGAAGAAGGCGTTCGAGACGGCGGGTATCGGCCACGCCGACATCGACCACCTGATGATCTACGACGCCTTCGCCCACCTGCCGCTGTACGGCCTGGAGGACCTGGGCTTCTGCAAGCCGGGCGAGGCGGCCGGGTTCATCCGCGAGCGCAACACCGCGCCCCCCAAGGATGGAAAAGGGGGCGGCAGGCTGCCGCTCAACACCAACGGCGGCGGGCTCAGCTACATGCACTCCGGGATGTACGGCATGTACGCCCTGCAGGAGAGCGTCCGGCAGATGCGCGGGATCGCACCGGCCCAGGTGGACGGCGCGAAGATCAGCGTCTGCCACGGCGTCGGCGGGATGTTCGCGGCCTCCGGCACCATCATCTTCTCGAACGACGCGCCCTAGGGCCGCTTCGACGTAGATCGCCTGACAAGGGCGGGCGCGACCGACGAATCCACGGTCGCGCCTCGCGCCTTGACGCGTCGTCGACTGCGGAGGGATGCCAGGCGAGAGGCCGGCCCCGCCCCCTCATTTGGCATCCTCGTATCAAAATTAGCATGGCTGAATATTTCCATTCTCCACGCAGCATGGATTGCATATTCCATCATCCTGTCATGTAATCGATAACAGGGGAGCCTAAGAGAGCTCCTTTGAATGCTCCCAGGGGGATCTCGATGAAGCCAGTTCTCTTCGCTGCGGCCGCCGTATCGGCCCTGGCCTGCGCCCTTCCCGCCTTCGCGGCGGATGCGGACGCCCCCTCCACGGTCGAGGAGCTGGTGGTCACCGGCCGGGCCGGGACCGAGGGACAGAAGAAGGTCGAGGCCTCGTACGCCATCACGACCGTCTCGGAAGAGAAGATCCGCATGCAGTCCCCGCCCAGCGTGGCCGAGGTGCTGAAGAATGTGCCCGGCCTGTGGGTGGAAGCCTCGGGCGGCGTCGGCGGCGCCAACATCCGCGCCCGCGGCATCCCGATCGAGGGCTTCGCGGCCATCGCCCTGCAGGAAGACGGCCTGCCCGTGCAGCACGACGGCGGCCTGGGCTTCCTCAACACCGACTTCTCGTTCCGGATGGACGAGACCGTGAACCGCGTCGAGGTCGTGCGCGGCGGCCCGTCCTCGATCTTCGCCTCCTACGCGCCGGGCGGCACGATCAACTTCATCACCCGCAAGGGCTCGGACCAGTTCGAAGGCCTCGCCAAGGCGGAGATCGGCGACTGGGGCTACTGGCGCGGCGACGCCTGGGTCGGCGGTCCCGTCGCCGGGTTCCGCGTGGGCCTGGGCGGCTTCTACCGTTCGGACGACGGCGTCCGTGACCCGGGCTTCAAGGGCAACGAGGGCGGCCAGGTGCGGTTCTCGGTCGGCCGCGACTTTGAAGGCGGCTCCATCGACCTGAACGTCAAGCACATCGACGACAACACCATCTTCTACCTGCCGGTGCCGCTGACCTTCAATTCCCACGGCGGCACCGCCGAGATCCCGGGCTTCGACGCCAACTACGGCACGCTCGCCGGCCCGGAGACCAGCAAGCTCGTCTTCCGCACCAACCGTGGCCCCTTCGACTTCGACCAGACCAAGGGCTCGGACATCAAGCTGACCCAGTACACGGTCCAGGGGACACTTGAGTTCGCCGGCTGGGAGATCAAGGAAGGCTTCCGCTACCGGACCAGCGACTTCACCCGCTCGGCCCTGTTCCCGAACACGCCCGAAGCGGCCTCGGTGCGGATCGCCCGCGACGTGGCCCGCGGCGCCTCGCTCGGCGTCGTCAGCGGTAGGCTGACCTACGTCAACGGCGGCCAGGCGTTCGACGTGGCCAACCAGAACGGCCAGGGCCTGGTGATGGACGCGGCGATGCGCACCCAGGACATCACCCTGGACGAGGTGATCAACGACCTGCGCTTCCAGCGCCGGTTCGAGGTCGGCGGCCAGAGCCACGACGTGGCGTTCGGCATCTATTACGCCAACGCCGAGGAGACCTTCTTCCAGGCCGGATCCAGCGTGCTGATCGACGTGCGCGACAACGCCCGGCTGCTGAACCTGCAAGGCGTGAACGCGGCAGGCCAGGTGGTGGCCAACTTCACCGAGAACGGGTTCTCGCGCTACGGCACCCAGTTCAACAACGCCGAGGGCAAGTCCGACACCTGGGCGCTCTACGCGGCCGACGAATGGCAGATCACCGACAAGCTGCGCGTCGACTTCGGCGCCCGCTGGGAGCACATCAAGCTCTCGGGCCGCAACGAGGGCAGCTCGACGATCAACCTCAACCAGACGACCAGCTTCGCCGACGACCAGGCGATCAGCGGCAACGGGGTCTTCACGCCGCTGGACCGCAAGTTCGACGACTGGGGCGGCTCGGTGGCCGTGAACTACCAGTTCAACCCCGACGTGGGCGCCTATGCCCGCTACACCAAGGGTTTCCGCCTGCCGTCGCTGGGCGACTTCATCACCAACCCGACGAACACCGCGCCGCGGTCCTCGACCAGCGACCTCTACGAGGCGGGCATCAAGGTCGATCGGCCGATGTTCTCGGTCTACCTCACCGGGTTCCTGACGAAGTTCGACAGCCAGAGCTTCAGCGAGACCGTCTTCGACCTGGCGACCAACAGCTTCATCAGCCGCACCGAGTTCGCCTCCACCGAGACCTACGGCTTCGAGCTGGAAGGCCAGATGCGGCCGACCGAGTGGTTCGACATGACCGTGCAGGCCACCCTGCAGGACCCGCACCTGGGCAAGTTCATCTTCAACGAGCGGGTCGCCAAAGTGGGCGGCGCCTGTCCGCTGCCGTCGGACGTGACCACGGCGGGTTCGGACTGCCTGCGGGCGCGCGACTTCACCGACCACACCATCACCCGCACGCCGAAGGTCAGCTTCCGGGCCACGCCGGGGGTGAACCTGCTGGACGGCAAGCTGCGCGCCGAGCTGGACCTGCAGTACTTCGGCAAGCGGTTCTCGGACCTGGCCAACACCCTGACCATCCCGGACTACTTCCTGCTGAACGCCCAGGTCCGGTACAATGTCACCGACGCCGTCACGATCTACGGCTACGCCACGAACCTGACCAACGAGATCGGGCTGACCGAGGGCAATCCTCGCGCCGGCCAGTTCATCTCCGGCGAGGTCGGCTCCAAGTACTACCTCGCCCGGCCCGAGCTCGGCCGGACCTTCAAGGCCGCCATCCTCTACCGCTTCTGATGCGGGCGGCTCTCGCTTCGATGATCGCGAGCGCGGTGGCTTCGGCCGCCGCGCTCGTCGCGTTTCCGGCCGCCGCCGAGACCCTGACGCTCACCGGGGTCATGACCGGCGCCGACCACCAGACCTATCGCGAGGTCCCGTTCCGCGTGCCGGCCGGCACCACCTCGGTCAGCGTCGAGTTCGCCTACACCGGCAAGGACCAGAAGTCGGTGATCGACCTGGGCGTCCGCGACCCGCAGCGGTTCCGGGGCTGGAGCGGCGGCAACAAGGCGAAGTTCACGATCACCGACACCTGGGCCACGCCGTCCTACCTGCCCGGCCCGCTGCCGGCTGGGGAATGGAAGCTGATCCTGGGCGTTCCGAACCTGCGCAAAGACGGCCGGGCCGACTACACCGCCAGGATCACCCAGGACCGCGCCGCGGTGTTCCACGGCTTCGCGGACGCGCCGCTGAAGTCCGGGCCGGGCTGGTACCGCGGCGACCTGCATATGCACACCCAGCATTCGGACGGGTCGTGCGCCTCGCACACCGGCAAGCGCATCCCCTGCCCGCTATTCAGGAGCCTGGAGGCGGCCTCGGCGCGCGGCCTCGATTTCGTGGCCGTGACCGACCACAACACCCCGGCCCACTTCCAGGACCTGGCCGAGTTGCAGCCCTACTACGACGACCTGCTGCTGATCCCCGGCCGCGAGGTCACCACCTTCCACGGCCACGCCAACGTCTTCGGCGTCACAGCCCCGCTGGACTTCCAGCTCGGCGGCCCGCGCGCGCCCGACCTGAACAGGATCCTGGACCAGGTGGAGGCGGCGAAGGGCGTCATCTCGCTGAATCATCCCGGCCAGCCGTCGGGCGAGACCTGCATGGGCTGCGGCTGGACGGCGAAGACCGACTTCGCCCGCATTCCCGCCATCGAGGCGATCAACGGGATCAACAGTTCCGGCCCGCTGTCGGGCATCCCGTTCTGGACCCAGCGCCTGAACGACGGCTTCCACGTCACCGCGGTCGGCGGCTCGGACAACCACGACGCCAGCCTGACCGGCCTGCGCGGCGTGGGGGCGCCCACCACCGTCGTCCACGCCGAGAACCTCAGCCAGGACGCCATCCTGGACGGCATCCGCAAGGGGCGGGTCTTCATCGACACCCAAGGGACGAAGGATCGGCTGCTGGACGTGACGGTCCGCGCGGGCGGCAGGTCGGCCACGATGGGCGAGACTCTGGCCTACGGCGCGGCGAAGACCGTCGAGGTCGAGATCCACGTCGTGGGCGCGGCGGGCGGGGACATCACGGTCCCCAGCGGCGCCGTCGACAACCTGTGGCCCGACCGCAAGCCGCTTGCCGCCGACGAGACCCGGACATTGAGCGTCGACGTCACCCGGGCCAAGTGGCTGCGGGTCGAGGTGCGCGGCCCGGACGGCAAGCTCTGGCTGCTGGGTAACCCGGTGTACTTGAGACCCTAGGCCGCCGCCTCTTCGCCGCGGGCTTCGCTCTCGGCCATGGCGTGGATGATGGCTTCGATCAGGGCGTCGGCGCGGATGGGCTTGGAGAGGTGCTGGTCGGCGCCGGCCTCGAAGCTGGCCTTCATGTGCTCGTCCAGGGCGTTGGCGGTCAGCATGATCACCGGGGTGCGCGGCAGACCCTGCTCGCGCTCCCAAACGCGGAGCTGGAGGGTGGCCGAGAGGCCGTCCAGCTCGGGCATCTGCATGTCCATCAGCACCACGTCGAACCGCTCGGTGCGCAGGGCCTCCAGGGCCAGGGCCCCGTTCTCGACGATCACCGGGTCGATGCCGACCGAGTCCAGCACGAGTTGGACCACCTTCTGGTTGGTGGGATGGTCCTCGGCCAGGAGGACGCGGGCGCCGGCGATGTCGAAGCCTTCGAAGGGATTGTCGTCGACCTCCTCGGCCTCGCCCTCGACGCGTTCGAGAGGAACCTGGACCGAGAACGTGGAGCCGCGGCCGGGCTCGGACGCGACCTCGATGGACCCGCCCATCAGCTCGACCAGCGAGCGGCTGATGGCCAGGCCCAGGCCCGTGCCGCCGAACCGGCGGCGGATCGAGGCGTCCGCCTGTTCGAAGCGGCGGAACAGGCGCGCGCGCACCTCCTCGTCAAAGCCGATGCCGCTGTCGGCCACGGTGAAGCCCACGGTCCCGCCCGCGGCGTCCACCTCGAGGCGGACCTCGCCGGCCTCGGTGAATTTCACGGCGTTGGAGAGCAGGTTCGACAGCACCTGAGTCAGGCGCACCGTGTCGCCGGCGAACCGGCGGTCGGCCTCGGGCGCCACCGACCAGGAGAAGTCGAGGCCCTTGGTCTCGGCGGAGGCGCGATGCAGCTCTGCGATCCGGCTGACCAGGGTCGACATCGCGAACTCGTCGCGGGCCAGCTTGATCTCGCCCGCCTCGATCTTCGAGAAGTCGAGGATGTCGGTGAGCACGCGTTCCAGCAGCCGGCCGGACGAGACGATCAGCTCGGCCAGCTCCTTGCCCTTGGGCGTCTCCTGCTGGCGCGACAGGGTCTCCGAGATGGCGATCACCCCGTTGAGGGGCGTGCGCAGCTCGTGGCTCATGTTGGCCAGGAAGCGGGACTTCTCGGCGTTGGCCCGCTCCAGCTGGGCCGTGCGCTCTCGCACCCGGTCCTCCAGGGAAGCCATCGCGACCTCGGCCTTGCCGCGCTCGGCGCTGAGGGCGCGGGCCAGGACGCCGATCTCGTCGTTGCGGCGCTCCTCGACGCCGACGTCGGGCCGCTTGGCCTCGTCGGCCTCGCAGGAATCCGCGAGCCGCTGCAGCGGCCAGGTGATGGTCCGCCGCGCCAGATAGACGACCAGCAGGGTCTGCAGCGCCGTCGCCAACGCCCCCAGGCCCAGCACCCACGACGCCGACTTCGCCGCCGACGCGGCGACCGACGCCTTGGGATAGGTCAGCATCATGTACCAGTCCGGGCCCGCCAGGCGGCCATACGCCACGATCTGGTTGCCGTCCGGGCTGGTGATCACGCCGTCGGGACGGCCGGTCTTGTTGATGGCGGCGACCAGGGCCTTGAGGCCCAGGCGGCGCTCGTAGTCGGCGACGGTCTTCTCGGCCGCCTTTCCCGGCACGGTGAAGCCCGGGTAGGCGATCATCTCGCCCTTGGCGGTGACCAGCAGGGTCGAGGCGCCCGGCAGCGAGGTCTTGACCGCGTTCGCCAGGAAGCCGGTCAATTCGATCGAGGAGCCGAAGGCCCCGACCTGGCGGCCGTTGACATCGGCCGGCGTCAGGCAGGCCGTGGCCAGTCGCTCGCCCACCTCGTCCTGGATCAGCCGCTGCAGGTTGGTGCAGCGGGTCACGCGGGCGGGGTCGTTCTTCGGGCTCGTCAGGCTCGACATCTCCTCCTTGGAGATATCGAGGTCGGCCGGCGCCTCATGGCGGTAGAACATCAGCTTGTCCGGCCGGTCGGGGCCGAACAGCACCAGCCGCGTCTGCGGCGGCACGAAGAAATAGAAGTTGTCGTAATCCTTGCGGGCGGCCTGGCCGAAGTTGGCCACCAGCTCGAACGAGGCCACCAGGGCCCGCTTCTCATCTCGGGTCAGCTCGTCGGCGCGCCCGATCAGCGCGCCCATGCCATAGATGTACTGGCCATCCTGCATCGTGCCGTCGAAGTACCGGTCGCGGCTGCGGCGCGTGCCGTCGGGGCGGACCGGGAAATAGATGTCCGCCAGGCGGTCGACCTCGGCGTCGGACAGGCGGTTCATCCGCCGCTCCAGCTCCTCGCCGGCGGCCTTGTGCAGCGCCGCCAGGTTCGAAAACCGGCGCTCGACGTTGCTGGAGCGCTCGCGGACATAGTCCTCGAGGTAGCCGATCTGACGATTCGACAGCTCGCGCTGGAAGACCACGAAGGCCCCCAGGGTGCTGAAGATCGTCACGACCAGCGTCATGATGCCGACGCTGACCAGGAACCGGCGGGAGAGGGATTTCATCGAACGTGGAACCTGTACCTCACCTTCGTTTTGAACCTGGTTCGTTGAAGTCGGGTAAAGGCTGGAAAATCCGACACCTATGGTGAAGCTGGGCCATGGCGGGCGGCTGTCGCCGGAGGAATCCGCATCGGGTCCATATGCCGCGGGCGCAGGCTGATCCGGCGGCCCCAAACGGCCTCGCCACCGACCTCATCTCCGCTTGGGTCCCCCGGTCCGCCCTGGCAGGCGGCCGTGGGATGACGAGTGTGTTTGGCCGGGGCATCATGCGCCCATGACCACCTACCGCATCGGCGTGATCGGCCTTGGCCAGCGCATCGCCCACGTGCTCGCCGCCATGAAGGAGGTGGGCTGGGACCTCGACGTCGTGGGGCACGCGGACCCGGCGCCCGTCGGCGCGCCGATCCTGGCGACCGCTGGCATCCACGCCGGCCGGGCGTTCGACAGCCCTGCCGAACTGCTGCGCGCCGGCCCGTTCGACCTCCTGACGCTGGGCGCGCCGAACCACCTGCACTTCGAGCACCTGATGCTGGCGCTGGACGCGGGCGTCCCGATCTTCGCCGAGAAGCCGATCGTCCGCACCGAGGACGAGACCGAGGCGCTGGCGCGGCGCCTCGCGGGCGCGTCCCCGCCCGTCTACGTCGGCCTGGTCATGCGCTCCCTGCCCATCGTGCGCGACGTGCTGGGCCGCGTGGACTCCGGCGACCTGGGCGAGATCGTCTCCATCGACGCCACCGAGCACCTGGCGCCCGACCACGGCGGCTATATCGCCCGCAACTGGCGTCGGAAGCAGGCGTGGGGCGGCTCGTACTTCCTCGACAAGGTGGTCCACGATTTCGACGTGTTCGGACGCCTCGTGGGCGCCCGGCCGGAGCGCGTCGCCAGCTTCGGGGGCCGGCGGATCTTCACCTCGGAGCGCCGCGAGCCGCCGCGGACCTACGAGGACGGCTCGGACGCCTATGTCCTGCGAGACGCCGGCTGGGGGGCGGCCAACGACGCCTTCCAGTCCGACATGGACGTCACCGATCACCAGGTGGCGATGATCGAATACGCCAACGACGTGCGCCTCTCCTTCCACGCCAACAGCCACACGGCGCTCACCGAACGGCGCTGGTACGTGGCCGGGACCGAGGGGACCCTGATCGCCGACCTGGTGCGTAACAAGCTGATGGTCCGGCGCGCCCTGTTCCGCGGAAAGCCCGAGAAGATCGAATACGGCGGCGTGACCGCCGACGCCCACAACGGCGCCGACCAGGCCATGGCGCTGGACCTGCTGGCGGCGCTGGAAGGCCGGGGGGCGTTCCCGGTGACGCCCTACGAGTCGATGGAGGCCGGCCTGACCGTCATGGCCATCGACCGCGCGATGGAGGAGCGCCAAGTGGTCGAGTGCGCGCCGATGTGGGCCCGTTTCGACGCCGCGCGCTCAGGGGTTGGCGAGCAGCGCCTCGCCGACGAGGTCCTGTAGCGCCGCAGCCTTCGGATAGGGCGGGTGGCGGTACTGGCGGAAGCCCTCGGCCAACTCGACGCCGAAGTCCGAGCCCACGCGGCGGCTCCAGGCCTCCATGTCGGCGCCCAGGTCGGCGATGCCGTGCTGGCGCAGGACCCAGGCCTGCTGGCTCCGGTGCTCGGCCAGCATCGCCCGTTTGGTCGCGAAGGTCGCCCCGATGTCCACCGCGAAGTCGCGCTTCAACCGCGCGCCGTCCCGGTCGCGGCCGCCGATGGCGTCGGTGAAGTAGAGCGCCGGAATGGCGTCGAGCGCCGCGGCGGGCCCGGTGCGGTAGTTGGCCACCGGCGCGGCGAAGCAGGCGTCGCGGACCAGGAGGCTGACGGCCTCATGGTCGGGGTGGTAGTCGGCGAGCGACCCGGTGATGACCACGTCGGGCCGCGCCCAGCGGACCAGTTCGGTGACCGCGCGGCGCGAGGCGTCGTCGTTGAAGACGCCGAGGTCGGGGAAGCCCAGGCAGCGGTAGTCCGCCCCGATCCGCGCCGCAGAGGCCGCGGCCTCCGCCTGGCGGATGCGGCCGGTCTCGGCCGGGTCGAACTCGGCCGAGCCGCCCTCGCCCGCCGTTGCGGTGACGATCCGGATCGTATGGCCCCGGCCGGCCATCAGCGCCAAGGTCCCGCCCATCAGGATCTCGACGTCGTCCGGATGGGCGTGGACGGCGAGGATGGTCGCCATCAGCGGTCGAACTTGGTGGAGAGGACCAGGGAGGTGTTGGTGCGCTCGACGCCCTTCACCGCCCCGATCTCGTCGATGGTCGCGTCCATCTCGGCGACGCCCGCGGCCTCGACGGTCGCGATCATGTCGAAGGGGCCGCTGACCGATTGCAGCCGGCGCACGGCCGGCATCCGCTTCAGCGCTGCGGTGACCGCCGCCGCCTGCTTGGGCTCGACGGTCAGCATGATGAAGGCGTGGACGCGGCCGGCCTCGTAGGCCCCGGCCAGCCGGACCGCATAGCCCGCGATGATCCCCGAGCGCTCCAGCTTGGCCAGCCGGCTCTGCACCGTGGTGCGTGAGAGGCCCAGGGCGCGGGCCAGTTCGGCGACCGGCGCGCGGGCGTTGTCGCGGAGCCGGGCCAGCAGGTGTTCGTCCAGGTCATCCATCGGCGTTCCGCACAATCCAGTCGGCGATCCGCCCAGAATAGACCCGCATATCGCCGGGGCGCCAATTGTATATGGCCGCAGACCACCGGATTCTGGGTCGAAGTCAGACAGGGATCGTGGAATGCGCAAGGTAGCAGTCGTCGGGGCCGGTAAGATCGGCTCCACCGTCGTGGATTTGCTGGTCAGCTCGGGCGCCTATGAGGCCCTGGTGATCGACCAGTCGGCCGAGGCGCTCGCCGAACTGGGCGGCCGCGCGGGCGTCGACACCGCCGCCATGGCCATCGACGACCCCGAGGCCCTGGCCGCCCGGATCGCGGGCTGCTTCGCGGTGGTGAACTGCGCGCCCTACCACCTGACCACCGCCGTCGCCCGCGCCGCCAAGGCCGCCCAAGCCCACTACCTGGACCTCACCGAGGACGTGGCCGCCAGCCGGATCGTCCGCGAGCTGGCCGTGGATTCCAAGACCGCGTTCATCCCGCAATGCGGCCTGGCCCCCGGCTTCATCACCATCGCCGCCTGGGACCTGATCAAGCACTTCGACCATCTGCACGACGTTCGCCTGCGGGTCGGAGCCCTGCCCCGCTATCCGTCGAACGCGCTGAACTACAACCTCACCTGGTCCACCGACGGGGTGATCAACGAATACTGCGAGCCCTGCGAGGCGATCACCAACGGCAAGCTGCGCGAGACCCCCGCCCTGGAAGAGTGCGAGGAGTTCGCCCTGGACGGCGTCACCTACGAGGCCTTCAACACCTCGGGCGGCCTGGGCACGCTCTGCCACACCCTGGACGGCCAGGTGCGGAACCTGAACTACAAGACCATCCGCTATCCGGGCCACGCGGCGATCATGAAGGCGCTGCTGAACGACCTGAACCTGCGCAACCGCCGCGACGTGCTCAAGGACATCCTGGAGAACTCGGTCCCGGCCACCATGCAGGACGTGGTCATCGTCTTCGTCACCGTCTCGGGGATGAAGAAGGGCCACCTGATGCAGGAGACCTACGTCAACAAGGTCTTCTCACAGGAGATCGGCGGCGAGCTGAAGAGCGCCATCCAGATCACCACCGCCGGCGCGATCTGCGCGGTGCTGGACATGCTGACCGACGGCTCGCTGCCCACCGAGGGCTTCATCCGGCAGGAAGACATCCCGCTGCACGCCTTCCTCGCGAACCGCTTCGGGCGCTATTACGCGCAGGACGAGGTTCTCCCCCAGCTTCGCGCCGCCGCCGAGTAGACCATGACCGTGCAATCCAAGATCACCTCCGCCTCGGCGGAAGCCGCCGCCGTTCTCGGCCGTCTCGGCGTCGCCGACACCCTCTGGACCGGAGGGAACCGTCCCGTCCGCTCGCCGGTGACCGGCGAGGTGATGGCCCATGTCCACGACGCCTCGAAGGCTGACGTCGACGCCGCCATCGAGGCCGCCCACGGCGCCTTCCTGGCGTGGCGTAACGTGCCGGCCCCGCGCCGCGGCGAGTTGGTCCGCCTGCTCGGCGAAGAGCTGCGCGCGGCCAAGGCCGACCTGGGCGCCCTGGTGACCCTAGAGGCTGGCAAGGTCACCTCGGAGTCCCTGGGCGAGGTCCAGGAGATGATCGACATCTGCGACTACGCCGTCGGCCTGTCGCGCCAGCTCTTCGGCCTGACCATCGCGACCGAGCGCCCGGACCACCGGATGATGGAGACCTGGCACCCGCTGGGCGTGGTCGGCGTCATCTCGGCCTTCAACTTCCCCGTGGCCGTGTGGTCGTGGAACTCGGCCCTGGCCTTCGTCTGCGGCGACGCCTGCGTCTGGAAGCCGTCGGAGAAGACCCCGCTGACGGCGCTGGCCGTCCAGGCCCTGTTCGAACGCGCCTGCGCCAGGTTCGGCGAAGTCCCCGCCGGCCTATCGTCGGTGGTCATCGGCGGCCGCGAGGTGGGCGAGGCCCTGGTCGACCATCCGAAGGTCCCGCTGGTCAGCGCCACCGGCTCGACGGCCATGGGCCGCGCGGTCGGCCCCAAGCTGGCCCAGCGCTTCGCCCGCGCCCTGCTGGAGCTGGGCGGCAACAACGCCGCGATCATCGCGCCGACCGCGGACCTGGACCTGGCGCTCCGCGGCGTGGCCTTCGCGGCCATGGGCACGGCCGGCCAGCGCTGCACGACGCTTCGCCGGCTGTTCGTCCATGAGAGCCAGTACGACGCCTTCCTGCCCCGCCTGAAGGCGGCCTACGGCTCGGTGAAGGTGGGCGATCCCCGCGAGCAGGGCACGCTGGTCGGCCCGCTGATCGACCAGGCCGGGTTCGACCTGATGCAGAAGGCCCTCTCCGACGCCAGGGCGGCCGGCGGCAAGGTCACCGGCGGCGAGCGGGTGGAGATGGGCGAGGCCTTCTACGCCCGCCCGGCCCTGGTCGAAATGGATGCCCAGGCCGACGTCGTGAAGCGCGAGACCTTCGCGCCGATCCTCTACGTCATGAAGTACCGCGACCTGGACGAGGCCATCGCGCTGCAGAACGACGTGCCCCAGGGCCTGTCGTCGTCGATCTTCACCAACGACATGCGCGAGGCCGAGACCTTCATCTCGGCGCGGGGCTCGGACTGCGGCATCGCCAACGTCAACATCGGCCCCTCGGGCGCCGAGATCGGCGGGGCGTTCGGCGGCGAGAAGGAGACCGGCGGCGGCCGCGAGGCGGGCTCGGACTCCTGGAAGGCCTACATGCGCCGGGCCACCAACACCCTGAACTACGGCAAGACCCTGCCGCTGGCCCAAGGCGTGCAGTTCGACGTGTGAGCCGCTTCCAAAGCTCCTCCCCCGTCTAGAAGGGGGAGGTGGATCGACGCCATCGGCGGCGAGACGGTGGGGGCGCAAGGCGGCCCGCTCCGAGCTTCCGGCCTCGCGCCCCCTCCGTCAGCTTCGCTGACACCTCCCCCGCTTCGCGGGGGAGGAGCAAGGGGCATCAGCGGCCGGATGTCGCCAGACCCCGGCCGCCGCCCGCGCCATCATCGGGAATGTTCCGCCTGATCGGCCCCGACGGCCGGACCTATGACAGCGCCACCCCGGGAATCCTCGGCGGCCATCGCCGGCTGAAAGGCTATGGCCGGCTCGACTGCCCCAGCGCCCTGCGCTGGCTGGCCCGCGGCCATTACGCCCGCCATCGGGTCTTTTTCGCCGACGAATCCGCCGCGATCGCCGCGGGCTACCGGCCCTGCGCGCGATGCCTGCCGCAGCGCTATGCAGAGTGGAAACGGGATCCGGCGGGCTTCGGCGCGTCATAACTCAAACGGTCGTTTGCCTGCGCGCGGCGCGCTTGGCACAATCGGGCTTTCAGAGCTTCATTTCGAAAGACCGTATTTTGACGATTTCCCCCCCGGCGGCGGCCAACGCCGCCGACCCGCTGGCTTCTGTCGACACCCTGATCGAGGGCCTGGGCTCGGTCGGCTATATCGCCTCGCGCCGCATCGCCACCGCGCTCTTCATGGCCGTGAAGCTGGAGAAGCCGATCCTGGTCGAGGGTTCGGCCGGCGTCGGCAAGACGGAACTGGCGCTCTCCACCGCCACCCTGCTCGGCCTGCCGCTGATCCGAATGCAGTGTTACGAAGGTCTGGACGAGTCCAAGGCGCTGTACGAGTGGAAGTACGGCAAGCAGCTCCTCTACACCCAGATCCTCAAGGACCGGATGGGCGAGGCGCTGGCCGACGCGCCCGACATGGACGCCGCCATGGACCGCCTGCACGGCATGGGCGACCTGTTCTTCTCCGAGCCCTTCCTGGAACCGCGGCCGCTGATGAAGGCGCTGCGCCACGACGACGGCTGCGTCCTGCTGATCGACGAGGTCGACAAGTCGGACGAGGCGTTCGAGGCCTTCCTGCTGGAGGTGCTGTCGGCCTACCAGGTCTCGGTGCCGGAGCTGGGGGTCATCAAGGCCAAGACCCCGCCGCTGGTGTTCCTGACCTCGAACAACGTCCGCGACCTGGGCGACGCCCTGAAGCGCCGTTGCCTGCACCTGCACATCCCGCTGCCGGAAGCCGCGCTGGAGGAGCGGATCGTCGCGGCCCGCGTGCCCGGCATCGAGGCCAAGCTGACCCGCGAGCTGGTGGCCTTCGTCCAGACGCTTCGGACCATGGACCTGCGCAAGTCGCCGTCGATCTCCGAGACCGTCGACTGGGCCCGCGCCCTGGTGCTGCTGCACGCGGGCAGCCTGGCGCCGGAGGTGGTGCGCGACACCCTGAACGTGATCCTGAAGTTCGAGCAGGACATCACGGCGGTGGAACCGCAGGTGGTGGAACTGCTGCACAGGCGCTAGCGGGGCGGTAATGCAGCACACCCTCGAACAGTTCTTCCGGGCGCTGCGCGCCGCCGACGTCCGGGTCTCGCCGGCGGAGGCGATCGACGCCAGCCGGGCCGTGGCCGTGACCGGCTATGGCGACCGGACCCTGTTCCGCGACGCCCTATGCTCGACGCTGGCCAAGTCCGCCGAGGAGGTGGACCGGTTCGAGAGCGTGTTCGAAAGCTTCTTCAGCCGCGACGCGGTCGGCATGCCGCCGCCATCCGCCTCGGAGCAGGGCGAGCCGTCCGAAGAGGACATGGCGGCGACCGAGAGCTCGCCCCTGGCCCAGGCGGTGCTGCAGGGTGACAACGCCCAGATCCAGCAGTCGATGGAGGAGGCCGCCGCCCGCGCCGGGGTCGCCGACATCCGGCTTTCCACCCAGCGCAGCCGCCTGACGCGGCGCCTGCTGGAGGAGATGGGCCTGGAGGAGATCGAGCGGATCATCGCCAACGCGCGCCGCATGCCGAACGGCGAGGGCCAGGGCCTGGCCGACCGGCTGGACCAGGCGCGCCGCGACCTGTTCACGGAAGCCCAACGGTACGTCGCCCGCCAGCACGACCTCTACGCCGCAGGCTCCGCCCGCGAACTGCGCGAGGAACGGCTGGCCAAGAAGCAGCTCAACGCTGACGGCGGGGTCGACCCGGTCGACTACCAGCTGATGCAGGCGCTGGTGAAGAAGATGGCCAAGCGGCTGGCGACCAAATACGCGCGCCGCCGCCGCGCCGCCCAGAAGGGCCACTTGGACGTCCGCAAGACCCTGCGCCGCTCCATGGCCCACGGCGGCATCCCCTTCCAGATCGAGTGGAAGGTGAAGAAGATCGACAGGCCGTCGATCGTGGCGATCTGCGACGTGAGCAAGTCGGTGGCCGCCGCCGCCCAGTTCCTGCTGACCTTCCTCTATTCGCTGAACGAGGTGGTCGACCGGATGGACGCCTTCGCGTTCTCAGGCCGGCTGATCAGCGTCAACGACGTGCTGGACGACAACGCGGTGGAGGGCGCGATCCTGAAGGTGCTGCAGGAGATCGGCTTCCAGCAGACCGACTACGGCCGCTCACTGCAGGACTTCGCCGAGCAGCACCTGGACAGCCTGGACCGACGGACCACGGTGATCTTCCTGGGCGACGGACGGTCGAATTTCGCCGACCCGCGCCTGGACATCATGCGCCAGATCCACGACCGGTCCCGAGCGGTGATCTGGCTGAACCCCGAGCCCGAGAGCTACTGGGGCCAGGGCGACAGCGTCATGAACCGCTACGCCCGCTTCTGCCACGTGGCCAAGCAGTGCGGCACCATCGAGCAGCTGGAACGCATCATCGACGACGTGCTCAGGAGCTACGTCCCGCACTGACGTCGGCGGCCCGCTTGAGCTTCAGCGCGACCGTAAGCTCGTCGTGCCGCCGCCGGGTGATGGCATAGGGGGCGAAGATCAGGCCTCCCAGGATACAGAGAGCGGCCGGGAGCGGTCCCCAGGCGAGGGCCAGGCCGCTCAGGACGCCCTCGGGGACCAGCGCGTCCACCTGGCGGCCGACGTCCTTCGGGAAGTGCATGAGGTCGAGTGCGAAGCCTCCGACCATGCCGCCGATACCGGCCGCCGCCTTGCCGGCGAAGCCGAGGCCGGAGAAGAACAGTCCTTCGCGGCGGGCGCCGTACAGGTGCTCGTGCTCGTCGGCGGCGTCGGCCATCATCGAGGGGATCGCGATGAAGATCAGGCCGGAGCCGACTCCCACCACGAGATTCATCAGCATCAACGGCGGCAGGGCCTCTGCGCCCGTGGGCGCGAACAGGCCCAGCGCCCGGGCCACCGGCAGGGTGACCCACGCCCCGATCACCATGGCGAAGCCCAGGCCCACGACGCTCTTCTTCTCCAGCCAGCGCAGCAGCAGGGGTGTGAGTGGAACGCCCGTCAGGATGCCGGCCAGGAAGACATAGGTGATCACCTGGATCGTCTCGGGCCGCAGCTTCCAGACGAAGACGTAGCTGTGGTTGTTGAGCGCCGTGCTCACCCCGGCGGCGCTGGTGAAGAGCAGCATGGAGAAGAAGAGGATCCGGAAGGATCGATTGCGGAAGATCTCCACGAGCTCGCCGACGAACCGCCCCATCATGGGCGCCGGCGGGGTGCTGGGCTGCGGCAGGGAGGCGGCGTAGCGCCAGACGCCGGCGCACGAGATCAGGGCGCCGGCGAGCACGAGGGCCGCGGTCGTCCAGCCGAACGCCGGATAGCGGTCCGGCCGCTGGAGGCCGCCCGCCCCGGCGAAGAACACGGAATAGGCCAGGGCGGTGATCAGGACCGTGACCAGGATGCCGGCCAGGAGCCGGAAGGCGACGATGCGCGAGCGTTCCGCATAGTCGTCCGACATCTCTCCGCCGAGCGCGAAGTAGGGGATGTTGTACATCGAGGCGAAGCCGCGGACGCCCATCTTCGTCAGGGTCAGCCAGCCGAAGAGCAGGAAGGGCGAGAGCCCCGAGGGCGGGGTGAACAGGAGGCCCATGGTCAGCATGGTCAGGGGCCCCGCCAGCAGCATCACCGGCAGCCGCCGCCCGAACCGCGACCGCACGCTGTCGGACCAGGAGCCGATCAGCGGATCGGCCACGGCGTCGAGGCACATGCTGATCGCCAGCGCCGCGCCGACCAGGCTGCCCGACAGCCCGAGCACCGCCGTGTAGTAGAAGAAGATGAAGGTGTTGATCGCCAGATAGCCGGACTCGACGAACTGCCCGATGCTGTAGAAGAACTTCACAGCGGCGGGGGGCCGGAGTTCGCCCCGATCCAGGGTCGCCGGAGTCGCGACGGCCTCGCCGCCTATGCCTTCCACGACCGCCACCTGGTTCCTCCCGTGCGGTTCTTGTTGAAGGAACGGTATCCCCCTGCCGGGGCATGGCAACCGTGACCCCACGTCACGGGGCGGGCTATTCCGCGGCGGCTCCCCGGCGCAGCCGCAGGGCGGCGGACACCTCGGCGTGGCGGTGGCGCGAGATCGCATAGGCCGTGACGATGGCCATGGAGGCCAGGACCATCAGGGCGCCGAGCGGTCCCCAGGCGAACAGGACCCGGTCCTGCAGCGCCTCGGGCAGGACCAGCCCGACCTGGCGGCCGGCGTCCTTGGGGAAGCCGATGATGTCCAGGGCGAAGCCGGAGACCAGGACACCCAGGCCGGTGGCCGCCTTGAAGGCGAAGCCCAGGCCCGCGAAGTAGAGCCCTTCGCGCCGGCGCCCGAACAGGTGCTCGTGCTCGTCGGCGGCGTCGGCCATCATCGAGGGATAGGTGATGGCGCAGAAGCCCGCGCCGACGCCCGCGACCGCAACCAAGCCCGCGACGAGGGGCAGGGCCGGAGCCCCCGAGAGGTCGACCAGCCCGAGGATCCTGGGCGCGCCCAACAGGATCCAGGCGCCGGCCACCAGCCCCATGCCGATCAGGACCACGGTCTTCTTCTCCAGCAGCCGCGCGACCACCGGCGTCAGCGGCACGCCCACGAAGAGCCCGCCCAGGAAGGAAAAGGTCACCGTCTGAATCATGTCCGGCTGGAACTTCCAGACGAAGACGTAGGCGTGGCTGTTGAAGGCCGAATTCACGCCGACGGCCGTGTAGCAGATGGCCGCCGAGAAGAAGAGGGCACGGAACGAGGCGTTGCGGAATATCTCCAGCACCTCGCCGGGAAGCCGTCGCAACAGGTGCTGGCGGACCGGCGCCACGCTGGGCAAGGCGGCGGCGTAGCGCGCCGAGCCCACGGTCGAGATCAGGGTCGAGGCGGCGATCAGCGCCGCCACCGTCCAGCCGAAGGCCGGGTATCCGTCCGGCTTCTGGAGGCCGCCGTCGCCCTTGAAGAAGACCGAGTAGGCCATCCCCGTCATCCCGCCCTGGGCCAGGATCCCGAAGACCGTACGCCAGGCCACCACGCTGGAGCGATCATGGTAGTCCGACGACATCTCCGCGCCCAAGGCCACGTAAGGCACGTGGAACATCGACACGAACGCCCGGACCGCCATGGCCCAGCCGGCGAGCCACGCGAAGAGCGCCAGGTCCGGCAGGCCGGGCGGCGGCATGAACAGCATGCCCACGGACAGCCCCATCAGAGGGCCGCCGAACAGCATCAGCGGGATGCGCCGGCCGAACCGCGACTTGAGATTGTCGGACCAGGACCCGAAGAACGGATCCACCACGGCGTCGGCGCAGAGTCCCAGGAACAGGGCGGCCCCGACCAGGCTGCCCGACAGCCCGAGGACGGCCGTGTAGTAGAAGAACACGAAGGCCACCGCCGTGATGAACGACGACTCCCCCATGTTCCCAAGGCCGTAGAAGAACTTCACGGGGATCGAGGGCTTTCGCCCCGCCGCCGCGATCCCCTCTTCTGCGACCGCCAACTGTATCTCCCGCGCGGGTCTTCCGGCGCCGGACGGTATCGGTTGTGCGCGGCGTGGCAACCCTGGCGACGGGGCGCCGCGCCGTCAGGCGGCCGGAGGATCCTTGTGGGCTTCCAGCGTCATCCGATACTCGTTCGCCACATTGTTCTCGCGCCGGACCAAGTTGCGGACTTCGGCCTCGGAGAGCGCGCCGTCCCTGAACTGGGTGGCGAACGGTTCGTCCAGGACCGTCATCTGGCCGGTCATTCGGAAGTCGACGCCAAGGTAGAGCGCCAGGGGCGTGTTCGAGAGCCCCTTGGCGCGCCAGGCCTCGTTGAGCTGCCGGTCGAACAGCTTCAGCATCTGCGGAAGGATCGGCCGCACGTGGGTGGGATCGCCCAGGAAGTTGTCGTGGCGCGGGTGCGGCACGTGGATGTGGATCCGGCAGCCGGGCTTCGAGATCCGGTAGAGCTCCTGCATGATCGCCAGGAACACCTTGGGGTCGCCCCCCATGTGCTCCAGCGAGTGGATGAAGAACACCTCCTCGGCGCAGTCCGACGGCCAGGGCCAGGGGGTCTTCTCCAGGTCCCAGATCTCGTCGGCCGCCGACCCCGACGAGGAGTCGACGTTGACGCAGCCCGGCTTCTTGTTGAGGCCGCAGCCCATGTTGAACTTCATCGACGGGGTACGCTCGAGGTCGTTCAGGCTTTCAGCATGTCGGGCGTGATCGGCAGGCTGCGGACGCGTTTCCCGGTCGCGGCGAAGATGGCGTTGGTCAGGGCCGGGATCGCCGGCGGCAGGGCGGGTTCGCCCAGGCCGGTCGGGTTGAACTCCGTCTTCAGGAACTTCACTTCCACCGGGCACGCCTCCGAGATCCGCATCAGCGGGTAGTCGGTGAAGTTGCTCTGTTCGGCGGCCCCGTTGGCGATGGTGATCTGCTGGTGCAGCGCCTCGGAGATGCCGTCCAGCACCGAGCCCTGCACCTGGTTGAGCGCCCCGTGCGGGTTGATGATCTGGCGGCCTACGTCGGCGGCCACCCAGACCTTCTTCGCCTTCACCGCGCCTTCCGCCGACACCGCCACATGCGCCACCTCGGCGAAATAGCCCTGGTGGCTGTAGTAGCAGGCCACGCCCATGCCCTCGCCCTTGGGCAGCTTGCCGCGGTTCGCCCAGCCCGACATCTCGCCGACGGCCTTCAGCACCCCGCGCATGCGGCCCGCGGCATAGGCGGCGGGCGCCTCGCCCACCACGTCCTTGTCGCCCAGCAACTTGATCTGGAACGCCAGCGGGTCGGCGCCCGCCGCGTGGGCCATCTCGTCGATGAAGGACTGGAAGGCGAAGGCGAGCGCGTTGGATCCGGGCGCCCGCAGAGGCCCGGTGGGCACGCCCAGCGGGATGGTGCTGACGTCGTAGCGCAGGTTCGGCACGAAGCGGGCCGGGAACTCGGCCGCCGACATGCCGGCGCTGGGCGCCGTCGGGCCCGTGCCGCTGGCGAAGGTCACGAAGTGGTCCTGCAGCGCGGTCAGGTTCCCCTGCGCGTCGAGCCCGCCCTTGAAGAAGTGGAAGCCGGCCGGGCGGTAGTGGTCGTGCTGCATGTCGTCTTCGCGCGTCCACACCAGCTTGACCGGCGCCTTGGCCTCGCGGGCGATCCAGGCCGCCTCGACCATGTAGTCGTTCGCCAGCCGGCGGCCGAAGCCGCCGCCGCCGCGGACCATGTTCACGGTGATGTCCTCGGGCTTCATGCCCAGGGTCTTGGCGCAGAGCTGGCGGCCCGGCTCGGGGAACTGGGTCGGCGCCCAGACCTCCAGCTTGCCGTCCTTGAACTCGGCCGTGCAGTTCTGCGGCTCGAGGTTCGCGTGGCTGAGGAAGGGGTAGGCGTAGGCCGCTTCCACGGTCTTGGCCGCGCCTTTCAGCGCCGCGTCCACGTCGCCGTCGTTGCGGGCGTTGCGCAGCGGCTTGCCGGCGTTCAGCGCGGCGGCCTGCTCGGCGTAACCCTTGCTGGACTGGGCGCCGGTGGGATGTTCGGCCCACTTCACATTCAGCTTGTCCCGGCCCTTCTTGGCCGCCCACCAGTTGTCGGCCACCACGGCCACGCCCGGCATCAGGCCCTGGCCGATATGGCCGCCCGCCGGCGCGAAGGCGTCGTCGGCGCCGGCCACGATGAAGGCCGCCTTCACGCCCTTCACGGCCTTGGCGGCCTCGAGGTCGGCGCTGGCCACCTTGGCGCCGAACACCGGCGCCTTGACATAGGTGGCGTACAGCATCCCCGGCCGGCGCTGGTCGATGCCGAACAGGGGCTGGCCCGTGACGATCCTGGCCGTGTCGTACTGCACCACCGGCTTGCCGACGATGCGGTAGTCCTTGGCGTCCTTCAGGGCCACGGTCTTCGGATCGGGCGGCGTGACGTTCGCGCAGGCCATCGCCAGCGAGCCGTAGGTGCGCTTCTTGCCGGACGGCTTGTGGATCACCTCGCCGGGAACGGTCGTGCAGTCGCCGGGGCCGCAGTTCCACGCCGTCGCCGCCGCCTGGATCAGCATGGCGCGCGCCACCGCGCCCACGCGGCGCAGGTCTTCCCAATGCATCGGCGTGGCCATGCTGCCGCCGGCGAACTGGCGGCCATAGGTCTTGGGATCGTTCGGCGCCATCTCGATCCGCACGTCCTCCCACGCCACGTCGAGTTCCTCGGCGATCAGCATGGGCAGCATGGTCTTCACGCCCTGGCCCACGTCGGGGCTCTTGGCGAGGATGGTCACCTGGCCGTTCGGCGCCACGGTCACGTAGGCGTTGAGAGGCTTGGCGACGTCGTCCTGGGCCTCGGCCCTGGAGGCCATCGAGAACGCCAGCGTGAAGCCGCCGGCGCCGACCGAGGTCAGGATCTCGCGGCGGTTCGCCCCCCGCACGGCAGAGGTTTGGTCATGGAAGGTCATGGCTCAGACTTCCTTCTGGCCGGAGGCGCGCTTGATGGCCGCCCGGATGCGGACGTAGGTGGCGCAGCGGCAGATGTTGCCGTTCATCGCCTCGTCGATCTGGGCGTCGGTGGGCTTGGGCGTCTTGGCCAGCAGGGCGGTGGCCGACATGATCTGTCCAGCCTGGCAGTAGCCGCACTGGGCCACGTCCAGCTCGGTCCAGGCGGCCTGCACCTTCTTGCCGACGGGATGGGCGGCCATCCCCTCGATGGTGCTGATCTTGGCCTTGCCGACGCTCTCCACCGGGATCTGGCAGGAGCGCATCGGCTGGCCGTCCACATGCACGGTGCAGGCGCCGCAGGCCGCGACCCCGCAGCCGTACTTGGTTCCGACGAAGCCCAGGGTGTCGCGCAGCGCCCAGAGCAGCGGCGTGTCGCCGTCCACGTCGGCGCTGACCGCCTTGCCGTTCACGTTGAGGGTATAGGCCATGCCGCGTCTCCGCCCGTTTCGGAGATGCTACTCCGCGGGCCCTATCCGGCAAAGCACCGCTGCATGACGGAACTGTAATCTTGCGGGGTTAGCGCAGAGCCAGCGGGAAGTGGATGTCGGCCTGGAACCCGGCCGGCTCGAAGCGGGCCACCACGTGGCCGCCGTCGTTGCGAAGCGAGATGTCCAGCAGCCGGGTGCCAAAGCCCTTGCGAGTGACAGGTTTCACCTCGGGCCCGCCGAGCTCCGTCCAGTTCAGGCGCGCCGTGCCATCGAGCGTGCCGGCCAAGCCCAGCTTCACCCGCCCGGCCGGGGCGGAGAGCGCGCCATACTTCACGGCGTTGGTGGAAAGCTCGTGCAGCAGCAGCGCCATGGCCACCACCATCTCGTTGGAGATGCTGATCTCCTGCAGCTGGGGGTCGATATCGAAGCGCGAGGAGTCGAACGGGGTCAGCGCCCGCGCCAGCAGGTCGGCCAGCCGCAGCGAACGGCCCGACGCCTGGGTGACCAGGTCCTGGCTGTCGGCCATGGACTGCAGGCGCCCCATCAGCACCTGCTCGAAATCCTTGACGCTGCCCGCCCGCCTGGCTGTCTGGGCGACGATGGTCATCATGACCAGGATGCCGTTCTTGGCCCGGTGCGCCAGCTCGCGCAGCACCAGGCTGCGCCGTTCCTCGGCCGTCTTGCGGTCGGTGATGTCCAGGTTCGATCCCACGACCGTCCGGACGCCGTCGGCGTCCTTCAGAACCCGTCCGCGGGTCAGGAGCCAGCGGGTCTTGCCGCCCGGCGCCGCCAGCGTCCGATGCTCGTAGCCGAAGACCCCGCCGTCAGGCCGCTCGCTGGCCTCGCGATAGACCTCGGCCATCCGCTCCCGGTCGTCGGGATGAACCAGCGCGGCATAGTCCTCAATGGTCAAGGCGCGGCCGTGCCCGACGCCGTACAGTTCGCGGTTGCGGTCGTTCCAGGTGAGATCGCCGCTGCGGACGTCCCATTCCCAGAGGCCCAGGCCGGTCGCCTCCACCGCCGCCTCAAGGCGGCGAAGCCGCTCGTGCAGGCTCTCGATGGATTCCGCGTCGCCCATAGCCAAAAACCGGCCCCCAACGGCCTCGCCCACAGCCAGCGTTCAGTCTGGGGCCGCTGCGACGCTGCGACAACCGCCGAGTCCAATAGGCCGCAGCTTGAGCGTGGAGCTTACTCCCTTTAGGGGCGAGACAATACAACTATGGCGTCAGGCAACTCATTCGGATTGTCGTCAGGGCGCGCCGGGAACCGCTCGGCCAGGACATCGGCGCACAGGCCGATGGCCGCCGTGAACCCCTCCGCCGCACGTCCCTGCCTCAGGCCCGTCGTCAGCGCGGCCATGGCCTTGTCCCAGGTATCGTCCGGCACCTGGGCGTGGATGGCCTCGTCGGCGATCAGCTCGGCCATCCGTTCGGCCGCGGAGACGTAGATCAGCACGCCGGTGCGCTCGCGGGTCGCGTGCAGGTTC
Organism: Phenylobacterium sp.; assembly: GCF_004297125.1. Lineage (GTDB taxonomy): Bacteria > Pseudomonadota > Alphaproteobacteria > Caulobacterales > Caulobacteraceae > Phenylobacterium. Next base: position 196,988 of record NZ_SCVD01000040.1, on the reverse strand, counting down.
TTGGACAGGAACTGCTCCTCGGCTCGCTGCAGCACCCGGTCGCGTTTCATGCCACGCGGCGTCAGCGTCCGGCGCACCGGCGGGATCGCCACCAGGAACAGGGTCGCCAGGAACAGCAGGCCCTGCAGCAGGAGCGTGCCGACCAAGGCCGCGCGCGCGGTCGCCTCGCTGACGTCCTCCACCTGGTCCGCGGTCCAGCCGCCGAACATGCCCATGTCCGGCGCGGTCACCTGCACCCCGAACAGCAGCAGGATCGCCGGCGCCAGCAGGGCCACGCCCGCCGCCCAGGCCAGCGGGGTCGCGTGATAGTCCGAGCTCTCCTCGGCCAGGACGCAGTAGATCTCGCCACGCGTACGGGTCTCGGCGGCGCGCACGGCGGCCTCGATGGCGGCCAGGTCTTCGGATCCGAGCAGGAGTTTTGTCATCACCAGCTCCCGGAGGCGCCGCCGCCTCCGCCCGATCCGCCGCCGCCGGAGAAGCCGCCCCCACCGCCGCCGCTCCAGCCCCCGCCCCCGCGTCGGCCGCCACCGGGCCCGGACAGGAGGAAGGGCAACAGCCACCACAGGCCGCTGCCGCCGGAGCGCCGGCGACCGCCGAAGGCCCGCAGCACGCCGCTCAGCACCCAGAAGACGATCACCACGATGATGATGATCGGCACGCCGCCGCCGCTGTCGCCGGCCTGGTCGGCATTGATCGTGACCTTCGGCGCAGCCTCGGCCTCGGCGATGGCGGCCTTCTGCTGGTCGGGGGGCAGGCCGATCTGGCGGGCGATCGCCTCGGTCCCGGCGACCACGCCCTTTTCCATCTGGCCCGCCTTGAACGCCGGCAGGATGGCCCGCTGGATGATGAGGCTGGAAAGGGCGTCGGTGAGGACGGGCTCGAGCCCGTACCCCACCTCGATCCGCACCTTCTTCTGGTTGGGGGCCACGATCAGGATCACCCCGTCGTCCTCGCCCTTGCGGCCGATGCCCCAGGTGCGAAGCAGCTGGTAGCCGTAGTCCTCGATCTCGTAGCCCTGCAGGTCCGGCAGGGTCGCGACCACCAGCTGGTGGCCGGTCTGCTGTTCCAGCGTCGCCAGTTCCTGCGTCAGCCGCGCCTCGGTCGCCGGCGAGAGAATCTGGGCGTCATCGACCACCCGTCCGGTCAGCGGCGGGAATTTCGGCGCGGCAAGGGCCAGCGTGGGCAGGACCAGCGCGAGCCCGAACGCGACCCAGAGGCGGTGAAACGGAGCCAACCTACTTCGGCGGCGGCGAGCCGGGCGCGGCGCCGGCGGGCGGCGCGGCGGCGGGGCCGGTCGGCGCGAAGTCGACCGTGGGCGCGGACTGGGCCGTGGCGGTGGCCTGGAAGAGCTGCATGGGCTTCGAGGACGAATACATCGTCTTCGCCCAGATGATCTGCGGGAACGTCCGCAGGGTGGTGTTGAAGTCGCGGACCGCCTCGTTGTAGTCCCGGCGCGAGATGGCGATCCGGTTCTCGGTGCCCTCCAGCTGGCTCTGCAGCGCCATGAAGTTCTCGTTCGACTTCAGGTCCGGATAAGCTTCCTGCAGCACCCGCATCGGCGCCAGCGCCAGGGACAGGTTGTTCTGGGCGGCCGCGTAGCGCTGGAAAGCGGCCGGGTCGGTGGTGATGCCGGCGTCGGAGCGCACCTGCAGGGCGCCGGCGCGCGCCTGGGTGACCCCGATCAGCACGCTGGATTCCTGGGCGGCGTAGCCCTTCACCGTGGCGACCAGGTTGGGGATCAGGTCAGCGCGGCGCTGGTACTGGTTCTGCACCTCGGCCCACTGGGCCTTGGCCTTCTCCTCCTTGGTCGGAATCGAGTTGATCCCGCAGGCGGCCAGCGCCAGGGGCGCGATCAGCACGAGCGCAAGGGCTCGGAAGCGACGGATCAGGCTGGTCATCGGAGTCCCCTCAAAGGCGCGAACGCCAGACCATGGATAATTGGCCCGCGCTTTGATCGGGCGCAACGGCAGCCGGCGCGGCTTGGTTCCCCGGCGGGCTCAAGCCGCCAGCTTGGCGGGCGTCACCACCGTCACCGGCCACTCGGGCTTCGCCGGCCGCTGGCGGATCTTCTCGCCCCCCAGCCAAATGAACAGCGCCTCCCAGTGGATGGCGCCGACCACGCCCAAGGTCATCCAGGGATGGGTAAGCCAGGCGCGGAAGAGATTGCGGTCGGTGAGGTCCTGGCGCTGCGCCACAAAGCCGGTGGCCAGGACCCGGCCTTCCTCATCGTCCACGTCCACCAGCACCTGGACCTGGTCGGCCGGCGGCCGCACCCGGAAGGCGTACTTGAGGTCCATGTCCATGAACGGCGAGACATAGAATCCCTTGTCGCAGGCCTGCCTCACCACCGGCGCGTCTTCAGCCGGGATCAGATAGCTGTGCCGCTCGCCGAAGGTGTTGTTGACCTCGTAGAGGATGGCGCTGAGCGCGCCGTCAGGGCGATGGCACCAATAGACGGTCAGCGGATTGAACCCGAGGCCCAGGATGCGCGGCATGGCCAGCATCCGGATCGGCCCGCCGTGGGCGATGCCGGCGGCGGCGAGCTGGGCCTCCACTTGGCTCTTCAGCGGTATCGCCGAGCCGTCGCCGTGCCGGCGTGGATCGAAACCGACGAGATTGAATCTGCGCAGCGAGAACAGCTTCAGGTCCCGGTCCAGCTCGGCGAGCTCGTCCAGGTCCAGCAGCAGCATGAAGATGCGGTAGCGCAGGGAATGGCGCCGGGGCTTCAGCCGGGTGTGCGACACGATCCCGGCGTAGAGCCCGGAGCAGGCCATCAGGCGGCCGCCTCTTGCAGGGCCGGCCCGCGCAGGTGGATGCGGCCGGACTCGCCCTCGACGGTCCAGGGCCGGCGCACCCCGCCCAGTTGCTCGGCGACGGCCAGGCCCGACTGCAGCGCGTCCTCGTGGAAGCCGTGGCCTAGGTAGGCTCCACAGAACCAGGTGCGCCGCACGCCCTGGATATCCCAGAACACCTGCTGGGCGGCGACGGCGCCGGCGTCGAACAGCGGGTGATCGTAGACCTCGGTCTTGATCAGCTTTTCGGCCGCGATCTCCTTGTTCGGATTCAAGGTCACGAAGAGATCGGGAGCGTCCTTGAGGCTCTGCAGCCGGTTCATCCAGTAGGTGACCGCCCCCTCGCCCGGCGCGGCGCGCATCCCGATGTGGTTCCAGCTGCACCAGGCGCGTCGGCGCTTGGGCATCAGGATGGCGTCGGTGTGCAGGGCCACCAGGTTACGGCTGTAGCGGAAGGCGCCCAGGAGACGCTTCTCCTCGGGGGTGGGGTCGTCCAGCAGGGCGAGCGCGGTGTCGCCGTGCGTGGCCAGCACCACCTGGTCGAAGCGCTCGCGGCCGCCGCCGGCCAGGCGCAGCTCGGCGCCGTTGGCGTCGCGTCGCACGCCCGCGACCCGGGCGCCCTTGCGGAGCTCGCCCCGGAAAGCGGCGGCAAGTTTCTCGACATAGGTCCGCGACCCGCCCTGGACCGTGCGCCACAGGCCGCGGCCGAAGATGCTCATCATCCCGTGGTTCAGGAAGAATCGGATCAGCGAGGCGGCCGGATAGGCCCCGATCTCCTTCAGCGGCGTCGACCAGATAGCCGCGGCCTGGGGAAGCAGGTGGTCGTCGCGGAACGCCTGGCAGTAGCCCTTCTGCTCGAGGTAGGCCTCCAGCGAGATCTCCGGCGCCTTCAGGTTCGCCAGGTCGCGCGGCGCGTGGCGGTAGAAGCGCGAGATGTCGCGCAGCATCCCCCAGAACCGGGCCGAGAAGAAGTTCCGCTTCTGGGCGAAGACGCCCAGGGCGCCGAAGCTGGAATATTCGAACGCGCCGTCGTCCAGCGACACCGACAGGCTCATGTCGGCGTTCACGCTGGGCACGCCCAGGTGGGCCAGGAGGGCAGTGAAGTTTGGGTAGTTGGCCTCGTTGTAGACGATGAAGCCGGTGTCGACCGCGACCGGGCCGTGGTGCCCCGGCGCCTCGGCGGTGTGGGCGTGGCCGCCCAGGCGAGGATCGGCTTCGAACAGGGTGACGTCGTGCTTCTGGGACAGCAGCCAGGCCGCCGAGAGGCCCGCGACGCCGCTGCCGACCACGGCCACGCTCAGCCGTTCACCGCCGCTCATCTGCACTCCAAACCCCATGCTGCACGCCAGCGAACCGCCGCGCCGTCCCACGCCGGTTGCTTAGCAAATGCTACGGCCCGCTCACAGGGCCGGATGCGTCTGGCGGCGGATCGTGGTCGTATGCCAACGGAGAGCGAGGCATGTTGTTGCAGATCGTCCTGGGCGTCCTGGCCCTCATGCTGGGGGTGATGATCGCGGCGTGGGCGTTCGGCCTCGCCGTGAAGAACGGCGGCTGGACCGACGTGTTCTGGAGCTTCGGGAGCGGCCTGCTGTTGGCCGGCGCCGCGTTCGTCGCCACGGGCGCGGACACCAGCCTCGCGCGCCGCCTGCTGGTCGCGGCCTTCATGCTGGTCTGGGGCCTGCGGCTGGGCCTCTACCTGGCGCCGCGGGTGGCGGGGCATCCCGAGGACGCGCGCTACGCCGAGTTCCGCAGGACGGCGAAGAACTACCCGCTCACCATGCTCTGGGTCAGCCTGCCCCAGGCGCCCGCCACCGCCCTGCTGGCGCTGAGCGTGGTCACGGCGGCCAAGCGGCCGGAGCCTTCCCTGGACCTGCGCGACGCGCTCGCGGCGCTGGTCTTCCTGACCGCCATCGTCGGCGAGACCATCGCCGACGCCCAGATGAAGCGGTTCCGGGCCGACCCGGGCAACAAGGGCAAGGTCATCGAGACCGGCCTCTGGGCCTGGTCGCGCCACCCGAACTACTTCTTCCAGTGGCTGGGCTGGATGGCCTATCCGGCGATGGCCCTGGACCCGTCCCGGCCGGTCAGCCTCCTGACCCTCATCGCCCCCGCTGTCATGTACGTCCTGCTCCGCTATGTCTCCGGCGTCCCGCCGCTGGAGGAGGCCATGCTCAAGTCCCGCGGCGACAGGTTCCGCGACTACCAGGCGCGCGTCGGCGTCTTCTTCCCCCTGCCCCCCAAGCGAGTCCGTCCTGCATGAGCCTGATCGCCGCCACCATCGACGCCTTCGAAGGCGCGCCGCTGCCCGACGTGGTCCGCAAGACCGCGATCACCTTGCTGGTGGCCAACGCCCGCCGGCAGATGCGGAATACAGGCCCGGACGCCGATGCGACCTTCGCCCGCGAGATGGCCGAGCGCCCGATCGCCGAGCACACCGACGCGGCGAACGCCCAACACTACGAGGTGCCGGCCGAGTTCTTCCTGAACTGCCTGGGCCCGCAGCTGAAATACTCCTCGGCGCTCTACCGGAACCCCGGCGACACGCTGGCCCAGGCCGAGGAACACGGCCTGAAGGAGACCGCCGAGCACGCCGATCTGCAGGACGGCCAGCGGATCCTGGAACTGGGCTGCGGCTGGGGCTCGCTGTCGCTGTGGATGGCCAGGACCTATCCCAACGCCCGGATCACCGCGGTGTCGAACTCGGCCAGCCAGAAGGCCTTTATCATGGCCCGCGCCCAGGAACGCGGCCTGTCGAACCTGGAGGTCATCACCTGCGACATGAACCACTTCGAGGCGTCGGGCGAGTTCGACCGCGTGGTCTCGGTGGAGATGTTCGAGCACATGGCGAACTGGCGCGCCCTGCTCAGCCGGGTGAAGGGCTGGCTGAAGCCCGACGGCCGCCTGTTCATCCACGTCTTCACGCACAAGACCACGCCTTACCGCTTCGACGTGAACGACGAGGCCGACTGGATCGCCAAACACTTCTTCTCGGGCGGCGTCATGCCCAGCCACGGGCTGATCGCCCAGTTCCCCGACCTGTTCGTGCTGGAGCAGGACTGGCGCTGGAGCGGAACCCACTACGAAAAGACCGCCCTGCACTGGCTGGAGCTCTACGACCGCAACCTCGCGAAGATCCGGCCTGTGCTGGAGAGCGTCTACGGCGCCGACGCCACCCTGTGGCACAGGCGCTGGCGGCTGTTCTTCCTGGCCACCGCCGGCCTGTTCGGCCACCGTGGCGGCACGGAATGGGGCGTGAGCCACTATCGGCTGCGGCCAGCGTAACGGCCGGGGCCCGTTACGATTCGGCGGAGTCGTTCCAAGGCCCCTCAGTGATCGCGAATTCGATCGCGCTCCTGAGTTGATGGCTCGAAACCGGCTTGAACAGCATGCCGGCCGGATGGTCGAGCTCGATGCGGTCAATCGTGGCCTGCTCCTTCGACCCGGTGACGAAGATCACCCTGGAGCGAACGGTTGAGTAGATCGCCAGCGCAGCGTCGACGCCGTCTTTCTCTCCCCTCAGGCGCATGTCCATCAACACGACGGACGGCCTGTGTTCCTGCGCCAGCAGGATCGCTTCGTCGGCGGTCGCCGCCGTGCCGCACACTGAGTGTCCCATCTCCTCAACTTGCATGCACAGACCCTCTGCCACCAGGAATTCGTCATCAACGACCAGAACACTCGCTCGGGAGATCGTCACGTCAGCGACGGCGCGGCGATGCGCAGTTCGCTGCGGGTGCCTTGACTGGTGTTTATCGTCAATTTTCCTCCAAGTTGCTTGGCGAGACCCGTGATGATCGTCATCCCGAGTGAACCCGTGCCGTCCGCCGTGTCCTTCGCTTCGACGTGGCGCCCGTCGTCGGCGACAACCAGCACGATCGCGCCATCGGCCAAACGCTCAAGGATAACCTCAAGGTTCCCCTGTCCGCTCGGAAAAGCATGCTTCAGCGAGTTCGTGATGAGTTCGGTCACGATGAGGCCGAGGGGTAACGCGAAGTCCAGCCCCACGGACAGCGGCGGCGCGCGAACGCTAAGTACGACGTTTCTCGCCGCGCCTCCTTCGAGGATGTTCGCCGACAGGTCATTGAGGAAGGGCGCGATGTCGAAGGTTTCCAGGTCGTGCGACCCCATCAGTTGCTGATGGACAAGACCCAGGGCGTAGATCCGGCCGCGAAGGCTGGCGATCGCAGCCTTCGCGTCGGGATCGGCGATCCGTCGGCCCTGCATGATCAACAATCCGTCGATGATCTGCAGGTTGTTCTTCACCCGATGGTAGACTTCGCGCAGCAGAAGGTTGCGCTGGAGGATCGTCGCGTCACGGTCAGCGAGGATCCCTTCCAGTTCCGCCTTCGCCGCAACCAGCTCTGCCTCGGCCTTATAGCGATGGTCGATATTCTCTATGACCGCGATCGCCAGCAATGGCGCGCCCGACTGCGGCGAGCGCGTGATCGTCGCCGACACCCGGCCCCAGATGGTCGTGCCATCGCGGCGGAGATAGCGCTTCTCGCGCAGATAGACGGCCTGGCGTCCCTCAAGGACGAGGCGATACGCCGCTGACTCTTCCGCCCGGTCTTCCACCGGAGTGAACTCCCACCCATCCCGACCTTCGAGTTCCTGGGGTTCGTATCCCAGCATCTCGGCGAACGCCCGGTTGGCCCGAATGATGCGGCCGGTGTGCGGTTCGGCCTGCACCTTGCCGACGGCGGCGGCCTCGAAGCTGGTTCGGAATTGCGCCTCGGTCAGGGACAGGGCCTCCACGGCGCTGGACTTGTCCGAAAGCGCGAGGGTGAGTTCAGCGTTCAGGTTGTCCAGTTCCCGGCCGCGATCGGCAAGCCCGGTCGCCAGCAAGAGCGAGGCGGCGTTGCTCGCCTGGAGCGAGACGATGCACGACCGCAGCAGCAGGCAGACACCAATTATCAGCACGCCCACGACGAGCGCCACGGCCAGCGCCCTGACGTCTTCTTCTCCAACCACGAATGAAAACTGCCGGCCAAGGTAAAAGTACCAGGCCCCGACCACGCCTGCGATGAGACTGACCCAACCCGCGATCGCGCCCCACCCAAGGCAAACGACCAGGAGGATCGGGAACACCGCCATAAGCGGTTCCCCGCCGCCCGTCTGGGCCTTCAGCAGGAGTCCCAGAGCGATGGAGGAGGCGGCGCCGGCGGCGCCGGCGGCCAGAGCCACAGCCTTCGATCGTGGGCGGCCGTCACCAATCCAGTGTGTCAGCAATGGGAGAGCGCCCGAAGTGGGAGGAGAGCGGTACAATCCTTGGCCTTTCAAGAGCATCGCTCAGCCTGGCGGCCTCCGCCCGCGTCCAGGCCGGGACGCGTATTCCGGAACATACACGCGCCCTGGCGGCCAGGAGGGCAATAGCGTTTCGTTGTTACGTCAGAATCCCGACAATCCGGATGTCACTCCCTGGCTTGTTGTCAGACGTCGCCATAACGATGCTTGTGGATTGAAGCCACGCGCCTGCTGACGACGCGCGTCGGGCAGCGACAGCAGAGAGACCGGTTGATGATTCGACTGACCGCGACCTATTTCGCCACGGCCGGCGCCATCGCGGCCTTGGACTATGTCTGGCTCAGCCAGTTCGGACCGAAGGTCTACCGGCCGACACTGGATGCGGTGCTGCGGCCCGACAGCGACCCGGTGTCTTTCCCGGCCGCGATCGTCTTCTACTTCGTCTACATCCTGGGCGTGCTCGCCCTGGCCATCTGGCCGACGCGCGACAAGCCGCTGATCAAGACCACGGCGGCCGGCGCCATGCTGGGCGCGCTGTGCTACGCGACCTACGACCTGACCAACCAGGCGACGCTCAAGGTCTGGGCGACGCAGATCACCCTGATCGACATCACCTGGGGGACGTTCCTCACAGCGGTCGGCGCCACCGTCGGCGGGATCGTGATCCGGCGCATGAGGGCCTAGCCGCCCTCGCCTCACCCGTGCCATTGTCGTTTTCGAAGATTGAGAACGATACAGTGTAAATCTGTGCGGGAGGAACGGGATGGATGCGGTGCTCGAGCGGCAGGATCTGAACCATCGCCTTGAGGCGGCTTCGCTCAACGGCATGACCATGGCGGTCTGGGCCGACGTGCAGCCGAACAAGGCGGCCGTGATCGATCCCGACGGGGCGACCCGTTCCTTCGCCGAGGTCAACGCCAATGCCAACCGGCTGGTGCGGCTGATGCGCCAGGCGGGGCTCAAGGCCGGCGATTCCGTGGCGCTGATCCTCTCCAACCGGCACGAGTTCCTGGAGGTGCAGTCCGCCACGCTCCGCGCCGGCTTCCGCATCACCCCGGTGAACTGGCACCTGACGGTCGACGAGGTCGCCTACATCCTCAACGACTGCGAGGCCCAGGCCCTGTTCGGCGAGGCCCGCATCGCCACCGTCGCCCCGGCGGCGGCCCAGGCTCCGAACCTGCGCCTCAAGGTCGCCGTCGGCGGCGGCATCGACGGCTTCGTGAACTACGACCAGGCCCTGGCCGGCCTCGATCCCTCCGACATCGAGGACCCGGTCCTGGGCAACCAGATGCTCTACACCTCGGGCACCACGGGCCGGCCCAAGGGCGTCTTCCGTCCGACCCCCGTGGTCGCACCCCAGGCCATGTACGCGCTGCGCGGCTACGACGCCGCCTCGGTGCAGCTCTGCGCCGGTCCGGCCTATCACGCCGCCCCGCTGGCCTTCGACGTGCGCGCCGCCATGGGCGCCGGCGCCACCCTGGTCTTCCTCGACAAGTGGGACAGCGAGCACACGCTTCGAACCATCGCCAAGCACCGGGTCACGCACATGCATCTGGTGCCGATCATGTTCCAGCGCCTGCTGGCGCTGCCGATCGAGGTGAAGGCCCGGCACGACATCCGCAGCGTGAAGTACATCGTCCACGGCGCGGCCCCCTGCCCGCCCGAGGTCAAGCACGCGATGATCGAATGGTTCGGCCCGGTGCTCAGCGAGTACTACGCGGGCTCCGAGGGCGGCGCGGGCTTCATGATCAATTCCGAGGAGTGGCTGCGCAAGCCGGGCTCGGTCGGCAAGAAGCCCGAACTGCTGGGCTCCAAGATCCTGGACGAGCAGGGGAACGAGTGCCCGCCGAACGTCTCGGGGACCATCTACCACCAGCTCCCGCCCGGCGGCGGCTTCACCTACTACAAGGACGAGAAGAAGACCCAGGCGTCCCGCGTCGGCGACTATTTCACCATGGGCGACATGGGCTACTTCGACGACGACGGGTACCTGTTCCTCACCGGCCGCAGCGCCGAGACGATCATTTCCGGCGGGGTGAACATCTATCCGCAGGAGATCGACAACGAGCTGATCAAGCACGAGGCGGTCGCCGACAGCGCGACGGTCGGCGTGCCGCACGACGAGTGGGGCGAGCAGGTCAAGGCGGTGATCCTGCTGAAGCCCGGCTACGAGCCCTCGGACCTGCTGGCCAACGAGATCCTGGCCTTCGCCCGCGACAGCCTGCCCAGCTTCAAGGTCCCGCGCAGCCTGGACTTCGTGGCCAGCCTGCCGCGCTCCGAGGCCGGCAAGATCCAGCGCGGCAAGGTGCGCGCACCCTACTGGGAAGGCCGCGCGCGGCAGATCTAGACGGTCGCCGCCGCCCGCACCTCGTCCAGGAACCAGTCGACGCCGGCGTCTGAGACGCCGGTGCGGCGCATCACCGACACCTGGATCCGGAAGGGCTCGAACGGCGGGTCGATGACCTGCAGGCCCAGCATCTTCGCGTGCCGCTCGGCGAGGCGGCGGGGCACCGTGGCGATGCCGTCGGTGGAAGCCACCAGCACCAGGGCGGTCAGCCATTGCGGCACGGCCGCCAGCATCGCGGCCAGGCCGTCGCCCTCGTCCTTGGTCACGTCGCCGCCGGTCTCGCTGGTCGAGCGCGCATAGATGTGGCCGGTGTCGCGCCAGGTCTCCCAGTCCATGGCGCCGTCGATCTTCGGATGCCCGACCCGCGCGACGGCGCAGTAGGCGTCTTCGAACAGCGGCTCGACGACATAGCCTGGCCGGGCGGCGCCGAAGCGGCCGACGGCGAAGTCCGCCTCGCCGATCTTCAACGCCCGCAACGCCTGATCCTCGGTGTGGTGGACGACGACGAAGGTCACGCCGGGGGCCACGGCCTTGAGGCGGTTGACCAACTGCCCCCCGATCAGGGCGGTGACGAACTCGGGCGCGCTCAGCCGGAACATCCGCTTGCTGCTCGCCGGGTCGAAGCGGCTGTCGGGGGTCAACGCGTCGCCTGCCAGGGCGATCAACGCCTCGATCCGCGGCCCCAGTTCGATCGCCCGCCGGGTGGGCTCGAACCCGTGCGGCCGGCGCACGAAGAGAGGATCTTCGAACAGGTCCCGCAGCCGGCCCAGGGCGTGGCTGATCGCCGGTTGCGACAGGCCGAGGCGTTCGGCCGCCACGCTGGCCCGACCGCTGCGCAGCAGCTCGCGGAACACCAGCAGGAGGCCGCCGTCCAGGCGCCTAAGTTTGTTTTGATCGATATCACTCATTCAGCCAATTCAATACGCCTGAACCCGTGGCGGCGCTACCACCGCGGCCATGACACACGCCGCCCTCCCCGCCGCCGCTCTGCTGTTCGCGGCCTCGCAACTGCCCGCCCCGGCCGCCCGCGCGAGCGACTGGGGCGGGCTCTATTCCACCGTCGCGATCGCCAGCGACTACCGCTACCAGGGCGTCTCGAACTCCGACCGCCACGCCGCGATCCAGGCCAACGTCCACAACTTCCGGCCCGACGGCTGGTACGTGGGCGTCTTCGCCAGCCAGGTGGACTTCAACGACTTCGGAACCTCCTACGAGGTCGACGTCTACGGCGGGAAGAACCTCAAGCTCGACCCGAAGACCGAGCTCAAGCTGGACGTCATGTACACGGCCTTCCCGGACAACGAGACGCCGGGGCCGACCTACAATTTCTGGCAGGGGAAGGTGGCGGTGACCCGCAGGCAAGGTCCGCTCACCCTGGTCGGCCTGACCAGCTACGTGCCCGAGGGCTCGTACGGCTCCGGCGAGGCCTGGCGGATCGAGAGCGAGGCGCAGTACGCCGTCTCGCCCCACCTGACCCTGAAGGCGCTGGCCGGCCGCCGCTGGAGCGAGCGCAACGCCGACCGCACCTACTGGAGCCTGGGCGCCGCGACCACCTGGAAGCACCTGGTCTTCGAGGTGCGCTACCAGGACACCGACCTCTCCAAGGCCCGCTGCGGCTACAACCCCGACATCTGCGGCCCGGCGCTCACCGCCGCGATCACGGCGGTCATGCCGCTGATCCTGTTCTGAGCTGGCGCTTCCCGGACTTCGAATTTAGGGTCCGGCCAGCTTGTTTCTGGGGGACACCCGTGAAGACCTTCATCCTCGGTGCGGCGCTCGCCGCCGCCTTTGTCGCGCCCGCCGTGGCGCAGACCCAGGCCACCACCTTCGTCCAGGCCGGACGCGTCCTGGTCGACCCCGCTTCGGGCAAGGTTGAAACGCAGAAGACCCTGGTGATCCAGGGCGGCAAGGTGGTGCGCATCGCCGACGGCTACGTCTCCGAGCCGGGCGGCAAGGTCGTGGACCTGAAGACCAGCTTCGTCCTGCCGGGCCTGATCGACAGCCACGTCCACATCACCAGCCAGCAGGGCGCGAACTCGCGCCTGGAAGAGGTGACCGAGTCCTCGGCCGAACAGGCGCTGATCGGCGCCCGCTACGCCAAGCGCACCCTGATGGCCGGCTTCACCACCGTGGCCGACCTGGGCGGCGACAACGACGCGGTCTTCGCCCTGCGCAAGGCCACGGCCCTGGGCGACGTGCCCGGCCCACGGATCGTCGCCGCCGGATCGGCGATCTCGGTCCACGGCGGCCACGGCGACGTGAACGGCTTCCGCGAGGACGTGATGCACGTCCTGCGGCCGGGCTCGGTCTGCTCGGGCGCCGCCGACTGCAGCCGCGCGGTGCGCGAGCAGGTCTGGAAGGGCGCAGACGTCATCAAGATCACCGCCACGGGCGGGGTGCTGTCCAACACCGCCGCGGGCCTGGCCCAGCAGTTCTCGCAGGACGAACTCAATTCGATCGTCGAGTCCGCCCACCGCATGGGCCGGCGCGTCACCGCCCACGCCCACGGCGCCGACGGCATCACCAGCTTCCTGAAGGCCGGTGGCGACTCGATCGAGCACGGCACCTATCTGGACGCCGAAGGCGTCGCCCTGATGAAGAAGAACGGCGCCTACCTGGTGCCGACCCTGATGGCCGGCGACTTCGTCTATCGCGTGGCCAGCGGTCCGAACAACTTCCTCACCCCCGCCCAGTCGGCCAAGGCGCTGGAGGCGGGTCCCAAGATGCTGGCCATGGCCAGGCGGGCGCACGAGGCCGGCGTGAAGATCGCCTTCGGCACCGACACCGGCGTCTCGGCCCACGGCGACAACGCCGGCGAGTTTGGGCTGCTGGTCAAGGCCGGCCTCACCCCGCTGGAAGCCATCCAGGCCGCCACCGTGAACGCCGCCGACCACCTGCAGATCTCGGCCGACGCCGGCAGCCTCACCCCCGGCCACGGCGCCGACCTGATCGCCGTCCAGGGCGACCCGCTGAAGGACGTCGAGGTCCTGAAGCAGGTCGGCTTCGTGATGAAGAGTGGGACGGTCTACAAGGACTGAGGGAAACACACCGATACCAAGCGTGTTTGGCGGCGCCCGCCGGCGCAGGGCATAAGCCGCCGCCATGATCCCCTTCATCGACCTGCAGACCCAGCGCCAGCGGCTGGGCCAGCCCCTTGAGGACGCGATCCTCAAGGTCGTCCGCTCGGGCGCCTACATCATGGGCCCGGAGATCGCCCAGTTCGAGGCCGAGCTCGCCGCCTTCGGCCAGGCGCCGCACGCCCTGTCGTGCGGCTCGGGCACCGAGGCGCTGGTGCTGCCGCTGATGGCCTGGGAGATCGGGCCGGGCGACGCGGTGTTCTGCCCGTCCTTCACCTTCGCGGCCACGGCCGAGGCCATGCCGCTGGTGGGCGCCTCGCCGGTCTTCGTGGACGTGCTGCCGGACACCTACAACATCGACCCGGCCAGGCTGGACGCCGCCGTCGCGGCCGTAAAGGCGGACGGCAAGCTCACGCCGCGCGCGGTCATCGCCGTCGACCTGTTCGGCCAGCCGGCGGACTATCCCGCCATCGCCGCGGTCTGCGCGAAGCACGGCCTGAAGCTGATCTCGGACTCGGCCCAGGGCTTCGGCTGCACCCTGGACGGCAAGCACCCGATCCACTGGGCGGACGTCACCACCACCTCGTTCTTCCCGGCCAAGCCGCTGGGCTGCTACGGCGACGGCGGGGCGGTGCTGAGCAAGGACGCCCGGTTCCACGACCTGCTGGTCAGCCTGCGGGTCCACGGCCAGGCGGTAAAGTCGGACCTCGAGGGGCGCACCTTCGACCACGACCCGAAGTACCTGAACATGCGGGTCGGGATGAACAGCCGGATGGACACCCTCCAGGCCGCCGTCCTGCTCCAGAAGCTCTCGATCTTCGCCGACGAGATCCAGGCCAGGAACCGCGTCGCCGCCCGCTACGCCGAAGGCCTGGGCGACGTGGTCCGCGCCCCGCCTGTGATCCGGGACGGAGTCTCCGTCTGGGCGCAATACGTCATCGAGGCCGAGGACCGCGACGGCCTGGCCGCGCACCTGCGCGGCGAAGGCGTGCCGACCGCCGTCTACTATCCCGTGCCCCTGCACAGACAGGCGCCCTACGCCCGCTATCCCCAGCCCGGCGGCCTGCCGGTGACGGAGGCCGCGGCCGAAAAGGTGCTGGCCCTGCCCATGCACGCCTACCTGACCGAGGCCGACCAGGACCACATCGTCGCGGCGATCAGGAACCACGTGAAACGCAACGGGTAGTTGTACTTCGCGACGCCCACATCCCCCTCTCGCGCGCGGCGAGAGCCAGGCTATAGTGGCGACAGGCCACCGTTCCTGGAGGCATGCCCATGCCCGACCGTGACGCGTACCCAATCCTGCCCGGCGCACTCGCCGACAAGCCGACGCTGTCGCTGACGGACCGCTTGCGTGGCCGGCGGCTGCGCATGCCGTGGTCCGTGCCCGATGCGATGTTCCACGAGCCTTTCGTCCGCCGGAAGACCTTGATCGGCGAGATGATCTTCATAGGCGACCCGGTGCTGGCCAAGCATGTGCTGGTGGACAAGGCGGCCAACTATCCGAAGGCGCCGCTGGAGTTGCGTATGTTCTCCGCCCTGTTCGGCCAGGGCCTCCTGGGCATCGACGGCGACCTCTGGCGCAAACACCGCCGGACCATGGCGCCGGCCTTCGACCCACGTTCCGTCGCCGGCTACGCCCCAGCCATGGCCGGTTGCACTGAGCATTTCCTCCAGCGCTGGGACGAACTGCCGGACGGCTCCGTCGTGGACGCCGCCGAAGAGATGACGGCTCTGACCCTGTCGATCATCGCCCGCACCATGTTCCACGAAGCGGGCCAGGGCCTGGAGACGCTGATCGCGCGGACCCTGGACGACACGCCCGACCTCGCCGACTTCAACCTGCTCGACCTGCTGCCCGTAGTCTGGAAGTTCCGGATGGCCGCCCGTGAGACCCGCATGGCCGCGCTCTTCCGGCCGCTGGACGGCGCCATCGCCGAGATGATCACCGCGCGGGAGGCTTCCGCCGATCCGCCGGACGACCTGCTCTCCCGCCTGATCGCCGCCCGCGACGAGACCACCGGCGCGGGCCTCTCGGCGCGCGAGGTGCGCGACGAGGTCATCACCATCTTCATGGCCGGCCACGAGACGACCGCCACCGCCATGGCCTGGGCATGGTTCCTGCTGGCCAAGCACCCGCACGAGGCCGCCCGGCTCCACGCCGAGTTGGACCAGGTGCTCGGCGGCCGCACGCCGGGCCAGGCCGACATCGCCAGCCTGCCCTTCACCCGCCGGCTGGTGGATGAATGCCTGCGCCTGTTCCCGCCGGCTCCCGGCATGTCGGCCCGGATTGCCGCAGCGCCGGATATGCTGGGCGAGACACCGGTCAAGACCGGGACGTACATGGTCCTCGCCCCCTGGGTTCAGCAGCGTCATCGCCAGACCTGGGACGAACCCGAACGCTTCGAACCCGATCGCTTCCTGCCCGAGCGCAGCGAAGGTCGCCCCCGGTTGGCGACGATGCCGTTCGGCGCGGGCCCCCGCGTCTGCATCGGTCAAATGCTGGCGGTGAACGAGATCATCCTGATCCTGGCCACCGTGGCCCAGCACTACGCCCTGGACCTCGTCTCCGACGCCCCGGTCAAGCTGCACCACAACGTGACCCTGCGGCCCAGGGGCGGCTTGCCCATGCGACTGCGGCGCCGGACGCGAGCCGCGGCGCTCGCGGCCGAGTAGCCGAGCCGCGCGAGCGAACGCCAGACGCGCCGGAGCGCTTGCGCCTGCCGCTAGGGCATGAGAAGCGTGCTTCAAACAAGCGTTTGAGGGAGCGTCCGATGAAAGCCGCCGTCTATTATGAGAACGGGTCGCCGGACGTCCTGCGGTACGAGGACTTCCCCGATCCGGAGTGCCATCCCAAGGGCATCGTCATCCGCGTCGAGGCCGTGTCCATCGAGGGCGGCGACACCCTGAACCGCTGGCGCGGCCCGCTGATGACCAAGCCGCACGTGGTCGGCTACCAGGCCGCCGGCGAGGTGGTCGAGGTCGGCGCGGAGGTCACGAAGTTCCAGGTCGGCGACAAGGTCTGCAGCACTGGCGCCTTCGGCAGCCACGCCGAGTTGCGGGCCGTCCCTGCCATGACCGCCTGGAAGGTCCCACCCGGCCTCAGCACCAAGGAGGCCGCGGTCATCCCGGTCACCTTCGGCACCGCCGACGACTGCCTGTTCGAGTTCGGGCGCATGAAGAAGGGCGAGGTGGTCCTGGTCCAGGCCGGGGCGTCGGGCGTCGGCGTGGCCGCCATCCAGCTCGCCGCGCGGGCGGGCGCCTCGATGGTGCTGGCCACCGCCTCGTCGGACGAGCGGCTGGAGAAGCTGAAGGCCATCGGCCTGACCCACGGCATCAACTACAAGACCCACGACGTGGTGGCCGAGGTCATGCGGCTGACCGACAAGAAGGGCTGCGACGTGATCGTGGATTCGGTGGGCGGCCCCACCCTGCAATCCTCGATCCTGAGCCTGGCCTACCGCGGCCGCGTCTCGATGGTCGGCCAGGCCGGGCGCGAACCGATGCAGGTCGACGTGGGCTCGATGATGGGCGGCAACCGCAGCCTGTCGGGCGTCTTCCTGGGCGCCGAGATCGCCACTGACCGGGTGCAGAAGAACATCCAGCGGCTGATCGACGACGTCGCCCGGGGCGAGCTCAAGGTGCTGATCGACCGGGAGTTCCCGCTATCTGAGGCGGCCGAGGCGCATCGCTACATCGAGAGCCGTCAGGCGGTCGGCCGGGTGCTGCTGATTCCCTAGTGGCCGAAGATCTTGAGCCACAGGCCTGCGAGCCCGAGCAGGATGAACGCCCACATCGCCAGGGACAGCAAGAGGGGAACGATCACTCGCATGGCTTCGCTCGGCCCCTCCCCCAAGGCGACTCTTGGGCAATGATTGGCCCACAAGTCATGGGAAGACCAGCCGATTCACGCGTCAGGATCGTCGCAGGCGATCGCATGCAACCGACAGGGTACGTCAGAGGAGGGATATTCGATGCCGAAAGCCCGTAACGGCGCCGTCGAACTGGCGTTCGAGACCTTCGGGGACGATCGGCCGGAGACCATCCTGCTGGTCAACGGCCTGGGCTCGCAGATGACCCGCTGGCCCGCGGCGTTCTGCGAGACGCTGGTCGCCCGCGGCTATCGCGCCATCCGCTTCGACAACCGCGACACCGGCCTCTCCACCTGGCCCACCGAGCGCTATGTCCTGGCCGACATGGCGAACGATGCGGTCGCCGTCCTGGACGCGGCAGGCGTCGCCCGCGCGCACATCGCCGGCGTCTCCATGGGCGGTATGATCGTCCAGCGGATGGCCATCGACCATCCCGGGCGCGTTCTTTCCATGACGTCGATCATGTCCGCGCCGTCGGCCGACGTCGTCGCGACGCCCGAGGCGATGGCGGTGATCAGCAATCCCCCGCCAAGCCCCGAGGCCGACTACGAGGCCTTCATCGCCCACGGCATGAGGAACGCCCGCACCATCGGCAGCCCCGCCTATCGCTGGACCGACATCGAGCTCCGCGAACGGACGGTCGCCGAGCACCGCCGGGCCTTCAATCCCGCCGGCGTCGGCCGCCAGCGGCAGGCGATCGGCGCAGATGGCGATCGCACCGAAGAGCTGCGCAGGCTGAACGTGCCGACCGTGGTCCTGCACGGGGCCGACGACCCGCTGATCCAGCCGATCGGCGGCGAGCTGACGGCCGCCGCGATCCCCGGCGCCGAACTGCGGGTCATCCCCGGCATGGGCCACGACCTACCGCCGGCTCTCTACGAGATCTTCGCCGACGCAATCTGCGCGGCCGCCGCCCGAACCAAGACGAACGTCTAGACAAGAACGAGGCACACCATGGGACGTCTTTCCGGCCGCACGGCCGTTATCACCGGCGCGGCCAGCGGCATAGGCCGCGCCGCCGCCAAGCTGTTCGCCGCCGAGGGCGCGAACATGGTCATCGCCGACCGCGCCGACGCGGTCGACGAGACGGCCGAGGCCATCAGGGCGGCCGGCGGCAAGGCCGTGGCGCTGAAGGGCGACGCCGGCGACGACGCCTTCGTGCGATCGCTGGTGGAGACCGCCAAGTCCGAGTTCGGCGGCCTGGACATCTTCTGGGCCAACGCCGGCATCTCCGGCGGCTTCGCGCCGCTGCACGAACAGACCGCCGACTACTGGGCCGAGATCCTGCGGGTGAACCTGATCGGCGCGTTCCTGGGCGTGAAGTACGCCTCGGAGGCGATGATCCCCAACGGCAAGGGCTCAATCATCTGCACCGCCTCGGTGGCGGGCATCCGCTCGGGCGCCGGCGGGCCCGCCTATTCGGCCTCGAAGGCCGGCGTGATCAGCCTGGTCCAGACCGCCTGCAACGAGTTCTACGGCACGGGGATCCGCGTCAACGCCGTCGCCCCCGGCCTGATCGAGACCGGCATGACCAAGCCGATCTTCGACGGCGCCCGGGCCCGCGGCAACGAGGACAAGATCGGGCAGCTCAACCCAACCACCCGCTACGGCGAGCCGATCGAGATCGCCAACGCGGCCCTGTTCCTGGCCTCCGATGACGCCTCGTACGTCAACGGCCAGACCCTGGCGGTGGACGGCGGCCTGTCGACCTCGCACCCTGTGGTGCGCCGCAAGAAATGATCATCCTCGTCCGTCACGGCGAGACCTTCTGGAACCGCGAGCGCCGCATCCAGGGCCACACCGAATCCGACCTCACGCCCCTGGGCGTGAGGCAGGCGCAGGCGATGGCCGGGCTGGTCGACGATCTGGTCCGCCGCGAAGGCTCGGAGGGCTGGCGCCTGGTCGCCAGCCCCATCGGCCGCGCCCAGCGCACGGCCGACGCCATCGCGCGGGCCACCGGCCTCACGATCGAGACCGACGCGCGCCTGGCCGAGATCTGCTGCGGCGAGTGGGAGGGCCAGCTCTGGGCCGACGTCGCCACGCGGCAGCCGGACAATGTGGACCGCAGCGAATGGTTCTTCCGTGCGCCGGGCGGCGAGAGGTTCGAGGACGTCCACGCCCGCGCCGCCGGCTGGCTCGGCGAACTGCCGCCGGAGCCGGAGCGGCGGGTGATCGCGGTCAGCCACGGCGTCTGGGGCCGGGTGTTGCGCGGCGCCTATGCCGGCCTGGACCGTCCGAACACGCTTCGACAGGACGTGCCGCAGGATGCGGTCTTCCGCCTGCAGGGCGGCCAGATCGACCGGTTCGACTGCGAGCCCGTCGAATAGCGGCTGCGGGCCGCGGCGCTCCAGCGCCCCGTTTTGGGTAGGTGCGGCATCCGGTCCATTCCCCGGATTCCGCCTCCCTTAACCGTCGGCGTGCGTAAGGGCTGGAGATGAAGCTCTATCGCCCCCTCTCCGTGATCGCCGCCAGCCTGGTTCTGGTCGTCGCGACCCCCGCCGCCGCGGCGCAAGTCCTGACCCCGTCGCAGGACGCGGCGTCGATCAACGCCGCCCTCGCGGCGATGCAGACCTACAACCTGATCACCCTGGGCGACCTGAAGTCCAACCAGACGGTGGAAGGCCGCGCCTTCGTCGGCGGCGACCTCAGCGGCGGATCCAGCAACTACTTCACCAACCCCAAGGGCCAGACCGGCACGGCCCTGACCGTGGTGGGCGACGTGACCGACGGCCCGAAGAACGTCGGCAACGGTGGCGGCGTGAAGGTCGGCGGCAACCTCGACAGCGGCGTCAACGCCAGCGGCAGGATCGAGGTGGACGGCAACGGCAAGAACATCAACGGCGGCGCCCAGGTCTACATCGACGGCGACGCCAAGAACGTGAACGGCCAGAACGTCTACATCGGCGGCGGCAAGAGCGGCTACGTCAACGGCAAGGTCACCCTGGGCGACCACACCGTCGCCGGCCTGCAGACGACGCTGCAGGCGCAGCGCGACGGCTATGTGGACAGCTTCGGCGACCTGTCGGCCTACCTGGCCGGCCTCACCGCCACCAGCGCCATGACCTATTCGGCCGACGGCCAGGCGGCGATCTTCAACGCCGGCGCGGGCACGGGCGTGGCGGTGTTCAACCTCTCCAACCTGGACCAGCTGTTCAAGAACCGCAGCCGCCTGGAGTTCGCCGATCCGGCGACCTACGACACCGTGATCGTCAACGTGGCGGGCGCGAACATCTCGCTGGGCAACACGATCAACTTCCAGGCCGCCGAAGGCCTGGGGACCAAGGTGATCTGGAACTTCTACCAGGCCGAAACCCTCGATTTCGGCAGCAAGGTCTTCTACGGCTCGGTCCTCGCGCCCAACGCCGACGCGAAGATCGGCAACTTCATCCAGGGCACGGCGGTGTTCGACACCTTGGACCAGAAGGGCGTGATCAAGATGGGGACCTACGGCGGCGGCTTGACGGTCGAGGCGCCCAAGGGCCTGGCCGCGATCGTCACCCCTGTTCCCGAGCCGTCCACCTGGGCGATGATGATCGTGGGCTTCGGCGCGATCGGCGCGGTGCTCCGCCGTCGGCGCACGGCGTTCGCCCACTGAGGCGCCGCGGGCCGACGATCATGACCTGCGATTGAGTCGCAACGTCGGGTTTCTCCCCCGGGCGGCGAGTGGCCTTGCTGCAAAGCTTAACTTTGGCTAACGGGCCATTAGCGCTCGGGGGCGTCGAGGAACTACACATGACCTATCGTCTGCTCGCGGCGTCGCTCGCCGCCTCGGCCATTGCGTTCGGCGCGACCGGCGCCCAGGCCGGGGTGACCGAGATCAACGCGGGTCTCGAGCTGATGACCCAGTACAACCTGATCACGTTCGGCGACTTCAAGGCCGGCCACGACGTGGAGGGCCGCGCGTTCATCGGCGGGAACGTCACCGGCTCTTCAGCGACCTTCTACAACAACCCCGGCTCGTTCGGCGCGAACCCCGGCCCCTCCCAGCCGGGCCTGACGGTGGTCGGCGACGTCAAGGGCGACACCAAGAACCTGAACAACGGCGCCGGCGCGCTGATCGGCGGCTCGGTCGACAACCAGTTCAACCTGAACGGCGTCCAGACGGTGAACGTCGGCGGCACGCTGAACCAGGTTAACCTGAACGGCAGCACGGTGAACCAGAACGTGCCGGGGCTGGCCGCCTCGCTGGCCGCGACCGAGGCCAGCTACTACGCCACGCTGAACAATCTCTCCCAGGAGCTCTCGCTGCTCGCCAAGACGGTCGATTACACGCTGGTCGGCTCGAACGAGATCCACTTCGAGCTCGGCGCGCCGTCCGGGACCGGTCCGGCCGTCTACTTCCTGGACAGCACCGACATCCTGAACGGCCGCAACATCACGTTCGACATCGGCACGTACGACTTCGTCATCGTCAACGTGAAGGGCTCCGCGCCGGTCCTGCCCTCGGGCACGAACTGGAACGGCGGCGACGACGCCAGCACCCTGGGCGCCAATGTGATCTGGAACTTCTACGAGGCCACGACGATCGGCTTCAACGGCCAGTTCAAGGGCTCGGTCCTGGCGCCGAACGCCTCGGCCACCTTCAGCAATTCCCCCATCACCGGCACCGCGGTGTTCGCCGACTTCAACCAGGGCGGCGAGGTCCACATGGCCAATTTCGGCGGCTACACCTTCCCGGGCGTTCCCGAGCCGGCCACCTGGGCGATGATGATCCTGGGCTTCGGCGCGGCCGGGACCGTGATCCGCCGCCGCCGCGCCCTCGCCGCCTAGCGCCTAGTGCAGGGCGCCTCGGCGCCACTTCCACGGCGGCAGGCCGTCGCGGCGCGGCGCCAGCCAGCGGAAGGCCGCCAGCGCGCCGAAGGCTGCGACCACTCCGAGGGCGAAGACCGCCACGGCGGCGGTCGAGACGCCTGCGACCCCCAGTTGCGCGCGTCCAGGCTCCATCCAGTGGACTAGATCGCCGCTGGGCGTCTCTGGGGTGAATTCGTCGGTGGGCAGGGTCATGGAAAAGCTCCGGCTGACGACCAGGGCTAACCCTTGGCTCCGCCGGGGGTTCCTCGCAGGCCGTCGTCCGGGTTAGAAGCACCGCCTCGCACGAAACGCATCGCCGCTCGGAACCATGGCCGGACACTCAAAGTTCAAGAACATCATGCACCGCAAGGGGCGCGCCGACAGCGTGCGCTCCAAGCTGTTCTCCAAGCTCTCCCGCGAGATCACCGTGGCGGCCAAGATGGGCCTCCCCGACCCCGCGATGAATGCGCGTCTCCGCCTGGCGGTGAACAACGCCAAGAGCGAATCCCTGCCCAAGGACGTCATCGACCGGGCGATCAAGAAGGCCTCCGGCGGCGACGCCGAGTCGTATGACGAGATCCGCTACGAGGGCTTCGGCCCCGGCGGCGTCGGCGTGATCGTCGAGGTGCTGACCGACAACCGCAACCGCTCGGCCTCGACCGTCCGCTCCACCTTCACCAAGTGCGGCGGAAACCTGGGCGAGACCGGCTCGGTGTCCTTCATGTGGGACCGGGTTGGCCAGATCACCTACGACGCCAAGGCCGGCTCCGAGGACAAGGTCATGGAGGCCGCCATCGAGGCCGGGGCCGACGACGTCGAGTCCGACGAGGACGGCCACACCATCTACACCGCCTTCGAACAGCTCTCCGACGTGGCCGCCGCCCTGGAAGCCGCCCTGGGCCCGGCCCAGTCCACCAAGCTCGCCTGGCGCCCCAAGGCCCTGACCCCGCTCACCGGCGACGCGGTCGGCACGCTGATGAAGCTCATCGAGACGCTGGAAGACGACGACGACGTCCAGAACGTCTACTCCAACGCCGACATCTCGGCCGAGGACCTGGAGAAACTGGCGGGCTGATGGCCAGGCCCCCACCCAAGGATCCACGCGTCACGGACCTGCGCCGCTACAAGCAGCAGCGGGAGAAGGCTGCGAAGAAGCCGCCGCCAAAGCCCAAGGCGCCCAACGCGTCGTTCCTGGGCTCCAATCCCCGCGCGGGGCTGATCCTGCTGGTGGTGATCGTGGTCCTGGCGGCGATCTACGTGGTCCCGGCCTTCCTCTGACGGGAACCTACGGCGGCGCTTGCCGCTTGGGCTCCCCATGGAGCCGATCTTCTTCGCCTATGTCCTGCCGATCGTCGGCGCCCTGGTCGCCGGCGGGCTGATCGGCATCGAGCGCGAATTCGGCGGCCACGCGGC
Organism: Phenylobacterium sp.; assembly: GCF_004297125.1. GTDB lineage: Bacteria > Pseudomonadota > Alphaproteobacteria > Caulobacterales > Caulobacteraceae > Phenylobacterium. Next base: position 173,452 of record NZ_SCVD01000040.1, on the reverse strand, counting down.
GGGCCTGCGCACCCACACCCTGGTGGCCCTGGCCTCGGCGCTACTCATGCTGCTGGCGATCCACCAGCTTTCCTGGCTCACCGCCGACACGCCGCAGGACGTGATCCGCATCGATCCCGTCCGGATGGCGCACGGCATCCTGACCGGCATCGGCTTCCTCTGCGGAGGGGTGATCTTCCGCTCCGGGCTGTCGGTTCACGGCCTGACGACCGCGGCGTCGCTGTGGGTGACCTCGGCGCTGGGCACCCTCTATGGCGTCGGCGCCTATGGCCTGGCCATCGGCGGCACGGCGGCGACCCTGATCGTGCTGATCGCCTATCGCTGGGTCGACCGCCACCTGCCGCAGAGCGACATTATCGATGTCTGTGTCCGCTATCGCCGTCCAGGCCCGTTCCCGGAGGATGCGTTCCTCAAGCTCATGACGGATCTCAGCCTCAAGCCGCGCGCGGTCGGCCACAAGCTGACCCACCGGGGGGAGGCCATCGAGCTTGGCGCCGCGCTCCATGGCCCCAGCGGCCGCCAGACGCGCGAGCTGGCCGAGCGCCTGTGCGCCGACGACCGCGTTCTGGGCTTCGAGATCGAGCCGAGGAATCCCTGAGCGCTTGCGAAAACCGGTATGCGCCGTCCACAGTGGCGCCAGTCCATTGGGGGAAACCAAAGAAATGACCATCCGTCCGTTCGCCGGCCTCGCCGCCTGTGTCGCCGCGCTCAGCCTCGCTGGCTCCGCCCGGGCCGCCGGCGACTACGTCTCGATCGTCCAGGAGACCACCATCAACCTGCCGGCCGAGACGGCGTGGGCCAAGATGAAGGGCTATTGCGACATCGGCGCGTGGCTGAAGACCACCTGCGAGATCACCTCGGGCAAGGACGGCGAGCTGGGCGCCGTGCGCAAGATCGCGAACCGGATCGAGGAGGTGATCGTGGCGGTCACCCCGCTGTCCTACACCTACGCCGACGTGGACCCGAAGATCCTCTACCATGGCACGGTGGAGATCCGCCCGATCGACAAGAAGAGCTCGAAGCTGGTCTACAGCCTGTTCTTCGACCAGACGAGCGTCCCCGCCGAACAGCGCGAGGCCAACAAGACCCGTCGCCAGACCATGTTCGCCGGCGTCATGGCCACCATGAAGGGCATGGCCGAGGCGAAATAGCGTCGACCCTCCTCTCTCCCGAGGCCCAACCTCGGGGGAGAGGAAGATTCACCGCCGCCCGAAGTTCTTGCGCAGCACCGCCAGGATGATCAGCAGGAACGCGGCCAGCCGAAGCAGATAGATGTAGCCCTGATGCTCGTCCGGGATGCTGGTGAGCACGGGCGCGGCCTGATTGACGGCCAGCAGCGCGAAGGCCACCGCGAAAGTGGCGAACAGGCGGTCGCCGGTCCGCCGCCAGAACTTCAGGAAGAACAGGCCCACCGCCAGGAAGCCCATCGTCAGGGCGCCGGACGTGAAGGCCGCGATGATCGGATCGGGCTGGGTCAACGCTCGGCCTCCCAGACGAAGCCGTAGAGCAGCACCGCCACGGATAGTCCCGAGGCGGCCTGTCGCCAGCCCCATAGATCCACCTGGGGGAACAGCACCAGGTCGCCCACCAGGAACAGGTTGTTCACGGCCAGGAAGACGAAGCCCAACGCCGCCCAGAACAACAACCGCGAGCGCGTCTGCCGCCAGGCGTGAAGCAGCAGGAACGCGCAGACGGCGCTGGCGGCCAGGCACAGGGCGTAGACCAGGGAGGGGCCCAGGGCGGTCATTACTTGTCCCCTCGCCATTTGAATGCGTCGGCCAACCCCTGGATCGGGTCCGGGGGCGCCGCGATGAGGTTGATGATCGCCACCGGCCGCTCACGGTAGGCGGCCTCCAGCCGAATCGCCAGATCGTCGAGCAGCGGGATGGCCGGGGCATATCGCCAGCAACCCGCGTCGTCCTCGACCGCCAGTCCGCTCTTCTGGAAGGCCGCCAGGTTGTCGCGCACGAGATTGTTGCTGGCGCGAAGCTCCCGCACCAGCTCGTCCGGCGCCCAACAGCGCTCGGCGTCACGCCGGAGCAGCAGCAACAGCTCGACCGCCCAGACGGATCTCATGTGCTCGCGCGCGAACGCAGCAAGTTCTGGGTCGTCGGACAATATATGCTCCGGAACGACCCCCCGACCCGCGCGAACCTATAGGCGCTGACCAGAGGATCAACCCAAAAGCCCGGCTGCGCGACGCAAACCGCGTCGCCGACCGAGGTTCGGGATTCGACCGGTCCCGGCTTGGTGCGCTAGAACGGCCGCCAGCGGGGGGAACGGAACGACATGCAGAGACGGAAGGTCGATCGGGCCCAGCGGATGCGCGTGCGGCGGGTCTGGTGGGAGCGCAACGGCGCCTTCGTGCGCGGCCTGCTCACGGGCACGGTGCTGACCGCGCTCGCCGCGTGGATCCTGCAGCTGGTGATGTTCCGATAGCTCGAGCCACCCCACCCTTCGGAGCCGGCGACGCCGCCTACGAGGGCTGGGCCCGCGTCGAGGTCGCGCACTGGCGCGCCCAGGTGCTGAAGCCGCCCAACGCACTCGACCGCGCCGCTCGCGGCGTGCAGGGGCGGATCAACCGCATCATCCCGGAACAGGTCCACGCCGCCGTGACCACGGTGATCGAGCGCATGACCCGCACCATCCTCACCGGCGCCGACCTGACGACCGCCCCGCCGCTGATCGGCGTCTCCCTGGCCGAGCGCGACCGCCGGGCGCGGGAGGCCATCGACGCCTACCGCAAGACCGCCGCCGTCGAGGGCGGCGTCGCCGGCGCGGGCGGCTTCTGGCTGGCGCTCGCCGACTTCCCGGCCCTGCTGGTCATCAAGGTCAAGCTGCTGTTCGACCTTTCGGCCCTCTACGGCCACGAGGCCGACCGCTTCGACGAGCGGCTCTACATCCTGGCCCTGTTCCAGCTTGCCTTCTCGGGCGCGGAGCATCGGGCCGCGGTGTTCCACGGACTGGAGGGCTGGGACGGCCGCCAGCATCCGGCGGACTTCGAGCACTTCGACTGGCGGACCTTCCAGCGCGAGTACCGCGACTACATCGACCTGGCGAAACTGGCCCAGATGATCCCGATCGTCGGGGCTCCGATCGGCGCCTTCGTGAACTGGCGGCTGCTGGAACGGCTGGGCGACACGGCCATGAACGGCTATCGGATGCGCTGGCTCGCGAGTTGAGGAGCGGCATGCGCAGGTTCGCCTTCCTTCCGGCCGCCCTCCTGCTGGCCGCCCTCCTGCTGACCTTCGTCGCGGCGCCGGCGGCCGCCCAGCCCGCGATCGCGGAGGCCCAGGTCCGCGCCTTCGTGGCCGGGCAGGAAGCCGCCTGGAACAAGGGCGAGCTGGACCGCTATTTCGCGGCCTTCACACCCGACGCCCGCTTCACCGACCAGGCCTACGCCGGCGACCAGCCGCCCGTGCTCTACGGGACCAGCCGCCTGCCGGAAGCCCGCGTCCAGGCGCGCAAGGCCTTCGCCAAGGTCTGGCCGCGCGAGGCCGGCCAGGTCACGCGGGTCCAGGTCGCCGCCGACGGACGCTCGGCCCGGGTCGTCTCGCGCGTCACCACGACCGTGGAGACCGAGGGCAAGGTACGCCGGCTCTGCGCCTACCGCGGCCAGGCGCTGGTGCTGCAGGGCGGGCGGCTTCTCTCCAACGGCCACACGGATACGTTCTTCAAATGCGCCAACCGGTAGTTCCTGCGCCGCCGAAGATCGGCGTCGACATCCCCTGGGTCGTGAGCTGGTCCGAGGAAGCGCCGGCAGGGGTCGGACCTTGCCCCACCGTGGACGGCCAGGTCGCCGCCCTGCAGGCGTGGAAGCCGGGCCAGGGCAAGCCGCTGAACGCCCGCAATCACCTGCGCCGCCAGCGCGACAGCGTGCGCGCCATGCTGTGCCCTATGTGCGGCGAGCCGACGCCGGACGACGACCGCTGGAGCCGGACCGGCCGGTTCGTCGCCGCCGGCGTCCTGCGGGCCCGCGGGCTGACCGGCGCCCTGCCGGCGGACCTGGACGATGACCGGGTGCTGCTGGACTGCGGGTCCATCGCTCCGCTGCACTTCCGCTGCACGCCGGCGTTCGAGCGCGCCCTGCCCCCGAGCCTGGTCACCGATCCCGACCTCAAGGGCTTCCCGCCGTCGTGGGTCGTCGTCCCGCTCTATGTGGAGGCTCGCCAGTCGGTAACCGGAAAGGCCGTGCCCGCGGTCAGTTTCCTGCAAGTGGTCGGCATCACGAACGACCGCGACCCGGACTGGCGGAGCCGCCTGCCGCAGGTCTAGTCTGCGGCATGCTCCGCCGCACGCTCATCACGCTATCGCTGGCCGCGCTCACCAGCGCCGCCCACGCCCAGCCCGCCGCCACGCTGGCTCCCGCGCCCGATCCGGCGCCTGTGCCCCCGCCCACGCCGCCAGCCAAGCCCAATCCAAAGGTGAAGCTGGAGACCGCGCAAGGCGTCATCGTCGTCGAACTGTTCCCCGACAAGGCGCCGATCACGGTGGCCAATTACCTCAAGTACGTGGACCGCGGCCTGTTCAACGGCGCGACCTTCTACCGGGCCTCGCGCCCGCCGGGCTACACGGGAAACGACTACGGCCTGATCCAGGGCGGCCTGCAGAACGACCCCAAGAAGGTGCTGCCACCCATCGCCCACGAGTCCACGATCAAGACCGGTCTGACCCACAAGACGAACGGGACGATCTCGATGGGTCGCCATGCGCCGGGCACCGCGCAGTCGGACTGGTCGATCACCCTGGGCGACATGAGCTATCTCGACGCCGACCCCAAGGATCCGAAGAAGACGCCCGGGTTCGCCGCCTTCGGTCAGGTCGTCGAAGGACTGGACGTGGTCCAGAAGATCATCGCCATGCCCGTCGACCCCAATCGGGGCGAAGGCGCCATGAAGGGCGAAATGCTGAAGGCCCCGGTGAAGATCACCAGGGCCTCCCGCGTACTCTAGAAACGAATGCTTGTCGGCTTACGCCGCGACGGCGGCCTGACGCCGGCGACGGAGCATGGCGCCCGCGCCACCGAAACCGGTGATCATCAGGGCCCACGTCGAGGGCTCCGGCACCACATTGCCAGCCACGATGTACGCGCGGTCGACCACGAAGTCGCCGGCTGGGGCCAAGCCGGAGTCGTAGGTGAAGGAGGTCAGATAGTCGCCAGCCACCGTGATGTTGGCGACGCCGGCGTAATGCTTCCACACGCCGGGCGTGGTGCCGTCGACCGTGAAGTTCGCCAGGTTCACGCCAGCGACGGTGCCGGTGAAGGTCGCGTTGCCGCTATTGTTGAAGCCGTTGAACGGCACATAGACCGAGAAGCCGATCGTGTAGAGACCGACGTCGAGGGACACCGTCTGCGACAGGGTTTCAGTGGAATGGTCAGCCACGAAATAGGCGGCGTGGGAGCCGACGGCGTCCGGGCTGGGCGAGGCCGAGTCATCGAAGGGGATCGGCTCGCCGAAAGCGCCGGTCGGATAGCCCGCGCCCGAGTTGTAGTCGATGATCGTCGCCTTGTGGCCCGGAACGTCGTCACCGACGCCCGAATAAACCCAATCGAGGGTGCCCGTCTCAAAGCTGCCGTTCATGACAAGGTTGGTCGCCGCGCTGGCCGAGCCAGCCACCATGGCGCCGGCCGCGAGGGCGGCGATCGCAATGCGTTTCATTTTTATACGTACCCCGTGTCTGCGTTCACGTTGAGAATACATAGTTCTTTAAGCATGGGCGCCGAACTCCCCCGTGAGGCGAGTACCAGGGAATTTGTGAGACCGTCGTCTTTACATGAGACCATTATCTCACGTATAAGCGTCGCCGTACCGACGGAGACGCCGCCATGCCCCTTACCCGCGCCCAGATGGACGCCAAGATCGACGAGCACTTCGGCTTCGAGCAGGCCGACGACGTGGCGGGCGTCCTCGCCACCCTGACCCCCGACTGCGAGCACGACATCGTGGGCTTCCCGACCGGCCCGACGGTCGGGCCCGAGGGCGCGCGGGGCTTCTACGAGAGCCTGTTCGCCGACCTGGCCGACGGGAGGATCGAGACGGTCCGCCGGCTCTACGGCGAGGACTTCCTGGTCGACGAGAGCGTGTGGCGGGGCAGGGCGCCCGGTCGCCCGTTTGGCCTGGAGGGCCGCGGCCGGCCCCTGGAATTCCGCCTGCTGCACGTGGTGGAGTATGCCCCGGACGGGCGGATGAAGCGGGAGAACGTCTGGCTCGACCTGGCGGCGATCGTCCAGCAGCTGCCGCAATGAGCGGGCCCCGGCCCAACCAGAAGCTCCGCACCCGCAAGGACCTGCTGGAGGCCGCCGCGCGGCTGATGCGCGAAGGCCGGACGCCCAGCTTCGAGGAGATCGCCGAGGCGGCGCTGGTCTCCCGCGCCACCGCCTACCGCTACTTCCCCGGCCTCGACGCGCTGCTGCTCGAAGCCGCCCTGGACGTCGCCGTGCCGACGGCCGAGGCGATCTTCGCCGGCGAGGAAGCGGGCGACCCCGTCGCCCGGCTTGAGCGGCTGGATGCGGCGCTGTCGCGGATGATGGCCGCCAACGAGGCCGGCCTGCGGGTGATGCTGGCTCAGTCGGTGCAGCGCGCGGGCGACCCCGAGGCTCCGGTCCGCCAGAACCGCCGCTCGCCGCTGATCGCGGAGGCGCTGGAGCCGGCCCGCGCCCAGTTCGCTCCGGAGGCGTTCGACACCCTCTCCAAGGCCCTGGTCCCGCTGCTCGGCATCGAGGCGGTGGTGGCCTTCAAGGACGTGCTGCGCATCCCCGACACCGAGGCCCGCCGCGTCCGCCTCTGGGCCATCCGGGCGCTGGTGGAGGCCGCGCGGAAAGGCTAGCCTTTCCGCCCATGAGTGAAGACGTTCCCGTTCCCGAAGACGGCTGGAAGCATTCCGGCGTCCGCGTCGTCCATGGCGACCAGCTCGATCCCGCGGCGGCCACGACGCCCGGCATGGACCGCGCCGTCGCCATCGACCGGGCCCGCATGGGAGCCCAGAAGCTCTGGGCGGGCACCGTCCACATCCACGCCAACGCCAAGACCGGCGCCCATCATCATGGCCCGCTCGAGAGCGTGATCTATGTGGTCTCCGGCCGGGCGCGGATGCGCTGGGGCGAGAAGCTGGAGTTCGTCGCCGAGGCCGGCCCCGGCGACTTCATCTATGTGCCGCCGTTCGTGCCGCACCAGGAAATCAACGCCTCGACCGACGAGACCCTGTCCTGCGTCCTGGTGCGCTCCGACAGCGACGCGGTCGTCGTGAACCTGGAGATCGAACCGGCCGAGACCCCCGAGGGGGTCGCCTGGATCGACCCGATCCACAAGGCCTAGCCGACCACGTGATAGACCAGGGTCAGCCCCGAGATGCTGGCCCGCTCCTCGACGGTGTTCACGGGCGCGGCCAGCTCGGCGCGCGCGGATTCGGTCAGCAGGATCATGCCGCCCTGGGCCACGTCCTCGCCCAGCTTGGAGGCCAGGTTCACCTCGTCGCCGAACAGGTCCTCCTCGCCCAGCACCAGGATGTCGCCGAAGCCGATGCCGATGGAGGCGTAGAGCTTGCGGCCCGCCGGCAGCAGCGGGTTCACGGTCGAGAGCTGGCGGATGATCTCGCGGGCGGCGCCGACCGCCTCGTCGACCGTGTCGAACAGGCAGTAGAGGTTGTCCGCCTCGGCCTTCACCAGCACCCCGCCCCTGGCCTCGATGGTGGGCACCGCCAGCAGCCGCATCTGGTGGATCATCATCAGGAACGAGACCACGCCATGCACCTGGGTGGTGCGCGAGAACCCGCTCATGTCCAGCACCAGCACGGCGCGGCGCTGGGTAAAGGTCTGTTCGATCTCGTCGGAGATCTGAACCCGCAGTTCCGGATGGTCGATGATCTGCGACAGCAAAGCTTGCAGATGCTCGCGCGTGTTCGGCGCCGCTGACGGCGGCGCCTCGGCTACTTCGCTCACGTTGATGCCCCCGCACCGATATCCGGCAATCGAATGGGGCGGGGCGGCCGGAGTCAAGCGGACACACCCGCCAGTAGGTGTTTGCCCCGACGCCGCCTATCTCTCCCCCATGACCGCCATCCCGGCCAAGCCCCAGGCCCCGCCCAACAACCTCGTCGGCCTCGGCCTCCTGGCCGCCTGCGTGGCGTTCGGCGCCGCCCTCGCCCTGACGGCGCCCGCCAGGACGCCGCTCACCTTCGCCTTCGTGCTCACCGGCTGGGTGCTGGCGGTGATGGCGCACGAGTTCGCCCACGCCGGCGTGGCCTACCTGGCTGGAGACCATACGGTGCGGGAGAAGGGCTACCTGTCGCTGGACCCGCGGCGGTACGGCGACCTGGGGACCAGCCTGGTGATCCCGCTGATCGCCCTGGCCCTGGGCGGCATCGGCTTTCCGGGCGGGGCGGTCTATCTGCGCAACGACCTGATGCGCAGCCCGGCCTGGCGGGCGGCCGCCTCGCTCGCGGGACCGGCGGCGACCCTCGCCGTCCTGCTCGCCCTGGCCTTCGTGCTCAACCTCTGGCGCCAGGCCGCCTTGCCCGATCCGCTGTTCGCGGCCCTGGCGATGCTGGCCTTCCTCCAGGCGACGGCGCTGATCCTCAACCTGCTGCCGTTGCCCGGCCTGGACGGCTTCAACGCCATCCGCCCGTTCCTGCCGAAGGCCTGGGCGCCCGTCATCGCCCGCTTCGAGGGCCTGGCGATGCTGCTCCTGCTGGCGGCCCTGTTCCTGGTCCCGGGGTTCAGCGGCCTGCTGTTCGGGGTCGCGGTGTTCCTGGCCGCCGCCCTGGGCGTCCCCACCGACGCCATGCAGGCCGGCTGGGCGGCCTTCCACTTCTGGCGGTGACCGCGGCCCACAAGCGATTTCCCCTCTGAGGGGCAAGCGTTTGTCGTAACAGGGGTCCATGAGTTACCCCATGCCTGAACACGATCCGCGAGACGCGGTCGTCGTGCGGGCCATACGGGGAAGTCTTGTCGTGAACCGTCTCCTTGTCGCCGCCGTGGCCGCCGCCACCCTGGCCTCTGCGTCCGCCGCGGGCGCCGCCGAGGTCTACGAACAGCCGCTCACCACGCCCAGCGAGGACAGTCCGGCCGCGGAGGCCGCGACCCCGGCCGCGCAGAGCCTGGCCAGCCTCTACCATCTCGCCGCCGCGGTCCCCGAGCCGATGACCTGGGCGATGATGATCGTGGGCTTCGGCGCCGCCGGCCAGATTCTGCGCCGCCGCCGCGCCATCGGCGATCTCTGAGCGCGGATCGATCCCGCTTGAGGGCGGCCGCCGCGCCCGATAGCGTCGCCTGAGCGACGGGACGTCGCCGGAGGGTCGGATGAAGGGCGTCATCAGCCTGCTGCAGGCCATCGGCATCTGGCTGCTGATCGTGGTGCTGAGCCTCGGTGTCGGGACCATCGCCCTGGCCGTCTGGGCCGCCCTGGTCTTCCTGGGCGCCGACGAGCGCGCCGACAAGGCCAACGCCACCCTCGACAAGACCCTGATGACCGGCGAGACCGTCATCACCCGCGCGCTCCAGCATCGCGTTTTCGCGCTCTTCAGCCGTCGCACCGCCATCGCCATCACCTCCAGCCGCATCCTCGTCGTGCGGCGCGGCCTGCTGGGCGGCTTCAAGATGGCCGACATGCAGTGGAAGGACCTGAAGGACGTCCGCCTGGAGCAGAACATCCTCGACACCCTTTGCGGCTCGAACCTGGCCTTCGACAGCCTGCTCGCGGGCCATCCCGGCATCGTGGTCGACGGCGTCCCCAGCGAGGCGGCCTCGGGCATGTACGCCAAGGCGCAGTACGAGGAGCAGGCCTGGGAGGAGAAGCGCCGGGTCCGCGGCCTGGAGGAGACCCGCGCCGCGTCCGGCGGGGTCATGATCGGCGGCGGCGACGGGACCGGCGGCGCCGGCGCGGACCGCATGGTCGAGGAGATCCGCAAGGCCAAGGAGCTGCTGGACTCGGGCGCCGTCAGCGACGCGGAGTTCCAGGAAATGAAGGCCAAGATCCTCGGCCGCGCCTGAGCCCCTCTTCACCCTCTCTTCACCATTCCCACCCCTTCGTCGTTCGGGCATCTTCGCTGGAACAGACGATGAACGCTCCGATTCGCCTCCCGCCGGTCCGGATCCTGGGCCTCGACCCCGGCCTGCGCCGCACCGGGTGGGGCGTGATCGTGTGCGAGGGCGCGCGGCTCAGCCATGTGGCCCACGGGGTCATCGCGCCCAAGGACAGCCTGCCCTTCGCCGAGCGCCTGCTCTGCCTGTTCACCGGGATCGAGGCCGTCATCGCGGCCCACGCCCCCGACGAGGCGGCGGTCGAGGAGACCTTCATGAACAGCAACGCCCAGTCGGCGCTGAAGCTGGGCCATGCCCGCGCCATGGCGATGATCGTCCCCGCGCGCGCCGGCCTGCTGGTGGCCGAATACGCCGCCACCGTGGTCAAGAAGGCCGTCGTCGGCACGGGCGGCGCCGACAAGGCCCAGGTCGGCTGGATGATCGCCCGCCTGCTCCCCACCGCCGGCAAGACCGCCAGCGATTCCGCCGACGCCCTGGCCGTGGCCATAGCCCACGCGCATGCGCGGACGGCCCGCCGGGTGGCTTAGACCGACTTCGCCGTCTCTACCGCCCCGACGCGGCGCGACCAGTCCTCGAACGAGCCGTCGTGGAGCAGCACGTTCCGGCCCAGGGTGCGAGCGCCTCAGGCGCTCGCGAAAGCTCTGGTTTTGCGCCGCGCCGCCGCGCCGATCATTCCGAAGCCCGCAATGAGCAGGGTCCATGTCGCGGGCTCGGGCACGGCCGTCGCGGCGCTCGCGATCGTGACCTTCAAGGCAAAGCCATTGATGGCGTTGGAGGCGACATAGATGCCGGAGGTGACTTCCTGCGCGCAGCAATCGGACGTGCCGATGAAGTTGAAGTGCGGGCCGGCGTCCACATAGTTGACGGTATTCCACCTTTGCAGCGGCGCGTTCGTCGGAGCCACGGCAAGAACCCAATATTTCGCGCCCTGCTGCAGCGTCACGCCGTTCGCATAGACGCCGGTCGCATAGGAATTCGGCGTCATGCTTTCACTCAGCGCCAAGCTCTGGAGAGCGGTCCCAAGCCTGTTGCTTCCATTGTCGCTGTAGATGGTGACCAGACCGGAAGGCGCGCCGTACAGCGCCAGCGTCAGGCTGTCGATGTAGCCGGTCGCGGCCGCCGTGAACTGCACGCCGACAGAGTGGCTGGTGTCGCCGAAAATGCTCCGTGAGGTGCCCACGGTCCGATAGCCCCCGTCGAAGGGGAGGCCGGTGAGCGTGTCATAGCTGACGACGGCGTTGGCCGGGCCGGCCAGGATCGCTGAAAACGCCATGATCGCGCCGACGCCGGACAGGAACCGCTTGAACTTCATCTCGCCACCCCTCGAATGCTGCGCGCTTCTATGGGGGCCCGGGGGGCCGGAAAAGGCGGCAACCCGAGATTGAGACCGTCGATCAGCAGATTGAGACGCCTTGCAAATCCGCTCTCCGCGCGGCAGGCGGGGAGGCGTCATCTGTGATGGAGAGTGGGTTGCGATCAGCGGAGGGAATGCGCGGCCGGATGCCTTCGCAATTTCGCGTGGACCTGTCCGTCACCCGGGGAAACGCACGCGAATTCGAACTCTGGCGCGATGGGCTGGGGCCCATGTTCGCGATGGACGCGCTCGATGCGACATCGCGGTCGTCCTTCGCGATCGAAGCGACCGGCTATCAGTTCTCGGATGTCGCCATCGTTTCCGGTCGTTCGTCAGCCGCGCTCTTTCGGCGTGACCCGCTGACGATCGCGCGAGGCGCGCTCGATCACATCTCCCTCCTGATTTACACCGAGGGCGGATGTGCGCTCGACATCGAGGGACGTTCGACCGAGGTCCAGGCTGGCGACGTCTGCTTTCTTGATCTGTCGCGCCCGGTCACGTTGCGGGCGCCCGACTATGCCAGCCTGACCCTGATCCTGCCCCGCGCGACGCTCCAGCCCTATGTCGACGATCTCGATACGCTCCATGGCCGGATCCTGCGCAAGTCGCGCCCGCTCAACGCGATGCTGGTCAGCCATCTGGAGAAGCTGTTCGCGGAGGCGCCGGCCCTTAACGCCGCCGACGGCGCGGTCGCCGCGAAAGGCACCGCCGCGCTGATCGCGGCCTTCGCGGGCGCATCGGACGACGGGCGCGACGTCATCGCCCGGTCCAATTCCGCCGCGACGCTCCTGACCTTCCGGCGGCATATCGAGAACCATCTCGGCGATCTCGACCTGGGGCCGGGGTCGCTGTATCGCCGGTTCGGCGTCTCGCGCGCGACGCTGTTTCGGGCCTTCGAGCCGATGGGTGGGGTGGGGCGCTATATCCTTCAACGTCGGCTGGAGCGGGCGCGTCGACTGATCACCGACCCCGCCGGCGCGCATCACCGCGTCGGCGCCATCGCGCTGCAATGTGGGTTCGGGAACGCCTCGGTGTTCAGCCGCGCCTTCCAGCGCGCATTCGGCGTGTCGCCGACCGAGTTGCGCGCGGCCGTGGGACGCGACGGATTTTCGGAGGCGGCGTTCTCCGGCGATCAGGGCTTCGCCTCCATGGGCCGCTGGCTGCTGGGTCTCGACTCCGGCAGGGCGTGATCAGCGGCGGGTGGCCTAGTCGACCTCCCGGTCCCGCGTCTCCGGCCCATACGGCCCGGACGCATAGGTCCTGGGCGCGATCTGCGCGCATCGCCGAAGCGCCCGGGTCTCGATCTTCGCCAGCGCCCGCATCGACTTCGCGTAGGTCCTCAGCTCTCGGTCGGCATCGCCTTGTCCGCCCGACAGATCGACCTCAGGCTCTCCCCCGCCGCCAGCCGCTCACAGATCCGCGCCGCCAGCTCGGGGTCATACTTCGACGCATAGATGCCGCGCGGATGGGGCTGCGGCGCAAGGGTGCGGACGGCGTTTGGGCGTGGGGAGTGAGGCATGGGCGGAGTGTAGCGCGACGCGACCAGAATGTGAACATTTAGTGAACATCACGGCGATCGATGACACCGCGACGAAAGACGGACGCCCGCAAACCCTATCGTCAGCGGACGTCCCGAACGGCAGCAACAGGGTGGGGAGCGATCGTCCAACGCTGGCACGCGGAACGGCCGAATTGCGGACCTAACTGCCGTCAGGGCCTCAGGGAATTGCGCGGCGCGGGCGTTTGAGCCCCAGGAGTTCCGTCACGTCTCGTCGTTCCGCTGCGGAGGAAATCCCGATCTTCAGCCATTTGCCATCGCGATACGTTTCGGCCTCGTCATAAAGCGCCATGAGGCGAGGACTCAGTGTGTCGCGCTGCGCCTCGGTTTTTTCCCTCTCTGCCGCTCCCAACACGACCACGACCGAGAACGCCCGGTATTCGGGCACAAACGTGCAGAAAGCTTTGGATTTCTTATAGCGCAGCGACCAGCCGTGTTTCTTGCCGCCATAAATCCAGTCCGGGGCGAATACGCCAGGGTATGAAGCATCGATCCAGTCTCGCAGCGCGCTCCAGTGCTCGAACGCCTCCCGCCCGATCCAGTCGCGGATCATCGCGTCATCCGGCGGTGCGGATTTGTCCGTGAGGCGGTCTCCGACTTGGGGTGGGTGTTCCAAGCTGCTTTCCTCCTGATCGCTGAATCATCTCGAATGCCGCGATGACGGGAAGGGCTGAACCGAGCCATTCATCTTGTCGGACGCCAATGACAGCAATGGGTCGAAGGTACGCCCTTCACCCCCGCGCCGGGTGCAGTCCCTGCAACCCCAGCCCGTTCAGCTCGCGCCGCAGCTCGGCCGAGCGGCGCATGATCTCCCTCGGCGAGTCGAAGTACTCCGTCGGGGTCATGCCCATGAACTGACGGAAGTCTCGGTTGAAATGGGCCTGGTCGAAATAGCCGTCGTCGATCAGCCCCGAGAGTGGCTGGTCCAGGACGCCGCGCACGCGTTCCAGGGTGCGAAGGAAGCGCTTCTGGCGCAGCAACTGCTTGGGCGTGAAGCCGAACCCCCGCTTGCACAGGCGGTCCAGGGTGCGCTCGGAGACCCCCACCGCCGCGGCCAGCGAAGTCACGTCGTCGTGGGGTTGTAGCAGCTCCCGCGCCAGAACGGCGACCCGCGGATCGGCGTCTGGCCGGGCGGCGGCGCGTGCGGTGAACCAGCTGTCCAGCACCGCGGCGATGCCCAGGTCGTCCGGCGCGGCCATCAGGTCGGCATAGAGCCCGTCCGCATCGGCCACGCCCACGAAGTCGGAGAGCGTCTGCACGCGGTTGGCCATGTCGCTGGCGTCGGCGTCGAACAGTTTGGCCCAGCCCACCGGCGTCAACCCCGCCCCCAGCATGATCGCGCGGCCGGTGGAGGCGAAGATCGCCGCCCGGTCGGTGGGGCCGAACAGCCCCGACTGCTGCGGCGTCGGCGAATGGGCGCCGTCCACGGTCAGCCGCCACTCGCCCGCCAGCTGGAAGCGCACATTGCCCGGGCCGGCCAACAGGTGGTCCGACACCGCACGCCACGCATCAAGGATGTAGTAGGCGTCGATCAGCCCGGAGAGCTCGGCGGCGGGCCGCAGGAAGCGCACGGCGAGCGGCGCAGTCCCTGCCTGGGGAATCTCGTCCGCCATACTCAACCCCCGGTCACCACGCGGGCCGAACCGCGCCCGAATATCGCCGGCGTGGCGGGAATCTCCAATCCCGTCAGCCCATTGGCCGACACGAAATGGTCCGTGACCCATTTCCAAGCCAACGGGGCAGGTACGATGAGAGTTCTGACATCCTTGATCGCGGCGGGGGTGCTCGCCGCCGTCGCGGCGCCGGCGACCGCCGCCAGCTATGTGGCCTACGATCAGTTCCAGCTGGTGGACGGGGCGGTGCAGACCGGCAATTTCGCGGTCGGCTATTTCACCGGCGCCTTCGCCGGGACCGCCACCGCCTATCCCACCACCCAGGCGCAGTGCGGCGGCGCGGCCGGCGTCTTCTGCGTGCGCAACGGCGAGGCGTCCGTCGCCAAGGCCGTGGACGGGACTTACGACCCGCCGGGCAGCTCGTTCTTCCAGGCGGGCTTCCTGAACCTGCACGCCGACACCGGCGTGGACACCGTCGTGCAGTTCGTGGCCCCCACCGCCGGCCTCTACAGCTTCGCCGGCAGCTACCAGGCCCATGACATCTCGCCGACCGGCGTCGACATCGCGGGCTATGTGGGGACCACCCAGCAGTTCGCCGACACCTTCATCGGCGGCTCGCGCAGTTTCGGCTTCGACGCCGACCTGGCCGCCGGCCAGCGCGTCAGCTTCACCCTCGGGGCGGCCGGCAACTACACCTACGACTCCACCGGCTTCGCGCTCACGGTCATCGGCGCCGACGTCGGCGGCGTGCCGGAGCCGGCGACCTGGGCGATGATGATCCTGGGCTTCTTCGGCATGGGCGCCGCCCTGCGCCAGCGCCGGGGCCTCGTGGCCTGAGGCCGACAACGGCGGGCGGCCCCCCAGCCGCCCGCTGCATAAGCTCCGCATTGTTCCCTGAGAGTCCGCGCTGCGGTACTCCTCCAGAACACATGCCGAACGTGATTCGCACATGATCGGACGCCTGCGCGGCGCCGTCGCCGAAGTCGGCGAGGAAGAAGCGCTCATCGACGTGATGGGCGTGGGCTATGTCGTGCGCTGCGGGTCGCGGACCCTGTCGCGCCTACCCGAGGTGGGCGGTGAGGCGGTGCTGCATGTGGAGAGCCACTGGGGCGAGCAGACCGGCCTGACCCTCTACGGCTTCCTGGCCCGCGAGGACCGCCAGGCCTTCGTCCTGCTGCGCACCATCCAGGGCGTGGGGCCGAAGGCGGCCCTGGCGGTGCTGGACGTCCTGCCGCCGGCCGAGCTGGCGGGCGCCGTGGCGCGCGACGACAGGGCCGCCGTGGCCCGCGCCTCCGGCGTCGGCCCCAAGCTGGCGCTGCGCATCGTCACCGAGCTCAAGGGCAAGCCGATCACCGACGGGCCGGTGGCGGCCTTCCACGGCCAGATCAACGCGCCCCAGCCCATGAAGGCCTCGGCCTCCGGCGAGGCGGTCGCCGCCCTGATGGGCCTGGGCGTCGCCGAGCCCGCCGCCCGCCGCGTGGTCGAAGCCGCCGCCATCCGCCTGGGCGAAGACGCCGAGCCGCCCGCCCTGATCAAGGCCGCCCTGCAGGAGCTGGGGCGGTGACCCGCATCATCTCCGGCGAGCCGCAGCCTTTCGAGCCGGCGGACAAGGCGCTCAGGCCGCAGACCCTCGCCGAGTTCGTGGGCCAGGAGCAGGCCAAGGGGAACCTCCGCGTCTTCATCGAGGCCGCCAAGCAGCGCGAGGAGGCCCTGGACCACGTGCTGCTGTTCGGGCCGCCGGGCCTGGGCAAGACCACGCTCGCCCAGATCGTCGCCCGCGAGCTGGGGGTGAACTTCCGCGCCACCTCCGGGCCGGTGCTGGCCAAGGCCGGCGACCTGGCCGCGATCCTGACCAACCTCGAACCCCGCGACGTCCTCTTCATCGACGAGATCCACCGCCTGCCGGCCAATGTGGAGGAGATCCTCTACCCGGCCATGGAGGACCACGTCCTGGACCTGATGATCGGCGAAGGGCCGTCGGCGCGCTCGATCCGCATCGACCTGGCGCCCTTCACCCTGGTCGCCGCGACCACGCGGGCGGGCCTGCTGGCCACCCCGCTGCGCGACCGCTTCGGCATCCCGATCCGGCTGGAGTTCTACACCCACGCCGAGCTGCAGAAGGTGCTGCTGGGCGCCTCGGTGAAGATGGGGACCAACCTGTCCCCCGACGGCGCGGCCGAGATCGCCACCCGGGCCCGCGGCACGCCGCGCGTGGCCGGACGCCTGCTGCGCCGGGTCCGGGACTTCGCCGCCGCCGATGGCGCCGACGTCATCGACCGCAAGGCCGCCGCCTCGGCCCTGGCCCGCCTGGACGTGGACGAGCACGGCCTGGACGCGCTGGACCGCCGCTACCTGCGCGCCCTGATCGAGAACTACGCCGGCGGTCCCGCGGGCGTGGAGACCCTGGCCTATGCGATCGCCGAGGCCCGCGACGCGGTCGAGGACGTCATCGAGCCGTTCCTGCTGCAGCAGGGCTTCATCCAGCGCACGCCTCGCGGCCGCATGGCCTGCGCCAAGGCCTACAGCCACCTGGGCCTGGCGGCGCCCAAGTCCATCCCCACTGGCGGCGGGGACCTGTTCGAATGAGCGAGCCCTCATCCGGCTGGCTGGAAGGCCGCGAGCACTGCCTGCCGGTGCGGATCTATTACGAGGACACCGACTTCACCGGCATGGTCTACCACGCCAACTACCTGCGCTATTTCGAGCGCGGGCGGAGCGACTTCTTCCGCGTGGTGGGCATCAGCCACAGCGCCCTGCTGGCATTGCCGGAACCCACGGCCTTCACCATCGTTCGCATCGAGCTGGACTACAAACGCGCCGCCCGGGTGGACGATGCGCTGGTGGTCCGTACGACCTATGACGACGTGAAGGGACCGCGCCTGCTGGTCAGCCAGCGCATCACCCGAGGCGACGAACTGATCGCCGCGGCTCAGGTCCAGGCCGTGTGCATCGACATGAAGGGCCGGGCCATAAGACCGCCGCGCGACATGGTCGATCTGCTCAGGCCCTACTTCGCCACGCCATAAGATCGCCACCGAACCCCGCCAACCACGACCGGACACGACTAGGAGACCCAATGGACCCGGCCGCCGCCGTCACGCCCGAGAGCTTCGACCTTCTCAGCATCTTCGTCCGCGCCGACTGGGTCGTGAAGCTGGTCATGATCGGCCTGGCGATCGCCTCGCTGTGGTCCTGGACGATCATCCTGGACAAGATGTTCAAGTTCGCGGCCCTGAACCGCCAGGCCGACAAGTTCGAGGACTCCGTCGCCTCCGGCCGCAGCCTGGAAGACGTGGCCGCCGACGCCGGCGAACGCCCCGCCCACGCCCTGCCCCGCATGCTGCAGGGCGCGCTGAAGGAGTGGCGCGACGCCCGCGTGAAGGGGTCCGCCAGCGAGGGCCAGACCGCCTTCCTGATCCAGCGCATCGACCGGCACCTCGACGCCACCATCGCCCGCGAGAGCGCCCGCGTGGAAGCCGGCCTGGGCGTCCTGGCCATCGTCGCCACCGCGTCGCCTTTCGTGGGGCTGTTCGGCACGGTCTGGGGTATCATGCGGTCGTTCCAGGCCATCGCCATCCAGAAGAACACCTCGCTGGCCATCGTGGCCCCCTCGATCGCCGAAGCGCTGCTCGCCACCGCCATCGGCCTGGCCGCGGCGATCCCGGCGTACGTGGCGTACAATGCCTACTCGACCGCCGCGGGGAAGTACTCGGGCCGGCTGGAAAGCTTCGCCGACGACCTCTCCACGGCCATCCAGCGGCGTCTGGCGGGGGGCTGAAGCATGGCGCTGTCGGCCAACGACGCCTTCGCGGCGGGCGGCTCCAAGCGGCGCCGTCGCTACGGCCGCGGCCGCCGCGGCGCGCTTTCCGAGATCAACGTCACGCCGCTGGTGGACGTGATGCTGGTGCTGCTGATCATCTTCATGATCTCGGCGCCGCTGCTCACGGCCGGGGTTCCGGTCGAGCTGCCCAAGACCGAGGCCGGCGCCATGCAGGACGTGCCCGACCCCATCACGCTCTCCATCCGCGCCGACGGACGCATCTACGTCGGCGAGAACGAGGTCCCCTTCGCCAACCTGGCGCCGCGCCTGAAGGAGATGGCCTCCGACAGCACGCGGCCGATCTATGTGCGAGCCGACGGCAAGGCCAGCTATGAGATCGTCGCCCGGGTGATGGCCTCGCTCTCCACCTCGGGCTTCACCTCGATCAACCTGATCACCGAGACCGGCGGCCCCTCGTCCGGGGCGACGGACAAGGAGGAGGCCGCTCCGTGAGCCGGGCCAGCGCCAGGCGCATCGAGGTCTCTCCGGCGGCGCTGGGCTCCATCGGCCTGCACGTCGCGGTGGCGGCCGCCTTCATGATCACCTGGGGCAACCGCGACCTGAAGGTGGGCTCGGTGGTGCCCGTGACCATCGTCTCCACTGCGCCCGACACCGACACCCGCCCCGCCGAGCAGGGCCCCGAGACCCAGGAAGCGGCGACCGAGGAGCCGGTGGCCGAGGCGCCGCCCGAACCCGCGCCGCCGCCTCCCACGCCGGCGCCGCCACCCCCGACGCCGAAGGCCGCCCCGACCCCCGCTCCGAAGCCCGCGCCCGCGGTCAAGACCCCAGCCAAGCCCGCCGAGAAGAGCTTCGACCTCGACGCGCTCTCCGCCAGCCTGAAGGCGCCGGCCCGCAACGCCCCGCAGCGACCCTCCGCCGCCGCCAAGGGCCAGACCCGCGCCGAGACGGCTCCGGTCGCGCGCCAGACCCTGGGGACCGGCCTGGCCGCCGGGGCCGCCATGCAGGGGTTGGCCGAAGAGCTTCAGCGCCGCTGGAATCCCAACTGCGACGTGGAGGGCGGCCGCAACGTGGTCGTGCGGGTGATCTTCCAGATGGGCATCGGCGGCCAGGTGGTGGGCGATGTCGCCGCCCAAATCCAGGGCGCGCGGACCCCCGTGGCCCAGGCGGCCGCCGACCGCGCCGTGCGCGCCGTCTACGCCGCCGCGCCGTTCCGCGGCCTGCCCCGCGAATTCTATGGCGACCGCATCGCCGTCAATTTCAACGCCCGAGAGGCCTGCACGTGATGACCCAAGCCCGGAGCCTGCCCACGCGCCAGACTCTTCCCTCGCGGGCGGCGGCCCTGCTGTTCACCCTGCTCTGCGCGATCACGGCCGTGGCGATCGCCCAGCCCGCCCGCGCGGAGATCGAGGTCAACGTCAACCGCGGCGACGTCCAGCCCCTGCCCATCGCCGTGCCGGCCTTCGGCGGCGGCCAGGTGGGCGGCGACATCAGCCAGGTGATCTCCGCCAATCTGCAGCGCTCGGGCCTGTTCCGGCCGCTGGACCCCAACAGTTTCATCGAGAAGGGCCTGACCGCCAACGTCCAGCCGCGGTTCGCCGACTGGAAGACCATCAACGCCCAGGCGCTGGTGAACGGCCAGGTCACGGTCGAAGGCGGCAAGCTTCGTGTCGACTTCCGCCTCTGGGACGTCTTCGCCGAGCAGCAGCTGCTGGGCCTGCAGTTCACCGCCAGCCCGGAAAGCTGGCGCAAGGTCGCCCACAAGATCTCCGACGCCGTCTACGAGCGGCTGACCGGCGAGAAGGGCTATTTCGACACCCGCGTGGTGTTCGTCGCCGAGAGCGGCGCCCGGGGGCAGGTCACCAAGCGCCTGGCGATCATGGACCAGGACGGCGCCAATCCCAGTTACCTGACCTCCGGCGACAGCATCGTCATGACGCCCCGGTTCTCCTCGAACAGCCAGGAGATCACCTACATGTCGCTGAAGCAGGACTCGTCCACGGTCTATCTCTTCAACCTGGAGAGCGGCCGGCGCGAGAGCCTGGGCACCTTCCAGGGCATGGTGTTCTCGCCGCGGTTCTCGCCCGACGGCGGCAAGGTGGTGTTCTCGGTCGAGCGCGCCGGCAACAGCGACATCTATGTCATGAACCTGGCCAGCCGCACCTCCACGCGGCTCACCACCGACCCGGCGATCGACACTTCGGGCTCGTTCTCCCCGGACGGATCCAGGATCGTCTTCAACTCGGACCGGGCTGGTTCGCCGCAACTCTACGTGATGGGGGCCGACGGCTCGGGCGCGCGGCGCATCTCCGGCGGGGGCGGCCGCTACACCACGCCGGTCTGGAGCCCGACCGGCGAATTCATTGCTTTCACCAAACAAACCGGCGGCGAATTCCACATCGGGGTCATGCGTCCGGACGGTTCCGACGAGCGCCTCTTGACCTCCAGCTACCTGGACGAAGGCCCGACCTGGGCGCCCAACGGTCGAGTTCTTATGTTCTCGCGTGAAACCCCAGGGGGCCCGCCCAAGTTATGGAGTGTGGATGTCACTGGGCGAATCCTTCAGCCGATGCCTTACCCTGGCGCAGGGTCGGACCCCGCCTGGTCGCCTTTGCTCAACTAGACTTGCGCCGCAATCCCGCCCGATAGACCCTGCAAATGATTTGCAACTCAACGCTCGAGGAGACGTACATGGTCCGAAGCTTCACCGGGAGCACCGTCCTGCGCCTGGCCCTGATCGCGACGGCCGCCGCCTCGCTCGCGGCCTGCCAGAGCAAGCCGAAGCCCAGCTTCCCGACGCAGACGCCCCCATCGTCCACCGGCCCGTCGACCCCGTTGCCGCCCAGCACCGGCCCGGTCAGCGGCCAGCCCGTGGGAGCCCTCCCCGGTTCGACCCAGGACTTCATCGTCAACGTCGGCGACCGGGTCTACTTCGACACCGACAGCCATGACATCCGCGAGGACGCCCGTCCGCTGCTGACCGCCCAGAGCGAGTGGCTGCGCCGCTACCCCAGCGTCGTCGTGCGCATCGAAGGCAACGCGGACGAACGCGGCACGCGGGAATACAACCTGGCGCTCGGCGCCCGGCGCGCCAACTCGGTGCGCGACTTCCTGGTCGGCCAGGGCGTCACGGGCGGGCGGATCTCCACCATCTCGTTCGGCAAGGAACAGCCGATCGACACCGGCAGCGGCGAGGAGTCCTGGCAGAAGAACCGTAACGCGCGGACGGCCATCGTCTCGGGCGCGCGCTAGGCCTTCATGCGCGCACGCCGCTTCCCTGTAATGTTGCTGGCGCTGGCCGTCCTCGGGACGGCTGGCCCGGCGATCTCACAGACGCCCCTGCCGCCGGCCGGCCAGCCGGATCCGCTCGACGCGCGCGACGCCAAGCGCGTGGAGCGGATGGAGAAGGTGGTGCGCGAGCTGCGCGCCATCGTCTTCCAGCTGCGCGACAGCGGGAAGCCCGTGGTGGTGCAGCCGGCCGACACCGACGCACGCATGGCCGAGATGGCCGACAAGCTGGGCGACCTGGAACAGACCCTGCGCGGCGTGAACGGCTCGCTCGAGGGCGCGACGCGGGAGCTGGACCAGACCAAGCGGGACAACGCGGCGCTGAAGACCCAGGTCCAGGCGCTGACCGACCGCCTGACCGCGCTGGAAGGCAAGATGGCCGCGACCGAGGCCCCGCCGCCGGCGGACACCCTGGGCGGCGTCCCACCCCCGCCCGCCCCGCCCGGCGACCCGGCCAAGGACTTCGCCCAGGCCCGGCAACTGATGCTGGCCGGCGACTACGACGGGGCGGAAGCCGCCTTCGCGAACTACGTCGAGATCTATCCCGACGCGCCGAAGACGGCGGAGGCGCGCTACTGGTGGGGCAAGACGCTGAGCGTCCGCGGCGCCCACGCCAACGCCGCGCAGGCCTATATCGGCGCGATCCGGGGCTGGCCGCAGACCGCCTGGGCGCCTGACGCCGTGGTGGAGCTGGCGCGCTCGCTCGTGGCGCTGAAGAAGCCTTCCGACGCTTGCCAGACCCTGGCCGAGTTCGCCCGCCGTTACCCCAAGGCCCCGCCCAACATCGCCAGCCGGGCGGCCGCCACCCGCACCCAGGCCAAGTGCGCGGCCTAGAGGCGGCCGCCCGCCAAGCCTTCGACCACCATCTTCGACGTGACGGCCGCCGTCCCCTGGCCGTGGGCCTGTCCGGCGGCGGCGACTCCCTCGCCCTGACGCTGATCGCCGACGCCTGGGCGCGCGAGGCGGGGCGCGAGCTGGTCGTCCTCACCGTGGACCACGGCCTGCAGGCCGGCAGCGCCGCCTGGACGGACGCCTGTGCAACCACCGCCGAGCGTCTCGGACGCCCGTTCCGCGCCCTGGCCTGGTCCGGCGACAAGCCCGCCGCCGGACTGCCCGCCGCCGCGCGCCTCGCCCGCCATCGCCTGCTGGCCACGGCCGCGCGTGAGGCCGGCGCGCGGGTGATCCTGCTGGGCCACACCGCCGACGATGTCGCGGAGGCGGCGGCCATGCGCGCCGCCGGCGCCACGACGCCCGGTCCGCGTCCCTGGTCGCCGTCGCCCGTCTGGCCGGAGGGGCGCGGGCTGTTCCTGCTGCGCCCGCTGTTGGCGGCCGGCCGGGCCGAACTGCGCGAATGGCTCGCCGCCCGCGGCAAGACCTGGATCGACGACCCGGCCAACAGCGATCCTCGCTACGCCCGCAGCCGCGTCCGCATGGCCGGCGCCGGCCACGCGCCGCCGGTCCGCGCCGAGGCGCCCCTGGCGCTCGCCATGCTGGCGGCTGAACGGGCGGGCGTCATCTCTCTGTCGCGCGCCGACTTCAAGGCCGCGGCGCCTAGCGACGCGCACCGCTTCGTCGCCCTGGCGGCGGTCTGCGCCGGGGGCGGGGAGCGCCTGCCTGCGTCCGCCCGCGTCGCCCGAGCCGCCGACGCCCTACGGCGCTCCAGGCCGTTCGTAGCCACCCTGGCCGGCGCGCGGATCGAGGCCGACGCCATGACCATCCAGGTCTTCCGTGAGCCGGGCGAGGCGGCGCGCGGAGGTTTTGCGCCCCTGCATCCCCCCGGCGTCTGGGACGGCCGTTTCGAGATCCCGTCGGGCCATGAGGTCCGCCGCCTTGCGGGCCTCACGCGCCGCCTGTCGCCGGCGCAGCAGGAGACGGTTCGGGGTTTTCCGGCGGCCGCCCGCGGCGCCCTGCCCGCCCACGTCGATGCGGACGGCGCGGTCACGCTGGCGGGCCTGGACAGCCTGGTGGGCGAGCGCCTGCGGGCCGCCGCAGGCCTGGTTCAGCGCGAGCCGGACTGAAGCACGTGCTCCACGCCGCGCAGGATCGCGTCGGCGTAGCGGGGGCCCAGCAGGTTGGCGTGGTTCGAAGGCTCGACGTGCTCGATGAAGCCGGCGCGCGACTGTTTCGCGGGCTTTTCCTGGATGGCCTTCAGCGGCCCGCGCCCGCGATGCGGCCCCGCGGTCACCACCGCCACCGGCAGGTCGGGCGGCAGCTCCACCGCCCCGGCCATGCGCGAGGTCTCCGGCCACTGGATCACCTCGGCCGCCGCCCCATGCGCATGGGGCGCCGAGGCGTGGATGCGCCGCTTCTCGGCGCCGGCCGCGCCGGGCAGGCCGATCAGGTTGCCGCTGATCCACGAGACCGGGACCATCAGGCCCAGCTTCGCGCCGTGGCTCACCCCCTGCAACAGCCGGCCGAAGCCGCGGATGGCGCTCGAGCCGCCAGGCAGGCTGAAGACGTCCGGGGTGACGGCGTCGACCAGCACCAGGCCGGCCAGCGGCCGCTCCCGCTCCAGCGCGAATAACCGCACCATCAGGCCGCCCATGGAGTGGCCCACCAGCACGATCGGGCCGATCTCGCCCAGCGCCCCCAGCAGCGCCTCGAGGTCGTCGTTGATCGCGCGCCCGTCGCGGGGTTCGGGCCCGGCGTCGGAGTGCCCCAGGCCCGCGCGGTCATAGGCCAGGCTGCGCAGGCCCCTGGCCGCGAGCTTTTCCTGCACGACCGCCCAATCCGAGGCGCAGCCGAACGCGCCGTGCTCGCAGACGATCAGGGGCGCCGCGCCGGCCGCCGGCCCCGCACGGACGATGCGCAGGCTGCGGCCGCCAATGTCGACCTTCTCGCCGCGGTATCGGCTCAAAGGTTCAGCTGCGCGCGCGGGCGGCCATCGGGCCCGATGGACAGTTCCTTCATCCCGTCGATCTTCTCGCGCTTGGCGGTGTCGCGCATCTGGCTCTGCAGGTTGCGCTCCGCGGCGGCGAGGTCCTGGGCGTCCGTCGTCTTGCGGCGGACGGTGAGCGAGCTCCCGTCGCGGGCGTCCATCAGCGCCCGCTTGCTCTCGGGGATGAAGGACACATAGGCCATGCGGACCCGGCCCGAGTAGCGCTTGGCCTTGTCCAGCGGCAGGTCGCCGGCCTCGGCGAAGGCCTTGCCCAGGAACATGGACGGGTCCAGCGGGCGTTGCTGGGCGTCGCGGATCTCGAAGTGCAGGTGCGGGCCGGTGGACGTGCCGGTCGAGCCGATGCGGCCCAGCGGCATGCCGGCAGTCACAGCCACGCCCGGCTTAACCCCGGCTTCGATGCCGCCCAGGTGGGCGTAGAAGGTGGTCAGGCGCTCGGCATGGCGCACGGCGACGTAGCGGCCGTAGCCGCCCTTGACGCCGGCCTCGACGACGACGCCGTCGGCGGCGGCGATCACCGGCACGCCGCTGTCGGCCGAAATGTCGACGCCCTCATGCAGCCGGCCGTTGCCCTCCCAGGGCAGCTGGCGCAGGCCGAACGGCGAGACCACCGCATGGCCGGGCACCGGCTCCTCGAAGGCGATCAGCACCTCGTCCTCCGCCGGCTGGGCCTGCGCCATCCTGGCGCTGGTCAGGGCGACCTGGGTCTTGGTGGGATGCGTCTGAAGCGGCGGAACCAGCAGCGAGGCGTGGGCCACGGCGAACGCGCTGAGGCCAGCCGCCGCGACGATCGCCGCCTCGGCGGCGAGGCGCGTGCGCCCTTTCAGGATTGGCTTCCGTTCTGACGCCACGCTTCTCGAACTCCCACCAGCCGCTGCGCGGTCGAGGCCGTGCCCGCTCGGGACCGGCCGGCAGACTGCCGGGGGTTCTAGGCAAAAAGCGGGCCGTGGGCAAACCACGGCCCGTCGAGCCATGGCTCAGAACTGGAAGCGCACCGTCGCGCGGACGTCGTATTCCCTGTAGTCCTTGTCCATCGTGGCGCCGCCGTTGACCGCGTAGACCACCCGCGCCGCGCCGCCGCGGAAGCCGGCCCGGACCACCGCGCCGCCCTTGAAGACGTCCTCCGGATCCAGGGTGAAATCGGCGCCGCCCTCGAAATGGGCCGTGGTGCTGGCGGGCCCGCCGGCCAGCTTGCCGCGATAGCCCGCCTTGATCTCGGGCGCGAAGTAGGTCTCGTCGCCGAACTTCCAGCCCAGGGCCAGCAGCGCCTCCCCGGTCAGCATGTCGCCCGTGCGCTTGTCGACGATCAGGTTGAAGCCCGCGCCGCCGTTCTTCTCCTTGTAGCCGTCCTCGGCCAGCCGCAGGTAACTCGCCGACAGCTCGGGGCGCGCGTAGAAGCCGCCCATCCGGATCTCGTAAGAGGCGCCTGCGTAGGCGTCGACCATCCAGGCGTTCCACTTGGAATCCGCCCGCAGGCTGAGCGTGGGGCTCTCCAGCCGCCGGTCGCCGTCGAAGAAGGCATAGCCCACGCCGCCGCGCACGGCCGCCTGCAGCGGACCGCCGTCCAGGCGCCAGTAGAGGCCGGCGCCGAACAGGTTCATCGAGATCTGTTCGCCCGCGGCGGCGCCGCGGTCCTTCACGTCGGTGGTGACGAAGCTGACGTTGGCGCCCAGGGCCGTGGCCTCGCCCTGCAGGTCCATGCCGGCGGCGAAACCGAAGCCCTGGCTCTTGAAGCCTGCGGCGTCATCCTTGTCGCGGCGGATGTTGAAGGCGACCTCCTGGGCCCACATGGCGGTCCCCGACGAGCGGTCGATGGCCATGGGCACGGCCACCGCGCCCGACACCGCCGACGAGATCGCGGCCGCGGACATCAGCACGCCGCCGGAGTGGTCGGGCAGCATCTGGTCGTACAGGCCCTGGAACCCGGCCTGGGTCTGCTGCCCCAGGAAGGCTTGTTCGATCGCGTCGTCCTTGTCGAGCGAGGCGAAAACCGCGTCGTAGGCCTGGGAGCCGGAGCGGTTCAGCCCCAACTCGGTGGCCGTCTTCGGCCGCAGGTCGACATAGAGCGCGCCCGCCGTCGTGTCCGCCCGCAGGCTGGCGTTGTACAGGAACGGCGCCCCGGCCAGCGTCGCGCCGGCCTGGCCCACGGTCAGGCTCTGGGCCTGGACGATCTGGAACGACTGCGACCCGCGCGAGATCGCCGTCAGCGTCACGTCCACCTGTGCGCCGGTGGCCACGGTGGCCGCGCCGGTGACGTTCAGGCGGGTGTTGGTGACCGTCGGGTCGACGCTGACCGCCAGCACGCCCTTGGCGCCCAGGTTCAGCGACGTGACCGTCACCGTCTCGGTGTTGGTCATGGCCAGGCGGCCGTCGCGCACGTCGATGCCGAGGCGGCCGTCGCTGTCGGAGATGCGACCCGCCGCGGTCGCGCCGCCGTCCACGACCAGGCTGTCGGCGCCGGCCCCGAAGCTCATGGTCCCGGCGAAGGTTCCGGCCAGCAGTTCCAGGCGGTCGTCCCCGGCGCCGAAGAGCACGTCACCGCCGATGGCGGGGGCGTCGGTGGTGTTCACCTTGGCCTGGCGGACCGTCGCGCCGGCGGTGTTGGCCGACAGGTCGATGGCGATGGTCTTGCCGGTCTGGGTGACGCCGGTCGCCGGATTGACGACGGCGCGGATGATCCCAGAATTCTCCACCAGCGCCAGCGTGCCCGAGAGGTCGACGATGGCGCGCGCATCGTGCAGGCCGCCGTTCTGCTCCGCGCCGACCGAACCGGCGTTGCGCAGCACGGGGACCACGGCGTTGGAATTGAGCAGGACACCGGTCGACTGCGCCAGATACGCACGGCCGACGATGGTGGCGCCGGCGATATTGTTGATCCCGCCCTGGACGGTGACCACGCCTCCGCCGACCTGGCCGATGCGCAGACCCGTACCCGCGATGCCATCGTTCACGCCGTTACCTGTGACCGACCCCTTGTTGACGAAGCCGAATGCCAGGTCGCCCGTCCCGACCACGCCGATGGTCGTCGCGCCGGCGCCGCCGATGTCGATGGCGGGAGCCGCGCCGTAGGACGCGATCGTGGCCGTGCTCTCGGAGGCGTCGGCGATGCCGTCCTTGTCCTCGTCGGTGTCGGTGGTGCTGCTGTCGGTCGGCGGGCGGTCCAGCAGGATCCCCTTGCCGACGTTGCCGGTGATGCGCACCGCGCCGCCGCCCTGCCTCAGGTCGTCGGCGTCGAGCTTGGCCCGCGCGGCGTCGGCCAGCCGGTCGGCGCTGCGATAGCCGGTGCTGCTGATCGCGCCCTGAAGCACGACCGCGCCGTCCACGTCGCCAAGCTGGACGCCGACCGTGCTCTCGCCCTGGGCCTGGACGGCGCCCAGGATCTTCACGTCGCCCGACACGGAATCGGCGCGCACGCCGACGCTGCGGTCGCCCACGATGGCCACCGCGCCCGAGCTGGTCAGACTGCCCGTCAGCCGGCCTTCGATCGAGATGGCGCCCGAGTCGTTGCCTTCGACGGTGACGGTGCCGGCGTTGGCGATGCTGCCGATCGCGCCCGGCGACAGCACGCGGATGCCGAACCGGGCCGACCCTTGGGCAAAGACGCCGTCCAGGTCGCCGTCGCTGTCGGTGTCGGTGGCCGTGTAGTCCTCCGCCACGCTGATCGTGCCGTTGTTGGCGAGCGCCATCGCGACGCCGCTGTTTACCTGGACGCCCGTGGCGCCATTGACCCCGGTGAAGGTGATCGAGCCGTTGTTCACCACGGCGTTGGACGTATCGATCGTGACCGCCGGACCGGCGACGGTGGGGGCGATGGAGCCCGCCGTGTCGATGGTGATGTGGTCGGGTTGGCCGCTGGCGACGGTCGATGTCTTGACCGGCGCCGTGGTGGCGGTGGAGATCTTTGTCTCGGCGTGAGCGGAGGCGGCGTAGAGGAGCGGCAGCACGGCCGCGGAGACGAGGAGGCGCTTCATTGCTTTCCTGAAACGTGGCGACATGATAGCGAGGAACAAGCGGCTATACGTCGTGTAGTTATTTGTTGCGTAAATACTGTATTATGCGGCTTGCACCCCTACCGCAAGGGCGCTTTGCAAGCTCCGGAGCCAATGATGCCGAGACCCGCGACCGATCCCGCCAAGGCCGCCCAGATCAAGGTGCTGCGCCAGCAGGCCGGCCGCTGGCTGAAGACCGCGCGAGAAGAGGCCCGGCTCACCCAGGCCGAACTGGCCGAGAAGGTGGGGCTGCGCTACTATACGTTCGTCTCGCAGGTAGAGAGCGGGTTGGGCCGCCTGCCGATCGAGACCCAGGGCGCGTGGGCCGAGGCGTTGGGCCTGGAGCCCGGCGAATTCGCCAAAACGCTGCTGCGCTATTACGAACCCGAACTATATAGACTGCTGTTCGGCGCCGAGAGCGTGTCCGAGGTCCGGAAGGACCGGGCCACCGGCTAGCGCCCCCAGGAGATGCTTCCCGAACCGATGGGTCAGGTCGTTCCCTTCGTTAATCGTGTGCGCGACAGCGGCGATTGGACCGCGGCTGAGCGTGCGCGCCTGCAGGACCTGGCCGATCGCCTGTCGGCCAGCGGTATCCGCGTCGAGGTGGTCTTCGGAGCCACCGACGAGGGCGACCCGTGGTGCGTCGTCACCGACAGCGACGGCGACGTGCTCATCCACGTGGCCCGCATAGACGGGACGTTCGTGGTCCACTCGGCCGTGGACGACGCGGTGAATGAGAACGCCGACCTGCATACGGCGCTGCGCGAGCGGCTCGAGGCGACCGAGGGCGACGTCGCGCCGCAGTCGGCCACGATCCTGCCCTTCGGCCTCACAGCCCGCCAGGGCCAGACCTTCCTGGCGCTCGTGGTCGCCACCAGCTTCTTCTACGAGACCACCGGAGTCGGCGGGGAAGCCGAAGCGGCGGAGAAGCCGCCGGAGCTGCCGACCGAACCGTCACCGCCTCCGCCGGAGGCGGACGGTCCGTCCCAGGACCGCGACTTGGCGACCCAGGGTGCGACCCTGCATCCCTCGACGTCCGGCGCCGCGCCCGCGGTGGTCGCCCTGATGGCGCCCTCGCAAGAGCCAGCGCCGGCCGCGGCGCCGCGCGAGGAAGCACCCGCCTCGGCGCCGGCCGTCGCGCCCGCCGAGCCTGCGCCGGCCGCGAAGGCCGAGCCCGCGGCGGTGGCTTCGGCCAAGGCCGAAGCGGAGGCTCCCGTGGTCATCCACGGCACGGATGGCGACGACAACCTGGTCGGCACGTCGGCCGACGAGCACATCGTCGGCGGCGCCGGCAACGACACCCTGCGCGGCGGCGGCGGCCACGACCTGCTGCAAGGCGGCGGCGGCGACGACCGGATCGAGCTCACGACCAACGCGGTCGCCGAGGGTGGTGAGGGCGCCGACACCTTCGTGATCCAGGCGCCGGTCCAGCTGGGCCACGCCGACACGCTGCTCGGAACCATTCTCGACTTCAGCCGGCTGGAAGGCGACAGGCTGACCCTGGCCAACGGCCGGTTCGTCCAGCTTCCGCAGAGGCCCGGCTCCGACGACAGGACGGCGCCGCCCACGACCGACGGCGGCGACGGCGGCGAGGGCGGCTTCACGGGACAAGGCGTCGATCCGACCCATCCGACGCTGCGGCCCGATCATGGCGGCGACGGCGGCGGCGGGGGTGGCGGTTTCGGGCCGACCCTGGTCGGGCCGCCGCTGACCCGCGTGGACGTCGACGTCGACGGCGACGGCGTCCTCGATGGATACGTGCTGGTCGGTTGGCGCGGCAACGTCCTGGGCGGCGAGGACAACCCGATCGTCATCACCGGCCGCGGCCTGGGCAGCGACGACATCTTCGGCTGACGTCGCCGGCGGAAGGGGCGCTCAGAGCCCCTTCACGATGCCTTCGACCATCTTCTTGGCGTCGGCGAACAGCATCATGGTGTTGTCCCTGAAGAACAGCTCGTTCTCCACGCCGGCGTAGCCTGCCGCCATGCCGCGCTTCACGAACAGCACGGTGCGGGCCTTCTCTACATCCAGGATGGGCATGCCGTAGATCGCCGAGGTCGGGTCGGTCTTGGCGGCCGGGTTGGTGACGTCGTTGGCGCCGATGACGAAGGCCACGTCGGCGGTGGCGAACTCGGCGTTGATGTCCTCCAGCTCGAAGACCTCGTCGTAGGGGACGTTGGCCTCGGCCAGCAGCACGTTCATGTGGCCGGGCATTCGGCCCGCCACGGGGTGGATGGCGTACTTCACCTCCACGCCCTCCTCCTTCAGCTTGTCGACCATCTCGCGCAGCGCGTGCTGGGCCTGGGCCACGGCCATGCCGTAGCCGGGGACGATGATCACCTTGCTGGCGTTCTTCATGATGAAGGCCGCGTCGTCCGCCGAGCCCTGCTTCACCGGCCGGGTCTCGACCTTGCCGCCGGCCGCGGCGGCGCTGTCGTCCGCGCCGAAACCGCCCAGGATCACGGAGACGAAGCTGCGGTTCATCGCCTTGCACATGATGTAGCTGAGGATCGCGCCCGACGAGCCCACCAGCGCCCCGGTGATGACCAGGGTGATGTTCTCCAGCGTGAAGCCGAGGGCCGCCGCCGCCCAGCCGGAGTAGCTGTTCAGCATCGAGACCACGACCGGCATGTCCGCGCCGCCGATCGGAATGATCAGGGTGACGCCGATAACCAGGCTGAGCACCAGGATTCCCCAGAACGCCCACAGCGCCGAGCCGCCGCTCATCACCAGGACGACGACCAGGGCGACGATGCCCAGGCCCAGGGCCAGGTTCAGCAGGTGGCGGGCCGGCAGCATGATCGGCGCGCCGCTCATGTTGCCGTTCAGCTTCAGGGCGGCGATCACCGAGCCGGTGAGGGTCACGGCCCCGATGGCCAGGCCCAGCGACAGCTCGATCAGCGAATTGAGGTGGATGCGCCCGTCGTCGCCCAGGATGCCGTAGGCGGCCGGGGTATAGATCGCCGCCACGGCGACCAGGCAGGCGGCCGCGCCGACCAGGCTGTGGAAGGTGGCGACCAGCTGCGGCATGGCGGTCATGGCGACCCGCCGCGCGATCAGGGCGCCGACGCCGCCGCCGAGCACGACGCCGCCCAGGATCAGGCCGATGGTCAGCGGGTCCAGCTTCGGCCCCAGCAGCCAGAGCGTCGTCGCGACCGCGATGGCCATGCCAATCATGCCGTTGCGGTTGCCCGCCTGGCTGGTGGTCGGCGACGAGAGGCCCCGCAGCGCCAGGATGAACAGCACCCCGGAGACGAGATAGAGGATGGCCGCGATATTGGCGTTCATGCGGAGGCCCCCGTCCCCGTGTGATGGTCCGTTTGTGAGAGTGTCCGCGCGATCCGGCGGACCGTCAGAATACCAAGCACCAGGCTGACCGCCGCCCAAGCCGCGAGCCCCGCGGCCTGCGACAGGTGGCCGCGCTCGACCAATCCGCGCTCCATGAGCAGCGACCGATAGACCATGCCCGACAGGAAGAGGGCGTAGACCGCCCAGCCGACGGCGGTCACGACCCGCCGCGCGCGCGGCGGGAGCCTGCCGATGAGCCCCCCGGCGGACAGCGCGGCGAAGCCGGCCAGACTGAAGGCTACGATGGCGAGCACCCCCAAGAGGGTGTCGGCGCTCACTTCGCCTTGTCCTTCTTCTTGTACATGGCCAGCATCCTCTGGGTGACGAGGAAGCCGCCGAAGATGTTCACCGCAGCGAAGGCCGCGGCGACAGCGCCGGCGCCCTTGGAGACCATGATGTTGGTGGTCAGCTCGCCGTTCGCGCCGCTGGCCGCGGCCGCCAGCAGGGCGCCCACGATGATCACCGAGGAAATGGCGTTGGTCACCGCCATCAGCGGCGTGTGCAGGGCCGGCGTGACGCTCCAGACCACATAGTAGCCCACGAAGATCGCGAGCACGAAGATCGCCAGGCGGAAGACCGTGGGATCGACATCCATCGTTTCAGCTCCGGATCAGGCTTTGAGGTTCGGGTGGACGACCGCGCCGCCATGGGTGACCAGGGCGGCCTTCAGGATCTCTTCTTCCAGGTCCGGCGCGAAGGCGCCTTCCTTGGTGAGGAACAGCCCGGCGAAGGCGAACAGGTTGCGGGCGTAAAGGGCCGAGGCGTCCGTGGCGACCCGGCCGGGCAGGTTCGCCACGCCCAGGATCTTCACGCCGTTCGCGGTCTCGAAGACCTCGCCCAGCTTGGCGCCCTCGACGTTGCCACCCTGCTCGATGGCCAGGTCCACCAGCACCGAGCCGGGCTTCATGGAGGCCACCTGGGCGGCGCTGACCAGCTTCGGCGCGGGCCGGCCGGGGATCAGGGCCGTGGTGATGACGATGTCCTGCTTGGCGATGTGGCTGGTGACGAGCTCGGCCTGCTTGGCCTGGTATTCCTTGCTCATCTCCTTGGCGTAGCCGCCGGCGGTCTGGGCGTTCTTGAACTCCTCGTCCTCGACGGCGAGGAACTTGGCGCCCAGGCTCTCGACCTGTTCCTTGGTGGCCGGCCGCACGTCCGTGGCCGTCACGACCGCGCCGAGGCGCCGGGCGGTGGCGATGGCCTGCAGGCCCGCGACGCCGACGCCCATGATGAACACCTTGGCCGCGGCGACGGTGCCGGCGGCGGTCATCATCATCGGCATGACCTTGCCGTAGGCCTCTGCGGCCTCGATCACCGCGCGATAGCCGGCCAGGTTGGCCTGGGAGGACAGCACGTCCATCACCTGGGCGCGGGTGATCCGCGGCACGAACTCCATGGCGAAGGCGGTGGCGCCCTGCTTGGCAAGGGCGTCCAGCGTGGCGCGTTCCATGTAGGGGTTCAGGGTGGCGACGACGATCGCGCCCTTCTGCAGCGCCTTGATCTCGTCGGCCTCGGGCGGGCGCACCTTGAACAGGATGTCGGCCTTGCCGATCGCGTCCTTGGCGGTCTTGGCGATCATGGCCCCGGCGGCCGTGTAGTCCGCGTCGGGATAGGCGGCGGAAACGCCCGCGCCGCTTTCCACGACCACGGAGAATCCGGCGCCGATGAGCTTCTTCACCGTCTCGGGGACGGCGGCCACACGGGTCTCCCCGGCGCGGCGCTCCTTGGTGACGGCGATGACGGCCATGGTCCGCGAAATCCCCCGATCGGCGCGATTGCGGCGCGACCATAGGGGGCGTTCTCACACCTTGTCCAGCCGCCCCGGCCGGCGGTTTCGAACGGCCGTTTGAAAGTTCATGCCGCACTGCAGCAGTGCGGCGCAACATTCTTCCCGCCGCCAGGGATTAGGCCGGGAAGGACGCAAGGCCATGCCCGGCCGCCGAGCATTGTTCAGCCGGCTCGGCCTCACCCGAAAAACAACCGCGTCCCTAGGGACCAGGCACGACAAAGCCTCCGCTTGCGCGGAGGCTGGTCGAGGTCGTGCGGCCTGGAAGGCGTCAGTGCGCGGCGACGGTCTTCTTGTCGCGCAGCAGCAGGGTGCCCAGCACCGCCATCACCACGGCGGTGATCGCCGAACCGACGAAACCGGTGTGGGTGCAGAACAGCAGGACGAAGAACAGCAGGGCGGCGCTGATGTAGAGCGAGCCCCACTTGGTCAGGCCCATGACCAGGTGGAAGGTGGCGGTCTGCTCGGCGATGTCCATGCCGCCGCGCTGGTAGTCGGAAGAAGCTCCGGCCATCTGGATTTCACTCTCGGATGAATGGGAAGTCGGGGCGGGCGATACACGAACCGCCCGCGCGGTTCAATGCGGCCAAGTGGCCAGAAGCGTGCGAAGCGCCGCCACGAGGGCCAATGGCTGGTCGATCATCACGTGGTGATGCGAATCCGGGATCTCGATGTTCATCACCTGGCTGTCCAGGAAGCTGGGCTCGCCCGCCCCCCGCCGCTCGACGATCCGGCTCTTCTCGCCGTAGATGTGGACCACCGGCACGGCCAGCTCCGGCATATTGCCGCCTATCAGCCCGTCGGTCCGGTCCAGCTTCTCCCACATCTGGGGATCGAACTTCCAGGTCCAGCCCTCGCCCGAGCCGTCCGGCAGCGGCGCGCGCTTCAACGAGCGGCGGGCGATGAAGTCGAGCACATAGTGGTTCTCGGTCGGTTGAGGCGGCATGAGGCGAAACCTCTCCAGCGCCGCCTCGATGGTGGGATAGACCCGGCTGGGCCGGTCGGCGGATGGGATATTGGCCAGCAACTCGCGCCGCTTGGCCTGGGCCTCCATCACCTCCGGCGGCGGCCCGCCGAAGCCGGTGTCGACCAGTACGGCGGCATGCATGTGCTCCGGGTACCGGGCCGCGGCGAAAAACACCTGCCCGCCGCCGAACGAGTGGCCGATATAGATCGGCTTGCGCCCCCCGTCGTACAGGCCCGTCGCCCGGGAGACGGCCTCGGCGTCGTCGGCGAAGTCATGAAACCGATAGGTCTCGCGCCATTCGGAATTGCCCATCCCGGCCAGCGACATCGAGGTCACGCGGAAGTCTTTCGCCAGGTACGGGCCAAGCGGACTCCACCAGTCGGCATGGGCGCTGTTGCCGTGGGCCAGCAGCAGGCCGGGCTTGCCCGGCTCGCCCCAGGTCAGGGTCTCGATCTGGGTGCCGTGCGAAGTGACGAAGCCGCGCTCAGGCTCCTGCGCGACGGCCCACCGGAACCAGGCCGGCGTCGGCGGCTCCGCGCCCGCGTAGGGCGCCAGCGGCGCCCGCACCTCGGGTGGAAGGTTGTCGAAATGGAACGGCCGGTCGTCGTAGGCTTCCTTCGAAGAACCGGTCTTGTCTGTCGCGTCGTTGGCCATTCCCAACGGGTCTAACGGTCGTTTGAAAAATCGCAAGCAGATACCCCGCCGCCCCGAAGCAGGCGGCGGGAAACCTGTGCAGGCAGACTCAGCCGTCGATGGGCAGGCCCAGCGCCAGCCGGCCGGCGAGGCGCGCCTGGGCGTTTTCCTGCAGCGGGTGGTAGCGGGCGGCCTGGACGTCGCGCCAGATCCGCTCCAGCCCGGTGCGGCGGTAGAAGCCGGCGCCGCCGGCCGCGGCCATGGCCTTCTCCACCGCGGCGATCGCCCCCCGCGCCACCAGGGTGCGGCCGGTCATGATCCGGCTGGTGGCGTCCGGGCCCGGCTCGTCGGTCGCCGCGCAGGCGAGCATGTCGCCCAGCGCCAGCCGCGCGGCGCTGAGCTGCGTTTCCATCTCGCCGATCAGCAGCTCGGTGTCCGCCGACGCCTTGCGCGCTCCGGCGAGCGCCAGGACCTTCTCCCGCGCCGCCTCGGCCAGGCCGACATAGACGCTCATGATCAGCGGGAACGCGATCAGGGTGACCATGTGCATCAGCGGGTGCCATTTGCCGGCGGGTCGCTTCACCGTGACCGCGGCATCAGGGACGAACACCTGGTCGAGCTCCAGGTCGTGGGAGCCGGTGGCGCGCATGCCCAGCGTCCGCCAGGTGTCGAGGATCTTCAGTCCGTCGGCCTTCATGGGGATCGCCATGTGCATGACCGTCGGGCCCTCGGGCGCGTCCAGCACGGCCATGGTGACCAGCAGGTCGCCGCTCATGCAGCCGCTGGCGAACACCTTGCGCCCGCTGACCCGGAAGCCGCCGTCCACCGGCGTCGCCTTGCACGAGCCGTCCAGCCAGTCCGAGCCGCCGCTTGACACCAGGGTCAGGCCCTCGGCCACCACCCGCTTCAGCAGGCCTTCGACCGCCTCCGGCGTGCGGCGCCAGCGCCAGGCCGGCAGGGCCACGGCATGGGTGTGCATGGCCAGGGCGAGCGCGGTCGAGCCACAGTAGGTCGCCAGGACCCGCAGCATGGCCGAGAGCTCGGCGTGGCTGGCCCCGCCGCCCCCCAGTTCGGCCGGGACCGCGGCGGTGTGGAAGCCTTCGGCCTTCAGCAGCGCCAGGCTCTCGGCCACGAAGGCGTCGCTCTCGTCGGCGTCGGCCGCGCGGGCGGCGATCTGCGGGCCCAGGTCGTGGGCGCGGCGCACCCAGTCGGTGGGGATGGTCGTGGCGGGTGGGCTTTTGACGTTGACGGTCATCGGATGGTCCTCAATCGGAAGTCTTGGCATCCTCTTCCTCCAGATGGCCGCTCGGCTTCCAGTTCGAAGAATGAACTTGTCGAACCGCGTTCATCCGACGACCCTCGGCCACATGAAGGGCTACGGACAATTCTGCCCGGTCGCCAAGACCGCCGAGATCTTCGCCCAGCGATGGACGCCGCTCATCGTGCGCGAACTCTGCTTCGGACCCAAGCGGTTCACCGAGGTCCACGGCGGCGTGCCGCTGATGTCGCGGGCGCTGCTGGTGCAGCGCCTCGCCGAGCTGGAGGAGGCGGGGGTCATCGCCACCGAGCCGCTGGCCCAGGGCAAGCTCTATCGCCTCACCCCGGCCGGCGAACACCTGGGCGGGATCGTCACCCTGATGTCCGACTGGGGCCAGCGCCATGGCCAGGGCCGCATCGCCCACGAGGAGCTGGACCCAACGCTATTGATGTGGGGCATGCGCCGGCAGATCTCCCAGTCGGAACTGCCGGACCGCCAGATCGTGTTGCGGTTCGACTTCCGAGGTATCCCGCGGGCCCACGCCGCCCGCCGCTACTGGTGGATGATCCTCCGCAGCGACGACGTGGAGGTCTGCCTGAAGGACCCCGGCGAAGCGGTCGACGTCGTCCTGTCGGCCGACCTGGAGGCCTTCGTCCGGGTCTGGATGGGCCACCGCGGCCTCGCCGAGGCGATCGCGGCCGGCGACATCGGCCTGTCGGGCCAACCGCCGAAGGTCGCCGAACTGAAACGGGTCCTGCGGCTGTCGGAGGCGCCGGCGCTCCGCGTCCTGGCTTTCCCGCCCTAGGCTTTCATTTCCGGGCTCGCATCCTAGGTTGGAGTCCCGGGCTGCGAGGGGATCGGTGGAAGAGCGCGAACTTGACGACCTGGTGGCCTTCCTGCCGCCCCTGCTGCAGGCGCTGGAACGTCTGGGCTTCGTCGCGCGCCACCTGAACCCGCCGGACT
Organism: Phenylobacterium sp.; assembly: GCF_004297125.1. Lineage (GTDB taxonomy): Bacteria > Pseudomonadota > Alphaproteobacteria > Caulobacterales > Caulobacteraceae > Phenylobacterium. The sequence goes on along the minus strand of NZ_SCVD01000040.1, from coordinate 135,985 downwards.
TCGACGCCGTGATGGCCGCGGTCGGCCAGCCCGATGCGGACCTCCGCGCCCAGGGCCGCCGGCTCGACGCCTGGCCCGCCGAGTTGGACCGGATCCGCACCTGCCTGATCACCGCCGCCAACGAGGCGCTGGCCGCCTACGACGGCTTGCGCGCCGCGCCGCAGGACCCGGACCGCCTGACCGCCATCTTCCGGGCGCTGCGCCACCTGCCACAAGCGCAGGAAGCGCTCTATCCCCTGGCGCACAATCTGGCGCCGGTCAGTCGATTCTTCCTCGACGCTGCAGTGCGCGACGACGCCGACCTGCTGCGCCGCCTCGCCAGGGCCGAGCCCAGCAAGGACACCGGCGTCCTGCACTACGACAACGCCCCGGACTCCCGCGGCGGGTTTTCGGCCTATGTGCCGGAGTACTACGACCCCGAGACCGCATGGCCGCTGGTGGTCGCCCTGCATGGCGGTGGCGGCAATGGCCGGGCGTTCCTCTGGAACTGGCTGCGCGACGCCCGCAGCCGTGGCGCCATCCTGGCGGCGCCCACGGCCATCGGCCGCACCTGGGCGATCAGCGGCGAGGATCCGGACACCCCCAACCTTGGCCGACTGCTGAACTACGTCCGGGGCCGCTGGAACATCGACGAGCGCCGGATCCTGCTGACCGGCATGAGCGACGGGGGGACGTTCTGCTACGTCAGCGGCCTGGAGCCGACTTCGCCCTTCACCCACCTGGCCCCGGTTTCGGCGGCCTTCCACCCGATGCTGGCCAGCTTCGCCGAGCCCGGGCGGATCACGGGGCTGCCGATCCACATCGTGCATGGCGCACTGGACTGGATGTTCCCGATCGACATGGCCCGCGAGGCGGCCCGGGGCCTGAGCCGCGCCGGGGCGGCGGTGACCTATCTGGAGATCGAAGACTTGAGCCACACCTACCCGCGCGAAGCCAACGCCGCGATCCTGGACTGGCTGGAAGCCGGCTGATGGCCAGGGGCGACGTCGCAGTGGGGGCCTGCGTCTGCGGCGCGGTCCAGGTTGAGATCGGCGTCCCCGCCCGCTGGGCGTGGCACGATCACTCCGCCGCCAGCCGCCACGCGCACGGCGCAGCCTACGCCACCTATGTCGGCAGCTGGCGCAGCCGCTTCCGGGTGCTGGAGGGCGAGGACCACGTCACCCGCTTCGAGGACGAGGCGGCGGGGACGGCCCGCAGCTTCTGCGCCCGCTGCGGCACGCCACTCTTCTACGAGCGCGCCCGATCGCCGCAGATGGTCAATGTCCCTCGCGCCCTCTTCACGACCCGCACCGGCCGCGAGCCGCGCTACCACATGAACCTCGGCCAGCAGGCGGACTGGACCTACCTGGGTGAGCCCCTGGCCCCGCTGAAAGGCTATCCGGGCGTGATGTGGGAGCGCCCGAGCCGGAAGAAGAAGCGCCCGCCGCCCGATCCGATGTTCTGAGGGGCCCGCCCCTCGAACAAATCTCTCCGGCGTTCAACACCCCGTAAGCACTGTCCGGGTATCCCCTTCGACGTGCAGCGGCCGGGTCCCCATCGCTGTGGTTCTCGCGGTCGAGGTGGAGAGGGATGGCGGCATTGTTGAGCAGGGTCGAGTCGGGCGCCGCGGCGCGCCGCCGGCCGGCCTCGGACACGCCCAGCGTGCTCCAGCTCCTCGCCTTCGTCTTCGCCAGCGCCGACATGGTGCTCGAGGTGGCCAGGGACGGGCGGATCGTCTTCGGGACCGGCGCCGGCGGCCAACTGGTCGGCCGCCAGGCCGAGTCCCTGGCCGGGGAGCGGTTCCTCGACCTGATCGACGCAGCGGACGCCGACCTGATCGAGGCCGTGCTGCACGATCTTCGCCCGGGCGAACGCCGTGGCCCCTTCAAGGTCGGCCTCGCCGGCCAGAAGGGCGTCCAGCCAGCGACCCTCTCGCTGTTCCAGATGCCCGAGCGCAGCGGCGTGGCCGCCGCCCTGAGCCTCTGGCAGCCAAGCCCGGCGCAGGTCCAGGTCGATGCGGCCGGGCTCACCAGCCGCGAAGACTTCGAGACGGCGGCGCTCAGCCTGCTCAAGCACGCCGAGCAGACCGGCTCGCCCCTGCACGTCGATCTCCTGGAGTTCACCGGCCTCGCGCCGGCGCTCGCCGCCATGGATCCCGAGGCCGCGGAGACCGCGCGGCGCAAGCTGGCCGCTGTCCTGCGCGCGGCCTCATACGGCGGGACGCCCGCCGCCGACCTCGGCTCCGAGCGGTTCGCCATGCTGCGCTCCGGCCCCGGGGGACCCGAGGTCCTCGCCCGGCGCATCCGCGAACTCGCCGGGCCCAGCGTCGAGATGTCGTCCGGCGAGCTGGCCCTGGATCCCACGTCCCCCGGCGAGAGCCTGAGGGCGATCCGCTATGCCCTGGACCGCTGCATTGAGGACGGCCCGACCGCCGCCGCCCAGGGCTTCGACGCAGCGCTGCGCAAGACCGTGGCCGATTCCAAGCGCTTCAAGGAAATGGTCCGCGATGGCCGCTTCGAGCTGGTCTACCAGCCCGTCGTCGACCTCAGGACCCGCAACATACACCACTACGAGGCCCTGACGCGCTTCGAGGGCGGCGGAGGCCCCGCGGAGACGATCAAGCTGGCCGAGGAGCTCGGCCTGGTCGTCGAGTTCGACCTGACCATCGTGAAGACCGTCGCGGCCGCGCTGAGGGACTCCACGCCGGACACCCGCATCGCCGCCAACCTCAGCGCCTTCTCTCTGGAATCGCCGAGCTTCGTGGACGAGGTCCTCCTCACGACCGCGGCGTTCCCGGCGCTGAGGCCACGGCTCATGCTGGAGGTCACCGAAAGCCACAGGCTCTCCGATCTTCCCGCGGCCAACGCCCAGATCCAGCGCCTGCGGGCGGCGGGCCATGTGGTCTGCCTCGACGACTTCGGCGCAGGGTCCGCGTCGCTGGACTACCTGCGCGAGCTGGAGGCCGACATCATCAAGTTCGATGGACGCTTCGTCCGCGCCCTCGACACCCGTCCCCGCGACGTGACCCTGCTGCGACGCCTGGCCGAACTGTGCGCCGAACTCGGCGTCGTCACGGTGGCCGAGATGATCGAGACCGAGGACGTGGCCCAGCAGGTGGCCGGCCTGGGCGTCCGGCTCGGCCAGGGCTGGCTGTTCGGCCGGCCGGGGCCCCGGCCCGCGCTTCCGCCGGCCCGCCGGCGGGGCGCGCAGGAGACCTGGGGCTGAGGCCGACGCCCCGCCTTTGATTACAAATGTAAGAAAAATCGCCGCCAGCCTCTTGCGGCGCTCCAGAAATTACATTCGTAGTTCTCTCCGTGGAAATGGAGAGCGGTCCAGAGATGAAGGACTTCGAGACTCTGGAGCGGCGCGTTCGCCGATCGTCCAGGCGTGACGTCTTCTTCCAGAACGCCGGCCTGGGCGGGATGCTGCTCCTGCTGGCCGCCATCCCGGGGATCGACGTCTATCGGACCTGGGCCGGGCTGCAGGCCGAGAAGAAGCAGTGGACCATCGCCGGGCCGCCCTGCCCCGTGGTTGACCGGCCCCAGCTCTCGGTGGTCGGCCACAAGCCGCCGAAGACCTTCACCTACAACAAGGTCAGCTTCACCCGGCATCTGGGCGACGTGAGCTGTTCGGCGTTCCGCGAGGATGGGTTCATGAACCCCGACAGCTACAGCGTCTGCCAGTTCAGCGGCCCCGGCGCCGTGACCGTCCAGGCGCCCGGCGAGACCGTCACCTTCCAGCCCGGCCCCGGCCGCCGCACCACCGTCACGGTCCGCAAGGGCGAGGTCTCGTGCGTCGTGGCGGGCTGGTTCGCCCGCCGGCCGCGCGGCTACACGATGCGCGAATAGCTGACATTACATGTCCGGTTTGGCTGCTAGGCTCCGCCCATGCGTGCGAGCCGCCTGCTCTCCATCCTGCTCTTGCTCCAGACCCGGGGACGGATGACGGCCCAGGCGCTGGCCGACGAGTTCGAGACCTCGGTCCGCACCATCTACCGCGACATCGACCACCTGAGCGCGGCGGGCGTGCCGGTCTACGCCGACCGTGGCCGCTGCGGGGGGTTCCAGCTTCTGGAGGGCTATCGCACCCGGCTGACGGGCCTGAGCCCCGCCGAGGCCGAGACGCTGTTCCTGTCGGGCCTGCCCGGCCCCGCCGCCGACCTGGGCCTGGGCGACGCCATGGCGGCGGCCCAGCTCAAGCTGCTGGCCGCCCTGCCCGCCGAGGGTCGCAGCGGCGCGGCGCGGATCGGCAGCCGCTTCCACCTGGATCCCATCGGCTGGTACCGCAACGCCGATCACACCGAGGTGCTGCCGCAGCTGGCCGAGGCCGTCTGGACCGCACGCCGGATCCGCATCCGCTACGACAGCTGGACCGGGGTCGTCGACCGTGACCTCAAGCCCCTCGGCTTGGCCCTGAAGGCGGGCGTCTGGTACGCGGTCGCCCAGTCGGGCGGGAAGCCGCGCACCTACCGCGTTTCGAACATCCAGGCCCTGGACCTACTGCCCGAGACCTTCGAGCGGCCCGCGGCCTTCGACCTGCCAGGCTACTGGCAGGCCTGGGTCCGCGACTTCGAGGACCGTCTCTACAGGGGCGAGGCGGTGCTGCGCCTGTCGCCGGCGGGCCTCAAGGCCATCTGCAACGTCAGCCCGGTGGCCGAGCGCGCCGCCCGCGCCGCAGAGGTCGATGATGCGGGCTGGGCGCGGGTCACCGTCCCGATCGAGTCCGTCGAACACGCCGCATCGGACTTTCTTAAGCTGGGCGCGGACGCCGAGGTGCTGTCGCCCCCGGAGCTGCGGACCCGGATGGGCGAGATCGCCGGCCGCCTGACGAAAATCTACGCGCCCGATAAATCCTGACGCTCGGTGTCAGTTATTGGACCGCATAAGGCCTCACCGCTTCACGTGAGGTCCACATGCATCGTCTCCTTCAAGCCGGCGCGCTCGCCGCCGCCCTGCTCTGCGCCCAGCCGGCCTTCGCCCAGGCCCCCGCCGCCGGTCCCGCCAACAGCGCGGCCGACCCGGATGGCTGGGGCGGGTTCGACTTCCTGATCGGCGACTGGAAGGCCAAGCTGCGCAAGCTGGAGAAGCCGCTCTCCGGCTCTGACGTCTGGCTCGAATACGAAGGTACGTCCAAGACCCGCAAACTGGCGGGCGGCCGGGGCAATTTCGAGGATTTCGACGTCTCCACCAAGGACGGCAAGCGCATCGATGGCCAGACCCTGCGGCTCTACAACCCCGACAGCGGCGAGTGGAGCATCTACCTGGTCAACGCCGCCAAGGGGCAGCTCATGCTGCCCCCGACCATCGGCAGGTTCAGGAATGGCCGGGGCGAGCTCTACGACTACGAGGTGTTTGGCGGGCGCGCGATCTTCGTCCGCTACGTCTGGACCCACGCCGGGCGCGACACGGCCCACTTCGTGCAGTCGTTCTCCATCGACGGCGGCCGCACCTGGGAGGACAACTGGGTCCTGGACCTCGTGCGGGAAGGGCGGTGAGCGCCGCCGCCGCCAAACCCTATTCCACGTCCTCGCCCGGCTTGACGCCGGCCGGGCAGGCGCCGGTCCAGCGGGCCTTGAGAACCGACTCGCTGCCCTCACGCGTCCCGTCCGCGCTTACCAGGTAGATGCCGACCTTCATTTCGTAAGCGTCTTCCGAACCCGTCATCACGATCGTGCTGTCGGTCTTCAGGCCGCCGGCCTGATCGCACAGCGCCTTGACCTTCAGACCGCCGGGGTTCGCCGAGCGTTCGGTCTTGCAGCCGGGAGTCTCGCGCGTGAGCATCTCGCGCAGGTCGGCGTCCACCTCGGCGCCCGTGCAGTGGCGCGTGGTCTCGGTCTGGCCTTCCGAGGTCTCCTGGACCTCCCAGAGGCCGGGCTTCACGCGCGGCAGGCCGTCGCCGCCGATCGTCAGGCCTGCCGGCGTCGCCGCGGCGGCCTGCGAGACCTTGATCGCCTCGGGCTTGTCGCAGCCCGCCAGCGAGATCAGGGCGACGAAGGCAAGCGAGGGCAAACGCATAATGGGCTCCGGAAAAAAACGGGAGCGCGCTCATGCATTGAATCGCCGCGATGCGCCACCCCGCTCGCGTCCCGAGCGAGATCCGCAAGTCGACGCGAACGGCGGCCTACCTGATCAGGGTCAGCGCCGTCTGCCGCCCATCGAGGTACCGTACCTGCCGGCCGTCGTAGAAGGCGTCTTCCTCGGTGCGGAACTGCACCTCCTGGCCGCCCCACTCGGGCACGGGGGCGAAGGCCGAGAGCTCGATCGACCAGGCGGTGTCCGGGTGGATCTTGAACTCGCCGTGCGGCACGCCGTTCTGGTCGTCCCACATGCCGATGGCCGGGCCGGCGCCGTGGCCGTGGTAGCCGAGCGGGTGGGAGTAGATCGACGGCTTCAGGCCCTTGGCGATCGCCTTGGCGCGGGCGATGGCCAGGACTTCGTTGCCAGTCTTGCCGACCGCGTAGGACGAGGTGAGGGCGTCCTGGACGCCGTTCGCCGCCGCCAGACCGGCCCGCAGGCCCGCTGGAGCGTCGGTCTCGCCGTCCTTCAGCACATAGGCCAGGTGCTGGGTGTCGGTGTTAAGGCGCAGATAGGTGACGCCGAAATCGCACCAGAGAAGGTCGCCCCTCTGGATGACCGCGTCACCTTCCAGCAGGTCCTTCGCGCCCTGCCGGGTGATCCCGACCGAGGGGTGGAACCAGGTGTCGATCCCCAGCCGCGCCAGCCGCTCGCGATAGAACCAGACCACGTCGTCGGCCGTCGTGACGCCGGGCTTGATGGTCTTGGACGAGAAGCCCTCGGCCAGCACGGCATGCGCCAGCCGCACGATGCCGGCGTAGTATTTCATCTCCAGCGGCGTACGGGTCTCCAGCCAACCGACGGAGAGGCCCTCGCCGGACACCAGCCGGCCACGCAGCGCCGGCGACAGCGCGGCGACCATCTCAGTGTGCTGGCTTAGCGTGATGCCGTCGCCGAAGGCGCTGAGCGAGGAGGTGTTCACCGCGATCTTCTTCGGGTCCTTGGCCTCGATCACCTCGGACAGGGCTTTCCATTGGTCGGGCTGCGCGTCGGGATTCCACACCGGCTTGAACAGGCCGCCCAGGCCGTAACGGCTGACGGTCAGGCGCTCCACCGGCTTGCCGCCGCCCGGATCGAAGAACACCAGGATGGTGCGGCGCCGGGCCCGCAGGCTCTCGGCGTCCAACATAGTCGCCACCACCGGGTCTTCCAGATACTCGCGGGCGACCAGCACCCACATGTCGATCCCCTGCTCGCGCATGAGCTTCGGAACCACCGTCTCGAGCCGGTCGGCCAGGATCGCGTCCACAACCTTGGCCCGGTCGCGCAGGGTCAGGACCGGCGGGAGGGACGGCTGGGCCTGTTCGGTCTCGCTCAAGGGAAGCAACGGCGGCTCGGCGGCATGGGCGGCGGCGCACGACAGGCCCAGCGAGGCAGCGATCGCTGCGGCAAGTTTGAAACTCATCGAGGTCCCCCTTGGATCGAGCATCACTAGCAAGCCCGCCGGCCGGCGCAACGTCCGCGCTCCCGTTGCCCCGCCCGCGGCGCCACGCTAGGCCCGGACCGGATGCTCACCGACTCCTTGTTCTATGCGCTGGCCATCCCGGCCGTGATCCTGATGGGACTCGCCAAGGGCGGATTCTCGGGCGTGGGTGCGGTGGCCATGCCGCTGCTGGCGCTGGCCATCTCGCCGGTGAAGGCCGCCGCCATCCTGCTGCCGATCCTGATCGTCCAGGACGTGGTCGGCGTGTGGGCTTTCCGGAAGACCTGGGACCGGCGGGTGCTGGCGGTCATGCTGCCGGGCGCCGTGGTCGGCATCGTGCTGGGCTACCTGCTGGCGGCGAAGGTCTCGTCGACGGCCATCCTCGCGGTCCTGGGAGCGATCTCGATCCTGTTCGCCCTCCACCGGCTGTGGCTGGCGCGCGGCGGCCGGGTCCAGGCGCCGCGGAATGTCCCGCCCGCGGCCGATACCGCGCTGGGCGTGGCGCTGGGCGCCGCCTCTGGCTTCACCAGCCAGATCGCCCACGCCGGCCAGCCGCCGTTCCAGATGTGGGTTCTGCCCCGGAACCTCGCGCCCGCCAGCCTGGTCGGGACCACGGCGATCTATTTCGCAGCCATCAACTGGATCAAGGTCCCGGCCTACTGGGCGCTCGGCCAGTTCACGGCGCAGAACCTGCTGACCGCCGCCGCGCTCCTGCCCGTGGCCATCGCCAGCACCTTCGCCGGCGTCTGGCTTGTCCGCCGGATCGACGCGGCGCGGTTCTACACCCTGATCTACGTGCTCATGATCCTGGTCGGCGGGCAGTTGCTCTGGGAAGCCTGGTCGAAGGCCTGAGGGCTCAGACCAGGGCCTCGAACTCGTCCACAAGCCGTTCCAGCTGCCGCATCCCCGCCGCCCAGAAGGCCTTCTCGCGCGGGTTCAGCCCGAACACGGCCAGGGCCTCGACGTAGGTCTTGGCGCCGCCGCCGGCCAGCAGCTTCTCGTAGAGCGGCGCGAAGGCCACAGGATCCTCCCGGCGCTTCTCCATCAGACCGCGGACCAGCAGGTCCCCGAACGCATAGGCGTAGACGTAGAATGGCGAGTGTACGAAGTGGCTGATGTAGGCCCAGTAGTGACGATAGCCCTTGTCCAGGCGCACGGCCGGCCCGAGGCTTTCGGCCATGATCTCCACCCAGAGCCCGCCGATCTCGTCGGCGGACAATTCCCCCTGCTGGCGCGCGGCGTGGAAGCGGGTCTCGAAGCGGTGGAACGCGATCTGGCGGACCACCGTGTTGATTCCGTCCTCGATCTTGCCCGCCAGCAGCCCGCGCCGCTCCGCCTTCGAGGCCTCGGCCAGCAGCTTCTCGAACACCAGGCCCTCGCCGAAGATCGAGGCCGTCTCGGCGAGCGTCAGCGGCGTGTCGGCCAGCAGGGTGCCCAGCGGCTTGCACAGGGTCTGGTGAACCGCGTGGCCCAGTTCGTGGGCCAGGGTCAGCACGTCGCGCCGCTCGCCCATGTAGTTCATGAACACGAACGGGTGCCGGGTGGCCGTCACCGAGTGCGAATAGGCGCCCGACTGCTTGCCGGGCCGCGGTCGGGCGTCGATCCAGGGGTTGGTGAAGAAGGTCCGCGCGATGTCGGCGAACTGGGGCGCCAGGGCCTGGAAGCTCTCCAGCACCGTGCTCTTGGCCTCGTCCCATGTGTAGGTCCGCGGCTGGGACGTATCGAGCGGGGCGTTGCGGTCCCAGTGGTCGAGGCAATCGCGACCCAGCACCTTGGCCTTGAGCGCATAGTAGCGGTGACTGACCGAGGCGTAGCTCTCGACCACCGCCGCCTCCAGGGCCTCGACCGCGTCGGCGTCCACCTCGTTGGCGAGATGGCGGCCCGCGGCGGGGCTGTCGAACTTGCGCCAGCGGTCCTCGACCTGCTTCTCGAAAGCCAGCGTGTTCAGGCAGAGCGCCAGGGTCGAGGTGCGCTCGCCCAGCGCCTTCGAAAGGGCCGCGGCCGCCGCCTTGCGCTGGGCCGCGTCGGGGCTCGACATCCGGTTCAGCAGCTCGGACAAAGTCAGGGTCTCGCCGCCCACCCTGGCCGACAGCTTGGCCAGGGTCTCGTCCGACAGGCGGCCCCAGTTGGCGGTGGCCGGCGCCTTGTCCAGCAACAGCTTCTCCAGCTCGGACGACAGCTCGTGCGGCCGTCCGGCGCGCACCCGCCGCAACCAGGGCCGCCAGCGCTGGGCGGACGTGTTGGCCCGAAGCGCCGCCTCCAGCTCCACGTCGTCCAGCTTGTTGATCTCGAGGGTGAAGAACAGGCTGAGCTGGGCGATCTGGGCGGACCGCGCGCGCAGGTCGGACTCGAACTTCGACCAGGCCGGATCGTCCCGCGCCACCGAGGCCGAGAGCGAGCCGAACGCGCCGACGCTCCACATGGCGTTGGTGGCCTGCTCGTAGAGCTCGATGCCGCGATCGATGATCCCGCCCAGCTCGGCCGGCCGGTCGCGGGTCGCGACGAGCCGCCCCTCCAGCTTGGCGAGCTCGCCGTTCAGCCGCTCGGCCTCGACGAGGTCCGCCTCGATCCGCGGATCCTCGCGGTCGGCATAGAGGTCGTCCAGCCGCCACTCGGGCAGCGCGTCGGTCTTGAAGGGGGCGTTCATGGCCTGGAGCTTAGCTCCGCGCCCCCGCCGGGACCATCGCGCGATCACATTTGATCATTCGATGTGGGCCAGCCACAGTCCAGCTCCCGATGAGGTCGCCTTGAGACTCGCCCATATCGCCTTGGTCGTCGTCGTTGTGGTCGTAGCGCTGGTCAGCGCCCTGCTGGTGACGCGGAGCGTGCTTCAATGGCGCGAGGCCCGGAACCTGGCGATCGCCACGCCCGACGGCGTCGATGAGAGCGGCTTCATCGACATCGGTGGCGTCGCCCAATGGGTGCAGATGCGGGGGCTCCATCGCGCCAACCCCGTCATCATCGTCGTGCACGGCGGCCCGGGCTTCGCCATGTCGCCGCTGACGCGCGTCTTCCGGCCATGGGAGTCGGAATTCACGGTCGTGCAGTGGGACCAGCGCGACGCGGGCCGCACGTTCAGCCGCAACGGGCCCCAGCCCATCAGCATCGACCGGATCGCGCGCGACGGGCTGGAGGTGGCCGAGCATGTGCAGCGCAGGCTGCCGGGGGCTCGGGTGATCCTGCTCGGCCACTCGTGGGGTTCCGCCGTCGGCCTCGAGATGATCCAACGACGGCCGGACCTGTTCGCGGCGTACGTCGGGGCCGGCCAGATGTCGAGCAAGGCCGAACAGGAAACGCTGTCTTACGAACGGGTGTTCGAACGACTGCGGGCGGCGGGCGTCCGCGACGGCGTGGACGAACTCCGCCGGCTTGGCCCGCCGCCTTACAAGGACTTGGCCGAGCTCCTCGTGCAGCGGAAATGGTTGGCGACCGTCGACACGCCTGCCGAGCAACACCTCTTCCAACGGATGGCGCCCCTCCTCCTGGTCGCGCCGCAGATGAGCCTCAAACAGACCCACGATTATCTCGCCGCTCCGAAGGTCGCCCAGGCCGGGTCCTTCAACGAGGTCGCCGAATTCGACGCGCGGCGCATCGGTGGGCGGTTCAGCGTGCCGATCTTCATATTCCAGGGCGACCGGGACCTCTACACGCCCGAAGAGCCAACTGAGCGCTACCTGTCGGAGGTTGAGGCCCCCTTGAAAGACATCGCCGTGCTCCCGGGTGGTGGGCACGACGCGTTGCTGACCATGCCCGACGCCTTCCTGCGCGAGCTCCGAACCCGTGTGCGGCCTCGCGTCCTGGCGGATGGGATCAGCGGCTCATAGCTTCTGGGTCGCCAGCAGGATCGACGTCTCTGTCGAGGCGATGCCTTCGATCTGGCGGATACGGTCCAGGGCCTGGCTGAAGGCGGCCAGGGTCTCGACGTCCAGCTCGGCCACCAGGTCCCAGCGGCCGTTGGTGGTGTGGACGGCGGAGACTTCCGGGAAGCCCTTCAGCGCCTTGACCACCGCGCCGGACCGCTCGCCTTCGATGGCGATGGTCATGACGGCGCGCACCCGGTTGGCGTCCATGTCCGGGCGGGTCTTGATCGTGAAGCCCTGGACCACGCCCCGGGCGACCAGCCGCTCGATCCGGTTCTGCACGGTCCCCCGCGAGACCTTCAGCGCCTTGGCCAGACTCGCGGCGGGCGTGCGCGAGTCGGCGCGCAGGAGGCCGATCAGCCTCTGGTCCAGCTCATCCACCATATCGGCGCCCCATCCTGACGAAACGACAACCTGATCAGCGTATTGTATCAGGTTGCGGACTATACGCTAACACCCTCCGGAGCGACCCTGACCTGCGACGATGCCCGCAGGAGCCCGCATGGACCGCCCCACCTTCCTGATGACCGATCCCAGCTGTTTCGACGTCAGCTACCGGATCAATCCGTGGATGGACCCCAAGGGCTGGACGCCGGCGCACGCCGCCGCCGCCCGCGCCGGCTCCGCCGCGCTGCGCGCCGCGCTGATCGCCGCCGGCGCCCACGTGGAGACCATCGGCGCGGTGAAGGGCCTGCCGGACCTGGTCTTCCCGGCCAACGCCGCCGTCGTGCTGGACGGCAAGGTGCTCCTGGCCCGCTTCCGCCACGCCGAGCGCCAGGGCGAGGAGCCGGTGTTCCGCTCGGTCTTCCAGCGGCTGAAGACCCGCGGCCTGGTCCACGAGATCGTCGACCTGCCGGACGGCCTGTTCCACGAGGGCGCGGGCGACGCGATCTGGGACGCCGAGCGGCGGTTCTTCTGGTGCGGCTACGGCCCCCGCTCCAGCCAGGGCGCGATCCCCTTCATCCGCAAGACCTTCGGCCACGAGACGGTCGCGCTGGAACTGGCCACCGAGCAGTTCTATCACCTCGACACCTGCTTCTGCCCGCTGGCGGGCGGCAAGGTGCTGTACTACCCGGCCGCCTTCACGCCCCAGGCCCTGGCTGCAATCCACGCCCGTGTGCCGGAACACCAGCGCATCGAGGCCACGGCCGCGGAAGCCGCCGCGTTCTGCGTCAACGCCGTGAACCTCGACGCCAAGGTGATCATGGCCCGCGCCCCGGACAGCCTGAAGGCCAAGCTGCGCGCCCGCGGCTACAGCCTGGTCGAAGTGGACCTGGACCCGTTCATCCTCTCGGGCGGCGCCTCCTACTGCATGACCCTGCGGCTCGACCGCACCACCGTCCCCGCCGCCCAGCTGCACGCCGCCGAATAGGGAGCCTCCAGATGAACGACATCGCGCTCAAGCGTACGCTCGCCACCCGCTACATCGAGACCGAGGCCCTGTACGGCGCCAAGAACTACAAGCCGCTGGACGTGGTGCTGACCCGTGGCGAGGGCGTCCATGTCTGGGACGTCGACGGCAATCGCTACCTGGACTGCCTCTCGGCCTATTCCGCCGTCAACCAGGGCCACTGCCACCCGAAGATCCTGGCCGCCATGGTCGAGCAGGCGGCCAAGCTGACGCTCACCTCGCGGGCGTTCCGCAACGACCAGCTCGCGCCGTTCTACGAAGAGCTCTGCGCCCTGACGAATTCCCACAAGGTGCTGCCGATGAACTCGGGCGCCGAGGCGGTCGAGACGGCGCTGAAGGTGGCCCGCAAGTGGGGCTACGAGGTCAAGGGCGTGCCGGATGGCCAGGCCGAGATCATCGTGGCGGCCGACAACTTCCACGGCCGCACGGTGGCTATCGTCGGCTTCTCCAGCGACCCGCAGTCGCGCGGCGGCTTCGGCCCCTTCGCGCCGGGGTTCCGGATGGTCCCGTTCGGCGACGCCGACGCCCTGGAGACCGCCATCGGCCCCGACACCGTGGCCTTCCTGGTCGAGCCGATCCAGGGCGAGGCCGGCGTGATCGTCCCACCCGCCGGCTATCTGACGCGGGTGCGCGAGCTCTGCACCCGGCACAACGTCATCCTGATCCTGGACGAGATCCAGACGGGCCTCGGCCGCACCGGCAAGCTGCTGGCCGAGGAGCACGAGGGGATCGAGGCCGACCTCACCCTGATCGGCAAGGCGCTCTCGGGTGGCTTCTATCCGGTGTCGGCGGTGCTCTCGAACACCGAGGTCATGGACGTCCTGCACCCCGGCGAGCACGGCTCCACCTTCGGCGGCAACCCCTTGGCCTGCGCGGTGGCCCGCGCGGCGCTGAAGGTGCTGACCGAGGAAAGCATGATCGAGAACGCCGCCCGGGTCGGCGCCCGGCTCCAGGCCGAGCTGGCGGGGATCAAGGCGTCGCGCGTCAAGGAAGTCCGCGGCCGCGGCCTGATGATCGCCGTCGAGCTGAACCACGACGCCGGCGGCGCGCGGCGCATCTGCGAAGCGCTGCAAGCCCGGGGCCTCCTGGCCAAGGAGACCCACGAGCACACCATCCGCATCGCCCCGCCGCTGATCCTCTCCGACGACCAGGCCGACTGGATCGCCGAGCAGTTCGCGGCGGTGCTGCCCTAGCCGGCGGGCGTCGGCGGCGGCGGCGCGGTCGCCTGCGCCGCCTTGCGGGCCTCCAGCAGCACGTAGGCGCGGATGTCCTCGGCGTCCTTGGCGTTCAGGAACCGCGCGAAGCTGGCCATGCCGCGGCTGGCGCTGGCGCCGTCGATGACCACGCCCTTCCAGTTGTCGGCGGTCATCACCATCGGCGACGTCTTCAGGTCCGGGAGCCAGGCGCCCGAGGCGTTGGGGCCGTGGCAGACCTGGCAGTTCTTGTGGAACAGCTCGAAGCCGTGCTGCACGTCGCCGGTCGAGCTGACGTTGGTCAGGTCGATGGCCGGCTTGGTCGTGGCCGGGAACTCCGGCGCCGTGGCCTTGCCTCCCACTTTGAACACCAGCAGCCGACCCGGCAGGCGCGGCCGCGTGGGCATAGAGCCCGGCGCCGAGATCTGGCCGCCGCCGCCGACGCCGACCATCACCGCCACATACTGCTCGCCGTCCAGCTCGTAGCTCATCGGCGCGGCGATTACGCCGTTGCCGGTCTTGTAGGTCCAGAGCGCCTTGCCGTTCGCCGCGTCATAGGCCGAGAACTGGCCTTCCGCCGCGCCCTGGAAGACCAGGCCGCCGGCCGTCGACAGCACGCCGGCGTTCCAGAAGTAGGGGTGGTTCACCGTCCAGACCGCCTTCTGGTTCACCGGGTCCCAGGCCACCAGCTGGCCCTTGATCATCGAGGTGAGCGCCGTGATCTGCGCCTGGTCGGTGGGCAGGGAATTGATCACGAAGTCGACGCCCACGTTCCAGGCGCCGGCCTTGTAGCTGCCGCCCTTGTCATCGGCGTAGGCGAACGGCGTGACGTTCAGCGGGATGTAGACCAGGCCGGTCTTCGGGTTGAAGGCCATGGGCTGCCAGTTGTGGGCCCCCAACGGCCCCGGCACCTGCAGGACCATCGAGGTCTGGTAGCGCGCCCCGGGGGTCTCGATCGGCCGTCCGGTCGCCATGTCGACGCCGGTGGCCCAGGTGATGTTGGTATAGGGCTTGGCCGAGATCAGCTTACCCGTCGCCCGGTCGATCACGTAGAAGAAGCCGTTCTTCGGCGCCTGCATCAGCACCTTCTGCGGCTTCCCGCCGATATTCAGGTCGGCCAGCATGATGTGCTGGGTGGCGGTGTAGTCCCAGCTCTCGGCCGGGGTGGTCTGATAGTGCCAGACGTACTCCCCGGTGTCCGGCTTCAAGGCCAGGATCGAGGAGAGGAAAAGGTTGTCGCCCTTGCCGCCCGACCGCTTCTGATGGTTCCAGGGCGTGCCGTTGCCGATGCCGAAGTACATGATGTCGAGCTGCGGGTCGTAGGCCATGGAATCCCAGACCGTGCCGCCGCCGCCCGTCTGCTTCCACTCCCCGTCCGACCAGGTGGCGTTGACCTTCTCGGCCATCACCTTGTCGGAGGCGGCGCCATCCGCGGCTCCGGTGGGGTTGGGCGTGGTGAAGAAGCGCCAGGCCAGCTTGCCGGTGGCCGCATCATAGGCCGAGATGTAGCCGCGCACGCCGTACTCGGCGCCGCCGTTGCCGATCAGCACCTTGTCCTTCACCACCCGCGGCGCGCCGGTGATGGTGTAGGGCTTGGAGTTGTCGGTGGTCTGCTGGCTCCAGGCGACCTTGCCGGTCTTGGCGTCCAGGGCCACCAGCCGGCCGTCGATGGTGCCGACGTAGACGCGGCCCTTCCAGACGGCGACGCCCCGGTTCACCACGTCGCAGCAGGCGTCGAAGCCCTTGGCCCCCTGCACGCCGGGATCGTATTTCCAGAGCTGCTTGCCGGACTTGGCGTCGAAGGCGAAGACCTTGGACCAGGCGGTCGAGGTGTAGAGCACCCCATCGACCATCAGCGGCGTCGCTTCCTGGCCCCGGTCGGTGTCGAACTCGGCGTACCAGGCCAGGCCGAGCTGGCCGACGTTGGACGCATTGACCTTGTCCAGCGGGCTGAAGCGCTGCTCGTTGTAGTCCTTGCCGTAGGAGAGCCATTCGCCGTTCGTGGCCGCCGCCTCGAGGCGTTTCGCGTCCACGTTCCCGGGACTGGATTTCTGGCACGCGGCCACGCTCAAGGCCAAAGCCAGCGCGACACCCCAACCGACGAGCTTCATGACGCCTCCCAGCAGCCGACTTCTCGAATGATCGGCGTTCAGGCGGCACTATGCCCCGGCTGCCTCATCCCGCAAGCGTGCCGCAGCGGAACGCGGGCCGCAGCCTAGACTACCGCGCCCATCTGGCTTCGCGCCGACACCTGGCCGGGCTGGAGCCGCGCATAGGCCTGGGCGAGGCGGCCGACCACCTCGGTGAGCACCTCGGGCGCCTGGGTATATGGCAGGCGCAGGAAGCGCTCGAAGGCGCCGTCGACACCGAAGCGGGGGCCCGCGGCCAGGCGGACGCCGAACCGCTCGGACGTGGCGGCCATGGCGGTGGAGACCGGCGCCGGCAGTTCGGCCCACAGCGACAACCCGCCCGGCGGCGAGGCCACCTTCCAGTCCGGCAGCGCCTGGCGTACCAGGCCCAGCAGGTGATCGCGCTGGCCGCGCAGCAGGGCCCGGCGGGTGTCCAGGGGCGCGTCCTCGTGGGTCAGCAGGTGGACGGCGGCCAGTTGCTCCAGCACCGGCGTGCCGAGATCCAGCGAGGAGCGGCGCAGCGACAGCGCCTGGATCGTCTGGACGTCGGCCCGGATCCAGCCCAACCGCAGCCCGCCCCAGAAGCTCTTGCCGGTGGAGCCCAGGCGCACCAGCCCCACGTCCGGCTCTTCGAAGGCGTAGGGCTGGATCGGGCCATCCAGCCAAAGGTCCAGCAGCGTCTCGTCGAAGATCACGGTGGTGCGGGCCCCCAACGCGGCCTCGACGATGGCGGCGCGCGCCTCCGGACCCATCCAGCGGCCGGTGGGGTTGTGAAAGTCGGCGATGAAATAGGCCAGCCTCGGGCCGCTCTGGCGCAGCGCCGCCGCCACGCCGTCCACGTCCCAGCTCGCGCCCGGCAGCCCGACCGGCAGCGGGCGGAGCGAAGCGCGCTGGATCGCGTCGATGGCGTGGGGATAGGTCGGATGGTCGATCACCACCCGGTCCCCCGGGCCGCAGGTCAGCCGCAGCATCAGGGCCAGGGCGTGCAGTGCGCCGTTCGTGACCATGATCTGGTCCGGCGAGGTCGGCAGGCCGCGGCGGGCGTAGCGGGCGGCGATGGTCTCGCGCAGCACGGTCAGCCCGAGCGGGGCGTAGCCATGTTCCGGCAGGTGGGCGGGCAGCGCGCTGAGGGCCGCGGCATAGGCCTGGTGCATGACCTCGACGGCGGGCGGCGCCGCCGAGGCCATGTCGATCATCCCCTCCGCCGCAGCGCCGGCGACGAGCGGCGTCACCCCCCGCTCGCCCGGCCCGGCCGGCAGCCGGGTGCGCGCCCCTGCCCCCTGGCGACGGTCCAGGAAGCCGTCGTCGCGCAGCCGGCCCAGGGCGGCGGTGACGGTGGTGCGGCTGACCTCCAGGGCCTGGGCCAGTTCGCGCTCGCCCGGCAGCACCACCTCCAGCGGCAGCCGGCCGTCGAGGATCAGCAGGCGCAGGCCGTCGGCCAACTGGCGATAGGCGGGTCCGGTACGCTCGCCTCGCCACGCGCCGAGGAGGCGCGTGAGGGAGGCTGGACCGATGCGGCGAGTGCTCATGGAAGCCACCTTCGCAGAACTGGACCTGTTTTCCAGGGCCAGTTTCGACGATCTGGATCGGCATGATGATGACCCGCCGTCTGATCCAGCTCCTCTTCGGCCTATCGCTCTATGGCGCCTCCATGGGCCTGATGGTGCGCGCCGGCCTCGGCCTCGACCCGTGGGACGTGTTCCACCAGGGCCTGGCCGGGCATGTGGGCCTCTCGATCGGCATGCTGGTCAATATCGTCGGCGCGGTGGTGCTGCTGCTGTGGATCCCCCTGCGCCAGAAGCCAGGCCTGGGCACGATCGCCAATGTCCTGGTGATCGGGACCGCGATGGACCTCACCCTGCTGGTCCTCCCCGAGTTGAGCGGCCTTGCGGTCAGGGGCGTCGGCCTCGCGCTGGCGGTGGTCGTCAACGGGATCGCGGGCGCCATGTATATCGGCGCGGGGCTGGGGCCGGGCCCGCGGGACGGCCTGATGACCGGCCTCCATCGGCGCACGGGCTGGTCCATCCGCGGAGTCCGCACCGGCATCGAACTGTCCGTCCTGGCGATCGGCTGGCTGCTTGGCGGGACGGTCGGCGTGGGCACCGTGCTCTACGCCTTCGCCATCGGCCCCCTGGTGCAGGCCTTCCTGCCCCTGTTCACGGTCCGCGACCGCAGGCCGCAGGAAACCATCGCCGTTAACCCCTGATTCGGGTCTCCGAAACGTCGCCTTTACCCTTCCCCTGTACCAATCAGGGACAAGAAGAGACCTCGTCCAGAACGGAGGAGCGTCCGGTTTAGGTGGGTGTTTTCATATGGCCAAAACGGTCCTGGTCGTCGACGACGACCCGACGCAACGCCGTCTGATCCAGGCCGTCCTGGAGCGCGACGGATTCTCCGTGGCCCACGCCCAGAGCGGCGACGAGGCGATCCAGCACCTGAACTCCGGCGCCGCCGTCGACGTGGTCCTGCTGGACCTGGTGATGCCCGGCATCTCGGGCCAGGACACCCTGGTCGAGATGCGCGCCCGCGCCTTCAACCAGCCGGTGATCGTGCTGACCGCCACGGGCGGCATCGACACCGTCGTGCAGGCCATGCAGTCCGGCGCCTGCGACTTCTTCGTGAAGCCCGCCAGCCCGGAACGGATCACCGTGTCCATCCGCAACGCGCTGAGCATGGGCTCGCTGAAGAGCGAGGTGGACCGGCTGAAGAAGCACGCCACCGGCCGCACCACCTTCGACGACCTGATCGGCGGCTCGCCGGCCATGCTGATGGTCAAGCGCATGGGCGAGCGGGCGGCCAAGTCGTCCATCCCGATCCTGATCACCGGCGAAAGCGGCGTCGGCAAGGAAGTGATCGCGCGCGCCGTGCATGGCTCGTCCGAGCGCGCCGGCAAGCCCTTCGTGGCCGTGAACTGCGGCGCCATCCCCGAGAACCTGGTCGAGAGCATCCTGTTCGGCCACGAGAAGGGCAGCTTCACCGGCGCCAGCGACAAGCACCTGGGCAAGTTCCAGGAAGCCAACGGCGGCACCCTGTTCCTCGACGAAGTGGGCGAGCTTCCCCTGGACGTGCAGGTCAAGCTGCTGCGCGCCCTGCAGGAGAGCGAGATCGACCCGATCGGCGCCAAGCGCTCGATCAAGGTGGATGTCCGTATCGTCTCGGCCACCAACCGCGACCTCAGCCAGGCGGTCGCCGAGGGCCGGTTCCGCGAAGACCTGTTCTATCGCCTGAACGTCTTCCCGATCGAGGCGCCGGCCCTGCGCGAGCGCAAAGAGGACGTCGCCGCCCTGGTCGACTGCTTCGTGCGCCGCTTCAACGTGGAAGAGGGCAAGTCCGTGGTGGGCGCCACGCCGGAGACGCTGGCCTGCCTCACGGCCTTCGATTGGCCGGGCAACGTCCGCCAGCTGGAGAACGCCGTCTACCGCGCCATCGTGCTCGCCGACGCGCCCTATCTGCAGCCGCACGACTTCCCCGCGATCTCGGGGATCGCCGCGCCGCCGCCGGAATATGTCGCCTCTTCGTCGGCGCCGGCGCCCGGTGTCGTGACGTCGGGCGAAGCGCCCGTCCCCGAACAGCCGGTGCGCATCCTGGACGCCCGCGGCCACCTGCGGACGCTGGAGGAGATAGAACGCGACCTCATCCAGCTCGCCATCGAGGTCTACGCCGGCCACATGAGCGAGGTGGCCCGCCGCCTCGGCATCGGCCGCTCCACGCTCTATCGCAAGGTCCGCGAACAGGGCCTCGAGGGCCTGGTGAAAGGCCCCGGCGAAGCGGCCGAGGCCGAAGAGGTCGCCGCCTAGGCCTGGTACATCGTCCGTCCGCCCGTGACGGTGCGGACGATCTGGATGTCCTTGATCTTCTCGGGCGCGACCGCCAGCAGGTCGTCGGCCAACACGACGAAGTCGGCCAGCTTGCCCGGCGTGATGGAGCCTTTCAGGGCCTCCTCGCGGCTGGCGTAGGCCCCGTTGTGGGTGTTCACCCGCAGCGCCTCGGCGGCCGTGATCCGCTGGTTGGCGCCCCAGGTCTCGCCGTTCCACCCGGTGCGCGTGACCATCCCCTGGATGCCCATCAGCGGCGCGAAGGGCCCGGGGTAGAAGTCCGACCCGGCGGCCACGTTGACGCCGGCGTCCAGGAAGCTGCGGAACGCCATGGCGTTCTCCATGAACGCCTCGCCGTAGAAACCGAACTTGTCGGTGTTGTAGTAGGCATAGGTCGTGAAACAGGCGGGCGTGGCGTCCAGCGCCTTGATCCGCCGCACCAGGTCCGGGTTCACCAGGGTGCAGTGGGTGATCTTGAACCGCGCCTCGGGCCGGGGGAACAGCTTCTGCGCCCGCTCCATCGCCGTCAGCGCGTTGCCGATCGCCACGTCGCCGTTGGCGTGGCAGTTCACGTCGATGCCAGCCCGGTGAACTCGCTCGACCCAGGCGTTCAGGGTCGGTTGGTCCTCCACCAGATTGCCGTAGTAGGGCGGCGTCCGACCCGGGAACGGCCTGCTCATGGCCAGCGTCCGCTCCGAAAACGAGCCGTCGACCATGTGCTCGAAGGTGGCGCCCAGCCGGATCCAGTCGTCGCCGAAGCCGGTCTTGAGGCCTGCGCGGATCATCGCCTCCAGCACCGGCCCGATCGGCTCGTAGCTGACCCGGTGCTTGAGGTCGCCGCGGGCGCGGACGTCCTGCAGGGCGGCGAGGTCTCCGCCCTGGTGATGGACGGTGGTCAGCCCGTAACGTGCGAACTCGCGCGAGATGTGAGCCAGGCCGTCGCGGGCGCGGCGCGCGGTCTCCTCCGGGGAGAACGTGGCCCGGCGGCCGACGCTGTCGAACACCTCCATGGCCATGTCGGTGACCCGGCCCGTCAGCTCGCCGGCGGCGTCGCGGTCATAGGTTCCGCCGGGCGGATTCGGTGTCGCCTTGGTCACTCCGGCCAGGGCGAAGGCGCGGCTGTTGTAGAAGGCGGTGTGACCGCCGCGGTGGTTCACGACCACCGGATGCGCCTTCGAGACCCGATCGAGGTCGGCCATGGTGAGCTGCCGCTTATCCTTCACCTTGGTGTCGTCGAAGAAGTGGCCCGCGACCCAGGTGTCCGGCGGCAACGCCCGCGCCTTGGCCGCGAGCTTCTCCACGATGGAGTCGATGGTGACGAACTCGACCTCGAACGGATTTCCGACCAGCACCTCGTACAAGAGGACGTCGCCTACGGGGTGGTTGTGGGTGTCGATGAACCCCGGCGTGATCGTCATCCGTCGCGCGTCGTAGGTCTGGGTGCGCTTGCCGATCAACGAGCGGATGTCGTCGTTGGAGCCCACCGCCACGAACCGGTCGCCCCGGACCGCGAACGCCTCGGCCCGCGGTCGCGCCGGGTCGACCGTGTGGACGTTGGCGTTGAAGACCACGAGGTCGGGCTCTTCCGGCGCGAGAGCCGCCATCGCGCCCCCAGACCACGCCGCGCCCGCGGCGCCTAGGAATGCCCGCCGGCTCGCCTGTCTCATCGCCATCTCCCCGCTCGGCTCAGAGATTAGCCGTTAAAGCCGAGGTGTCATCTGGCTTCCGCCAGCTCTGGCTACTGGTCGGCGGCGCCCGTCTTGAGCCTGGCGTACCGCGCCGGCTGCTGCGCCCGCTCCGCCTCAAGCAGGGCCGTCACTTCCGAGAGCCCCGCCGCGGCCGAGGCGCGGACTTCGGGGTCTGCGCGAGGGTTGTCGACCGCCGCCGCCAGCCAGGACTGCGCCTCGGCGAAATCGCGCGGCGCGAGGTAGCCCAGGGCGTAGATGCGGCCGAGTTCCAGTTGCGACCAGGCGTGGCCCTGCCCCGCCTTCGCGCGCAGACGTCCCAGCTCGGCGCTGTCGGCCGTGACGTCGTGCGGGCTTGGCCCCGGCATGGCGATCGTCATCGCCCGCGCACGGCCGCCTTCCACCTTCGTCTTGGGGAGGTCCAACGACGCCACCTGGAACCGCGGCCCGCTGCCCGCGGGAGGGCCGAAACCATAGGGTTCGAGATGCAGGTGCGGGCCCTGGGTGCCGTGCGCGCCCTTCGGCTGGTATCTGGCGAACGGCGCGCCGGCGTTGCGGAGGCGGTTCGCCGCCTCGCTCGGGCTCATCCCGTCGACCACGAGGTCGTAGGCGCCCGGCGCGCCGGGCCGACCCAGCGAGTGCCGCGACAAGCCGCCGGGCCGCACCGTCATCGCGCCTTGGGCGCGCAACTGGTCCTCGCGCTCGGGCGTGCGGTAGCCGCCGGTCATGCGCCAGGCGCCCTGGCCGAACACCGTGTCCATGATGGTGGAGAATCTGGCCTCGGTGATCGCCTGGGCCGACGCCCCGCTGGCGAGCACGCTCAGCAGCCCGCCGATCAGCGCAGCCCTGGCCCCAATGGCCGCTCGGAAAGGACGAGATCCAGACACGAGGACGACTAGACCCGATCAGGGCCAAAATAACGTGAAGACGGATGGTGAATCGGGGGTAACGCGCCCTAGTCGTCCGCCTTCCGTCGCCGAAAGGGCCGTCGCTTGAGTTCCTTCTTCTCGCCCTTGGCCTTGGCGGCGATCTCCTTGAGCTTGACGGTCTGCAGCACGGAGAGGGCCTCGCCCGGCGCCCCCTTCTCGGGGTCGCCGAACGCGCGACCGTAGGTCTTCACCCGGTCGGCGACCTCGGTGAGGAATTCACCCTCCCAGTCGGAGAGTTCGACCCCGGCCTTGTCGGCCGTGCGCCGGGCGCGCTTCAGCGCGTTGAGGGCGGCGCGCTTGGCGGCCGCCTTCCTGGCCTCGTGGGGCGAAACGGGCGCCTTGCGCCTCAAATCTCTCCGATCGCCGAGAGATAGAGGTCGAGGATGGCCTCTTCCTCCTGGCGCTTGGCGCGGTCCTGCTTCCGGATGCGGATCACCTTGTTGATGATCTTGACGTCGAACCCGTTGCCCTTGGCCTCGGCCTTCACTTCCTTGATCTGCTCGGAGATCTCGGACTTCTCCTGCTCGAGGCGTTCGATGCGCTCGATGATGCTCTTGAGCTGGCCCTGGGCGGTTGCGTTCAGGACGTCGGGGTGGGCGGAAGCGTCGTCGGCCATGGCCAAGCCTTTAAGCTAGATGCGGAGGTGCGGAAAGCGGCGGAACCTAGTGTTCCGCAGCCGCCCTGTCACGCGCCTCTGAACCTCCGCCGCGCCCCATCCGTTGAGGCCGGTGGACGCGGAGGCGACATGGCTGACGAAACCCACAGGAAACCCACCGAAGCGGAGGCTCAGGCGGCCGTCCGCACGCTGATCGAGTGGGCCGGCGACGACCCTGACCGGGAGGGGCTGCTCGACACCCCGCGTCGGGTGGTGAAGGCCTATCGCGAGCTGTTCGCCGGCTACGAGTCCGACCCCCGGGACTATCTGGCCCGCACTTTCGAGGAGGTGGGCGGCTACGACGAGCTGGTCCTGCTGCGCGATATCCGGGTGGTCAGCTTCTGCGAGCACCACATGCTGCCGTTCCTCGGCAAGGCCCACGTGGGCTACCTGCCGAACGACCGGGTGGTGGGAATCTCGAAGCTGGCCCGCGTGGTCCACGGCTTCGCGCGCCGCCTGCAGATCCAGGAGAAGCTGACCGCGGAGATCGCCGAGGCGATCCAGGACATCCTCCAGCCCAAGGGCGTGGGCGTGGTCATCGTCTCCGAGCACAGCTGCATGACGATGCGAGGCGTGAACACACCCGGCTCGCGCCTGACGACCAGCCACCTGCTGGGCGAGGTCCGCGACGACCCGCGCACGCGCCAGGAGTTCTTCGACCTGGTCCGCAACGGCGACTAGCTGCGCCAGAACGAGACAAGCCCCCTGCCTGGCGAAAGGCAGGGGGCTCTCAGTTCGTTCGCCGAGTGGAGAGAGGGCTAGGCGAACGTAGACGCGGTGCGGCGGCGGCGGAGCATGGAGCCGGCCGTGCCGAAGCCCATGATCATCATCGCCCAGGTGGCCGGTTCCGGTACGGCCGTGCCGGCCAGGCTGTCGAACTCGAACGAGTTGCCCGTGGAGCTGAACTCGATCTTGCTGACGGCTTCTCCATCGAAGTTGTAGCTGACGCGGCGGCCCCAGCCCTGGTTGCCGTTGTCACCCGTGGCCGCGCCCCAGATCTCGGCGCCTTGCAGGGTGATCGTGCCGCCACCCATCTTCGTGAAGGTCACGAAGTTGAAGGTGTCCGGCGAACCCAGGTAGAAGCTGAACTGATTCAGGCCCTTGGCGGAGGTCAGGGTGGCGGTGCCGTTGGTGACGACGGTCAGGTAGTTGGTCGTGTCGCCGGGCGGCGGGGCGGAGACGTTCGGGTCCAGACCCAGCAGGCCGCTGCGCACGAAGGTGTTCGAGTCACCCGTGAAGGTGAAATCGCCGCTGGCGTGGATGCTGTCGAAGTCCTCGATCATCGTCTGACCGGCCGGGAGCGGCCCGTCGGTGTTGTAGATGGTCATGGTGAGCGCCGAGGCGGAGCCGGCGGCGGCCAGGACGGCGGTCGCAGCGGCGGTGGCGAACAGGGCGCGAAGGGGGTTACGATTACGCATCGTGGTGGGTGTCCGTTCTATGTGACAGACCCCACGGCGGAGCCCGTACCGATTTGAAACAGCCGCCAGGGACGGCTTCCGGACACATGCATCGCGCGTGCCAAGCTTAACCGGTACGTAAGGATAAGGTCCGCGGACGCAGCCGCCTCAAATGAGGTCGCGCGCTTCCAGGGCGGGGCGCAGCGCCGCCGGATCCGTGAAGTGGTGGACGTCGAAACCCAGGTCCCGGGCGGTCGCGATGTTCCTCGCGCTGTCATCGACGAACAGGATGTCGGCCGGCGCCAGGCCGAAGCGCTCGCAGACCAGCCGGTAGATCGCCGGGTCGGGCTTCATCACGCCCTCGCGGCCCGAGGCGACGAAGCCCGCCAGCCGCCCGAACACCGGGCTCATCGCCAGGGTGGACTCCACCGTTTCATGGCTGATGTTGGAGAGGCCGTACTGCGGGACGCCACGGGCGTGCAGGGCCTCGATGGCGGCTTCCGTCTCTTCGATCGGACCGGAGAACATCTCGTCCCACCGCCGATGCCAGGCCCAGATCTCGGCCTCGTGCTGCGGATGCCGGGCGCTCAGCGCGGCGCAATTCTCGGCGAAGGTGACGCCACAATCCGTCGGCGTGTGCCACTCGAGCGTGCACACGTCGGATAGGAACCGGTCGCACTCGACCGGATCAGGAAAGATCTTCTGATAGAGCGTGCGCGGGTTCCAGCGCACGATGACATTGCCGAAGTCCCAGAGGACAGCCTTCGGCGACACCGGGCCGGCTTAGCCTTGCTTGGCTTTGAAGCGCGGGTCGGTCTTGTTGATGATGTAGACGATGCCCTTGCGGCGCACGAGCTTGCAGTCGCGGTGACGCGTCTTGAGCGACTTGAGCGAGCTTCTGACCTTCATGGGACCGTATCTTCAATCGGGCCCCGAAGAGCCGGTTGGCGAACAAGAGCGCGCGCATATACGGGTCGGCCGTATCGGAGTCAACCTGACGCCGTTTTGATTGGGGCCCGGATCGACGCACTTTAGAGTCATGCCGATGCGTCGTCGCGTTCTCCCCGCCTTCCTCGCCCTCGCCGGCTGCGCGAGCCCCGTCGTCCCGCCGCCGACTCTGGTCCTGCCGGTCGCCACGGCGGCCGTGGCCGCGGTCGAGGCCGCCACGCCGGCGGCCGCACCGTCGGTCGCACCGCCCACGGCGTCGGGCGACATGATCTTCGACGCCTGGGCCTCGGAGTTCCAGGGCCGGGCGCTGGCCGCCGGGATCAAGCCCGAGATCCTGAGCCGCGAGATGGCCGGCCTGACCCCCGACCCCCGCGTCGCCGGCCTGGACAGCCGCCAGCCCGAATTCTCCAAGCCGGTTGGCGACTATATCAAGGGCGTGGTCACCGCCGACCGCATCGCCATCGGCCAGCGCCGGGCGGCCGACACCCCGATGATCGGCGACATCGAGAACCGTTTCGGCGTGCCGCGGCAGGTCCTGATGGGCGTCTGGGCCATGGAGAGCGGCTTCGGCTCGATCCAGGGTGATCTGGACAACGTCCGCTCGCTCGCCACCCTGGCCGCCCAGGGCCGCCGCCGCGCGTGGGCCGAGGGCGAGCTGATCGCCACCTTCCAGATCATCCAGTCCGGAGAATTCTCGCGCGCGCGCCTGCGAGGCTCATGGGCGGGCGCCATGGGCCAGACCCAGTTCATCCCGACGACCTTCCTGTCCACCGCGGTCGACGAGGACGGCGACGGCAAGCGCGACATCTGGGGTTCCTCCACCGACGCCCTGGCCTCGGCCGCCAACCTGCTGGCCAAGGCCGGCTGGGTGCGCGGACAGGGCTGGGCGCGCGAGGTCACCGCGCCGCCGGGCTTCGACTTCAGCCTGACCGAGGGTCCCAAGGAGGTTCCGGCCTGGTGGGCGGCCAAGGGGGTGCGACCGGCCGACGGCAAGCCATGGTCCGCGAACGACGCCGCGGCCGAGACGCAGTTGATCGCGCCGGCGGGGGCGAACGGACCGCTGTTCCTCCTGCTGCCCAACCACTTCGCGATCCGGAAGTACAACAACAGCATCGCCTATGCGCTCGGCGTGGGCCTGCTGGCCGACCGGGTGGCGGGCGGCTCGGCCCTGGTCAAACCCTGGCCCCAGGAGACGCCGCTGTCGCTGGTCGACCGGATGACGGCGCAGCGCGCGCTGGCGGCCCTGGGCTTCAGCCCCGGCGGGTCGGACGGCGTCGTAGGCATGGCCACCCGCAAGGCGCTGCGCGACTGGCAGAAGGCCCGTGGCCTCACGGCGGACGGCTATCTGTCCGCCGACATGGTGCGGCGCCTGAAGGCCGAGGCGGACGGGGCCGGCGCCTAGGTCGCCCCGCCCTCGTCACTCTTCTCTATGGTGGCCATCGTCGTCGCATCCCGTGTGGCCGGCTGCGGATCCGCGTTCTTCAGCGCGGTGTTGCGGAAGGCATAGACCAGCATCCCGAGCATCAGGACGGCGTTCAGCACGAAGGGGGCCGGTCCGAAATGCTGGTAGAGGAAGACGAAGCCGGGCGCGAAGATCACGTTGATCCCGTTCACCGCCGCGATGGCGCCGGCGACCCGCGCCTGCTCCTCGATGCCCACCGCGATGGAGGATCCCGCCGTGAAGCCGGGCCGGGCGAAGCCGAAGCCGAGGCTGGAGAGCGCGTAGCCGGCCACCACGACATAGAAGCCGTTGTCGCCGCTCGGGGCCGCCGCCACGATCAGGTTGCCCGCCGCCGCGGTCGCCACGCCCCAGCGCAGCAGCTGGCGCGGCGTCATCTCGAACATGCGGATCAGGCCCCACTGGGCCAGCAGTCCCGCGACCGCGCCGAACATCATGGCCGTGGCGATGTAGCCCTGGGCCGCGATCGGCGACAGGCCGACCTTGTCGATGATCAGGAAGGCCAGGCTCTGGGCCTGGGCCGTCTGGCAGGTGGCGACGATGAAGCCGTAGATCAGGAAGGGCGTGATGCGCGGATCTCGCCAGAGCGGGCGCTCCTTCGGCGCGCCCATCACCACCGGCCGCCGGGGCCGCTGAGCCTCGAGGGGGACCCTCTGGTCGGGCAGGAAACGCCAGACCACGAACAGCATGGCGAGCGCGATCAGGGCGAAGCTGAACAACGGGCCGGCCAGCCCCACGACCGGGAACACGAACAACGGCGCCAGGAATGGCCCGATCACCGTGCCCAGGCCGAAGGCCCCCGCCAGGCTGGCCATCGCCTGGGTGCGGCCGGCCAGCGGCGTGCGCTCGGCCACATAGGCCTGGGTGGCCGGATTGCTGGCCGCGCCGAAGAGGCCGAACAGCGCCCGCGCCAGCAGCAGCAGGACGAAGATGATCATCGGCGTCGCGAGATGGCGCAGCCCTGCGCTCACCACTGCCCCGCACAGGGTCATCGAGATCGTGAAACCCGCCAGGCCCACCAGCATCAGCGGCTTGCGGCCGTAGCGATCCGAGGCCCGGGCCCAGCCGGGCGAGGAGAACGCCCACAACAGGGCCGACAGCGAGAAAATCGCCGAGACCATCGGGTCCGGAATGCCGATCGAGCGCCCGATGGCCGGCAGCACCGAGATCAGGCCGGTGTTGCCCATGGCGGTCGCCGCCGAAACGGCGAAGATGATCGCGAAGGAGCGCCTGGGGAGGGCGCTGGCGGCGGGGGTGGCCATGTCCCCTGCCTTATGCGGGTTGGCCCGCTGCGGCAATTCTGCGCCGTACGGGCCGCCTCCCACTCACCCGACATTAAGCATTAACATGCATGTTCCCGCCGGACGTCGCGGGGATTCCATGTTCCAGATCATCGGCCTTGTACTGCTGTTCGGCCTCGTGTTCGGCAGTTACATCATCTCCGGCGGCAACATGGGCGTGATCCTGCACGCCGCGCCGCACGAGATGATGGCCATCGGCGGAGCCGGCATCGCCGCCTTCCTGATCGCTAACTCGATGGGCACCATCAAGGGCGTCGGCGGCGGGTTCGGCAAGGTGTTCAGCGGCCCGAAATGGAAGGCCGCGGACTACCGCGACCTGCTGGCCCTGCTCTTCCTGCTCACCAAGACAATGAAGTCCAAGGGCGTGATCGCGCTCGAGAGCCACATCGAGAATCCCAAGGAATCCACGATCTTCAATCGCTTCCCGAAGATCATGAAGGACCACTTCGCCATCGACTTCATCTGCGACACGCTGCGCATGATGACCATGAACCTGGAAGACCCGCACCAGGTCGAGGACGCGATGGAAAAGCAGCTGGAGAAGCACCACCACGAAGCGCTGATGCCCAGCCACGCCGTCACCAACCTCGCCGACGCCCTGCCCGCCCTGGGTATCGTCGCCGCGGTGCTGGGGGTCATCAAGACCATGGGCGCGATCACCGAGCCGCCCGAAATCCTGGGCGAAATGATCGGCGGCGCCCTGGTCGGCACCTTCCTGGGCGTGTTCCTCGCCTACGGCATCGTCGGCCCGATGGCGACGCGCATGAAGGAAGTGGTCGACGAGGAAGGCGCCTTCTATCGGATCATCCAGGCCGTCCTGGTGGCCCACCTGCATGGCAACGCCGCCCAGATCTCGGTCGAGATCGGCCGCGGCAACGTGCCGTCCGCCGCCCAGCCCAGCTTCCTCGAACTGGAAGAAGCCCTGTCGAATATTCCGGCCGAGGGCTAATCCCTCTTGCCGTCGGCCCCGGCCCACGGCAGAGGTTGAAAAAGTGATCACAAGTCCGTGATTTTTGGCCTTGCTATGGCGGCCCGCGCAGGCTTATGTCTGCCCGTGCGTCGGGGGGGCGGCCTTGCCCTTTCCATTTCGGCGGGAAAAGTCCGACCGGCGCCCTGACACTCCGACCAGAGGATTTGGACCATGATGAAGCAACTGCTGATCGCCAGCGCCGCCGTCGCCATGCTGGGCGTCGCCGCCTGCCAGAAGACCGAAGAAAAGCCCGCCGAAGCCCCGGCCGCTGACGCCGCCGCCGCTCCGGCCGCTGACGCCGCCGCCTCGTCGGCCGACGCCGCCGCCTCGTCGGCCGCCGCTGCCGCCGACTCGGCCGCCGCCGCTGCCCCGGCCGCCGACGCCGCCGCTGCTCCGGCTGCTCCGGCCGCCGACGCCGCCGCTGCCCCGGCCGAGAAGCACTAAGCTTCCAACGCGATTTCGCGTTACGGGAAGGGCCGCCCTCTGGGGCGGCCCTTTTTCGTTTCCGGACGTGATTCATGACCGCCGAGCCGCCGGCGACCGGCGAAAGCCCCCTGGACTGGACCGATGACGGCCAGCCCCGCTCGCGCCTGTTCGGCGACGTCTATTTCTCGGCGCAGGACGGCCTGGCCGAGACCCGCGCAGTGTTCCTCCAGGGCTGCGGCCTGCCCGACGCCTGGGCCGGCCGGCGCCGGTTCGTGGTGGGGGAGCTGGGCTTCGGGACCGGTCTGAACATCGCCGCCCTCCTCGACCTCTGGCGACGCTCGCGCTCGCCCGGCGGCCAGCTCCACATCTTCTCCATCGAGGCTTTCCCGATCACCGCCGACGAGGCGGCCCGCGCGCTTGGCCGCTGGCCTGAGCTCGCGGACGTCGCCGAACTCCTGACCGCCCGCTGGCCTGGCCGCGCCCGCGGCCGCCACCGGATCGACCTGCCGGAGTTCGGCGCGATCCTCGACCTGGCGGTGATGGACGCCGCCGAGGCCCTGGCGGACTGGTCCGGCGCGGCCGACGCCTGGTTCCTCGACGGCTTCTCCCCGGCCCTGAACCCGCAGATGTGGAGCGACGAGGTGCTGCGGCTCGTGGCCCAGCGCTCGGCGCCGGGCGCGCGGGCCGCCACCTTCACCGTCGCGGGCCAGGTGCGCCGCGGCCTGGCCGCCGCGGGCTTCGCGGTGGAGAAGCGCCCGGGGTTCGGCCGCAAGCGCGAGCGGCTGGAGGCGCATCTGCCGGGGGAGCCCGCCGACCCGCCCGCACGCCACGTCGCCATCATAGGCGCGGGCATCGCCGGCGCGTCCGCCGCACGCGCCGTCCGGGCTCTGGGGGCCGAGGCGACGGTCGTTGAGGCGGAGCGGCCGGGAGCCGGGGCGTCCGGCAATCCCGCCGCCCTGGTCACCTCGCGCCTGGACGCCGGCCTGGGCGAGGCATCGCGGCTCCATGCCCAGGCGTTCGGCCGCGCCGCCGCGCTGTACGCCCGGGTCCCCGGCGCGGTGCTGTCGCGGGGCGTGCTGCAGTTCGCCAAGGATCCTCGCGACGTCGGCCGGTTCGCGCGCATCGCCGCCGCGGACGTCTTCGAGCCCGACGACCTGGCGCTGCTGGACGCCGAAGCCGCCTCGACGCTGTCGGGCGAGCCCGCCCCGCCGGCCCTGGACCAACGGACGGGCCAGGTGGTCGAGCCCGCGCCGATCCTCGAAGCCTGGACGGGCGAGGTTGTCATGGCGCGGGTCGCGTCCCTCGCGCCCGAGGGCGGGACCTGGCGGCTGCTGGACACGGAGGGCGACGAGATCCTCCGCGCAGACATCGTCATCGTCGCCGCCGCAAAGGGCTCCGGCGAGCTGATTGAAGGCCTGCCGCTTCAGGCGGTGCGTGGCCAGGCGAGCTGGACGTCGGAAGCGATCTCCGCTCCGGCGGCGGCCTGGGGCGGCTATGTCCTGGCGACCCGGACGGGCCTGCTGTTCGGCGCCACCCACGACCGCGACGACAGGGGCGTCGAGGTCCGTGGGGAAGATCATGAGCGCAACCTCGCCACCCTGGCCGCGGCCCTGCCGGGGCTGCACGCCCGCGTCGCGAAGCTGCCGCTCCACGGCCGCGCCGCGGTCCGCGCCGCGACGCCCGATCGGATGCCGATCGCGGGCGAGGTCGCCCCCGGCCTCTTCGCTCTCGCCGGCTTCGGCTCGCGAGGCTTCTCGCAGGCGCCCCTCCTGGCCGAGCACGTCGCGGCCCTGGCGCTCGGCGCGCCTTCCCCCATCGGCCGCACCGCCGCCGATCTCGTGGCCCCGGACCGCTTCGCCCGCCGGGCCGCGCGGCGCCGTTCCTAAGCCGCAGAAACGGCCTTATGTTGACGCTTCCTCGGGGGATATTCTGGGGCAGAGGACTCCGACCATGAACTGCAAGACCGCCCTGCCATTCGCCGCCCAATCGCTCGCCACCATGGGCGTCCTGGCGCTGAGCCTCGCCGCCTCGGGCCCGGCGCTCGCGAAGTCGCCGCCGGAGCCGGGCGCCGCCAAGCCCAAGAGCGAGTGCTTCTGGACCCGGCAGGTCAACAGCTTCGCCTCGAACGACGACCGCATCGTCAACGTCCGCGTGGGCGTGAAGGACGTCTACCAGATGGAGATGTTCGGCCACTGCAACGACGTGGACTGGAACAACAAGATCGCCCTGGTCTCACGCGGCGGCTCGTACATCTGCACCGGCATGGACGCTGAGATCATCTCGCCGTCGCCGATCGGGCCGCAGCGCTGCCCGGTGAGCAAGATCCGCAAATTGACGCCGGAAGAGGTCAAGGCCCTGCCCAAGCACGCCCGGCCGTAGGCGCAGAAAAGAAAGGGGCGCTGTCGCCAGCGCCCCAGATCGGCTCCCGTCGGAGAGCCCTAGAATGTCTTCTTCACGCCCAGTTCGAACACCCGGCCCAGCGGATTGCCCTGGGTGATGTCGTAATTGTACGGCGAGGGCAGGTACGGCGGGTCCTCGTCGAACAGGTTCTGAATGCTGAAGGTGACGACCGAGTCCCACGGCGCTTCCCAGCGCACGACGACGTCGTGCTGCCAGTAGTCCTTGGACTTGCCCACCGCCACGAGGTCGGCGCCCGAGGGAGCGCTCGGATTCGGGACCGTGATGAAGAACGGTGAGCCGAAGGCCGGCGAGGTGCCTTCGGAGTACCGCATCTGCCAGCGGATGCTGAGCGGCCCCTTGTTGAACGCGGCGAAGGCGTTCCCCTTCAGCTCCGGGTAGGAGAAGAAGTCGTTGAGGATGTCGCTGAGGCCGGCGCGATCCTCGGCTGGGGCGATGTTGATCGTGGAGTCGCGCAGGCTCACGGCCCCGCGCTTGTACTCGATCAGGTAGGTGAGCTCGCCACCCACCGCCCACGCGCCGTCGAACCAGCCGTCCCAGTCGTATTGCACCCGCGCCTCGATGCCGGAGGTGTCGGTGTTGGGGCCGTTGATCGTGAAGCTGCGCAGGCGCGCGACGTTCGCCGCCCCGCAGGTCCCGGCGAAGCTGAAGCGCGCCTGCAGTTCGGCGAAGGCTGCATTGCCGCAATTCACGTTCGTGCCGCCGGGGAACATGGTGGCGTAGAGGCGCGAGCCGCTTTCCTCGATGATCTCGTCCTTGAACTTGAAGTTGAAGTAGTCGAGCGTCGCCGACAGGCCGCCCATGTCGAAGATGACCCCCACGTTGAAGGTGTCGGCCTTCTCGGGCTTCAGGTCCGGGTTGCCGCAGCTCTGGAAAGCCCGATAGGCGCTGCCCAGGACCCGCACGCCGTTGTTGCAGCCCGTGCCCGTGAGGCCGGGGCCAGGCGCGCGGAACGTGGTGCTGGCGCTGCCGCGGAACGCCAGCCAGTCGGTCGCCTGCCACTTCACGGCGACCTTGGGATTGGTCGTCGATCCGATGCCGCCCTGGTAGTCCTCGAAGCGGATCGCCGCGTTGACGTTCAGGTTGTCCAGCAGCGGGATCTGGATCTCGCCGAAGATCGCCTTGACGTTGGCGTCGTCGTCGCGGTCCACGGCCGAGCCGAAGAACTGCAGCGGGCCGCTCTCGTCGTTGCAGGCCGGGCGGTCCGGGCAGGGGTTCTCGTCGGCGTTGAAGAATGCGCCGTATTTCCGGATCTCGCGGGTGTAGCGGTACTGGCCGCCGACCGCCCAGGCCACGACGCCGCCCGCCAGCTCGATGGGAGTCTCGCCGGAGAACACCATGTCGGCCACCAGGATCTGGTTGGTCAGCACATTGGTGTAGTTGCCGAACAGGCCCGCCACGACGAGCGGATCGTTGGCCACGGCCGAGTTGAAGTAGGGGTTCGCCGCTCCGTTTACCGCGCTGGTGGCGACGGCGTTGCTGAACGGATTGAAGAAGTGGCACCCGAGGGCCGCGTTGCCGGCGCCCGTCGTGTAGTTGGCGGTCTCGGCGGCGGTGCAGGAATTGGCCGCGCCGGCCTGGCTGCCGAAGCCGCGCAGCGCGAGCTGCAGGTTCTTCACCAGGATGTCGTTCGTGTTCGAGGTGTTCTTCTGCTCCATGAAGGTGAGCGCGGTGTCGTAGCTGACGCCGCCGAAGATCGTACCCTTGAGCCCGCCGGAGATCCGATAGGCGTCGTTGACGATCGACTGGTGGTCCGCCCCGTCCGGGAACGACGGGTTGCCGCCGAACGCCAGAGCTCGCCAGCCGAGCTGGACGATGTCGACGCCGCGCGCGCCCCCGGGCGATCCGGCCTGGGCGCCCGTGGTGCTGAACGCGCCGGCGCGGATCGCGGCGCATTCGGTCGCCGTGAGCGGGGCGCGGCAGTCGTTGACGAGCGCCAGGAAGCCCGGGTTGTTGACCGGCACGTTGAACGGCACCGCCAGGTTCGGGCCGCTGGGAACGCCGGGGGAGAAGGACGTGCCCCCCACCGACACCGGCGACGGATACTGCGCCGTCAGGTTGGCCGGCGACAGGCGTTGCACGGGCGTGTCGTTCTTGGTCCAGGCCACCTCGCCGTGGAACGACATGTTCTCCGACAGGTCGAAGTTCACCTCGCCGTAGAGCTGGTAGTGGTCCTCGCGGTTCACCAGGTCGTTGAAGTTGGAAAACTGGAAGCGGCAGGTGGTGGCGACGCCTGAGGTCTGGGGCAGGTTGGCGTTGACCGGCACCGCGAAGGCCACGGTCGCCGCCTGGTTCGGCTGTCCGGCCAGCGGATTGGCGAAGGTGACGGACCGGGTCAGCGTGCCGCCAAGCTCCGCGCAACCGTTGTCGCGGAACGCCGTGGCGCCCGCCACGTAGAAGCCGGGGTTGGCCGCGCCGGTGAAGCCCGCCGCGCCGGAGGAGCCGGCGAAGTCGAAGGGCTTGAGCGCGAAGTCGCGTTCGTGGATGTCGAGCCGCGAGCGGTGCCGGTAGCCGGCGGTGAGCAGGACGTTGCCGTTCTCGAACTTCTTCCCCCAGGCGGCATTGGCGCTGTAGTCGCCGTTCGAGCCGTCGATCAGGGCGTATTCGCCGTCCACCTCGAAGCCGTCGAGGTCCTTGCGGGTGATGAAGTTCACGACCCCGCCGATCGCGTCGGAGCCGTAGGTGGCGGCCGCGCCGTCCTTCAGGATCTCGATCCGCCCCACCGCCGCCGTGGGGACGAAGTTCAGGTTCGCGCCGCCGCCCTGGAACGCCGCCGCCGGGCTGTCCGCCAGCCGCCGTCCGTTCATCAGGGTCAGGGTCCGCGCCGCTCCGAAGCCGCGCAGGTTGATGGTCGCCGTGCCCGCGCCGCCGTTGTAGCGGTTGCTCTCGCCCAGCGAGGACTGGGACGAAGTGATGGTCTTCACCAGCTGGACGATCGAGGGCGAGCCCTGTTTCTCCAGGTCCGCGCTGGAGAGGACGTCCACCGGCATGGCGGCGTCTTCGGGCGTCCCGGCGATGAATGAGCCGGTGACGACGACTTCCTCGACTTCGGATGGTGTGGTCTGGCCGGGCTGGGCCGAGGCGGCGCTGGCGAGACCGAGCGAAAAGACGACGGCCAGCATCGAGCCGCCGCAGAGGGTGCTGCGTCTGTTCATAGGTTTTCCTCCCCGAAGGCCCGACCCGCATCTGGCGCGCGGATTCCGTGACCTTGGCGGAAAGATGATCATCCGGCTTCTCTCCGCGCGCTAGCGAATTCCTCGCGCACCGTACCGAAATTCTGAATCACATCACCGTTATTGCAACGCTTGATCCTGATATATATTTAGAAAAATCAACATGTTATATGAAAACATCGCCGCCATGAATCTCGGCACTTTGGTATCGTTTCGCAACCTCCGCGAGGTCGCATCCGCCAGATCGTTTTCGAAGTGGGGGTTTGGCGGGGCCCACCCAAAAGAAGGACGCCGCCGGCAAGGCCGACGGCGCCCAGGCGATGCAGCTTGGGGCTGCGAGCTAGAACTTCTTGGTCACGGTGAGCTTGTAGGTCCGGCCCAGCGCCCCGCCGGTGAACGGGTCGTAGCCGAGGTCGAGGCGCGCGAACGACGGATCCTCGTCGAAGATGTTGTCGACGGTCGCCACGACGGTAGTGTCCCACGGCAGGATCGCCCGGTAGGTGAAGTCGAACGTGGTCTGGGTCTTGATCTTCTGGCCCGCATTGGTCAGCGGGACCGCCGCGTTGGCCCCGTTGCGCACGACGTTGGGCGGGAACGGCGAAGTCCGCTGATCGACGTAGCTGTCGACTGCATTCATCGTCACGCGCGCCGTATGGATGTCGCGCGCGTACTCGACGTAGAACTGACCCTTCCACTCGGGGATCGGGTAGATCTGCGTCTGGTAATTCAGCTTGCCGACGCCGTTGAAGGCAGGCGAGACGGTCACGCCCTCGACCGTCGTGGCCTCGACCTTGTACTTATGCACATAGGTCACCGACGTCCCGAACTGCAGCTTGGCGCCGAAGAAGTCATCGACGTCGAAGGTCGCCAGGATGTCGATGCCGTCGGTCTTCACGCCCGGTCCGTTGATGGCCTGGGTGCGGATCCGCGACAGGTTCGCCACGCTGCAGACGCCGTTGAACGTGAAGCGCGACTGCAGACCGGCGAGCGCCGCGGCGCCGCAATTGCCGGTTCCCGTGCCCGTCGGGAACAGGGTGGCGAAGATGCCGCCCACCGGCTCGGTCACCAGGGGATTCTTGAAGTCGAAGTTCCAGTAGTCGAGCGTCGCGCGGAACGGCCCGGACCGCACGATGGCCCCGACCGAATAGGTGGTCGCCTTTTCGGGGTCGAGCCCGGGATTGCCCACCACGTCGACGGCGCGGAAGGCGCCGCCCAGGAACTGCAGGCTAGTCACCTGTCCCGGGTCCAGCGAAGTGAGCGGCGGCGCGCGGAACGTCGTGCCGATAGAGCCGCGAACCGCGAAGACCTCGGAAATCTGCCAACGGGCCGAGACCTTGGGATTGAACGTCGAACCGCCCTTTGAGCCGTAATCCTCGAACCGGGCGGCGCCCTGGATCTGGAAGTTGTCCGTGAACGGCAGGCTGACCTCGGCGAAGGCGCCCCAGTTGTCGCCCGAGAGGTCCGCGGGCGTGCCGCCGCCGAGGAACATGTACGGCCCATTGCGCACGGTGCAGTTCGTCGTGCCGTTCACCGGCGTGTCGATGCACGGCGTGACCGTCAGGTCCGAGAAGGCGTCGTAGTCGGCCTGGTACCACTGCTTGCGATACTGCCCGCCGAACGCCCAGCCGACGGCCCCGCCGCCCAGCTCCAGTCCGGGAAGCTCGCCGTTGAACACCAGGTCGGTGACGAACACCTTCGTCGCGACGTCCACCCGGGTGGGCTGGAAGAACCAGCTGATCAGATCCGGGCTGTTGGCGACCGAGGCCGAGTAGTTCGGGTTGGTCTGGCCGGTGATGTAGTTCGACTGGATCGCGTTCGAGAACGGATTGAAATACTGGCACCCACCCACGCCCGGCGTGCCGGTGGCGATGTTGCAGTTCGGTCCGCCGAGGCCGCGAAGCGCCAGCTGGAATCGGCTGACGATCGTATCGTAGCCGATCCGGGTCAGGTCCTCGCGCATGTAGGTGGCGCTCAGGTCGTAGCCGATGTCCGGCCCGAACTTGCCGGAGATCCCGCCCGAGACGCGGTAGGCCTCGAACTTGCGGCTGCCGGTCGAGGAGCCATCGCCGAAGAGCGGGTTCCCGCCCATGGCCAAGGGCCGGTAGAGCACACCCGGAATATAGGCGCCGGTGGCGGCCGCGGAGATCTGCGTCGGGTTCTGCGATCGGTAAAGCGCGAAGCCGGGATTGCTGGCGGGGACGAAGTAGCCGGCGCTCAGTCCGGAGGTGAAGGCCGGGTTGGTGGTCGCCGTCGGCACCTGCAAGGCCAGGTAGGACGGCGAGGTGTGCCAGTCCGGCGTATCGGTCTCGGCGTAGAGGCCTTCCAGGTGGAGCTTGGTGTTTTCACCCAGATCGTAGTCCAGTTCCGCGTAGAGCTGGAACCGCTCCTCGGTCTCCTGGATGTTATCGTACGGCGTATAGTTGAAGAGGCAGGTGGGCGTCGTGCCGCTGAACGACGGCAGGCCGCCCAGGGGCGCGCAGCCCGTATCACGCTGCGGGCCGGCGAGCGGCGTGAATGGCGCGGGCGAGCCCACGAGCGAACCGGGCCCCAGCGGGACGAAAGCCGTGGTCGCGTTGCCGGACGAGAAGCCGGTTTCCGGACTGACGAAGTAGCCGGGCTGGGTGAACTTGCGCTCGCCGACCGTCAGCTTGGACTTGTAGTGGTACTCGCCGGTGAGCAGCAGGCTCAGGTCGCCCCACTGCTTGCCCCACACGGCGTGGCCGTCCCAGTCGCCGGAGGCGTTGTCGATGTATTTGTAGGAACCGGAGACCTCGAGGCCGTCGGTGTTCTTCCGCGAGATGAAGTTCACCACCCCGGCGATGGCGTCGGAGCCATAGGTGGCCGCGGCGCCATCCTTGAGGACCTCGATGCGTCCCACCGCGGCGAAGGGCAGCACGTTCAGGTCGGGGGAAGCCCCGTTCAGGGTCGGCGCATTGACCAGCCGGCGACCGTTCCAGAGCACCAATGTCCGCGCCGGCCCCAGGCCCCGCAGGTTGATGGTGGCCGAACCCTCCGCGCCCTGCGCCCGCGAGTCGAACTGGTTGGTGTCGCCCAGCACGCCGTTGGAGACGGTCAGGGACTTCATCAGCTCGACGGGGCTGGGATTGCCTTGCTTCTGCAGTTCGTCGGCGCCGATGACGTCCACCGGCAGGGCGGCGTCCTCAGGGGTGCCGCGGATGAACGAACCGGTGACGACGACCTCGCCGATCTCGGTGGCCGCGGACTGTGTGGCTTGGGCCATCGCCTGGCCTGACGCGCCGAACGCCACAGCGGCGGCCAGCACGGATGCGCTGCAGAAGAACCTGCCTTTGGACATAGATTTTTCCTCCCCTCGGCAGCCTCTGTTGGCGGGCCAGCCTGAGTGGAGGGATATTGAGGCCTATTGTTTCAGATCCGCCACAGGAATTTCATTGTTCTGTCAACGAGAGGCGAGGGAGCAGCGTTCGCGCAACACCTTGCGGCATAAGGGATTGTGCGTTTTTTAGGCGTCACACGTCCCGTCTCCCAAGGCGCCTTGTCTTCGAAAACTGCGGCCAGGCCCGCCGCCGGGTCCGGCTCGAGGTGGTCCAGGAGGCCCCGCCGGACGGCCCTGGCCGCCGGTTGCGGGGGTTACTGCCCCCGAGGCGCGAATCCTGTTGCGCCGTCACAAGCGGCGCCTTCAGTTTGGTCCGGCGCTCCCGGTTTGTGACGGGCGCGCGGGTCGGGGGTCTTGGATGGATCTGGGTTGGCAGGTTCGCGACGCGGGCGGCAGGCTGGTGGGCGAGCCCACGGGACGCGTCGACGAGACCACCTGGGAGGCGTTCTCCGCCCACCTGATCGCCGCGGTGCGCCAGGCCATCGCCGCGGGCGCGCCGTTGATCATCGACCTCAGCGGCCTGGACTACATGTCGTCCCGCGGCCTGCGGGCGCTGACTATCGCGCGGCGCGAGGCCGGCGAGGCCACGCCCATCACCCTGGCCGCACCCAACGACCGGATGCGGGAGATTTTCGCGATCAGCCGCTACGACAAGCTTTTCAAGATCGTCGACGACGTCGATTCGGACGCCTGAGCGGCGGCGGGAGGGGCTTCGACAATGCTGGTACGCTTCTGGGGTACGCGCGGCTCCCTGCCGGTGGCGCAGCGGGCCGGCGCGATCCAGGCCAAGATCGCCCATGCCCTGGTCGCCGCCGGCGGGCGCCAGTTCGCCGACGAGGCCGAGGCCGACGCCTTCGCCAGGGCGAACCTGGACTTCGCGACCTACGGCTCGTACGGCGGCGCCAGCTCGTGCGTCGAGATCGAGGGCGCCGATGGAGCCTTCCTGGTCTGCGACATGGGCTCGGGGGTGCGCGAATTCGGCATCGACTCGTTCCGCCGGATCGCGGGCGGCCATCCGCCCGTCTACCACTTCTTCCTCTCGCACCTGCACTGGGACCACATCATGGGCTTCCCGTTCTTCGGGCCGGCCTTCAATCCCAATGCGACCATCGTCGTCCATTCGGGCCACACCGACGCGGAGACCGCCCTGCGCCGGCAGCAGGAGGAGATCTCCTTCCCCGTGCCCTTCGACTGGCTGCGCGCGAAGTTCGAGTTCATCGTCCACCCGCCGGGCGAAGCATTCGAAGTGGGCGGCGTCACGGTCACCCTGGTGGCCCAGCACCACAGCCACGATTCCTATGGCTTCCGGTTCGAGAAGAGCGGTCGCGCGGCGATCTATTCCACCGACAGCGAGCACAAGGTCGACAACATGGACGCGGAGGCCGCGTTCGAGGCCTTCTTCGCCAACGCCGACCTGGTGATCTGCGACACCATGTATTCGCTGGGCGACACCGTCAGCCTGAAGCAGGACTGGGGCCATTCGTCCAACGTCGTGGCGGTGGACCTCTGCCACGCCGCCCGGGCCAAGAGACTGGCCCTCTTTCACCACGAACCAACCTATACGGACGCCGACATCCAGCGCATGCACGCTGAGACCGTCCGCTACGAGGAGCTGGTCCGCGCCGATCGGCCTGCACTGGAGGTGATCTGCGCCTATGACGGACTCGAGGTCGCTGTCTGACGCCTTAAGCGACCTGGACGCCGGGGCGAAGCTTCGCGTCCGGATCGCCGGCCTGGGCGCGGCCCTCGCCGTGGCGCTCATGGTGCTGTTCGGCGGCCATCTGGTGCGCCAGCCGCTCTATGACCTGTTCCAGAACATCGCCCCCGGTCCCGACGTGTCGCGCCGGGTGCATGTGGTGGTGATCGACGCCGACAGCCTGCGCGACGTGGGCGGTTGGCCCTGGACGCGGTTCTATCTGGCCCGGCTGGTGGAGCAGATCTCGGAGCGGGGCGCGGCCGTCATCGGCTTCGACATGCTGTTCCCCGAGCCCGATCGCCTGGCGCCCTCGGAATTCACCAGCATCTACAACGAGCTCCCCGCCGGCGTGTCGCAGGAGATCCAGAGCCTGCCGTCCATGGACGCGGTGTTCGCCCGGGTGATCGGCCGCAGTCCCGTGGTGCTGGCCCGGGCGGGCGTGACCGAGGAATCCTTCGACCGGCTGGACGGCGCACCCCCGCCCCTGCCGCCCGAGGCGAAGTTCGTCGGCGCGGTCCCCGAAGAGACCCTGACCTTCCCGGCGGTGGTAGCCAACATCCCCATCCTGGACGGCGCGCCCCTGGGCCACGGCCTGGTCAACGGCGACCGCGATTCCGACGGCCTGGTCCGCCGCGTGCCGCTGTTCGCCAGGGCGGCCGGCCACCTGACCCCGGGCTTCGCCGTCGAACTGGTGCGCGTGGCCGAGGGAGTCGATCAGGTCGAGCTGCAGGGCGACAGGCGTCAACTGGACGGCGTGAAGGTCGGGTCCCACCGGGTTCCCGCCGGACCGGACGGCCAGTTGCTGCTGCGCTTCGGCGACTGGCGGAAGACCCAGACCACCTCGGCCGTCGACGTGCTGCGCCAGGGCCAGAGACCGGACCAGTTCAAGGACCAGATCGTCATCATCGGACTGGCGAGCGCGGGCACCTCGGACGTCACCAGCACCCCGCGGGCCAAGGCGATCTACGGGGTCTATGTCCAGGCCCAGGCGGTGGACTCGATCCTGCGCGGCACGGCGTTGCGCCGCCCGGCGTGGGCGGCGCCCGTCGAGTGGGGAATCGGATTCGCGCTGGTGATGATCTCGTTCCTGGGCGTGCCACGTGCGCCCATGGGGCCGGTCCTGGTCGGAGCCGCGGTCGAAATCGCGCTGGCGTTCGGCGCCAGCTGGGTCGCCTTCCAGAACAACCTGCTGCTGGACCCCTTTCCGATGTTGGCGCCCGGCGCCGCGAACTCGGCCGTGATGGTCGCCCTGCTGTTTGTGGAGGGCCGGCGCGTGCAGGCCCGGCTTCGCGGCGACCTGGAGGAGGAGCGCCTCAGCGCCGCGCGGATCTCGGGCGAGCTGGCGGCCGCCAGCGAAATCCAGTCGGGCATGCTGCTGCCCCGCGCCGAGCTGGACCGGATCTCGCCCGCCGTGGAGATCGACGCGGTGGTGCAATCGGCCAAGACCGTGGGCGGGGACCTCTACGACGCTTTCCTGTTCGATGACGGCCGGGTCTGCTTCCTGGTCGGCGACGTCACCGGCAAGGGCGTGCCGGCCTCGCTGTTCATGGCGCTCTCCAAGGCGCTGTCGCGCAGCCTGCTGATGCGGCCCAGCACCAGCCTCGAGGCCGCGGTGCGCGAGATCAACGCCGAGCTGTCGCGCGACAACCGCCAGGCCATGGCCGTCTCCCTGCTGGTGGGTGTGCTGCACCCCGCCGACGGGCGGCTCGACCTGTGCTGCGCGGGCCACGAGAATCCCCTGGTCGTGGGCGTGGACGGGACCGTGCGGGAGCTGAAGCTGGACGGCGGCCCGCCGCTCTGCGTCGACGAGGCCTTCCCCTATCCGCAGGAGACCGATCGCCTGGCGCCCGGCGAGGTGCTGGTGGCCTTTACCGACGGCCTGACCGAGGCGCAGGACCCGACCGGCGCGCTGTTCAGCCGCCAGCAGGTGTTTGACGCCCTGAGCCAGGCCTCGCGGGCCCCGACCCTGGCCGGCATGGTGGACGGCGTGGTGGACCGGGTGCGCGCCTTCGAAGCGGGCGGCGAGCCCAGCGACGACCTCACCGTGATGGCCGTGCGGTTGCGCCCTGCCGCCTAGCGGAGGATGACCTCGACCCGGCGGTTGGCCGGCTCGCTGACCTCGTCGTCGGTGGGCACGCGAAGCTCACGCTCGCCCCGGCCGGTCACCTTGGCGTTCTCGAACGGCAGGCCCTGCTTCACCAGGGCTGCGCGAATCTCGACCGCCCGGTCGTAGGACAGCTTGTCGTTGGTCTCGTCACTGCCCGTGGTGTCGGTGTGCCCGGTGATCTGGACTTCCGAGTTGGCGTCGGCGGCGCGCCGCAGAGCCTCCAGGATCGGCATCGATTCCGGCGTCAGGTCGGTGGAGCCCTCGACGAAGTACATCACATAGGCCCGCGGCTCGAAGGGAACGAAGCCCATCAGGTTCTTCCAGAATCCGGTCTTCACCGGCTTGGCCCTGACGGCCTTGCCGCCCAGCCGGGCGCGCGTGTCACCGGCGGTGAGGGCGCCCACCTCCCGGCCCGTCTCGGGGTCGAGCACCGCCACCGAGCCGGACCTGTCGCTGCCGGCGTCGTTCAGCAGCGTCACGTCCGAGGTGGCGCAACCGCAGAGCAGGCCGGCGAGCGCCAGCGCAGCCGCCAGCCTCACTTCACTTCGACCACGAAGGTCGTGCCGCGCGCCGCCAGCAGCGAGGTGGGCGTGCGCACCTTCATCGCGTCCTTGTTCTCCTTGGCGATCTGGCCGGAGACCACGCCCAGGGTTCCACGATCGACCGTGGTCAGCGACTTGCCCTTGTGAGTGGTGTCGTCGAACTCGAACTGGCTGAGCGCCACACGGCTGTTGGGGCCGACGGCGAAGCGGCTGTTGTCGATGAAGGTGATCCCGATCCGGCCGTTGCCGCCCGTGGTCAGCACGTCGCTGACCAGCAGCTGATAGCCCGCCGCGGCGGGCGTCACGGCCTTGCCGCGCACCACCGAGGCCGTGCCCGTCACGCTCTTGATCCGACCGATCTCGGCCAAGGCCAAGCCTGGCGTCGACAGCGCCGCGACCATCAGCAATCCTGCGACCAAAGCTCCGCGCATCCGCGCCTCCCTGAAACACGGTTCTGTCATAGCCCAGCTCCGCCCCCTTGCCCAATCCCAAGCTGTCGTCCACGCGCGGCTGCCGGCCGGACGGGGCGCCGTGGCGGGCGCCCTGGCGGCGGCGCGGTCGTTCGTCCAGCGTACGGGCCTGGGCCGCGACGCCGCCGAACGACTGGCCATCATCGTCGAGGAATGGGTCGCCAACGTCGTGGAGCACGGCGAGCCACCCGCGGGCAGCCGGATCGGACTGCGACTGGCGCGCGGCGAGGGCCTGATCCGCATCACCGTGACCGACGCCGGCCGCGTGTTCGACCCGCGCACGGCGGCGTTCGGCGGTCCCAACATCGATCGCGGCGGCGGCGCCGGCCTTGAGCTGATGCGCGCGTGGAGCCGGGTCGCCGCGTATGGCCGCCGGGCCGGGCGCAACCGCCTGGTGCTGGAAATGCCGCTGCGATGAGCCAGACTCCGACCGCCCGCACCGGCCGCTGGCGCCTGGGGCCGAGGGCCTTCATGGTCCGGCCGCGCCTTAGCACGGCGCTGGGGATGGGGCTGGCCGTGGGCGTCACCTGCGCCCTTCTCGCACCGCGGTTCAGCGCGTCGTCCTGCGCGATCGCCGGCTGGGACGCCTTCTGCGCGCTCTACCTGGGCCTGACGCTGAGCGCGATCACCCGCGAAGGGCCGGACGAGATCCGCGCCCGGGCGGCCGGGCAGGACGAGGGCCAGGCCGTGATCCTCCTGCTGGTCCTTGCGGCCTGCGGCGCGAGCCTCGCCGCCGCCGGCATGGAGCTGTCCCAGGCGCAGCACGACCAGGGGCTGGAGAAGGCGGTGCGCGTGGCCGCGGCCTTCGTCACCGTCGTCGGCTCCTGGCTGGTGATGCAGATGGTCTTGGCCCTGCACTACGCCCACGAATTCTACGCCGCCGATCCGCAGACCGGCGAGGATGCGGGCGGCCTCGCCTTTCCGGGCGGCGAGGCCCCGGACTACTGGGACTTCCTGCACTTCTCGATCGTTATCGGCGTGGCGTCGCAGACCGCCGACATCGCCTTCACGGCCAAGGCGATGCGCCGCGTGGGCACGGTCCACAGCCTGATCGCCTTCGTGTTCAACACCCTGATCCTCGCCCTGGCGATCAACCTGGTGGCGGGGCTGTTCTGA
Organism: Phenylobacterium sp.; assembly: GCF_004297125.1. GTDB lineage: Bacteria > Pseudomonadota > Alphaproteobacteria > Caulobacterales > Caulobacteraceae > Phenylobacterium. The sequence goes on along the minus strand of NZ_SCVD01000040.1, from coordinate 91,454 downwards.
CAAGGAAAACGGCGGCGGGAGGTCCCGCCGCCGTGAAGTCGCGCTGGTGGATCGTTTAGGCCGCCAGGCGGCGGCGGGTCCGAAGCGCCGTGCCGGCGGCGCCGAAGCCCATGATCATCATGGCCCAGGTGGCCGGCTCGGGCACGTAGGCGACCGGAAGGCCATAACCCGGATCGTCCTGGTCGCCGCAGCCCGGATAGTGCTGGTGCCCGTAGTAGTAGCTGCCGCCCTTGGAGGACCTGCTGGTGGGGACGTCGTACTCGACGTTCTCGTAGGCCACGATCGGATTGTAGAAGCTCAGCGTGTCGATGGCGCTGTTGAAGGTCAGCTTGAAGGTGCCGTCCACGGTCTCGCCGATCTCCGGCCCGGCGCTCGTGCCGGGATCGCAGGTGTTCGAGGTGTTGGTGCTTTGATACCAGGCGAGGTTCTTGGTGGTCAGGCAGACGTCGAAGACGTCATCGACCAGATAGTTGTTGGTCGGGTCGAAGTCGCCCTTGCCGACCGTGCGATACTCGCCGTCGAGGATCACGGCGCCGCCGAACTGCTTGGTGGAGCCGTTCTTCTTGCCGTTCACGTCGAAGGCGATTTCCGCCACCTGGGATTCGTCGACCCATTGGTTCGACGCATTCTCGACCACGTAGTCGAAGGTCCAGGACTTCTTGTCGGCGCTGATGCTCGTCAGCTTGTAGAGCACGCTCGAGGCCAGGCCCGGGAGAACTTCGTTCCCGTTCATGTAGCTCTCGGTGTAGCCCTCGAAATAGATCCGGTACCAGGCGTTCACGCCGGTCGTGGAGTCCCAGGTGAGCTTGGTCGACGCGGTCCACTCCGCGCCCCACACCTGCTCGCCGTTCCAGTCGACAAGGTCCCAGTCGGTGGCCAGCGCCGGCGTCGCCATGACGCTCAGCGCAAGCGACATCGCCGCGAAGGCGGACGTCTTGATCATGATACTTTCCCCGTCCCCATCCCCGTGGGGAGCCGCGATGGCCTATTATGGAGTGTTAAGGTTATCGCCGGCCAAGGCCAAGCTCGTTCGCGTTGTGCGCGAACTGCCGAAACGCCGGCCTCGTCCATAGGGCGAGTGCCCGACACTCCTCCCAGGCGAGCCGGAGCCTATCGGCGACGGCGGGCCTGAGCCGCGGCCACCACATCCGAAGCCCAGCAGACATTTGAATTTGTGAAGGAAAGGATGGTGGACGTGACAGGGATTGAACCTGTGACCCCCTCGATGTCAACGAGGTGCTCTCCCGCTGAGCTACACGTCCGTACCTTCGGGAAGGCGGGGATATACAGATCGGCCCTGCCCTTAGCAAGCGGGGCCGCAGGCGGCTTTTTCTAGGCGGCGATCATCCGCTCCACCTCGGAGACGATCTCGCGCAGGTGGATCGGCTTGGACAGCACCTTGGCCCCGGCCGGAGCCTTCTCGCCGGCGGCCAGCGCGACCGCCGCGAATCCCGTGATGAACATGATGCGCAGGCCCGGGTGGCGGGCGGCGGCCTGGCGGGCCACCTCGATGCCGTCGAGGCCCGGCATGACGATGTCGGTGAGCAACAGGTCCCACGGCTCGTCGAGGAAGGTCACGGCTTCCTCGCCGTCGGCGCACGCGGTCACCTCATGGCCGGCGCGTTCGAGCGCGCGGGCCAGGAAGCCACGGAGGGAGTCGTCGTCTTCGGCGAGGAGGATGCGGGACATGGCGATTTGCTGAACGCTTGGGCGGGGACAATAGCTATCGAAGGGTAAAGACCGAATGAAGGTCGTTTGACGCTGGGGGGCAAGGCGGCGTTCTATGCAGGCGATGAACGCGCTGGAGCCACTGCCTGGAATCGCCCCCGACATCGGTCCTGCGTTCGAGGTGCGCCGGGCCGGGCCCGCGGGGGCCCCGCCCACGCCGCTGGTGTTCGCCTCGCCGCATTCGGGCCGCCTCTACCCCGAGGACATGATGTCGGCGGCGGCCCTGGACGCCGTCAGCATCCGCCGATCCGAGGACGCCTTCGTCGACGACCTGATCGCCCAGGCGCCGGGCCACGGCGCCGCGGTGATCACCGCCAATTTCGCCCGCGCCTACATCGACCTGAACCGCGAGCCGTTCGAGCTGGACCCTGGGATGTTCTCCGACCAGCTCCCGGAATTCGCCCGGGCGCGCACGGCGCGCGTGGCGGCCGGCCTGGGCGCCATCGCCCGGGTGGTCTCGGAAGGCCAGGAGATCTATCGCCGCAAGCTGACCTTCGCCGAGGCGCGCCGGCGGATCGAGGGCGCGCACCGACCCTATCACGAGGCGCTCGCCGGCCTGATGGCCGAGGCCCAGGCCGCCCACGGCTTCGCGATCCTCGTGGATTGGCACTCCATGCCGGCCGCCGCCGCCAAGGCCGCCGGCCGCGAGCGTGCCTGCGATATCGTCCTGGGCGACCGCTTCGGCGCCGCCTGCGCCGGGGTTCTGCCCACCCGCGTCGAGCGCGAACTCGAGGGGATGGGTTATCGGGTGACGCGCAATACCCCTTACGCCGGCGGCTATACGACCGAGCACTACGGCCAGCCGCACCGCCGCGCCCACGCCCTGCAGGTGGAGATCAACCGGGGCCTCTACCTGGACGAGGCGACGCTGGCGCCGACCTCGGGCTTCGAGCGGCTGCGCAACGACGTCGAGCAGCTCACGCGCGCGCTGGCGGCGGCGGACTGGTCGGCGCTGCGGGCGGCCTAGCAAGCGAGATCGACCCCCAAAAGGAGACCCCCGATCCCGACCGGGATCGGGGGCCAAGGAAGATGCTCGAGGGGTCAGAGATCCCACCAAGCCCTCTCCGGGAGAACAAGCCTGCCGAGGCGCCTCCCCAGGCCGCCGCGGCCGGCCCGCACCGAACGAGCCTGAGCCCGCTCGGAGAGAGCCCCGGGAGGAGTTTCGACGACCCTCGCTGCGACATGACGATCGCCGCCCCGACCTTGACGCCAGCGGGAGGCGGCGTCGGCGTCGGGCCCAGGACGTGAGGGCGGGGTTGTCGGGTCGCCTTCGGTCCTGGAAAGGGGTCGAAACCCTGCTTTAAAAGACCAGTAACCGGCTTGCGCCGACAGGCCCGCCAACCGATCTTTCCCCGAGCAGAAGCCGATCTTTCTACGGTCGGTGGCGTGTCTCGGCGATGGCGACCCTTCTCGGTTGTGCTAAGGGCCAAGGCCGTCGATGTGTTGATGAGGCGATAGCGCCGCGTTCGCCGATTGGACGGGACCGGGGGTTCGATGCAGCTGGCCCACCAGCCTGCGTTTTCGTTGGGGACGCTGGAAGTGCGTCCACCCACCTGCGAGGTGGTGTCGCCGCTGGGTCGCGAGATCCTGCAGCCGCGCGTCATGCAGACCCTGGTGGCCCTGGCCCAGGCCGGGGGCGCGGTGGTCAGCCGCGACGACCTGATCGCCACCTGCTGGGACGGCCGCGTGGTCGGCGAGGACGCCATCACGCTGGTCATGATGAAACTGCGCCGGCTGGCGGACCGCAGCGGCGGCGCCTTCGCCGTCGAGACGATCCCGCGGGTGGGCTACCGGCTGGCGACGCCGACGCGCGACGCGGCGCCCGCGGCGAAATCGGGCGCGAGGTCCGCCGGCAATGCGCGGCCCCGCCTCGTGGTCCTCGAGTTCACCCATGCGCCGGGCGACGAGGAGCAGGCCTGGTTCGCCGAGGCCCTCGCCGACGAGCTGACCGCGGGCCTGGCCAAATCGCCCCTCCTGTCGCTCACGCCCCGGCAGGCTTTGCTCCATTCCGACGTCGCCGGCCATCCGCCCGGCGCGATCTGCGCCCGGCTGGGCGTCGATTATGTGCTCGACGGCAAGGTGCGCAGCCTGGGCGGCACGGTCCGGGTCTCGGTGGACCTGATACAGGGCTCCGACGAGACCAGCGCGTGGTCAGCCCGCTACGACCGGCCGATGGCCGACCTGTTCGCCATGCTGGGCGAGATCACCACCTCGATCATCGGCACCGTGGAGCCCGCCGTCCTCGAGCGGGAGGAGGCCCGCGCGCTCAGCGCGCCCGAGCACAGCCTGCAGTTCTGGCGCCTGCTGGTGCAGGGCCGGCGGCATTTCTGGCGTTCCACCGCCGAGGACGTCCGCAAGGCCGAAACCTTGCTGGAACAGGCCCTGGAAATCGAGCCACGCGACGTCTCGGCCCTGGCGATCCTGGCCCACTGCAAGCTGTTCGACGTCTGGGTCGGGACCTCTGCGGACCCCTCCGGCGCGGTGGCCGAGGCGCATCGGATCGCGCTGCGCGCCGTCTCGGCGGGCGGCGCCGACGCCTTCGCCCACTACACGCTGGGCGTCGTGCTCTCGATGATGGGACGGCTGACCGAGGCCAGGGCCGAACAGCGACGGGCCCTGGAGCTGAACCCCTACCTGGCCGCGGCGTCGGGCGAGATGGGTCGCCTGCTGGCCTTCGACGGGCAGCCGGAGGAGGCCATCGCCTATTCGGAGCGCGCCATCGCAGCCAGCCCGAACGACCCCCACACCTGGCTGTGGTTCCGCAGCAAGGCCATCGCCCGCTTCGTAGCCGGCGACTTTGAGGGCGCCGCGCGCGACGCCGCGGACGCCTGCGCCCGCGGGCCCGAGCGCTTCCCCCTGCACTACCTCCTGGCCGCCTGCTACGCCGCCGGGGGCCGGCAGGCCGAGGCGCAGCGCGCGCTCGAGGACGGCGAGCGGCTGGCCCGGGATCGCGCCGGACCCGGTCGCAGCAACGCCACCGCCTATTCCCTCGAAGCCCTGAAGATCGGCCATCCCTTCGTACGGCCCGCCGACCTCGACCGCCTCGTTAAGGCTCTGCAAAAGTCTGGATGGCAGGGTGCCTAGGTCAACAACCTAGGCGGGAGCGGGGTTCGGGCCCCGAACACACAGCATGTCCAAAGCAGACACGCGCCAGAAGGTGGCGATACTTGGCGGCGGTATGGGCGGCCTTACCACCGCCTTCGAGCTCACCAGCCAGCCGGGCTGGCAAGAACGCTTCGACATCACCGTCTATCAGCTGGGCTGGCGGCTCGGCGGCAAGTGCGCTTCGTCGCGCGGCGACAACGAGCGCATCGAGGAACACGGCATCCACGGCTTCATGGGCAGCTACTTCAACGCCCTGCCGATGATGTCCGAGGTCTACGCCGAGCTGGGCCGCGAGCCGGGCCAACCGCTGGCCACCTTCGAGGAGGCCTTCCTCGGGTCCAACTTCACCATGCTGTGGGAGTGGCGGAACGGCGGGCTGAAGCCTTGGCCAGTCCGCGCGCCGTCCAACGACATCCCGCCCACCGACGGCTCCTATTACAAGGGCGTCCAGACCGCGATCGCCGCCATCATCGAGGAGGTGTCCGAGATGCTCACCTCCACGCCGGGGGTGCCGAAGATCGTCGGCGACTGTATCGCCGCGCTGCTGGAGAAGGCCCGCGAGCAGGCCCTCACGATTCCGATGTCCGAAGGGCCGAACCATCCGCTGGTGCGCGAGATCACCGACGCCCGCAGCTTCATCTCCGGCGTGGTCAAGGCCATCGACCACCTGGCGCCCAAGATCGCGGAGCACGCCAACACCCTGCGCCAGGCGCTGCTGACGCTGGACTTCTACGCCGCCCTCATCGTCGGCGCCCTGACCGACAACGTCGAGGTCAACGGCTACGACATCCTCGACCCGGAGAACTGGACCGACTGGCTCACCCGCCACGGCATCCACGCCGCCACCCTGCAGTCGCCGGTGGTCATGACCACCGTCAACATCTGCTACCAGAGCCCCAACGGCGACACGAGCCGCGCGGCCCGCATGGCCGCCGGCGCCTTCCTGGACTGGACGCTCCGGTCCGCCGCCTACATGGGCTCGGTCATCTGGAGCTTCGCGGCCGGCACCGGCGAGACCGTCGTGGCCCCGATGTATGAGGTCCTGAAGCGCCGCGGCGTGAAGTTCGAGTTCTTCCGCAAGGTCGAGGCGCTGCGCCTCTCGGCCGACGGCAAGCGGGTCAGCGGCGTCGAGATGACCGTCCAGGCCACGCTGAAGGACCCCGAGGCCGGCTACCACCCGCTGATCGACGTCAAGGGCCTGCCCTCCTGGCCGTCCAAGCCGCACTACGACCAACTGGTCGAGGGCGAGTACCTGCGTGCCACGAACATCGATCTGGAATCCTACTGGAACGGCTGGCCGAACGCGGCCTTCCCGCACCTGAAGACGCCCCACACCCTGCGCGAGGGCGTCGACTACGACCAGATCGTCTTCGCCATCGCCCTGGGCGCCATTCCGTACCTCTGCAAGGAGTTGCTCACCGAGAGCCCGGCCTGGCGTGACATGGTCGCCAACATCCCGGCGCTGCAGACCCAGGCCATGCAGCTCTGGTTCTCCAAGGACATGTACGAGATGGGTTGGTCCGAGCCGCTGGACCCGGCGAAGAACGAGCTGGCGCTCAGCGCCACCTACTTCTGCCCGCCGAACGGCAACGCCGAGTTCCACGACCTGCTGAAATGGGAGTGCTGGCCCAAGGACAACCAGCCCAAGGCGCTCTGGTACTTCTGCGGCCTGATGCCGGACTACGAGGCCCCGCCGCCGTTCAGCGACACGGACTATCCGCGCCGCCAGAGCGAGCGGGTGAAGGCGCAGTGCATCCAGTACCTGCAGACCTCGATCGGCACGATGCTGCCGAACGCCACCGTGCGGGCCAACAACCCCGCGGGCGACCCGAACGGCCTGGACTTCGACCTGCTGGTCGACACCCAGAACCGCGCGGCCCAGGGTGTCCAGCGCTTCGACAGCCAGTTCTGGCGGGCCAACATCGACCCGACGGAGCGATACGTCACCTCGCCCCCCGGCAGCATCGATTGCCGTCTTGAGGCCTGGGGCTCGGGCTTCGACAACCTGACCCTGGCCGGCGACTGGATCTATACCGGCCTGAACGTGGGCAGCTTCGAGGGCGCGACCATGAGCGGCAAGCTGGCGTCCTTCGCGCTGAGCGCCGCCCCCGCCCTCGACACGATCATCGGCTATCCCACGGTCCCGCGTCCGCAGGTTGTGTCCCACAGGCGCCACGTTCCGCCCCCTTTCACGGCCGCGTCGCCCGGCCTGCGTGTGGTGGCGTAACGCAATCTTAGCGCGACCCGGCGAGGCTCCCGCCGAGTAACGTCGGGGGCCTCGAAGTGCTAGCCGAGCTGAAGAACGACTGGCGCCTCCACGCCGTGGTCCTCGCCGTCACCGGCGCCGCGGCCGCGCTGGCGCACGCCATGGGCCGGCCGGAGTGGTTCCGGCCGATGATGTACCTGCAGATCGGCCCGCCGGTCGCGATGACCCTGGCAGGCTCCTTCGCGATGGCCATGCTGGTCGTGGCCCTGCGGGCAGAGGACCGCGTGGGGGCGGTCGCCAGGCACTTCCCGCCGTCGCGGTTGCTGGCCGCCGCCGCCCTCGCCGCCAGCATGCTGATCTTCAAGGCCAGCTTCTCGACGATCAAGATGCTGCTGCCGCAGCTGCGGCCATTCTACGCCGACCGCTGGCTGGCCGACCTCGACCGCGCCCTCCATGGGGCGGACCCCTGGCGCCATCTGCGGTTTCTCGACCCCTTCGACGCCCGGATCGAGGAGCTCTATCACGAGACCTGGTTCGCCCTGCTGGTGATCGTCGGGGCCATCGCGGTCCTGACGCCCACCAAGCGCCAGTACATGTGGAGCTACTTCATCTGTTGGGTGCTGCTCGGCAATGTGGTGGCGCTCGCGGGCATGTCGGCCGGCCCGATCTACTACGAGCAGGTCCTGGGCGATCCGCGTTTCCGCGACCTGGCCGACCATCTCGCCACCAGCGCCCCGGCGGTCTGGATGCAGCAGCAGGCGCTTTGGAAGGCCACCATGGAGGGCCAGGCGGTGATCGGCACCGGGATCTCCGCCTTTCCGTCGATGCACGTCTCGATGGCCGCCCTGTTCTTCCTGTTCGGGCTGCGCACGCACCCCGCGCTGGGGGCCCTGTTTGGCGCCTTCCTCGTCTTCACCATGGTGGCGTCGGTCCACCTCGGGTGGCACTACGCGGTCGACGGCTACGCCTCGATCGTGGCGACCGTCCTGGTCTGGAAGACGGTCGGCTGGGCGCTCGGCCGCGAGCCGGGGACGGTGAATGCGCCGCGATGGGCTTCCTGGGCTTCGGGATGGCCCGGGCAGGTCCGGCCATAGCGCGGCGGCGGAGGCGACGGGCCAAAAAAAAGCCGCGCCATCGGGCGCGGCAGTTCAATTAGGGAGGAAACGCCCAGGAAGGGCGGAGGCGTCAAACCGACGCCCCGTACCCAAAAGCTAATGTGCAGTGCACAAAAACGCAAGGGCCGCTGCAGAAACTTTTGTGTCGCACCCGTTCATTTTTTCTGATTTCGCTGTGAAAACAGGATATCACGTTACGTCATTCGCCTGAGACGTTATGTGCGGCGCACAACAGGCTGGCGGCGCGCCTCAGGTTCCCTTACAAGCGCGCGCCTTCTGAAAGAGACCGTCCGCGCCATGTCGCTTCGAAATATCGCCATCATCGCCCACGTCGACCACGGCAAGACCACGCTCGTGGACCAGCTTCTGGCCCAGTCCGGCGTCTTCCGAGCCAACGAGGCGACGGTCGAGCGCGCCATGGATTCCAATGACCAGGAGCGCGAGCGCGGGATCACCATCCTGGCCAAATGCACGAGCGTGCTTTGGCACGGAGAGGCGGGCGAGACCCGGATTAACATCATCGACACCCCCGGCCACGCCGACTTCGGCGGCGAGGTCGAGCGGATCCTCGGCATGGTGGACGGCTGCGTCATCCTGGTGGACGCCGAAGAGGGCGTCATGCCCCAGACCAAGTTCGTGCTGGGCAAGGCGCTGAAGATGGGCCTGCGCCCCATCCTCTGCCTCAACAAGGTCGACCGGCCGCACGCCGATCCCGACCGCATCCTGAACGACGCCTTCGACCTGTTCGCCGCCATGGGCGCCACGGACGAGCAACTGGACTTCCCGCACATCTATGCGTCGGGCAAGAACGGCTGGGCCACGATGGACCTGGCCAAGCCCAACGACAACCTGGCCCCGCTGTTCGATCTGATCGTGCGCCACGTGCCCGAGCCGAAGGTGGTCGCGAACAAGGACAAGCCGTTCCAGATCCTCTCGGTGCTGATCGAGAACGACCCCTTCCTGGGCCGCCTGCTCACCGGGCGCATCGAGAGCGGCAAGGCCGTCCCCGGCATGGCCATCCACGCGCTCGGCCTGGACGGCAAGGAGATCGAGCGGGGCCGGATCACCAAGGTGCTGGCCTTCCGGGGCCTGAAGCGCCAGCCGATCGACGACGCCGAGGCTGGCGACATCGTCGCCATCGCGGGCCTCAGCAAGGCGACCGTGGCCGACACGCTTTGCGCCATGGAAGTCACCGAGGCGCTGCCGGCGCAGCCGATCGACCCGCCGACCATCTCGATGACCGTTTCGGTCAACGACAGCCCCCTGGCCGGCCGCGAGGGCGACAAGGTGCAGAGCCGCGTGATCGCCGCGCGCCTGCAGAAGGAAGCCCAGTCCAATGTCGCCATCCGCGTCACCGAGACGCCGGACAAGGACGCCTACGAGGTCGCCGGCCGCGGCGAACTGCAGCTGGGCGTGCTTATCGAGGGCATGCGCCGCGAAGGCTTCGAGCTGTCCATCAGCCGTCCGCGGGTGGTGTTCCAGACCGATCCCGAGACCGGCGAGCGCCTGGAACCGATCGAGGAGGTCATGATCGATGTGGACGACGAGTTCACCGGCATCGTCATCGAGAAGCTGTCGGCCCGGAAGGCCGAGCTGAAGGACATGGGCCCGTCGGGCGCGGGCAAGACCCGTATCAGCCTGATGTCGCCCTCGCGTTCGCTGATCGGCTACCAGGGCGAGTTCCTGACCGACACGCGCGGCTCGGGCGTGCTGAACCGGGTGTTCAGCCACTACGAGCCCTACAAGGGCCCCATCGACGCCGGCCGCAAGGGCGTGCTGGTCTCCAACGGCGACGGCGAGACCGCGGCCTTCGCCCTGTGGAACCTCGAGGACCGGGGCTTCATGTTCGTGGGCGCCGGCGAGAAGACCTACCAGGGCATGATCATCGGCGAGAACTCGCGGTCCGACGACCTCGACGTCAACCCGATGAAGGCCAAGCAGCTCACCAACGTGCGCGCCTCCGGCAAGGACGAGGCCGTGCGCCTCACCCCGCCGCGCCGCCCGACCCTCGAACAGGCGATCGCCTATATCGAGGAGGACGAGTTGGTCGAGGTGACCCCGAAGTCGATCCGCCTGCGCAAGCGGGTCCTGAACCCCTCCTTCCGCAAGAAGCGCGTCAAGGAAGAGTAGCCTCTCAGGCTGTGCATCCCGGCCTTTGCGCGCCGCAAGGCCGGGATGGCGCCTGAATTTGCGAGGTGCGTCAGAACGAGGTCTGGACGCGCCCGCCATGCGCGTGACACGGATTGGGTCTAGGGAGTTTCCCATGACCTCCACCGACCGCCCCTATCCGCCCCGCCACTACCCGACCCCCGCCGCCAAATGCGCGGACCTGGTCGTGCATGTCATGGGCCTGACGCTGGCCCTGGTGGGCGGGATCGTGCTGTTGACGCTGGCCGTCATGAACGGCCGGATCAGCCAGGTCGTGGGCGTCTCGATCTACGCCGCCGGCATCGTGGCGATGCTGTCCTTCTCGACCGCCTACAACTTCGCCAAGCCCCAGTACCGGCCGGTGCTGCGTCGGCTGGACCACGCGGGCATCTTCCTGATGATCGCCGGCTCCTACACCCCCTTCACCCTGAACCTGCCCGGCGCCTGGGGCCCCGGCATGACGGCGGCGGTGTGGAGCATCGCGGCCCTGGGCGCGCTGGGGAAACTGTTCCTGATGGGCATCGACCGGAAGTTCTGGGTGGTGGTCTACCTGATCATGGGCTGGCTGGTGGTCGTAGCCCTGAAGCCGATGATCGACACCCTGGCCTGGTACGCCCTGGCCCTGCTGGTGACCGGCGGAGTGCTCTACTCGACCGGCGTGATCTTCTACGTGAACAAGCGGCTGAAGTTCTCGCGGGCCATCTGGCACGGCCACGTGGTGGCCGCCGCCGCCGCCCACTGGTGCGCCGTGCTGACCGGCGTGGTCCTGGCGACCCAGCACTGACCTCATGCGCCGCCTGATCGCCGCCCTGGCGCTCGCGCTGCTCGGCGGCGCGGCGCAGGCGCAATCCCTGCCCCAATGGGGCTACGCCCGCGACGGCAGGACCTGCGACGGCTATGCCCGAGCGCCTATCGAGACGCTGAAGGGCCTCTGCGCCGGCCTGGTGCTGGCGCCGCCGCCCGCCGGCCTGCCGCCTTCGAAGCGCACCCTCCACATGCCACGGACCCTGTTGGCGCTGCCGGGCGGCGACTGGCTGGTGGTCGACCTGGGCACCTGGGATCCGGGCCGCGGCTCGGTCTGGCGGCTGACGCCGAAGCCCGGCGGCGAACCCACCTTGAGGCGCCTGCTGACCGGGCTGGACCTGCCACACACCCTGGCCGTGGGGCCGGACGGCCAAGTCTACCTCGGCGAGATGAGCCGCATCCGCCGCTTCGATCCCGACGCGACCGACCCGCAGGCCACGCTCACGCCCGTCATCGAGGGCCTGCCCGACAACCGCCTGCACGAAAACCGCCACCCGCTGTCGGCCTTCATCTTCGACGGCGACGGCAGCCTGCTGGTCAATGTCGGCGCGCCGTCCGACCAGTGCCCGCCGAAGCCCGGCGAGGCCCGCTGCGCCGAGGCCGAGCGCCACGCGGCCGTCTGGCGCTTCGGCTATGAGGGCGCGGGCCGATGGGCGAGCAAGCCTTCGGTGTTCGCCCGCGGCCTGCGTAACTCGCTGGCGATGGTGCGGACCAGGGCCGGAACGATCCTCCAGGCCGAGAACAGCATCGACGTCCCCGACCCGGCCTGGCCGCCGGAGGAGCTGAACGTGCTCAAGGCCGGCGCCCACTACGGCTGGCCCTACTGCATGGGCGCGAACCAGCCGGCGCCGGCGTGGAAGGCGAAGAAGGTCGCCTGCGCGCCCTACCGCAAGCCCGCGCGCCTGCTGCCGCCCCACGGCGCGCCGCTGGACCTGATCGAGTATCGGGGCGCGATGTTTCCGGAGCTGGCGGGCCGGCTGATCGTCAGCCTGCACGGCTACCAGCCGACCGGCTCACGCCTGCTGGCCTACGAGCTGGACGCCGCCGGCCTGCCCACGGCTTCCAAGCCGCTGGACTTGACGCCCGGCTGGCGGGCCGTGAAGGGCCGGCGTCCCGCGGGCGCGCCGGTTGGGCTGGCGGTGGCGACGGACGGGGCGATCTGGGTCGCCGACGATCGCAACGGCGCGATCCTGCGCCTCGCCCGGGACCGCCGGTAGCGCCCTACTCGGCCGCCATGCGCAGGCAGGCGTCTTGCCCCCACGCCTGCGGGATGAAGGCGTCGGGGGCCGGCCGTGCGCGCAGCATCAGGCCGTTCAACGCCAGGGTCTCGGCCACGGTGCAGGCGGCGGCGCCCACGGCGAAGGGCGGAGGGACGCCGAGAAGGCCAGTGAGCCGCTCGTCCAGCGACCGGTAGTCCTCGGCCTGGGCGCAGCCGAAGGCGTCGAGGATCAGGGCCTCGTCGTCGGTCAGCCGCGGATCGGCGGGGATCGACAGCGTCACCCTGCGCCGGCCGCGCAGGCCGAGCTGCTGCACGAAGGCCTCCAGCATCCGGTAGGCCGACTGTCCGGCGCAGCCGCAGGCGTCCTCGAAATGCGCCTTCAGGCTGTGGCAGGGCGAGGCCAGGGCCAGCAGGCGGACGGTGCGGATCAGCAGCCGCTCGCCATGAAGGAGATCGTCGTGGGGCTTGAGGTCTTGCATGGCCAGACTCCGGGGGAAGCCGGCCGACGCTATTGCTATTGCGAGTCGTTCGCAACAAGAGAAGCGAGGTCAGTAGGGTCTTTCCATGAACACGTCGGCGCGCACGTAGGGCGTCTCGACGGGCGCGAGGTCGCGGAAGCCCATGGCGCGATAGAGGCCCAGCGCCGGGCCCAAGGACGAGTTGGTCTCAAGGTAGAGGCGCGTAGCCCCCATCTGCGCGCCGGCGTCGATGCAGCGCTGCATGAGCCGACGGCCCAGGCCCGAGCCGCGCAGGTCCTCCGACACGGTCATCTTGGCCACCTCGTAGCCGCCGTCGTCCATCTTCAGCAGGGCCGCGCAGCCCACGGCCACGCCGTCCTTCAACGCCATGAAGATGCGGCCGCCCTTGTCGATGATCTTCGCCTGGGGGGCGGTCAGCACCTCGAGGTCCTTTGCCTCCAGCGCGAAGTACTTCGATATCCACGCCTCGTTCAGCCGGTGAAAGGCTTCGGCGTGATGGGGCTGGAACTCCACGATCTCCATGGGCCCTCCGGGGTGGTCAGCGCCGCCGTCTGCGGCCAATGTCGACCTAATGCCGAATGCGATTTTCTCAAGCCTGCCCACCACCATCTTCGAGGAGATGTCGGGCCTCGCGCGCGCCACCGGCGCGGTGAACCTGGGCCAGGGCTTCCCGGACGATCCTGGGCCCGAGGCCGTCCGCGCCAAGGCCGCCGAGGCGGTGATGACCGGCTACAACCAGTATCCGCCCATGGCCGGCCTGCCGGAGCTGCGCCAGGCGGTGGCCGACCACTATGGCCGCCACCAGGGCCTGGACCTGGACTGGGCCACCGAGGTGACCGTCACCTCCGGGGCGACCGAGGCCCTGGCCGCCAGCTTCTTCGCCCTGATCGAGCCGGGCGACGAGGTGATCGTCTTCCAGCCGTTCTACGACGCCTACCTGCCGCTGATCCGGCGGGCGGGCGGGACGGTCAAGCTGGTGAACCTGGCGCCGCCGCACTGGCGCTTCGACCGCGCCATGCTGGAGGCGGCGTTCAGCGAACGGACGCGGTTCGTGGTGCTGAACAACCCGGTCAACCCCACGGGTGTGGTGCTGCCGGACGAGGACCTGGCCCTGCTGGCCGAGTTCTGCGTCGCCCACGACGCGGTGGCGATCTGCGACGAGGTCTGGGAGCAGGTGGTGTTCGGGAACGCGCGCCACCGGCCGCTGATCGCCTTTCCGGGCATGCGCGAGCGGACGGTGAAGATCGGGTCGGCCGGCAAGATGTTCGGCCTCACCGGCTGGAAGGTGGGCTACCTCTGCGCAGCGCCCGCCCTCACCCACAGTTTGGCGCGCGCCCACCAATTCCTGACCTTCACCACGCCGCCCAACCTGCAGGCGGCCGTCGCCTGGGGCCTGGAGAACTCGGCCGACTGGTTCCGCGACATGCCGCGCGGGCTGGAGCGCTCGCGCGACCGGTTGACCGAGGGGTTGAAGCGCGAGGGCTTCGCGGTGCTCCCCAGCCAGGGGACCTATTTCCTCAACGTCGACCTCGCCGGCTCCGGGATCGCCCAGGGCGACCGCGACTTCTGCCTGCGCGCGGTGAAAGAGGCCGGGGTCGCGGCGATCCCGGTCTCGGCCTTCTACGAAGCAGACCCGGTGACCACCATCGCGCGGCTGTGCTTTTCCAAGGGCGATGCAACGCTCGACGAGGGCGTGACGCGGCTGGCCAGGGCGCGGGAGTTGTCGATCAAGGCGCCGCACGCCACCGCGCCGGCGTGACGCCGAAGGCCCGCTTGAAGGCGGCGATGAAGGCCGAGGGACTCTGGTAGCCGGCCTCCAGGGCCGCGGCGGTCACCGAAGCGCCGGCGCTCAGCGACACCACCGCCTGCTGCATCCGGGCCCGTCCGCGCCAGGCTTCCAGAGACAGGCCGGTCCCGGCCAGGAACAGCCGCTGCAGGGTGCGCAGGCTCGCCCCCGATCCACGGGCCAATTCGGTAAACGACGCTTCCGCGCCCGGCTCTGCCAGCAGCCGGTCGGCGAACCCGCGGGCGCGGGGATCGGTCGGCAGCGGCAGCTCCAGGGGTGCGGTCTCCCCCGCCGCCAGCAGGTCGACCAGCAGGCCTTCCAGCCGTGCGTGGGCGGGATCGTCCGCGTCCAGCAAGCCCAGCTTCACGATGTGGAGGATCAGCTCCCGCAGCAGCGGCGCGACCTCGATGGCCCGGCAGCCGGCCAGCCTCGGGTCCTCGCCCGCCGGGGCCAGGTAGAGCGTGCGCATGGCCACCGTCCCGCGCATCTCGATTTCGTGCGCCACGCCGCCGGGGACCCAGATCGCCCGGGTGGGCGGAACCAGCCAGGCGGCGGTGGGCGTCGCCACCCGCATGGTCCCGGTGGCCGCGTAGACGAGCTGCGCCCACGGGTGGGTGTGGCGGTCAAGGCGGGCCCGGTCGCGATAGGTCACGGCTAGGCCGCGGACGGGGAAGCCATCGACGTCCCGCACATTCTGGCGTGCTTGCGACATAATTCGTCAGACTAGCGCAAGTACGCCGAACGTCGATAGGTCTAGCTTGGCGGCGAAGGAGCCTTCGCCATGCCCGGAACCCTCCGCCACTTCGCCATCAACGCCGACGACGTGCCGCGCGCCAAGCGGTTCTACGAGGAGGTGTTCGGCTGGAGCTTCACCCCCTGGGGGCCGCCCGGCTTCTACCAGACGCGCACCACCGGCGAGGGCCACCTGGGCGCGCTGCAGGGCCGGCGCGACGTCGGCGGGCAACGCATGCCGGGGATGGAGCTCACCTTCGGCGTCGACGACATCAAGGCGACCATCGCCGCCATCGAAGCCGGCGGCGGGACCATCCTGATGCCGCCCTTCCGCATCGAGGGCGTGGGCGAGCTGATCTTCTTCCGCGACACCGAGGGCAACGTGGCGGGAGCCATGCAGTACGAGACCGAGAGCTGGAAATGAGCGTGCTGACCGACCCGGCCCTGCAGGCGCGCATCGACGCGCTGCAGGCGCAGAGCGCGGCCCAGGAGGCCGTCACCGTGGGCTACTTCATGGAGCGGGCGAAGAAGGGCGACCTCAGCTGGGACGGGCTGGACGCCGAGGCCAACCGCTTCATGGCCGACAAGCTTGTCGCCCTCCAACCGGTCAAGGCGGAGTTCTGCCACATGCTGTGCCGCGCGCTCAGGGCCACGCGGGTCGTGGAGGTCGGCACCAGCTTCGGCGTCTCGACGCTCTACCTGGCCGACGCGGTGCGGGCGAACGGCGGCGGGGTGGTGATCGGAACCGAGTACGAGCCGGCCAAGGCCGTCCAGGCGCGCGCCAACTTCGCGGCGGCGGGCGCCGCCGACCTCATCGACCTGCGCGAGGGCGACCTGCGCGAGACGCTGAAGGCGATCGAGGGACCGGTCGACTTCGTGCTGATGGACATCTGGACCGAGATGGCCCGCCCCGCCCTGGAGCTGATCGCGCCGCACCTGCGGCCCGGCGCGGTCGTCGTCGCCGACAACACCGACCAGTTCCGCCACGCCTACCGCCACTTCTTCGAATTCGTCGACGACCCGAAGAACGGCCTCAGGACCATGACCCTGCCCTTCGACAACGGGCTGGAACTGGTGGTGAAGGTTTAGGCGATCAGCAGGTGCTCCCGCCGTCCACCACGATGGTCTGGCCGGTCGTCCAGGCGCCGGCCCGAGATGCCAGGTAGACCGCTGCGCCGGCCAGGTCGTCGGGCTCGCCCAGGCGGCGGAGCGGGGTGCCGGTGCTGGCGCGTTCTTCGCCGGCCGGATTGTCCCACAGCGCCTTGGCGAAGTCGGTCTTCACCAGGCCCGGCGCGACGCAGTTGATGCGGATGTTGTAGGGCCCGAGTTCCTTGGCCAGGTTGCGGGCCAGCTGCATGTCGGCCGCCTTCGAGATGGCGTAGGCGCCGATCACCTCGGTGCCGCGCAGGCCGCCGATCGACGAGATCACGATGATCGCGCCGTCCTTACGTTCCTTCATCTCCGGGGCCACCATCTGGATCATCCAGTTGTTGGCGATGATATTGTTGGCCAGGATCTTGGTGAAGGCGTCGTCGGTGATCTCGAGCTGCGAGCCGTAGTAGGGATTCGACGCGGCGTTGCAGACCAGGATGTCGATCTTGCCGAACGCCTTGCGGGTCTCGTCCATCAGCCGCTGAAGGTCCTCCTTCGACGAGATGTTGGCCGGCACGGCGATGGCGTGGCCGGGGCTCCGCTCGTTGATCAGGGCGGCCACCTCGTCGCAGGGGCCGGCCTTGCGGGACGAGATCACCACCTTGGCGCCCTGTTGGGCCATCCGCTCGGCGATCGCCCGGCCGATGCCGCGCGACGAGCCGGTGATCACCGCCACCTTCCCGGTCAGGTCGAACAGACCGTTGGCGCTCACGGCGGGGGCTTCCAGAACTGGGCTCATCGGGGCGTCCTTCCAAACGGTTGTTTGAGTTTGCGGCCATTTGCGACAGCGCTTGCCCCTCGGTCAAGGTGGACGCGGACGCAGGATTCCGTATCTTCGAAACCGCACGCGGGCCGGTAGAGCCACGCGGCGCGTCTTTGGGGGAAGCGCTATGAAGCGGGTGGGCGGTCTTGCGGCTGCGGCGTTGGCCGTGGGCTTGATGTTCGGCGGCGGGGCGAAGGCCCAGCAACCACAGGTGCAGCCGGCGAACGCGCTGCCGCACCCGGGCCAGGCGATCTACCGGCTGCAGTGCGCGGCCTGCCACGACAACCCGGAGACCAGCCGCTCGCCATCCAAGGCGAACCTGGAGGCGATGAGCTACCAGACGCTCAACTTCGCGCTCACCCAGGGCAAGATGCAGGCGCAGGGGGCCGGCCTCACCGACGAGACCCGCGGAGAGCTGATCAGCTACCTGACCGGCAAGACCACCAGGTCGGCCGAGACCTGGAGCAAGGCCATGGCCTGCACCGGCGCACGCCTGGCGGTCGACCTGAAGGCCGCGCCAACCATCACCACCTTCGGATTCGACGCGCGCAACACCCGCACCCTCACGGCCAGGCAGGCCGGCCTGTCGAGGGCCTCCCTCGGCAGGCTGGACCTGGCCTGGGCCATCGGCTTCCCGGACGTGACCATGATGCGGGCCCAGCCCGCCGTGGTCGGCAAGAGCGTCTTCCTGCCGGTCGCCGAGGCCGGCGCGATGTACGCCTTCGACGTCAGCGACCCGGCGAAGCCGTGCGTGAAGTGGGTCTACAACACCCCCGGCGGCGCGCCGCTGCGCTCCAGTCCGTCCTATGGCGTGATCGCCGACGGCACGCCCGTCCTGGCCTTCTCCGGTCTGGATTCCACCGTCCACGTCGTCGACGCCCGCACCGGCAAGCCGCTGTGGACGAAGAACGTCGCGATCTATTCCTACTCGATGACCACGGGGACGCCGCGCGTCCTCAAGGACCGCATCATCGTGCCCGTCTCGCAGTTCGAGATCACCGTCGGTGGCGACAACAAGGTCTCGTGCTGCAACAACCACGGCGTGGTGCTGTCGCTGGATCCCAGGACGGGTCAGCAGCAGTGGCGCTACGACACCATGCCCGACGCTCAGCCGATCAAGGACCGCGGCGACGGCAAGCCGCTGTTCGGCCCCTCGGGCGCGCCGATCTGGAACTCGCCCGTCATCGACGAGAAGCGCGGCCTGATCTACTTCGGCACGGGCGAGGCTAACTCGCCGCCGGCCCACCACAACACCGACGCCCTGATCGCCATCCGGCTGAAGGACGGGACCGAGGCCTGGAGCATGCAGGCCACCGCCAACGACATCTTCACCATCGGCTGCGGCCCCAACCCGGCGGCGGACAAGCTGAACTGCGTCAAGGATACGGTCTTCCGCGACGTCGACTTCGGCGCCTCGGCGATCCTGGCCAAGCTGGCGAACGGCCGCGAACTGCTGCTGGCCGGCCAGAAGTCCGGCACGCTGTGGGCGCTGGAGCCGGAGACCGGCAAGGTGGTCTGGCGGCGCGACCTCGGCGCGGGCGGGCCCATGGGCGGTATCCACTGGGGCATCGCCTTCGAGAACGACCTGGTCTACGCGCCGATCTCGAACGTGGGCCGGCCCCTGCCTGGACAGCCCGCCTTCGATCCGAAGCTGCAGATCGGCATGTACGCCGTCGACGCCAACACCGGCGAGATCAGGTGGCACTATACCGTCACCGCCGACTGCGCGGGCGAGCGGGCCAGGAAGGCGCCCCGCTGCGAGCGGGTCTACGGCTTCTCCGGCGCGCCGACGGTGATCGACGGGGCGGTCCTGCAGGGCAGCCTGGACGGCCGCCTGTTCGCGCTGGACGGCAAGACGGGCGCCGAGCTCTGGCGCTACGACACGCTGCGCCCGTTCCCGACCCTGAACGGCGTGCCCGGCAAGGGCGGCGCTTTCGACGCGGTATCCATCGTCGGCGTCAACGGCCTCGTCCTGGCGAGCTCGGGCTACGGCATGTTCGGCCAGGCCGAGGGCAACGTCCTGCTGGCGTTCAAGCCGAAGTAGCCGCCGCGCCTTGCGGTTCAATCGCAGGACCGTCAAGGATCGCCGAAAAGGGGAAGGGTCTTCTCATGCGGATCGTCGGGCGGATCGCCCTCGGCCTCCTGGCCGTGCTCGTGGTGCTGGTCGCCGTGGTGCTGGCGCGCACCCTTACCTTCAAGCCGCCGGCCTCGGCCGACACCGCCGGGATCAAGGTGGCCGCGCCGGTGAGCGTGGACGTGGCGGGCGCCGCCCAGCGGCTCAGCCAGGCGATCCGGATACCCACCATCCGCCACCAGGACCGGGCCGAGGACGTCGACGCCGAATGGACGCGGCTGCATGCGCTGCTGGCCACGAACTATCCCGCCGCCCACGCGGCCATGACACGCGAGGAGCTGGCCAGCCGCACCCTGGTCTACACCTGGCCCGGGACCGACAAGGCCCTGGCCCCTATCGTGCTGATGGCCCACCAGGACGTGGTGCCGGTGACGCCCGGGACCGAGAAGGATTGGAAGCATCCGCCGTTCGAGGGCGTGATCGCCGACGACGCAGTCTGGGGACGCGGGGCCATCGACGACAAGGGTTCGCTGGTGGGCATCTTCGAGGCCATCGAGACCCTGGCGAAGCAGGGCTACAAGCCGCGCCGCACCGTGATGATCGTCTCCGGCGGCGACGAGGAGGTGATCGGCCAGGGCGCCCGCGCGGCCGCGGAGCTCATGAAATCGCGCGGCATCACCGCCGAGTTCGTGCTGGACGAGGGCATGGCCGTCATCACCGACAACCCGATCAGCGGCGGCAAGGTCGCGGTCATCGGCGCGGCGGAGAAGGGCTATGGCACCCTGCGCGTCACGGCCAGGGCCACGGGCGGCCATTCCTCCGCTCCGCCGCCGGACTCAGGGGGCGTGGTGACCTTGTCCAAGGCCCTGGTGGCCATCGCGGGCGACCAGTTCCCGCTGGCGTTCCGCGGCCCCGGCGCCGAGATGGTCAAGGCCCTGGCGCCTAGCGCGCCGTTCGTGGTGCGGATGGCGGTGGCCAACGAGTGGCTGTTCGGCGGCCTGCTGACCAGCCAGGCGGCCGCCACGCCGGCGGGCGCCGCCCTGCTGCACACGACCATCGCGCCGACCATGCTGAAAGGCAGCCCGAAGGAGAACGTCCTGCCGCAGGACGCCACCGCCTGGATCAACTACCGCATCGCGCCGGGGGACACCTCGGCGTCGGTGATGGCGCGGGCCAAGGCGGCCGTGGGCGACCTGCCGGTGACCCTGGCCTGGAACAGCCCGCCGAACGAGCCCTCGCCCGTCTCCTCGACCAGTTCGTGGGGGTGGAAGGTGCTGGCCGCCACGGCCGGCGCGGTGGCCGACGCGCCGGTGGCGCCCAGCCTGGTCACCGCCGGGACCGACAGCCGGTTTCTCACGCCCGTGGCCAAGGACGTCTACCGCTTCCAGCCGGTGGAATTCTCGCTGAAGGACATCGAGATGATCCACGGCACCAACGAGCACATGACGCTGAAGAACCTGGAGAAGATGGTGCAATTCTACGCCCGGCTGATCGTCACCAGCGCGTCTTGAGCCTGCGCGGCGGCTTGCCGGGCTTGCCGGAAGCCCTCGGGAGCAATAACTCCTGAGAGACAGAATTTTGAGGCGCTCCCATGCTGAAGTGGACTTCCTACCTCAACGACGAAGACGAGGACGACGACGACAAGGGCCGCCTGCCCGACATGCCGATGAGCGCGGGTCCGGTCCAGAACGCGCTGTTCAAGTCGCGCACCGTGCTGATCTTCGGCGAGATCGACATGCGGCTGGCCGAACGGGTCACCGCCCAGATCACCGCCTTCGCCAGCGAGAGCGACAAGCCGATCCGGGTGATCATCAACTCGCCCGGCGGCCACGTGGAGAGCGGCGACACGATCCACGACATGATCCGCTTCTGCGGGGCCCAGGTGAAGGTGATCGGCACCGGCTGGGTGGCCAGCGCCGGGGCGCACATCTTCCTGGGCGCGCTTAAGGAAAACCGGCTCTGCCTGCCGAACACCCGCTTCCTGCTGCACCAGCCCCTGGGCGGCGTGCGCGGCCAGGCCTCGGACATCGAGATCGAGGCGGAAGAGATCATCAAGATGCAGGACCGCATCAACCGGACGATCGCCAAGGAGACCGGCCAGACCTTCGAAAAGGTCGTGAAGGACACCCAGCGGAACTTCTGGATGAGCGCCGAGGAAGCCGTGAGCTACGGCCTGGTCTCGAAGATCATCACCGACGCCAGCGAAGTCTGACCCGGTGGCGGAGCCGTGGTGGAAGGGCGCGATCCTCTACCACGTCTACGTCCGCAGCTTCTTCGACAGCAACGGTGACGGCCATGGCGACCTGCCCGGCGTCATGGCCAAACTGGACTACATCCAGAGCCTGGGCGTCGACGGCCTGTGGCTGTCGCCGATCCACCCCTCGCCCAACCGCGACTGGGGCTACGACATCTCCGACTTCGAGGGGATTCAGGTCGACTACGGGACGGCCAAGGATTTCCAGACCCTGCTGGACGCGGCCCACGACCGCGGCCTGAAGGTGGTGCTGGACGAGGTGTTGAGCCACACCTCGGACGTCCATCCGTGGTTCGTGGAGAGCCTGACAGGCGGCAAGGACGGACCCAAGGCGAATTGGTACGTGTGGGCGGACCCACAAGAGGATGGGACCGCGCCGAACAACTGGCTCAGCGTGTTCGGGGGCCCGGCCTGGGCCTACCAGCCGGCCCGCCGGCAGCACTACCACCACAAGTTCCTCAGGCAGCAGCCCAAGCTGAACTGGCGCGATTCCGGCGCCCGCGAGGCGGCGCTGTCCGTACTGGACTTCTGGCTGGCCAAGGGCGTCGATGGCTTCCGCCTGGACGTGGCCGGCACCTTCCTGCACGACGCGGCCCTGACCCCCAACCCGCCCGTGCCCATGGACGAGCGGCGGAGCCTGAACTGGTCCCACGCCGGCAACCTGCAGCTCCACTGGTACGACTCCAACCTCGAGGAGAACGTCGAGACGCTGGACGTCATCCGCCGACGGGTCGACGCCTTCGCCGACCGATTCGTGTTCGGCGAGTTTTCGGAGGAAGAGGCCCGTTGCGGCGCCTATCTCTCGCCCGCCGAGGGCCTGCATTCCGGCTACACCTTCGTGATGCTGCTGGCGCGCAGGCTCCGGGCCTCCTTCGTCACCACGCACTTCGAGACCCTGGCCGACTATCCCGACCACTGGCCGACGATCAGCTTCTCCAACCACGACGTCCCGCGCACGGTCAGCCGGTTCGGCGGCGAAGACGCCTCGCCCGAGTTGGCCAAGATGCTGTTCGCCCTGCTGGTCAGCCTGAAGGGCACCACCCTGATCTACCAGGGCGAGGAACTGGGGTTGCCGCAGGCCAAGCTCACCCGAGACCAGCTCCGCGACCCCGTGGGCGACCTCTACTGGCCCTACGATGGCGGCCGCGACGGCTGCCGCACGCCGATGCCCTGGACCACCGGTCCGCAGATGGGGTTCACCGAGGGCGAGCCCTGGTTGCCGCTGGCGGCCGAGCACCAGGGCCTGTCGGTGGAGGAACAGGGCGAGGACCCGGACTCGGCGCTGACCTTCTCCCGCGAGATGATCGCCCTGCGCAAGGCGACCCCGGCGCTGACCCTGGGCGACATCGAATTCGTCGGGACGTCGGAGCCTATCGTCGCCTTCGTCCGCCACCACGAGGGCGACGAGGTGGTCTGCGTCTTCAACTTCAGCGACGCGCCGCAGGTGTTCGCCCACCCGTCGCTCGAGCGCGTCGAGCTCCTGCCGCTCCGCACCGGCGAGGCCGACCTGCGCGGCGGGTCCGTGGGCCTGTCGCCGTACGCCGCCTGCTTCCTAAGGCTGACCTGAGCGACCGGGCTCGATCTTCTGGAACACCTCGGCGCCGGTGTCGGGATCGACCGTGGTCCATTCCTCGCCGACCTTGCGGGCCATGATCGGATAGCAGTATCGGCGTGCCTCGTGGACGGCCGGTTCGGTCTGCCAGCTGCAGATCTGGCCGCCATCGACCTTCCAGGCCCCCTTGATCCAGGCCGAGCCGCGCGGCTCGCGCCACGTGCCGTCCGGGTCGACATAGCGCCTGGCGAAATAGTAGGGCGGGACCGCTATGGTCACCGTGTTGCCGTAGAAGCCGGCCATCGGATCGGTCGGTGGGGCGGCTTGGGCCGCGGAGGCGCCGAGGAGCGCAAGCGCAGCCATTTGGACGAGGGCGCGTTTCATGGCGAAATGGGTATCGCGCCCCACACCTCACGCACATTGAATTCGCTGAATGACTGATTTTGACCCCACGAATGGCGATGCCTGACGGCGAAACCCGTACGGTCCGCTCGGACACGCGGTTCGGCCAGGGCTTCCTGACCGACACCTGGTATCTGGCGGCGCTGTCCGACGACCTGAGGCCCGGCCGGCTGAGCCACCTGGAGCTGCTGGGCGAGCCGGTCGCCCTGGGGCGCGCGAGGAGCGGCCAGCTCTTCGCCCTGCGCGACGTCTGCCCGCACCGGGCCGCGCCGCTGTCGGCGGGCCGGTTCCACAAGGATGAACTGGGCGTCGAGACCGTGGCCTGCCCCTACCACGGCTGGCGTTTCCGGCCGGACGGCGCCTGCGCGGCGATCCCGTCGCTGACCGCCGACCAGGCTATGGACGTCTCCCGCGTCCGGGTGCGCAGCTATCCCGTGGCCGAGAGCCAGGGGATGGTCTTCGTCTGGGCCGGCGCGACGCCGCTGGGCGAGCCGGACCAGCCGCCGCCGGTCTTCCCTGGCGTGGTCGGCGGGAAGCCGAAGCTGGTCGACCGCATGGTCTTCGACGCCCACATCGACCAGGCGGTCGTCGGGCTCATGGACCCCGCGCACGGCCCTTACGTCCACCGCCAGTGGTGGTGGCGCACGGCCGGCAGCGAGCACGACAAGGAGAAGCGGTTCGAGCCCCGGGAGGCCGGATTCGCCATGGTGCGGCATGCGCCGTCCAGCAACAGCCGCGCCTATGCGATCCTCGGCGGCCGGCCCGAGACCGAGATCACCTTCCGCCTGCCGGGCCTGCGCTGGGAGCACGTCACGGTGGGCAAGCGGCAGGTGCTCTCGCTGACATGCCTCACGCCGATCGACGCCAGACGCACCCAGGTCACCCAGATCGCCTGGTCGGACCATCCGGCGTTCCGGCTGCTGAAGCCGGTGCTGGCGCACATGGCCCGCACCTTCCTGCGCCAGGACGGCGACATGGTGAAGTTGCAGAACGAGGGCCTGAAGCACGACCCGACCCTGCTCTGGATCGACGACGCCGACCGGCAGGCCAAGTGGTACCAGGCGTTGAAGCGCGAATGGATCGCCAGCCGGCGCGAGGGCCGCGGTTTCGTGAATCCCGTGGAACCGACGACGCTCCGCTGGCGGAGCTAGGCCAGCGTGACCGCACGACCCTCCCGCTCGGGGAAGAAGACCTTGTCCGCGTTCCGGGCCACCTCCTGAGCCGTGTACGGCCGGCCGGGCGCGAAGCCTTCGGTCTCCAGCATCTTGATTTCGCGCACGCCGCGCGAGGAGACGCCGAGGATCTTGCCGGAGTGGTCGGCCGCCAGGTCGGAGACCATGAACAGCACGCCGGGAGCCACGTTCTCGGGTAGGCTGAGCGGGTCGGGCTCGCGGCCCTGGCGGCCGGGCAGGTCCGAGGTCATGCGGGTGTAGGCGCCGGGGGCCAGGCCCATGACCCGGATGTCGTACTTGCGGCCCTCGATCGCCATCACCCGGACCATGCCGTAGATGCCCGCCTTGGCGGCGCCGTAGTTGGTCTGGCCGAAGTTGCCGTAGAGGCCCGAGGTGGACGAGGTCAGCACCATCGACCCGCCGCCGTGGTCCTTCATGTGCCTCCAAACCGGCAGGGCGCAGCAGTAGGACCCCTTCAGGTGGACCTTGATGACCCTGTCCCAGTCCTCCTCGGAGGTGTTGGCGAAGGTCTTGTCGCGCAGGATGCCGGCGTTGCAGACCAGAATGTCGACCCGGCCAAAGGCGTCGAGCGCCGTCTTCAGGATATTTTCGCCCCCCTGAAGGGTCGAGACGTCGTCGCCGTTGGCCACGGCCCGCCCGCCAGCGGCGACAATCTCGTCGACCACCTTCTGGGCCGCGGAGACGGAGCCCGCGCCCGAACCGTCGCGCGGCCCGCCCAGGTCGTTGACGACGACCGCCGCGCCTTCCTTCGCGAAGAGTTTCGCATAGGCCTCGCCCAGGCCGTTTCCGGCGCCGGTGATGATGGCGACCTTGCCTTCGAGCAGTCCCATGGCCTTCCTCCCATACCGTTGTTTGGAAGGATCATCGGACTCGCGCGCAGGTGCGCGCAAGGCCCGTCGGCGGCTGGCGCCGTCTAGGCCCGGCCTTCCTGGCCGTTCGCCGGCTTGCGCTTCGCGAGCTGCGATCGCCACTGCCGGGCGGCTTGCGCCCAGATCTTGCGGTCGTCGCCCTGCACGTCGCGTGCGAGTCTCTCGCACTCGGCGGCTTCTTCGCGGCAATAGGTTTCCCACGTCATGCCGCAGATACGGAGCCTTTCGGCGGCCGGTTTCAGCGCGCGAAAAAATCTTTGAAATTAATGATTTCCGTCTCGGTGAGGTTAACGAAAAAGATCAGCGGAGGGGGTGGTAGCGCCATGACTCCGACGCCGGCCGGCCGCGGAGGATCCCCTCGATCCGGGCGCAGAGGTCCTCTCCGCAGCGGCGGTAGATCACCCTTTGCGGGAAGTCGTGGGCCCTGTTCTCGAACACCGCCTCGCCATCCTTTCCGGGGAGCAGGACGAACGGCGTCGGCGCCTGGCCGGGGATAACGGCGGTATAGGTGGCGCCTCCCGATTCGGCGGCGATCTTCATGTGCTCCACGCGGGGCGGACGCGTCCCGGCGTTGGTCTGGCCGGCGCCGGCCATGACTCCGCCCAGCGGCGGCAGCCAGGTCTCGCGGGTGGTGACGCCGTCCTTCTCCTCGACCCAGCTTCCGGCCATCCAGGACAGCCTGGTCACGTCGTCCGCCGGGGCGGCCCGGGCGGCGGTCGCAGTCGCGAGGGCGATCAGGGCGAGGGCGATGCGCATGGGGTGGTCCTCCGAGGCCCAGGCTTAACCGTAGCGGGCGTTCGGCGCTTGTACGTTTACGACGCCAAGTGGCTGGCCAGGCCCCGCTCGGCGGCCAGGAATTCGCTGGGCGTGCAGCCCACGAAACGGCGGAAGTCGCGGGCCATCTGCGGGTGGTCGAAATAGCCCGCGACCTGGGCCGCCTCGGTCCAGCTGGTGACGCCGGGCGCCTGCAGCGCCTCGAACACCCGGTGGAAGCGCAGGATGGAGGCCAACATCCGTGGCGGCACGCCCACCGCCTGCAGGAACCGGCGCTGCAGGATGCGGGGCGACAGGTCGGCCGTGGACGCCAGCGCATCCAGCGGCACGCGCCCCCCGCTTCGGCGCAATTCCTCGACAGCGCGCGAGATCTGCCGATCGTGGAAGCGCGGCTCCAGGCGGGAGGCCACATAGCCGGCGGCCAGGGCCAGCCGTTCGGTCTCGTCCGTCGCCTTGCGCAGGTCCGGCGCGTCGCTGACCGCCAGCCGGCGGTCCGTGAACGCGTTCACGTGGCTCTGCAGATAGACGGCGGAGCCTGCCGTCCGGAACCGCACGCCCACCACCCCGGCCCGTTCGCGAGCCAACAGATGGAGCGGCCGGGTGAGTTGGCCGGCGAACAGGGCCCGCGGCTGCGGCGTCCAGCCCGCGCCATCCTGTTCGAGGTAGGGCGCGCGCCAGTGCAGGATCAGCTCGCACCGGCCGTCCGGCACGATCCGCTGCGGCTCCCGTGCGTCCTGGCCTTCGAAGACCCAGAGGCAATGGACGTAGGGGGCGAGCGCCTGGGGCGGGGCGAACTCCTCGTACCTCACGGCTTGCGGCGAGCTCGGAAGAAGCTGCGCAAGAGGTCGCCCGCCTCCTGGGCCAGCACGCCGCCCTCCACCTTCGGCCGCCAGTGGCAGGTGGGCTGTTCGAAGAACCGCGGCCCGTTCACGACGGCCCCGCCCTTCGGGTCCTCGGCGCCGAACACGACCCGTCCGATGCGCGCGTGGCTGATGGCTCCGGCGCACATGGCGCAGGGCTCCAGGGTGACGAAGAGGGTGAGGTCGGTGAGCCGGTAGTTGCCCAGCTTCCGGGCCGCCTCGCGCATCGCCACGATCTCGGCATGGGCGGTGGGATCGTGGCTGCCGATGGGCTGGTTCGCGCCGACCGCGACCACCTCGCCGGACGCTGGATCGACCACGACGGCGCCGACGGGTGTCTCCCCCGCCAAGGCTGCCGCTTGCGCCGCTTCGAGCGCGATGCGCATTGTCCGCTGATCATGGTCCACGATCCACTACGACCCCAGCCCGACGATCCGGGTCAAGACAACGATTCCGATGGCGGCCCCGAAGGGGGCGAACGCGTGGCCAAGCTGCTGGCCCGCGCCGGCGTCGGTTCGCGCCGCGACGTCGAGCGCCTGATCGCTGAGCGGCGGGTCGGCATCAACGGCCGCACGCTGGACACGCCGGCCGTGAAGGTGGAGCCCGGCGACATCCTCACCGTCGACGGCGAGGTGATCGGCGAGCCCGAGCCCGCGCGCCTGTTCCGCTACCACAAGCCCGTGGGCCTGGTGACGACGCACAAGGACCCGAACAACCGCCCGACGATGTTCGGCGCCCTGCCGAACGGGCTGCCGCGGCTGATCTCGGTGGGCCGCCTCGACATCAATTCCGAGGGCCTGCTGTTGCTCACCAACGACGGCGAGCTGGCCCGGGCGCTGGAGATGCCGTCCACGGCCATCGTCCGCCGCTACCGCGCCCGCGCCCACGGGCGGACCACCCAGGAGAAGCTGGACACGCTGAAGGACGGCATCACCGTCGACGGCGTCCGCTATGGCCCGGTCGACGCCAAGCTGGACAAGGCCAAGGAGGGGCCGCAGGGCGCCAACCTGTGGCTGACCGTCAGCCTGCACGAGGGCAAGAACCGCGAGGTGCGCCGCGTGCTGGAGGCCATCGGCCTGAAGGTGAACCGGCTGATCCGCCTGGCTTACGGGCCGCTGGCCTTGGGAACCCTGGGGGTGGGCGAGCTGGAGGAAGTGGGGCCTCGGGTGGTCCGCGAGCAGTTCGCCGAGCACATCGACCCGGCCAACCTGCCCACCGGGGAGCGGCCGCAGTACCGCTCGCCCAACAAGAGCGCGTCGCGTCGCGCCCAGGAGGAAGCCAAGGCCCAGGCCGACCTAGCGCCGGCGCGGACCGGTCCCAAGGAGAAGCCGGTCTACAAGGCCGGCTGGGCCAAGCCGAAGCCGAAGGTCCGCCAGCCGCTGAAGGACGCAGCTTTCGCCAGGTCCAAGGCCTCGGGCAAGCCCAAGCCCGCGGTGAAGGCGAAGCGGGCGGGCAAGGTGGTCACGCCGACGCGCCCCGGCATCATCGACCGCCCCGCCCCGACCCTGGCGGCCCCTCGGCCACGGCCTGCCGAGCGCAAGGCCGCGGCGGCCCGGGCCTCGGCGTCGAAATCGACCGGACCGAGGCCGTCCCGGCCGCCGGAGCCTAAGGCCGTCGCGTTCCAGCCGTCCGCACCCAGGCCCGAGGGCTCCAAGCCGTCCGGCTTCAGGGCCGCTGGTCCCAAGCCCGGGGGATACAAGGGCTCCGGCCCCAAGGCGTCCGGCTACAAGCCCGGCCCAAAGTCGTCCGGCCCCGAGCCCTCGGACTTCAGATCGGCCTCGCCCAAACCAACCGGCCCCAGGCCCGCTCGGATCAAACCTTCTGGATCTCCGCGGGCGGGCGGCCCCGGCGCAGGCCCTCGCGGGCCGAGGCCGTCCGCATCACCTCCCCGAAGCTCCGGCGCTCATCGGACAGGCCCTCCCAAACCGGG
Source organism: Phenylobacterium sp. (assembly GCF_004297125.1). Classification (GTDB taxonomy): domain Bacteria; phylum Pseudomonadota; class Alphaproteobacteria; order Caulobacterales; family Caulobacteraceae; genus Phenylobacterium. The sequence goes on along the minus strand of NZ_SCVD01000040.1, from coordinate 62,309 downwards.
CGGTCGAGGGCCGCGCGGGTGAGGCGCTTGGCGTAGGCGAGCCCTTGGGCGCCGCGGGTCTCCCACTCCGCGGCGATCTCCAGGGCGCGGGCCAGCGGGTCGTCGGCCAGTTCGTGGACCAGGCCGATGCGGTGCGCCTCCGCGCCGTCGAACGTCAGGCCGCGCAGGATGATCTCCAGCGCCTTGGCCTCGCCGACCACGCGCGGCAGCCGCTGGGTCCCGCCGCCGCCCGGGAAGATGCCGATCCGGGTCTCGGGCAGGCCGATGGCGGCCACCTTCGGGCTGGCGACCCGCAGGTCGCAGGCCAGCGACAGCTCGAACCCGCCGCCCATGCACAGGCCGTTGATCGCCGCGACGACGGGCTTCGGCGCCTCGAAGATCTCGTCCACCAGGGCCAGGAAGCCCTGGCGCGGGCGTCCGCCCGGCTGGGCGGATGGCGGCGGCTCCGGCGGCGCCATGCCCTCGGTGGCGTCGCTGGCGGCCGACAGCTCGCCCACGTCGTAGTGGCGGATGAAGATGTCGGGCAGGCCGCCGGTGACGATGACGCTGCGCACGGCCGCGTCGGCGCTGAGAGGCCGAAACGCCTCCAGCATCTCCTGGGACCCCGCGGCGGTCATCGTGCCCAGCGGCGGGTTCGCATAGGTCATCACCGCGGTCCCGCCCCGCCGTTCAACCTTCACCAAGCCCATGACGCTCTCCCTTGCTTTGTTGGCGGAAAGCTTGGAACGGGAGGACCGCAGTCACAAGGAGCGCCGGGCTTTGCGCATCGTCTCAGGGGAATTCCGCGGCAAGGCGCTGATCGCGCCCAAGGGCGAGGCCACTCGCCCGACCTCGGACCGCGCCCGGCAGGCGATCTTCAACATCCTGGAACATGCCCCGTGGTCGGCCGGCGTCCGCGAGCGGCGGGTGATCGACCTGTTCGCGGGCTCCGGGGCGCTGGGCTTCGAGGCCCTGTCGCGGGGGGCCAGCTTCTGCCTGTTCGTGGAGACCGACGAGGCGGCGCGGGGCGCGATCCGCGACAACGTCGAGGCGCTGGGCGGCCTGTTCGGCAAGACCCGGGTCCATCGCCGCAGCGCCACCGACCTGGGCGCGAAGCCCGGGGCCGACGGGCCAGCGTTCGACCTGGCGTTCCTGGATCCACCCTACGCCAAGGGCCTGGGCGAGCAGGCGCTGGAGAAGCTGGCGGCGGGCGGCTGGCTGGCGCCCGGCGCGGTCGTGGTCTTCGAGCGCGGGGTGACCGAACCCCCTCCGCTCATCCCCGGCTACGAGATGCTGGACGCGCGCGACTACGGGGCGGCGCGCGTTCATTTCCTGCGAGTCGGTCGAAGTTGACGCCGCCGGGGACTCGTCCCGGTCGGCCTCACGCCTGGGCGTGCACGACCCTCAGGCGCTCGCTTTCGGGGACCCGGATGGCGCAGACGAGGCCGCTGCGGGCGAAGTCCAGCGTGACGCGGCCGCCCAGTTCGCGGGCGACGCCCCGTTCCAGGAGGCGCGAGCCGAAGCCGCGCCGCGTGGGCGGCGTGACCGCACCGCCGCCGGTCTCGCGCCAGGTGATGGCGACCTCGCCGCCGGCCCCTTGCGCCACCTCGATGCCGACCCGGCCCGCGCCGCGCCAGGCGCCGTGCTTCAGGGCGTTGGTCGCCAGTTCGTGCAGCGCCATGCCGAGGCTCACGGCGAAGTTCGGGTCGAGCTGAAGGTCCGCCCCGATGACCTCGTAGGGCCGGCCGTAGGGCTTCAGCGTCGTCTCGGCGAGCTCGTGCAGGCAGGCGCTCTGCCAGGCCCGGCGGACCAGGAGGTTGTGGGTCGAGGACAGCGCGAGGAGGCGCTCGATGAACAGGTCGCGGGCGTGGGCCATGTCGCCCTCGTCCCGGAGGGTCTGGACCGCCACCGACTGGACGGCCGCCAGGGTGTTCTTCACGCGATGGTTCAGCTCGTCCAGCAGTAGCTTCTGGCGCGTTTCGTGCTCGCGCATCCTGGCCATGGCCTCGAGGGTCTGTAGCTCGCTGCGTTTTCGCGCGGTGATGTCCTTCAGCGCCCCGATCAGCCGCCGCCGCCTGCCCGTCTCGTCGAAGGCGGTTTCCGCCACGGCGAAGACCCAGACTTCCTGTCCATCCGCCCGGTTCACGCGGAACTCCGAGCGAAAGGAGACGCCGTTCGCCAGCGCCGCGTCCCACTCCGCGCTCACCGCGTCGCGGTCGCGCGGATCCACGATCATCTCCAGGCCGCTTCCAAGGTCGTCGAACGTGAGATCTCCGTCGAGGAGAGTGTCGTCGGACCCGTGGTGGGTGAGGAGCCCTTGCTCGAAGTCCAGCTCGTACACGTGCATCCCGGCGAGCTGCAGCGCCAGGATCAGGCGCTGCTCGGCGCGCTTGATCGTCTCCTCGGCGGCCTTCTCGTCCGAGATGTCCATCGCCGCGCCGCGCAGGCCCACGCAGACGTCGCCCTCGTACACCGCCTCGCCGAACACCCGCAGCCAGCCGCGCGAGCCATCGTAGCGGGTGAAGGGGGCCTCGTAGCGGATGCGCTCGCCCGGCGGACGGACCCGCGACATGTAGGCGGCGATGCGGGGGCGGTCCTCCGGGTCGTAGATGTCGAGGCCGTCGCGCATCGGCTGCACCGGCGGGCCCCCGCACATCATGCGGACGCATTCCTCCGAACGGGTGAGCAGACCGGTCCGGAAATCGCCGTGCCAGCCGCCGAGCCGCGCCACCTCGTTGGCGGAGCGCAGGATCGCCGCCTGCAGCTCGGCTTCGTGTTCCCGCGCCTCGGCCGCGCGCCGCGCCGCCTCGATTTCGGTGACGTCGCGGGAGGTGACCAGGAGGGCGACCGGCGCGCCGGCGTCGTCGCAGAGGGGCGCGATTGCATTGTCGAAATAGCGCAGGGCGCCGCGGAAGGTCCGCGCCGGCCCCATCACCCGCTGGGTTTCGCCCTCCGCGCCCCGAGCCAGCGCCGCGGCGACCATCGGCCGCTCAGGCTCGCCCCACAGGCTCAGCCATTCGACGCCCAGCAGGCTCGCCGCGTCCTCGGCCTCCATGAGCACGACGCCATTGCGGTTCACGAACTGGATGCGCCCGGAGAGGTCGAGGATCTTCACGCAGTCGGGACTGCTTTCCAGGGCGCTGCGGAAGAAGCCGTCGCCGGCGAACCGGCTCGAACCGAGGCCACCCCTGGGAGCGTTCATCTGCGCGCCCGGTTGGCCGGGATCCCTGTTGCGGCGGAAATAGTAGAGCTGGTGCGCGCACGGACAACCGGCTTTGACGTCGCATGCCGCAGCGTAAGTTCCAACCTCGCCCGACGACGGCTGGGGTCGCGCGGCGTCGTCGCCACGGATGGTCGGACATACATTGCGCGACGTGCGCGATTACCTTGAGGGCGCCGTTGATTTCCTGAAACGACAATAATAACCGCGACTGTCACAAACTCTTCGCAAAATCTTCGCCAACGAAGACGGTATTTCTAACGCCCCGTTAGGAGTGATCGCAGATGTCTGGCGCCGGTTGTTTCCCGGAGACCGGCATGACGCTGCTGCTCGACATCGCGCCGCATATCTCACCGGTGTCCCCGAACACGCCGGGGGCGGAGCTGTACGAGCGCTTCCAGAACGAGCCCGACACGCTGGCGATCGCCGTGGTCGACCAGGCCGGCGCGCCGGTCGGGCTGGTCGAGCGCAACGCCTTCCTGGTGCTGATGGCCGCCCAGCACGGCTACGCCCTGTGGTCGAAGCGCCCGGCCTCGCACATGATGAAGCGCGACCCGGTGGTCGCCGACGGCGATACGACCCTGGCCGAGTTCTTCGGCAGCGTGCTGGCCGAGCGGCCCTCGGAGCTGCTGCACGGCTTCATCGTCACCCGCGCCGGCCGCTATGCCGGCGTCGGCACGGCGCTGGCCCTGCTCCAGGCCTCGGCCGCCGCCGCCAGCAGCCACGCAGAGACCATGAGCCGCCTGGCCTCGGAGGCCGGCGAAGCCTTGGCCGCCAAGGGGCGCTTTCTGGCGGTGATGAGCCACGAGATCCGCACGCCGCTGAACGGCGTCCTCGCCGTGGCCGAGATCGTGCGGCGCAAGTCGCAGCAGCCCGACCTGGCGCCCTTCATCGACACGATCCTGGAGTCGGGCGGGGCCCTGCTGCGGCTGCTGAACGACGCCCTGGACCTGTCGCGCGCCGAAGCCGCCGGCCTGGGACTTGACGAGGCGCCGTTGTCGGCGGGGCGCATCCTGGAGGACGTCTCCGGACTGTGGAGCGCCCAGGCCGAGTTGAAGGGGCTGGAGATCCGCGCCGTCTACGACGGACCCGCCGACCTCTGGATCCTGGCCGATTCCGTGCGCCTGCGACAGGTGTTGAACAACCTGGTCGGCAACGCGCTGAAGTTCACGTCGCAGGGCGGCGTCGACGTGCGGCTGGCCGCCGTCGTCGAGGGCGACGACGTCCGCCTGGCCGGCACGGTGACCGACACGGGACCGGGCATCCCCGGCGACCGGCTCGAGGCGGTCTTCGCGCCTTTCCAGCAGACCGAAGAGGGCATGCGCCACGGCGGCGCCGGCCTGGGGCTGGCCGTCTGCCGCCAGATCGTCGAGCGCATGAACGGGACGATCTCGGCGCGGCCGCGCGAGGGCGGCGCCGAACTGGCCTTCGAGATACCGCTGCGCCGGTTGCCAGCCCCGGAAGCCGAGGCGGGCGCGCCCCAGGCGGTGGAGGCCGGCGAGGCGGTCCACGTGCTCATCGTCGACGACAACGCCACCAACCGCATGGTCGCCCAGACCCTGTGCGAGATGTTCGGCTGCTCCAGCGAAGCCGTGGACAACGGCGAGGACGCGGTCGAGGCCGCCGCCAGCGGGCGCTTCGACCTGGTGCTGATGGACATCAAGATGCCGGGCATAGACGGGATCGAGGCCACGCGGCGCATCCGCTCGGGCGGCGGGCCGGCGTCGCAGGCGCCGATCCTGGCGCTGACCGCCAACGCCGACCCGTCCGACGCCGCGTTCTACCGGATGTGCGGCATGAACGGCGTGGTCGAGAAGCCGATCAAGCCCGAGCGCCTGCTGGCCGCGATGAACGCCGTGCTGCAGGTCGGGGGCGAGGGCGCGGAGGCCCGCGCGGCTTAAGCTTTCGGCATCTCGAAGCTGATCGTCACGCTGTCGGCCGAGCGATCGGCGGGGCCGTGGTGGACCGCCTCGATGTTGTTGCCGTCCGGATCGAGGACGAACCCCCCGTAGTATCCCGGATGGTAGTCGCGCTCGCCGGGCGGGCCGTTGTCCTTGCCGCCGGCGGCCAGGGCGGCCTTGTAGACCCGGTCCACGGTCTCGCGGTCCTTCGCCTGAAACGCCAGGTGGACATGACTGTGCTGGCCGCCCGCGTCGATCCAGAGTTCGTCGGCCTGGAAGTGGTTGTCGTCGCTTCGATAAGGGATGCCCAGAACGTCCATGATGGCGCCGTAGAAGCGCTTGCAGGCGTCCAGGTCTTGGGTCCGCAGGTGGATGTGATCGATCATCCGGCCGGTGTGGAGTTCCATCCGTTCGCTCCGTGCCATGGGGTGATTGACCCTAACGCGGCGTGAGGCCTGACTGATCCCGCCATTGGCAGAGGGAACGACGAACGGTGGGCGGCTATACGGTCAGCGAGGTGGCGAAGCTGTCGGGCGTGAGCGTCCGGACGCTGCATCACTACGACGACATCGGGCTGCTCAAGCCGGCGGACGTCGGCGCCAATGGCTACCGCTACTACGGCAAGGACGAGCTCTTGCGCCTGCAGCAGATCCTGTTCCACCGGGAGCTCGGCTTCCCGCTGGACGAGATTGGGCGGGTGCTGGACGCGCCCGACTTCGATCGGGTGGCGGCGCTGACGGCGCACCGGACGCGGCTCCAGGCCCAGGCGCGGCGCACGCGGCGGCTGGTCCGGACGATCGACGACACCCTCGCCGCTTTGCAGGGAGCGACCACGATGGACGACAAGGCGATGTACCGGGGCTTCGATCCCGAAAAGCAGGCGAAGCAGGAGGCGTGGCTGGTCGACCGCTATGGGCCAGAAATCCGGAAATCCATCGACGCGGTGAAGACGGTGCAGAAGGACTGGAAGCAGGCGGACTTCGACGCCGCCCAGGCCGAGATCGCGGGGATCGAGGCCGGGTTCGTCTGCGCGCTGGCCGATGGCCTGCCGGCCGACAGCGCGCCTGTACAGGCGCTGACCGGCCGCCACCGCGACTGGATCGCCAACCAGTGGCCGCAGCCGGTCACGCGGGCGGCCTACAAGAACCTCGCGGCGCTCTACGGCGAACACCCGGACTTCCACGCCCGCTACGAGGCCCAGGCGGCCGGGATGACGGAGTACCTGCAGGCGGCGATGCTGGCGTTCGCGGAGCGAGAGCTGACCTAACGCCGCCCGAACAGCCGCTCGATGTCGGCGAGCTTGAGTTCGACGTAGGTCGGGCGGCCGTGGTTGCACTGGCCGGAGTGGGGCGTGGCTTCCATCTGGCGGAGCAGGGCGTTCATCTCGGGCGCCGTCAGGCGGCGGCCGGCGCGGACCGAGCCGTGGCAGGCCATGGTGGAACAGACCTCCTCCAGCCGTTCCTTGAGCGCCAGGGCCTGGCCGTTCTCGGCCAGGTCGTCGGCGATGTCGCGGATCAGGCCGGCGGCGTCGGTCTCGCCCAGCAGGGCCGGGACCTCGCGCACCAGGATCGCGCCAGGGCCGAACGGCTCGATCGTCAGTCCCAGCGCCGCCAGTTCGTCGGCCCGGGCCACGACGCGGTCGGCTTCGGCGGGGTCCAACTCGACGACCTCGGGCAGCAGCAGAGCCTGGCGGGCGACGCCGCCCTCGGCCAGTTCGCCCTTCATCCGCTCGTAGACCAGGCGCTCGTGGGCGGCGTGCTGGTCGACGATGACCACGCCATCGCGGGTTTGGGCGACGATGTAGGTCTCGTGAACCTGGGCCCGGGCGGCGCCCAGCGGATAGTCCACGGGGTCGAAGACGGGCGCGGCGCTGGCGGGCTCGGCGACGCCCGGCTGCCAGGCGTCCTCGGCGCGGGCCGAGACCTCGGAGAGGCCAGGGATGGCCTGGGAGACGGCGGCCGCGGCGGCGGGCCAGCCGCCGGCGCTCCAGGCCGAAAACCCGCCACCCGAGGGCCGTGCGGCCGGATAGGGCAGGCCCTGCGGCCGGAAACCGCCCAGCGCCGCCATCGAGACGGTGGTCGAGGCGCGGTGCCCGGCGCCGGCCAGGGAATGGCGCAGGCCGCTGACGATCAGGCCGCGCACCAGCCCCGGATCGCGGAACCGTACCTCGGCCTTGGCGGGGTGGACGTTCACGTCGACGAGCCCGGCGTCCAGCTCGATGTAGAGGGCGCAGGCCGGGTGGCGGTCGCGGGCCAGGAAGTCGGCGTAGGCGCCGCGGAGCGCCCCCTGCAGCAGGCGGTCGCGGACCGGCCGGCCGTTGACGAAGAGGTACTGATGCGCCGCGTTGCCCCGGTTGTAGGTGGGCAGGCCGGCGTAGCCTGATAGCCGCACGCCTTCGCGCTCGTGGTCGATGAGCAGCGCGTTCTCGGAGAACTCGCGGCCCATGACCGCGCCCAGGCGCGCGAGGCGGCCCTCGTCGCCCGGGGACTCGGCGGGCAGGCGCAGGGTGCGGCGGCCGTCGATGTCGAGGGCGAAGCCCACCGCCTCGTGCGCCATGGCCTGGCGCTTCAGCTCCTCGGCGATGGCCTGGGTTTCCGAGCGCTCGGACTTCATGAACTTCAGCCGCGCCGGGGTGGCGTAGAAGAGGTCGCGCACCTCCACCCGCGCCCCATGCGGTCCGGGGAAGCCGGCCGGGGCGACCGCGCCCACCGCGCCGCCTTCCACGAAGATCGCGTGCGCGTCGGCCAGGCCTTTGGCGCGGCTGGTGATCGACAGGCGCGACACGGAGCCGATGGAGGGCAGGGCCTCGCCCCGGAAGCCCATGGTGGCGATCCGCAGCAGGTCGTACTCGCCGTCCTCCCCGGGATTGAGCTTGGAGGTGGCGTGGCGCTCCACGGCGAGGGGCAGCTGGTCGGAAGCCAGACCATTGCCATCATCGGCCACCAGGATGCGGGTGAGACCCCCGCCATCGGCCTGGACCTGGATCTCGGAGGCGCCGGCGTCGAGGGCGTTCTCCACCAGTTCCTTGACCGCGCTGGCAGGGCGTTCCACCACCTCGCCGGCGGCGATGCGGTTGATCAGTTCGGGCGGGAGGCGGCGGATCGGCATGGCGGCTAGACCATCCTACATAGTACGATTCCAAGGAGTCTCCCGCCCGTGCTGAATCGCCTCGCCTCCCTCGCCGCGATCCTGGTGCTCGCGGCCCTTCCGGCCGCCGCCCAGGCGCCGCTGGCTCCGACGCCCCCAAGGCCGACCATCGACGATCCGGACGCGACCCTGGTGGAGGAACTGGTGGTCCACGGCCGCCTGCCCGGCCCGGCCTGGTGGCGGGTCTCGGACGCCGACACCACGGTCTATGTCCTGGGCGTGCCCTCGCTGGCGCCCAAGCGGATGGAATGGGACCGGGCGATCTTCGAGCGCCGGCTGAAGGGCGCCAATGTGGTCATCCTGCCGTTCGTGAACGTGCGGGCCAAGGTGGGCGGCTCCCTGGGCACGGCCTTCAACCTGATGCGTCTGAAGGCCGGCGGGCCGTTCGAGCAGCGGTTGGACGCCGGCACGCGCGCCCGCTTCGTGGCGGTCCGCAACCGCCTGGGCCAGGACGCCAGGCGCTACGACACCAACAACCCCCTGGCGGCCGGCGTGCAACTGGCCATCGACTACCGCGACCGCTCCCAGCTCACCAACATGGACCCGGCCAAGCTAGTCCGGCTGCTGGCCCAGCGGAAGGGCGTGAAGGTGATCGAGAAGAGCTATGACCTGGGGCCGCAGCTGGGCGGCATCCTCCGCACCCCGGCGTCCACGGGGCGGATCTGTTTCGACGAGGTGCTGGCCCAGGCCGAGGCCGGGCCGGGCGTCACCCTGGCGGCCGCCCGCGCCTGGGCCCAGGGCGACGTCGAGGGCGCCTTGCAGAACGAGCGGACCTACGAGCGCTGCCTGGCGGTCATCAGCGGCGGGCGTAGCTACGACGAGCGCACCAAGGCCGACGAAGCGGCGGCGATCGCGGGGGCCCTGAAGACGCCGGGGCACGCCATCGCGCTCGTGCCGCTGCGGCCGCTGCTGGCGCAGAACGGGGTGCTGGAACGTCTGCGGGCCCAGGGCTTCACGGTGAAGACGCCGGGGGAAGAGTGAAAGTCATCCCTCCTCTTCAGGGGAGGGACAGGCCGCGAAGCGGCCAGGGTGGGGAAGGGCGTTCAAACGCTGAGCGCTGAGCCTGAGCCCGACACCCCCACCCGTCCGAGGCTGCGCCTCGGCCACCCTCCCCTGAAGAGGAGGGATGGGCTCAGCGGCCTACAGCCCCGGCAGCTTGATGCGGGACTTGGCGTCGCGCTGGATGGTGATCGGCTTGTCGCCGGTCAGCTTGGCGATGCGTTCCTTTTCGGCGGCCGCATCGACGGGCGTGTTGGAATTGTCGAGGGCGGCGGTCTGCTGGGGCGTCGCCGCGTCGTCCTTCTTCCAGAACATCACCCGGTCGGCGAAGCTCTTTTCCTTGTGGGAGATGTCGCCGAACTCGTCGTCGACCACGTAGCGCACCAGCGGGTCGGCCTTTTCGGCGCCGGCCTTGGCGACCAGCATCTTCTCGCCGTCGGACCGCTGCTCGGCCTCGCGCTGGCCCAGCAGGGCGTTGCGGGCGGCGCTTTCGGGCTGCAGCTCCTGCGGGCGCGGCTCACCGGGCGCCGGCGGGCGCAGGGCGTAGTCGGGCGGGACGACCAGCGGAGCCTTGGTGACGATCCGGAATTCGTCGGGGGTCACCTTGGTCATGCCAAGGGCCTTCTGGGTCGACTGGCAGCCAGCGAGCCCGGCAGCCGCGACCAGGGCGGTCGCAACGATCACGCGATTGAAGCTCATGAACGTAGAAGACTCCTTCGGCCCCCCGGCCGGAATAGTGAGGAGATACCTTAATCGCATCCAACAGCCAACGCTATGCGGCAGGGCGTTGCGGCCGCAGGCTGTCGAGCAGGAGCAGGATCACCCCGATGGTGATGCCGCTGTCAGCGATGTTGAAGATCCAGGGGAAGAAGCCCAGCCGCTGGACGTCGATGAAATCGACCACCGCCCCGAACCGCGCCCGGTCGATGGCGTTGCCGATCGCGCCGCCGATCACCAGGCCAAGGCCCAGCGCCGGCAGCAGCCGCGTCTGGCTGCGCGCCCAGGCGGCCAGCAGGCCCGCGACGCCCAGCGAGAACACGACCAGGCCCCAGCGGACCAGGTCGTGCTGGGCCTGCAGCAGGCCGAAGCTGACGCCCTCGTTCCAGATGCGGGTGAACTGCAAGGGCCAGAACACCTCGTGCGAGGCCTGCTCGGGCAGGCGCAGGACCGAGAGGATCCAGTACTTGCTGAGTTGGTCCAGCACGACGACCAGGGCGGCGACGGCGTAGGCGCGCACGGCCCAGCGCATGGACTTCACTGCGGGCGAGTTGGTCTGCACGGCTTCGGTCATGCGCGGGCGGCGTCCCAGGCCGCCACAGCCTCGGCGTCGCGCAGCGACAGGTCGGGATAGCGCGGGTCGGAGCCGACCTCGGGCAGGATCCGCCAGGACCGGGCGCATTTCCGTCCCTCGGCGCGGAGCGGCTCCACCGAGACGCCGGGGACCTCGGACAGCCTGAAACCGGGGCCTTCGCCGGCCATCAGGGTCGCCTGGCTGGTGCGGAACACCTCGGCGGCGTCCAGGCCCTCGAAGGCGGCCAGCAGGCCGGGGTCGGCCACGTGGACCACCGGGGCGGCCTCCAGCGCCGCGCCCATCCGCTTCTCGCGCCGCTCGACCTCCAGGGCGCCGGTGACCACGGAGGTCACCTGCTGCACCTTGGCCCAGCGGGCGGCCTCGGCGTCGTTGCGCCATTCGGCCGGCGTCTCCGGGATCACCCGCATGCCGTTGGAATGGGCGTCGGGGTACCGGGTCAGCCAGGCCTCTTCCATGGTGAAGGGGATCAGCGGGCCCAGCCACGCGGTCAGGCGCTCGAACACCGCCTCCATCACCGTGCGCGCCGCGCGGCGGCGGACGGACGAGGGTTGGTCGCAGTAGAGGGCGTCCCTGCGGATGTCGAAGAACAGCGACGACAGCTCGTTCTGGCAGAACTCGGTCAGCGGCCGGATCACGTCCTGGAACAGGTAGCCCTCGTAGGCGGCCCGCACCTGGGCGTCGAGCTCGTACAGCCGGTGCAGGATGAAGCGCTCCAGCGGCGGCATCTCGGCCAGTTCCACCGCCTCGTCCGGCGAGTAGTCGGCCAGGGCGCCCAGCATGTAGCGCACCGTGTTGCGCAGCTTGCGATAGGCGTCGGAGGTGGTCTGCAGGATCGTCTTCCCGATCCGGCTGTCGTCCGCGTAGTCGATCATCGCGGCCCACAGGCGGATGATCTCGGCGCCGCTCTCGCGGATCACCGTCTCGGGGTCGACAGTGTTGCCCTTGGACTTGGACATCTTCTCGCCGTTCTCATCCATGGTGAAGCCGTGGGTGAGGATGGCGTCGTAGGGCGCGCGGCCGCGGGTGCCGGAGCTCTCCAGCAGCGAGGACTGGAACCAGCCGCGGTGCTGGTCCGAGCCTTCCAGATAGAGGTCCGCCGGCCAGTGGGTGTGGGCGCGGTTCTCCAGGGTGAAGGCGTGGGTCGAGCCGCTGTCGAACCAGACGTCGAGGATGTCCTCGACCTTTTCGAAGCGCTGGGGATCGTGCTGGCCCAGGAAGTCGGAGTCCGGGCGGTTGAACCAGGCGTCGGCGCCCTCGGCGCGGATGGCGTCGACGATGCGCTTGTCGACCTCGGGGTCGTGCAGCGGCTGGTTCGTCTCCTTGTCGACGAACATGGCCAGGGGCGCGCCCCAGGCCCGCTGGCGGCTGATCAGCCAGTCGGGGCGGCTTTCCACCATCGAGCGGATGCGGTTCTTGCCGGCGGCCGGGAAGAAGGTCGTGGCCTCGATGGACTCCAGCGCGACCTCGCGAAGGGTACGGCCGCCCAGTTCCGCCGTGTTCACCGGCTCGTCCATGCGGATGAACCACTGCGGGGTGTTGCGGAAGATCACCGGGGCCTTGGAGCGCCACGAGTGCGGATAGCTGTGCTCCATGCGCCCGCGCGCCAGCAGGCGGCCGGCCTCGATCAGCTTTTCCATCACCGCGGGGTTGGCGGGACCGAACTTGCCGGCCTTCTTGCCCTCGGTCTCAAGCACCTTGAGGCCCGCGAACAGCGGCACGTGCGGGTAGTAGGCGCCGTCCGGATCGACGGTGTCGGGGATCTCTCGATGGCCGTGCGCCAGCCAGACCAGATAGTCGTCGGCGCCATGGCCCGGCGCGGTGTGTACGAAGCCCGTGCCCGCGTCCTCGGTGACGTGGTCGCCGGCCAGCATCGGCACCTGGAAGGCATAGTGGGTGTCCAGCGCCGCCAACGGGTGTTCCAGCACCATGCCCTGGCAGTCCACCTTCTCGACCCGGCGGGCCTTGGCGATCTTGGCGGCCTTGAAGACCTCGTCGCTCAGCTTCTCGGCCACGATCAGCCGGTCGCCCGGCTTGGCCCAGGGCTCGAACTCCAGGCCCTCTTCCATGGCCTCGACCTGGTAGACGGCGTAGTCGATGGCCTCGTTGTAGCTGACCGCCCGGTTGGCGGGGATGGTCCAGGGCGTGGTCGTCCAGATCACCACCGAGGCGCCGCGGGCCGCGTCGCTGCCTTCCACCACCGGGAACTTCACCCAGATCGTGGGGCTGACGTGGTCGTGGTACTCGACCTCGGCGTCGGCCAGGGCGGTGCGCTCCACCGGGCTCCACATCACCGGCTTGGAGCCGCGGTAAAGCTGGCCCGAGGCCACGAACTTGTGGAACTCGGCCACGATCGCGGCCTCGCTCGAATAGTCCATGGTGGCGTAGCGGTTCGGCCAGTCGCCCAGCACGCCCAAGCGCTTGAAGCCGTCGCGCTGTACGTCGATCCACTTGCCGGCGTAGTCGCGGCAGAGGGTGCGGAACTCGGCCTTGGAGACGTCGTCCTTGCGGCGGCCCTTCTCCTTCAGTTCCTTCTCGATCTGCCACTCGATCGGCAGGCCATGGCAGTCCCAGCCGGGGACGTAGTCGACGTCGAAGCCCAGCAGGAACCGCGATCGGACCACGAAGTCCTTCAGGGTCTTCTGCAGGGCGTGGCCGATGTGGATCGCCCCGTTGGCGTAGGGCGGGCCGTCGTGCAGCACGAACAGCGGCGCTCCGGCCCGCTGCCGCTCAGCGCGGATGGCGTTGTAGAGATCCAGCTCGGCCCACTTCGCCAGGATCTGCGGCTCCTTCTGCGGCAGGCCTGCGCGCATGGGGAAGGGCGTGTCCGGGAGGAAGACGGTCTCGCGGTAGTCGCGGCCCTCTTTGACTTGAACGGAGGATTTATCGGCGTCGTCGGCCATGGAACTTTCCAGCTTGGCTCGGAAACTAGAGGTGCGGGTGATACCCGGCGCGCACTGGATCGGAACCGACCGCGGCGTCACGCCGGGCGGGTAATTCGCAGGCTCGTCCGAACCGAAAACATGGCGCCGGCTCTATCAGAGCGCGCGCGGGGCGTCATCCCTGGGGTTGCGAGGATCGGCCATCGGGTGCATTTGCTGGCCCCGGGCGACGGCTGCGAAACGGCCGCACCGGCCCGCCTTTCGATTATCCTGGCGTCCCTGCGGAAATCGTGACATAAGGGGCCATCAAATATCGATTTGGTTCGGTTGCTCTCCACGCTTGTTCTTTGGATCGAGCCCGGACTTCCTGAAGACCTTTCCGACATTTTGATCTCTCGTCCCGCCCGGGACGCGTGAGTACTTGAACTAGAAAGACAAAACATCATGGCTACCGGCACTGTTAAGTGGTTCAACGCCACCAAGGGCTTCGGCTTCATCCAACCCGATGATGGCGGCAACGACGTGTTCGTGCACATCTCGGCCGTCGAACGTGCGGGCCTCGGCTCGCTGAACGAAGGCCAGAAGGTCCAGTTCGAACTGGAGCGCGACCAGCGCAGCGGCAAGATGTCCGCCGGCCAACTGCAAGCCGCCTAAGGAATACGGGCGCGCCCGGCGAGCAGGTCCGCACCTGCCCGCCGGGCGCCTCCACTTGGACCGTGACCACATCAACCATTGAACGCGCCTATGCGCTCGCTCGCTCGGGACAGGCTCCCAACCTCGCCGGGCTGAAGCAACGCCTGAAGGCGGACGGCTGCCGCGCCGTCGACGCGCTGCTGGCGCCCCGCGCCATCCGCGGCCATCTGGAAGCGATCTGCGCGGCGACGTACCAGGCCGCCGCCGTCGAACCGCCGCCTGCCGAGGCGGATCCCGCGCACACGGAGTAGCCGCATGGCCCGCAAGCCGAACTACCAGTTCGAGCGCATGGAACGCGATCGACAGAAGGCCATCAAGACGGCCGAGAAGGCCAGCGCCAAGCGCGAGCAGCGCGAGCGCGACCGGGCCGAATCCGAAACCAACAGCGCCGGCCCGGGCGACCCGAGCGCCGGCGAAAACTGAGAGACACCATGCCGAGCGGCGTCGCCTACAACCACGAGACCGTCATCCTGGACGGCGAGACCTTCTCGGACTGCGAATTCCGCGACTGTCGCCTGGTCTATTCGGGCGGCGAGACCCCCGTGTTCCAGAACTGCCAGTTCCACGGCTGCGAGTGGAAGCAGGACGACGCGGCGGCCCGCACCTTGGCCTATCTGAAGGCCGTGTGGAACGCCGGCGGCAAGCCGACCGTGCAGGCCCTGATCAAAGACATCACCGTCGCCCGCTAGGCCTCAGGCCCGCGGCGCGATTGAAATTTCCCGGAATACTGGGTGGTCTAGAGGTGGAGACATCCGCCTGTGGAGTCCCCTGATGCGCGTCCGCCTGTTTCCGGCGAAAGCCGTGCTTTCATTCGCCGCGGCCCTGATGCTCGCGACGGCTCCGGCCGCCGAGGCGGCGCCCCAGCCGCGTGGGCCGGACAAGGGCACGCTGATCATCGCCGGCGGCGGCAAGCTCGGGCCCGAGATCGTCGGCCGGTTCATCGCGCTGGCCGGCGGGCCCAAGGCGAGGATCGTGGTCATCCCGACCGCGGGTGAGGACGCCGCGTACGGCCAGGACTGCGCCTGCCTGAAGATGTTCAAGGACTTGGGCGCCACGAACCTCACAGTCCTGCACACGCGGGACAAGCCGCAGGCCGACACGGCCGCGTTCGCGGATCCGCTGACCAAGGCGACCGCCGTCTGGTTCGTCGGCGGACGGCACTGGCGCCTGGTCGATTCCTATGCCGGCACCCGCACCGAGGCCGAGATCAAGAACGTGCTGGCGCGCGGCGGCGTGGTGGGCGGCACCTCGGCGGGCGCTTCGATCCAGGCGTCCTACCTCGTCCGCGGCGCGCGGTCGGGCAACGAGATCATGATGGCCCCCGGCTACGAGCAGGGCTTCGGCCTCATGCGCGGCGTGGCCATCGACCAGCATGTCACGGCGCGCCACCGCGAGAGCGATCTCGACGCGGTCGTCGAGAAGCACCCGGACGTGCTGGGCATCGGAATCGACCAGTCGACAGCCATTGAGGTCCGGCGCGACAGCTTCGGGGTGATCGGCGTGGGCCACGTCTTCATCCACGACGGCAAGGAGCAGCCGAACGGCGGTCGCTACTACCTGTTGAAGGCCGGCGAGCGTTTCGACCTGGACAGCCTGTCGGCCAAGACGGCCGCGGACGGGCGCTAAACCCCCAGGACCTGCCGCGCCCGCTCGGCGTCCTTCATCACCTGTTCGGTCATGATCTCCAGACTGTCGAACTTCTCCTCGGGCCGCAGGAACGCGACCAGGTCGGTCTCGATCACCCGGTCGTAGATGTCCTCGTCGAAGTCGAAGAGCCAGACTTCGAGCAATGGGCGCGTCACGCCCTGGACCGTGGGGTTGATCCCGATGTTGGCGACGCCTGCGAACTCGCGGCCGTCCGACAGGCGCGTCCGCGTCGCATACACCCCGAATTTCGGCGAGACGTAGTCGCCCAGGTCGACGTTGGCGGTGGGGAACCCCAGCTTGCGGCCCAGCTGGCGGCCGCGCTGCACCGGCCCCTCGATGGCGAACGGGCGGCCCAGGATCTCGGCCGCGTCCTGCGGGCGACCCTCGCGCAGCGCCTCGCGCACGGCGGTCGACGAGAACTTGTCGCCGTCCAGGTCGCCCACGGGCTCGGCCACGCTGACGCCGAAGCCCATTTCGCCGCCGTAGGCCCGCATGGCGACCGGCGTCCCGGTGCGGCCCTTGCCGAACGAGTTGTCGAAGCCGACGGCCACGTGCCGCGCGCCCAGGCCGTCGTGAAGGACGCGGGCCGCGAACTCGCGGTCGGTCATGCCCGCCAGCTCGGCCTCGAGCGGCAGGACGTACAGGATGTCGACGTTCAGCTTTTCCAGCGCCCGCGCCTGCTGGTCGGTCTTCATCAGGCGGAACGCCGGCTCGTCGGGCCGGAAATAGACGCGCGGGTGGGGATCGAAGGTGATCACGCCCAGCGGCGCGCCCAGGTCGTTCGCGGCCCTCGCGGCCAGCTCGATCACCTGCTGGTGGCCCAGATGGACGCCATCGAAACTGCCCATGGCCACGGCGGCGCCGCGGTCGCTTTCAGACAGATCCTTCCAACCGCGAATGACCCGGATGCGCTTCATGCGCCCGTTTAAGTCATGCGGGGCGGCGCGGCGCAATCACTAGAGCTTCGCCATCGACCACGGTCTTGCCGCTGACCGCGCAGGCGGTGTCCAGGGTCACGTGGCCGCGTCCCTCGTCCAGGGCCTTGACCGTCACCTTGGCCACCACCAGGTCGCCGATCCTGACCGGCCGGCGGAACCTGAGCGACTGCGACAGGTAGATCGCGCCGGGGCCCGGCAGGCGGGTGCCCAGCACGGCCGAGATATAGGCGCCCGACAGCATGCCGTGGGCGATCCGCTCCCCGAAGGTGGTGGTCTTGGCGTAGGCGTCGTCCAGATGGACGGGGTTCAGGTCGCCGGACACCTCGGCGAACGCCTCGATGTCGGCGGCGCCCACGACACGGCTCATCTCCGCCGTCTGACCGACGGTCAGGTCATCGAAATACAGTCCTCGCACGGCGGATTCCCCCTCAGCCTGCTGTTGCGGCGCGCCTCCCGTCCCGCCGACCCGTGCCGTCAGCGGTGCGACTCGCGCCGTTCACCATGCCATATCGGGAATAGCCCAGGTCGCCTGTAGGCCTTCTTGCCGCAGGAGGTCATCGATCACCTCCATGTCGAGACCATCCGATCCCACCGTCTCCGCGCCGTGTATCCCATTGGCCACAAACAAGATATCCAACCCGCGGGCATTGGCGCCGCGCACGTCGGTCGGCAGGCCGTCGCCCACGCACAGCACCCTGGCCGCGTCGATCGGTCGCCCCAGCTCGGCTTCCGCCTGTTTCAGCGCCATCTCGTAGATCGGGGCGTAGGGCTTGCCGGCCATGATCGCCCGGCCGCCCAGGCTCTCGTACAGCTGGGCCAGCGCGCCGCCGCAGTAGATCAGCCTGTCGCCCCGCTGCACGACGATGTCCGGGTTGGCGCAGATCAGGTCCAGGCCGCGCCCGACGCAGCTGATGAACCGATCGCGATAGTCGCCCGGCTCGTCGTTCTCGTCGTCGTAGGGACCGGTCACCGAGATGAAGTCCGCGTCCTCCGGCCCGCCCATGGAGAGGTCCAGGCCGCCGTAGAGCACGCTCTGGTGCTCGGGGCCGATCGCCCACACTCGGCCGGGCGCGCGTGCGGCCAGCAGCGGGCGGGTGGCGTCGCCCGAGGTGACCAGCGTCGTCCAGGCGACGCGGGGTACGCCCAGCGCGTCGAGCTGCTCCACGACGGGCGGGTGCGGGCGGGGCGCGTTGGAGATCAGGATCACCGGCCCGACCTCGGCCCGGAACCGCGCCAGGGCGGCGCAGGCCTCGGGGAAGCTCTCCCGGCCGTTGTGGATCACGCCCCAGACGTCGCAGAGCAGCACGTCGTAGCGGCCGGCGAGCTCGGAGAGCCCTTGGATCGGGGTCGGGGAGGTCATGGATTGGGAACCACGGAAAACAAGGAAGGACACGGAAGACGCCCTCCCGCGTAGCGGGCGCTCGTAACAACCTGACGGCGCCGTGGAAACGAAAAAGGGCCCGCTCGCGCGGACCCTTCCGTGTCTTCCGTGGTCCTAAGCTGCGCGGACGCGGAGGCGTTCGACGTTGGACGGCGGGGAGCCGGCTTCGGCCAGGACGTCATTCTTGATGGCGCGGGGCTCGCCGAACAGGTGGCCCTGGGCCAGCTGGATGTCGAGGTCGAGGATGTCCACCACCTGGCGCTCGCTCTCCACCTTCTCGACAACCAGATCGACGCCGTAGCGGCGCAGCAGGAGCGAGAAGTCCTCGGCGGCCAGGTCGGGCATGGAGCGCAGGACGAGGCGGTCGTCCACCTCGGTGAGTTCGTCCAGCAGGGTCTGGGCCGCCACCTTCACGAACTTCACGTCGGCGCGGGTCAGGTCCTGAAGGTCCAGGTCGAGGTTAGTGACCTTGTCGATCGAGAAGCGGAAGCCCAGGTCGGCCAGCTTGGCCATGTTGCGGGCCTGGACCGCGTTGCGGCCCTCGAACGCCGCCTGGCCGATCTCGAACACCAGGGCCGGCGACAGGTCGCGGTTGGCGCGCAGCAGGTCCAGGAACTGCGGGAAGAACTCGTCGTCGCCCAGGCTGGACATCGAGATGTTGCAGAAGATGCCCACGCGGCGGTCCTGGCGCGCCAGGCGCCGGACGATCTGCACGCAGCGGAACAGCAGCAGGTTGTCGATGGCGGTGACCAGGCCGGCGGGCTCGGCGACCGAGAGGTACTCGGCCGGCATGATCACCTGGCCGGTGGCGTCGCGCAGACGCGAATAGCTTTCGTAGAAGACCGTCTTGCGCTGCGGCAGGCCGACGACCGGCTGCAGGTAGAGGTCGACCCGGTTCTCGGCGAGCGCCTCGCGGACGATCTCCATCATGCCGCGGGGCTGGCGCATGTCGTGGCCGCCGCGGGCGGCGAGGTAGGGCGCCTGCGGCTCGTCGAACCGGCGGCTCATCTTGTGGACCAGCTTTTCCAGCAGGTGGACCTCGCCGGTCAGCTCCTGCGAGCGGGACTTGTCGGCGTCGACCACGCCCGCGATCTGGGTCACCCGGCCGTCGATGCGCACCACCTGGTCCAGCAGGATGCGGTGGGCGTCGCGCACGGCTTCCACCTCGCCGCGGATCTCGCGCATCTCCAGGAAGCGCATGATCATGCCATGGGACGCCAGGCAGACGCCGAAGCAGCCCATCATGGACGAGATGGCCACGCCCCAGCCCATGCCGTTGCGCCAGAGGCTCAACGCTATGATCAGCGAGAGGCAGAGGTAGGTCGCGCAGAGAAGTGCGAGAGTGAGCCGCCGCATGGATCCTGTTCCGAATCACCCGGAGTATCCGCTGCGGACTCCAGGCTCGTCGAATTCATTAACCATGCCGCAGGTTCGGGATTGGTTAACGCCGAATCGGGAACAGCGCGCGGAGCTTCGCATCGCGCAGCCACAGGCCGCCCCAGGCGAACAGCGCCAGGTAAGGCCCGAACAGCATGTGGCTGAACAGGGGGTTCTCGTTCAACAGATGGACGGCGCAGGTCCCGCCCATCAGAGCCGCCACCAGCACCGCGCCCAGCATGGCGGTGCGGGGGAAGAGGTAGAGCGCCAGGATCGCGCCCTCCATCAAGCCGATGCCGAACCCGCTGCCGGGCGGCAGGCCGAGCTGGGCGGCGCTCTTGGCGACTTCGGGGTGGCCAACCAGCTTGATGCCCACGTCGAAGACCATGAAGGCGGCGAAGAGGCCGGTCAGGGTCCAGCCGGCGATGGTCGTGGCCTTGCCGTTCGGCGGCGCGGCGGTCGCTGCGATGTCAGTCATCGTCGTCGTTTCCTCGGATGAAGGCGGGCCCGCGACCGGAGGGGGAGAGCGGCCGCGGGCGCCGCCCGGGCGCGGCCTACGCGCCCTGATTGAAGGCCCAGGCGACGCCGAACGGGTCGCGGACCTGGCCCCAGGTGTCGCCCCAGAACATCTTCTGCGGCGGGACCACGGCCTCGCAGCCGGCGGCGACCGCGCGGTCGAACCACGCCTGGCAGTCGTCCACGATGAGCTGCATGGTGAAGCCCTGGGGCGGGACCTTCGCGAAGCCGTGCTCCTCGTAGAAGTCGCCCAGCATCACCGATGAGCCGTTGACGTAGAGGTGGATGTGCATCGTCCGGCCCTGGTCATCGACCGGGTGGGCGAAGGCGATCTCGGCGGCGAACGCCTTTTCGTAGAACCTGGCCGCCTTCGTCGCGCCGTCGAGGGAGAGATAGGCGACGACGCCGCCCTTGGTCTCGACCTGCGGCATGGCGGGAATTTCGAGGGTCTCGGACATCGGGGTCTCCTGGGTTCGGTTCCTGGTCCAAGGACGAACCACCCGGGACCGTCCCGACATCCTGGGTTCGCTAGCCCGCGTTTTCTTGTCCGGCGGGCGCATGGTCCAGCATCAGCCGATCCAGGTGCTGGCGGATGTGTGTGGCCTCGGCGGCCGTGTTGGCGAGCGCGATGGCCCGGTCGAAGGCCACGCGGGCCTCGGCGTGGCGGCCGATCTCCAGGTTCAGGGCGCCGGTCAGACCGTGGAAGTGGAAATAGCCGGACAGCTTGTCGGAAAGCGGCGCGATCATCTCCAACGCCGCCTCGGGACCGGCCACCTTGCTGACCGCCACGGCGCGATTCAGCGTGATCACCGGCGAGGGGGTCAACCGTTCGAGGCTGGCGTAGAGGCGGTCGATCTGCGGCCAGTCGGTGTCGGCCGGCGTGGCGGCGCGGGCGTGCAGAGCGCCGATGGCGGCCTGGACCTGGTAGGCGCCGGGACGGCGGTGGCGCATGGCCTTGTCGATCAGCGCCACGCCCTCGTTGATCATCTGCCGGTTCCAGAGGCTCCGGTCCTGGTCCTCCAGCAGCACGATCTGGCCCTCGGCGTCGAAGCGGGCTGGCGTGCGGGCGTGCTGCACCAGCATCAGGGCCAGCAGGCCCATGATCTCGGGCTCGGTCTGGTAGAGGCGCAGCAGCAGGCGAGTGAGGCGGATCGCCTCGCCGCAGAGCTGGGCCCGGGCCGGGTTGTCGCCGGCCGAATAGCCCTCGTTGAAGACCAGGTAGAGCATCGCCGCCACCGCCGCGAGGCGCTCGGCGCGCTCCACCGGCCCGGGGGTCTCGAACTGGGCGTCGCCTTCGGCCACGATGCGTTTGGCGCGGGTGATGCGCTGCTCCATGGCCGCCTCGCTGACGAGGAAGGCGCGGGCGATCTGCTTCACCGAAAGGCCCGAGACGATCCGCAGGGCGAGCGCGATCTGCTGGGTTGGGGGCAGGTCGGGGTGGCAGCAGATGAACAGCAGGCGCAGCACGTCGTCGCGGTAGTCGGAGGCGTCGATCCGATCGACCGCCCGCGCCTCGGCGTCGTCCAGGTCGGACAGCTTCTCCTCGGGCGGCAGCTCGGTCTGGCGGGAACGCTTGCGCACCCCGTCCAGGGCGGCGTTGCGCCCCACCATGATCAGCCAGGCGGCGGGGTCGCGCGGCGGCCCGTTCTTCGGCCAGTTGTTGAGGGCGCGCAGGCAGGCGTCCTGGAAGGCCTCCTCGGCGGTGTCCAGGTCGCGGAAGTAGCGGAGCAACGCCCCCACGGCCTGGGGACGTGCGGCGGAGATCGCCGCATTGATCCAGGCCAGGTCGTTGCTCATGCCGCGACGACGCCCTTGGCGACCGCCTCGGCCGAACCGGCATTGTAGACCGCCAGCGGACGGATCTCGTAGGCGCCGCCGGGGTTGGCCTCGCCCAGATCCCTAGCGACCTGCAGGGCCTCGTCCAAGTCCGCCACGTCGATGATGTAGATGCCGAGCAACTGCTCCTTCGTCTCGGCGAACGGGCCGTCGATCACCAGGGGCGGGTCGCTCTTGCGGAAGGTGGTGGCCGCCGTCGTCGGCAGCAGACGCAGCGACGGGCCCAGCTTGCCCGCGGCCTCCAGGCGGTCGCGGACCACGCCCAGGCGGGCCATGACCTCGCCGTCCTGCTTCTTGTCCCAGCCCCAGACGACGTCCTCGTCGTTGTAGCAGAGCAGCGCGTAGAGCATCTCGGGCCTCCTCGTTCGTCTCTAGGACGGCGGAGAATGCCCCAGCCCGACAGGCGGGCGCAAAAAGATCAGCGCGTGGGGACGGGCTTGTCGCCGCGGTAGTCGTAGAAGCCGCGGCCCGACTTGCGGCCGAGCCAGCCGGCCTCGACGTATTTCACCAGCAGCGGGCAGGGCCGGTACTTGGAGTCGGCCAGGCCCTCGTACAGCACGTTCATGATCGACAGCACGGTGTCGAGGCCGATGAAATCGCCCAGTTCGAGGGGCCCCATCGGGTGGTTCGCGCCCAGGCGCAGCGCCGTGTCGATCGCATCGACCGTGCCGACGCCCTCGTACAGCGTGTAGATCGCCTCGTTGATCATCGGCACCAGCACGCGGTTGACGATGAAGGCGGGGAAATCCTCGGCGTTCGAGGTGGTCTTGCCCAGCGACTGGGCGAAACTGACGGCCAGTTCGTAGGTGTCGGCGTCGGTGGCGATGCCGCGGATGATCTCCACCAGCTTCATCACCGGCGCCGGGTTCATGAAGTGCAGGCCGATGAACTTGCCGGGGCGGTCGGTGGCCGAGGCCAGGCGCGTGATCGAGATCGACGAGGTGTTGGAGGCCAGCAGTGTGTGCGGGGTCAGGTGCGGCTGAAGGGCCTTGAAGATGGTCTTCTTGGTCTCTTCGTTCTCGGTGGCCGCCTCGATCGCCAGGTCGGTCTTGCCGATGCTCTGCAGCTCGGCCGCCGGCTTGATGCGGGCGATCGCCGCTTCCATCGCCGTGTGCTCGATGACGCCGCGCTGGACCTGGCGGGTCATGTTCTTTTCGATCTGCGCGATGCCCTGGTCGATGCGCTCGGGGCTCACGTCGTGCAGCAGCACGTCGTAGCCTCCCAGGGCGCAGACGTGGGCGATGCCGGAACCCATTTGGCCGGCGCCGATGATGCCGACCGTCTTGATGTCAACCACAGGCCTGAATCCTCAACAGCGGATGCTGCTTTTTGTGGCAGCTTTCTAACAGTGTCAGCTTTCTAACATCTGTATGGCGCACTGCGGCAAGCTGAATTGCTGCGTCGCAAAAATCAATCGCCGTGCGGCGGCCCCCCTGCGGCCGCCTCGCCGAGCAACCAGTCCCGCAGTGCGGCGATCCGGCGCAACTTACGGCTGTCGGGACGCCAGACGATCCAAAAGCCCAATTCGGAGGCGACTCCCGCCTCGAAGGGCCTGACGAGGCGGCCGGTCTTCAAGTCGTGCTCGATCAGGGCGCTGCGCGCCAAGGCCACGCCGATGCCCTGGGCGGCCGCCTCCAACAGCATGGCGGAGTCCTCAAACAGCATGCCCTGCTGCGGCGGGGGCGCGATCCCGAACTGCCCGAACCAGAGGCTCCAGGGGCGATGGCCGTGGTGCAGCAGCGGGACCGCCAGCAGGTCGCCGGGTTCCCGCAGCGGGCGGGCGGCCAGGAAGGCCGGGCTGCAGACCGGCGTGAGGGTCTCGCTGAACAGGTGGGCCGCCTCCACTCCGTCCCAACCCCCGGCGCCATAGCGGACGGCGATGTCCACGCCATCGGTGGTGAAGTCCGCCCGGCGCTCCTCGACCCGCAACTCCAGGTTTGCATCGGCCAGGTCGGCCAGCATCCTCGGCAGGCGCGATGGCAGCCAGCGATTGGCGAACTGCGACTCCAGGCTGACCACCAGGGGGTCGCGCACCGCCACCGCGGCGAAGTCGGCCACCGCGTTCTTCAGGACGTCCAGGCCACGCGACACCTCGCCCGCGAGGCGCTGGGCGTCGGTGGTGGGGATCATGGCGTTGCCGCGCCGCTCGAACAGGCGCGCGCCCAGCTCGGCCTCGAGGCGCCGGATCTGCTGGCTCACGGCGCCGTGGGTCACCGACAGCTCCTTGGCCGCGCCGCTGTAGCTGCGATGCCGGGCGGCCGCCTCGAGGGCGCGGAGCGCGAAGAACGGCGGCAGGCGGACCATGGTCAAGGTCGTTAGCTCAGGTAACAACCCCTGGCAAAATCTATCGTTGGCGAAGCTTGGGTCCCATTCCCACATCCCGTCTGTGCGGCGCTGCACAATGGTGTGTGAAATCAAAGGACTATCCCTATGAAGATCGTTCCTCTCCTGCTATCCGCCGCGCTGCTCCCGTTCGGAGGGGCCGCCCACGCCGCCAACCGCGCCGTGACCGACTACCTGCAACGCGCCAGCGCCGAAGCCACCGCGGATCTTGCCGCCGCAGGGGTCGACTCCGGCGAGGGGCTGACGGTCCAGGCCCGGGTCGGCAGCGACGGGCGGCTGACGGGCGCCCGGGTGGTGAAGTCGTCGGGCTCGGCGGAGGCTGACCAGAAGGCCGCGAAGGTGCTGCGCCGTCTGCGGGTCGGCGCGCCGCCGAACGTGCTGATCGGCGCGGACGTCAGGATCGCCATCGGCCCCGAGCAGGTCCTGCAGGCCCAGAACCCACAGGCCACGAATCCCTGACCCGTCGCGGGACCCCACTCACGTGGCGGAGATGGAAAGGGGCGGTCTCCCACGGGCCGCCCCTGCTTCCTTGGCGCATGAAAAAGGGCGGCCCTCGCGGGCCGCCCCAATTCGTTCTGCGCGATGGCGCGGGCTATTTCCCCGCGGCGGTCAGCGCGCTCATCAGTTCGGGCACGGCGGCCTTGTAGTCGGCGACCAGGCCGAAGTCGGCGACCTGGAAGATCGGCGCGTCGCCGTCCTTGTTGATGGCGACGATGATCTTGGAGTCCTTCATGCCGGCCAGGTGCTGGATGGCACCCGAGATGCCGATGGCGATGTAGAGCTCCGGGGCGACGACCTTGCCGGTCTGGCCCACCTGGTAGTCGTTCGGGGCGTAGCCCGCGTCCACCGCGGCGCGCGAGGCCCCGACGGCGGCGCCCAGCTTGTCGGCCAGGGGCTCGATCACCTTCTGGAACTCCTCGGCCGAGCCCATGGCGCGGCCGCCGGAGACCACGATCTTGGCGGCGCCCAGGTCCGGGCGGGCCGACTTGACGATCTTCTGGTCGACGAAGTGGCTCTTGGCCGGGGCGGCGGGCGCCGAAACGCTCTCCACCTTCGCGGATCCGCCCTCGGCCGCAGCCTTGAAGGCGGTCGGGCGAACCGTCAGCACCTTCTTGGCGTCGGACGACTGGACGGTCTCCAGCGCGTTGCCGGCATAGATCGGGCGCACGAAGGTATTGGCGTCCACCACCTCGATCACGTCCGAGATCTGGGCCACGTCCAGCTTCGCGGCGACGCGCGGGCTGAAATTCTTGCCCTGGGTCGTCGCGGGCGTGAGCACCGCGTCGTAGTTCCCCATCAGGCACACGACCAGGTCCTGGAACGCCTCGGCCAGGCCCTGGCCCAGCTCGGCGCTGTCGGCGGTCAGCACCTTGCGGACGCCGGCGATCTTGGCGGCTTCCGCGGCGATGGCTGCGGTGCTGGACCCGGCCACCAGGACGTCCACGTCGCCCGAGATCGCCAGGGCGGCGGTCACGGTCTTGTGGGTGTTGTCCTTGAGGGTGGAGTTGTCGTGGTCGGCGACGACGAGAACGGCCATCTAGAGGACCCCCGCGGTCTTGAGGTTGGAGACGAGATCGGCGGCGGTCTCGACCTTCACGCCGGCCGTACGCTTCGGCGGCTCGGTGACCTTCACGACCTTGAGGCGCGGGGCGGTGTCGACGCCGAGCGAACCCAGCTCCTTCACGTCCAGCGGCTTCTTCTTGGCCTTCATGATATTGGGCAGGCTGGCGTAGCGCGGCTCGTTGAGGCGCAGGTCGGCGGTGACGACCGCCGGCAGGTCCACGCTCAGCGTCTGCAGGCCGCCGTCGACCTCGCGGGTCACCTTGGCCTTGCCGCCTTCGATCGCGACTTCCGAGGCGAACGCCGCCTGCGGCCAGTCGAGCAGGGCGGCCAGCATCTGGCCGGTGGCGTTGTTGTCGCCGTCGATGGCCTGCTTGCCCATCAGGACCAGCTCGGGGTTCTCTTCGGCGATCACGGCCTTCAGAACCTTGGCGATCGCCAGCGGCTCCAGATCCTGGTCGGTCTGGACGAGGATGGCGCGGTCGGCGCCCATCGCCAGCGCGGTGCGCAGGGTTTCCTGGGCCTGCTGGGGACCCACGGACACGGCGACGATCTCGCTCGCGGCGCCCTTTTCCTTCAGACGGACCGCCTCTTCGACGGCGATCTCGCAGAAGGGATTCATCGACATCTTGACGTTCGCGAGGTCGACACCCGTCTGATCGGCCTTAACACGGGCCTTGACGTTGTAGTCGATCACCCGCTTCACCGGGACCAACACCTTCATGGGTTGCTAGCGCCTCAAATTGATTGCGGAAAGAAATGAGCCGGGTGGGCAATAGCGGTTCCGCCGAGCATTGCAAGCACGCGCGCCTCTCTTTGGCCGCAGCGCGCGCATCTAGCCAGACGGGGGTCTCCTTACGTAAAAGGCCCGCATGAACGCGAATATCGAGCGCCTGAAGCTCATCTTCATCGCCGTCTTCCTCGTCGCCGTCATCGGCGTCGTGGTCTGGCAGGTCGGCTGGGCGATCCCGGCCGCCAAGTGCGAGAAGGAACAGCACAAGTGGTGGGACTACGGCCAGCGGGTCTGCGCCCAGCCCGTGCTGATCTCGGACATCACCGGCCGCGTGATCACCGATGAGAAGGCCCTGGCCGAGGCCCGCAAGGCCCTGGGCCGCCCGGCCGCGCCGGTGGCGGCTCCCACGGCGGCGGCGAAGAACTAACGCGTCGCCCCGGACTTCCAGAAAACCTCGGACGCGCCCTGCCCGTTGGCCCAGCGGGCGGCGACGAACAGGAAGTCCGACAGGCGGTTGAGATAGCGCAGCGCCGGCCCGCTGACCGGCTCGCCGGCCTCGACCAGACGCACGGCGTCACGTTCCGCGCGGCGGCTGACGGTGCGGGCCAGGTGCAGCGCCGCCGCCGCCGGTGTCCCTCCGGGCAGGATGAAGGACTGGAGCGGCGGGAGACGGTCGTTCAGGGCGTCGATCTCGCCCTCGATGCGGGCGATCTGGCTGTCCAGCACCCGCAGCACCGACCCCTCGACCTCGTCCGCCTTGGCCGGGGTCGCCAGGTCGGCGCCCAGGTCGAACATCTCGTTCTGGATGCGGCCCAGCATGGCTTCGAGTTCGGGGTCGGCGGCCAGGTGGACGCGGGCCAGGCCGATGCAGGCGTTGGTCTCGTCGACCGCGCCATAGGCCTCGACCCGCAGGTCGGTCTTGCTGACCGTGGCGCCGGTGGCCAGCCGGGTCGTGCCGGCGTCGCCCGTGCGCGTGTAGATGCGGTTGAGGGTGACCATCTCAGCCCTGGCTGCTGCGCCACCAGACAGCCAGCATCAGGACCGCCACGGCGATCGCCTGGGTCAGCACGCGCAGCCGCATCAGCTTGTTCGACCAGGACCGGCCGAAGTCGCCGCCCCGGAACAGGGCGTAGATGCCGAACGCCAGCACCGTGGCCACCGCGGCCAGCGCGGCGAAGATCAGATAATCGAACAGATCCATGCCCCTAGCTTAGGCTCCGGAACGGCGCTACGCCATGGGCAAGGCTTGAGTCCATTTTAAACTTGACTTTAGCGCCCCTGATCATGTTCAACGATCATCGGTTCCTACAGAACGGCGAGATTCGGCGTGACGAGGGACCCCTTATGCCATAAGGCCTTAGCCTCCGCTGTGAGCGGTCCCACGGGCCGTTCGGAGCGGGAGGTTACGCAGGCTGCCACAGTTCCGCGTACCCAGTTTGTTGAACGTGTTCACCGCCGGTGATCCGCCTTGGCGTCGCCGGTTTTGTCCTCCCCCAAAAGAGATCGTCGGGGCTCCCCAGCCTGACGGCATTCAAGAGACGAATGAAGCACATCTCCCCAACTCAGGTCGCCGTCGACACCCCGACGCGCGCCCCCACCCGTCGTGCGCTCGCCAAACAACAGACCCGCCTGAAGGTCCTGGCCGCCGCCCGCCGCCTCTTCAGCGAACAGGGCTACGAAGGCGCCACCATTCGTGACATCGCGGCCGCGGCCGGCATGTCCACCGGCGCCGTCTTCGCCAATTTCACTGACAAATCAGATCTCTTCCGCGAGATCATGCAGGACGACATGGAGGCGTTGACGGCCGCCATGCGCGACGCCGCCGCCCGCGGCCGCAACGTCGAAGACGCCGTCCTGAAGATCTTCATGGCCGGCTACACCTTCTACAAGACCCGGCTGCAGCTGGCCCGCGCGGCCTTCTCGGTGTCGTGGGACAAGGACGGCGGCCCGACGCTCCGCGGCATGTCTTCCTCCGCGGCGTTCCAGGACCTGTTCACCGAGCAGCTGACCGCCGGCGTCGAGCGCGGCGAGTTGTCGCAGGAGGCCGAGGTCAAGCTGCGCAGCCAGATGCTGTTCGACACTTACCTGTCGAATTTCCCGCAGGCGATCTTCGAGGGCTGGAGCCTGGACGCGTTGCAGGCCCGGGCCCGTGACCAGATCCGCATCCTGCTCGCGGGCGCACGTCGCGGCTGATCGCCGGTCGGGATGAACGCTGACATCGCACCTCTTTCGGGGCCCGTCCCGCCGCGGCAGTCGCAAAAGGAAGCGACGCGCCAGCGGGTGGTCGCGGCCGCGCATGAGCTGTTCGACACCCACGGATACCAGGGCACGACGATCCGAGAGATCGCCCGTCATGCCGGCGTGTCCGTGGGCAGCGTCTTCACGACCTTCGCCTCCAAGGGCGAGATCCTCTCCGAGGTGATGCAGGCCCGGCTCGAACCGCTCTACGCGGAGATCGACCGGGTCATGCCGCACCTGCGGGGTTGCACGGCCGACCGGCTGCGCACCATGTTCGCCGTTCACTTCGAGTTCGAGGCCCGGCACGTGCGCCTGTTCATGTCGCACATCGCCGCCGCCTACGACTGGACCCTGCCGCCAGCCGCCCGTCCCTACGGCCGCACGCCGCGCCTGCAGGAAGTCATCCGCGACACCCTGATCAAAGGGCGGACGGAGGGCGACGTCCGCCAGGACGTCGACCTGCAGGAGATCGTCGACCTCCTGATGAGCGCCTATGCCTGGACCTACCGGCTGGTGATCACCCAGGAGGCGGACGCCCGGCTGCTGATCGGAGTCATGGACCGCCAGATCGGCCTGATCGCCGACGGCTTCGCGCCGAAGCCTTAATTCGCGCCCTCGAGCAGGCGTCGAGCGATCACCTGCGCCTGGATCTCGCCAGCGCCCTCGAAGATGTTGAGGATGCGGGCGTCGGCCAGGACGCGGCTCACCGGCTGTTCCATCGCAAAGCCGGTCCCGCCATGGATCTGCACCGCATTGTCCGCCGCCGCCCAGGCGATGCGCGCGGCGGTCAGCTTGGCCATGCCGGCCTCCAGGTCGCAGCGGCGGCCCTCGTCCTTGGCCCGCGCCGCGAACCAGGCCAGCCGTCGCGCCCCCAGGATCTCGGCCGCCATCATCGCCAGCTTGTTGGCGACCCGTGGGAACTGGGCGATGGGCCCGCCGAATTGGCGGCGCTGCAACGCATAGTCCAGCGCCAGGTCCAGGGCGTTCTGGGCCACGCCGATGGCGCGGGCCGCGGTCTGGATGCGGGCGCTCTCGAAGGTGGCCATGAGCTGGACGAAGCCCTGGCCCTCCTGGCCGCCCAGCAGGTTGGCGTGGCTGACCTCGAAGCCGTCGAAGGCGATCTCGTATTCCTTCATCCCCCGATAGCCGATGACGCCGATCTCGCCGCCGCTCATGCCCGGCGCGGGGAACGGGTCGCCGTCCACGCCGCGCGGCTTCTCCGCCAGGAACATCGACAGGCCGCGGTGGTCCTTCTTGTCCGGGTCCGTCCGGACGAGGAGGGTCATGACGTCGGCCCGGGCCGCGTGGGTGATCCAGGTCTTGGCGCCGGAGACCCGCCAGACGTCGCCGTCGCGGACCGCCTTGGTCCGAAGCGACCCCAGGTCGGACCCTGCTTCGGGCTCGGTGAAGACGGCGGTCGGGATCGTCTTGCCCGAGGTGATGCCGGGCAGGAACCGCTGCTTCTGCTCGTCGGTGCCATGGGCCAGGATCAGCTCGGCGGCGATCTCGGAACGGGTGCCCAGCGAGCCGGTCCCGATCCAGCCGCGCGACAGGGCCTCGGACACCACGCACATGGCCACCTTGCCCAGGCCCGAGCCGCCCCAGTCCTCCGGCGCGGTCAGGCCGAAGACGCCTAGATCGCCCAACTCCTCCAGCAGCGACAGCGGGATCAGCTCGTCGCGCAGGTGCCAGCCGTGGGCGAAGGGGACGATCTTCTCGTCTGTGAACGCGTGGAACTGGTCGCGCACCGCCTCCAGGGTCTCGTCCAGGCCGCTGGCCTCCAGCGACGGGCGGCCGCGCGCCTGGTCCAGCAGCTCGACGATCCGCAGCTTCACCGCCTGCGAGGCGCCGGGGCGAAGGCGGCCCAGGACGTGGCTCAGCCGCTCGGCGGGGGCGAAGACGTCGGCGGGCCGGAAGATCTCCCCCTGGTTCATCGGGATGCCACCCTGAAGCTGGCTCAGGTATTCGTGCGCCAGCAATTGGGCCGGCAGGGCCTCGGCCTCGGTCAGCCGCCCCTCGGCTTGCAGCGCCCGGGCCCAGGCGGCGACCTGGCGCAGGGTTTCGGCATAGGCGGCCGCCCAGGCCAGGCCGTGGGCGCCGTGCTGTTCGGCGTCCAGCGCCGCGCGGTCCAGCCGCCCGTCCTTTTGTACCCGCATGGCCACGGCGCCGCTGATGGAGGCGGTGAGCGCCGCGGCCTCGCGGGCGGCTTCGTCGAGGAGGTCGGGGAGGTTGGGCAGGACGAGTGTCATGGCTCGACTATGGCAGGCTTGCGTTGCGTCAGGTCAGGCCGCTTTGCTGCGCCGATCATCAAAATCAGGAAGCGCCCTCATGCTCGTTGTTCATCACCTCAACGATAGCCGTTCGCAACGCATCCTCTGGCTGCTGGAGGAGCTGGGCGCGCCCTACGAGATCAAGTTCTACCAGCGCGACGCGACCACGCGTCTTGCGCCGCCTGAGCTTGTGGCCGTGCATCCGCTGGGCAAGTCGCCGGTGGTCACCGACGGCGGCCAGACGATCATCGAGTCCGGCGCGATCATCGACTACATCGTCCGCAAGTACGGCGGCGGACGCCTGGCGCCGGCCATTGGGACCGACGCCTACGAGGCCTACAATCAGTGGATGCACTATGCCGAGGGCTCGGCGATGCTGCCGCTGATGCTGTTCATGTACGTGGGCCGCCTGGGCGAGGCCGGCGCGCCGCTGCACCCGCGCATCGAGAGCGAGATCGCCAACCACCTGGGCTACGTGGAAAAATCCCTGGCTGGCCGCGACTGGCTGCTCGGCTCCGACCTGACCGCCGCCGACATTCAGATGAGCTTCGTGGGCGAAGTCACCGGCGCGTTCGGCCGATACGACAAGTACCCGAACATCAAGGGTTGGGTGGACCGCTTCCAGGCCCGGCCGGCCTACCGCGCCGCCTTGGAGAAGGGCGGACCCTACAACATGGGCCCACGCAGCTAGCCGCTTTACTCGAACGGCGGGAAGTCGTCGTCCAGCACGCCGTCGATGAAGTCGAAGACGGTCGCCTTCAGCGAGGCGTGCGGGATGGCCGAGAAGTGGTCGATCCCCGGCAGGCTGACGCCCTTGCCCAGCGGGAAGATCCGGGCCAGCAGCTCGGGGTCGCCCGCCAGGTCGTCGCGCTGGCCGGCCGCCACCAGCACAGGCATCGGCAGGTGGGCCAGGGCGTCGCGGTCCAGCGGCGGGCTGGCGCCGGCCGAGAACGCGGCCAGCGCCTGGCGGTCCTCGCCCTGCTCGTCGGCGAACTGGCGGAAGCTCTTCAGCATCCCGTTGTCGATGGTCGACGGGTCCTCGGCGGCCATGGCCTTGGCCATCGCGTCCAGGGCGCCCTCGCGCGGCGGGTCGAACAGCTTGCCGCCCACTCCGCCCAGCAGCAGGTTCGAGATCCGGTCCGGCGCGTCGATGGCCATCTGCAGCGCCGTGCGCGTGCCCATGGAGTAGCCCAGCACGTCGACGCGGCCGACCCCCAGGTGGTCCAGCAGCGCCAGGGCGTCGGCGGCGAGTTGCAGGCGGCCATAGTCGGCCGGGTCGTGCGAGCGCACGCTCTCGCCGTGGCCGCGCTGGTCGAGGGCGATGGTCCGAAAGCCGCGCCGCTCCAGCGCGCTGTACCAGCCCGTGCGCCTCCAGCCCTCGTTGCGGTTCGAGGCGAAGCCGTGGAGCAGCAGGATCGTCCGCTGGGCCGGCCCGGGCGGTGCGATGTCGTCGTAGGCGAGGGAGACGCCGTTCAGGGTCACGCTTGGCATGGCGGCGACCCTAGAGTCAGGGCGGCTCGCCCGTCCACTCCCAGTGCCACGGCTCGAAGGGATAGTTCACGAACCCGAACCGGCGGGCGTTGGCCAGCAGCCAGCGATAGGTGGGCGTCCGGGTCATGAACAGGCGGTTGGGGTCCGCGGTGGAGTCGGGGCCGTAACCGGGCGCCTGGCCGACGTACATGTCCGCGGCGAGGCCCGTGCGGTGGGCCGAACAGCGGGCGCGGACGACGCCGTCGCAGTTGCCCTCCGCCTGGCATCGCGCGGCGTCGGCCGAGGGGCTGCGGTAACCCGAGAAGATCGTCAGGTTCCGCGGATCGGCGGCGATCGCCGGGACCTCGGCGCGGGCGGCGGCGACCATCCGGCGGTAGGCCTCCAGCGCCTTGGGCCGCATCCACACCTGCTTGCCGCTGTAGCCCTCGTCGATCCGCGCCGCGGTGATCAGGTCCGGCGTGTCCGGACAGGTCCCGAACGACGTGAAGCGCACGAACTCCCGGCGGGTCTGCAGGGCGTTCTTCAACGCGATGAAGACCGGCTCGGTCAGCACCCCGTCCGCGTCCAGCTTCTGCGACGCCTGCCAGGCGGCGAGCGCGGCGGCGAAGCCTTCGCTGTCGGCGGGGCAGATCGTGCGGATCTCGTCCTGGATCATCGGGACGTAGATGTCCCAGCCGGCCTCCTGCCGACCGAAGGGCGCCCAGGCCAGGGTTCGCAGCGAGCCTGAGTTGGCCTGGGCCGCGGCCGTCCAGCCCTCGGAGCGGCAATCGGCGCTGACCGGGCCCCGTGGGGTGGACTGGCCCGAGGCGGCCCCGGTCGGCTCGCCCAGGGGACCAGGCGCAGGCGGATGCGCCGGCGCGCAACTGGTCACCCGCAGGACCAGCAGCAGCAACAGCACGACGGCCGCCGCCGAGGCCCCCAGGAACCGCATCACGTCTCGGAGCTTCATCAACATCCCACCGCCAGCAAGGGGTGGTGAAACGCCGAGGTCCAGCATGAAGTTCGCAACTGTTCTTCTTTGTGGTTTTTCCGCCGTCGCGCTCTGCGCCTGCGAAATCCGGCCCAGAGAAGCGGCGAGCACCTCCCAGACCTCGGCGCCGTCCGCGACGTCCATGCCCGCAGAGGCTCCGCCGGTGCTGGCGATCCCACCCGCGCCGTCGGCTGCGCCTGTCGCCCGGGCCGTGGATCGGGCCGTGTTCGACGCCGCGGCGCCTACGCCGCAGGCCCGGCGCGACATGCTGATCCGCGCCCAGGTGCTGCTGGACCGCGCCCATTTCTCGCCGGGGGTCATCGACGGCCAGGACGGCGAGAACGTGAAGAACGCGATCGCGGCCTACGAGCGCGCCAACGGCCTTCCGGAGGACGGCGTGCTGGACGCCGACGTCTGGGCCAAGCTGACGGCCGACACCGGCCCGATCCTCGTCGACTACGCGATCACCCCGGCGGACGCGGCGGGGCCGTACACGCCGTCGATCCCCAAGGACTACGCCCGGATGGCCAAGCTTGACCGGCTGGGCTTCAGCGGGCCCCTGGAGGCCCTGGCCGAGCGGTTCCACATGGACCCGGCCCTGCTCCAGGCGCTGAACCCCGGCGCGGACTTCGGCGCGGCGGGGACGAAGATCGTCGTGGCCTATCCGGCGCGCGAGGCCCTGCCGGCCAAGGTGGCGACGATCGAGGTGGACAAGGCGCGCAAGCAGGTCCGCGCCTATGACGCCGCCCACAAGCTGCTGGCCGCATATCCCGCCACGGTGGGGTCAGGCGACCTGCCCACGCCGTCCGGCGAATGGGCCGTGCGCACCATCGCGCCGGCGCCCACCTGGACCTACGATCCCAGCCGCCTGAACTTCGGGGACCGGACGGCGGGCAAGCTGACGATCCAGGCGGGGCCGAACAATCCGGTGGGCGCGGTTTGGATCGACCTCACCAAGGACACCTACGGCATCCACGGCGCGCCCGAGCCGCGCCTGGTGGGCAAGACCGCCAGCCATGGCTGCGTGCGCCTCACCAACTGGGACGCGGTCCAACTCTCCAAGGCGGTTGAGAAGGGGACGAGAGTGGTCTTCCTGGGTGAATCGGCAGCGATCACAACCTGAGGCGCCTGTTTGTCCCGCGAATTCCCAGGCGGTTCCCATCGTAAAGGTTTCGGTTACGAACCGGCGGTTACTCATTTTGAGTAGCGGCGAAAAGCCGCGAATGGAAACGCATCATGAGCGCCCAGGGACCGGCACAGATCCTCGCGCCGATGAGCCGGATCGACCGCGTCGCCGGCAGGGGTATCCGCGATCGCGACCGCAAACGCCGCGACGACACGCGCGGCCGGCCCTCGCGGGCCGAGGTCGAGGCGTATGAGCTGCTGATCGAGCGCCTGACGACCATCCACCAGGTGGCGTTCGACCGCATCGACTGGGCCAAGCTGGAGGCCGAAGGGCCCGTGGTTCCCACCGTTGCGCGCGACGCCATCTCGGCGGCGGCCCGGCACAAGCTCGCCAACTACCGCCCGTCGCTGTTCGACAACCTGCTGGGCCTGGAGCGCGAGAAGCGCCGCGAACTGACCAACCGGATGGTGGAGGCGGCCAAGGCCGACGCCGAACTCTACGGCCGCGCCAAGGCCCAGGCGGACGCCCACAACCGCACCCTGGCCCTGGCCGCCGACGTGCGCGCCCTGAAAGTCGAGGCGATCGCCGGGGTGCTGAAGGCCAACCGCGGGGCGGCGACCCTGAAGGACGTGATCGAAGGCTTCCGGCTGCACGTCGAGGGCCCCAACCGCCTGATCGGCGAGATCGACCTCTTCGAGTACGACGCCCTGCCGGACGAGGCCTGCACGCCCGCCGCCTACAAGCCCCTGACCGACGCCGAGCGCTGTCGGCTCCAACTCGCCAACGCCTGTGCGGTGGCCTTGCGCGCCGCCGTGGAGGTGTTGCGGACGGCGCCTGTCGACGCCGTGGAGATCGTCGCGCGGCGCTGCCGTCCGGGCGGGTTCGCCGAGACCGACCTCGAACCGGTGCTGCACGTGAAGGTGACGGCCGCGGCGTTGGCCAGCCTGCAGCTCCAGAAGGCGGACGCCGTCACGACGATCGCCGACATGCGCGCCCAGATCGACTGGACGCCCGCGCGGGGGCTCGTGCCGATCCGCATCGACGATCCGGCCATCGTGCGCCTCACCACGCCGCGGGTGGCCGCCTAGGCCGCCAGCGTCGCCAGCCGCGCGTCCAGCCGGTCCCGCACCGCCGGCCACTCGTCGGCCAGGATCGAGAAGATCACCGTGTCGCGGATGCGGCCGGTCCAGGTCAGCCGGTCCGAGCGCAGGATGCCTTCCTGCGTCGCGCCCAGTTTGGTGACGGCCGCGCGGCTGCGCGCGTTCAGAGCGTCCACCCGATAGACCACCCTGCGCGCGCCGCTGTCGAACGCGTGCGTCATCATCAGGCGCTTGGCCGCCGGGTTCACCGCCCCGCCCCGCGCGTCGGGCCGGTAGTAGGTCCCCCCCACCTCCAGCACGCTGTTCGGCGGGTCGATGGCGTAGAAGGTCGTCAGGCCTACCACTTCGCCGGCGGCGACCACCGCATAGGCCTGGGTGTTCCCCGCCACCTGATCGCCCATCAGCTTGGCCCAGGTGGGCTCGAAGTGCTCGTTCGCCCAGGAGAAGGGATAGAGCTCGGTCCAGATCCGTTGGTCGGCGTTGGTCGCCGCGCGCAGGCCCTCGCGATGGCCTTCGGTCATCGGCTCCAGCCGCACGAAGCGGTTCTCCAGCACCTTGGGTTCGAGCTGCATGACGTGTTTCCAGCGACGCGGAGCTCGGCCATAAGCGATCATCGGTCTGCCAGGAATGGCCAATTTCCCAAAACCTGACAGGCCACTTCGCAATCCACGGCAGGGTTTCCAGCCCGGCTGTCAAAAAACTTCGCAACCGGCCCTTGCAACGGCCGCGGGACGACATACCTCAGCCTTGCCCATTCCTGGGCGTTTCCTCCCTAATGACTTCAAAAGCCGGGTCCCTGTGACCCGGCTCTTTTTTTGCCCTCAGCCGGCCAGGAAGAGCTGCGCGGCCTGGATCAGGTAGCTCGCGCCCACCGCCGTCACGATCCAGCGGGTCCAGCGCTTGAAGTTCACGTCGCTCATCCGGTTGAGGATCGCGCCGCCCGCGACGGTGCCCAGCATCGAGAGCGGCACGGCCAGCCCGAACACCCACAGCGGCGGCATGCCCACGCCGCCGCCCGCGAACATCGGCGCCCCGTAGACCACGATCTTGGCCAGGTGGGCGAACACCTGGGTCGCGGCCTTGGTGGCGACGATGGCGTGGCGGGTGAGTTCGGTGCGCACGAAGAAGATGTCGAGCAGCGGCCCGGCGACGCCGGCGGTCAGGTTCAGGCCGGTGACCGACAGACCCGAGAGGAAGGCCTGGAGCGGCCTGGCGGCGTCCAGGTTGATCCACCTCTGCGGCAGCCAGGTCAGGCCGGGCACGAGGCCCAGCAGCAGGAACAGCAGCGGCTTGGACGGCGTGAAGCTGAGGAAGGCCACGACCACGCCCGCGATCAGCGACGCCAGGGCGTACCAGCCGACGATGTCCCAGCGGACGAACCTACGGTGCAGGATGCTCCGCCAGCCGTTGGCGACGAGCTGCAGGACGCCGTGGGAGACGAAGGCGGCCTGCACCGGCAGGACGAAGGCCAGCGCCCCCATCAGCACCAGGCCGCCCGCCATGCCGAACACGCCCGAGAGCGTGGCGGTCACAAAGGCCATGCAGACCACGAAGGCGGCTGCGATCAGGGTCATGGAAGTCCTCCGGAGTTGCGGCCGGCCCCGGCAGGCGGGCACAGGCCGCCTCCGATCGCCGACCAGCTGCGCGTCGCGCGCGGGACCGAATGGGCGCTGCAAGCCGCAGGGCGAGCGCTCCTGGAATCGCCTGGGCCTCGGCCCGGCGTGAAAGATCGAATGGCGTGGCCATGAGAAATCGCCATTCGCTTACACCCGAGCTTTGGCCAAGGCCACCTCCTCTCCCCCCACACGAAGTGGGAGGGGAGAGGGTAGGGTGAGGGGCGGCTGGGCCTGTCCGTCTCTCCCGATGGTTCCTCGAGGATCAGCGGCGACGAAGCTGGGTCATGGCTGGACCATCGGCGGAACACCCCTGCACGAGCCGCCCCTCACCCTGCCCTCTCCCCTCGGGCTGCACCTCGGGGGAGAGGAGGTCACGAAAAAGGCCGCGTGGATCTCTCCGCGCGGCCCTCGATCGTCAGTGGTGATGCAGCCTTAGTTCCGGAAGACCGCCGCCAGGGACGGGTCGGCCGGCTGTTCGCGGTACTGCTGCAGCTCGTTGCGGCCCACCACCATGTGGTGAACCTCGTCCGGGCCGTCGGCGATGCGCAGGGTGCGGGTGTTGGCGTACATCCGGGCCAGCGGGGTGTGCTGCGACACGCCGAGCGCGCCGTACATCTGGATCGCCTGGTCGATGATCTTGCAGACCCGCTCGGGCACCATGGCCTTGACCATGTGGATCCAGACGCGCGCCTCGCGGTTGCCCAGCACGTCCATCGCCTTGGCGGCCTTCAGCACCATCAGCCGCATGGCCTCGATCTCGATCCGCGCACGGCTGACGATCTCGATGTTGCCGCCCAGCTGGATGATCGGCTTGCCGAAGGCCACGCGGGTCATGCCGCGGGTGACCATCAGGTCCAGCGCCTTCTCGGCCGAGCCGATGGCGCGCATGCAGTGGTGGATACGGCCCGGACCCAGGCGAAGCTGGCTGATCTCGAAGCCGCGGCCCTCGCCCAGCAGCATGTTCGACGCCGGCACGCGGGCGTTGTCGAAGATGATGTGCATGTGGCCGTGCGGCGCGTCGGGGTCGCCGAACACCTGCTGGCCCTGGATGACCTTCACCCCGGGGGTGTCGAGCGGCACCAGGATCTGCGACTGCTGCAGGTGCGGCGGGGCGTTCTCCTCGCCCGTCTTGACCATGGTGATCATGATCTTGCAGCGCGGGTCGCCGGCGCCCGAGATGTAGTGCTTCTCGCCGTTGATCACATATTCATCGCCCACGCGGGTGGCGCGGGTGTCGATGTTCTTGGCGTCGGACGAGGCGGTGTTCAGCTCGGTCATGCAGTAGGCCGAGCGGATCTTCCCTTCGAGCAGCGGCTCCAGCCACTGCTTCTTCTGTTCCGGCGTCCCGACCCGCTCCAGCACTTCCATGTTGCCGGTGTCGGGGGCGGCGCAGTTCATGGTCTCCGACGCCAGCCGGTTCTTGCCCAGCTCGACGGCGATATAGGCGTAGTCGAGGTTGGACAGGCCCTCGCCGGTCTCGGCGTTCGGCAGGAAGAAGTTCCACAGGCCGGCGGCCTTGGCCTTGTCCTTGGCGGCTTCCAGCACTTCGAGCTGGCCCGGCGCATATTGCCAGATGTCGGGACGGCCCTCGCCCAGGCGATGGAACTCCTCGCTCATCGGCTCGACGACGTCGCGGATGAAGTCCTTCACCTTGTTGAGCAGCGGCACGGCCTTCTCGGACATCCGCAGGTCGTTGAGGTCGTCCTGGGGGTTCAGGCCAAAGCTGTTTTGGGGCCGTTCGGCGGCGACGTTCATCCGGGTTCTCCCACGCACATTTTGATGGCGCGCAGTTTTGGCCCAAAACGCGGAGAACTCAAACAAGTGTTTTAATCATTCGCGCCGCGTCCGGCGCAACGAACCGCCCGCCGGGGGAGCGGCGGGCGGCCGGCGGGCGCGAACCCGACCCTAGGCGACGGCTTCGCGCCGGGCCTTGCGCAGCGCCAGGTACTGGAGGTCGGCGACCACCAGCGCGGCGACGGCCTGGCCGACCACCACCCCCAGCCCCAGCGTCGTGGGCTGGGTCCAGCCGAGGGCGACGAGCGCGAGGCTCTCGATCGCCCAGACCACGTTGAAGCCCACCAGGGTCCAGACCACGGCGCGCGGCAGGGCCGGCCGCGTCGCCAGCCAGGCCAGCAGGGCCGCATAGGGCAGGAGGAACAGCCCGACAGGCTGCATCAGGGCCGGCGACAGGCCGAGCGGCTCGGCCAGCCAGCCGGCGTCGAGGGCGAAAGCGGCCCCCATCACGCCGCACGCGGCGGCGTCGAGGGCGATGACGGTGCGCAGGAAGGTCGAGCGGACGGCGGTCATGGGAAGCTCCTTGAGCGGGTAGACCCGCCCAAGGTCCCGCGTCCGCCGCGGCCGGTCGATTACCTCGGAGGTCAAGCTCACGACGCGGCGTGGCAGACGGCCTCGATGTTGTGCCCATCCGGGTCGAGGACGAAGGCCCCGTAGTAGGTCGGGTGGTAGTGCTCGCGCAGGCCCGGCGGCCCATTGTCCCGCGCGCCGGCCGCTATCGCCGTCGCGTGGAAGGCGTCGACGGCCGGCCGGCTCGGGACGGCGAAGGCGACATGGGCGTAGCCGCTACGCCCGTCGCTGCCGATCCAGAAGAACGGCCGCTCGGAACCGTAGCCGGCATAGGTTTCGCCGTCGCCGAACAGGCGCCTCAGGCCCAGCGGCGCCAGGGCGGCGTCGTAGAAGGCTTCCGCGCGCCGGTAGTCGGCGACCTTCAGGCTGACGTGGTCGAGGACCGCGCCGCCCATCGTCCTACTTCACCGGCACATGGTCGATGTGCGGGCAGACGGCGGCCATCAGGGCCGCGTTGTCCGCACCCTCGGCCTTCTTCGGGGTGTCCTTGCGCCACTCCTCCTTGATCGCCAGTGGGGCGGACGGCTTGTATGAGCCCAGCAGGATCAGGTTCTTCTTGGCGCAGTCTATGGCCACGACGCTGCCGACGCCGTCGGGCTTGCCGGGAGCGGAGGGGCCCAGCTTGGCCTCGGGCTTGGAGATGGCCTGCATCACCACCAGGCGGCCGGTCGCCTTGTCCTTGTAGCTGTAGTCGCCATCGTAGGACCACGCCGTCCCGTTGGCGCCGTCGACGTACTTGGTCCAGGTCTCGGCCGAGGCGGCCCCGGCGATCAGCGTCAGGGCGGTGGCGAGCGCGAAGGCGCGGCGCATGGGCGGTCTCTCCAAACAAGCGTTCGGCGGCGACCCTAGCGGCGGTTTTGGACCGCCTCCACACATTTCGCCCGCCTCAAGCGACCCGCTCGCGCCGATCGCCCAGGCCGCGCTCGCCCTCGGCGATGTAGTCGCGGGTGATCGGCAGGACGTCGACATCCTTGGCGAGCTGAATCTGCCAGACGAACTGGCGCCGCGCCCGGAAGCTCTGCTCGGCGATGCCCAGGTAGAACTCGAACATCCGGCAGAAGCGCTCGTCGTAGAGGCCCGCGATCTCGGCGCGGTGGGCGGCGAACCGGGCCCGCCAATGCTTCAGGGTCTCGGCGTAGTGCAGGCGCAGGATCTCCACGTCGGTGACGATCAGCCCAGCCCGTTCGATCGCCGGCAGCACCTCGCTGAGCGCCGGGCTGTAGCCGCCCGGGAAGATGTACTTGGCGATCCAGGAGTTGGTCACCCCCACCTCCGGCCGGCCGA
Organism: Phenylobacterium sp.; assembly: GCF_004297125.1. GTDB lineage: Bacteria > Pseudomonadota > Alphaproteobacteria > Caulobacterales > Caulobacteraceae > Phenylobacterium. The sequence goes on along the minus strand of NZ_SCVD01000040.1, from coordinate 21,389 downwards.
TCGCGTGGATCAGCGCCACGCCGTCGTCCTTCAGCAGCCTGGCGACGCCGTCGAAATACGCCTGGTAGTTCGGCCGGCCCACATGCTCGAACATGCCTACCGAGACGATCCGGTCATAGGTGTCGGCCACGTCGCGGTAGTCGGTGAGCGAGAACCGGGCCCGGCCGGCGAGCCCGCGGGCCTCGGCGCGCGCCTTGGCGACCGCCAGCTGCTCGACCGAGAGGGTGACGCCGTCGACCTCGGCGCCGGTCTCCTCGGCGAGCGTCATGGCCATGCCGCCCCAGCCGCAGCCGATGTCCAGCACCTTCATCCCGGGGGCGATGGCCAGCTTGGCCGCGATGTGCCGCTTCTTCGCGAGCTGGGCCTCTTCCAGCGTCATGTCCGGCCGGGCGAAATAGGCGCAGGAATACTGCATGTCGGCGTCGAGGAAGCGCCGGTACAGCTCGTCGGACAGGTCGTAATGGTGGGCGACGTTCTTCCGCGCCGCGCTGCGCGCGTTGGCCTCGCGCCGCCGCTCGCGCAGCCAGAGCGCCAGGCGGCCGCGCCGCTTCTTCCTCTGGTTCCGGGCGTTGGCGCCGACCAGGTCGATGAAGTCGCCGATCTCGCCCTGCTCGAGCACCAGGCCGCCGTCCATATAGGCCTCGCCGACCCCCAGGCCGGGCTTGGCGGCGATCCGCGCCGCCCAGGACGCCGAGGTGATGCGCGCCACCAGCGCCGGCCCCGTGCCGTCGCCCAGCCGCAGCTCGCGGCCGCCCGGCAGCTTCAGGGTGAGGTCGCCGCTCCGGACCACCTTCTGCAGCATCGCTTGCAGACCCATGCCCACACTCCTACGTCACCCTTCGCAACCTAGGTTGAGCCGGCGGAAAACCAAGGGCCATGGCGCGCCCTTTTCGCACGTTCGCCTTGACTCGCGCGGGCGCTGTTCCTAACTGCCCGACCGACGTTGGCACTCAAGGGCCGGGACTGCTAACAGCCACGTCCGCCCCGCCGCCGTCGCCAATTTGAACCGTTTCGAGCGGAAGAGAGAGAACACACATGGCGTTTCGTCCCCTGGGAGATCGCGTCCTCATCAAGCGCGTCGAGGAAGAGGAAAAGACCAAGGGCGGGATCATCATCCCCGACACCGCGAAGGAAAAGCCGCAGGAAGGCGAAGTGATCGCCACCGGCCCCGGCGCCCGCGACGACAGCGGCAAGATCCAGCCGCTGGACGTGAAGGCCGGCGACCGCATCCTGTTCGGCAAGTGGTCCGGCACCGAGGTCAAGCTCGACGGCCAGGACCTGCTGATCATGAAGGAAAGCGACATCCTGGGCGTCGTCTCCTAACCGACGGCCCGCCCCAGACATCCCCCTTTAGAAGAAGAGACACACAGCCATGGCTGCCAAAGACGTCTATTTCGCTTCCGACGCGCGCGACCGCATGCTGCGCGGCGTCAACATCCTCGCCAACGCGGTGAAGGTGACCCTGGGCCCCAAGGGCCGCAACGTGGTCATCGAGAAGTCCTTCGGCGCCCCGCGCTCGACCAAGGACGGCGTGTCAGTCGCCAAGGAAATCGAACTGGCCGACCGTTTCGAGAACCTCGGCGCCCAGCTGATCCGCGAAGTCGCCTCCAAGACCAACGACAAGGCCGGTGACGGCACCACCACCGCCACGGTCCTGGCCCAGGCCATCGTCGTCGAGGGCCTGAAGTCGGTCGCCGCCGGCATGAACCCGATGGACCTGAAGCGCGGCGTCGACAAGGCGGTCGCCAAGGTCGTCGAAGAGATCAAGGCTTCGGCCAAGAAGGTCACGACCAACGCCGAGATCGCCCAGGTCGGCACCATCTCCGCCAACGGCGACACCGAAGTCGGCGAGATGATCGCCCGCGCCATGGAAAAGGTCGGCAACGAGGGTGTCATCACCGTCGAGGAAGCCAAGACCGCCGAGACCGAACTCGACGTCGTCGAAGGCATGCAGTTCGACCGCGGCTACCTGTCGCCCTACTTCATCACCAACGCCGAGAAGATGGAGGCCGACCTCGAGGACCCCATCATCCTGCTCTTTGAAAAGAAGCTCTCCTCGCTACAGCCCCTGCTGCCGGTGCTGGAAGCCGTGGTCCAGTCGGGCAAGCCCCTGCTGATCATCGCCGAAGACGTCGAGGGTGAAGCCCTCGCGACCCTGGTCGTGAACAAGCTGCGTGGCGGCCTCCGCGTCGCGGCCGTCAAGGCTCCGGGCTTCGGCGACCGCCGCAAGGCCATGCTGGAAGACATCGCCATCCTGACCGGCGGCCAGCTGATCTCCGAAGACCTGGGCATCAAGCTGGAGAGCGTCACGCTCGACATGCTGGGCCGGGCCAAGAAGGTCACCATCACCAAGGACGACACCACGATCGTGGACGGCTCGGGCGACAAGGCCGACATCGAAGGCCGCATCTCCCAGATCAAGAAGCAGATCGAGGACACCACCTCGGACTACGACAAGGAAAAGCTGCAGGAGCGTCTGGCCAAGCTGGCCGGCGGCGTCGCGGTGGTCCGCGTCGGCGGTTCGACCGAAGTCGAAGTGAAGGAAAAGAAGGACCGCGTCGACGACGCCCTGAACGCGACCCGCGCGGCCGTGGAAGAAGGCATCGTCCCCGGCGGCGGCGTCGCCCTGCTGAAGGCCAGCCGCGTGCTGGACGGCTTCAAGGGTGACAACGACGACCAGGAAGCCGGCGTCGCCATCGTGCGTCGCGCCCTGCAGGCCCCGATCCGTCAGATCGCCGAGAACGCCGGCGTCGAAGGCTCGATCGTGGTCGGCAAGGTGCTCGAGAACAGCTCGGCCACCTTCGGCTTCAACGCCCAGACCGAAGAGTACGTGGACCTGGTGCAAGCCGGCGTGATCGACCCCGCGAAGGTCGTCCGCACCGCGCTGCAGGACGCCGCCTCGGTGGCCGGCCTGCTGATCACCACGGAAGCCGCCATCGTCGAAGCCCCCAAGAAGGGCGGCGGCGGCCAGGGCGGCATGCCCGGCGGCGGCATGGGCGGCATGGGCGACATGGACTTCTAGTCGCCTTAGAAGCCGTCATCCCGGCCAACGAAGCGGCGCAGCCGCAAAGGCCGAGCCGGGACCTGATAATGGAGGGCGGGACCGCAAGGTCTCGCCCTTTTTCGTTCGCGTTGCGGCTTGACGTCTGTCTTTGGCCTGCCATCAAGCCCCTCGACGGATCAGGTGGCGTCTCAGCAGCGGCGGCCGATCAATTGCTGGCGGCCGGCGACAGATCGGCCGCGCAGAAGTCGGAGTTGGCGCCTTTGAAGAAGATCGCATCACTTGTGCCCCTTCGGCATCGCGCCCTGGTCATGCAGATCTTTCGCTATGGGGTCAGCGGCGGTGCGGCTGCCCTGCTCTACTCGCTGGTCTACTGGGTGCTCGCCTCCATCCTGCATGTAGAGCCGTTGGTGGCCAATGTGGCCGCGTGGCTGACCTCCCTCGTTTCCAGCTACCTCCTGCATTCTCGCTGGAGCTTTCGAGGCGCTGCGCGCGACGCCAACTCGCGGCAAGCCAAAATCCGGTTCCTTTGCATCAACCTTGCCGGGCTTGCCCTCAACTCGTTCTGGGTCTGGCTGATTGTGCACGGTATGGGGCTAGATGTTCGCGCGCCGCTGATCCTTGTTCTTTTTGTCACGCCGTGGTTGATGTTCTATGCTAGCCGTCGCTGGGCTTTTCAGGTGAACTAGGCCTGAAGGCATCAAAAAGTTGAGATTCTCTGGGGGAGAACCTCGTGCCAAATGTTGCCACCGGCAAGAAGTTACTCGCCTCAGACGCGAAAAGCCGTAACTCAACACCACTTCTGCTCTATGGTGCGATACTATTCTGCATCGGCATCGCAGGGTTCCTGTTGGGCGTTCTGCTGGTCTTTCCACGCTACCTGCTAGGCTTGCACGAACTGCTGGACCCGGTGGCGACCTGGCTGGTGTGGTATAGTGGTATCCCCGTCGTGCTGGGCCTAAGCTTGGCCGCCTTCGATCTCCTTGTGCTCCTGCGGCGCAAGAAGCCGAACGTACCGGTCCGTCACGAGCCGCTGACCAATCGCAAGGTCACGGTCGCCTTGACCGCCTATAATGATGAAGACAGCATCGCCGATGCGGTGAAGGACTTCCTCGCGCACCCGCTGGTCGCTCGGGTCATCGTCGTAAGCAACAACAGCCAGGACGAGACCTTCGCTCGAGCGCAAGCAGCCGGCGCCATCACCTTTGACGAACTGCAGCCGGGGTATGGCCGCTGCGTCTTCCGCTGCCTGAGCGAAGCCGTTCAGCATGAGGACGTGGATATGGTGGTCCTCTGCGAGGGCGATCTCACCTTCCGGGCCTATGACATCGAGAAGCTGATCGCCTACGCTCCGCACGCTGACATCGTGAACGGCACGCGGACGGTCGAGCCTCTGCGCCAGTATGTGACCCAGCTCAGCACGTTCATGTTCTACGGCAACATCTTTGTAGGTAAGCTGCTGGAGGCGAAATACCTGGGGCGAGGCACCATCACCGATGTCGGCACGACCTATAAGCTCTGTCGGCGCGACGCGCTGGCCCGCCTGCTCCCGCACGTGAATCCCGCGATCAACCTCGAATTCAACGCTCATTTCCTGGACACCGCACTGCAGCGTGACCTGGTCCTAGTGGAGTGTCCCATCACCTTCCACGCCCGGGTCGGGGTCAGCAAAGGTGGCAATGTGAACAACTGGCGGGGATTTCAGGTCGGCCTGAGAATGATCGCTGGCATCGTCTTGGGTTGGAGGGCTGCCGCTTGAGTGAGGGCTATCACGCATCGCGCCTAACTCAGGACACGCGCCGCAATGTTCTTTGGAGCGCCCTCTGGCGCTTCTACTTCCGTCGGCGCATCGCACCGGGCGACTGCGTTCTGGACCTCGGCAGCGGATACGGCGAGTTCATCAACAACGTGGTCGCTGCGCGCCGCCTGGCCGTCGACACCTGGCCCCGGTTGCCGGACCACGTGGCTCCAGGCGTGGAAGCCCACGTCGGTATGGCCCAAGACCTGGACTGGATCGCCGACGGGGCTGTGGATTTCGCCTTCGCCAGCAACTTGTTCGAGCACCTGTCGCAGGACGCATTCGCCGCGACGCTGGCGGCCCTTCGCACCAAACTCTCCGCCAAGGGATCGCTGACGATCCTGCAGCCCAACTATCGCTACGCCTACCGGGAGTATTTCGACGACTACACCCACATCGCCGTCTACTCGCACGTTTCGATCGTCGACTTTCTGACGGCGCACGGCTGGGAGGTGCAGGAGGTGCAACCCCGGTTCCTGCCGCTCACCATCAAATCGCGGCTGCCCGTTTCGCCCCTGCTGATCGCGGCCTACCTTGCCTCGCCGATCCGGCCCTTGGGGAAGCAAATGTTGATCAGCGCCCGGCCGGTCCGCGGAGGTGGCGCATGACTTCGCCTCCCGCGCCTCGCCGAGCGAGCAGGCCAGCCCGCCTTCTGGCCGCGGCCGTTCTGGCCGCGATGGGCGCGGTGCTGCTCTGGAAACTCCTGCTGTTCCTCGATCGCGCCAGTTGGGCGGTGCACACCCCGAACGAGCTGGACTACGGCGAGGGCATCGTCTGGCAGCAGATGCGGATGATGTCGGAGGGGCAGGGCTACGCGCCGCTGACGACTTTTCCCGCGATCGTCTTTCACTATCCGCCTGTTTATCATTGGCTTACGTGGCTGACGGTCGCCGCAACCGGCTTGGATGACCTGTCGGCCGGGCGCACGCTCTCCATCATTTCAACGCTCGCCGCCGCAGCCTGCGCTGGGGTGATCGCGAGCCTGTGCGCGCCGGGAAGCAGCCGGATGGCGAGATGGATCTGCGGAGCCAGCGCCGCCCTGGTCTCGCTGACCTGCTATCCGGTCGCCTATTGGAGCGTGTTGATGCGCGTCGACATGGTCGCCGTCGCGTTCGCGCTAGGCGGACTTTGCCTGACGATGCTCGCAATGCGCAGGCCGCTCCTGATCTACCTGGCGGCGATCGCCTTTGTCGCCTCGGTCTTCACCAAGCAAACCATGATCGCGGCGCCCGGCGCCGCCTTCCTCGTCCTGCTGGTGCTGAGGCCCGGCTTGGCGCTGAGGGGGATCGGCGCTTGCATCGTGCTGGGATTGGCGGTCCTTCTGGGGTTGTCCGTAGCGACCGACGGGCAGTTCATCCAGCACATACTCGGCTATAATATCAATCGCTTCTCGTTCGAGCGGCTGATCGACATCAAGCATCGGGCGAGCGTCCACGTCCCCTACCTTCTGCTGGGCCTGGTTGGTGCGGGCCTCGCGGTCTATCTCGTGTTTCAGCAGGCCGGCTCGGGAAGCCTCGCCGATGTCCGGAGGAGGATCAGCGGCGACGAGGGGACGATCCGGATCTTGATCGCGGTGGCCTATCTGGTCCCGACGACCGCCCTCTTGATCCTGATCGGCAAGGTCGGATCCTCCCTGAACTACTACATTGAATGGTTCATGGCGGGCAGCGTCATGATCGGTATCGCCATGCGTCCGGCGGCGGATGCGGTCTTCCCGCCAATCAAGGCGGATGGCCCGGCCGGGGCCCGCGTCAATCCGCTCGTGCTGGCGCCCGCCCTCGTGATCGCCGGGGCGCTGATGGCGCCCACCGCCACCAAGGACGACGGAATCCACACTCCCGCGGATCGGGCCGAACTCGCAACCCTCACCCGTTGGGTCGCCGCGGCGGACCGGCCGGTGATCTCCGACAACATGGTCATCCTGCGCCAGGCCGGCAAAGAGGTTGTGCTGGAGCCGGCCATCATCGCCGAGTTGGGATCGACCGGGGTCTATGACGAACGGCAGTTCGTCCGCATGATCCAGCATGGCGAGTTCGCATTCTTCGTCACCGTCGGCGGGCGGGGGGAAAACCCCTACGAGTCCCGGTACAATCCGGCGGTCACCGACGCGATCTACCTGCACTATCCCCGGAAGGTGAAGCTTGCAGGCCTCACCGTGCATCTGCCGGCGGAGGCTGAAGCCGACACCGCACGCCCCTGAGCACGGGGCGGCGGATGGGTGACATGGACTTCTCGTCCAGGCGCACACCGAACTGAGAATGGAGGGCGGGACCTAGCGGTCCCGCCCTTTTTCTTGTCTCCCCGCGAAGCGGCGGGGAGATAAAGCGCGCGCCTATCGCCGGTCGTCCCGGATGGCCATGCCACCGATCCAGCTCGCGACGCCGGTGACGATGGCCGCCAGGACGCCCGGGATCAGCCCGTCGACGGTGAAGCCGCGCAGCAGCCAGGCCACCAGCCCGATCATCGCGGCGTTCACCACCAGCAGGAACAGGCCCAGCGTGATCACCGTCAGCGGCAGGGTCAGGATGAACACCACGGGCCGGACCAGGGCGTTGACCACCCCCAGCAGCACGGCGGCCAGGATCAGGGTCCCGGTGTCGCCCACATGCACCCCTGGCACGATCACCGAGGCCACCCAGAGGCCCAGGGCGGCGAACACCGCCCGGACGACGAACTTCGCCAGCATCTGCACTTCTCCACGATCCGCGACCTTGACCCTAGCCCGCGCCGCAACGCTCCGGAAAGCGCCGGATTCACGTAACAGGCGTCGCCGAAACAAGGGTCCGTTCATGTTTCCGCGGCAAGGTGCTGCGACAGGCTGCCACACCCGGGGGCGGGTTAGGCCTGACGAATGGGGATTTTGCGGACGTGATGGCCAAGGCCTGGAGCCTGCTGGACGAGCGTTTGGACGCGGTGGCCGCCACTGCGCGCCAGGTGTTCTTCGTTCGCCTGGCCGTGGGTTGTGGCGCGGCCCTGCTCACGGTCCTTTTCCATGGCCCGCTCGTGGGGGCGGCCTGGTTCGCCGCGTTCACCGCGCCGGAGGCCTGCACCTACGTCGTCACCCGACCGGTCGTTCGCCGCCAGGCGATGAGCCGCCGCCAGCGGGCGGCCTACATGGTCTCGACCTTCGGCTCGAGCCTCGCCTGGTCCGCCCTGGCGGTCCTCTACTGGACCGCGAACGAGGAGCCGTTCCGGCTGGCGTCCATGGCGATCCTGGCGGGCGTGATGATTCACGCCCAGGGCTTCACGTTCCGTTCGCCTCCGGCGCTGGCCGCGCTCGCGGCCGTCCCGGGCTTACTCTGGTTCGCCCTGCCGGCCGGATTCGGCGGCTATAGCGGCGCGCCCCTGGTCGCGCTGACCCTCGGCCTGGCCATGCTGCTCCTGTACGTGGCCGCCAGCGCCCGGGCGAACATGCGCACCGCCGCCGTCCTGGCCGACGCCCAGCAGGCCGCCGAGGCCGCGAACGAGGCCAAGTCGGCCTTCCTCGCCATGATGAGCCACGAGCTGCGTACGCCGATGAATGGCGTGCTGGGCATGGCGCGGGCCCTGCAGCGCACCCCGCTCGACCAGCGCCAGCAGGGCTATGTGGACACCATCCTGCGCTCGGGCGACGGCCTGATGGCGATCCTCAACGACGTGCTGGACATCTCGAAGATCGAGGCCGGCCGGATGGACCTGGAGGTGGGGGCGTTCGACCTCAAGGCCCTGGGCGACCAGGCCGTCGAACTGTGGTCCGAGACCGCGGCTTCAAAGGGCCTCAGCCTGACCTGCGAGGCCGCTCCCGGCTTGCCCGCCCTGGTGCTGGGCGACGAGATGCGCGTGCGCCAGATCGTGCTCAACCTGATCTCCAATGCGCTGAAGTTCACCGAGGCCGGCGGGATCAGCCTGCAGTTGCGCGCGGCCCCGGCCGCCGACGGCGACGGCGGCGTCGAGATCGTGGTCGCCGACACCGGCATCGGCATGGGTCCTGACCAGCTCGCGTCCCTGTTTCGCCCCTACGCCCAGGCCGACGCCTCGACCGCGCGCAAGTTCGGCGGCACCGGGCTGGGCCTGGCGATCTGCCGCAAGCTGAGCACGATGATGGGCGGCGAGATCGGGGTCCAGAGCGAGCCCGGCCGCGGCTCGTCGTTCCGGGTCTGGCTCCCCCTGCCCGAGGCCGACCCGGAGCCGGCCGAGGCCGCCGAGCCCGAGACCCTGCCGACGCTGCGCATCCTCGTGGCCGACGACAATCCGATCAACCAGGCCGTGGCCCGCGCCGTGCTCGAGGCCGCCGGCGTCGACGTGGAGTGCGTCTCCGACGGCGCCCAGGCCCTGGAGCGGCTGCGCGTCGAGGCCTTCGACCTGGTGCTGATGGACGTGCACATGCCGATCATGGACGGGATCGAGGCCGTGGGCCGCATCCGCGACGGCCAGGCCGGCCGCGCCGACGTGCCGATCATGGCCCTGACCGCCGACGCCATGCCCGGCGAGGAGGCCCGCCTGAAGGCCATGGGCTTCGACGCCCTGCAGCACAAGCCGGTCCAGCCGGCCGCCCTGATCAACGCCATCGGCCAGGTGCTGGCGGTGGAGCCGGCGACGGCGAAGGATCGATCCGAGGCGGCCGCCTGAGACCTCCTCTCCCCCCGCACGACGTGGGAGGGGCGAGGCGGCGCTAGCCGGCCTGCGCCGTCTCCAGCACGGGGATCGTCTGGGACAGCCGCCCGCCGATGCGGATCGGCTCGATGCGGCGCGCCAGGCCGGTGGCCGGGTCGGTCTCCACGAAGACGCCGCAGACGGTGGCCGGGCCCTCGGCGGGCCTGTAGCGGCCGCCCGAGATGCGGGTGGTGAAGCGGCGCAGCGGCTCTTCCTTGTGGTTGCCGATCACGCTGTCGTAGTCGGCGCAGGCCCCGGCGTCGGTCTGATAGGCCGTGCCGCCCGGCAGGACCTGGGCGTCGGCGGTGGGGACGTGGCTGTGGGTGCCCACGACCAGGCTGGCGCGGCCGTCGCAGAAATGGCCCATGGCCATCTTCTCCGAGGTGGCCTCGGCGTGGATATCGACGACCACCACGTCGGCCACGGCGCCCAGCGGACAGGCTTCCAGTTCCTTGTCCACGGCGGCGAACGGATCGTCGAGCGCGTCCATGAACACCCGGCCCAGCAGGTTGATCACCAGGACGCGCTGGCCACCCGGCGTGTCGAAGAGCTGGGAGCCCCGGCCGGGCGCCGCCGAGAACGCCGAATAGTTCAGCGGCCGGATCAGGCGCGGCTCGCGGACGATGTAGGTCATCGCCTCCTTCTGGTCCCACGAGTGGTTGCCCAGGGTCAGGCAGTCGGCGCCGGCGTCGAACAGTTCGCGCGCCGTGGCCTCGGTGATGCCGAAGCCGGCCGCCGCGTTCTCCGCGTTGATGATCACGAATTCCAGGCCCAGCGCGCGGCGCAGGCCGGGCAGGTGCTCGGCCAGGCCCTCGCGGCCCGAGCGGCCGACCACGTCTCCAAAAAAGGCAAACCTCATCAGGGCTCTCTAGCCGAATTCCTGGTAGCCCGTCTCGGTCAGGATGGCGTCCAGCCGCTGGTCGTGCGGCTCCATGGGGATTTCGTGCAACTCCTGGCCGGCGTAGGCCAGCCCAACGACCACAACGGATTTCATCCGCCGAAGGTTCGCCAGGGTGCGGTCGTAGTGGCCGCCGCCCTGGCCCAGCCGCCCGCCGCGGCGGTCGAAGGCCAGCAGCGGGGTGAAGACCACGTCCGGCAGCACCGCCACCGCGTGCTCGCCCGGAGACGGGATCCCCAGCGCGTCCGGGACCAAGGCCTCCCCGGGCCTGTACAGGCGGAAGACCAGGGCGCCGTCGCGGGACTGGGCCACCGGCAGCGCCACGCCATCCGCCGGCAGGCGCGCCCGCAGCGGCGTCGGATCCAGCTCGGAACCGGAGGGATGATAGAGGGCGAAGATGCGCCGCTCCGTCCCCGCGTCCGCCGGCCACAGGGCCGCGGCGCGCTCGGCGGCGTCCGGGACCTCGTCGGCGAGGCGGCGGCGAAGGCTGCGAAGCTGGGCGCGCAGGGCCCGTTTGTCGGGAATGCCGGTCACGCCCCGCTATACCGCACGACGCCCCGCGATGGGGGAGAGAAGGGTGGCGGCGCCGCGAGAGCCGTGAAGGACTGTTTCATTCCCTCGACCTGTTAGTAACAGGTGGGCGCCGTGTGCCCGGGACCAGGATCCCGGCCAGGGACAGCTCCCTAGAGGTGAATTAAGGTCGCTGGAATATGTCGCCTTCGACGAGGGCCGCAGCAGACCCGCCGGGAACCAACGTAGGCGCTCGCAGGTCCAGTCTCAAGCGCGACGCATTGGCCGGCGTGCGTATTCGCACTTGGGCCTGAGCCTCAGCCGCCCTACATCGGGCGACTTGAGCACCGAAGCCGCCCTCACCGAGCACAGCCTCGCCCGCCAGGCCAACGACCTGGCCCGCGACCTGACGCGCGCGGACCCCAAGGTCTACTGGCTGGACCTGTCGGTGACCGCGCTGGTCACCTGGCTCAGCCTGCTGATCGCCACCACCGCCGCCTCGCCCGGCTGGGCCCTGACCGCCGGCGCGGTCTGCGTACTCAGCCTCTACCGCGGGATCAGTTTCATCCATGAGCTGACGCACCTGCGGCGCGACGACGTGCCGGGCTTCCACTTCGCCTGGAACCTGCTGATCGGCGTGCCCTTCCTCACCCCCTCGCTGCTATACGAGGGCGTCCACATCCTTCACCACGCCAAGGACCGCTACGGCACCGCCCGCGACCCCGAGTACCATCCGCTGGCGCGGCGCCCCCCGCATGAGCTGGCGGTCTTCCTGGGCATCGCCCTGCTCGCGCCGGTGGGCACGGTGCTGCGTTTCGCCGTGCTGGCCCCGCTCAGCCTGATCTTCCCGCCGCTGCGCCGCTTCGTGGTCGCCAAGACCTCGGGCATGGTCATCAACCCCGGCTTCTCCCGCGAGGACTTCGAGCGCGCCCGCAGCGTCCCCTGGCTGGCCCAGGAGATCGCCTCGTGGCTGTGGAGCTGGACGCTGATCGCCCTGGCGGTCGCCCGGATCCTGCCCTGGCGGGCGCTCGCCATCGCCGCGGCGATCTTCGCGGTCATGACCTTCCTCAACCAGCTCCGCACCGCCGTGGCCCACCGCTGGGACAACGACGGCAAGGTGATGGCCCCGCTGGATCAGTTCCTGGATTCGGTGAACGTGCCGCCGCCGGCGATGCTGCCGTTCCTCTGGGCGCCCGTGGGGCTGCGCTATCACGCCCTGCACCACCTGATGCCGCGCCTGCCGTACCACAACCTTGGCGTCGCCCACCGCCGCCTGGTCGAGAGCCTTCCGCCCGACCACGACTATCGCCGCGCCGAAGAGCCCGAACTGTTCCCGGCGCTGGCGCGGCTGATCGGGCGGATGCGGACGCCGCGCTAGAGCGCTATTCGCTCCGATTGAATCGGAGCTGCGCTCCAGGTCTTTGATTTGTCGCGCTTTCTGGCGGCGAACCGGTATCCACTTCGCCGGAAAGCGCTCTAGGCCCCCTCGGCCGCCAGCTTCTCGATCTTGGCCGCCGCGGTCTCCAGGGCGCTGACCGCCCGGCTCTCGACCCGCGTGCGGTCCGCCTGCAGCCGGCTCACCTCGACCTGCAGCGCCGCCAGCCGGTTGCGGGCGTCCAGCAGTTCGTCGGCCAGCAGGAGGCCGCCCATCAGGAACAGCCGGGTGTCGCCCAGCTGCCCCATGTCCTGGCTGACCTGCCGGACCTGGTGGTCGAACAGCTTCACCAGTTCGTGGAGGTGGGCCTCCTGGCCGTCCTCGCAGCCGACCGCATAGGGCCGGCCGTTCACGTCGACGTTGATCTGAGCCATGCCTCAAGCCTCCGGTGCTTGCCCGTTCAGGGCGGCGCGGATTTCCTGGATGGCGCGGCCGAGGGCTTCCGACGCCTGGGCGCCGGCCTCCTCCAGCTCACGCTCGCGGGCGCGGGACGCATCGAGTTCGGCGGCCAGGTTGGACCGGTCCTGGTCGAACAGGCCGCCCGCGTCGGCGCTGGCGTCCCTCAGCCGCTGGGACAGCCGCTGCTCCAGCACGTGCAGCGCGGTCTCCAGCCGCTTGGCCGCCAGGTCCAGGGCGCTCTCGCCGCCGTTCATGCGATCCTCCGAAGCCGTCCGGGCATCTATACCCGTGTGGGTGAGTCTCACGAAATCCCTGGGCGATTTCTTGACCCTTGGCCCCCCGCGTGCGAGGCCGCGCGCCAATTCCTCGCCAGACAGAGACTCAGAAGCCCCATGTCCGCGCCCACCAAGCTCATGGCCGACGCTATCCGCGTGCTCTCGATGGACGCGGTCGAACAGGCCAACTCCGGGCACCCCGGCATGCCCATGGGCATGGCCGACGTGGCGACGGCGCTGTGGAGCAAGGTCCTCAAGTACGACGCGGCCGCCACCGACTGGGCCGACCGCGACCGGTTCGTGCTCTCCGCCGGCCACGGCTCGATGCTGCTCTACAGCCTGCTGCACCTCTCGGGGGTCAAGGGCGTGCCGATGCAGAGCCTGCGCGACTTCCGCAAGCTGGGCTCCAACACCCCGGGCCACCCCGAGTACGGCCACACCCCGGGCGTCGAGACCACCACCGGCCCCCTCGGCCAGGGCCTGGCCACCGCCGTCGGCATGGCCATGGCGGAGCGCAAGCTGGCCGCCCGCTTCGGCGCCGACCTGGTCGACCACCGCACCTGGGTCGTCGCCGGCGACGGCTGCCTGATGGAGGGCGTCAGCCACGAGGCCATCAGCCTGGCCGGCCGCCTGAAGCTGGCCAAGCTCACCGTCCTCTGGGACGACAACGACATCACCATCGACGGCCACGTGGGCCTGTCGGACGCCACCGACCAGCTCGCCCGCTTCAAGGCCGCCGGCTGGGCGACCAAGCGGATCGACGGCCACGACGAGAAGGACATCAAGAAGGCGCTGGCCTGGGCGCTGAAGCAGGACCGTCCCAGCCTGATCGCCTGCAAGACCGTCATCGGCAAGGGCTCGCCCACCTTCGCCGGCACCCACGACGTCCACGGCAAGGCGCTCGGCAAGGACGAGGTCGCCAAGACCCGCGAGGCCCTTGGTTGGCCGCACGAGCCCTTCACCGTCCCCGACGAGGCCCTGAAGCCCTGGCGCAAGGCCGGCAAGCGCGGCGCCAAGGCCCGCAAGGCCTGGGAAGCCCGGCTGGCCGCCTCGCCGCGCAAGGCCGAGTTCCTGCGCGCCATGTCCGGCGAGCTGCCCGCCCACGCCTTCGAGGCCCTGGACGCCTTCATCGCCAAGGCCGCCGCCGACAAGCCCGCCGCCGCCACCCGCCAGCATTCCGGCTCGGTCCTGGAGCAGGTCTTCGGTTCGGTCCCCGAGCTGGTCGGCGGCTCGGCCGACCTCACCGGCTCCAACAACACCTTCGTCAAGAACACCCCGATCTTCGATGCGCCCGACTACGCCGGCCGCTACGTGAACTACGGCGTGCGCGAGTTCGGCATGGCCGCGGCCATGAACGGCCTGGCCCTGCACGGCGGGGTGATCCCCTACGGCGGCACCTTCCTGGTGTTTTCCGACTATGCCCGCCCCGCGATCCGCCTGGCGGCCCTGATGGGAATCCGTGTGGTCCACGTCGGCACGCACGACTCGATCGGCCTGGGCGAGGACGGCCCGACCCACCAGCCGGTGGAGCACCTGGCCTCGCTCCGCGCCATGCCCAACCTGAACGTCTTCCGCCCGGCCGACGCGGTGGAGACCGCCGAGTGCTGGAAACTGGCGCTCACCGCCACCAAGACGCCCTCGGTCATGGCGCTCAGCCGCCAGAAGACCGCCGGCGTCCGCAGCGACGCGGGCGAGAACCAGTCGGCGCGCGGCGCCTACCAGCTCGTCGGCGCCGGCAGCCCCGCCCAGGTGACGATCTTCGCCACCGGCACGGAAGTCCCCATCGCGCTCGCCGCCCGCGACCTGCTGGAGGCCGACGGCGTCGGGACCCGCGTGGTCTCCGTCCCCTGCTTCGAGCTGTTCGAGGCCCAGCCCACCGACTACCAGGCCACCCTGATCGGCGAGACCGCCGTGCGCGTGGCCGTGGAAGCCGGCGTCCGCCAGGGCTGGGACCGCTTCATCGGCTCGGACGGCGCCTTCGTCGGCATGACCGGCTTCGGCGCCAGCGGCACGGACAAGGCCCTCTACGAACACTTCGGCATCACCGCCGCCGGCGTCGCGGCGGCTGCGAAGGCGAAACTTTAGAAATCTCCTCTCCCCCGACACGCAGTGCGGGGGGAGAGGGTGGGGTGAGGGGCGGCTCCGCCTCGAAGAACTCACTGATGGTTCAGCCAGTATCAACCGGAGTGCGTCGCCGATGATCCTCGCCCAACCCGGCGCAGCCGCCGCAGTCGCCGCGCCGCCCCTCACCCTACCCTCTCCCCTCTCGCTCCGCGGGGGGCGAGGATGAGTTTGCGCCTCGGCACCCCCCTCTCCCCCACCGCCGTCCGGGTCATGCTCCTGGGCTCGGGCGAGCTCGGCAAGGAGGTGGCCATCGAGCTGCAGCGCCTGGGCTGCGAGGTGATCGCCGTCGACCGCTACGCCGACGCGCCCGCCCAGCAGGTGGCGCACCGCGGCCACGTCATCGCCATGACCGACGCCGCCGCCCTCCGCGCCCTTGTCGAGCAGGAACGCCCGCATCTGATCGTCCCCGAGATCGAGGCCATCGCCACCGACGAGCTGGCGCGCATCGAGGCCGACGGCCTGGCCACCGTTATCCCCACCGCGCGCGCCGCCCAGCTCACCATGAACCGCGAGGGCATCCGCCGCCTGGCCGCCGAGGAGTTGGGCCTGCCCACCAGCGCCTACGCCTTCGCCTCCACGCAGGGCGAGCTGGCCGAGGCGGCCGAGAACGTCACCGGCTTCCCCTGCTTCGTGAAGCCGGTGATGAGCTCGTCCGGCAAGGGACAGTCCTATGTCGAGAGCGCCGACCAGATCGCCGCGGCCTGGCGCTACGCCCTGGAAGGCGGCCGGGTCGAGCAGCCCCGCGTGATCGTCGAGGGCCGCGTGGACTTCGACTTCGAGATCACCCAGCTGACGGTGCGAAGTCTCCAATCGGGCGAAGTCCGGACCAGCTTCTGCGCCCCCATCGGCCACCGCCAGGTCAAGGGCGACTACGTCGAGAGCTGGCAGCCCCAGGCCATGACCGCGGCCGCCCTGGACCGCTCGAGGGAGATCGCCAAGGCCGTCACCGACGCCCTGGGCGGCCTCGGCCTGTTCGGCGTCGAGCTGTTCGTGAAGGGCGACGAGGTCTGGTTCTCCGAAGTCAGCCCCCGCCCGCACGACACCGGCCTAGTCACCCTGGCCACCCAGGCCCAGAGCGAATTCGCGCTCCACGCCCGCGCCATCCTGGGCCTGCCCACCGACGTCTCCCTGCGCGAACCCGGCGCCAGCGCGGTGATCTATGGCGGCCTGGAGGCCAAGGGCATCGCCTTCGAGGGCGTCGCCGAGGCCCTCAGTGTCCCCGGCGCCGACCTGCGCCTCTTCGGCAAGCCCGAAAGCTTCGAACGCCGCCGCATGGGCGTCGCCCTGGCGCGCGCCGCCGACGTCGAACAAGCCCGCGCCCGCGCACGCGAAGCCGCCGCCAGGGTGAAGCCGGTCGCGGGCTAGGCGCACGCACGCGCCCGGTTTAGGCTCCCCGGCGACAACCTGGGGAGGTTAGACATGCGCCGCTTGATGCTCGCCGCCGCCGTCGCGGCCATCGCCATGTCCGCCGCCGCCGCAGTGGCGCAGCCGGTCCCGCTGATCGAACGCGCCAAGCTCTTCGGCAACCCCACCAAGTCGGCCGGACGGATCAGCCCCGACGGAAAATGGCTGTCGTGGGTCGCGCCCCGCGACGGCGTGATGAACGTCTGGATCGCGCCCACCTCGGACCCCGCCAAGGCCCGCCCCATGACGGCTGAGAAGAAGCGGCCGGTTCAGGGCTACTTCTGGGCGCCGGATTCGAACTCGATCCTCTTCGTCACCGACAACGGCGGCGACGAGAACTTCAAGGTCTACGGCGTCGACGTGACCACCGGGACCCAGACGGCGCTCACGCCCTTCGACAAGACCCGCGCCCAGATCGTCGCCGTCAGCCGGAACGTGAAGGACCGCATCCTGGTCGGGTTGAACAACCGCGATCCGCGCTGGCATGACGTCCACAGCCTCGACCTCAAGACCGGCGCGCTCAGCCTCGTGTTCAAGAACGAAGGGTTCGGCAGCTTCCTCGCCGACGACGGGCTCAACCTGCGGCTGGCGATCAAGCCACGCGGCGACGGCGGCCAGGAAATCTATGCGGTCGAGGGACAGGCGGCCTCGGCGAAGCCCATGGCGGTGATCGAACCGGAGGACGCGCTCACCACGGCCCCCGCCGGCTATACGGCCGACGGCGCGACGCTGTACTGGGTCGACAGCCGCGGCCGCAACACCGCCGCCCTCATCGCCCAGGACGTGAAGACGGGCGGGAAGACCATCCTGGGCGAAGACCCGCGCGCCGACGTCCAGGGCGGTCTGGTCGAGCCGAGGACGGGCCGGATCCAGGCCTACGGGGTCAACTACCTGCGCCACGAATGGCGGCCGCTGGACGCCGGCGTGAAGGCCGATCTCGACTTCCTGAAAAGCCGGCTCAAGGGCCAGTTCGCGGTCAGTTCGCGCACCGACGACGACACCCTCTGGACCGTCGCCGAGGACCGGGTCGTCGAGCCCACCACCCTCTGGCTCTACGACCGCAAGGCCAGGACGGTGACCAAGCTCTACACCGGCCGGCCCGAGCTCGAGGGCGCGCCGCTGCAGCCGATGCATCCGGTGGAGATCAAGACCCGTGACGGCTTCACCGAGGTCTCCTATCTCACCCTGCCGCCGGGGTCGGACGCCAACGGCGACGGCCGGCCGGAGAAGGCGGTTCCCCTGGTGCTCCTGGTGCACGGCGGGCCGTGGGGGCGCGACGCCTACGGCTACCACGGCGTACACCAATGGCTGGCCAACCGCGGCTATGCGGTCCTGTCGCCCAACTTCCGCGCCTCGACGGGGTTCGGGAAAGCGTGGATCAACGCCGGCGACAAGCAGTGGGGCCGCAAGATGCACGACGACCTGCTGGACGCCGTCGACTGGGCGGTGAAGGCCGGCGTCACCAGGCCCGACACCGTCGCGATCATGGGCGGATCCTACGGCGGCTACGCGACCCTGGCGGGGCTGGCCTTCACGCCGGACAGGTTCGCCTGCGGCGTCGACATCGTCGGTCCGTCGAACCTCAACACCCTGCTGAAGACCATCCCGCCCTATTGGCAATCGATCCGCGCCCAGTTCGTCCGCAGCATGGGCGATCCGGACACCGCCGAGGGCCAGGCCCTGCTGAAGGAGCGCTCGCCCCTCACCAAGGCCGACCAGATCAGGAAGCCGCTGCTGATCGGCCAGGGCGCCAACGACCCGCGGGTCAACAAGGCCGAGAGCGACCAGATCGTCGAGGCCATGAAGGCCAAGGGCATCCCGGTCACCTACGTGCTGTTCCCGGACGAGGGCCACGGCTTCGCCCGGCCGGAAAACAACCTCGCCTTCTACGCCACCACCGAACACTTCCTGGAACGCTGCCTGGGCGGCCGGGCCGAACCGTTCGGTCGCTCGCTCCAGGGCTCGTCGATGCAGGTGGTCTACGGCGCCGAGTTCTCGCCGGGCCTGAAGGCCGCGGTCGACGGCGCGCAGACCGCCGCGAAATAGGGTCGGCGCGGGGCCGCCTCCTCGACCGGGCGCTCGGGATTCTGGAGCCGGAACCGGACGAGTGGGACGAGCCGGAGACGTCCGACCCGCCCGCGGACCCGCCTGCGCCCGAACCGGCCCCCCAAAACTCCGCCTGGCCGCCGAGCTTCGGCGTGAAGCGCCCTGTCGATTGTTCACGAGCCACAGAACGGATCGGCCCCAGCCCGAGCCGCGCCGCCGCCTGCCGCGCCCACCGACGCCCCAAACCGGCACATCCGGGGCCGGCGCCGGACTTGCAGGCCCGCGCCGCCAGGTCGGCCGCGCGCTCTCTGCGAGAGGGCAAGGGGTTGACTTCGCGGGTTCGGACCTCAAGAAACCGCGCACACAAAAATTCGAAGGAGCCCGCCCCATGACGGTTCGCGTCGCCATCAACGGCTTTGGCCGCATCGGCCGCCTTGTTCTGCGTTCGATCGTCGAGCATGGCCGCAAGGACATCGAGGTGGTGGCGATCAACGACCTGGGGCCGGTCGAGACCAATGCTCACCTGCTGCGCTACGACAGCGTGCATGGCCGCTTCCCGGCCGAGGTGAAGGTGGTCGGCGACACCATCGAGATCGCGGGCTACGCGCCGATCAAGGTCACCGCGATCCGTGACCCCAAGGACCTGCCGCACAAGGACCTGGGCGTCGACATCGCGCTGGAATGCACCGGCCTCTTCACCGCCAGGGACAAGGCCGCCGCCCACCTCGAGGCCGGCGCCAAGCGGGTGATCATCTCGGCGCCCGGCGACGGCGTCGACAAGACCATCGTCTACGGCGTGAACCACCAGACGCTGACCAAGGACGACCTGATCATCTCCAACGCGTCCTGCACCACGAACTGCCTGGCCCCGGTGGCCCATGTGCTGCAGGAGCTGTGCGGGATCGAGCGTGGCTACATGACCACGATCCACTCCTACACCGGCGACCAGCCGACCCTGGATACGATGCACAAGGACCTGTACCGCGCCCGCGCCGCGGCCATGTCCATGATCCCGACCTCGACCGGCGCCGCCAAGGCCCTGGGCCTGGTGATCCCGGCCCTGGCCGGCAAGCTGGACGGCAGCTCGATCCGCGTGCCGACCCCGAACGTCTCGGTGGTCGACCTGACCTTCGTGCCCGGCAAAGCCGTGACGGCCAAGGAAATCAACGAGGCGATGAGCGCCGCGGCGGCCTCGGGCCCGCTGAAGGGCGTGCTGGCGGTCACCAACGACCCGCTGGTCTCCATCGACTTCAACCACGCCCCGGCCTCCTCGACCGTGGCCCTGCCCCAGACCCAGGTGATCGACGGCGGCCTCGGCCGCGTGCTCAGCTGGTACGACAACGAGTGGGGCTTCTCGACCCGCATGGCCGACACGGCCCTCGTCATGGCCAAGCTGATCTAAGCGGCTCCCATGACGTTCCGCACCCTCGACGACGCCGATCTCCAGGGCCGGCGCGCCCTGGTGCGGGTGGACTTCAACGTGCCGATGCAGGACGGGGCCGTCAGCGACGACACCCGCCTGCGCGCGGCGCTTCCGACCATCGAGAAGCTCCGCCAGGGCGGGGCGAAGACCATCCTCCTGGCCCACTTCGACCGGCCGAAGGGCAAGCGCGTTCCGGAAATGAGCCTGAGTCCGGTGGTCGGGCCGCTTTCGAAGCTGCTCGGCGCCCCGGTCGCCTTCGCCGACGACTGCGTGGGCGACGCGGCGGCCCAGGCCGTCGCGGCCATGAAGGACGGCGATGTCCTGCTGCTGGAGAACGTCCGCTTCCACGCCGGCGAAGAGAAGAACGACGCTGACTTCGCCAAGGCCCTGGCCGCCAACGGCGACCTCTACGTCAACGACGCCTTCTCGGCCGCGCACCGGGCGCACGCCTCCACCGAGGGCCTGGCCCGCCTGCTGCCCGCCTACGCCGGCGAGCAGATGCGCAAGGAGCTGCAGGCTCTCCACGCCGCGCTGGGCGAACCACAGCGTCCCGTGATGGGCATCGTCGGCGGCGCCAAGGTCTCCACCAAGCTGGACCTGCTGAACAACCTGGTCGGCAAGCTGGACTACCTGGCCATCGGCGGCGGCATGGCCAACACCTTCCTCTTCGCCCAGGGCATCGAGATCGGCGGTTCCCTCTGCGAGAAGGAGATGGCCGACACCGCCCGCGAGATCCTGGAGAAGGCGAAGGCCGCCGGCTGCCACGTGATCCTGCCCACCGACGCGGTGGTGGCCAAGGACCTGGCCCCCAATGCCCCCAACCGGGTCGCCGAACTGGCCGGCCCGAACGGCGTGGCCGCCGAAGAGAAGATCTTCGATATCGGCCCGAACACCCTGAAACAGGTGCTCGACGCCATGTCCGAGGCCAAGACCCTGATCTGGAATGGCCCCTTCGGCGTCTTCGAGGTGGAACCGTTCGACAAGGCCACGGTTGATGCGGCGAAACACGCCGCCCGGCTCGCCGTGTCCGGCAAGCTGGTGGCCGTCGCGGGCGGGGGTGATACGGTGGCTGCCCTGAATGCGGCCGGCGTCTCGCAGGACTTCACGTTCGTATCGACTGCGGGCGGCGCGTTTCTTGAATGGATGGAGGGAAAGGAGCTGCCCGGCGTGGCGGCCCTCTCCCGATGAGACAGGTGGGGACCTGAAGGCAATGGCCAGGATTACGCTTCGACAGCTTTTGGACCACGCGGCCGAGCACGGCTACGGCGTGCCCGCGTTCAACATCAACAACATGGAACAGGCGCTGGCGATCATGGAGGCCGCCGAGGCCACCGACTCGCCGGTGATCATGCAGGCGTCGCGCGGCGCCCGGTCCTATGCGAACGACATCGTGCTGAAGCACCTGATCGACGCCATGGCCGAGATGTACCCGCACATCCCGATC
>NZ_SCVD01000039.1 GCF_004297125.1 Phenylobacterium sp. | reverse complement strand
CCGTCGCGAACTGCACCCGCGCCTGCACCTCCCCTGTGTTGGGGTTGAACACGTCGCCATACCGGCCCGACGCGCCCGCATAGGCCGCGCCATCGATGAAGTGGGTGATCTCTCGCATGGCGCGCTTTCTAGGACGCGCGCGCCTGCGCGCCTAGGGGCTCTGCGCTGCGAGGCGTCGGGGGCGTGATGACTCGTTCAGGACTTTCCGCTAGAAGCCCGCCGTCATGACGCGGTTCGCGCACCATCACGGCCATCACCATCCGACCCTCGTGGGATCGGCTGGCGGGCTCGTGGCTTAGGCGAACCCCCTTCCGAGCCCCGCATCCGCGGACGGGGCTTGAACTTCTCCAGCTTCGTCCGTCGACCTCCTATCGAGAGACGACCGATGAGCCTTTCCTTGAGTGACGCCCCCGCAGCCGCTAATCGCGCGGCCATGACCAGCGATCCGCAACGACCCGAAGCCCGCGCTCCCCGTGGGTTCAATGACCGCCGCGCGCGGGATGTCGTGTCCGAGCGGGCCATCCTGGCCGCCGTCAGCGGGGTCTACGAGCGCTGGGGCTTCGAGCCGCTGGAGACCGGGGCGTTCGAATATGCCGACGCGCTTGGCAAGTTTCTGCCCGACGCCGACCGTCCGAACGAGGGCGTCTTCGCCCTGCAGGACGACGACGAACAGTGGATGGCCCTGCGCTACGACCTGACGGCTCCGTTGGCCCGGTTCGCGGCGCAGAACTGGGAGACTCTGCCCAAGCCGTTCCGCCGCTACGCCTTCGGGCCCGTTTGGCGCAACGAGAAGCCGGGGCCGGGGCGGTTCCGCGAGTTCTGGCAGTGCGACGCCGATACGGTGGGCTCGGCGCGTCCCGAGGCGGACGCCGAGATCATCGCCATGGCGGTCGAGGGGCTGGAGGCCGCGGGCCTGCCGACCGGTTCGGCGCTGATCAAGATCAACAACCGCAAGCTCCTGAACGGCCTGATGAGCGCCGCCGGCGTCACGGACGACGGCCAGAAGCTGGCCGTGCTGCGCGCCGTCGACAAGCTGGACCGGCTGGGGCCGGACGGCGTGCGCCTTCTGCTGGGCGAGGGCCGCAAGGACGAGAGCGGGGACTTCACCAAGGGCGCGGGGCTCAACGGCGCCGCCGCCGAGCGGGTGCTGGCCTTCACGGCGGCCGGGGCGGGCGACCGCGCCTCGACCCTGGCGAAGCTGGCCGACGTGGTCGGCGGCTCGGCCGAGGGCGACGAGGGGCTGGCGGAACTGGCGGCCATCGATGCGGCGCTGGCCGGCCTCGGAGTCGGCGCCGACCGGGCGGCCTTCGATCCTTCGGTGGTGCGGGGGCTGGAGTACTACACCGGCGCGGTCTTCGAGGCCGAGCTGCTGCTCTCCACCCTGGACGAGAAGGGCCAGCCGATGCGGTTCGGCTCCATCGGCGGGGGCGGGCGCTACGACGACCTGGTGGCGCGGTTCACGGGAGAGCGGACCCCGGCCACGGGCTTCTCGTTCGGCGTCTCGCGGCTGGCTTCGGCGCTCAAGGCGGCGGGCCGCGACCTGACCAGGGCGGCGCGCGGGCCGGTGGTGGTGATCGTGTTCGACCAGAACCGGATGGCCGACTATTTCGCCGTCGCCCAGGAGATCCGGGCGGCGGGCATCCCGGCGGAGGTCTACCTCGGCTCCTCGGGGATGAAGGCGCAGATGAAGTATGCCGACCGTCGCCTCTCGCCCGCCGCGGTGATGGTGGGCGAGGACGAGCTCGCCGCCGGGACCGTCACCGTGAAGGACCTGGACCTGGGCCGGGAGCTGGCGGCCAAGATGACCGACAATGCCGAGTGGCGCGGGCAGCGGCCCGGCCAGCAGACCATCCCGCGCGGCGAACTGACCGCCGCGCTTCGCCGCATCCTGGACGCCGTCTGATGCGCGTCGAGCCCGCCGTTCCCGCCGAGGCGCTGGCGGCGATCCGCGCGCCGCTGGAGGCCTCCGGCGCCAACCAGGCCGATGCGCCGCTGCTCCAGCCGCTGAACCTGCTGCTGGACCTGGCCGGCGAAGCCATGCGGGCCCGGCTGTTCGTGGTCCAGGCCGAGGGCGGGACCGAGAGCTGCCTGCGCCCCGACTTCACCGTCGCCATCGCCCGCCAGCACATCGAGAGCGGCCGGGCGGCCGGGCTGTATTGGTACCAGGGGGCGGCGTTCCGGGCGTCGTCGGGCTCGGACCGGCCGGAGGAGTTCGTTCAACTGGGCCTGGAGATGTTCTCGCCGGGCGGCGGGGCCGTGGAGGCGGCGGACGCCGAGATCGCGGGCCTGGCCTGGCGCGCGGCGGCGGCAGGCGGCCGCGAGGACCTTTCGCTCTGGCTGGGCGACGTGGCCCTGTTCGGCGCCTTCGTCGAAAGCCTGGACCTGCCGGAAACCTTGGCCGCGCGGCTGAGGCGCGTGGCGGGGCGGCCGCGCCTCCTGTGGGCGGAGCTTTCGCGGACCGAACAGGCGACGTCGGACGGCGGCACGTTGGCGGGACTGCTGGCCGGCCTGTCCGAATCCCAGGCCGCCGCGTTGCTGGAAGAGGTGTGGGCGCTGGCCGGCGTGGAGCCGGTTGGCGGCCGCGGCCCGGCGGAAATCGCCGCGCGCCTGGTCCGCAAGGCCGAGGCCGCCAGCGCGCCGGCCCTGACCGAGGCCCAGTCCGACGCCATCCGCGCCTTCATGGCCATCGACGATGCGCCGGCCTACGCTTTCGCACGCATGCGCGAGCTGGCCGGCGCCAACGACGCCACGCTGAAGGCGGCCCTGGTCGGCTGGGACGCGCGCCTCCTGGAGCTGACGCGAGTGGCGCCTGCCGATCGCCTGCGCTTCGCGCCGGCCCTGGGCCATGCCTTCGACTACTACGACGGGATCACCTTCGAGGTGCGCAGCGAAGCCCTCGGGGCCGAGCGGCCGGTGGCGGTGGGCGGCCGGTACGACAGCCTGCTGACCCGATTGGGCGGCGCCGGGGACGCGCGGGCGGTGGGCTGCATGGTCCGGCCCTGGCGAGCCTGGACGGGAGGCGAGGCATGAGCGGTCTCATCATCGCGGTCCCCTCGAAGGGCCGCCTGAAGGAACAGGTCGAAGGCTGGCTGGCCGACTGCGGCCTGAAGCTCGAGGTCACTGGTGGAGCTCGGGGTTATCTGGCGAGCCTCAGGGGCGTGGCCGGTGTGCAGGTGCGCCTGTTGTCGGCGGCCGACATCGCCGACGCCCTGGACGCGGGCGAGGTCCACATGGGCGTCACCGGCGAGGATCTGCTGCGCGAGCGCGGCGAGGACCTGGACGGCCGCGTCCTGCTGCTGCGACCGCTGGGGTTCGGCCGCGCCGACCTCGTCACGGCGGTGCCCAAGAGCTGGCTGGACGTCGATTCGATGGCCGACCTGGAGGAGGTGGCGCACGACTACCTCCGCCGGACCGGCCGGCGGATGCGGGTGGCCACCAAGTACCTGTCCCAGACCCGCGGGTTCTTTGCCCGCCACGGCATCGCCGACTATCGCATCGCGGAGTCGGGGGGGGCGACCGAAGGCGCCCCGGCCGCCGGGTCCGCCGAGCTGGTGGTGGATATCACCAGCACCGGGGCGACCCTGCAGGCCAATGGGCTGAAGGTGCTGGCCGATGGGGTGATGCTGAGGAGCCAGGCCCATCTGGCGGCGGCCTTGCGCGTGACCTGGGACGCCGAGGCGCTCAGCCAGGCGGAACGCCTGCTGCGCGTCGTAGAGGCCCGGGCCGCGGCGCTGCGCAGCGCCACCTTGACCTGGCCGGGCCGGGGAGACGCCGCGGAGGACAAGGTCGTCGGCGCCCTGGTGAAGGCCGGAGCCTCGCGGCGGCCAAATGGCCTGCTCGTCGATTCCACCCAGGTGGCGGATTCGTCCCTCGCCTTGACGGCCGCCGGACTGGGACCGGTAACGGCGTCAAAACCTGATTTCGTGTTTGACGTGAATTGCCAAGCGCTCGACACGCTTAGGGCGAAGATTTTTTGACGTAACGGATAAAAAACAACGTAAAATTTGCGCCTGCTCGCGAAAATCTGATCTTCCCGTGTGCTCGCAGTCGGTTTGGCCCGTTGACTTGGGTAGAAAATTGCCGTTCTGTCATCAGGCGAGAGACATGAAGGCGCTAGTCCCGAGGTCTCCGGCGTTTCGGGGAGGAAACGCCCGCTCATTTAGAGCGACTGCTCAAGGCGGCCTGCAGCGACTATCCCCCGCTGCAGGCCGATTCTTTTTCCGGGCGACCCCATTTTCGACGATAGAGTCAAAATTCCCTATCTCCGGGAAGGAATGATCCGTCACCAGATCCGCACGCGCTTCTCCGGCGGCACGTACATCGGGTCGCCGGGCTTCACGCCGAAAGCGTCGTAGAAGGCGTCGATGTTGCGGGCGGGCAGGTCCACCCGCGCGGCCGGCGGCGAGTGCGGGTCGGAGACCAGGATCTGCTTCATGAAGTCGTCGCGGTATTTGGCGCGCCACACCTGCGCCCACCCCAGGAACACTCGCTGGTCGCCGGTCAAGCCGTCGATCACCGGCGCCGGCTGGCCCTTCAGCGACAGATGGTAGGCGTCCAGCGCCAGCAGCAGGCCGCCCAGGTCGGCGATGTTCTCGCCCATCGTCAGCCCGCCGTCGATCTTGGAGCCCGGCAGGACTTCGGTGGCCGAGTACTGCGCGCCCAGGCGCTCAGCCTGGACCATGAACTTGGCCTCGTCGTCCTTGGTCCACCATTCCGAGAGCCGGCCGTCGCCGTCCGACTTGCGGCCCTGGTCGTCGAAGCCATGGGTGATCTCGTGGCCGATCACCCCGCCGATTCCGCCATAGTTCACAGCTGCGTCGCCCTCGGGGTCGAAGAACGGCGGCTGCAGGATGGCGGCCGGGAAGACGATCTCATTCTTGGTCGATGAGTAGTAGGCGTTGATCGTCGCCGGCGTCATCTCCCACTCGGCGCGGTCGACCGGCTGGTTCAGGCGCGCGGTGCGGAAGTTCCAGTCGAAGGCCGCCGCCCGCTCCACGTTGCCGTAGAGATCGCCGTCAACGATCCGCAGGGCTGAATAGTCCCGCCACTTGTCGGGATAGCCGATCTTGACGGTGAACTTGCCGAGCTTCTCCAGGGCCTTCTGCTTGGTCTCCGGCCCCATCCAGTCGAGCTTCTGGATCCGGGCCCGCAGCGCCGCCTGGATGTCGCCGACCAGGGCCTCCATGCGCGCCTTGTTCTCCGGCGGGAAATAGGTGTCGACGTAGAGCTTGCCCAGCGCCTCGCCCAGGTTGCCGTCCACCAGGTTCACGCCGCGCTTCCAGCGCGGAGTCTGGGCTGTGGCGCCCGAGAGCGTCTTGGTGCGGAACTCGAACTTGGCTTGGTCGAAGTCCTTCGACAGATAGCCTGCGGCCTGGTCGATGGTGGTGAAGGCCAGCCAGGCCTTCAAGGTCTCGACGTCGGTCTTGCCGTAGATCGCGGCGATCTTGGGGAAGGCGGTGTTCTCGGCCACGACCACCCGCTTGGCGGCGGTCAGCTTGGCGCCGGCCAGGAAGGCGTTCCAGTCGAAGCCCGGTGCGAAGGCCGCCAGTTCGGCGGTCTCCATCGGGTTGTACGTCTTGTCGTCGTCGCGGCGCTCGGCCCGGGTCCAGGAGACCCTGGCCACCTCGGTCTCCATGGCGACGATGGCCTTGGCGTTGGCCTCGGGGCTGGGCCAGCCGGCCAGGCCCAGCATCCTGGCGATGTAGGCCTCGTATGCCTTCCGCTGCGGCTCGAATTTGGCGTCGAGGTAGTAGTCCCGGTCGGGGAGGGTGAGGCCGCCCTGGCTCAGGTAGAGGGCGTACTTCAACGGGTCCTTCGCGTCGTCGTAGACCTGCGGGTTGAAGAAGCTCTGGCCGAAGCCGGCAGCCGTGGCGCCCATCAGCCGGGCGACGTCGGCGCGGGATCTGGCGGCCCGCACCCCGGCGATGTCGGCGGCCAACGGCTTGGCGCCGAGCGCCTCGACCCGCGCCTCGTCCATGAAGCTGCGGTAGAGCGCGCCCACCTTGGCCTCGGGCCCGGTCGCCGCGGTGTTGGCCGCCGCCTTGTCGACCACGGCGCGCATGCGATCCTTGGACAGCTCGTCGAGCACGTTGAACGCGCCGTAGGTCGAGCGGTCGGCCGGGATCGTCAGCTTCTGCATGTACGTCCCGTTGGCGTACTCGAAGAGGCTCCTGCCAGCCGCCGAGGCCGTGTCGCGGCCAGCCATGTCGAAGCCCCAGGGGCCCATACGCGGCGCCTTGCTGAGGTCGCGGGCGGGCGTCTCGGGGGCGATGGCCGCGGTGTCGGCGGCGAAGGCGGCGGGTGCGGCGGCGAGCAGGGCGGCCGCACAGGCGGCGGCGAGCCAGGCAGTCTTCATGGGGTGATCGGTCTCTGCGAAGAAGGGGCGGCGCGGACCATGCTCCCGGCCCGCGCCGTTACGCTCGTTACATTTCTGTCAGGTTCGTCAGTGGTGATCGTGGCCCGCTGCCGGCGGCGTCAGGGTCGCGACGAACGACACTTTCAGCTTGGCTCCACTGGCGAACGTCAGGGTGGCGGGCACGGTGTCGCCGGCCTTCACCGCCTTGGTCAGGCCGATCAGCATCAGGTGGTATCCGCCCGGCGCGAAGGTGACGCCGCCGCCGGGCGGCAACTCCACGCGCGCGACCTGCTTCATCGAGGCCATGCCGCCGCTCATGCTGGACTGATGGATCTGGACGGTACGGGCCAGTGGGCTTTCCACGGCGACCAGGGCGTTCGGCTTCGCGTCCGGATTCTTCAGCGTCATGAAGCCGGCGCCGGTCTGCCCCAGGGCGGCAGGCCGGGTCCAGGCCGCCTCCACCTTGGGCGCGGCGTGGGCGGCGGAGGCGATGGAAAGAGCCGCCAGGGCGGCGAGGGCGAGTTTCATGGGGGCTATCCTAATGCGCATGATCATGGCCGCCTTCGGGCGCGGCGGGGGTGAGGGTGATGAACGGGGCGGGGAACTTTGGCCGCGGCGCGCCGGGCGGGGGCGTCTCGGTCCAACGGTTCTCCTGCGCGCCGCAGGACTGGATCGCCGGGAACGCCAGGGGCCCCGCCGCGGCCGGCAGCTTCGTCAGGACGACGAACTCGTCGAACTGATCGGGAGCGAGGCGGCCGCGCCAGACGATCGCCGAAACGGTCTCGCCGGAGCGAACGATCTCCAGCTTCCATCCCGGCTTGGGCTGGGGCCGAGCGACGGAGACACCGGCCGGGATCTCGACGCGAAGGGCCGTGGTGGCGGCCTTGTCCCCACACCCGTGCCCGACGCCGAAACGCAGCACCTGGTAGGCCCCCACCGGGGCCGTCGTGGGTTGCACGGTGACGTGGGCCAGCGCCGGCGCGGCGACGCCCAGGGCTGTGACCAGGACCAGACGTCTCAGAACGACCATTGCAGGCCTCCGAACACAGAGCGCCCGTCTCCGGGCCAATAGGCCGCCGTGGCGGGCTGGGCGCGGATCTGCGCCTGGACATTGGAGATGTAGGCCTTGTCCGCCAGGTTGCGGATGTCGAGGAACAGCGTGATCTGCTCGTTGACCGCGTAGCCGGCGTTCAGGTTCAGCACCGCGTAGGACGGGGCCTGGGTCCGGTTCACATAGTCCACCTGGATCTTCGAGGCCGACCATTCCACCGAGGGCGCGACGAACCAGCCGGCCGGGTGATCGTAGCGCAGCTCCGCCCGGTAGAAGTGCTTGGGCACGATGGGCAGGCGGTTGTCGCCGTACTGGCGATCGCCGTCGAACCTGAAGTCCGAGAGCGTGTAGGTCTGCCGCAGCCGCAGGCCCGCGACCACCTGCCAGTCCAGTGTCGCCTCGATCCCCTGGTGGAGGGTCTTGTCGGCGTTGAGCGTCGAGGCCGGGGTGTTGGCGTCCACCGTGTACTGCAGCAGTTCCCTGTCGAGCCAGGCGCGGTAGATCGTGACGTCCCACAGGAGCGGACCGCGCCGCCCACGCGTCCCGACCTCGGCGGTCCAGGCCTCCTGCGCCTTCACGGGGGCGAAGCCCAGATTGGTGGGCGACATCGAGCCCAGGTTCGGTGGCTCCACCGACTTGGTGACGTTCGCGAACACCTGGACCCCGTCGCCGCCCTCCCAGAGCAGGCCCACGCGCGGCGCCACCCAATCATAGTCCTTCCTGGCCTTCAGGTTGATCGTGCCGGCGACACCTGGGATCGCGAAGCTCGTATAGTCGCGCCTGGCCTGGCCCCAGGTCCCGCCGGCGACCACCGCAAGACGGTCCGTGACGAACAACCGGCCCTCGCCGAAGACGTCGGTGGCGTCGGCGTTCTGCAGCGTGCGCGAGGTAGGACCGCCCCGGGCGCCCTTCACATTCCCGTAGAAGTTGGAGTCGAGGTCGCCGGTGCGGACCCACACGCCTCCGTAGGCGTCGGCGCGCATGCCGCCCAGTTCGCCCTCCCAGTCCAGCCGGGCGAAGGCGGCGTAGTTGCGGCTCTGCTGGTCGATCACCTGGAAGATCGGGTGATCGAGGTCCTTCCACACCGCGTAGCCGCCGGCCTCCAGCACGGTGCTGTCCGAGAGCCGCCAGGTCGCACGCAGGGAACCGCGCAGGCCCCGCTGGTTGCGGCCCTGGTCGTTGGCGTAGTTTCCGGCCGCCGCCTGGCGCGGATCGGTGTCGAATTGCGGCCGGGTAAGCGCGCCTGGGATTTCCTGATTGATGTTCCAGCCGTTGACGACCAGCCGGACCTCGCGGTCTTCGCCGAAGCTGCGGCCCACGTTCAGCGCCCCGAACTGGATGTTCTGCTGACTTTGCGGCCGGTAACCCTGGCCGGTCTGGTTGGTGGCGGCCGCGAAGACGTCCCAGTCGCCATGGACGCGGGCGACGGCCGCATGCTCGCGCAGCATGCCGTAGCTGCCGCCATCGATCCGGACGAGGTCTTCATAGCCGGCGTTCTTGCCCGTGGGCGTCACGACATTGACCGCCCCGCCCAGCAGGGCGCCGCCGAAGCGGAGCGCATTCCCGCCGCGATAGACCTCCGTGAACCGTGCGATCAGCGGGTCGATCGACTGGCTGTCGCCATAGCCGTCTGCCTCGTTGAGGGGCAGGCGGTCCTGGGCGATCAGCAGGCCGCGGTTGTGGTTGGCGTTGCCGATTCCCGAGCCGCGGATCGAGATGCGGATGTCGCCGCCCCACTTGCGCTGGGCATAGACGCCCGGGACGTCGCGCAGCACGTCGTCCAGGGCGAGCGCGAATCGCTTCTCGTAGGACTCGGCCGAGACGACCGATACGGCGCCCGGTGTCTCGGACAGCCGCTTGCGGGCGTCGGCGACGGCGGGCGGGTCCTCGGGATTGCGGGCGCCGGTGACGATCACGGTGTCGACGGTGGGCGGGGCCTCGGCCTCCGCGTGGGCGACGGCAGGCAGGGCGGAAGCGGCGAGCAGCAGCGCGCGCCAAGTCATGGACATGGGAATGGACTCCAAACGCAGGATGACGGGCGCGCGGGATCCGCGCGCCGGCGACGTCGATCAGGCGTAGGAGGTCGGTGGGCCCTGGCCGGGGGGCCGCGGCGGTGCGCGGGCCGGCGGGGTGAGTCGCTGCGGCTTCGGGGCGTCAGGCGCCTGGGTCGCCGCATAGACGATCCGCTGCGCGGCGGGGGCCGACGGCGGAGCGGTGGTCGGCGCCGGGCAAAGGCAGTGCTTGCACGAATGCTGCTGCGCCGGCGCGCCGGTGTCGCCGGGCCCGGTCTGCAGGCCCATCTGGGTGCAGATCAGCATCTCGCCGGCGGCCGCGGGGGCGGCCATCGCGAAGGCCGGGATCAGCGACTGCACCAACAGGGCGAACACCGCCAGCAGGGCGATCATCGCCCTGCGCTCGGCGCGCTCCATCTTCGCTCGATCAGCCGGCAATCCCACAAACCGGCGTCCTAAACCGATCGCGGGATTACGCAAGCCGTCCGGCTTTGCCATATTGGGCCTATCGAAAAATCGGAGACCTGATGGAAGGCCACGTTCAGCCTGGCGCCTACAAGGATGTCGTCCTGTTCCTCGCGACCGCCGGCGTCGTGGTCCCGCTGTTCCGTCGATGGCGCGTCAGCCCGATCCTGGGGTTCCTGGGCGCCGGCGTCGTCCTCGGGCCCTATGGCCTCGGCAGCCTCGCCCACGAGGTCACCTGGCTGAACGCCTTCACCATCGACAATCCCGGAGAGCTGGCCCAGCTGGCCGAGCTCGGGGTGGTCTTCCTGCTGTTCACCATCGGGCTGGAGCTGTCGTGGGAGCGCCTGCGGTCGCTGCGCCGCTACGTGTTCGGCATGGGCGCGCTGCAGGTGGCCCTCTGCCTGACTGTCACGGCCCTCGCCGCGCTGATGATGGGCCAGCCGCCGGCCGCCGCGATCGCCATCGGCGCGGCGCTGGCGCTGTCGTCCACCGCCATCGTCATGCCCATCCTGGCGGAACAGAAGCGCCAGCACGCCATGGCCGGCCGGGCGACCTTCTCGGTGCTGCTGTTCCAGGATCTGGCGGTGGCCCCCATCTTGGTGACGCTGACGCTGATGGGCCGGCGATCGGACGAGCCGTTCTCGCCGTCGATGCTGCTGTCGCTGTTGCCTGCGATCGCCGGCGTCGCGGCGCTGTTCCTGTTCGGCCGCCTGTTGCTGCGCCCGATGCTGCGCTCGGTCGCCAAGGCCAAGAGCGAGGAATTGTTCCTCGCCGCGTCCCTGCTGGTGGTGGTGGGCGCAGGCCTGGTCAGCGCGCTGGCCGGCCTCTCCATGGCGCTGGGCGCGTTCGTGGCTGGCCTGCTGCTGGCCGAGACCGAGTTCCGGCACGAGGTCGAGGTGCGGGTCGAGCCGTTCAAGGGCCTGCTGCTGGGGATGTTCTTCATCTCGGTGGGGATCGGGCTGAACGTCCCCCTCCTGCTCGACCGCCCCCTGGTGATCCTGGGCTCGGCGGCCGGGCTCGTGACGATGAACTGTCTGGTGGTCTTCCTTCTGGCCAAGGCGTTCCGCCTGAAGACGCGCGCGGCCATCGAGGCGGCCCTGCTGCTGGCCGGCGCCGGCGAATTCGCCTTCGTCATCCTCGGCCAGGCGATGGACCAGGGGTTGGTGGAGCGCACCGTCGGCCAGACCGCCCTGGTCGCGGCCACCCTCTCGATGTTCTCGATTCCCTTCCTGGCCCAGCTGGGCCTGCGGCTGGGCGGCCGAAAGATCGCGCCCAGCGAACTGCCGCCGGAGCCCGAGGGCCAAGCCGACTCCGACACCGAGCCCAAGGTGCTGGTGGTCGGCTATGGCCGGGTCGGCCGGCTGGTGGGCGACATGCTTCGCCGCCACGAGATTCCCTGGGTCGGCGCCGAACTCGACGCCAGGCTGGTGGAGCAGGGGCGTCGCGCGGGCGAAGCGATCTACTTCGGCGACGCCGCACGGGAAGAATTCCTGATGCGCTGCGGCTTGGCCGACGCGCCGGCGCTGGTGGTCACCATGGACGATCCGGAAGGGGTGGAGGGCATCGTCGCCGTGGCCCGCGGCCTGCGCCCCGACCTGACTATCGTGGCCCGCGCCCGCGACGCGCGTCACGCACAACGGCTCTATGACCTGGGCGCCACTGACGCCGTGCCCGAGACGGTCGAGGCCAGCCTGCAGCTCTCCGAAGCGGTGCTCGTGGAGATCGGCGTGCCGATGGGCCTGGTGATCGCGTCGATCCACGAGCGGCGGGACGAATTCCGGAAGGCCCTGAATCGGCCCGAGTCCCTGGGGGGCCGGGCCCGTCGGTTCCAGCGCGAGCGCGACGCCTGAACGGCGCCTGCATTGCGGTGCCGGAAAAATTTCATCCCAGGTTCATGCGAAGGGAACCAAGCGTAACCTTGATCCGTTTCGGCGGGCATACGAGGGGGAACCCCCGGGGATTGGGCTGCATGAGTTCAGGACGTTGGGAACCGGACGGTCGGCGCGCGGACGAGAGTTCGCGCCTTGTGCTGCGTCGTTCCAACGCCTTTACAAACAACGCCAACGACTTTCGTCAGAACTCGACGGACGCGATCTCGCGTGCGTTGCAGACTCGCGGAGGTCTTGGCAGATGAGGATTGGCCCGTGCGGCGCCTGCCGGACGGGCCGTTTGGACGACTGTGCTGGCGATCCCGTGCAAATCCTGTCATTGGCAGGGGATGAAGCGGCTGGCGTCCTGGTAGAGCTTGGGAAAGCTGACCAAATTGGGCGCGGAGTGTGGCAGCAGCGACACTTTCGCAACGGTTGGTCCTTGATATAACGGCGGCTGGGTCAAACGGCCGCACCACCTGAGGGCAACGAGAGGGCTCTAATTATGAAATTGAAACTCCTGGCTGGGGTCGCGATGGCGGCGGCGTTCGCCGCGTCCGGCGCCTCCGCGCAAGAAGGCTGGTACGGCGCTGTCGACCTTGGCTATCACTGGCCCGACTCGCTCGAGACCACGTCGTCCAACAATGCCGCGAACGGCGCTCCCTATCAGTGGGATTTCAACCAGGAAGATGATTGGGCCGGCTTCGCCCGTCTCGGCTATCAACTGAACGACCACTGGCGCGTCGAACTGGAAGTCGGCTACCGCAGCGGCGACATCGAGTCGGTGCGTGGTGGCTCGAACCAGGCCGTCGTCGGCCTCTGCACCCCGAACGTGACGCGCACCACCGCTTCGCCGGCCTGCGGTTCGCCCGATGGCGACGTGTCCTCTTGGACCGTCATGGGCAACGTCATCTATGACATCCTGCCCGGCTCGGTGCTGAACCCGTTCATCGGGGCCGGCATCGGCGCGAACCACGTCAAGATGGACGTCACGGGTCAGTTCTCGAACATCCCGGCTCCAGTGACGGCGGCCAACGCCATCCAGAACCTGAACATCGACGACTCCGACACGGCCTTCGCCTATCAGCTGATCGCCGGTCTGGCCTGGAAGGCCACCGACCAGCTCAGCGTCGACCTGACCTACCGCTACCTGGCCGGTTCGGACCTGGACTTCACGTCCACCGGCAGCCTGGCGACCGGCCTGCAGCCGGGCGTGTTCTCGGGCGAATACAAGGACCAGTCGGTGACGCTGGGCCTGCGGTACCTCTTCGCGGCTCCGCCGCCCCCGCCGCCTCCGCCCCCGCCGCCTCCGCCGCCTCCGCCGCCCCCGCCTCCGCCGCCCCCGCCCCCGCCGCCGCCTCCGCCGGCCTACGAGGCGAAGCAATTCATCGTCTACTTCCCGTTCGATCAGTACGTGATCACGCCGGAAGCCCAGGCGGTGATCAGCGACGCGGCCAACTACGCCAAGGGCGGCAACGCCACTCGCGTGGTCGTCGTGGGCCATGCCGACACCTCCGGTTCGGCGACCTACAACGTGCGTCTGTCCGAACGCCGTGCGAAGGCCGTGGCCGACGCCCTGGTCGGCTCGGGCGTGAACCAGACCGCCCTCTCCGTCGACTGGAAGGGTGAGACCATGCCTGCGGTCGCCACCGGCGACGGCGTCAAGGAACCGCTGAACCGCCGTTCGACGATCGACATCAACTTCTAACTCGATCCAAGACAGCGACTAAGGTTGAGGGCCCGGTGGCGACACCGGGCCCTTTTCTTGTGGGCGCTAGATCGGCAATTGTGTCGTCGACTTGACCTCTTCCAGCACCGCATAGGTGCGGGTCTCCCGGACGCCGGGGATGCGGACCAGAACCTCCTCCAGGAAGGTCCGCCAGGCGGCCAGGTCGCGCACCCGGGACTTGATCAGGTAGTCGAAGCCGCCGGCCACCATGTGGCACTCCAGGATGTCGGGCGCGCGCCGCGCCGCGGCGGCGAAGGTCTCGAACACCTCGGGGGTGGTTCGGTCCAGCACCACCTCCACGAAGATCAGCACCCCGCGCTCGACCTTCTCCGGATCGACCAGGGCCGCGAAGCCGGTGATGTAGCCGCTCTCGCGCAGGCGCCGGACGCGGTCCGAGCAGGCCGAGGGCGAGAGGTTGCAGCGCTCGGCCAGTTCGGCGTTGCTGATGCGCCCGTCGGCCTGCAGGGTCCGCAGGAGCCGGCGGTCGGTATCGTCCAGCCGTAGATTATTCGACATCGAGAGCTCCGGGCCGACGTTCTTCGGGGAAGGTTCCGATCTACCGTAGCACATTCGGTGAAGGGTCGATTACTCCGTACGGTCTCAAGCATGGAGAAGCAGATGGCGTTCGATCACCTGGACATGGCGAAATTCGCCGACGAACGTACGACGCTGGCAGCGATCCTGGCCGCCAGGCCGCTCTCCCTGCAGGACCGCGAGGCGGTGCAGGTCGAGGCCGAGGCGCTGGTCCGTGCGGCGCGGAAGACCGCCGACCGCCAGGGCGTGGTCGAGAGCTTCCTGCAGGAGTTCAGCCTCTCCACCCGCGAGGGCCTGGCCCTCATGTGCCTGGCCGAGGCCCTGCTGCGCACGCCCGACGAACAGACCCGCGACAAGCTGATCGCCGAGAAGATCGCCTCGGCCGACTGGTCCAGCCACGCCGGACAGTCGGACTCCATGCTGGTCAACGCCTCCACCTGGAGCCTGATGCTGACCGGCAAGATCATCGACCCGGACCAGGAAGCCCGCGACGACCTGCCGGGCTTCATCAAGCGCCTGGCCGGGCGGCTGGGCGAGCCGGTGATCCGCCGCGCCGTGGGCGCCGCGGTCCGCATCATGGGCGAGCAGTTCGTCCTGGGCGCCACCATCGAGAAGGCGATCAAGCGGGCCGGCGCCGACGGCTTCGTCTGTTCCTTCGACATGCTGGGCGAGGGCGCCCGCACCGACACCGACGCCGACCGCTACGAAAAGGCCTACGCCGACGCCATCCGCAGCGTCGCCAGGCACGCCAAGGGGCAAGGCCCCGAACGCGGCCACGGGGTCTCGGTGAAGCTCTCGGCCCTGTCGCCGCGCTACGAGGCGCGCCAGGCCGAGCGGGTGTTCGCCGACCTCTATCCCCGCCTCGTGCGCCTCGCCCAGATCGCCGCCGAGGCCGACATCAACTTCACCCTCGACGCGGAGGAAGCCGACCGCCTGGCCATCTCGCTGGAGCTGCTGGACCGGCTGGCCCGCGAACCCTCGCTCGGCGCCTGGCGCGGCCTGGGCCTGGCGGTCCAGGCCTACCAGAAGCGCGGACCCCAGACGATCGAGGCCGTCGCCGGCATCGCGCGCGCCAGCGGCCGCCGGCTGATGGTCCGCCTGGTGAAGGGCGCCTACTGGGATTCGGAGATCAAGCGGGCCCAGGTGGCCGGGCTGGACGGCTATCCCGTCTACACGACGAAGGCGGCCACCGACGTCTCCTACCTGGCCTGCGCGCGCGCCCTGCTCAGCGCCGCCCCGCACCTCTACGGCCAGTTCGCCACCCACAACGCCCACACGCTCGCGGCCGTGCGCCTGATGGCCAGCCAGATGGGCCTGAGCCCGGAATTCCAGCGCCTGCACGGCATGGGCGAGGCGCTCTATGCCTCGGCCAGGGACCGCTACGGCGACTTCCCGCTGCGCGTCTATGCGCCGGTCGGCAGCCATGAGGACCTGCTGCCCTACCTGGTGCGCCGGCTGCTGGAGAACGGCGCCAACACCTCTTTCGTCCATGCCCTGCTGGACGAGAAGACGCCGGTGTCGAAGGTGGTGGTCGACCCCATCACCGCGGTCGAGGGGGCCGGCGCCGGCCCGCACCCGCGCATCCCCCTGCCGCGCGACCTCTATGGCCCCGGCCGCCGCAACTCCGGCGGCCTCGACCTCTCCGTCGCCGCCGTGCGCGACCGCCTGACCATCGCCATCACGGCCCTGGACGAGGAGATGCTGGAAGGCGCTCCGATCGTCGGCGGCAGGTTGGTCAAGGACGGCGCGGGCCAGGCGGCCGTGTCGCCGACCGTCCTTTCCCACAAGATCGGCCAGGTCTGGCCGGCCTCCACGGCGGACGTGGACAGGGCCTTCGCGGCGGCCAAGGCGGCCCAGCCCGCCTGGGACCTGCGGGGCGGCGAGGGGCGCGCCAAGGTGCTCCGCGCCATGGGCGACGCCCTGGAGGCCGACCGCGACCGGCTGATCGCGATCTGCGTGCGCGAGGCCGGCAAGACGCTTGGCGACGCCATCGCCGAGGTCCGCGAGGCCGCCGACTTCTGCCGCTACTACGCCTACCTGGCCGAGCGGCAGTTCGCGACGCCTGAGACCATGCGCGGGCCCGTGGGGGAGACGAACCAGCTCAGTCTGCATGGCCGCGGCGTCTTCGTCTGCATCAGCCCCTGGAACTTCCCCCTGGCCATCTTCACCGGCCAGATCGCCGCGGCGCTCGCCGCCGGCAACGGCGTGCTGGCCAAGCCCGCCGAACAGACCCCGATCGTCGCCACCGAGGCCATCAAGCTGTTCCACGCCGCCGGCGTCCCGGCCGAACTCCTTCACCTCTTGCCGGGTGATGGCGCCACCGTGGGCGCGGCGCTGACCGCGCATCCGGGCTGCGACGGCGTGGCCTTCACCGGCGGCACCGACACCGCCTGGGCGATCAACCGCACGCTCGCGGCGCGGCAGGGACCCATCGTCCCCTTCATCGCCGAGACCGGCGGCCTCAACGCCATGTTCGTCGACACCACGGCGCTGCGCGAACAGGTGCTGGACGACGTGCTGATCTCGGGCTTCGGCTCGGCCGGCCAGCGCTGCTCGGCGCTGCGCCTGCTGTTCGTGCCCAACGAGACCGCCGAGCTGCTGATCGAGGGCCTGAAGGGCGCCATGCAGACCCTGGTGGTCGGCGACCCCTCCGACCCGCGCACCGACATCGGCCCGGTGATCGATGCGGACGCTAAAGGTTCGCTGGAGGCCCACGTCGAGAAGCTGGGCCGGGAGGCCAAGATCCTGGGCCGCCTGCCGATCCCCTCGGGCGGGCACTTCTTCGCCCCCACCCTGGCCGAGATCCCGGACGCCGGGTTCCTGCAGAAGGAGGTGTTCGGCCCGATCCTCCACGTGGTCCGCTACGACCCGGCGAAGCTGGCCAGGGCCGCCGCCCCGCTGGTCCAGGCCCGCTACGGCCTGACCCTGGGCGTCCACAGCCGCATCGAAGCCTTCGCCGAGGAGGTCCAGCGCACCGTCCCGGCCGGCAACGCCTATGTGAACCGGTCCATGATCGGCGCGGTGGTGGGGGTGCAGCCGTTCGGGGGCGAGGGGCTGTCGGGCACGGGCCCGAAGGCCGGCGGGCCGCATGCGCTGCTGCGGTATGCGGTGGAGCGGGCGGTGAGCGTGAACATCACCGCGCAGGGGGGTGATCCGGCGTTGTTGAATTTGGAGGGGTAAGGGGGGTGGGGGCGAGGCGGCTCTATCGGCCTGCAAGGACCGCCGACGCGATCGCTTCAGGGTCGGACACGCTCAAAACCGAGATGTTCGGCAAGTTCGCTAGGACGGCCGCTTTTTCAGTATCGGGACTAAGGATGGCAAAGACCGGCACATGACGCGCTGCGGCTTCCCTCAGTTCTCGCAACGCGTGTTCTCCAACTCGCGACGAGAGCATGGCGACGACGCTGTTTGAACTTTCGATAGCCGAGCGGATAGACGCGTGCAGGTCGTCTCCAGGCTTAAGAGCATTCTCGTCAAACCAGACAACCGCTCCCCGGCCCTCCAAAGCTTGGCTCACCTTCCTCGCTTCATCTTTGTTCTCGAATGAATAAGAGATGAAAACCCTAGGATGATGCGATAGCCGCTTAGATGCTCGAGCGATGTAAAGGCTAAGCGCACCGATCGCGACCGTCACTGCAGTCACTACCGCTGCAAGCGCGGCCTCATTGAATGCGGTATCGCTAGCGAACTGGGCGAGTGCCCCCAGCAACCCCAAAACCGCGGCGGCAATGGGAGCCCCTGCATTGATCAAATCGAACGCGCGTCTGCGGCCGCTCATCGTCCCGCCGCTTTCAATACGATCATCAGTGATAGGACGCCGAGGCCGAGCGGGAGCGCGATGCCGAGCATTGGCTTGAGCTCGGCTTCCGACTGCCATCCCCATCGTTTCACAATGGTGACGGTTCCCCACAGCAGCAGCATCAAACAGAGAAGAAGCCAAGCTGCCAGGGTTATAGGCTGTGAAGCAGCGTATGCCGCGGCCTGCAACTCCCCAATTTGCTGGGTTTGCAATGGCTTGATGGTCAGCGTTGCTTTTAGTTGATCGTTGATCCGACTTAGCTCGCGCGCCCGATCGGTGGTGATGATCACATACGTAAGCGCGGCTGTAAGCATGAGTTGCGGACCAACTGCCATATCTTCTTTCCTGAAGAAGGCGTAGCTGTCGTGGCGCGTAGCGCACTTGAGAAGAATTCCGGAGCCCGCGCTAAACGCAGGAAAGATGACGTATCGAAACGTCGGGCCAC
Organism: Phenylobacterium sp.; assembly: GCF_004297125.1. Classification (GTDB taxonomy): domain Bacteria; phylum Pseudomonadota; class Alphaproteobacteria; order Caulobacterales; family Caulobacteraceae; genus Phenylobacterium. Next base: position 353,806 of record NZ_SCVD01000039.1, on the reverse strand, counting down.
CTAGAAATTCCTCGATCGTCACCAGGTTAGCCCACCCGCGCTTGCCGACGCGAACCTAGCTGGCTCACCCGCCAATCGCAAAGCGCAGTTGTGCCTCGCTCCCGTTTCGCCTGTGCGACCGCGGGACGCCAGTTGCGGCCCTTGGCTCCGTCTAAAGCCGGGCGTGAGACGGACCGAGCGAACACAAGAACACCGGAACGCGGACGATTCGGAGGCGCGGCTTTTGTGCATGCGAATCGGGCGAGGGTGGCAGCTTCACGTCAGGCCAAGCAGCCCTCCATGATCGAAGTCTTCGTCGCCTACGCCTCCGGCAACAACTTCCACGGTGAAATGATCCGGCGGGCAGCTGAGGCGGCCTCTAACGATGGGCGCAAACTGCTGCCCTGGTCAGAACGTGACACGTCAGGATTCCCGATTTCGGAGTCGGTCGAAGGCTGGATTCAGCGTGCAGACACGTTCATTGGCGACATCTCCGTCGTGAATGCCAACGTCACCTACGAGATTGGTTTTGCTATTGGCCTCGGTAAACCAGTCCGCTTAATCCGGTCGACCCATTTGCCGATGAAAGCTGTCAAAGACATCGGCTTGCTGGATACGCTCGGTCACGACGAGTACGGCATGGAAGCCTCGTTAGTGAAGGTGCTCGGGAAACGGGACCAAAGCACACCTTGGCCGGACCTGCCCAAGAACCGTGACCAACCACTCTTCGTACTGCAGCCAAATAACCCAACGGATTGGTCGTTGCGGATCACGAGTTCCGTAAAGAAGATCGCGCGGCTGCGGTATCGGAATTTCAATCCCTGGGAAATCAGCCGCTTAGACGCCCGTGAAGCTTACGAGAAGGCGACGTCATCTTACGGCGTCATCGCCTCATGGGTCGAGGGGACCAGCGAAGAGATCATTCGGAACAACGAGCGAGCAGCATTCATCTTCGGGTTGGCGCGGGGCCGCGGCATTCCCGCGCGCCTATTCGCCCATGAAACTACCCGGTTGCCGTTGGACCTGCAGGACCAAGCGACCCGCTGGTTCCAGTTCAGTGACATTGAGAAGGCCGTCCGATCATTCCGCGACGAAGTGGCGGACCTCCAACATGATTTCGTTCAGACGCACTCGTCCAAGGCGAGCATCCTAGAGCTGGTCTCCTGCGGCGACCCGACCGCCGAGAACGAAGCAGCTGGCCTCGGGCACTATTTCCTTGAGACCGAAGGCTACCAGCGCGCTCTAAACGGCGAAGCCAATGTATTGGTTGGGCGGAAGGGGAGCGGGAAAACAGCGGTCTTCTTGCAAGTGCGTGACCGCACCAGGGCGAACAAAGACAACATCATCATCGACCTGATCCCCGATGGATACCAGCTCGTGAAGATGAAGGAATTCATCCTTGATCAGCTGGCCCTCGGCGCCCGCAAGGAGGTCATCGCCGCCTTCTGGGAATACGTTCTGTGGCTGGAGATCGCATACAAGCTGTTGGAGAAGGACGAGACGCGCGCCTATCGAGATCCTGCCCTGCTGGAGCGCTACCAGAAGCTGGAGACGCTATTCCAGTCTCGCGTGGATACCGGCGCCGGTGATTTTTCCGAACGCCTCAGGCGCCTATCGGAGCGGATTATCGAACGGTTCCAAAAGGCTGCGCCGGCGGCTGATACCAAGCACATGGATTCCTCGCAGGTGCTGCAGGTGGTCTACGGCCGAGACCTCCACGAGCTGCGGGAAACGGTGTCAGATTACCTCAGGGTCAAGGGGTTCGTCTTTTTCCTGCTCGACAACCTGGACCGCTTCTGGACCCCAGGCGGATTCACACAGGACGATGCACTGATCGTCGTGGGCCTAATAGAGTCAATGCAGGAGATCACCCGGAAACTCACGAGGCGGCACCTCGATTTTCGCTGGGCGATCTTTGTTCGCAGCGACGTCTACGAGTTCTTGATCCGCGGAATGGCCGACTACGGAAAGTTGTCCGTTCAGAGCCTAGAGTGGTCGGATCGCGATCTCCTGAAGATGATGTTCGAGACCCGTGTGACCTCAGGAACGCGGGTGGAGATGCCGTGGGACGATTTGTGGGCGCGTGCGTCCACGTCCCATGTGGGCGGTAAGCCAGCGCTCGACTTCCTGGTCGACGGCAGCTTAATGCGTCCTCGCTATCTCATCCGCCTGTTCGAGATCGCACGTCGTCGAGCGATCACATTCGGACGGGAACGGATCGACGAGTCCGACTACTTCGCAGCTTTGAAGGAGCTTGGCTGGCAGGTCATCGAGGACCTGGATCGCGAAATCGCCGATTTGGTGCCGAACAGCGCGGACCTATTATTCGAAGTTCTGCAAACGGGCGTTGGCCTCACGGCTCACAAATTCAAGTACATCGCTGGTAAGAGGCTACCCGATCCCAAGATCGTAGATAAGCTTCTCGATATTATGCTCTGGAACGGAAGTCTCGGAGTCGTCGAAGGTCCGAGCACCAAGTTCATTTTTGACTGCGGTTACAAGCGCCAATATCTCGCAGCGCTCATCACGGCAGACCCAGACGCTCCCCTTAGAATTCATCCGACCCTGGTTGCGGCACTCACCTGATCACTGGAGCGCCGAAGGAGGTGCTTGTCTCCGGAGTGGTCTGCGCCGCAGCAGACACTCCGAACCTCTAAGTTGAGTCATAACGAGAACTTGGGACCGGAAACCTGCTCCCAATTCCCTGAACGAGCGACCGCGGCCAGATCCAGCCATGGATCTCGTGGCGGCCAGTTTGCCTGCCTCTCCAAGGCCCTCAAGGTTCGCCCGGAGGGCGACCGCGGGGCGGCGCGCCGGGGGGCGCGACCTTGACTGCCTTTGAGAGACAGGCTCGCATCTGCCGTGAGATCAATGGAGGGGAGGCGCCTGGCGGCGGCCTCCTGACGGGGTCTTCACCTCCCCCGCGGAGCGGCGGGAGGGGGCCCGGCCGCCGAAGCCAGCGTAGCGGGCTGGAGAGCGGTTGGTGGAGGGGGCGAGCGGGGAGCTCGGCGGATGGACCGGGCTGGGCTGAAGTCAGCAACTGAGGCTCGCCCCCTCCACCACCCGCTCTGCGGCGGGCGGTCCCCCTCCCGCCATTGCTGCCGCAATGGGGGAGGTAAAGCGCGGTCCCCCTCCCGCCGCTTCGCGGGGGAGGTAAAGGCGGCGGCGTTAGCTCTCGGGCCGCAGCACGGCGTCCAGCAGGCCGGGGAAGCGGGCCTCGACCTCCTCGCGCCGCAGGCGGTTCAGGTGGGCGGTGCGTTCGCCGCGGGTCTCGACCAGGCCTGAGTCGCGCAGGACGCGGAAGTGGTGGGACATGGTCGATTTCGGCCGGTCGCCGTCGAGGGCGGCGCAGGTCTGTTCGCCGTTCCGGGCCAGGGAGCGGACCACCTCCAGGCGCACGGGATCGCTGAGCGCGTGGAGCATGCGCGTCAGCTCGAACGCCTCGGGGGGCGGATGATGAATGCGGCTCATCCCTTGCGGCCTCGCGCTGGCTTCCTATCTGGTGCTTGTTCGAGATTATTCGAACAAGCGAACAACGAACGAGAGATAAGCACGATGCCGGCGCTTTTCGACCCCTTCACGCTCAAGGACGTGACATTGCGGAACCGGATCATGGTCTCGCCCATGTGCCAGTATTCGGCCGAGGACGGCCGGATCAACGACTGGCACTTCTCGCACCTGGCCGGCCTGGCGCGGGGCGGGGCGGGCCTGGTGGTGGCCGAGGCCGCGGCGGTGTCGCCCGAGGGCCGGATCACGCCCGCTGACGCGGGCATCTGGAGCGACGAGCAAGGTGCGCTCTGGGCCAGGGCGGTCGGGCTGATCGAGGCCGGCGGCGCCGTGGCCGGCATCCAGATCGCCCACGCGGGGCGCAAGGCCAACGCCAACCGGCCGTGGGAGGGCGACGACCATATCGCCGAGGACGATCCGCGGGCCTGGGAGATCCTGGGCCCTTCGGCCGTGGCCCAGGGCGGCGGGCTGTGGCGGGTTCCGCGCGAGATGACGGTGGAGGATATCCAGCGGGTGCAGGCCGATTTCGTGGCCGCGGCGGGCCGGGCGCGCGACGCCGGCTTCCGCTGGCTGGAGCTGCACCTGGCGCACGGCTACCTGGCGCAGAGCTTCTTCTCCAAGCATTCGAACCATCGCACGGACCGGTACGGCGGCAGTTTCGAGAACCGCATCCGCTTCGCGGTGGAGACGGTGCGGGCCGTCCGCGCGGTGTGGCCGGCGAACCTGCCGCTGACCGCGCGCCTGGGGCTGATCGAGTTCGCCGAGGGGGATGATCTCGAGGAGTCGCTGGAATATGTGCGCCGGCTGAAGGCCGAGGGGCTGGACCTGGCGGACGTTTCCATGGGGTTCACCGCCAACGACGCGGCCATTCCGTGGGGGCCGGGGTTCCTGGCGCCGCTGGCCGGCCGGGTGCGGGCGGAGGCGGGGATTCCCACGGCGACCAGCTGGTACATCAGCGAGCCCGCGCAGGCCGAGGCCATCGTGGCCTCGGGGCAGGCGGACCTGGTGGCGCTGGGCCGGCCGCTGCTGGAGAACCCGCACTGGCCCTACCGCGCCGCCCGGGAGCTGGGGGTGGAGAAGGCGGCCTGGGCGACGCTGCCGGCGCCCTACGCGCACTGGCTGGACCGCTATCGCCCGGCCCGGGAGCGGGAGGCCGCCGCCGCGGCCTGACGGCGCGCGCAGCCGAACGGCCCTGCTTGCGTTCTAGGCAGGCGGGACAGTTCGAGGGACTTCATGACGCTGCAGCAAGCCCTGGCCTTCGGGTTGATGGGCGTGACCATCATCGGCTTCATCTGGGGCCGGTGGCGATATGACGTGATCGCGGTGCTGGCGCTGCTGGTGGGCGTGACGCTCAACATCGTGCCGGCCAAGGCGGCGTTCGACGGCTTCAAGAACGACATCACCGTCATCATCGCCTGCGCCCTGATCGTCAGCGCGGCGTTCGCCAAGTCCGGGGTGGTGGAGATGGTGCTGCGGCCGCTGCTGCCGCACCTGAAGAGCCAGGCCTCGCAGGTGATGCTGTTCGCCGGGGCGGTGACGGTGCTGTCGATGGTCACCAAGAACGTCGGCGCCCTGGCGATCATGATGCCGATCGCCCTCACCGTGGCCCGGCGAACCGGGACGCCGCCCTCGCGCCTGCTGATGCCCATGTCGTTCGGCGCCCTGCTGGGCGGCACGGTGACCCTGGTCGGCACCTCGCCCAACATCATCGTCTCCCAGGTGCGGCAGGACATCCTGGGCAAGCCGTTCGAGATGTACGACTACGCCCCCGTCGGCCTGGGCGTGACGGCCGTGGGGCTGGTGTTCCTGGCGTTCGCCTTCCGCCTGTTGCCCGCGAACCGTCCGACGCCCCAGGCGATGGACGCGGCGCTGTCGGCCAACCCCTATGTGACCGAGGTGGAAGTTCCGGGTTCCTGGGATCCGGGCAGCACGACGGTCGGCAGGCTGCGCCGGCTGGCCAACGGGGACGTGACGGTCATGGCGCTGCTGCGCGACGGGGCGCGCCAGGCCTCGCCGCACGCCAACACCCGCATCCGGCCCGGCGACGTCCTGCTGCTGGAAGGCGACCACCAGGCGCTGGACGACGTGATCGCGCGCCTGAAGCTGCGCCTGACGCGGGCGGACCGCCCCATCGCCATGGACGAACCCACCGAGGAGGTCCGCATCGTCGAAGCGGTGGTCGGCTCGGACTCGATCCTGGTCGGCCGCTCGGCGAAGCAGGAGGACCTGCACACCACCCACGGCGTCAATCTGCTGGCGGTCAGCCGCAGCGGCTATCGGGTGACCAGCGCGCTTCGCACCCTGAAGCTGCGGTCCGGCGACGTGGTGGTGCTGCAGGGCGCCGAGCGCGCCCTGCCGGGCGTGCTGAAGACCCTGGGCCTGCTTCCGCTGGCCGAGCGGGAGGTGCGGCTGGGCGGCATAAGGCACGCGGTGGCGCCGACCGTGATCCTGGGGGCCGCCATGGTGCTGGTGGCGCTGAAGATCGCCCCGGTGGCGATCGCCTTCTTCGGCGCCGCCGCCCTGATGGTGGCGATCGGCGCGATCCGGATGCGGGAGGCCTATTCGGCGCTGGACGGCCCGCTGCTGGTCCTGATCGCCTGCCTGATCCCGGTCAGCGACGCGATCCGCGCCACCGGCGGCGCCGACCTGATCGCCCAGACGCTGGCCGACCTGTTCCGCGGCCAGGCGCCGATCCTGGCGCTGGGGGCGGTGATGGCCGTGGCCATGGCCGCCACGCCGTTCCTCAACAACGCCGCCACCGTGCTGATCGTGGCCCCCATCGGGGCCAGCCTGGCCAAGCTGCTGGGGCTGCAGCCCGACCCGTTCCTGATGGCGGTCGCCATGGGCGCGGCCTGCGACTTCCTCACGCCCATCGGCCACCAGTGCAACACCCTGGTCATGGCGCCCGGCGGCTATCGGTTCATAGACTATCCGCGGCTGGGGGCGCCCTTGACCCTGATCGTGCTGGTCGTCGGCACGGCCCTGATCGCCCTGGTTTGGCCACTGACCGGGTAGGTGTTCACACTGTCGTGAGCGGCCGACTCGGGCGACGGACTCCACCGAGAGGGGGCCCCTGCGCGTTAACGTCTCATTAGCGAAAAAGTCTGTGTGCGGAGACCCCGCCTCATTGACGAGTCGAGCGGACAAGTGCCCCATATGTGGGTTGGTTCGGGGGCTGGACCACAACATATAGGGGAGGGCGAGGGCGCTCTCCATCGAGGGGCATAGGCAGGGACATGAGTGAAGCGGCGAAGGTTGGGATTGCCGAGACTTCTGAACGGGTTGCTTCGGCGCCGGTGCGGCCGCAGCTGCAACTGGTCCGCAAGGTGGAGGTCGACCGCGACCGCGACGCCCTGCTGACCGACTTCGGCAAGACCACGCTGGAGGACCGCTACCTCCTGCCGGGCGAGAGCTACCAGGACATGTTCGCCCGGGTGGCCACGGCCTACGCCGACGACGCCGACCATGCCCAGCGGATCTACGACTACATCTCGCGCCTGTGGTTCATGCCGGCGACGCCGGTGCTGTCGAACGGCGGCGCGAACCGCGGCCTGCCGATCTCCTGCTTCCTGAACGCCGTGCCGGACAGCCTGGAAGGCATCCAGGGCGTCTGGAACGAGAACGTGGCCCTGGCCTCCAACGGCGGCGGCATCGGCACCTACTGGGGCGGCGTGCGCTCCATCGGGGAAAAGGTGAAGGGCGCCGGCCAGACCAGCGGCATCATCCCCTTCATCCGGGTGATGGATTCGCTGACCCTGGCGATCAGCCAGGGCTCGCTGCGCCGGGGTTCGGCCGCGGTCTACCTCGACGTCCATCACCCCGAGATCGAAGAATTCCTGGAGATCCGGAAGCCCTCCGGCGACTTCAACCGCAAGTCCCTGAACCTGCACCACGGGATTTCGATCAGCGACGAGTTCATGGAGGCCGTCCGCGACGGGGCCATGTTCGGCCTGCGCAGCCCGAAGAACAACGAGGTCGTCCGCGAGGTCGACGCCCGCTCGCTGTGGCAGAAGATCCTCGAGATCCGCCTGCAGACCGGCGAGCCCTACCTGATCTTCTCGGACACGGTGAACCGCGCCATGCCGCAGCACCAGCGCGAGCTGGGCCTGTCGGTGCGCCAGTCGAACCTGTGCTCCGAGATCATGCTGCACACCGGCAAGGACCATCAGGGCCTGGAGCGGACCGCCGTCTGCTGCCTGTCCTCGGTCAACGCCGAGACGTTCCTGGAATGGCGCGACCACCCGACGTTCATCGAGGACGTCATGCGTTTCCTCGACAACGTGCTGGAGGACTTCATCGTCCGCGCGCCGCCGGAGATGAAGAACGCCGTCTACGCCGCCCGCAGGGAACGGTCCGTCGGCCTCGGCCTCATGGGCTTCCACACCTTCCTGCAGGCGCAGAACGTTCCGTTCGAGAGCGCCATGGCGAAGAGCTGGAACATGCGGCTCTTCAAGACCCTGCGGCGCCAGTGCGACGCGGCGTCCCGCAAGCTGGCCGCCGAGCGCGGCCCCTGCCCGGACGCGGCCGAGCGCGGCGTGATGGAGCGGTTCAGCCACAAGCTGGCGATCGCCCCCACCGCCTCGATCTCGATCATCTGCGGCGGCACGTCGGCCGGCATCGAGCCGATCCCGGCCAACATCTACAGCCACAAGACCCTGTCCGGCACCTTCGCGGTCAAGAACCCCTACCTGGAGCGCCTGCTCGACCAGACCGGCCACAACACCGCGGCCGTCTGGGATTCGATCCTGGAGAACGAGGGCTCGGTGCAGCATCTCGACTTCCTCAGCCAGGACGACAAGGACATCTACAAGACGGCCTTCGAGATCGATCAGCGCTGGGTGGTGGAGCTGGCGGCGGATCGAACGCCCGACATCTGCCAGTCCCAGTCGGTGAACCTCTTCCTGCCCGGCGATGTGGATAAGTGGGACCTGCACATGCTGCACTGGCAGGCGTGGGAGCGGGGGTGCAAGTCGCTCTACTATCTGCGGTCGAAGTCGGTGCAGCGGGCGAGCCACGCCGGGGGCGAGGTGATGGCGGCGATGGTGCATTCCGAGGGCAAGACCGACTACGAGGAGTGCCTCGCCTGCCAGTAGGCCCGGGGCGCCGGCGCCTCCGCGATCGGCGTTAAGCCTGCCGCAATTCGCCTGCGACGATTTTGGTCTTGCGACCTGCGGCTGCACGGCGAACTATGCCCATGGGGACCACGTTGCACGGACGTGGGATGGGAGATGCGAATGCGTATGTGGGCGCATTTTGCCATCGCGTTGGGACTGGCGGCCGCCGACGGCGCCGCCGCCCAGGTCGTCACGCCTGACCTCACCACGGAAATCAGCCACGCCGCGCTCAAGGACGCCGCCTTCGCGCCGACCACCGCGGTGGTGGTGTGGCAGTCCAGCGAGGTCCGGCTCTCCGAGCGGGCCGGCGGCCCGGTGGATTCCCTGCGCATCAACGTCGGCAGCCCCCAGCGGATGCCGGGTTTCGCCCCGGAAAACGACCGTTTCGACGTCACCCTGGTAAGAAGCTGGCCCAAGGCCGTCAGCTTCCGGTCGGAGAAGCTGGCCTTCGACATCGCCCCGCACGCCGGCTTCGGCGTCGGCAGCTTCGGCACCCGGGCCGAGGGCGGCGCCACGCTGACGGTCTCCAAGTCCCGCGGCGAACGCGCCCTGGAGCAGCTCCGCGACCTGGGGGTCAAGGACGGCGCCAGCTTCGGCGACCAGGGCCGCTGGTACCTGTTCGCCGCCGCCAGCGGCCGGGCCGTGGGCCTGAACATGCTGCGCGGCGAGCACGGCTGGGACCGCGCGGGCTGGAGCACGGACGCCACCGGCGCCCTGGTCGGCGACGCCCAGGTCGGCGTGGGCTTCCGCAAGGGCGACGTCCAGTCCTCGTTCGGCGTCATCCACCGCGAGGTGAAGGGCCGCCACATGATCTTCGGCCAGCAGACCCGCGACGACACGGTCGCCGCCTTCACCTTCTCGCTGAAGCCGCAGCACTGACCTCCTCGCCCCCCGCGAAGCGAGAGGGGAGAGGGTAGGGTGAGGGGCGGCTGGGCGCCCCAGACGCGCGATAGGTTGGGCGAGGGCCCGCGGGCTGATCCTCGCTGAACCGGGAGCGGTGGCGTTCACGTCCTGCGCCGCCCCTCTCCCTACCCTCTCCCCTCGCACTGCGTGTCGGGGGAGAGGAGGATCAGAGCCGGTCCCACCCCTCGACGAACGGATACCGCTCCGGCCAGAACGCCGCGAGCCGGGGATCGGCGTCGACGCGGCGCGCCACCTCGCCCAGCCGGGGCGCGGCGGTATAGAACCGCTGGCGCCGCGGCCGGAAGCGGGAGACGACGGCGATATAGAGGTCGAGCACGCTCAGCTCGTCGCCCAGGACGTAGCGGCCCCCATGGCTCCGGCTCGAGGTTCCCGCCTCCATCACCGCCCAGCAGTGGGAGATCCGGTCCTGGATCCGCGCGTCTACGTCTGGATACAGGGCGGGGTCGCCGACCAGGCGCGAGGGATCGTCCTTCAGCCAGTAGTGGGCGTAGATCGCCGAGGCGACGAAGGCCATCCAGCGCAGGAAGGCGCCGCGGGCCGGCTCGCCGGCGGCCGGCGCCAGGCGCGCCTGCGGATGCTGCTCGGCCAGCCAGATCAGGATCGCCGCGCTCTCGGTCAGCGTCCCTCCGGCCGGGGTGACCAGGGCCGGCACCTGGCGCAGCGGGTTGGCGGCCAGCACCTTGTCACCCGCGGCCGGGTCGTCGAAGTCGAAGGTCGGCGCCTCGACCAGGTCGAACGGCGCCCCGATCAGGGTCAGGGCCGCCTCGACGGCGACGCCGCCGGATCCGACGGCGGAATACAAGATGTAGCGGTCACCCATTGCCTATCCACAATCCATAGCGAAATTATCCCCACTGCGACGAAACTGCGGGCTGTGCTCGGCGGCCAACAGGCTTACCTTTCCCTTAACGGGAAGCGCCAGGCTCCTGATTCGTCGCAGGGCTCAGTTCATGACCACGTCCAACGTCCGCAACCTGCCAGGGCTCCTCACCCCCTCGTTCGCCTACAAGCCGTTCCGCTATCCTTGGGCCTATGACTTCTGGAAGAAGCAGCAGCAGGTCCACTGGATGCCGGAAGAGGTGCCGCTGGGCGAGGACCTCAAGGACTGGGCCACCAAGCTCAACGACAAGGAGCGCAACCTCCTCACCCAGATCTTCCGCTTCTTCACCCAGTCGGACGTCGAGGTGAACGACAACTACATGGAGCGCTACTCCCGCGTCTTCAAACCGACCGAAGTGAAGATGATGCTGGCGGCGTTCTCCAACATGGAGACCATCCACATCGCCGCCTACGCCCTGCTGCTCGAGACGATCGGCATGCCCGACGCCGAGTTCACGGCGTTCCTGGAATTCCAGGCGATGCGCGACAAGCACGACTACATGCAGCAGTTCGGCGTCGAGACGAACGCCGACATCGCCCGCACCCTGGCCATGTTCGGCGGCTTCACGGAGGGCCTGCAGCTGTTCGCCAGCTTCGCCATGCTGATGAACTTCCCGCGCCACAACAAGATGAAGGGCATGGGCCAGATCGTCAGCTGGTCGGTGCGCGACGAGAGCCTGCACTGCGAAGGCATCGTCAAGCTGTACCACGCCTTCAACAAGGAGACCGGCGCGGTCACCAAGAGCGTGGCGGACGACATCGTCGATTGTTGCAAGACCGTCGTCGGTCTGGAGGACAAGTTCATCGATCTGGCGTTCGAAGCCGGCGAAGTGCAGGGTATGACCCCCGACGACATCAAGAAATACATCCGCTTCATCGCCGACTGGCGGCTGCGGCAATTGCAGCTGCCCGAGGTCTACGGGGCCAAGGAAAACCCGCTGCCCTGGCTGCAGTCGATGCTGAGCGGCGTTGAGCACGCCAACTTCTTCGAGGCGCGGAGCACGGAGTATTCCAAGGCCGCCACGCGGGGGCAGTGGCACGGCGAGAACGGGGTGTGGGGGGAGTTCGACCGGATGCGGGCGCGGAAGGTCGGGGTGGAGTTGGGGGCGGAGTAGGGGGCCTGATGTGCCGCGAGGAGTTGAAGATGGACGCGCAGGATCGCTCCTCCTGCCGCCCTCAATCCAATGACGGCAGTCCCGAGTGGCAAGCCTTCGAGGTCGCAGTCGCCGCCCTTCTCGGCGCCCTGGAGCCCGGAGCTCGGGTTCTCCACGACGCTCACACACCTGATCTCGATACAGGCCTACTTCGCCAACGCGACGTCTGGATATTCCCACGGAGGGGATCTGGAAGACGGCATCCGCGATCACATGGCAGGCGTCGCAGCTCGGTCGCCGTCCTGACTAGGGCATCGTCAATGATGCTTCCCCATCTGAGATTTGTCGCGCAAAGCGTTCCGACGCATGCGAAGCCGCCGACAAGCCACCGCGCGTGATGTTGATCAGATCGTGGCGGGAAAATCAGCGTGGCGCGCGGCGGATTGGCGCTCCAGGTCGCCCTGCCGACGAGCGAGCGTCTCGCGATATTCCTGCGCCTCGATGTCCTTGAAGAAAGGCGCGGACGGAGCGAGGCGCTGGATGGCGGCTTCTACCTCGTCAAGCGAAGCGCGGAAGAATTCCTTCCGGTAGTTCTGGGCATTGATGCGACGGGCCTCGAACTCGGCGTGCAGCGTTCGCTCCAAATTGGGCGCATCCTCGCTGTAGATGATCGCGTGCATGTCGAAGACGAAGGGGACGCTGGCGTCGCCCAGCTCTCGAATCCGGTCGAGCGGGTCCAATCGGCGCGTGAGGCCGATCTTGATGACGCCTTCGCCAAAGGATCCGATGTTCGAGATGATGTAGACGTAGCCCGAGCGGGTCTGCTCCGCCATCGCCTGCGCCCGCTCGGCCTTCGAATGAGCCTCGGCGAGTTCGGCCTCAAGCACCTGGATCCGGGAGAGTTGGGCGTCGAGATTCACGCCAACCGAGGTTGCGGCTTCAGCCCTCGCCTTCGCGACCAGTTGTTCGTAGTGCGCCTCGCGCTCTTGCGCTTCCTCAAGGTCCCGGATGAGGCGCTGCTCCTCGCGCGCCAGCCTCGCCGCCTCGGCCCTTTCTTCCTTCTCTGCCTTCAACTTCTCGCGATACTCGTGCGTCAGCAGAAGTTCCTCGAGGCGAAGCTTTGCATAGTCGTTTGTAATGACGGTGTTGTTCGACTGGTTGAGCTTGTCGATCTGCTCTTGGGCCTTGGTGATGCGCGCCGCCATGGTGCTGACGTTGTTCCAGCGCACGTTCGCGACTGCGACCTCGCACTCGTTATTGAAGGCGCGAAGCGTCAGGCGAATGCTGCGGTTCGCCATCGTCTCCCCCTTGGTCTTGCTGCCATCCACGGTCCAGGCCGTTCGACAGACGACTGCTTGCTTGGAGGCGATCAGGACCTTCTGGCGATCGCGGCACTTCCGGATCGCGTCCTTGTAGGCTTCGCTGTCCGTGAAATCGAAGTGCGGATCATAGACGCCCATCTCGGCGAACGAGAGGCGGTCATCATAGACGGCGATCTCTGAGAGCAGCGCGTCATAGATCGCACGCTTCTCGACATAGGTCTTCGAGAGTGCGTCGGACTCGTCTGCAAGCTTTTGCACTTCGGCTCGGACGCGCGCCTCTTCAGCATCGGCATCCAAGATACCGGCGACCCGGGCCTTGGTAGTCTCCAACTGCGATCGGAGTTCCTTCTCACGCCCCCGAGATGACTGCCGCTGCCGGAAGATGATGACAACAGCTCCAAGCACGGTCCCGAACAGCAAGGCGATCCAAAGCGCCGCTCGCGAAGCGGGCGGTGAAGTCCTGGGTGTCTCGAAAGCCGTCGGCGTGAGGAAGGCGTCGGATGCCCAACAAGGCGGCGTGCCATCCACCAATCGCCACGCCCCTTTGGCGGTGGAAGTCATGACCTGCTCGCCTGAGCGAATTCCCCGTTGTACGGCGGAGCGGACATTGGGTCGGGCTCGGCAATTGACGTCCGTCGTGGCCGTCATGGGCTCCGCGGCCGCTGCTGAGACAGCTCCTACTCCGCAAGCAAACGCCGCGACCACAAGAGCTTGGCAAAGCGCGTATAGCACCATTGCCACGCTCGCATGAGACCGGCACCGTTCGCCGTTCCGCACATCAATGACACGCTGATCGACCGGCTCTCTGCAGCTATGCGTAGGCATCTGGAAGGCCCCCACCCTCAGGTGGAAACTAGCCTGAGACATGAGGGCGGGAAAGACCGGGACGACGCATCGTTTGGCTGACGCGGTGTGGGAGGCGAGCAGGCGGCGGGTGATCTCTCGCGCAAGGCGAGCCTGCCGGCCGCGGCGCGTCAAGGACGCTGGCGCGCCGCGGGGCGGCCGGCTGGCGCCGGTCCCTGACCCGCCGAAGCCGGCAGGCTAAGGGGCCGCCATGAGATCCAGGGTGGGGTGGGTCCGCCGGGGGCGGACCACGTCCTTGGGGGGCTGGCGTCGCCCGATTTCAGATCAGGGTCGGCGTCGGGCCTGGGGCCTCGGCGACGGGTTCGCGGCCAAGCTGGTCGAGGGGCGGCACGGGGGGCCGGCCGCCGTCGGTCAGGCCCCGATGGCGTTGTCTTCCATCGCGCGGGCCGACCGGGCCGAGGCGGCGACGCGGGCCGGGAGGGGGCGGGACGGCGACGGGGCCGGGCGGGCATGGTCCCAGGCGGCGAGGGCGGGGGGCGTCGTGCGGCCGGGCTGGGCGGGGCGGCGCAGGCGGGCCAGGCGGATCGTCTCGTCCTTGCGGTCCTCGCCGTCCAGGATGGCGCGGTCCAGGGGGGTCATCCGCGCGCGGCGGTCGGCGCGGGTCACGGCGTAGTACAGGCAGACCGGCGCCAGGACGGCGAGCGCGACGACCGCGCGCAGGAGGTTGAAGACAGCACGAACCGACATGAACACCCTCGCAGCACTGAGCTTGACCGTCGGGAAGGCGACGGACCGCATGAGGGGCAACCGGGCGTGGGGTCCGAAAGTTCCCCGCCACGTTGCGCGCCTGCGACCTGGGGTGGTTGTTGGGCACATCTTTCGCTGAGCGGACGCCCGGCGCCCATGGAATGGGCAGTTGGGCGGTTGGGCGGCTGGGCGGGCGGCCGGGCGGGCGGCCGTCGTCCGGGCTCGACGCGGCCCGGGTCCGGCCTCTAGCCTTGGGGCCATGGTGGGGCAGGCGTTCCGGCCGGACTGGTGGGGCAAGGCGCGGCGGGCGGCGCTCGGCCTGCGGGCGACGACGCTGGGCGCGTCGGGCGCGGGGCATTCCGTCTATGTGATCCTGCTGCACGACCCGCGGCGGGCGGAGCCGTGGGGCGTCTACGTCGGGCAGACGTCGCGCGACCCGGACCTGCGCTTCGACCAGCACAAGGCCGGCTACAAGGCGAGCGGGGCGGCGCGGCGGTTCGGCGTACGGCTGCTGCCCGACCTGGTGGACCACCTCAACCCCATGCGCCGCTGGGAGGCGGCCGAGCTGGAAGCCGCGCTGGCCGAGGCGTTCGTGGCGGCCGGCGTGCCGTGGGTGGAAGGCGGGCATTAGAGGCCGGGCGGGCGGCGGAGGGCTGACGGTCGCCGGGGAGAAGCGGGGCCGGGGGAGAAGACTCGCCTCGACTCGGCGGCGGTTTTACCGTGTCAGTGATGTGAAGGCCGGCCGCGCCGTTTCGTGCGCCGCGCCGACGGACATCCCCTGCCACGGGAGCTCGGGCGCCAGATGCCGAACGTCGCGTTCATCAGCCCCAAGGGGGGCGCCGGCAAGACGACCGCGGCCTTGCTGCTGGCGCTGGGCCTGGCCGCGCGGGGCGCGCGGGTGGCGCTGATCGATTCCGACCCCAACAAGCCGCTGGTGCGGTGGGCCGGGCTGCCGGGCCTGCCCGCGGGGATCAGCGTCCACGCCGCGCCAACCGTGCAGGACATCCGCGACGCCGCGCAGGAGGCCAGGCGCCGCCAGCCGGACTGGACCATCGTCGACACCGAGGGCTCGGTGCGCGGGGCCATGGTGTTCGCCGCCCTGCGCTTCGACCTGGTGGTGACGCCGCTGACGGCCTCGCAGCTCGACGCGGTGGAGGCGATCAAGGGGTCGGAACTGGTGGCCTCGTTCGGCAAGCGGGCGGGCTCCAGCCTGCTGCACCGCTGCCTGCTGACACGGGTGCCGGCGGCGCTGCGGCCGCGCTCGCTGAAGGCGGTGGTCGACCAGCTTCGGGGGCGCGAGATCGACATCCTGCCGGCGGCGCTGATCGAGAAGGAGGCGTTCCGGGCCCTGTTCGAGCTGGGCGGCGGCCTGGAGCGGCTGGAGGCGCATGGCGTCTCGGGGGTCCCGGCGGCGCGGCGCAACATCGAGGCCTATGTGGACTCGGTGCTGGACCTGCTGGCCCGGCCCGCGGTGTCCGAGCCGGCGGCGGCCTACTGCCGGGCGGGCTAGAAGGCGGCGAGCAGCATCGGGCCGACCACGGGGATGGCCATCACCGTCACGAAACCCAGGGACATCAGGGACAGGGCGAGGTTCATTGGGGGACTCCTTCGTCCCCGCTCAATTAGGCGCCCGCCCGCCGCACCGCACTGCGCGTTTTCGCAGAACAGTTCTGCCGTTCCGGCAGGAGTGGGCGGCGCCCGCCTAGAAAAGCCCCGCCCGCTGGGCGATCACGACGGCGGCGATGACCAGGATCAGCGCCTGGATGATCGTGCCGAAGGGCGCCGGCAGCGGAAGCTTCTGCACGGCCCAGGCGATCAGGGCGGCCACGATCAGGACGACGACGGCGAAGACGAGGATGGACATGGAGGGCCCTTTTCAGCGGCCAGGCCGCGACTGACAGCTACAGCGTACGGGAAGCTGGAGCGTTCCCTCGCGCCGGATACGGCGTTCGCCGGAGGCCTTGGCCGCGCGGCGGCCGGGACCTATGAACGGGTCTCCGCCGCCGACCTGAGGGCCGCCCGACCATGACCGCCGCCATAGAACCCGACCTGGACACCGTCACGATCGCGGAGACCGGGGTCGGACGCTTCCAGGTCGAGGTGATGGCGGCCGGGGCCACGTTCCTGGCCGACGAGCCGGCCGAGGCGGGGGGCCTGGGCTCGGGGCCCAACCCCTACGACCTGCTGGCCTCGGCGCTGGGGGCCTGCACGGCCATGACGCTGCGGCTGTACGCGGTGCGCAAGGGCTGGCCGCTGGAGCGGGTCATCGTCCGGGTCCTGCATTCGCGGGCCGCGCTGCAGGCCCGCGACCGCTTCGCCCGCGAGATCACCCTGGAGGGACCGCTGGACGGCGCCCAGCAGCGCCGGCTCCTGGAGATCGCCGAGCGCTGTCCGGTGCATCGCACGCTGGAGCGGGGGGCCGAGATCGTCAGCGTGCTGGCCCAGCCGCCGGCCCTGGAGGAGACGCCCGGGCCCAGCGAAAGCCACATGCGCGACATGGTCGCCGCCTGCCGGGAGTGAGGCGGGCCGGCTCAAGTGAGGCCGCGTTCGGCCGCGGCCAGGACGGCGCCGGCGCGGCTGGAGACGTGGAGCTTCTGGTAGATGACCTTGACGTAGCCGGCGACCGTTTGGGGCTTGAGCCCGATCTCGCGGGCGGCTTCGGGCCCCGAGAGGCCGCGGGCCAGCAGCGTCAGCACCTCGGTCTCGCGGGGGCTCAGGCCGGCGTCGTCCCGCGGACGCGGCGCCGGCGCCGTGGGGCGCAGCCGCTCCAGCATTCGGCGCGCGATGGAGGGGGAGAGCGGCGGCTCGCCGGAGTCGATGCGGCGCAGGCAGGCGGCCACGTCCTCGGGCCGCTCCTGCTTCAGCACATAGCCCTGGGCGCCGGCGGCCAGCGATTCGAACAGGTGGGCGTCGTCGTCGTAGATGGTGGCGACCACCGGCAGGGCGTCGGGGAACGCCTGGGCGATCTCGCGGACCAGGTCCACGCCCGAGCCGTCGGGCAGGCCCAGGTCGAGGAGGGCGAGGGTGAGGCGCCAGGGCGGGTTTTCGGCGTGAGCCTCGAGCCAGCGGCGGGCCTCGCGCAGGGTGGCGGCGGTGGCCAGGGCCATGTCGGGGAAGGTCTCGGCGACCACGGCGGCCAGCCATTCCCGCGTGTCGGGGCGATCCTCGACGATCAGACACCCCCGATCGGGGGAGGCGCCGGGCGCGTGCTGACCGCTATCCTCAACCATGGACGAGACTGCGAACTCCGCGAGTTTTGACGTGAACGATAATATCCCCGGCTGGCATAGGCCAATGATTCCCCTAAAGAATAGATGACACGCCGGGGGGCGGCGCTTGGGGAGCGCAGTGTGAGCATGGGCGGGGAAGCCGTTGCGCGCGGGGTCGGCGGCGGTCGCGCGCGGACGCTCGCGGCGTGGGCGACGCCGGTTCGGCTGCTGGCGCTGGCGCTGGCGTTCGTCGCGGCGGTGATCGCCGGGGTGATCGGGTTTTCGGTCAACCAGCCCTGGCTGGGCCTGCACATGGATTTCGACGCCCGCGCCGGCGGCGCCGTGGTGGCCTCGGCCGCCGGACCGGGGAAGGCGATCCCTCCGGGGACGGTGATCGTCGAGGTCAGCGCCGGAGGCGACCGGCTGCGCCTGGAACGCGACGACCTCACCGGCCAGGTGGACGGCAGCTTCGGGCCGTTCGCGGAGTTCCAGCGGTTCATGGCGCGCCAGGGCCGGTACGCGGCGATGATGCGTCAGCCGCAGATGACCCTGACGGACAGCACGGGCCGGGACTGGACGATCCGCCCGACCTGGGGCCGGCCGCTGCGGACGTTCGGCGTCGACTTCTGGATCGGCGTGGTGGTGGGCGTGGTCGCGTGGCTGACCTCGGCGGCGATCTTCGTCTTCCGGCCCAGGGAGGCCAGCGCCCGCTACATGCTGCTGAGCGGCTTCGCGATGCTGTTCTGCGCCCCGATCGGGGTGATGTACTCGGCCCGCGAGCTGGCCCTGCCGGAGACGGCCTTCTACCTGATCAACGGCGTGAACTTCCTGGGCGGCAGCCTGTTCAGCGCGGCCCTGCTGGCGCTGCTGCTCTACTACCCGAAGACGCTGGCGCCGCGCTGGGTGGGGCTGCTGGTCGTGGGCGTGTTCCTGGCCTGGTACGCGGCACAGGCGCTGGGCTGGTTCGCCGACCTGACCTTCGCGCGGCGCTTCCTGACCCTGTGCGGCCTCGGGGGCTGCTTCGTGCTGTCGGGCGTCCACTGGCGGAGGACCCGGCGCGACCCGGTGGCGCGGGCGGCGCTGAGCTGGTTCCTGCTGTCGTGGGTGGTGGTGGCCAGCGCCTTCGTGGCCATCGTGCTCGCGCCGCAGATGTTCGGGGTCGATACCTCGGCCGTCGAGCCGTACGGCTTCCTGCTGTTCCTGCTGATCTACGGCGGGCTGGCGGTGGGCATCATGCGCTACCGGCTGTTCGAGCTGGGCGAGTGGTGGGGCCGGATCATGGCCTGGACGCTGGGCCTGCTGCTGCTGGCGGGCCTGGACATGCTGTTCCTGGCGGGACTGCGGCTCTCCACCGAGCTCAGCCTGTCGCTGGCGCTGCTGATCTGTGGGCTGGGGTGGCTGCCGCTCCGGGGCCTTATCGCCGAGCGGGTGCTGGGCCGGGGCAAGACCGATGATCGGGCGCTGTTCGAGGGCGTCGTGCAGATCGGCCTGACCGCCGCGCCGGCCGACCAGCTCTCGCAGTGGGTGGCCGTGCTGAAGGCGCGGTTCGACCCCCTGCGGCTGGACGTGGGCGAAGCCGGCGATCGGGCGCGGCTGGAGGACGACGGCGTGGCCCTGGTGACCCCGGCGCTGCCCGGCCTGCCCGCGCTTCGGCTGGAGTACGCCCGCGGCGGGCGGGCGTTGTTCTCGCCGGCGGACCTGGCCCAGGCCGACGCGCTGGCCGACATGCTGCGCTTCGTGTTCGAGAGCCGCGACGCGTACGAGCGCGGCGTGGTGGGCGAGCGCAAGCGGATCGCCGGCGACATCCACGACAACCTGGGCGCCAGCCTGCTGAGCGCCCTGCACAGCCGCGACGGCGAGCGCAAGGACCGCTACATCCGCGAGGGCCTGGCCGACCTGCGCAGCATCGTCACCGAGCCCACGGGCGCCGAGGCGGGCCTGGCCGAGACCCTGGCGGCGAGCCGCAAGGAGATGGCCGAGCGCCTGCAGGTCCGTGGCGTGACCCTGGACTGGCCGGTGCGAGACCAGCCGGACGACGGGGTGGATTCCAAGACCGCCCAGTCGCTGCGCGCCATGCTGCGCGAACTGACCAACAACATCATCAAGCACGCGGGAGCGACCGCGGTGCGGGTGGCGCTGGCCCGCGAGGCCGGCGAGCTGGTGCTGCGTGTCGAGGACGACGGGGCGGGCTTCGATCCGGCGACGGTCACGCCGGGCGCCGGCCTGGGCGGCCTGGTCGAGCGCGCGGCCCGGCACGGCGGCGTCGTGCAGTGGTTCCGGGGCGCGAGCGGACGCGGGACGCAGGTCGCGATCCGCCTGCCCCTGGCCACGGTGAACTGAAGCGGGGCGGAAACCGCGCCGCACCCCTATGTTAGGCTCCGGGCGGGTCCCGCGGAGCATGCCATGCGACTGTTGCTGAACGTCCTCTGGTTCGTCCTGGGCGGATGGATTTCCGGGACCCTGTGGCTGCTGGCCGGCGTGATCCTGGCGATCACCGTCATCGGCCTGCCGTGGACGCCGGCGGCGTTCCGGATCGCGGGCTTCAGCTACTGGCCGTTCGGCAAGGCGGTGGTGGACCGCGACACCGGGGTCGGCAGCGGCTGCCTGAACGTCCTGTGGCTGGTGCTGGCGGGCTGGTGGCTGGCGCTGCACCATATCCTGCTGGCCGCGGCGCTGGCGGTGACCATCATCGGCATTCCGTTCGCCTGGCAGCACGTGAAACTGGCGCTGCTGTCACTGACGCCGGTGGGCAAGGGCGTGATCGAGGTTTGAGGGCGGCCGCAGGACGGGAGCCGTTGCCCTGGCGGCGGACTTGAGTCCTAAACTTGGCGAAGCCTTCCGCGCGTTGGAGTCCTCATGGAAGCCGCCTGCCGACATGCCGCCGCCATCTCCGACGTGACGCCCGGCTCCCTGGGGTGCGAGGAGTGCCTGAAGATCGGCTCGCCGTGGCTGCACCTGCGCCTGTGCCGGACCTGCGGCCACGTGGGCTGCTGCGACGACAGCCCCAACCGCCACGCCACCGCCCACTTCCACGCCACCGCCCATCCGGTGATCGAGGGCTACGATCCGCCCGAGGGCTGGGGATGGTGCTATGTGGACGAGGTGGTGTTCGACCTGGGCGAGCGCCGCACGCCGCAGCGCGGCCCGATCCCAAGATTCTACTGACTTAGGAGCCATCCCATGACGAACGTCGTCTATCATGTGGTCGAGCACGACGGGGGCTGGGCCTATCAGGTCGACGGCTCGTTCTCCGAGACCTTCCCGACCCACGAGGCGGCGCACAAGGCCGCCGCCCGCGCCGCGGCCGAACAGCGCCAGCCGGGCCAGACCGAGGGCATCGTCTACGAGGACAAGACGGGCAAGTGGCGCGAGGAAGTCTCCTCCGGCGACGACCGCCCGGACACCAGCGTCGACGACTAGCCGCCCGGCCTCGTGACGGCGGCGCAGATCGCCCCGGTGAGCGTGGCCAGGTCCGCGTCGCCGATCACCAGCGCGGGGGTGAGGTAGACCACCTTGCCCATCGGGCGGATCCAGGCCCCGTCCTCGGCGAAGCGGCGGCAGAGGCCGCCCACGTCGACGGCCCGGTCGAACTCCACCACGCCGATGGCGCCCATGACGCGCACGTCGACGACGCCTGGGGCGCCGCGGCAGGGCTCCAGCCCGGCGCGCAGGCCCTGCTCGATCCGCGCCACGTCGACCTTCCACGCGCCGGTCTCGAAGAGGTCCAGGGAGGCGTTGGCGGCGGCGCAGGCCAGGGGGTTGGCCATGTAGGTGGGCCCGTGCATCAGGGCCGCGCCCGGATCGTCCGACCAGAAGGCCTCGAACACCTTGGCGCTGGCGACGGCGGCGGAGAGCGGCAGGGTCCCGCCGGTCAGGGCCTTCGACAGGGTGACGATGTCCGGGACCACGCCCGCGCCTTCGCAGGCGAACAGG
Source organism: Phenylobacterium sp. (assembly GCF_004297125.1). Classification (GTDB taxonomy): domain Bacteria; phylum Pseudomonadota; class Alphaproteobacteria; order Caulobacterales; family Caulobacteraceae; genus Phenylobacterium. Next base: position 332,294 of record NZ_SCVD01000039.1, on the reverse strand, counting down.
TCGCCGGTCCGGCCGAAGCCCGTGAAGATCTCGTCGAAGATCAGCAGCACTTCGTGCCGGTCGGCCAGCCGCCGCAGGCGGCGGAGCACCTCGTCGTCGTGGAACAGCAAGCCGCCCGCCCCCTGCACCCGAGGCTCCACGACGATGGCGGCGATCTCGTGCGCGTGCCCGGCCAGCAGGGCGTCCAGCGCCGCCTCGGCCTCGGCGTCCACGGGCAGGCCGGCGATGTGCTGGGCCGGCATGACCCCGGCGAACAGGCTGTGCATGCCCTCCTCGGGATCGCAGACCGTCATCGTGGCCAGGGTGTCGCCGTGATAGCCGCCGCGGAAGGCCAGGAACCGGGTGCGCCCCGGCACGCCGCGATTGATCCAGAACTGCAGCGCCATCTTCATGGCGATCTCGACCGAGACCGAACCCGACTCCGCGAAGAAGACGTGGTCCAGGTCGCCCGGAAGCAGGGCCGCGAGCCGGGCCGCCAGCCGGTAGGCGGGTTCGTGCGCCAGGCCGCCGAACATCATGTGCGGCGCGGCGGCGAGCTGCGCCTCCACCGCCTGGCGGATATGCGGGTGGTTGTAGCCGTGGCAGGCGGTCCACCACGAGGCGATACCGTCGATCAGCTCGCGGCCGTCCGCCAGGATCAGACGCACCCCGTCGGTCCGCGCGACCGCCAGCGGCGGCGGGGCGGTCTTCATCTGGCAATAGGGACGCCACACGTGGGCGGCGCCGGCGGCGAACCAGGAGGGTTGAGCGGTCATGCCGCTCCCCTATCGGGACTCCCTTAGCGGCGCCTAGCGGCTCCCGCCGCGCTGGGGCATACGGCCCGCCGTGACCGACACCCTGACCGCCTTCGCCCGAGCCAAGACCGATCGGCTCGACGCCGAGCGACTGTTGCGGACGCTCATCCCCACCCGTCGCCTGGACGGCGTCCGGGTCGAGCGCGGCGGCCGGCGGCTGATCTCGTTCTCCTGCAACGACTATCTGGGCCTGACCCACCATCCGGCGGTGAAGGCCGCGGCGAAGGCGGCCATAGAGGTCCACGGCGCCGGCGCGGGCGCCTCGCGGCTGGTCACCGGCGACACGCCGCTGGTCTCCGAACTGGAGCGCCGGCTGGCGGCGAAGAAGGGCGCGGAGGCCGCCTGTGTCTTCGGGTCGGGCTATCTCGCCAACGCCGGCATCGTCCCCACCTTCGCCGGCCCCGGCGACCTGGTCCTTGTCGACGAGCTGGCGCATTCCTGCATCTGGGCCGGCGCGAAGCTCTCGGGCGCGCAGGTCCTGGCCTTCCGTCACAACGACCTGGCCGACCTGGAATCGAAGCTCGCCGCGGCCCGCGCCGGGGCCCGCCACGCGCTGGTCGCCACCGACGGCGTCTTCTCCATGGACGGCGACATCGCGCCGGTGGGCGACCTCAGCCGCCTCTGCCGCGCCCACGACGCCTGGCTGCTGGTGGACGACGCCCACGGCTTCGGGGTGGTGGGCGAGGGCGGGCTGGGTGTCCGCGGCCTGTTCCCCGACGCCCGGATCGACCTGCAGATGGGCACTCTGTCCAAGGCGCTCGGAGGTTACGGCGCCTATGTCTGCGCCACCGCGCCGGTGATCGCGCTGCTGAAGAGCCGCGCCCGGACCTTCGTCTACACCACGGGCTTGCCGCCCGCGAACGTCGCCGCCGCCCTCGCCGCGCTGGACGTGATCGAGGCCGAGCCCGAGCGGGTCGCGGCGCCCCTGGCCAAGGCCCGTCGGCTCACCCGCGCCCTGAACCTGCCGGAGGCCCGGAGCGCCATCGTCCCCATCGTCATCGGCCCGGCGGCGAAGGCCCTGGAGGCCGCCGCGGCGCTGGAGGCGCAGGGCCTGCTCGCCGTGCCGATCCGCCCGCCCACCGTGCCGGACGGCACGGCGCGGCTGCGGCTCGCCTTCACCGCCGGCCACCCCGACGAGGCGGTCGACCGCCTGGCCGCGGCCGTGCGGCCCTGGCTGGCCCCATGAACGCGGTCTTCGTCGCCGGCGCCCACACCGACGTGGGCAAGACCCATGTCGCCTGCGCCCTGATCGAAGCCGCGCGCGCCGGCGGGCGCTCGGTCGAGGCGTTGAAACCGGTGGTGAGCGGCTTCGATCCCGCGGACTGGGGCGGGAGCGATCCGGGGCGGCTGCTGGCCGCGCTCGGCCGTGCGCCGACCGAGGCGGCGCTCGCCGCGATCAGCCCCTGGCGCTTCGTGGCCCCGCTGGCTCCCCCGATGGCGGCCCGGCGCGAGGGCCGCGCGCTCGTGCTCGCTGGGATCGCCGCCTTCTGCCGGCGGCGGCTGGCGGAGGTCTCGGCCGACTTCGCGCTCGTGGAAGGCGTCGGCGGCCTGATGTCGCCGATCGCCGACGACGCCACGGGGCTCGAGCTGATGACGGCTCTGGGCCTGCCGGCCATCCTCGTCGGCGGCTCCTACCTGGGCGCCATCAGCCACACGCTGACCGCCCTCGACTCCGCGCGCGGCCGCGGCCTCGCCGTCCAGGCAGTGGTCGTCAGCCAGAGCGCCGAGCGGGAGGCGCCGGACTTCGCGGAGACCATGGCCGACGTGCGTCGCTTCGCGGCCGGCGTCCCGGTCATCGGCGCGCCGCGCACGGGCGCCGCCGATGGCTGGGCGGCGGCGACCCTCGCCCTTTTACGAGCGTGAGGGCCTAACGGCGCAGGCCGTGAATCTGGGCGGACTCTTCCGCCAGGCTCTTGATTTCCTTTATGGCCTCTTCGGTGGGGCCTTTCAGGGCGTTGAGCTGCTCCTCGCCCAGCGGACCGGTGGTCACGTTCAGCCAGGTCCGGTCTTCCTTCGCCACGATCTCGAAGGTGTCGGGGAAGGACCCGCCTTCGTCCGACGCGTATTCGAACTTGAGCAGCTTCTGCGGCTTGAAAGCGGCGACCCTGCCTTCGGCGCGGGTGTCGCCCTCCTGGGTCCTCCAGGCCACGGGCTCGCCCTCGCGCCACGAGGTGCGGATGTGCAGGCCATCCTGGTAGGCGGCCGCCCATTCGCGGACCAGTTCCGGCGAGGTCAGGACTCGCCAGACCTCGATCGCCGGGGCGTCGATCTCCAGGGAGCTTTTCAGGACCGGCATTTTTGGCATGGGCTCAACGACAACCCCCTGGGTTAAGCGATGTTCCCTACGTGCAGGCGCGTCATCGCCTTAGCGCAGAGGTTGAGCTGATTCTTTGTCGCTGCTGAAGAATTGCCCATCCGGAAGCGCGAGAACTCAACTCTCAGGGACATTGGGGCCGAACAAGGCGGGATTGCGGCAAAGGTTGCGGGTGCGACAGAATGCGCCTGACTGCAATTGATTCTAAGAAGCATTCGCAATATGGACGATCCAGCTTTGCCTTTGGAGATCGTCCCCCATGCGTCTGGCCCTGTTCGGCGTCGCTTCCGTCCTGACCCTCGCCGCGGCCGGTCCCGCCCTGGCGGAGGACGACGCGGCGCTCGCCACCGTCGATCCGGTGACGGTGCTGGGGTCGCGCACCGAGAAGGCGGCCAGCGAAGTCCCGGCCACGGTCAGCGTGATCACCGCCGAGGAGCTGGAGGACCGCCTGGCCGCCGACATCGAGGACGTGGTCAAGTTCGAGCCGGGCGTTTCGGTTCGGTCCAGCCCGACTCGGTTCGGTGCGGCTCTCGGCACGACGGGGCGCGACGGGAACGCCGGGTTCAACATCCGCGGCCTGGAGGGAAATCGCGTGCTGATCCAGGTGGACGGGGTGCGCGTCCCCGACGGCTTCACCTTCGGCGCCCAGTCGGTGGGCCGCGGCGACTACCAGGATCTGGACCTGATGAAGTCGGTGGAGATCCTGCGCGGCCCGGCCTCGGCCCTGTACGGCTCGGACGGTGTGGCGGGCGCGGTCAGCTTCACCACCAAGGACCCGGTGGACTTCCTGCGCGACGGCAAGGCCTATGGCGGGCGGGTGCGCGGCTTCCACGGCTCGGCCGACGACAGCGTGGGGACGACGGCGGTGGCGGCGGGCCGGCAGGGGCGGCTTTCCGGGATGGTCGCCTACACCTACCGCCAGGGCCACGAGACCGAGACGCAGGGGGCCAACGATGCGGCCAACTCCGACCGGACGACGGCCAATCCGCAAGACATCCTGACCCGCTCGGTGCTGGGCAAGCTGGTGTTCGACGTCTCCGACGCCAACCGGGTGCGGCTGACCGCCGAGCACTACGACCGCGACATCAAGGCCAATGTCCTGTCGGGTATCGCCAAGCCACCGTTGGCGGCGACCAGCGTGATCGGCCTCCGCGCCGCTGACGACATCGAGCGCGACCGGGTGATGCTGGACCAGAGGCTGAGCTTCGACGGCGGGCCCGTCGACCGCATCCTGTGGTCGGCCTACTGGCAGAGGAGCCGGACGGTCCAGTACACCGCCGAGGACCGCAACACCGCCGCCGACCGGACGCGGCGCAACACCTTCGACAACCGCGTCTACGGCGTGTCCGCCCAGCTGGAGAGCGGGTTCGGCCTGGCGGGCGTGGAGCACAGGCTGATCTACGGCTTCGACGCCTCGCGCACCCGCCAGACGGGGGTGCGGGACGGCACGGTTCCGCCGGCCGGCGAGGCGTTCCCGATGCGGGCGTTCCCGACCACCGACTACACCCTGGTGGGCGCGTTCGTGCAGGACGAGATCGCGCTGCTGGATGGCCGGCTGACGCTGTTCCCGGCCCTGCGGTTCGACCATTACAAGCTGTCGCCGAAGGCCGACGGCTTGTTGGGAGCGTTCGTCCCCACCTCGTCGGACGACAGCCGCGTGTCGCCGAAACTGGGCGTGGTGTTCAAGCCGGCGGAACAGGCGCGGCTGTTCCTCAACTACGCCCAGGGGTTCAAGGCGCCGTCGCCTTCCCAGGTGAACAACGCCTTCGCCAACCCGATCCAGAACTACCGCTCGATCTCCAACCCCGACCTGAAGGCCGAGACCAGCGAAGCCTTCGAGGGCGGGGCGCGGTGGGTGACGCCGGTCTGGAGCGCCGAGGTCGTGGCGTTTGCCGGCGAGTACGAGAACTTCATTGAGCAGGTCCAGGTGGCCGGGACCTTCACGCCCACCGACCCCGGCGTCTTCCAGTTCGTGAACCTGTCGAAGGTGAAGATCCGCGGGATCGAGGCCCGGGCGCGGGTGAAGCTGGACAACGGCTTCGCGGGCTTCGCCTCGGCGTCGTACGCCAAGGGGAACAGCTACACGCCGGCCAAGGCGCCGCTGGACAGCGTCGATCCCGTGAAGCTCAGCGCCGGGGTCAGCTATCGCGAGGCCCAGGGCCGCTGGGGCGGCGAGCTCACCGTGGTCCATTACGAGAGGAAGGACGCCGACCGGGTCGCCCAGGCCTGCACGCCCGCCTGCCACCGGTCGGGCGCCTCGACGGTGCTGGACCTCACCGCCTTCTGGCGCGTGGCCGACGGGCTGACCGCGCGCGGGGGTGTGTTCAACCTGACGGATGAGACGTACGCTTACTGGAACGACGTGCGGGGGCTTTCGGCCACCGCCGTCAGCCGGGACGCCTATACGCAACCGGGACGCAACGTCTCGCTTTCGCTCACCTACGACTTCTAACGATGACGGACAGCGCCATGACCACTCGCCGCAACTGCCTCGCAATCGCACTCACCCTCAGCGTCGCGCCCGCCCTGGCGCTCGCCGCCGAGAAGGCGCCGGAGAAGGACCGGGCCTCGATCCTGGCCATGGCGGGCGACTACCGGGTGCATTTCGACATGCGCGAGACCGTGCCGTTCGTGGCCGACTACAAGCCGCTGGAGGAGAAGCACAGCGGCGGCTACGAGGCCGTCCGCGTGGTCGAGGACCGCGGCGACTTCATCAGCCTGCAGCACCTGCTGGTGGTGGACGACGACGGCAAGCCGATGATCGTCAAGCACTGGCGGCAGGACTGGACCTACCAGCCGGCCAAGGTGCTGACCTACGAGACCGCGAACCGCTGGGTGCTGAAGGACGTGCCCGCCGAGGCGCGCAGGGGGGCCTGGTCCCAGACCGTCTGGCAGACCGACGACAGCCCGCGGTACGGCGGGGTCGGCAAGTGGGTCTACGAGGGCGGCGTGGCGAGCTGGCAGAGCGACAGGACGCTGCGCCCGCTGGCCCGGCGCGACGCGGTGCGCAAGCCGGTCTACGCCTGGTACGCCGGCGTGAACCGCCACGCGCTGACGCCCGACGGCTGGGTGCATGAGCAGGACAACGCCAAGCTGGGCCTGAAGGACGGCAAGCCGGTCACCTATGTCCACGAGGTGGTGCTGAACACCTATTCGAAGTCGGATAAGTTCCAGGTGAAGGCGGCCGACGACTACTGGAACGCCACCAAGGGCTACTGGGCCGAGGTGCGGACCGCCTGGGACCGGGCCATCGACAAGGACCGCGGCGTGACGGTCACCGAAGAGGCCCAGAACGGCTCGATCGTCGGGCCGAAGCTGATGGGCCTGGCCGACGAGATCGCCGAGGGCAAGACGGCCCCGGCAGCCGCCATCGCCGAGGCCAGGACCCTGATCGCCGGCCCGGCGAAGGCCCGCCCGCTGGCGTCGCTGAAGTAGTCACTCGGCCGCGATCGCCGGCCGCTCGGCGTCGGCCGGGGCCCGCCTGCGGAGCATGCCGGTGGCTTCCGGCGCCATCAGGGTCAGGGCCAGGGCGGCCAGGGCGACGTCCACGCCCCATGCGGCGGGGTCGATGTCGCGCCCGCTCCAGGCGACCACGTGCGCGCCGGCGGTGGCCGCGAGGGCCGCGGCGCCGGCCGATCGCAGGCCGCGCGAAATCCGCACGGGGGCGAGGACCGCCGCCGCGCCCAGCGCCGCCAGGGTCGCACCACCCCAGACCGCCACGGGCGGGAGGCCGGCGGCGACGACGCCGAGCATAGCCGCACCATAGGCGAAGGGTTGGCTCCAGACCGTGGCGATCCAGACGCGCTCCCAGCGCGGGGCCGGGCGGCCCTTGGCGCGGCGGCGGGCCAGCCAGATGGCGACCCCGCTGGAGGTCACGGCGGTGAGGCCTATGCCCAACAGGCCATAGGCGATCTTGGTCGGCCAGCCGCCGAACCAGCCGAAGTGCGCCGGGCCGATGGCGCTGTAGAGGCTCTCGCCGACATTGCGGGCGCCGTAGCCGGAGCCGCCGAGCAGCGCGCCGGTGCGGTCGAAGCTGTAGATCTCCCGCGCCAGCCGGCCCGGCGTCCGGGTCCCGAAGCTGATGTGCTGCTGGGCCTGGCGGGGGTCCTCGACGACGGCGTAGGTGACCGCCGCGTCCGGCGCGATCCGCTTGAGCGTCGCCAGCATGGCCGTGAGGTCCGGGGGCGGCGCGGCCCGCTGGTCGTGCGCCGGCTCGGGGGTGGCGAAGAGGGCGTAGGCCTTCTCGGTGTCGCCCTTGAAGACCACCATCGCCAGCACGCCCACGATCACCGTCGAGAGGCCCAGCAGGGCGCCGGTCAGCGACAGGGTCACATGGAAGGGCAGGGCCCAGATGCCGATGCGGTTGTGCAGATCGGCTTCCTGCAGGCGCTTGGAGCCGCCCCAGCGCAGGTGGAAGGCGTCGCGGAACACGCGGGGATGCGCCAGGATGCCGGAGACCAGCGAGGACAGCAGCGCCACCCCCGTTAGGCCGACGACGAAGATCCCCCAACTGCGCGGCAGGTGGAGGTAGATGTGCAGGTCCTGAACGAAGTCGGTCCATGGCTTGTCGAGGCGTTCGCCCGCGCGGCCCTGGGCGTCCAGCGCCCACATCTTGTAATCCTCGCCTGTCCAGGTGGTCAGGACGAAGCGGGGCAGGCCCTCGCCCGGCAGGTTGATCACCACGCGGTTGGTGTCGGGGGTCAGCCGCAGGCCCGTCTCGAACGCGGTCTGCAGGACGCTGGCGGTGGGGGCGACCACGACCGGGTCCTGCGGCCGTTCCCAGCGCTGGAACTCCTGGATGAAGACCGCCGCGGTCCCGGAGAAGCAGACGAGGAAGATCAGCGCCGCGAAGGCCAGGCCCAGGGCGGAGTGTCCGGCCAGGACCGCGCGGACGAAGCTGGCGGGGACCTTGGGCCAGATCGGCCGGCCGGAACGCGTGGCGGTGCGGCTCATACGGCGAACCCCTTCAGGGCGGAGGCTGCGAAGGTGACCAGGGCCACGCCCACGAGGACGGCGGTGGCGCGGAGGATCCTGTCGTCGGCGAGGGTCCAGGCCATGCCGGCCGCCCACAGGACGGGCACGAGCATGCCGCCCAGCACCATGCGGGTCTGAGGCGCGCCCGGAACCCAGACCACGAAGGCCAGGCCCACGCCCATGGCCGCGACGCCGCCGATGGGCCCGGCCAGCAGGCCGCGCAGCCAGCCGCGCCAGGCCTTGGACGCCCGGTCGGACGGCTCCAACGCCAGCTCGCGCGGCGCCCTGGTCCTGGCGTCGCGGACCTTCACGCCGGCGGTGACGAGGGCGAGCACGGCCACCGGGATCAGGGCCAGGGCCAGGAACGTTCCCGGCGCGGCGCCCGCCGACGCCACGGCGACGGCCACCGCCGCCGCGGCCACGCCCCAGCCGGTGATGATCAGCCAAGGCCGCCGTGCGCCGCCCGCGCGCCAGGCGTGGCGCAGGGCCACGCCGGCCGCCGCGCCGCCGGCCAGGACCAGGGCCACGGTCGCCCCGCTCACGACGCCGTCTCCGTCAGATTCGCACGCATAGAAGCCCACGCTCTCCCCAAGTCATGCAGATTGATAATGAGATTGACTCGCAATTGCAACACAACTAGCGACCGCGCCACCACCTCAGGGGAGCTTGTCCGATGCCTGTCCGCCGTCCCGCCTTGTTTGCGCTGCTGTTAGCCTCCGCAGCCTCGGGCGCCCTCGGGGCGGAGACGGAGGCGCCGGCCGCGCAACTGGACGAGCTGGTGGTCACCGGGGAGAAGACGGACCGCTCGATCCAGGACACCCCCACCAGCGTCGCGGTGGTGACCGGCAAGGAGATCGCCGAGCAGAACCTGGTCGACGTCTACGACCTCATCAACCGCACCGCGAACCTCAACTCGATCTTCGGGAAGCAGGGCTTCACGATCCGCGGCATCGCCAACAGCAACGTCACGGGCGTCGGCACGGGCGACCTGGCGACGGTCTACCTGGACGGCTCGCCGCTGCCGCGGGCGGCGGTCAACGGCGGCCCGCTGGACCTCTGGGACCTGGCGCAGGTGGAGATCCTGCGCGGGCCGCAGTCGACGCTGCAGGGCCGCAACGCGCTGGCCGGGGCGATCGTCCTCAAGACCGCCGACCCCACCTACGAATGGACCGGCAAGGCCCGGGCGATCCTCACCGACCAGGACGAGCAGCGCCGGTTCGCCGCGGCCATCGGCGGCCCGATCGTTGCCGACCAGCTGGCGTTTCGCCTGGCCGCCGAGCGGTCGCGGGCCGATGGCCTGATCGAGAATCCGAACCGGAACGACGACCGCGCCGGGTTCCGTGATTCCGACGCCGTGCGGGCGAAGCTCCTGTTCACCCCCACCGACCTTCCCGGGCTGCGCGTGGTCGCCGCCTACCTGCACGACGAGCACAGCAACGGCTCGACCTATTCGTTCACCGACACGCCCGACAGTTGGAAGAACCGTACGGTCCTTGGCGACCGCGCCACCGTCGACAAGGTCCGCAGCGACATCGGCACGCTGGACGTCGGCTACAGGCTGTCGCCGCACCTGACCCTGGCGGCGGTCACGACCTACAGCCAAATCCGCGCCAGCACCGTCTACGACGGCGACAACCTGCCCATCGACAGCGCCTACGGCGACTTCACCCAGGACCAGAAGACCTTCAGCGAGGAGCTGCGGCTGAACTTCGAGCGAGGCCCGTTCAAGGGCCTGGTCGGTGGCTATTATTCGCACCTGGACAACAAGCACGACCGTTCGCACAGCGTCTTCAAGTTGAGCCCGGTGGACGACCTGGGCCTGCCGGCGGCGATCAGCGGCTTCTATCCGGCGGCGCTGACCATCGACACGAGCCAGTTCTATCCACAGACCGTCGAGACCGCGGCGATCTTCGGGGACGCCACCTGGCAGGTCGCGCCGCGCATCAAGCTGCACGGCGGCTTCCGCTACGACTACGAGCATCAGGTCCGGGCCAACGAGAACACGGTCGTCCTCGCCACGCCCCTGCCGAACCCCGCCGACTTCGGCGCGCTCGGCCCCACGGTGGCGGCCGTCAACGCGCTGATCAACGCCCAACTCCTGGCGGCCAACTCGTCGTCGCCTCCGGCCAAGACCACCTACAAGGCGTTCCTGCCGAAGGTCGGCGTCACCTTCGAGGTGACCGACGACGCCTCGCTGAGCGCCACCGTGCAGCGAGGCTATCGCTCGGGCGGCTCGGGCGTGAACCCCGGCCGCGGGGGGCTCTACGCCTACGACCCGGAATACACCTGGAACTATGAGCTGGCGTTGCGCTCGCTATGGCTGGACCGCCGCCTGTCGCTGAACGCCAACGCCTTCTACGTCGATTGGAAGGACCAGCAGGTGAACGTCCAGCTCAGCAGCAACGTCTACGACTACGAAACCCGGAACGCCGGGTCGTCGCGGATCTACGGCTTTGAGGTCGAGAGCCGCTTCCAGGCGACGGCGGAGATCAGCGCCTATGCCTCGCTGGGCTACGCCAACACCCGCTTCAAGGAGTTCATGGTGACCGGCGCGACCGTCGCGGACCTGTCCGGGAACGAGTTCGCGAACGCGCCGCGCGTGACCTTCGCGGCCGGCGGCACGTGGAAGAGCGAGGCGGGCTGGTTCGTGAACCTCAACGCCAGCCACCGGTCGGCCGCTTACCAGGCGGTCCTGGACCAGAGCCGCCGAGAGCTGAAGGCGCGCACGCTGGTGAACGCCAAGGCCGGCTGGCGGAACGACCGCTACGGCGCCTACCTCACGGCCGCCAACATCTTCAACACCCACCACTTCGACTACCAGTACCTGAACGGCGGTCGTCGTCAGGCCCTGCTGGGCGAGCCGCGGCTGGTGGGCCTGACGCTGGAGGCAAGCCTCTAGGACCAGGGCCCCGTCCGGCGCGCCCGGGTGATCGGGACCGCCGTGCCGCGCGCGGGGCCGCGGACCTGGCCGGTCATGCCCAGCAGGGCCTCCACGCGGTTGTGCGTGGCCGGGTGGGTGGAGAACAGGCTGTCCCCCTTGCCGCCCGCCAGGGGATTGATGATGAACATGTGGGCGGTGGCCGGATTGCGCTCGGCGTCGGGATTGAAGTAGCCGCCCTTGGCGTAGGCCTCGATCTTCTGCAGGGCCGAGGCCAGGGCCTGCGGGTCGCCCGAGATCTCGGCGCCCGCGCGATCGGCCTCGTACTCTCGGCCGCGGCTGATGGCCATCTGCACCAGGCCCGCGGCGATCGGGCCGATGACGGCGATGACGATGGCGCCGATCAGGCCGGTGGGACGGCCCGCCTCGTCGCGGCCGCCGAAGAAGAAGGCGAAGTTGGCGAGCGCCCCGATCGCGCCGGCGATGGTGGCGGTGATGGTCATGGTGAGCGTGTCACGGTTCTTCACGTGCGCCAGCTCATGGGCCATGACGCCGCGGATCTCGCGGCGGTCCAGCATGGAGAGCAGGCCGCGAGTGGCCGCGACGGCGGCGTGCTGGGGGTCGCGGCCGGTGGCGAAGGCGTTCGGCTGGTCCTGGTCGATGACATAGACCCTGGGCGCGGGGATGTTCGCCCGCCCGGCCAGCTCCAGCACGTCGGCGACGTAATTCCGGATCAGCGGCTCGGGGTGCGAGGCGTCGACCTCGACCGCCCGGTACATGGAGAGCACGATCCTGTCGGCGTTCCAGTAGCTGACCAGGTTCATCGCGCCGGCGAACAGCAGGGCGATCAGCATGCCGGTGGGGCCGCCGACCATGTAGCCGGCGCCCACGAAGAGCGCGGTCAGGACGGCGAGCAGGGTGAAGGTGCGAAGGTGGTTGCGCATGGTTCCCATGTTGACGTTCGGAGGGCCCTGAAAGGACCCTTCCGCCATATGGGGACAGTTATACGCGTATGGAAGATCAGCCGACGGCGGCGAGGCGCGGAGCCGGGACGTTCTGCTCGCGAAGGATCGCCTCCATCGCGTCCGCCGGCATCGGGCGGGCGAAGAAATAGCCCTGCATGCGCTCGCAGCCGGCCGAACGCAGGAACAGCGCCTGGCCCTCGGTCTCGACGCCCTCGGCGACGATGCGCACGCCTAGCGAACGGGCCGCGTGCAGCAGCGAGGCCACCAGCTTCGAGACGCGGCTGTCGCGCCCCACGTCGTCGATCAGCGAGCGGTCCAGCTTCACCGTCTGGATCGGCAGGTGCATCAGCGCGCGCAGGTTGGAGTAGCCGGTGCCGAAGTCGTCGAGGGCGACGTTCACGCCCTTGGCGGCCAGCCGCTCGATGTGGCGGCGGGAGAGCGCCAGGTCCTGGAGCAGGAAGGTCTCGGTGATCTCGACGGTCAGGGCGGTGGCGGGCAGGGCGGTCTTCGCCAGCCGTCCGATCAGCTTGCGGGAGAAGGCGGGGTCCAGCAGGTCGCGGGGCGAGACGTTGCAGGCTACGGATTCGATCAGGCCCTCGGCGACCCAGGGCGCGGTGCGGGCGCAGGCGGCCTCGAACACCGCCTCGTCGATCACGCGGATCAGCCCCAGCTCTTCGGCCATCGGCACGAAGGCGGCGGGGGCGAGGAGGCCCTTCTCGGGATGGTTCCAGCGGGCGAGCACTTCCACGCCGACCATGCGGCCGGTCATGGAGTCGATGATCGGCTGAAACCAGGGCTCGATCTCGCCGGCGGGGATGGCGCGGCGCAGCTCGTCTTCCAGGGTCCGGCGCCGCTCGCTCTCCTCGCGGAGCCGGGCGTCGAAGCGCGACCAGCGACGGCCGCCGCCGGACTTGGCCCGGTAGAGCGCCATGTCGGCGAAGTGCTGCAGGTCGGCGGCGTCCTGGGCGTCGTCGGGGAACACCGCCACGCCCACCGAACCGCCGGGCGAAACGGCGCGGCCGTAGATGAAGTGCTGCTGGCCCAGCGCCGAGACCAGGCGTTCGGCGCGGGCGGCGGGATCGGGATCGTCGGACACCAGGGCGAATTCGTCGCCGCCCAGGCGGGCGATCAGCTCGCCGGGGGCGGCGTCGTCGCGCAGGCGCCGGCCCAGCTCGGCCAGCAGCAGGTCGCCGGCGTGGTGGCCCAGACTGTCGTTCAGGTGCTTGAAGCGGTCCAGGTCGATGACGAAGAGGGCGACCTTGGCGCCGGTCTCGCGCGCGGCATCCATCCGCTCGCAGAGGCCGGACGAGAAGGCGCCGCGGTTCACCAGGCCGGTCAGGGAATCCGTCTGCGCCAGCCGCAGGACCATGGCCCGCTCGGCTTCGAGCTCGGCCACGCGGGCGGCGAGTTCGGCATGGCTTTTCGGCGATTGCGGCACGGGCGTTCTGCGTGGGTCCTGGGTTGGACCACACCATCCCCCATACGAGGCGAACGCCGGGTTAAGCGATAGGGTTAGCGGACGTTAGGACGCAGGCTCGATAGCCCGCGTCCATGCCCCGGCCTCAGGCCTTGGCCGCTTCCGCCTCGGCCGGCGGTTCTTCGATCTGGTTCTCCCACTTGGCGACCACGGCGGCGGCCACCGAATTGCCGACCACGTTGGTGGCCGAACGGCCCATGTCGAGCAGGTGGTCGACGGCCAGGATCAGCAGCAGGCCGGCCTCGGGCAGGTCGAAGTAGGTGAGGGTGGCGGCGATCACCACCAGCGAGGCGCGAGGCACCCCGGCCATGCCCTTGGACGTGATCATCAGGAGCGCCAGCATGGTGATCTGCTGGGCGATGCTGAGTTCGATCCCATAGACCTGCGCGATGAACAGCGTCGCGAAGGTGCAGTACATCATCGAACCGTCGAGGTTGAACGAGTAGCCCAGGGGCAGCACGAAGCTGGCCACCTTGCGCGACACGCCCCACTTCTGGAGCTCTTCCAGGGTCCGGGGATAGGCCGCCTCGGACGAGGCGGTGGAGAAGGCCAGCAGGACCGGGCTGCGCAGCCGGCCGATCAGCTTGATCGCGCGGGGGCCGACGATCAGGACGGCCACCCCGATCAGCAGGGCCCAGAGGATGCCCAGCGACAGGTAGAAGCCGCCGACGAACTTGGCGTAGGTGGCCAGCACGTCGAGACCCTGGGTGGCGACGCTGGCGCAGAGCGCCGCGAAGATCGCCAGCGGGGCGGTCTTCATCACGTAGCCGGTCACCTTCAGCATGATGGTGGCGCCCTGCTCGACCAGGTTCAGCACCGCCGGCGCCTTGTCGTCGATGGCCGAGACGGCCGTGCCCACCAGAACCGAGAACACCACGATCTGCAGGATCTCGTTCCTGGCCATGGCGTCGACGATCGACGAGGGCACCAGATGGGTGACGAACTCGCGGAGCGTGAACTTGGTCGTCTCGATCCCCGCGGCGGCGTCGATCGGCGGCGCCACCAGCGACAGGCCCGAGCCCGGCTGGATCAGGTGGACCATCAGGAGGCCGATGGTGAGCGACGTGATCGAGGCCAGGATGAACCAGCCGATGGTCTTCACGCCGACCCGGCCCACTTCCGAGGCGTCGCCCATGTGCGCGATCCCGGCCACCAGGGTGGTGAAGACCAGGGGCGCGATGATCATCTTGATCAGGCGCAGGAAGAGGTCGGTGACGATCGAGAGGTTGGAGGCGATCTCTTTCGCGCCCTCGGCCGACATCGACTGGTTGATGACGTAGCCGACGAGGACGCCGAGCACCATGGCGCCCACGACGAAGGCGGTGAAGAGACGATTCATGCAGACCCCGAGGATATTCGGGGGCCTTTGTCGCCGGGATGAAGCCGTCCGTCCAGCACGCCGGATTCGCAAGCGTCACGGACCGGCGCTATAAGGCGGCGGATGAAGAAACAAGAAGCAGCCGGCATCGTCGATCGGCTCGAGAGCGAATATCGCCAAAGCGTCGAGGCTCTCCGCACCGCCCTAAAATCCTTCCTGTCCGGCGGACCGCCGCCCGAACCCGCCGTCCGGCGGAACGGCGCCTATGTCTATCCGGAGCTGCGGCTGACCTGGCCGCCGGGACAGCCGTATCCGCGCACCAGCCGCGCCTTCGCCCGCCTGCCGTCGGCGGGGCGCTATGCGATCACGGTGACCCGGCCCGAGCTCTACCGCGACTATCTGATCGAGCAGCTCAGCCTGCTGCAGGAGGACTTCGACATCACGCTGGAGGTGGGCCGCTCCAGCCAGGAGATCCCGTTCCCCTACGTGCTGGACCCGGCCGACATGGCCATGGCCGACATCAGCTCGGTGGAGATCGCCCGACACTTCCCGACCACGGAGCTTGCCGACATCGGCGACGAGATCGCCGACGGGTCCTGGATGGCCAAGGGCGACGCGCCGCGGCCGCTGGCGCTGTTCGACGGCCTGCGCACCGACTTCTCCCTCGCGCGCCTGGCGCACTACACGGGGGCGCCCGCCGAGCACACCCAGCAGTTCATCCTGTTCACCAACTACCATCGCTACGTGGACGAGTTCGTGGCCTGGGGCTGCCGCCAGCTCCAGGCGGGCGGACCCTACACGGCGCTGTCTGCGGCGGGCCATGTCTACGTCACGCCCGACACCCCCAATCCGGAGGCGGCCGTGGCCGCCGGGACCTGGCGCAAGCACCAGATGCCGGCCTATCACCTGATCGCGCCGGGCCGGGCGGGCATCACCCTGGTCAACATCGGCGTCGGTCCGTCCAACGCTAAGACGGTCTGTGACCATCTTGCGGTGCTCAGGCCCCAAGCCTGGCTGATGATCGGCCACTGCGGCGGCCTGCGCGGCAGCCAGAAGATCGGCGACTATGTCCTGGCCCACGCGTACCTGCGCGACGACCACGTCCTGGACAAGGTGCTGCCGCCCGAGATCCCGATCCCGCCGCTGGCGGAAATCCAGCTCGCGCTCAACGCCGCCGCCGAGCAGGTGACCGGCGAGACGGGCGACATCCTGAAACGGCGCCTGCGCACCGGCACGGTGGTCTCCACCGACGACCGGAACTGGGAGCTGAAGTATTCCTCCAGCGCGCTCAGGTTCAACCAGAGCCGGGCCGTCGCCATCGACATGGAAAGCGCCACCATCGCCGCCCAGGGCTATCGGTTCCGGGTCCCGTACGGGACGCTGCTCTGCGTGTCGGACAAGCCGCTGCACGGCGAGATCAAGCTGCCCGGCCAGGCCAACGCCTTCTACGACCGGGCCATCGGCCAGCACCTGCAGATCGGCCTGGCGGCCATCGACCTGCTCAAGCAGGAAGGCAACCGCCTGCACTCGCGCAAGCTGCGCAGCTTCGACGAGCCGCCGTTCCGGTAGGCCGCGACTCGCGAGATCGTGGCGCGATGACTCGGCACATCGACTTCGACGCCATCGAGAACTTCCGCGACTTCGGCGGCTATGCGACCGCCTGTGGGCGGGGGCTGGTTTCCGGGCGGCTGTACCGTTCGGGGCATCACGCGCATGCGACGGACGCGGACCTGGCCAAGCTCCAGGCCCTGGGCCTGGCGGCGATCGTCGACCTGCGCCAGCCGAACGAGCGGGAGCGGGAGCCGTCGCGGCGGTGGGCGGGGTTCGATGGCCTGGTCGTGGAGAACGACATCCTGTCGGGCCAGGACTGGGTGCGCGAGCTTGAGGGTTCGCCGCTGACGGCCGAGTCGCTCGTCGCCGACACCCTCCGGCACTATCGCGCGAACGTCTTCGAGCCCCGGCTGGTCGACCTGTTCG
Source organism: Phenylobacterium sp. (assembly GCF_004297125.1). Classification (GTDB taxonomy): domain Bacteria; phylum Pseudomonadota; class Alphaproteobacteria; order Caulobacterales; family Caulobacteraceae; genus Phenylobacterium. Next base: position 315,597 of record NZ_SCVD01000039.1, on the reverse strand, counting down.
GGCGGTTCCTGCGTTCCGTGGGCGAGGCGGACGGCGCCGTCGTGGTCCACTGCGCGGCCGGCAAGGACCGCACCGGCCTGGCCTGCGCGTTCCTGCATCAGATCGCAGGGGTCCACCACGACGACATGATCGCCGACTATCTGATGACCAACGACGAGAGCCGGCTGGAGCGGAAGATGGCGCAGGCGGGTGGGTTCGTGGAGCGGCTGGTCGGACGGCGGCCGTCGGACGAGGCGCTCCGGGCCTGGGTGCAGGTCTATCCCGAGTTCCTGGACGCCGCCTTCGACGAGATCCGCGGCCGGTGCGGCTCGGTCGACCGCTACCTGGAAGAGGTGCTCGGCGTGGACGCGGCGCTGCGCGAGCGGATCCACGCCCGCATGTTGGGCGGTTGACGCCGCGGCCGCCTCGAATTCTTCGCGGAAGGTGGCTAGAACACGCGGAATGACCCGACATCTCCCCTTCGACGCCATCGAGAACTTCCGCGACTTCGGAGACTATGCGGCCGGGCAGAAGCGGCTGAAGCGGGGCCTGCTCTACCGCTCGGCGGGGCAGTCCAAGGCCACGGACGCCGACCTCGAGAAGCTGGCGGGCCTGGGCCTTTCGGTGATCGTCGACCTGCGGCGCGCCAACGAGCGCGAAAAGGAGCCGTCGCGGCGCTGGAACGGCTTCTCCGCCGAGGTGATCCAGAACGACATCGGCCAGGACACCGCCGACGAGTGGTCGACCTTCATCCAGAGCTCGGACCTGACGCCGGCCTCGTTCCACGCCTACATGATGGACTATTACCGCCACGCCCCGTTCCAGCAGCGCCACATCGACCTGTACGCACGCTACTTCCGCGCCCTGGCCGGCACGGAAGGCCCGATCCTGGTCCACTGCGCGGCGGGCAAGGACCGCACCGGCATCATCTGCGCGCTGACCCACCACGTGGCCGGCGTCCACGACGACGACATCCAGGCCGACTACCTGCTGACCAATGACCCGGCGCGGATGGAGAAGCGGCTGCCGATGATCCGCGAGGTGGTCCGGGAAGCCACCGGCCGCATCGCCTCGGACGAGGCGCTGATGACGGCCATGCGGGTGGAGGCCGAATATCTCGCCGAGGCGTTCCGGGTGATGCGCGAGGCGCACGGCTCGCTGGACGGCTACCTGGGCGAGGCCCTGGGCCTCGACGCGGCCCTGCGCGCCGCCATCCACGACCGCCTGCTGGCCTAGGTCCCGGCCGCTCAAGTAACCATCGACAACCTATCTCCGCGGTTTACGGTGGACCCAAGGCCGTCCCCGAGTGCGGCTATGCGGGATGCCAGAGTGAAAGACACCGACGCCGCCGACACCCGTGGCTCGTTCGCCGCCGACAACGGCCGATTGGACCGCGGCGGCGTGGCCTGGTCGATCTTCGAGGGCGGCCGCGACCCCTTCGTCATCCTGATCACGATCTATATCTTCATGCCCTACGTGGCCTCGTCGATGATCGGCGACCCGGTGCGGGGCCAGGAGGTCATCAGCCACGCCCAGCAACTGGCCGGCTGGACGGTAATGGCCACCGCGCCGTTCATCGGCGCCTCGATCGACAAGCTGGGACAGCGCAAGGGCTGGCTGGGCCTGATCGTCGCGCTGATGATCCCGCTGTGCGCCGCGCTGTGGTGGGCCAAGCCGGACGGCACGGGCCTGTCGGTCGGCATGACCATGCTGTTCGCCATGACGGTGCAGGTGCTGTTCGCCTACAACGAGATCTTCCACAACTCGCTGCTGGTCCGCGCGGCGGGATTGCAGGGCGCGCACAAGGCCTCGGGCCTGGCGCTGTCGCTGGGCAACCTGTTCTCGGTGCTGGCCCTGGTGTTCACCGCCTGGGCCTTCGCCCTGCCGGGCAAGGTGGATTGGAGCTGGGTGCCGTCGGCGCCGCTGTTCGGCCTGGACCCGGCGACGCACGAGCCGGAGCGGGTGGTCGCCCTGCTGGCCGCGGGCCTGTTGTTCTTTGGCTCGATCCCGCTGTTCCTCTGGACGCCCGATGCGCCGCGGACGGGTACGCCGGTGGGCCGCGCCTTCGCCCAGGGCGCGGCCGAACTCTGGCGGATGCTGAAGACCATCAGCCACTTCAAGGACGCGGCGGTCTACATCGGCTCGCGGATGTTCTTCGTCGACGGGATGAACGGGGTGCTGGTCTACGCCGGGGTCTATGCGGTGGGCGTGATGAAGTGGGGCGGGCTGGAGATGCTGGCCTATGGCATCCTGCTCTCCATCGTCGCCGTGCTGGGCGGGTTTGTCGGCCGCTGGCTGGACGCCGGGATAGGGCCGAAGAACGCGCTGCGGCTTGAGATCGTGATGACCATGGTGGCGATGACCGGCTTCCTGGGCATGCGACCGGACCTGATCCTGTTCTTCTGGCCGTACGATGCGGGGACGGCGGCGCCGGTGTGGGGCGGGCCGGTGTTCACGCACCTGCCGGACGTGGTCTTCGTGTTGGTGGGCTTCATCAGCGCCATCTTCATCACCGCCCAATACGCCTCCAGCCGCACCCTGCTGACGCGCATCACACCGCCGGCCCAGACCGGCGCGTTCTTCGGGGTCTACGCCCTGTCGGGAGTCGCCACGGCGTGGCTGGCGCCGACCCTGGTCAACCTCGGAACCCGCGCCACGGGCACGCAGCAGGGGGGCTTCGCCACCTTGCTGCTGCTGCTGGCGGTCGGCCTCGTCGGCTTGGCCTTCGTGCGCGGCGGCGGCCGCGGCTCAGCTTACGCGGCGTGACGACAGGTTGATTCCCTTGGGGAATCCGAAGCTTTGCCGGCATATGGTTTACGGATATCAACCTTTAACGCCCGGTAATCGTATACGGATATTAGGCATCCGGATTCATGCGCTCTTAAACGCGGTGGGGGACATTGGTCGTGTTCTTCGGGGCGAGCAGGCGAGAGCTTGGAGCCCCCCACAGTCTGCTCGCTGAATCTAGGAGAGAATTAAAATGACCAAGTTCATGACCCGCTTCCTGAAAGACGAATCCGGCGCGACCGCCATCGAGTATGGCCTGATCGCCGCCCTGATCGCCGTCGTCCTCGTGGGCGCCCTCGGCGCCCTGGGCACCGAGCTCAACACCACCTTCAAAACGATTGAGACCGCGCTCAAGGACGCGAACACCTAAGCGCTCGTCCAGATCGAGACAAAGGCCTCCGGCGGAAACGCCGGGGGCCTTTTTTCTTTTCAAGCTATGCTGCAACGGTCCGTTCATTCGCTGGAAGGCATAAGGACGATCAGAGAGGTCATGCCCCCGATGCTCGCGTTGCTCGCCGCCGTTCTTGTGCTGCTTTTTCCGGCCCTGGTCCTGGCCGCAGCCTTCAGCGACGCGATCTCGTTCACGATCCCCAACTGGATCTCGCTGGCGCTGCTGGCCCTGTTCCCTGTCGCCGGCCTCGCCGTGGGCCTGCCGCTTTCGACGCTGGGGCTGCACCTGGCCATCGGCGTCGCGGCCCTGCTGGCCGGCATGGTCATGTTCGCCCTGCGCTGGATGGGCGGGGGCGACGCCAAGCTGATCGCCGCCGCGGCGCTCTGGCTGGGCTGGCCGGCGCTCACCACATTCGTGCTTGGCACCGCCGTAGCGGGCGGCGGCCTGGCGATCCTGCTGCTGTCGCTGCGTTCCGCGAACCTGCGCCCGATCGTCGCGCTGGGCCCCCGCTGGGTGAACCGCCTGGCCGACGGGGAGCAGGGCATCCCCTATGGCCTGGCGATCGCCATCGGCGCCCTCACCGCCTTCGCGAGCTCCCCCTTCGCCGCAGCCGTGGGGCTCTGACCATGAGCGAGACGATCCTCGAGGCCTGGGACGGGCCGGTCACGCCGATCCACGCGATGACCGAGGCCGAAACGACCGCGGCCCTGGAGGCCGATGCGTTCGCCGCGGCGCTCGCCCGCACCGCCGAGTTCAAAGGCAAGCCGGGCCAGGTCCTGCTGATCCCCGACGCCACGGGCGCGCTCGATCGCGTCCTGTTCGGCGCGGGCGACGCCTGGACGACCTTCCGCGCCTTGCCCGCCAAGCTGCCGGGCGGCGTCTATCGGATCGCCCGCAAGCCCGACGCCGTCGGCGCCGACCAGGCCGCCCTGGCCTTCGCGCTGGGGGGCTACCGCTTCGACCGCTACAAGACACGAGAAGGCGAACGGCCCCGCCTGCTGGCGGAGGGCGCCGACGTCACCGAGGTCCGGCAGGTGGCCCACGCCTGCGCCCTGGCCCGCGACATGGTCAACACGCCGGCCAACGACATGGGGCCGCTGCAGATCGAGACCATCGCCCGCGAGATCGCCGAGCAGCACGGCGCCACGATCACGGTGATCGAGGGCGAGGGCCTGCTGGAGGCCAACTACCCGGCCATCCACGCCGTCGGCCGCGCGGCCGACCCCGCCCGCAGCCCGCGGTTCATCGAGATGAGCTGGGGCAAGCCGGGCAAGCCGCTGGTCTGCATCGTCGGCAAGGGCGTGGTGTTCGACACCGGCGGCCTGGACATCAAACCGTCGGCCGGCATGCGGCTGATGAAGAAGGACATGGGCGGCGCCGCCCACGCCCTCGCGCTGGGCCGCATGGTCATGGCCGCCGGCCTGCCGGTGCGCCTGGCGGTGCTGGTGCCGGCGGTGGAGAACGCCATCTCGGGCGACGCCATGCGGCCGGGCGACGTGCTGGCCTCCCGCAAGGGGCTCTCCATCGAGGTGGGCAACACCGACGCCGAGGGCCGCCTGATCCTGGCCGACGCCCTGACGCGGGCCGGCGAGCTGGAACCGGCCCTGACCATCGACATGGCCACCCTGACCGGCGCGGCCCGGATCGCGCTCGGACCGCAGCTTCCGCCGTTCTACACGGACGACGAGGAGCTGGCGGCGCAGATCGACTCGGCAGCCAAGGCGGAATCGGATCCCCTGTGGCGGATGCCGCTCTGGAAGCCCTACGCCGACGCGCTGGACAGCGACGTGGCCGAGATCAAGAACGACCCCGACGGCTGGGCCCAGGCGGGTTCGGTCACGGCGGCCCTGTTCCTGCAGCGGTTTGCGCCGCCGGGCCCGTGGGTCCATCTAGACATATTCGCGTGGAACCCCCGCGCCCGTCCCGGATTCCCCGGCGGCGGTGAAGCCCAGGCCATCCGTGGCCTCTACCGCATGATCCGCGAGCGTTTCGCATGAAGCATGATCCGCGCATCACGCCCTGGCGCGACGGCATCGCCGCCCGCAGCCTGGAAGGCGTGCTGGAAGCCGAGGTGTACCTCGATCCCAAGGCCATGGGCTGCATGGCGCCCGCCGCGGCGATCCGCTCGGCGCCCGACGCCAATTCCGAACAGATGGACCAGATTCTGTTCGGCGAGCGGTTCGAGGTCCTGGAGGAAGAGGGCGCGTGGCTGTTCGGCCAGGCCGCCCGCGACGGCTATGTGGGCTTCGTGGAGGCGGCGGCCCTGGCCCTTGCCGGCCCGATGCCCACGCACCGCGTCGCGGCCCTGCGCACCTACGCCTTCGCCGAAGCCAGCATCAAGTCGCGCGCGCTCGGCCCCTATTCGATCAACAGCCTGGTCACGGTGGAAGCCGTCGAGGGCAGGCTGGCCAAGGTCGCCGGCGCCGGCTGGATGACCGCGGCGCACCTGTCGCCCATCGGCCAGTTCGAGGACGATTGGGCCGCGGTGGCGGAGCGCTTCGTGGGCGCGCCCTACCTCTGGGGCGGCCGCGAGAGCCTGGGCCTCGACTGCTCGGGGCTGATCCAGCAGGCGCTGTTCGCCTGCGGCCGGGCCTGCCCGCGCGACACCGACCAGCAACAGGCGATCGGTGCGCCGATCGAGGCGGCCGACTTCGGCCGCGGCGACCTGGTGTTCTGGAAAGGCCATGTGGCGCTGGGGATCGGCGAGGGACGCATCGTCCACGCCAACGGCCATCACATGGCGACGGTCGTCGAAACGCTCGCCGAGGCCATCGCCCGCATCGACGGCGCGGGATCCGGCCAGCCGACAGGCTATCGGCGGGTCTGAAACGAAAATGGCCGGGACTGAGCCCGGCCATTCCGTAATCCAATTTTCCGCCGCCGCTATTTCTTCGCGGGGGCCGCAGCCGGCGCGCCGGGGGCGGCGGGAGCCTGGCCGGCCGGACCGCCGCTGGTGGAGGCCGGAGCGGCCGTCGTGGCGGTGGGCTGGCCTTCGGCGGCCACCGGAGCCGCGGCGCCTTCCGCGGCCGGAGCCGCGCCGGCCGCCGGGGCCGCCGCGCCGGGCGCACGCGACGGATCGGGCGCGGGGACGGCCAGGGTGCCGCCCTGCGACTTGAGGTAGGCGATCAGGTTGATGCGGTCTTCCGGCTTCTTGATGCCGACGAAGGTCATCTTGGTGCCGGGGATGTACTTCTGCGGGCCCTTGATGAACTCGTAGAGGTGATCGTAGTCCCAGGCCGGCTGCTTGCCGCCGAAGTCGGTCATGCCCGCCGAATAGGCGAAGCCGCCGTGCGTGCCGGGCTTGCGGCCCACGACGCCCCACAGGTCCGGGCCGGTGCCGTTCGGGCCGCCTTGCTGGATCGAGTGGCAGGACTTGCACTTGGCGAAGGTGGCTTCGCCCGCCGCCACATTGGCCGTCGGCAGGACCGTGCCCCAGTCCGGCGGCGTGTCCGCGACGGCGCCGCCTTCACCGCCCTCTTCGGCGACTTCGACCATGTAGCCGGGCTTGGAAGGATGCTCGGGGGTGAAGACACCCGCCGAAAGCTCACGAAGGCCGACAATGGCCAGACCCGTCGCCAGGACGGCGCCGGCGATCTTGTTGAACGTAAGGTCGCTCATAATCCCCTAGTCACGCCTCTATTCGGCCGTAGAGCAGAGCCCCCGGACGCGCGGGAATCCCGCCCCTTATTGCGTGCGGCTCTCTTACACGCTACCGGCGCTCGCGCAACCGCCCAAGACGTCCCAGCCCATACGGCATGAACCCGATTGTCCTCATCCCCGCGCGCATGGCCGCGACACGCCTGCCGGGGAAACCCCTGGCGGACATCGATGGCGTACCCATGATCGTGCGCGTCCTGCGCCAGGCGCAGGCGGCGAACGCCGGTCCGGTGGCCGTGGCGGCGGGCGATCCCGAGATCGTGGAGGCGGTGGCGAAGGCGGGCGGGACCGCGGTGCTCACCGATCCGGACCTGCCGTCGGGCTCGGACCGCATCCTGGCGGCGCTGGCGCAGCTCGACCCCGGGCGCGAGCATGACGTGGTGATCAACCTGCAGGGCGACATGCCGTTCGTTTCGCCGGCGGTGCTGGCCGCGTGCGCCGGCCTGCTGGAGCGGGAGGCGTCCTGCGACATCGCCACCGTGGTGGCGCCCGAAGCGTCGCCCCATGACCGGAGCAATCCGGACGTGGTGAAGGCGGTGCTGTCGATGCAGGCGGACGGCCGCAGCGGCCGGGCGCTCTACTTCACCCGCTCCACCCTGCATGGCGATCAGCCGGTGTGGCGGCATATCGGCATCTATGGCTACCGCCGCGCGGCCCTGGAGCGGTTCAACGCCGCGCCGCCGTCGCCGCTGGAGACCCGCGAGAAGCTGGAACAGCTCCGCGCCCTGGAACTGGGACTTTCGATCTGGGCCGCCGTGGCCGACGACGCGCCGATCTCCGTGGACAACCCGTCCGACCTGGAGCGCGCGCGACAGTATGCAAGGACACTCCATGAGTAAGGGACGCATCGCCTTCCAGGGCGAGCTGGGCGCCAACAGCCATGAGGCCTGCATGGCGGCGTTTCCCGAGATGGAGCCGGTTCCCAACGCCACCTTCGAGGAGGCGTTCGAGGCCGTGCAGTCCGGCGGCTGCCAACTGGGCATGATCCCGGTGGAGAATTCGATCGCCGGCCGGGTGGCCGACGTGCATCACCTGCTGCCGTCGTCGGGCCTGAAGATCATCGGCGAGCGGTTCAAGCCGATCCATTTCCAGCTGATGGCCAATCCGGGCACGAAGCTGGAGGACGTGGCCACGGTGCTGTCCATGCCGTTCGCCCTGGGCCAGTGCCGCAAGACGCTTAAACGCCTGAACCCGAACCTGAAGAGCGAGCCTACCGGCGACACGGCCGCATCCGCGAAGCTGCTGGCCGAGCACCCCGATCCGACCAAGGCGGCGCTGGCGCCGGCCCTGGCCGCCGAGATCTATGGCCTCGATATCCTGGCGCGCGACGTCGAGGACGAGCGCAACAACACGACCCGGTTCCTGATCATGACGGCGGACGCCAATCCGCCGCCGCCGCCGTTCACCGAGCCCTGCGTGACCAGCTTCATCTTCCGGGTCCGCAACCTGCCGGCGGCGCTCTACAAGGCGCTGGGCGGCTTCGCCACCAACGGCGTCAACATGACCAAGCTCGAGAGCTACATGGAGAACGGCGCCTTCACGGCCACCTTCTTCTACGCCGAGGTCGACGGGCGGCCCGAGGATAAGGGCCTGGCCCGCGCCTTCGAGGAACTTCGGTTCTTCTCCGAGCGGTTCGAGATCCTGGGCGTCTATCCGGCCGATCCGTTCCGCAGCCGCTAGACAAGGGGCGCCCCTCCCGGCGTCGGGGAGGGGCGCGATAGGCGGCGTCAGGCCAGAGCGGCCTGTCGGCGGCGCAGCATGGCTCCCGCGCCAAGGAAGCCCACGAGCATGATGGCCCAGGTGGAGGGCTCGGGCGCCGCAGAGACGGCCTTCTGCGTGCCTGTGGCGAGGATGTTGTCGAAGGTCACGCCCGAGGCGGTGATGCTGTGGTCGCTCGCAAAGCGCAGGCGCAGGTTGACCACCTCGCCGGCAAACGGCGTGAGGTCGTAGGTGGCCCGGCCGGAGGCGACGCCCGTCACGCCTGGGGCGAGGAGGGCCTGCACGACGCGGTTGTGGACGTTCGGCTGGGCGATGAGCGGAGCGCCCGGGTCGAAGGGCGAGCCTTCGGCGGCGCCCAGAAGGTTCCACCCGTCGAAGCCGAGCTCGGCGGAGCCGGCGAAGTCGAAGCTGAACAGGGCGTCGATCATGCCGGTGAGGTCGAGACTCACGTCGTAATAGGAATATTCGAGGTTCGAGTAGTAGCCAGCGACGTGGCCCATGCGGCCCCCGCCCACCGAGAAGTTTCCGAACAGCCGCTCGTTGGCGCCGAGTCCGCCGCTGAAGTTCTGGCTGAGCAGGACCGTCGTGGCGGCTTGGGCGGGAGCGGTGGCGAGGAGCGCAGCGGCGAGCGCGCCGAGTGCAAGGGTCTTAACGGGCATCGTCATCGAAGGTCCTTTCAGGGATTGGCCGGAGCCGGGGAGGCGGCAGCTGCCGTCGGGTGGGAATCGAGGTGGGCCAGGGCGACGGCGAGGGCGTCGTCGGCCGGGGCGGCGACGTCGGGCGCGACGCCACGTCCCTCCCAGCCCAGGCCGGTGTCGGGGTCGTAGGTGCGGCCGATCGGGACGAAGGCCGCGAAGCCGTGGGGCAGGTCCACGAAGCCGCCGAAGCGGCCGGCCCCGGCGGTGGTTTCGCCCACCACCACGGCGCGGTGCGTCCGTTTCAGGCCGAGCACCAGATGTTCGGCGGCCGAGGCCGTGCGGCGCGAGGTCAGCACGTAGAGGGGCGCATCGCGAAGCCGGGTCTCCGCCGGATCGGGCTGGATCACGTGGTCGCGCCGGATGATCCCGTCCGGACCGGGCTGGCGCACCATGGTGGGGCCGACCTCCAGCGGGGCCTCGGCCTCGGCCTCGGCGCGGGTGTCCATGCGCAGCAGCGTCGCGGGCTGGGCGTAGAAGAGCGGCAGGACGACGTCCATCGTCGCCTGCCCGCCGCCCCGGTGGGGGCGCAGGTCGAGGATCACCGCCCGGGCGTCGGCGTGGGCGAGAAGGAATGCCCGGGCGGCCTCGCCGGTGCGGGTGTCCTGGGGAAACTCGTTGAAGCGCAGGTAGGCGACGTCGCCGATCATCCGCGCCTCCTCCAGGCCGGGCGGACCGCTGGCGCGGGTGCTGGCGGGCAGGTCGGCCGGTGCGGGCCGGCGCACCTGCGGCCTGGCCTTGGGTGCGAGCCGCAGGTGCCCGTCGGGCGCGACGGCCTGCAGGTCGGCCGTCACCGCCTCCCCGAAGGCGACCGGGTCGCTCAGCTTGGCGTAGGCGCGGCGGGCCGCCTGCTCGCGCAGACGCGCGGCGTAGCGGCGGCCGGTGTCGGCGTCGGCGAACCGCCGGGCCAGCACGTCGGCGAACCGCTCGAGCACGTCGTGCTGATCGCGGGGCGACAGCGTGGCGGCCGAGGATCGGGCGGCCGCCGGGACGGTGGCGGGCGCCTCGGCGCCGATGGCCGGGGCGGCAATGGCGGCGAGGGCAAGGGAGGCGGCTAGCGCGGGGCGGCGGATGGACATCGAAGCTTCCAGGGAATGGCGGGGCCGCTGCGATCCCGCGCCGAGGCCCCGCCGTCGCGCCGTCTGCGACCAGGCGATGGCGGTGCGACGAAGCTGCGACGAAGCCCGGCGCCTGCCGCGGGCCGGGCGGCTATGCTATGGCCGCACACCCCCCGGAGGTCCTTTTTGGTCGCCACGTCTCCGTCGTCCGCCAGGCTCCCCAGATCGCCTCCGTCCTCGGTGTTGCGGCTGGCGGCGGGGCTGTGGGCCCTGGGTTTCTGCGCGATGGTGGCCAGCAGCATCGCCAACCGCTTCGAGCCCCTGACCGCCAACCTCCTGCGGGCCCTGCTGATGGCGCTGGCCGGCTGGGTGTTCAGCCTCGCGCTGTGGCGCCTCTCAACCCTGGCCGCGCGGCCGCGATGGGCGATCCTCAGCCTCGGCCTCGGCGTTCTGGCGGCCACCACGGCGCACACCCTGCTGGACCTGCAGGTCGAAGGTCGTCTGCAGGCCTGGCTGGATCCGGGTCCGCACGTGCGACGGATCGTGTCCGACAGCGTCCTGCGCGCGTGGGTGATGTCGCTGATCGCCGAGAGCCACGTGGTGATCTTCGCGACCCTCTACGCCTTCTTCGGCATGGCCTCGACGATCCTGCGATCCGCCGCGGAGACCCGCGAGCGCGAGGCGCAGCTGGCGGCCGCCCGGACGCTGGCGGTGAGCGCCCAGCTGGCCATGCTGCGCCATCAGCTCAACCCGCACTTCATCTTCAACACGCTCAATGCGATCTCCTCGCTCGTGGCCATCGGGCGGCGCGACGACGCCGAGGCGATGATCGGCCGGCTGTCGGACTTCCTGCGCGCATCGCTCGGGGCCGACGCCCAGCCGCTGGCGACGCTCGACGACGAACTGGCGACCCTGGAGAACTACCTGGACATCGAGGCGGTGCGCTTCGGCGCGCGGCTGCGGGTCGCCTACGATCACGAACCTGGACTGGGGCGCGCGCTAATCCCCAGCTTCCTGCTCCAGCCGCTGGTCGAGAACGCCATCAAGCACGCCGTCTCGCCCGCGCTCGGCCCGGTGGACGTCCGCCTGTCCGCGCGCCGCGAGGCGGACGACCTGCTGGTGAGCGTGGCGGACAGCGGGGCAGGCCACGCCTGCGGCCAGGCGCCCGGAACCGGCACCGGCCTGCGCAACGTCCGCGAACGCCTGGCGCTCCTCTACGGCGGTCGGGCGTCGCTGGAAGCAGGACGACAAGGCGAGGGCTACCTGGCGGAGGTGCGCGTGCCGCTCCAATGGGCGGAGGGCTGCATATGACCCCGCCTTTGCGCGTCGTCATCGCCGACGACGAGCCGCTGGCGCTCGAACGGCTGGCGCTGGCGTTCCGGGACATCGAGGACGCCGTGGTGGTGGGCGCGGCGGCCAACGGGCTCCAGGCGCTGGAGCTGATCACGGCGCTGCGGCCGGACCTCGCCGTGCTGGACATCCAGATGCCGGGGCGTACCGGCCTGGGCGTCGCCGGCGCGCTGCCGCCGCAGGACCGGCCCGAGATCGTCTTCCTCACCGCCTTCGACAGCCACGCCGTCGACGCCTTCGACGTCGAGGCGGCGGACTACGTGCTGAAGCCGCTGCGGCTGGAGCGGCTGCGCCAGGCGGTGGCTCGCGCACGCCGCCGTCGCCAGGGCGCGCAGACCGACGCCGCGGAGGCCCCGGCGCCGGCGGCCGGGGCGATCGACGGCTTCTGGGTCCAGGGTCGCGGAGGCCTGGTTCGCGTCAGCCTGGGGCAGATCTCCTGGATCGAGGCGGCGAAGGACTACGCCCTGCTGCACACCGCCAGCCGCTCGTACATCCTGCGTGCGACCATGGCGTCGATCGCCGCGCGGTTCCCGCCGCCGGCGCTCCTGCGCGTTCACCGCTCCGCCCTGGTGCGCCCGGACGCCGTCCAGGCCCTGCAGACGTCGGGCGGCGGCAGCCAGGTCCTGATCCTCGCGGACGGGACCGCCGTCCCGATCGGGCCCAGCTATCAGCGCCATACCCGCGAATGGCTCACGGGAGCCGCCTCTTCCAGGCCCTGAGGCGGCTCGCGCCTTACGTCTGCGCCTCGTGCGCCCAGGCCTTGATGAGCTGATGGGCGATGGCCAGGGGGGGCGGCGCGAAGACGCCCTCGATCTCGCCCTTCAGGAGCTGCCTCGCTTCCTCGCGGGTGAACCAGCGGACCTCCGACAGCTCGGTCTGGTCAGGCGTGCCCTCGTCGTCCTCGACCTCGGCGATCAGGCCGATCATCAGGGACGATGGATAGGGCCAGGGCTGGGTGGAGTGGTAGCGGACCTGGCGGGTGCGCAGGCCCGCCTCCTCGGCCAGTTCGCGGGCGCAGGCCTCCTCGATGCTCTCGCCCGGCTCCAGGAAGCCGGCGAGGGCCGAGAACATGCCGGGGGGCCAGGCCTCCTGGCGCCCCAGCATGCAGCGCTCCCCGTGGTAGGCCAGCATGATCACCACCGGGTCGGTGCGGGGGAAATGCTCCGCCTCGCACGCGGGGCACTGGCGCTTCCAGCCGCCGTCCTTGGCCGCGGACGGCTGGCCGCAGACGGCGCAGTACTGGTGGCGGCGGCGCCACTCGAACATCGACTTGGCCGTGGCGAGGATGGCCGCGTCGGTCGGCGGCAACTGCATCGCGACCTGGCGCAGGTCCTTGAACTCGCCCAGGCCCTGCAGCGGGCCGTGGCCGGGGTCGCTGGCGCCCTCGATGTCGAGGGCGAAGACGGCGGTCTCCTTCCAGAGGCCCATGAACAGCAGGCGCTCGGGCCCGCCCGACAGCTCCTCGACCATCTTGGCCGGCAGGTAGGCGATCTGGTGGGCGCCATCCTTCGTCTTCTCGACGAACGGCTTGCCGTTCCAGAGCGCGATGCCGAGCGATTCCGGCGAGGCCAATTGCTCGGCCAGCCAGGCGGCGTCGCCGCGTCGCTCGCTGGCGCGGTCCAGCGGGTTTCCGGCGAAGGTGTTCAGGAAGGATGTAAGCGGCATGGCGACCTACTTAGGGCGCAGCTCGGCGCGCGTCGAGGCGGGGCGGGACCTCTTGAAACCGGCCGCATGGATTCCAAATCATTTGCCGCGCCCGCCTGCTCCTCGGCGGGCGCGTGGAGAAAGGACAGACATCAGGAGAATCGCCATGAGGCTTGCGACCTCGGAGCATCTGATCCGCGAACAGGGGCTGGCCGCCGCGCTGGAGCGCTGGCTGAGGCCGGCCGTCGGCTACAACCACCCCCGCGACGTGCTGAAGGATCCCGACCTCGACGCCGACGAGAAGCGAGCGGTGCTCTCGTCCTGGGCGTCGGACGCCTCGGCCGTGCAGGACCAGCCCGCCATGCGGTGGCTGCTCGGGACCCCGGAGCCGGTCCCGTTCCGGGAGGTGCGGGACGCGCTGGAGCGCCTCGACTGGGCCCAGCGGTTCGAGGGCTGATCCCGCCGGGCCGAAGGAGATCGCCATGCAGATCATCGAGGTCGCGCCGCTCGGTTCGGGCTGGCGCGTGTCGCTCCCGGCGCTGGCCGGGGACATGGTCTTCGCCAGGGGAGGGGCCGCCGAGAGCACGGCCCGGCGGCTGGCCGCGCGGCTGGCCGGCCACGGCCTGGGCAGCGAACTGAGGATCCGCCTGCGGGACGGATCGCTGGCGGCCCGGCTGGTCTGGCCGGCGCATGCGGATCCGGGGCCCGTGGCGGCTCCCGAGGTGGCGGTCGCCGCCTGATCGCGGGTCCGACTGGCCAAACCCGACCCGGCGCCCCACATCCAGGCGGCGCCGGGTCGTGGGCGCGAGCGAGAACCGCATGGAGAACCGCGAGATGTCCGAACCGCCTCCGAACCACCCCGCCGGCTATGTCCCGGACACGGTCTGGCAGTGGAACAAGGAGAGCGGAGGCCGGTTCGCCGCCATCAACCGCCCGATCGCGGGCCCGACCCACGACAAGGAGCTGCCGGTCGGCAAGCACCCCTTCCAGCTCTATTCGCTGGCCACGCCCAACGGGGTGAAGGTGACGGTGATGTTCGAGGAGCTGCTGGCGCTGGGCCACACCGGCGCCGAGTACGACGCCTGGCTGATCAATATCGGCGACGGCGACCAGTTCGGCTCGGGCTTCGTCGAGGTGAACCCCAATTCCAAGATCCCGGCGTTGATGGACCGCAGCGGGCCCACCCCGATCCGGATCTTCGAGAGCGGCGCGATCCTGGTCCACCTGGCGGAGAAGTTCGGCGCCTTCCTGCCGACCGATCCGGCGAAGCGGGCCGAGGTGCTGTCCTGGCTGTTCTGGCAGATGGGCAGCGCCCCCTACCTGGGCGGCGGCTTCGGCCACTTCTACGCCTACGCCCCGTTCAAGATCGAATACGCCATCGACCGGTTCGCCATGGAGGTGAAGCGCCAGCTCGACGTGCTGGACCGGCGGCTGGCCGAAACCGAGTACCTGGGCGGGTCCGAGTACACGATCGCCGACATCGCGGTCTGGCCCTGGTACGGCCTGCTGGCCAAGGGCGGGGCCTATGGCGCCGGCGAGTTCCTGGACGTGCAGAGCTATAAGAACGTCCAGCGCTGGACCGACCTGATCGGCCAGCGGCCGGCGGTGAAGCGCGGCCGGCTGGTCAACCGCGCCCAGGGCGAGCCCTCGCTCCCGGAGCGGCACGATGCGGCGGAGCTCGACGCGGTGATGGCGGCCAAGTGAAGGCGTCGCGGGCCGCATAACTTGCTTTTTGCCGGTGAAGAGCCCATCTAGCGCAGCTCAAAATCGGTATTGGCCCGAGCGTGAACCTGCGGATCCTGGAATCCGTGGAACAGGCCGGCCCGCATCACGCCTTGCACACATAGGACCGCCCATTGGCCAAAGAAGATCTTGTCGAGTTCGAAGGTGAAGTCACCGAGCTGCTGCCCGAGGGCCGCTTCCGCGTGCGGCTGGAAAACGACCACGAAGTGCTGGCCTACACCGCCGGCAAGATGAAGAAGCACCGCATCCGCTCCATGGTGGGCGACAAGGTGACGGTGGAGATGACCCCCTACGACATGGACCGCGCGCGGATCATCTTCCGCCACCGCGACACCGGCCCCCGGGTCGGCGGCGGCCCGGCGCGGCCCCAGTTCCGCAAGCGCTAGGATACTGAGCGGGGCCATTCGGCCCCGCTTTCGCATCAGGCCGCGAGGACCTGCCGGCGGGCGCGGAGCGCGCAGCCGGCCAGGCCGAAGCCTGCGATCATCAAGGCGCCATTCTGCGGTCCTCCTCGCGATGAGAGGGGAACTTCGCGCCGCGCCGGGCGCTGACGATGATCAATGACCAACTGAGTGTGGGATGGCCCTGCTTAGGCGCCGCAGCCCGCGGCCAAGTCCGGAGATTCCCAATGCAGCTTCCCAAGGGCGCCACCGTCGCGGTCGCGGACGGCGAGAAATTCAATCTGTTCCGAAACGCCGGTGACGAAGCCGACCTCAAGCTGGAGCCCCTGGCTCACGAGCCTGTCGACGCCCATCACCAGGGATCGACCCCCGGCCGTCATGGCAGCTCCGCAAACCCCGATGGCGGGCAGGACAGGGAAGACGGCTTCTCCACCGGCGTCGCGGACCTACTCAACAAGAAGGTCCTGGCGGGTGGGATCTCCGCCCTCCTGGTCATCGCGGCCCCCCGCACCCTTGGGGCCATCCGTCCGCAGTACCATGCCAAATTGAAGGACATCCTGGTCGGCGAGATCCCCAAGGACCTCACCGGTCACGCGCTGCAGGACGTGGAAAAGGCGATCGCGGGAGCCTAGCCGACGAGGCGTGGCGGCGAGCTGGACTCCCGGCCATGGGGCCGGACCTTCGAGGGTCCGGCTCCCCTCCCCCTTGCCCCCGGGCCCCCGATCCGCCATATGCCGCGACGGAGATCGGCGGCGGACGGGCGCCTCGCCAACCTGGTCAGGTCCGGAAGGAAGCAGCCACAACGGGTCACGTCCCGGGTTGCCGTTCGGTCTCCACCTTCCCCACATCCCAGCTTTCGCCTGGCGGAACGCGAAACGCCCCGGCCTTGCGACCGGGGCGTCGTGCCGCGCCGTGAGGCTCGCCCGGGATCTGGGGTCAGGCGGCCGCCGGCAGGACAGTTCGAGACCGGCTGGTCCGGCGCAGGATCGCGCCCGCGCCGCCGAAGCCGACGATCAGCAGCGCCCAGGACGCCGGCTCGGGCACGGCGGCGGTGGGCATGAAGGTGATCACGCCGCTGTAGGAGGCGTTGCCGCCGCCGACGCCGGTCAGCACCAGGCGCTGCAGCTGGTCCTTGGTCACCGTGACCCCGTTCAGGAAGCTGAATTCGTTCCAGCCGACCGAGCCTGAGTCGAACTCGGTCCCGTTGAACGCGATGCTGGACCAGGTGATGTTCTGGCTGCCGCCGCTCATGGTCGAGGTGACCACGAAGTCCGCCCGGCCCGACGGCATCTGGAAGTCGAAGACGTCGTTGATGGCCGGGTCGGTGATCCCGGTGTTGCCGAAGGTGATGCTGAAGCCGCCGTCGGAACCGACCGGGCCGTAGTTGATGTAGGTGGCGGCATCGGCGGCCGAGGCCGTCAGGGCGACGGCGGCGATCGACGCGGCGATGGAAAACGCTAATCGTTTCATACTGATACTCCCGTGGGTGAGCGGCACGGGCCGCGCACGACCCCGCCGGCGCCATCGCCCGGTGTCGGGTGCGGGATCCGGGCCGGTGGGATCGTGCGGGACCTTGCCTCTCGGCTGCCGGACACTGCCTTCGGCGCGCGTGGGAGTCCAGTAAGTATGAAACAAGTAATAATGATTTTTCGATGACGGAGATTGACCGCCGGGCGCGGCTTTCCGCGCCGGGGCCGGCTTTCTTCTTCCCCGAGATGGGGCCGTCCCGTTAGATGCGGATATGGGCGACGACGACCTCCCGCAAGACGATTCCCTGCCCGAGCGCGATCCGAACACGGGCGACATGTTCGGCGAGGCGCCGGCCGCTGCGGCGCCTCCGCCGGCGTACGCCGAGGACTCCGGCGCCGCCTACACCGTCATCGCGCGGAAGTACCGGCCCCGTTCGTTCGAGGACCTCTACGGCCAGGAGGCCATGGTCCGGACGCTGCGCAACGCCTTCGCCACCGGGCGGATCGCCCACGCCTTCATGCTGACCGGCGTCCGCGGGGTGGGCAAGACCACCACCGCCCGGCTCCTGGCCCGGGCGCTGAACTACGAGACCGCCACCGTGCACGAGCCTTCGCTGGACCTGCGCGAGGAGGGGTTCCACTGCCGCTCGATCATCGAGGGGCGGCACATGGACGTCCTCGAGCTCGACGCCGCGTCGCGGACCGGGGTGGGCGACATCCGCGAGCTGCTGGAAGGCGTGCGGTATGCCCCGGTGGAGGCGCGCTACAAGGTCTACATCATCGACGAGGTGCATATGCTGTCGACGGGGGCGTTCAACGCGCTCCTGAAGACGCTGGAGGAGCCGCCGCCGCACGCCAAGTTCATCTTCGCCACCACCGAGATCCGCAAGGTGCCGGTGACCATCCTGTCCCGCACCCAGCGCTTCGACCTGCGGCGGGTGGAGCCGGAGGTGCTGGTCAAGAACCTGGAGATGATCTGCGAGAACGAGGGCGCGCGGGTCGAGGCCGAGGGCCTGATGCTGATCGCCCGCGCCGCCGAGGGGTCTGTCCGCGACGGCCAGTCCATGCTGGACCAGGCGATCGTGCAGGCCGAACCCGGCCAGACGGTCACGGCGGCCTCGATCCGCGACATGCTGGGCCTAGCCGACCGGGCGCAGACGATCACCTTGTTCGAGCAGGTGATGCGCGGCGAGGCGGGGGCGGCGATCGAGACCTTCCGCCAGCTCTACGGCTATGGCGCGGGGCCGGACCAGGTGGTGATGGACCTGCTGGACCACACCCACGGCGCCTCGGTGGCCAAGGCCATCGGCCCGCAGGCGCTGGTGATGCCCAAGGAGCAGGCGCAGCGCCTGGCCGCCGTGGGCGCGGCGGTCTCGGCCGGGACGCTCTCGCGGATCTGGCAGATGACCCTCAAGGCCTACGAGGAGGTCCGCCGCGCGCCCGATGCGGCGGCGGCGGTGGACATGGCGCTGGTGCGGCTGGCCTACGCCTCGGACCTGCCGGGGCCGGAGGAGGCCTTGAAGCGGCTGCAGTCGGGCGAGAACCCGGCCGGCGGCTCGGGTCCCGCCGGCGGCCCGCCGGGTGGTGGTGGTGGCGGCGCGCCGCGGGCGGGGCTCGCGACCAATGCGGTGGCGCGCCAGCAGATGGTCCCGGGGCTGCCCGCGACCGAGCCGGTGGCCAACCTGCAGACCTTCGAGGACATGCTGGCGCTGATCGACCGGCGCCGCGACATCCGGCTGAAGCTGGACGTGGAGCGCTTCATCCGGCCGATCAATTTCCGGCCGGGCGCGATCACCTACGAGCCGGCGCCCGGCGCGCCGAACGACCTGGCCCAGCGGCTGGTCACGCGGCTGAAGGAATGGACCGGTGAGCGCTGGCTGATCGCGGCCGAGGGCGGCGGCGGGGCCGAGAGCCTGTGGGAGAAGCAGAAGCGCGAGGAGCGCGAGGTCCGCGCCGAGATCGAGCAACACCCGTTCGTCCAGGGGGTGATGCAGGCCTTCCCCGGAACCGAGATCGTGGGCATACGCCACCTGCAGCAACCGGAGCCGGCCGAAGCGCCGCCTCCCGAAGAAGACGGTGACGAGGATTAAGCGATGAAGGACCTCGGTTCGATCATGAAGCAGGCCCAGGCCATGCAGCAGCGCATGGCCGAAGCACAGGAGCGGATCGCCGCGCTGGAGGTCGAGGGCACGTCCGGCGGCGGCATGGTGAAGCTGACACTGAAGGGCACGGGCGAACTGGCCCGCGTCGATCTGGACGAGAGCCTGATGGCGCCGGGCGAGGGCGAGGTGGTGGCCGACCTGATGGTGGCCGCCCACGCCGACGCCAAGCGCAAGCTGGACGAGAAACAGGCCGAGGTGATGCGCGAGGCGGCTGGCCCGCTGGCGGGCCTCAACATTCCGGGGATGCCGAAGTTCTGATGCTGATCGCCGCCCTCCTGGCCGCCGTTTCGGTGGCGCTCCCCGCCGACCTCGCCAAGGCCGCGCATGACTACGACCGGGCCCAGGTCGCCAGCGACAAGGCCGAGCTGGAGCGGCTGATCGCCGACGACTACGTGCTGCACAATTCCGGCGGCCAGGTGCAGGACAAGAAGAGCTTCATCGCCGACCAGGTGGCGCCCGGCTACAAGCTGGAGCCCTTCGTGGTCGAGGAGAAGGTCGAGAAGGTGATGGGGACGGCCGCGATCCTGGGCGGGGTGGCCCGCGCCAAGGGAACCTCGGGCGGCGAGCCCTACGACGTGAAGCTGCGCTTCATCGACGTCTGGCAGAAGCGCGGCGGCAAGTGGGTGGTGGTGATGAGCCAGGCCACGCGGGTCCCGAAGGGCTAGAGTGGCCGCCTCCGCCGGACCCGAGATCGAGCGCCTGATCGGCCTGCTGTCGAAGCTGCCGGGGCTTGGGCCCAGGTCGGCGCGGCGGGCGGCGCTGGCGTTGCTGAAGCGGCGCGACCAGCTGTTGCTGCCGCTGTCGGACGCGCTGGCCGAGGCCGCGGCGCGCGTGAAGACCTGCCAGGTCTGCGGCTCGCTGGACACCCAGGACCCCTGCGCCATCTGTTCGGACCGCAGCCGGGACCCGACCCTGGTCTGCGTGGTGGAGGAGGTCGGCGCGCTGTGGGCCATGGAGCGGGCCAGCGCCTTCCGGGGCCGCTACCACGTGCTGGGCGGGCTTCTGTCGGCCCTGGACGGGGTAGGGCCGGACGCCCTGCGCATCGGTCCGCTGGTCAGCCGCGCCTCGGACGAGGGCGTGCGCGAGGTGATCCTGGCGCTGCCGGCCACGGTGGACGGCCAGACCACGGCCCACTACCTCGCCGACCGCCTGGCGGGCGCGAACGTCAGCGTGACCATGCTGGCCCGCGGCGTGCCGGTGGGCGGCGAACTGGACTGGCTTGACGACGGGACGATCGCCCAGGCCATGCGCGCCCGCAGGCCGGCCTAGACGCGAGCTTCACGAACGACGACACCCCGCGCCGCCTGGCGGCCGTGAGGAAGGCCGTCGGCGACGCGGAGCGCCAGCACCCCTGCGGGGTCCGTGCGGGGGGGACGGTTCCCTCCACCGCTGCGCCAAGGGACCGCGAGAGACGGCCTCGACGCGGAGCCAGGACGACGCGGATGCTTGGGAGGAGCCTCCGCACCTGGCTCATTGCCTCGTTCAGCGGGCCATCACATGCCCGTCCTGCATGACGCCCGCGACCTGGACGCCCGGATCGCAGGGCCGCTCCAGGTGGTCGCTGCTGCAGGCCGTCGCGGGCCCCCCGGCGGCCGCCATGGCCACCGAGAAGGACGGATCCTGGAGCGCGACCAGCGAAACGCCGATCAGCGCGGCGACCGCGTAGAAGAGATGTTGCGCCAGCCGCATCGGAACCTCCTGCCGGGCGGCCTGCGACCGCCTCTTGTTGAAGATCACGTTATGCGGACGCCGGGGCCTCGCGGAGGTGCAGCAACATGCGGCGACGTGCGCCGAGAGGCGCAACGGTTGCGGGCGCCGCGTGCAACCCATCGTGCAACCGTTGCATGGAGGGGTTGCATTCTGCGGTCCTTAGGGAACTATGTTCCGCGATGTCTGCCTCGCCTCACTTCCACGAGAAGCTGACCCTGGTGCTGAAGGCGCTCTCGATGAGCCGCGGGCGCCTGGCGGCGGAACTCGCCGTCGACAAGTCGCTGGTGGGGCGCTGGGCGTCCGGCGTGGTCAGCCCCTCGGCGCACAATCTGGAGAACCTGACGCGGGTGGTCTCGCAGCGGTGCACGGGCTTCACCATGCTGGACTGGGACCGCGACATGTCGGGGTTGGCGGCCTTCCTGGGCGTCGCGGCGCCGGCGAACGGCCACGACGCCTCGGCCGAGGCGGGCGACGCCCTGCCGATGCCGGTGCTGCAGATGGCCAGGCTGACGACCGAGCGGCGGGGCGCGACCTACGAGGGCTTCTGGCGCACCACGCGGCCCTCGGTGATGATGCCGGGCCGGTTCTTCCACGACCACGGAATGATCCGCCGCGCCTCCAACGGCCTGCTCAGCTTCAAGGTGGGGGGCGCCGGCCTGCTGTTCGACGGCTGGCTGCTGCCGGCGGAGGGGCAGCTGTTCGCCATCCTGTTCGACACCGTGGGCCAGACGCCGATCTTCGTGATCTGGAACGGCGTGCCGCTGTCGAAGGCCTCGTTCCTGGACGGCATCGTCATGGCCGCGGCGCTGAACGCGGCGCGGACCCCCTCGGCCTATCCGATCGTCATGGAGCGGCTGGGCGACTTGACCGGCGACCGCGAGGCGGACGACGCCAAGTGCGCCGAGCTGCTCGCCCGCGACCCGCTGGCGCCGGAGGGCAGCATCTCCGACGAGCTGCGCCACCACCTGATCCGCGACGTGGGACCGGCGGCGGCGGCGGCCGGGATCGGCGACATGTTCCTGCTGGCCCCCATCACCTCCACCCTGTCGCGCGGCGAGACCATCGGCGGGCGGCTGGTGGGTTAGGCTCCGGCCTTCGCGGTCCAGTCGACCGGCGCGATCTTGCGGATCATCAGGCCCCAGCCCACGACGCCCAGCAGGCTGAGCGCCGCCGTCATGATGAAGGCCGCGTGGAAGCCTCCGGTGCGGTCGATGATCACGCCGGTCGCGATCGGCCCCAGGATCCCGGCCATGTTGCTGAAGCAGTTCTGGACGCCCATCCACTTCCCCGCCGCGCGCGGGCCGGCGAGGGTCTGACCGGTGGCGAAGATGTGCGGACCCACCGTCCCGAACGCCACCCCGGTCACGAACAGGCTGGCCAGGGCCGCGTCGGGGGTTCCGAAGGCGCAGGCCATGAGGGCGGTCGCGGCCAGCAGGTGGCTGCCGACGAAGAAGGTCTTGCGGACGAGGTTCGGCGTGCCGCCGGCCCCGATCCAGCGGTCCGAGATCCAGCCGCTGGCCAGCGAGGCCGCCGCATAGGCCAGGTAGACCAGCCCGCCGATGCCGGCCATCTCGGCCAGCGAATAGCCCTGCTCCTGGACCAGGTAGAGCGGCATCCAGGAGATCACGAAGTAGAAGCCGAAATTCACCGAAAAGTGGCCCAGGCTGGCGCCCCAGAGCTCGGGCCGGACCAGGATGGTGAGGAACGACGGACAGCGCCCCTCTTCGAGCGTGGCCGCGGCGGCGGAGAGCTTGCGGGTCGCGGCGAGCCAGGGCCATAACCACAGGACCGACAGCGCGCCGAACAGGATGAACACGCCGCGCCAGCCGAGCTCGGCCATCAGCAGGCCGCCGAAGAAGATGCCGACCGCGGGGCCCAGAGACAGGCCCATGATGATCAGGCCGTTGGCGCCGCCGAGCTTATGGGCGGGCACATGCTGGGCGATCAGCTTGG
Source organism: Phenylobacterium sp. (assembly GCF_004297125.1). Classification (GTDB taxonomy): domain Bacteria; phylum Pseudomonadota; class Alphaproteobacteria; order Caulobacterales; family Caulobacteraceae; genus Phenylobacterium. The sequence continues at coordinate 292,879 of NZ_SCVD01000039.1, read as the reverse complement.
AGCTGCACGGGAAGGCCGCGCTCTCGCCGACGCCGAGCAGCAGCCGCAGCACGAACAGGCCGACGAAGCCGGTGGCGAAGCCGCTGAGCAAGGTCGCCAGCGACCAGAGCGCGAGGCCCACGGCCAGGGTGCGGTAGGCGTTGATCCGCTCGGTCAGCCAGCCGGCCAGGATCTGTCCCGGCGTGTAGGTCCAGAAGAAGGCCGAGATCAGGAAGCCGACCTGGGTGGAGCTGAGCGCCAGCTCGCCCTTGATCAGCGGTGCGGCCGTGGCGAGGTTTCCGCGGTCCACGTAGTTGATGAACACCGCCAGCGCGAGCAGCGGCACCACCAGGGGGCCGAACGCAGCGCGCACCGGCGCGACCGCAGCCGTCGTGGTCATGGCGTTCCTCCCGTTCTTGGAGATCACGGTTACACAATCGGATGCGAAGCGCCATTCGCCGCGGCCCTGGCCCCGACTCAGCTAACCCGCTAAGAACACAGCATGAACGGCTTGCTCATCCTTGCGGTCCTCTGCGCGCTGGTCGCCGTGGCCGCCATCGCCTGGGCGCTGCGCGAGCGCGGCCGGGCTTCGCACGCGGAGCTGCGGCTGACCCTGATGGCCGAGCAGGGCGAGATGCTGCGGACCCAGGTCACCCAGTCGGCGACCGGCGTCGCCGAGGAGATCCTGCGCCGCAACGAGGAGGCGGTGCGCAACCGCGAGCAACTGGCCCAGGCCCGCCTGGAGGCGCAGCTCAAGCCGGTGGCCGAGAGCCTGCAGAAGTTCCAGGAGCAGGTGACCGCCGTCGAGAAGCAACGCGCCGAGGAACAGGGCGGCCTGAAGGAACAGATCGCCCAGATGCTGGCCGCCTCGGCCGCGACCCAGGACGAGGCGCGCAAGCTGTCGGCGGCGCTGCGCCGGGGCGCGGGCGTTCAGGGCCGCTGGGGCGAGCAGACCCTGCGCAACGTGCTGGAGGCCGCGGGCCTCTCCGGCCGCTTCGACTTCGACGAGCAGACCTCCACCGACACCGAGGAGGGCCGCCGCCGGCCCGACGTCACCATCCGCCTCCCGGGCGGCGGGCTGTTCGTGATCGACGCCAAGTGCTCGCTGAACGCCTTCCTGGAGCTGCAGGACGCCCAGGACGATTTCAGCCGCGACGCCGCGGGCCTGCGCCACGTGCAGAGCGTGCGCGGCCACATCCAGGGGCTCTCGGCCAAGGCCTATTGGGACCAGTTCGAGAACTCGCCCGACTTCGTGGCCATGTTCGTGCCGCTGGACTCGGCCCTGGCCGCCGCCCTGGACCGCGCGCCGGAGCTGATGAACGACGCCATGGACCGCCGCGTGGTGATCGTCACGCCCACCACCCTGTTCGCGCTGTGCAAGGCGGTGGTCTATGGCTGGCGGGTCGAGGAGCAGGCGGCCAACGCCCAGAAGATCGCCGACCTGGGCAAGGAGCTCTACAAGCGCATCGCGGTGATGGGCGCCCACGCGGGCGGCGTGGGTCGGGCGCTGGAGCAGGCGGTCGGCAAGTACAACCAGTTCGTGGGCTCGCTGGAGACCCAGGTGCTGACCCAGGCCCGCCGGTTCGAGGAGCTGAAGGTCGACCACCAGGGCAAGGACGTGGTCGAGCTCACCCCCGTGGACGTGGCGGTTCGCCCGCTGGCCAAGCTGACCGCCGACGAGACGCCGCCCGTGCGCCTGGCGGCCGGCGGCGAGGCCTGACGCCGCGCCATGCTTCTCCTACCTTGACGCTCAACAATCCGGCCCTTACCTGCCGCTCATGGCCCTTCGTGAGATCCTTGTCGTCCCGCACCCCGTCCTGAAGCAGGTGTCCGCCAACGTGGATGTCGTGGACGACGACCTGCGCGCGCTGATGGATGACATGCTGGAGACGATGTACGACGCGCCCGGCATCGGCCTGGCCGCGATCCAGATCGGCGTGCCCAAGCGCGTGATCGTCATGGACCTTGCCCGCCCGGACGAGGAGCCGCAGCCGCGCTACTACGTGAACCCGGAAATCCTCTGGGCCTCGGAAGAGACCGCCCCTTACGAGGAGGGCTGCCTGTCGGTGCCCGAGATCTTCGACGAGGTCGAGCGGCCGGCGCGGGTGAAATTGCGCTACCTGAACTACCAGGGCGAACAGGTCGAGGAAGACGCCGAGGGCCTCTTCGCGGTCTGCATCCAGCATGAGATGGACCACCTGAACGGCGTCCTCTTCATTGACCACCTGTCGCGGCTGAAGCGCGAGCAGGCGGTGAAGAAGGTCAAGAAGCTGGTGAAGGCGGCCTAGGCGATCATCCCTCCTCCTCAGGGGAGGGAAAAGTCAGTGCTTCTCTTCCGCGTCCTTGCCCTCAGCCTTGGCCATGCCTTCCTTGGCCCCGCTCACCGCGCCCTTGCCGGCTTCCTTCAGGATCGTGCCCGTGTCCTTGGCGGCTTCCTTGAGGCTGTCGCCGGCCTTCTCGACGGCTGGGCTGTTGGCGACGTCCTTGGCGGCCTCGGAGACCTTGTCCCCCACCTCCGCGGCCGAGCGCGACACGTCGGAAGCGGCCTGGTCGACGTTCTGGTCGGTCTTGGCCTGTTCGGCCTTGGTGCAGGCGGCCAGCATCAGGCCGGCGCTCGCCAGGCTGGCAACGATCAACTTGTTCATGGGGAGAGGCTCCATTCCTCGACCCTCATCAACGGCCACGCTTGCCGCGAAGTTCCCTTCCTGAAGCGCGCCCGCTAAGACCCGCCCATGCGTCTCGCCTTCCTTGGCACTCCTGACTTCGCCGTCTCGGCCCTCAGCGCCATCGTCGCGGCGGGCCACGAGATCGCGTGTGTCTATTCCCAGCCCCCGGCGCCGCGCGGCCGCGGACATGAGCTGAAGCCCTCGCCCGTGCAGGCCTTCGCCGAGGCCCACGGCATTGCGGTGCGCACGCCCGTCTCGATGCGCGACCCCGCGGAGATCGAGGCCTTCGCGGCCCTGCGGCTGGACGCCGCCGTGGTGGTCGCGTTCGGGCAGATCCTGCCGGGCGCGGTGCTCGAGGCGCCCCGGCTGGGCTCGTATAACGTCCACGCCTCGCTGTTGCCGCGCTGGCGGGGCGCGGCGCCGATTCAGCGGGCGATCATGGCCGGCGACAAGGTCACCGGGGTGCAGGTGATGCGGATGACCGAGGGGCTGGACGAGGGGCCTGTCCTGGCCACGGCTACCCTGCGCATCGACGCCCTGGAGACCGCCGGGACCCTGCACGACCGGCTGGCCGCGGCGGGGGCGGAGCTGATCGTCCGGACTCTCGCCGACATCGAGGCCGGCCGCGCCGTGGCGACGCCGCAGGCCGAGGTGGGCGTGACCTACGCGAAGAAGATCAATGCGAAGTTCGCCCGCCTGGACTGGACCAGGCCCGGCCCGGTGCTGGACGGCAAGATCCGCGGCATGTCGCCGTCCCCCGGCGCCTGGTTCGAGCTGCCGACCGACAAGGGTCCGGTCCGGGTGAAGGCGCTGCTGTCGGCGTTCGAGGACGAGGCTGGCGAGCCGGGCGTCACCCTGGACGACCGGCTGCTGGTGGCGACCGGCGAGGGCGCCGTGCGGCTGCTCAGGGTGCAGCGCGAGGGCAAGGGCCCACAGGAGGCCGACGTCTTCCTGCGCGGCAATCCCGTGCCGGCCGGGACGAAGCTCGGCTGATGCCCCGCTATCGCCTTCTCGTCGAGTACGACGGCCGGCCGTACCGTGGCTTCCAGCTCCAGGCCGGGCTGCCGTCGGTGCAGGGCTCCCTCGAGAGGGCCGTGAAGGCCTTCTGCGGCGAGGACGTCCGCGTGGGCGCCGCGGGGCGCACCGACACCGGTGTCCACGCCACCGGCCAGGTGGTCCACGTGGACCTCGCCAAGGATTGGCCGGCCGAGACGGTGCGCAACGCCGTGAACGCCCACCTCTATCCCGAACCCATCGCCATCCTGGCCGCCGAGCGGGCGGTCGGCGACTGGCATAGCCGGTTTTCGGCGACGGGGCGGCGTTATCGTTATCGCATCCTGAACCGCCGGGCGCCGCCGGCGCTGGACCAGGGCCGGGTCTGGCACGTGAAGAAGCCGTTGGACGCCGAGGCCATGCACGCGGCCGCCCAGGTGCTGGTGGGCCACCATGACTTCACCACCTTCCGCGACCTGGCCTGTCAGGCGAAATCGCCCGTGAAGACCCTGGACGTGGCCAAGGTGTTCCGCGATGGCGAGGAAGTGATCCTGGAGTTCGCCTCGCGCTCGTTCCTGCACCGCCAGGTCCGCTCGATGACCGGGACCCTGGCCGAGGTGGGCGTGGGCCGCTGGACCAAGGCCGACGTGCAGGCCGCGCTGGACGCCCGCGACCGCAAGGCCTGCGGGCCGGTGGCCCCGGCCGAGGGGCTGTACCTGACGGGCGTGACCTATGACTGACCGGTCTGCGGGCTGGCCCACGACGCGGCGCCGGACGTAGATAGGGGCCGATTCGAGAGGAGCATTTCCATGTCCCAAGGCCCCTGGAGCCACCACAGCCGCAACGCCAGCGTCGCCGACGACATCGACTTCGAGGTCAAGGGCCAGGAGCTGCAGTTCCTGGAGATCGAGCTGGATCCCGGCGAGAGCGCCGTGGCCGAGGCGGGCGCCCTGGTCTGGAAGGACGCGAGCGTCGAGATGACCACGGTGTTCGGCGACGGCTCGGGCGGCGCCGGCGGTGGCTTCATGGGCAAGCTTCTGGGGGCCGGCAAGCGCCTGGTCACCGGTGAGAGCCTGTTCACCACGGTCTTCACCCACCAGGGGCAGGGCAAGGCGCGGGTGGCCTTCGCCTCGCCGACGCCCGGCGCGATCCTGCCGCTGAAGCTGAGCGACGTGGGCGGCACGCTGGTCTGCCAGAAGGACAGTTTCCTGGCCGCGGCCCGCGGGGTCTCCATCGGCATCGCCTTCCAGCGCAAGGTGATGACAGGCTTGTTCGGCGGCGAGGGCTTCATCATGCAGAAGCTGGACGGCGACGGCTGGGTGTTCGTCCAGATGGGCGGCACGATCGTCGAGCGGGAGCTGAAGGCCGGCGAGGAACTGCACGTGGATACCGGCTGCCTGGCCGCCTACACGCCCAGCGTCGACTTCGACCTGATCATGGCCGGCGGGGTGAAGACCGCGCTGTTCGGCGGCGAGGGCCTGTTCTTCGCCCGGCTGCGCGGGCCGGGCAAGGTCTGGATCCAGTCGCTGCCGTTCTCGCGCCTGGCCGGACGGATGATGGCGGCGGCCGGCGGCGGCGGCCAGAACCGCGGCGAGGGCTCGGTGCTGGGCGGCCTGGGCGACCTGATCGGCGGGAACAACTAGGCGAAGTAGCGCTCGATGATCCGGGCGTAGACCCGCTGCAGCGTCCGGATCTCCTCGACGGGCGCGCGCTCGTCCACCTGGTGCATGGTCTTGCCGACCAGGCCCACCTCGATCACCGGGCACAGGGCGCGGATGAAGCGGGCGTCCGAGGTGCCGCCGGAGGTGGAGAGCTCGGGCGGGGCGCCGGTGACGTCGGCCACCGCGGCGGCGACCAGGTCGGTGAACGGGCCCCGCTCGGTCAGGAAGGCCTCGCCGCTGATCTGCGGTGTGACGGTGACCGTGCCCTTGAAGCCCTCGGCGGCCTTCGCGGCTTCGGCGTTGAACCAGTCCGCCAGCGCCTGGCCGGTGTGGTTGGGATTGAAGCGGATGTTGAGCCGCGCGCGGGCCACGCCGGGGATGACGTTGGTGGCTGTGTTGGGCACGTCGATCCAGGTGACCTCGAGGTTCGAGGGCTGGAACTCGGCGTAGCCGTCGTCCAGCTTGCGGCCCTGGAGCGCGGCCAATAGCCGGATCAGCACGGGGGCGGGATTGGCGGCGCGGTGGGGATAGGCCACGTGGCCCTGGATGCCTTCGACCACGATCTCGGCGTTGATCGAGCCGCGGCGGCCCACCTTGACCATGTCGCCGAAGGTCTCGGCCGAGGTGGGTTCGCCCACCACGCAATGGTCGATCACTTCGCCCTCGGCCGCCAGGGCCTCGACCACGAGCTTGGTGCCGTGGGTGGCCACGCCCTCCTCGTCGCCGGTGATCAGGAACGAGATCGAACCGGTGACCTTTCCCGCCGCGATGGCGTCCGCGCAGGCGGCGGCGAAGGCGGCGATGGCGCTCTTCATGTCCACCGAGCCCCGGCCGATCAGCACGCCGTCCACCACGTCCGCGGCGAAGGCGTCCTTGGTCCAGGCGGCGGCGTCGCCCACGGGCACCACGTCGGTGTGGCCGGCGAAGCAGAGGTTGGGCCGGGCGGTCCCGTAGCGGGCGTAGAGGTTCTCGATCTCGCCGAACCTCATCCGGCGGCAGGCGAAGCCCAGGGCCGACAGCATCTGCTCGACGATCGCCATGGCGCCGGCGTCGGCGGGCGTCACCGAGGGGCGGCGGATCAGGTCGCGGGCAAGTTCGACGGCGTCTATGGCGGCGGGCATGTGATCGCCATACCTAGCAATGACGCCAGACGCGAGAGGGACCATGCCCAAGATCGACATCGACGCCCTGGAGCTCCGCTCGGGCTGCAGCTATCCGGATCCATTCAAGCAGATCTGCCTCGGCCCGACGTGGCGCAAGCTGGGCGACGCCGCGGGCCTGACCGACTTTGGGGTCAACCTGGTGCGCCTGACGCCCGGCAAGTGGTCCAGCCAGCGCCACTGGCATACGGTCGAGGACGAGCTCGTCTACATGCTCGAGGGCGAGGTGGTGTGCGTCGAGGACGACGGCGACCACGTGCTGCGGGCGGGCGACTGCGTGGCGTGGAAGGCCGGGGTCGCCAACGGCCACTGCCTGCAGAACCGGAGCGACCGCGACGCCGTCTATCTGGAGATCGGCTCGCGCCGGCCCGAGACCGACGCCTGCGACTATCCCGACATCGACATGGTCGCGAAGCCGGGCGAGAGCTTCTACCGCCATCGCGACGGGACGCCGTATCCGGAGTAGCGCCTCGCGCCCCGGGCGAGCGGCGTTGCGCGGCGTGGCGCCGGGGCGGAGAGTGGCGGCCTCACCCGCAAGAGGCCGACGCGCCATGGCTGTCAGACCGATCCTGCCGATGCTTCTCACGCTCGGTGCGCTGGCGCTATCGGGCTGTGCGTCGGCGAACTACGGCTATGCCTACTGCTACGATCCCTATCGCGGCCCGGTCGGCTATTACACCGGCCGGTTCGATTCCAAGCCGCCCTGCGCGCGGAGCGCCGGGCAGGCAGGTGTCTTCGCGACCCAGGAAGGCGAGGGCCGACGCGGATCCTACGTCAGCGGCCCCTATCCGGGGCCCGTGGCCCCGGCGGCGGCCGACGCGGCTACTCCCGCAGCAGCTCGTTGATCGAGGTCTTGGACCGGGTCCGCTCGTCGACGGTCTTCATGATCACGGCGCAGTAGGTCGACGGCAGGCTCGGGTCGTGGGGATTGGGCCGGTTGCCGGACACCACGACGGAGTAGGGCGGGACCTCGCCGGTGAAGGTCTCGCCGGTGCGGCGGTCGATGATCGGGGTGGTGGCGGTGATGAAGGTGCCCATGGAGAGCACGCTGCCCTCGCGCACGATCACGCCCTCGGCCACCTCGGCGCGGGCGCCGATGAAGCAGTTGTCCTCGATGATGGTCGGGTTGGCCTGCAGCGGCTCCAGCACCCCGCCGATGCCGGCGCCCCCGGAGATATGCACGTTCTTGCCGATCTGGGCGCAGGAGCCGACCGTGGCCCAGGTGTCGACCATGGTCCCCTCGTCGACATAGGCGCCGATGTTCACGAAGGAGGGCGTCATCACCACGTTGCGGCCGACGAAGGCGCCCTTGCGCACCACGCAGCCGGGGACGGCGCGGAAGCCGGCGGCCTCGAAGCGGGCGGCGTCCCAGCCGGTGAACTTCAGGGGGACCTTGTCCCAGTAGGGATGCGGCGCGTCGGCGTCGATCAGCCGGTTCGCGGTCAGGCGGAAGAACAGCAGGATCGCCTGCTTGGCCCACTGATGCGTCACCCAGGTCCCGTCGGCCTGGCGCTCGGCCACGCGGATCTTGCCGGAATCGAGCAGCTCGATGGTCTCGGCGACCGCGTCGCGCACCTGGCCGGTCGTGGAGGTGTTGATCCCGTCGCGCGCCTCCCAGGCCGCCTCGATCACGGGCTTCAGGTCGTCGAACATCAGGCGGCCTCTCTCAGCTTCGCGTCCATCAGGAACGGTGCGAGCTTGTCGGTTCGGTGGTGGATGAAGGGCGCGGTGGACTGGGCGGCGTAGGCCCCCACCAGCACGGTGGTCATGCCGAGGTCGGCGGCGGGCGCCAGGTTGCGTTCGCTATCCTCGAAGAAGGCGGTCGCGGCGGGGTCGATGGCGTGGGCGGCGCCGATCCGGGCGAAAGCTTCCGCGCTGGGCTTGGGCTCGTAGCCGGCCGAGCCGATGTGGAAGACGTCGTCGAACAGGTGGCCGAGGCCCAGGCGCTCCAGCACCCGCTCGGCATGGATGTCGTCGGCGTTGGTGAAGATCAGCCGCCGGCCGGGCAGCCGCTCCAGGGCGGCCAGCAGGTCGGGGTCGTGGGCCAGGGCCTCCAGCGACATGTCGTGGAAGATGGCGTGGAAGTCCCTCGGGTCGACGCCGTGGTTCAGCATCATGCCCTTCAGCGTCAGGCCGTGCTCCGACAGGTAGGACTTCTGGAGCTTGAACGCCTCCTCGCGGGGCAGGCCGGTGACCTTCTCCACGAAGTCGGTCATCCGGTCGACGATCGCGGCCATGAAGCCGGACTCGGCCGGGTAGAGGGTGTTGTCCAAGTCGAACAGCCAGGTGTCGATGTGGCGGAGGTCGGCCCGGAAGAGGTTTGCGCTCATCGGCAGACGAGGGTGCCGGACCCGTGCTCCGTGAACAGCTCCACCAGCATGGCGTGCGGTCGCCGGCCATCCAGGATCACGACGGCCTCCACGCCGGCTTCCACCGCGTCGATGGCGGTCTCGAGCTTGGGGATCATCCCGCCTGTCGCGACCCCATCGGCGATCGCGGCCTTGGCCTCCGCCACGGTGAGCTGGCGGATGAGCTGGCCGTCCTTGTCCAGCACGCCCGCCACGTCGGTCAGCAGCAGCATGCGCTTGGCGTCCAGGGCGCCGGCCATGGCGCCGGCGACCGTGTCGGCGTTGATATTGTAGGTCTGGCCCTCGGCGGAGACGCCGATCGGCGCGATCACCGGAATGTAGTCCTCGTCGGCGCCGATCAGGGCCTCGATCAGGGTGGTGTCGATGGCCTTGGGTTCGCCCACGAAACCCAGGTCGACGATCTGTTCGATCAGGCTGTCCGGGTCCTTGCGGGTCCGGGTGGCCTTCTCGACGGTGATCAGCCGGGCGTCCTTGCCGGACAGGCCCACGCCGCGGACCTTGGCCTCGGCGCCGGCCAGGGTGATCCAGTTGGCGATCTCCTTGTTGATCGCGCCGGAGAGGACCATCTCGGCCACTTCCATGGTGGCGGCGTCGGTGACACGCAGGCCGTCGATGAAGGTCGACTTCACGCCGGCCCGCTCCAGCATGGCCGAGATCTGCGGCCCGCCGCCATGCACCACGACAGGATGGAGCCCGAGCATCTTCAGCAGGACGACGTCGGCGGCGAACAGCTTGGCCACCGACTCCTCGCCCATGGCGTGGCCGCCGTATTTGATGACCACGGTCTCGCGGTCGTAGATCTGGATATAGGGCAGCGCCTCGGCCAGCGTCTTCGCCGTCGCCCAGCCCTGCTCTTCCGTATCCTGGCTCACATCACCGTCCTCGAAACCCGGGCGTCCCGATAGCGGACGGGGGCGCCCCTGTCACTCGGTGAAGCGTTCTCGCCCTTCGCTGGAGCCAGGAGGGGCGAGGCGGCTCAGACGTCCACCTCCGGCAGCAGCCGCGCGAAGTGCTCCTCGACCGCGCGGTAGCACTCGCAGGCGGCGCGCTCGAGGCCGGGGCGGTTCAGGACCTCGACCCGGCCGCGATGGGTGCGGATCAGGCCGCGTTCCTGGAGGACGCCGGTCACGGCGGTGACGGTGGTGCGTTGGACGCCCAGCATCTCGGCCAGCGCTTCCTGGGTCAGGTGGATCATCTTGTCGCCCGCCCGGTCGTGGGTGGCGAGCAGCCAGCGGGCGCAACGCTCCTCGGTGCGGTGCAGGGCGTTGCACGCCACAGACTGCATCATCTGGGCGAGGAGGGCGTCCGCGTACCGCGAGAACAGGTCCCCGAACCGGGGCGAGCCGGTCTTGGCGGCCTCCAGGTGGCTGGTGTTGATGGCCAGGGCGTCGCCGCCGACCTGGACGAGGGCGCGACCGAACGCCGGCTTATGGCCCTCGCTGACGATGCCGCCGACCGCGCCTTCGCGCCCGATGGTGGCCGCCTCGACCTCGCGGCCGTCGCGGGTGACGATCAGCAGGGACGCCATCGTGCGGTGGCAGGGGAAATAGGTGGTGGTGACCTCGTCGCCGGGCTCGAACAGCACCTTGCCGCGCTGCAGGGTCACCAACTCCAGGTGCGGCTCCAGCACGGCGAAATCGCGAGCCGACAGGGCGGCCAGCAGGCGATTGGCGCGGCGGACGGTGGAGCGCGATCCGGCCTCGCGCTCCGGGGCGACAGTGGACGAGTTCATGTGCGCTGGCTCCCTGACTTGACGACAGGAGAACGCCGCACGGCCCCGCTTGTTGCGTCGGGCTTCGGACTTTTGCGTCGCTACAGGGTCCGGGCGACGACTTCCTTCATGATCTCGCTGGTGCCGCCGTAGATCCGCTGCACGCGCGCGTCGCGCCACAGCCGCGCGATCGGATACTCGTTCATGTATCCGGCGCCGCCGTGGAGCTGCAGGGCCGCGTCGCAGACCTCCCATTGCAGCTCCGTGTGGAACAGCTTGGCGGCGGAGCCCTCGGCGGCGGTGAGCTTGCCTTCCAGGTGACGGGCGATGCACCAGTCCAGGTGCGCCCAGCCGGCCTGCATCTTGGCCTTGAGGCCGGCCAGGGTGAAGCGGGTGTTCTGGAAGTCGAACACCGACTGGCCGAACGCCTTGCGCTCCTTGGTGAACTTCACGCCCTCGTCGAAGGCGCGCTGGGCGGCGGCCTGGGCCTGGACGGCGATGCCCAGGCGCTCCTGCGGAAGCTGGCTCATCAGATAGGCGAAGCCCTTGCCTTCCTCGCCCAGGCAGTTGGTCAGAGGCACCCGGACGTCCTCGAAGAACAGCTCCGAGGTGTCGGCCGAGTGCTGGCCGATCTTGTCCAGGTTGCGGCCGCGCTTGAAGCCCTCGCGCGTGGCCTCGACCAGGATGAGCGAGATGCCCTTGGCGCGGGCGTCGGGATCGGTCTTGGCGACGACGATGATCAGGTCGGCGTTCTGGCCGTTGGTGATGTAGGTCTTCGAGCCGTTGACGACGTAGTGGTCGCCGTCCTTCTTCGCGGTGGTGCGCACGGCCTGAAGGTCGGACCCCGTGCCCGGCTCGGTCATGGCGATGGCGGTGATCGCCTCGCCGGAGACCATCTTCGGCAGCCACTCCTGCTTCTGCTCTTCCGAGCCGTAGTTGGCGATGTAGTCAGCGACGATGTCCGACTGCAGCGTGATCCCGGCGCTGGAGCCCGCGTAGAACAGCTCTTCGGAGATCACGGCGTTGTAGCGGAAGTCCAGGCCCAGGCCGCCGTACTCGGCCGGCACGGTGGGGCACAGGATCCCGGCCTCGCCGCAGGCCCGCCAGAAGTCGCGGTCGACGATGCCCTCGGCCTCCCAGCGGTCCAGGTTGGGGATGAGCGCACGGTCGTAGAACTTCCGCACCTGGTCGCGGAACAGGTTCAGCTCCTCGTCGAAGACGGCGCGGGAGTCGGTCTGGATCATGGCGGCCTCTAGGGTTTGTCGGCCAGTTAGCCGGGTGACGCTGCGGATGCCTAGCCGCCGATCGACGCGGAGCCCGGCGAGAGGCCGCGCAGCGCCTCGGCGACCTGGTCGATCACCGGCGCCCAGGCTCCGGGCTCGCCCTGGCGAAACAGGCGTACGGCGCCGTACCAGGGCATGGTCTCGCCGCGGGCCCCGTACCGCCATTCCGGATTGTGCGGGACCAGGGTCAGGCAGGACTTGCCGAGGGCGCCTGCGAGATGGACCAGGGCGGTCTGCACCGAGACCACCACGTCGAGGTTGGCGACGAGACCGGCGAGGTCCTCGAAGTCGTCGATGTCCGCCGGGGGAAAGGCGCGGATCGGCGCGCCGGATCCGGCGACCTCGGCCTCGACCTCGCCGTACTGCAGGCTGACGAACTCGCAGGCGGGCAGGGCGAGCAAGGGCCGCAACTGCTCCAGCGACAGGGACCGCTCGTTGCGCCGCGTGCTGGGCAACCCGCCTCGCCAGGATAGACCGACCCGCAGGCGTCCCGACGCCGGGCCGAGCCGCTGGGCCCAGGCGTCGCGGATCGCCGGGCGCGGCCGCAGGTAGGGCGAGCCCGGGAAATCCGCCTTCCGGGTGCGGAACATCCCGCCCAGGCTGCCCATGGCCAAGACGGCGTCGATCTCGTTGCGGCGGATCTGCGCCGTCAGGGGGCCGTCGAACCGGACCTGATCGAACGAGTTCGCGAACAGCCGCACCAGGCGCGGGTCGCAGACGCAGCTCACTGCGGCCGCCGTGCGGGCGACGTCGGGGATCATGCTGGCGAACATGAGCTGGTCGCCGATCCCCTGCTCGCCCAACAGCAGCACCCGGCGGTCCGCGAGGACTTCGGCGCCGGCCGCGCTGCGGGTCAACTGGCCGGCGATGGCCGGGGTGATGATGCCCCCCGACCGCGTCAGGAAGCGGCGCAGGTCGAGGCGCGCTTCGTAGTCGGTCCAGCCGCCGAAGTCTCCGAGTTGCAGGCGCAGGGCGCCGCGGCGGGATCGCGCGAAGGGGTCGTCGGGCCGCAGCGCAACGGCCCGGTCCAGGGCCTCGAGAGCGGCGCCATACTGCTGAAGCGCCGCTTGCGCGAGGCCGAGCTGGGTCAGCGCCTCGTGATCGTCGGGGCGGGCGGCGAGCACCCGCCCGTAGGCTCCGACGGCCTCCTCGACCTGTCCCGCGCCGGCGAGCGCGGCGCCGCGCAACAACAGCGCCTGGCGATGGTTCTGCTCTCGCGCCAGGACGGCGTCCGCCAAGGCCAGGCCGTCGGCGTGGCGCGACTGCTCCATCAGCAGAACGCCAAGGTTCTTCAACGCCATCGGGTGAGCCGGGCGGGCGACCAGCGCCTCACGGAAGGCCGCCTCCGCCTCGGCGGATCGGCCGAGCGAGAGCAACGCCACGCCCAGATCGACCCGCCCTTCGAAATGCTCCGGCGCGATCTGCAGGAGCCGCCGGAAGGTCTCCGCCGCCTCCGCCGGCCGCTGCTCGCGCAGTTGCCGCAGTCCGGCTGCGTAGAGAGCCGCCCGGTCCATCGGCTCAGGCCGTCGTGGCGTCGCCGATAGGCGGCGCGAGCTTGCCCAGGGCGGCGGTCGCCCGGGCCTCCGCCGCGCGCCATTCATCGGCGTAGTCGCAGTCGGCATAGGCCTCGAAATAGGGGCCGCCGCGGGTGAAGTGGGCGATCCTGGCGTCGGCGTTGAAGTCGTACTCCCCGACCAGCCAGTTCCACTCCAGCGGCAGGGCGCCGACCTGGTCCTCGCCTTCCAGCCAGTGGAACTGGTGGAGCTGGAGCCCCGAGGCCTCGTTGACGTACTGCGGCGTCAGCGCCCGGCAGCGGGCGTTGTTCAGCAGCATGACGCTGGACCAGTTCTTCTTGGCGTAGCGGGTCTGGACGTGATCCAGGAACTTCACCGTGTCGCGGGGCGCATAGTCGTGCTGGGCGACCATGACGGCGTAGCGGTCGTCGGCCAGGGCGAACAGTTCGGCGATGTCGGCGCGGGCCAGCATGTCGCAGTCCATGAACAGCGACCAGCCAGCGTAGCCGGACAGGTAGGGCGTCAGGAACCGCGAGAACGAGAATTCGGTGGACTGGGTCGCGGCCGCCTCGCGCGCGAAGACCCCCTTCAGGTTCGCCAGGTTGACGGGCGTGAACCGGACCGGCCGCGAGCTGCGCTCCAGGATGCTCTGGACCAGGACATGATAGGCCACGACCTCCTGGCGGTCGTAGCCGATGTAGACGTCGAGCACGCCGCCTTGCATGGGCTCAGGTGGCGCAGGCCGCGACGATCTCGGCGCGGAGTTCGGGGATGCCGTCGCCCTTCTCGGCCGAGGTGGCCAGCACCCGCGGAAAGGCCGCCGGGCGCTTGGCGATCTTGCGGAGCGTCTCGGCGGCGGTTTGGGCCACGTCGCGCGGCTTCAGCTTGTCGGCCTTGGTCAGCACGATCTGGTAGGAGACGGCGGCCAGGTCGAAGGCCTCCATGGCCTCGAGGTCCACGTCCTTCAGGCCGTGCCGGCTGTCGATCAGCAGATAGGCGCGCTTCAGGTTCGGCCGGCCACGAAGGTACGCACGGCCCAGGTTCTGGAACTTGTTCTTCTCGCCCCGGCTGACCTTGGCGAAGCCGTAGCCCGGCAGGTCGACCAGCCGCAGCGTCTCGTCGGCCACGAAGAAGTTGATCTCGCGCGTGCGGCCGGGCGCGGTGGAGGCGCGCGCCAGGTGGTTGCGACCGGTGACCGCGTTGATCAGCGACGACTTGCCCACATTGGACCGGCCGGCGAAGGCCACCTCCGGCAGGTCGGCCGGCGGCAGGCCCTCCATGGCCACGGCGCCCATCATGAAGGTGACCGGATGGGCGAAGAAGACCCGGGCCGCCTCCAGCGCTTCGGCGTCGAAGGGGCTGGAGGAGGGCTCGCTCATCCCGCCGCCTTGGCCTTGCCGGTGATCTTGCCGATCAGCTTGTCGATCGGGTTGTCCACCTTGAAACGCCGCATGATCACGTACTGCTGGATGGCCGTCAGGATGTTCGACCACGTGTAGTAGACCAGCAGGCCGATCGCGAACTGCGCCATGATGAAGGTGAACAGCAGCGGCATGAGCTGGAAGATCCGCTGCTGCATCGGGTCGGGCGCCGGGGGGCTCATGGAGGTGGTGAGCCAGGTGGTCGCGCCGTAGAGGATCGGCAGGATGCCGATGTGCAGGCTGGTGGCCAGGATGGCGCCGATGAAGGGCGCCGAGCCCGGATCCCACGGGATCGCCCCGAACAGGTTCCAGATCGTGGTCGGGTCGCGCGCCGACAGGTCCTTGATGTAGCCCACGAACGGCGCGTGGCGCATGTCGATGGCCAGCTGCAGCACCTTGAACAGGGCGAAGAACACCGGGATCTGCAGGAAGATCGGCAGGCAGCCCGCCAGCGGGTTGACCTTCTCGCGCTGGTAGAGGGCCAGAAGCTCCTGCTGCTGCTTGGCGGGGTCGTCCTTGTACTTCTTGCGCAGCTCCTCCATCGCCGGCTGCACCTTCTTCATCTTCGTCATCGACTCGTACTGCTTGTTGGCGAGCGGGAAGAAGATGAGGCGCACGACGACGGTGAGCATCAGGATGGCGACGCCGAAGTTGCCGACGTGCTTGTAGATGTAGGCCAGGAAGTCCGAGACCGGCCGGGTCAGGAACCACAGCATGCCCCAGTCGATGGCCTCGTCCAGGTGGGCGATGCCCAGCTTGGTCTCGTAGTCTTTCAGCATCGGCGCCTGCTTGGCGCCGGCGAAGACGTGCATGGTGTGGGTGATCTGCCGGCCGGCCCCGATGGATTTGGCCTGGCCCACGTAGTTGGCGTCCAGCAGGTTCAGGCCGGGCGCCTTGGTCAGGCGGTACTGGCCCTGGATCTGCTCGTTCTGGGCCGGGATGACCGCGGCCAGCCAGTAGTGGTCGGTGATGCCGATCCAGCCGCCCGTGGCGGTGTAGGTCGGGCTGGTGCCGTCCTTCTGCCACTTGGCGTACTTCAGCGGCCGGCGCTTCTCGATCCAGCCCATGCCGCCTTCATGCACCACGCCGTTCTTGCCCAGCGTCGGGGGAACACCCTGGCGCTGGATCGAGCCGAAGGGGGCCAGCGTCACCGGCTGACCGCCGGTGTTGGCGACGGTGTCGACCACCGTGAACATGTACTTGTCGTCGACCGAGATCACCCGGGTGAAGGTGAGGCCCTGGCCGCTGGCGTAGGTCAGGGTCACCGGCTGGCCGGGCGCGAGGACGGAGCCCTGGGCCAGGGTCCAGACGGTCTGCGGGCCGGGCAGTCCGGCGATGTTCGCGCCGGTCCAGCCCACGTCGGCGAACCAGGCGTACTGGGTGCCCTCGGGGCGCAGCAGTTCGACGGCGGGCGAGTTCTTGTCCAGCGTCTCGCGGTACTTCACGAGATAGAGGTCGTCGATCCGGGCGCCCTTCAGCGACAGCGAACCCTTCAGCGCCGGCGTGGCGATCGGCACCCGTGGCGTGGCGGCCACCGCGGCGTCGCGGGTCACGGCCTGCGGCACGGAGGGCGCGGCGGGGCCATTGACCGTGGCGGTCGCAGCGGCGGGCGCCTGGCGGGCGCGCTCCTCCGCCTGGCGCTTGGCCTGCGGGTCGATCACGAACACCTGGTAGACCAGGAGCAGGAGGGCCGCGCACACGAAGAAGATGATCGTGTTGCGGGTGTTGTCGTCTCTCATGAGCGGGACGCGGGTTTCCGTCGAGGAGGAGAAGGGGCGGGGCCGTCTAGACTTGGGGGGCCGCGCCGTCGGCGGCGAGCCTTATCAGCGCGCTTTTCACATCGTCAAGCAAACGGGCCCAGGGGCGCTTTAGCACGCCCCCGCGGGCGATGATCACATAGTCGACGCCGGGGCTGGCGAATTCGGGCAGGATCGCCCGGGCGGCCTCGCGCATCCGGCGCTTGGCCCGGTTGCGCTGCACGGCGCCGCCGATGCGCTTGGTGGCGGTGAAGCCGACGCGCACCAAGGGCGTCTCGTCGCCGCGGGGCCTGGCCTGAACGACGACGGCCCCCTTCGCGCACGAGGGGGCCTGGGCGCAGGCGAGGAACTCGCTGCGCTTGGTCAATTTCTGGATGAGCGGGGCGGCGTCCGTCACGCGGACACCTCGGGCTAGCCTGAGGCTAGGCGCTCAGGCGCTTGCGGCCCTTGGCGCGGCGGCGCGCCAGGATCTTCTGACCGTTCTTCGTGGACATGCGAAGGCGGAAGCCGTGACGGCGCGCGCGCACGAGGCGGGACGGTTGGAAAGTGCGCTTCACGACGAAAGCTCCGGGGTCGAAAATCGAGCGGCGGTGGATAGTGGATGGGCGGCGGGCTGTCAACCACCGGTCCCAAAAGGGATTTCAGGCGAGAGCCTCCGGCGCCAGGCCAGCCAACCGGCGGGCGTGCATGCGCCGATAGAGGTCCTCCACGGCTCGGGCAAGTTTGGGCGTGTCGAAAAGGGGCGCCGTGTCGCGGGCCTCGGCCGTGCGGGCGCGCAAGCCGGCGAGCCGGTCCGGGTCGTGGGCGAGAGCGATGGCCAGGGCCTCGAACCGGGCCGGGCTGGTGGTGACCAGTTCGGCGAGGCCGCAGGCGAGGAGCAGGCTGGCGGCGACCCGCGCGGCGAAGGTCTCGCCGGCCAGGGTGACCAGCGGCAGGCCGGCCCACAGGGCGTCGCTGGCGGTGGTGTGGGCGTTGTAGGGCCAGCTGTCGAGGAAGAGGTCGGCGTGGGTCAGGCGCTCCAGATGCTGGGCCTGGCCCACCTTGCCGGCGAAGATCAACCGCGCGGCGTCGACGCCCCGCGCGGCGGCCGCGGCGCGCAGGTTGGCGGCGGCGGCCGGCTCGTCCTCAAGCAGCCAGAGCACCGCGCCGGGGACGGCGTCAAGGATACGCATCCAGGTCGAGAACGCGGCCGGCGTGACCTTGTAGAGGGCGTTGAAGCTGCAGAAGACGAAGCGGTCGTCCGGCAGGCCGTGGTCGGCGCGGCTCGTGGTGGGGCCGAGCTCTCGCGTGCGGTCGTTGGGCTGGTAGCTGTGGGGCAGCCAGGCGACGGCCTCGGAGAAATCGCCCCGGCGGTCCGGCGGGATCACCGTCCGGTCGGCGATCACATAGTCCATGAACGGCGCCCCAGTGGTCATCGGGAAGCCCAGCCAGCTCACCTGCACCGGCGCGGGGCGCTCGGCGAAAATCTCGGGGCGGGAATCGGTGGTGAAGCCCTTCAGGTCGACGGCGATGTCGATGCCGAGGCCGCGCGCGAGGTCGCGGACCTGGGACGGTGCCATCCGGCTGACGTCGTAGAACCGCTCGAACGCGCCCTTCAGGCGCCGGCGCATGGGGCCGTCGCTGGCCGGGCCATAGGAGAAGGCGGTGACCTCGAAGGCCCTGCGGTCGTGCAGTTCGAAGAACTCCGCCATCAGGTAGGCGGTGGCGTGCTCGTGGAGGTCGGCGGAGAAGTAGCCGACCCGAAGGCGAGGTCCGGGCGCCGGAGCCGGCGGGGGCAAAGGCGCGGCGGGCGCGAGGCCCGCGGCGTAGAGTTCGGCGCAGCGGCGCTGGCGGGCGGCGGAGATCGGCAGGGCGGCGAGCGGGAAGGGCGCGGCGGCGAGCTGACCCGCGTCGATCCGCGTCTCCAGGTCGGCGACTGCGTCGTCGAAGCCGTCCCAGGCGCAGACCTTCATCTTGGCGTGCAGGCGATAGCCGGCCAGCAGGGGATAGCCTGGGGCGAACGAGAAGGCCACGTCGTAGGCTGTGGCTGCCTCGGCCCACCGGCCGACGCTGGCCAGGGCGTGGCCGAGCCCGGCGCGGGCGTCGGGTGAAGCGGGGTCGAGGGCTGTGGCCGTTTCGTAGGCGGAGAGCGCCTCGCGTCGACGGCCGAGGTAGAGCAGGCTGCGGGCGCGGTTGAAGGCGGCGGGGAAATAGCCGGGCGCGACAGCCAGCGCCTGCTCGTAGATGGCCAGGGCCTCGCCCAGCCGTCCCTGCTTGGAGAGCGCATTCCCTCGCGCGTTGAGCGCGGCGAGGTCCTCGTCGGTCACGGAGGCTCAGTCCGCCAGCGTCATCACCACCGGGCCGTTCCGCGTGGCGACCAGGGTATGCTCGTATTGCACCGTGGGCTCGCCGCCCGGCGGCCGCAGGGTCCAGCCGTCGCCGATCTCCTCGACCCAGTCCGCGCCCAGGGACAGAAACGGCTCCAGGGTGAAGACCAGACCCTCGGTGATCCGGCGGCGCTCTCGCGGTTCGTGCCACGTCGGGATTTCGGTGGGGTCCTCGTGCAGGGAGGCGCCGACGCCGTGGCTGGCGAGGTTCTGGACGAGGCTGTAGCCGTTCCGGCGCGCGAAGGCCTCGATCTGGCGGCCGGGCTCGCCCAGCCCGACGCCGGGGCGCACGGCCCGGATGCCGGTCCACAGCGCCCGGCGGCCGTCGCGGCACAGGCGCTCGACCCGCTTGGTCACCGGCGGCACCGCGAAGCTCGCGCCCGTGTCGCCGAAGAAGCCGTCCAGCTCGGCCGAGACGTCGATGTTGATCAGGTCGCCGGCCTTCACCTGGCGGTCGTCCGGGATGCCGTGGGCCACGTCGGGGCCGACCGAGATGCAGGTGGCGCCCGGGAAGTTGTAGGTCAGCTCCGGCGCGGACTTGGCGCCCTCGGTCTCCAGGACCCGGCGGCCGATCTGGTCCAGCTCGCGGGTGGTGATCCCCGGCTCCAGCGCCTCGCCCATGATCTTCAGCGTCCGCGCCACCAGGCGGCCGGCGGCCCTGAGCTTTTCGAGTTCTTCTTCGCTGCCGATGGTCATGCGGGCTCCTACAAATCCGGCCGGATGATGGTCTTGCCCACCACCTTGCGCTGGGCCAGCGTCTCGAAGGCGTCGCGCCAGGCCTCCAGGGGGTATTCGGCGTCGACGCGGGGCTTCACCAGGCCGTCCTCGGCCAGCTTCCAGATCGCCTCGTTGTTCTCGCGGCCCTTCTCGGGGAACTGGCGGCCGTACTCTCCGGCGCGGACGCCGTGGACGGAGAACCCCTTGATGAGGGCGATGTTCACCGGCAGCACGGGCAGGCGGCCCGAGGTGAAGCCGATGGAGAGGATGCGGCCGCCGAAGGCGATGCAGCGGATCGACTCGTCGAAGACGTCGCCGCCCACGGGGTCGTAGATCACGTCGGCGCCCCGGCCGCCGGTCAGTTCCTTCACCCGTTCGCGGAAGCCCTGGGTGACGTTGACGACGGCGTCGACGTCATACTCACGCTGGATCACCGCCAGCTTCTCGTCGGAGGCCGAGGCGGCGATGACCTTGCAGCCCAGGATCTTGGCGTAGTCGACGGCGGCCAGGCCCACTCCACCCGCCGCGCCATGCACCAGCACCCACTCGCCGGGCTGGGCGTCGGCGGCGCGCTTCAGGGCGACGTAGGCGGTGAGGTAGGCCACCGGATAGCCCGCGGCCTGGGCGAAGCTCAGCCGGTCGGGCTTCCTGCGCAGGGCAGAGGCCGGCAGGATGGCGTACTCCGCGAAGCCGCCCCGGCCGCCGGAGACCACGGGGTCGCCGACCGCGAAGCCGGTGACGCCGCCGCCCAGCTTGTCGACTTCGCCGGCCAGTTCCAGCCCGCCCACGAAGGGCAGGGCCGGCTTGTGCTGGTGCTCGCCGCGGGTCTGCATCAGGTCGGGGAAGTTGACGGCGGCGGCGCGGACCTTGATCCGCACCTCGCCCGGGCCAGGCTCCGGCGTCGGGAGGTCCTTGACGACGCAGCCTGCGTAGTCCGGGAGCAGTTGCTCCACCACCAGGGCTCTCATCAGGCGACGCGCTCCTCGTAGAGCCCCCGCACCAGGCCGGCGATCTCCCGGCAGGCGGCGTCGGCCTGGGGAATCGCGCCGGTGAAGGCCGCGAAGGCGTGGGAGAGGCTATCGTAGCAACGGTACCGCACGGTCACGCCAGCGGCGTTGAGCGCCCGGGCGTAGGCCTCGCCCTGGTCCACCAGTGGGTCGAAGCCGGCGGTGGCGATGACGGCGGGCGCCAGGCCGGCGACATCCTTCTCCCGCAGCGGCGACAGGCGCGCGCCGGCCGGGTCGTCGTCGGGGCCCAGGTAGTGGCCCATGAACCAGTCCATCATCCCGCGGGTGAGGGGGAACGCGTCGGCGTAGGTGGTCATGGACGCGGTCTCGGAGGCCACGTCCGTGCAGGGGTAGACGAGCAGTTGCAGCGCCGGCTGGGGCTCGCCCGACCGCTTCAGGTCCTGGCAGAGGACGGCCGCGAAATTGCCGCCCATGGAATCGCCGCCGATGGCGACGCCGCTGGCGCCGTAGCCGGCGGCACGGTCGCGGGCCCATCGATAGGCGGCCAGCATGTCGTCCAAGCCGGCGGGGAACCGGTGCTCGGGCGCCAGCCTGTAGTCCACGGACAGCACCGGCGCGCGGGTGATGCGCGCCAGCAGGGCGCAGAAGCAGTGGCTGGTCTCCAGCCCGCCGATCACGCCGCCGCCCATGTGGGCCCAGACCATCAGCGGCGCGGCCGCATCCTGGCCGTCGGGACGGTACAGCCGCGCCGGGACCTCGCCGGCCGCGCCGGGGACGCTGATCGGTTCCCAGCGGACGCCAGGCTCCAGGTCGCCGCTGAGGGCGCGCAGAGCCTCGGTCTCGCCGCGACGGGCCTCTTCGGGCGTCAGGCTCTCCATGGCCGGACCCTTGCGGGCCTGGACGGCCAGGAACTGCAGGCGGGGATCGAGGGTCCGGCCGCCCTTGTAGACCACGCCGCCGCCGGCCATCAGGCGCAGGATCGGCGCAGGCAGGGACAGGAGCGTGCGGGCGATGAGGCGCTGCGCGGCGGCAGACGCCATCAGCAGGTCGCCCCGGGCAGCCCCTTCAGACCGTTCAGGATCATCTCGGAGGCGAAATCGGCGGCCTTCGCCGTGTCGATCGGCCGGCGCATCAGCATCTTGTCGCAGACCTCGCGGGCGATGCCGATGCAGGCGGCGGCCATGTATTCAGTGTCGGAGACCGGGCCGCGGCCCTCGTTGATGGCGCTCTCGATGGCGTCCTTCACCTCCGCGAACACGGCGGCCATCTCAGGGGTCTCGCCATGCACGTGGGGCTGCATCTCGCCGGCCGGCCGGCGGGCGGCCCACGAGATGTGCTCGTCGGCCATGAATTCGAAATAGGCCCGGATCGCGTCGCGCACGAAGCTGTCGAGCGGACCGCCGCTGCCGCGCAGGCTCTTCAGGATCGGGGCGAAACGGCGCGCGCCATCGTCGGCGAGGGCGGCGAACACCTCCTCCTTCGAGCGGTAGTAGTTGTAGAAGGTGCCGGCCGCGAGGCCGGTGCGGCGGATGATGTCGCGCACCGTGGCCGCCTCGTAGCCCAGCTCGCCGAACACCTCGCGCGCCGCGTCCAGGATCGCCTGGCGGTTCTGGACCTTGGTCTGCTCCCGCTTGCCGACGGGAAGATAAGCGACCTGCGACATGCGAACCCCAACGCCCCCGGAAAACTTGACGGGTGTCATATTAGAGTCGCCGGGCGTTTACGCAAACGGAAAGGGCCGGCGCAGGTATGGTCCCCTGCGCCGGCCCCGCTACCGAGGCGGGTATGGTCCCCCGCCGCGATCTCGTCGAGCGGTCAGAACTCGGTCCAGTCGTCCGCGGCCTCCGCCATTTCGGGCGCAACAGCCAGCGCCGTAGCGCCGGCGGTGCGGAAGGTCCTGGCGCGGGTTTCGGCGCGCGGAGCCGGGGCCGGGGCGTAGGCGGCGGGGGCCTGGGCTGCGCCCTGGTCGACCTTGAACCGCGACACCAGGCCGAACAGCTCTTCGGTCTGGTCGGCCAGCATCCGGCTGGCGGCGGTGGTCTCTTCCACCATCGCCGCGTTCTGCTGGGTCACCTGGTCCATCTGGTTCACCGCGGTGTTCACCTCGGCGATGCCTGTGGCCTCTTCCTTGGCCGACATGGCGATCTCGCCGACCAGCTTCGAGATCTCGTCGACGTGGGCGACGATGCGGTGCAGGGCCTGACCGGTCTCGCCGACCAGGCTGACGCCCTCCGCCACCTGGCTGGTGGAGGTGGAGATCAGGCTCTTGATCTGCTTGGCCGATTCCGCGGAGCGCTGGGCCAGCGCCCGAACTTCGGAGGCCACCACGGCGAAGCCCTTGCCCGCGTCGCCGGCCCGGGCCGCCTCGACGCCGGCGTTCAGCGCCAGCAGGTTGGTCTGGAAGGCGATCTCGTCGACCACGCCGATGATCTGGCTGATCTCGCGGGCTGAGCGTTCGATCTCGGTCATCGAGGCCACGGCCTTGCTGACCACCTCGCCGGAGCGCTCGGCCTCGGTCTTGGCGGCGGCCACGGCCTCGCGGCTTTGGGCTGCGCCCTCGGCCGAACGCTGCACGGTGGCGGTGATCTCATCCAGCGCCGCGGCGGTCTCTTCCAGGGTCGCGGCCTGGCGCTCGGTGCGTTGCGACAGGTTGTCGGCGCCCTGGGCGATCTCGCCGCCGCCGGAGCGGATGGCGGAGGTCGAGACGGCGATGGCCGACAGGGCCTTCTCCAGCTTGACCACGGCGTCGTTGAAGTCGTTTCGGAGCTTCTCGTAGGCGCCCGGGAAGCCTTGGTTCAGGCGGACCGTCAGGTCGCCCGCGGCCAGGCGCTCGAGCCCGCCGGCCAGCGAGTCCACCACGCGGCCCTGTTCCTCGGCCTCGGCCTCGGCGGCGGCGGCGGTCTCGCGGCGGTTGGCCTCGGTGGCGGCGCGTTCGTCCTCCTGTTCCTTGCGCAGGCGGTCGAGGTTGAGCTGGTTGTCGCGGAAGACCGTGAGCGAGTTCACGATGGCGCCCAGCTCGTCCTTGCGTTGCAGCTTGTCGAGGTCGACCTCGTTGTCGCCGCGTGACAGCCGCTCGGTGGCGCCGGCGATGCGTTGCACGGCCCGGCGCATGTTCAGCACGAGGAAGACCGCGACCGCGCCGGTGATCAGCAGGGTGGCCAGCGAGGCGGCGATCGTCACGGTCTGGGCGGCCTTGGCCCGGTCGGCCGAAGCGGCGGCCTGGCGGTTGGTCTCGGCCTGGGTGGCCTCGACGATGGCCTCCAGGTTGGAGCTCATCTTCGCGTACTGATCCTCGAAGGGCGCGGCGAAGCCGGCGGCGGAGGCGAAGTCGGCGGAGGTCATCGCGATGATGATGTCCAGCGCCTCGCGGGTTTCCTTCAGGTCCTTGAGCAGCTTGTCGTACTGCGGGCGCCGGGCGGCCGGGGCCTTGGCCCGCACGGCGGCGACGTCCTTGGAGATCGCGTCGACCTTCGCCAACAGGGCCTTGCCCTGGTCGCCGATCTTCTCGGGCTCGATCTGGGCGGCCTGGTGGGTGAGCAGGAGGTAGAGGTCGCCGTGAACCCCCGTGATCTGCTCCGAGATGTCCTGCATGCGCAGGGTGTTGGGCATGTCGGTGTGGACCACGCGGTCCAACTCGCCCATTTGGTTCCGTTGCAGCGCGACGGCGCCTGCGGCCAGCATGGCCAGCATCACCAGAGCGAGCGCGGGCGCGAAGCCCACCTTTACCATCAACGGCAGATCATCGAGCCGAAAGCGCTTCATGGGTGTTCTCCCCGCGTGTCCACTTCGCCTTGGGGCACACCCCGCCAGCCTGGCTATGCTGAACGGAACTCCCTAACCGATTCTCACTTTTCCCATTTTGTTGAGAAATTTAGGGTTCGTTCACCGCCGGCGGGTATTCCCCTCAACATCGTTTCTCAACAGGAGGTGGGGATGCAGAAGGCTGTCTCTCTTTTCGGTGGTATTGCTCTGAGCTTTGCTCTGGTTGGCGCGTCTAGTGCTGCGTCTTTCCAGGAAAGCATGGCCAAGTGCCTGACCAAGAACGCCAACACGCGCGACGCCGCGACGGTGATGCTTCAGTGCACGGCCAATGGCGGCAAGCTGGCGGGCTGCTCCGTCCTGTCGGACAGCGCTCCCGGCAAGGGCTTCGACAAGGCCGCCCTGTGCGTGGCCGAGGCCATGCCCATGGGTGACAAGTCGGGCGACGTGAAGATCCCGATGCGCTTCCCCGGCGGCGCGTAAGCAACGCGTCTAGCGAAGACTACGGAACACCCAAAGACGCCCCTCCCCCGGGGCGTCTTTTTCATGGGGGCTTCAGACCGTGCGCTGGGCGCGGTCCTTCTCGTTCGAAGCCTTGATCGAGTTGCGCGCCGCCTCCCACTCGGCGTCGCCCCAGGCCGCCAGCCGCGAGAAGCCGCCGCCGCCCTGCAGGTGGGACCCGCCGTCGATGGCGATGGTCTGGCCGTTCACATAGGCCGACCCCGGATCCAGCAGATAGACGGCCAGGTTGGCCAGTTCCCGCATCTCGCCGTTGCGGCCGAGCGGGATGGTCGGGTCGGCCTTCTCGCCGCCGCCCACGGCGCTGGACGGATTGAGCCGCGCCCAGGCGCCCTCGGTCGGGAAGGGGCCGGGCGCGATGGCGTTCAGGCGGATGCCGCGCCCGCCCCATTCCACCGCCAGCGACTGGGTCATCACGTTCAGGCCGGCCTTGGACATGGCCGACGGCACCGTGAACGGCCCGCCGTGCCAGACCCAGGTGGTCAGGATCGAGACCACCGAGGCGTGCTTGCCCTCGGCCAGCCAGCGCTTGCCCGCGTCCAAGGTCACGAAAAACGAGCCCCGGAACACGATGTTGGCGATGGCGTCGAAGCCCTTGGGCGACAGGTCCTCCGTGCGGCTGATGAAATTGCCGGCCGCATTGTTGACCAGGCCGGTCAGGGCCCCGCCGGCCCACACCTCGTCCATGGCGTCGTGGATCGCCTCGGGGACCCGGATGTCGCAGGCCATGCCGACGCAGCGGCCGCCAGCGACGTGCCCCTGGCCGTCGGTCAGTTCCTTGGCCGTGGCTTCGATCACGCTGCCGCGCCGGCCCCAGATATAGACCTCGGCCCCCAGCATCACGCAGGCCTCGGCCATCACCTTGCCCAGTCCCGTGCCGCCGCCGGTGATCAGGATCCGCTGGCCCTTCATCAGGCCGGGCCGGAACATCAGGTCGTCCATCGCGAGATCGCTCATCGGGGTCCCTTTCCTCTTCGACGCCATCTGCGGTTTCGTGACGCAGGGCCAGTCAAGCCCCGGCCGCCCGCCGAGGGGAATCGCCGACCGGCCGGCCGCGCCTCTCGGAATGCCGGAAAACCTTAACCTAATCGAAGGGCTGGGCTCGTGAACTGCCCAACTGAAGATTGGCCATGGTGAAGATGAAGGATTCCGGGTTGTGACCGCCGTCGCCTGCCTCCGCGTGGACATCTCCGCCCATAGCGGGATCATGCCGCAGGCTGCGCTGGAACAACTCGTCCACAAGTTCGCCAGCGCCTACCTGGAAACCCGCTGGAGCTGGCCGCGCCGGTTCGCGCCGCTCACCGAGGTCAGTTTCCTGCTCACCGACCCGAGGTCCGACGAACTGGACCTGGCCGAGCTGCGCCGGCTGTCCGACGAACTGCAGCGGCACCTGTTCGGAACGGCCGACGACGGCGAGGTCGCGCTGCTGGTCTTCGAAGGCTCCCATTCGGCGGTGACGGCGTTCGCCTCCTTGGACGCCCGGCAGATCGTCGAGGCGGTCGCCGACCCGTCGAGACTTCCCCCCGGCGGCCGGTTGACCCGCATCCTGCCGGAAAGCCGCGGCGGGGGTGAGCCGCAGGCCCCGGAGCCCGTCGCCAAGGACGGACCCGACTGGACCTCCGCGCCGCCATCCCTGAAGCGGCAGCTCCTGGAGCCGCCGCCACCGCCGCCGCCCGCCTGGGAAGGCGTGCAGGGCGTCTATTTCATCCCCCGCGGCGTCTTCTACGGCGACGTGGTGATGTACATCCCCCAGAACGCCAAGACCCATGTCTGCGTGGTCGACGGGGTCGATCACATGCCCAAGGAGGCCAGCGGCTTCGACGCGGGCTGCGTCGGCATCGCCGCGCGGCTGCTCTCCGAGCGGCCGAAGGGTTCGCTGATCTTCGTGCCGATCTGTTTCACCAGCCTCGCGCGGCCCTCGCAGCGGGACGCCTACATGGCCCTGCTGGCGGACCTGCCCACCGATCGGCGAAGCGAACTGGCCGCCACCATCTACGACGTGCCGCGCGATCCCGCCTACACGGGACTACGCCAGGCGAAAGCGCTGCTCGAGCCGCATTTCGGGGCGATCGATCTTCGGGTCACCGACCCTGGCTTCGAGATCGAGAAGCTGGCGCTGGAGGCCGTGAACAGCGTGACGCTGGTGCTTCCGGAAGGCGACAACCTGATGCGGCTGTCGGCCTTGCGCCGCTTCGCCGAGCGCCTCGTCCACTACAAGCAGCGGCGCATCTGGCCGGGCGTCACCAACGTCCGCCGCCGCGCGGAGGTGGAAGCGGCCACGCGGCTGCGGATTCCCTTCATCACCGGCCCCGGGGTCTGCACGCCGGTGCCCTCGCCGGTCGGCGGGCGGAGCCTGCCTCCGGAGAAGCTGCCGATGTCCCTGTCCGACTGGATGGACGTCCGCGACCGG
This sequence comes from Phenylobacterium sp., assembly GCF_004297125.1. GTDB lineage: Bacteria > Pseudomonadota > Alphaproteobacteria > Caulobacterales > Caulobacteraceae > Phenylobacterium. Next base: position 265,626 of record NZ_SCVD01000039.1, on the reverse strand, counting down.
TCGCTGGCGTCTTAGAGCGCTTTCCGGCGAAGTGGATACCGGTTCGCCGCCAGAAAACGCGCCAAATCAAAGACCTGGATCGCAGCTCCGATTCAATCGGAGCTGCGATCCAGAGCCCGCTCAGGCGGGGATCTCGAAGTCCGGATCCACCCGCTTGATGAACTCCATCGCCGCCGCCGGCGCGCGGACCTTCCCCTCGTGGATGACGAAGGCGTAGACGTCGCGCGGGGTCTCGGGCAGGCCGGTGCGGTCGACGGGCTTGAAGTCGCCGGGGATGTCGCCCGCCGCATAGTCCTTGAACCGGCCGGCCCAGAGATCCAGGTCCTTGGGCGCATAGCCGGTCTCGATCCGGTCGTCCGCCGAGATCAGCCGCAGGTAGACCAGGTCCGCGGTCACGTCCGGGATCAGCGGATAGTTCTCGTTCTCCGAGACGCAGATGGCGACGCCCCGGTCGCGGCAGAGGCCCACGAACTTCGGGTCCGCGAAGGTGCCATTGCGCACCTCGATGACGTGCTGGAGCTTCCCGCCGTTCAGCCTGTCCGGCAGCAGGTCGAAGAAGCCCGCGAAATCGTCGTAGTCGAACTTCTTGGTGGCCATGAACTGCCACAGGATCGGTCCCAGGCGGTCGCCCAGCTCGTCCATGCCCTGGCCCATGAACATCTCGATCGAGGGCTTGGCGTCGGTCAGCTTCTTGCGGTTCACGCAGAACCGCGAAGCCTTCACCGCGAACTTGAACCCTTCGGGAGTCGACTCCCGCCACTTGGCCCAGCTGTCCGGCTTGAAGCTGGAGTAGTAGGTGCCGTTGATCTCGATCGCCGTGAGGCGGCGGCTGGCGTACTCCAGCTCCTTCTTCTGCGAGAGGCCCGCCGGGTAGAACACGCCCCGCCAGGGCTCGAACGTCCAGCCGCCGATGCCGCAGCGGATCTTTCCGGATTGGGCCATGCGGGCCTCCCTCGTCGTGCCGCGCCTTAGGTAGCGGCGTGCGCTGAAGTTCTCAAGATGTTCCGCGCGGGCGAGGCGCGGGCCCAGCGCCGCGCCCGCCGCCTACTTCCTTTTCGCCTTGGTCTTGTCGCGCTCGGCCTTGAACTCCGCGCCCGTCTTCCACTCCGGCCAGTTGCGGCTGTTCGCCAGGTGCTGGCCCAGTTCGAACAGCAGGGTTCCGTCGGCCTGGAAGCCCTTCGGGTCCCAGTTCGGGTCGAACTCGTCGGCGGGCTGGTGGTACTGGTTGGCGGTGTAGGCCGTGCGCTTGGCGATCCCCGCCGCCTTGCCGCCTTCGACCAGGTCCTGGCCGCCGCCGAAGCTGATGGCCGGCACGCCGACCTTGGCGAAGGGGAAGTGGTCCGAGCGGAAGAAGCTGCCCGCCTCCGGCCGCGGGTCGGGGCTGTAGTAGCGGTCGTGCGCCTTGCCCACCGTGATCAACTCGTCCTGCAGGGTCAGCGGGGCGTCGCCCGAGGTGGTGAAGTCCTTGGCCAGGCCGTTCGGGCCCACGCCGTCCATGTTGATCACGCCCACCGTGGTGGCCAGCGGGTAGAGCGGCGCCGAGGCGTAGTACTCCGAGCCCAGCAGGCCCTTCTCCTCGGCCGTCACGGACATGAAGACCACCGTGCGGTCCGGCCTCGGCCCCTTGGCGAAGGTGCGGCCCAGTTCGAGCAGCATCGCCGTGCCCGAGGCGTTGTCGAGCGCGCCATTGTAGATCTTGTCGCCCTTGGCGTCGGGCAGGCCCACGCCCAGGTGGTCCCAGTGGGCGGTGTAGAAGACACGCTCGTCGGGGTGCTTCGCGCCCGGGATCGCGCCGACGACATTGTGCGAGACCACCTTCTCGGCGTCGACCGCGTAGTCGGTCGAGAAGGTCACGCCCTTCAGCTCCACCGGCTTGAACGCCCGGGTCTGGGCCTGCTTCTTGAGTGCGTCGAAGTCGAGGCCGGCGGCCTTCAGCATCGCCACGGCGCTGTCCTTCTGGACCCAGCCTTCCAGCGGTGCGTGGTCGGTCCTGGGATCCTTGCGGATCACGTCGAAGATCTCGTTGGTGTTGGAGTTCTTGACCGTGGCCCAGCCGTAGGAGGCCGGTGCGGTCTCGTGGATCACCAGGAAGCCGATCGCGCCCTGGCGGGCCGCCTCCTCGAACTTGTAGGTCCAGCGGCCGTAGTAGGTCATCGCCTTGCCGCCGAAGTCGCCCTCGCCCGTTTCGAAGTCGGGGTCGTTGACCAGGACCAGGGCCACCTTGCCCTTCAGGTCCACGCCCTTGAAGTCGTCCCACCTGCGCTCCGGCGCCTTGACGCCATAGCCGACGAACACGACCGGGGCGTCCTTCACGGTCAGGTGGTCGCCGATCATGGTGGCGCGGATGGCGATGTCCTCGCCCTGCGTCCAGGTCTTGGTCTCGCCGCCCAGGGTGACGCTGACGTTGACCGGGCCCTTGGTGGCCGAACGGACCAGCGGCACGTCCTGGGTCCAGGCGCGCGCGCCGTCCTTCTGCAGGTCCCCGGCCGGTCGCAGGCCGGCGTTCTGCATCTGCTCGATCAGGTAGGCGACGGTCTTCTTCTCGCCCTCGCTGGCCGGCGCGCGGCCCTCGTATTCGTCGGACGACAGCACCTTGATGTCGGTCATGATCCGGCCGACGTCGAGTGTCGGGGAGGCGGCCATGGCCGCGCTGGAGAACAGGGCCGAAAGGGCCACGCTGAGGAGAAGCTTTTGCATCAACGCACTCGACTGGGGGCGAAAAGTTGCGCGACCCTAGAGTGCTGCCGGGCGATCGGCTAGGCCCCGCCGGCGCGGGCCTGAATCAGAGCTCCGATTCCGTCCAGCACCACGCCCAGGCCGAACTTGAACCGCCACATGGGGTCGGCGACGAGCGCCTTGTCGGCCCTGCGCCACGCGTCGCCCAGGCGCAGGACGTGCGGGAACTTCGCAGCGTCGAGTTGGGCGGTGAGGGCGGGTTCGGCCATGGCGAACCACTGCTCGTCGGTCATGCCGCTGACCCGCTCGGCCTCCCGCGCCTCGCGGGCCTCCAGGAGGGCGCCGACCAGGAAGCTGTGCAGGACGTCGATCACCAGGTCCTTGGTCAGGTCGTCGAGGCCGGTCGCGTCCAGGTTCCGGAGCGCCACCTCGTGCCGCGCGATCAGGTTCGGCCCCAGCGGCGGGCGATGCAGCGCCAGGTCCAGCATCCAGGGATGGCGTTCGGTCAGCCGCCAGCGTTCGCAGGCGATGTGGGTGAGCGCCTCGCGCCAGCCGCGGCCCTCCGGCGGGGCATCGCCGACCTCGCCCAGAATCCGATCGAACATCAGCCCGACCAGCTCGGCCTTGGAGGGTACATAGGTGTAGATCGACATCGGCGAGACGCCGAGCTCCTGGGCGATGCGGCGCACGGAAATGGCCTGCAGCCCCTCGGCGTCGGCCACGGCGACGGCGGCCTCCACGACCTGACCGGCGGAATAGCGCGGCTTGGGGCCCCGTCGGCCGGGCTCGGTGACGCCCCACAGCAGGTCGATGCTGCGCTGTGGGTCTCCCCCGCCTGCGAATTCCCGCGTCATTGTCCCAGCCACATTACAGATAAAACACTTTACATCATACAGAGTTTAAGTCAGACGGCTTTCCGCACGGTGGCCGCAAGAGTCGCTGGCGGAGGCGATGTCGGGAAATATGGGGCCCTGCGCAGCGATTGCGCCGGGGATGCAAGTCCTGTTCAACAACGCCGGTTCCAAGAGCCTGACGACGATGTTCCGCCGCACCGGCCCTTACGCTGTCCTGTCCGCGATCGCGGTCGCGCTCACGGCCTGCGCCACGCCGCGCAAGGCGGACGTGAGCCTGCCCGCCGCCTACGAGGCGCCCGCCGGCGTCCCGGCCGGCGCGATCGCGCTCGACACCTGGTGGACCGCCTATGGCGATCCCGAACTGTCGTCGCTGATCGAACAGGCGCTGCTCCGAAATCCTGACGTTCGCACGGCCCGTTCCCGCCTCGACGAGGTGAAGGCTCAGCGGACCGGCGCGATCCTGCAATACCTTCCGCAGGGCGATGCAACGGCCCAGGGCCGGCGCACCGACACCGAGCAGATCGGCGGCTCGGCCGCCAGCATTCCGGGCTTTTCCACCAGCGGCGTGTCGCGCCAGTACACCGCCGGCTTCGACGTGAGCTGGGAACTGGACCCATGGGGCCGCGCCCTGTTCGCCTACCGGTCCGCCAACGCCGAGGTCGACCGGGTCCGCTACGCCTACGAGACCGCCCGCGCCCAGATCGCGGCGGACACCGCCGACGCCTGGTTCCAGGCCCGCGGCCTGGCGATCCAGCTCGCCGACGCCCGCGAGACCGCGCGGATCCAGCAGGACCTCTACGACGTCGCCGCCAAGCGCGCCGCCAACGGCCTGGCCGCCACCACCGAGCCCGACCGCATCGCCGGCGACCTGGCCCAGGCCCAGGCCCAGATCGCCGGGCTGGAGGCCCAGCTCCAGGTCCAGAAGCGCGCGATCCTGATCCTCGCCGGCCGGATGGTGGAGCCGACCGCCAACATCGACACCCCGCCGGAAGTGGGCCAGGCGCCGGCCGTGCCCGCCGCCCTGCCCAGCGACCTGCTGCAGCGCCGGCCCGACGTGCGCGGCGCCCAGGCGGCGGTCCGCTCGGCCGCCGGGCAGCAGCGGCTGGCGCAGCTCGCCTTCTTCCCGACCTTCACCTTCAGTCCCGGCCTCGGCTGGTCGCGCATCGAGCAGCCGGGCTTCTCGACCGAGACCTCGAACTGGTCGATCGGCGGTTCGATCATGCAGCCGGTGCTGTCGATCCCGCGGCTGCTGTCCGAGCTGAAGGTCCAGAACGCCCGCACCGAACAGGCCGTCACCGCCTATGAGAAGACCGTCCAGACGGCCTTCCAGGAAGCCGAGGGCGCGCTGGTGAACCTGGAGGCCGACCGCAAGCGGGTGGCCCTGCTGGCCGACGGCGAGGCCCGCGCGGCCAAGGCCTACCAGGCCGCCCGCACGGGATACGCCCGCGGCCTCACCGACCTTTCCTCCACCCTCTCGGCCGAACAGTCCTGGCGCGCCGTCCGCACCCAGCTGACGTCGGCCCAGGTCCAGGCGCTCCGCCGCTCCGTCCAGGCCTACAAGGCCGTGGGCGGCGGCTGGCCTGTCCAGGCCTACGCCGCCAAATGAGACGACGCATGAAGCTCGCGAAAGTCCTCCTGCCCCTGGCCGCCGTGCTGGCCCTCGCCGCGTGCAAGAAGCCGCCGGAGAAGGTCTCCGAGAAGGACCAGGCCCGCGCCGTGCGCGTGGTCCGCGTGGAGTCGCGCCCCATCGTCGGCGCGCTCGCCGCCTCCGGGAACCTGCTGCCGCGCGAAGAGGCTGCGGTCCTGCCCGAAGTGACCGGCTACCGGGTTTCCCGCGTGCTGGCGGACGTGGGCGACTATGTCCGCGCCGGCCAAGTCCTGGTCCAGCTCGACCCCGCCCTGCTCGAGGCGCAGATCGCCGCGTCCCAGGCCCAGGCCGCCCAGGCCAACGACCAGGCCCAGCGCGTGGCCGATCTCGACGGCCAGGGCGTGCTGAGCCAGGAACAGATCGCCCAGCGGCGGTTCCAGGCCCAGGCGGCCAACGCCAACCTGCGCAACCTGCAGACCCAGCGCCGCAAGCTGTCGGTCACCGCCCCGGTGTCGGGCCTGATCCTCGAAAAGACCGTGCGGCCCGGCGACCTGTCGGCCGGCGGAACCACGCCCTGGTTCCGCATGGCGCGCGACGGCCAGGTCGAGCTCTCCGCCGAGCTGGGCGAAGCCGACCTGGCGCGGGTCCGGATCGGCCAGACCGCGACGGTCGTCCTGCCGGGCGGCGGCGTGGCGCAGGGCCGGGTCCGCCTGATCAGCCCGCAGATCGACCCCAATACGAAGCTGGGCCAGGTGCGCGTCCTGTTGCCGGTGCGCTCCGACATCCGCGCCGGCGGCTTCGCCCGCGCCATGTTCTCCGACGCGGCCGGCCAGGCGCTGGCGGTCCCCGAGACCGCGATCCGCTACGACGCCGACGGCGCCAGCGTCATGACCGTCGCCGACAACAACCGCGTGAAGCGCGTGGCGGTGCAGACCGGCCCGCGCGGCGGCGGCTATGTCCAGCTCGTCCGCGGCCCGGCCCCGGGCACGCGCGTCGTCCAGAACGCCGCGGCCTTCCTGCTCGACAACGACCTGGTCCGCCCGACCGAAGGCGCCGCGCCGGCGCCGGCGGCGGCCCCGGCGAAGAAGCAGTAGGATCATGAGCCAGCCCCACGATTCCCACGGCGGGCTCAGGATCTCGGCCTGGGCGATCAAGAACCCGGTGCCGGTCAGCGTGCTGTTCATCGGCCTCGTGCTGGCGGGCGTGATCGCCTACTTCGGCCTGGCGGTGAAGAACTTCCCGGACGTGACGTTTCCGGCCGTGTCGATCACGGTGACGCAGAGCGGCGCGGCCCCCGGCGAGATCGAGACCCAGATCACCCGCCAGGTGGAGGACGCCGTGTCCTCCATCCCCAATGTCCGCAACATCCAGTCGACCGTCACCCAGGGCGTCTCGAGCACGATGATCGAGCTGGAGATCGGCGAGGATCTCCAGAAGAAGACCGACGAGGTCCAGACCCGGATCGATCAGATCCGGCCGAACCTGCCGCGCGAGATCGACGAGCCGTTGGTCCAGCGGGTGGACTTCGACAGCCTGCCGATCACCACCTTCGCGGTGGAGGCGCCGGCGATGTCCGACGTCGAGCTGTCCTGGTTCATCGACGACACCATGTCGCGCGCGCTGCAGGCGGTGAAGGGCGTGGCCCAGATCCGCCGCGTCGGCGGCGTGACCCGCGAGATCAACGTCGTGGTCGATCCCGACAAGCTGGCCGCCCGCGGCCTGACGGCCTCGCAGATCAACAACGCCCTGCGCGCCGCCGACCTGGACGTGCCGGGCGGCCGGGTCGAAGTGGGGGGGCGCGAGCAGACCGTGCGGGTCCTGGGCGCCGCCACCACCCTGGCGCAGCTCCGCGAGATGACCATCCCCACCGGCGCCGGCGGCTACGTGAAGCTGACCGACGTGGCCGAGGTGGGCGACGGCGCCGGCGAGGTCCGCGGCTTCGCCCGCCTGAACGGCCGCCCGGTGGTGGGCTTCCAGGTCATGAAGACCCGCGCCGCCTCGGACATCGCCGTCGAGGACGCCGTCCTGGCCAAGCTGGCCGCCGTCGAGAAGGAACGGCCGGGGGTGAAGTTCACCCGGATCTTCACCACGGTGCAGGAGACCCGCGACAGCTTCCGCGCCACCCAGCACGTGCTGCTGGAAGGGATGCTGCTGGCCGCCTTCGTGGTCTGGCTGTTCCTGCGCGACTGGCGGGCGACCATGGTCACCGCCTTCGCCATGCCCGTGTCGCTGATCCCGACCTTCTTCGTCATCAACATGCTCGGCTTCTCGCTGAACGTGGTGACGCTGCTGGGCCTGACCCTGGTCATCGGCATCCTGGTCGACGACGCCATCGTCGAGATCGAGAATATCGAAAAGCGGGTGAAGGCCGGGATGCGGCCCTACGAGGCGGCCATGCAGGGCGCGGACGCCATCGGCTTGGCCGTGGTCGCCACCACGGCGGCCATCGTGGTGGTGTTCGCCCCGGTCTCGTTCATGACCGGCATGGTCGGCCAGTTCTTCCGCGAGTTCGGCCTGACCGTCTGCGTGGCGGTGCTGTTCTCGCTGCTGGTGGCGCGCCTGCTGACGCCGTTGATGGCGGCCTATCTGCTGAAGCCCAGCAGCCACCCCGAAGTCCGCAAGCCGATGCCCGGCTTCTACCGCCGGGCGCTGCAATGGGCGCTGGACCATCGCATCGTCGCCTCCTTCGCGGGCCTGGTGGCCTTCATCGCCTCCTGCACGATCGTCTTCTTCCTGCCGTCCGGCTTCCAGCCGGCCGGCGATCCGGACTACCTGTTCATCAGCGTCCAGGGCCCGCCCGGCGCCACGGCCAAGGACATGGAGGACACGGTCCAGCGGGTGACGCGGGCGGTGAAGACCGACCCCTCGGTCACCGACGTCTTCGTCGAGGTCGGCTCGTCCGGCCCCTCCAATCCGTTCGCCGGCGGCGGTGGGGGCAGCGACCTGCGCTCGGCCAGCCTGAACGTCCTGCTCGATCCCAAGCGCCACTCCAGCGGCGATGAGATCCGCGCGGCGCTGCGGCCCAAGCTGCGCGAGATCCCCGACGCCCGGGTCAACTTCCTCGATTTCCAGGGGTCCGCCGGCTACCAGCAGATCCTGACCAGCGAGGACCCGGCCAAGCTGCTGGCCGCCTCGACCGAGCTGGAACGCCAGATGCGCACGCTGGACGTCCTGGCCGAGCCGCGCCCCTCGGTGCCGCCCACCGGGCCCGAACTGGTGATCCGGCCGCGCTACGCCGAAGCCGCGCGGCTGGGCGTCTCCGCCGACGTCATCGCCCAGGCGGCCCGCGTGGCCACGGTCGGGGACATCGACGCCAACGTCGCCAAGCTGACCGCCGGCGAGCGCCGCATTCCGATCCGCATCCGCCTGCCGGCCGATGCGCGCGCCGACCTCGAGCGGATCAAGTCGCTTCGCCTGCCCACGGCCAGCGGCGGGACCACGACCCTCGAGACCGTGGCCGACGTGGCGTTCCAGGCCGGCCCCGCGCGGATCGAACGTCTCAACCGCCAGCGCCAGCAGACGGTTCAGGCCGAACTGAACGGCGTGGAACTCGGCCAGGCGGGGGAGGCGGTGAAGAAGCTGCCGATCATGCAGAAGCTGCCCGAGGGCGTGAGGCCGGCCGAGACCGGCCAGCAGGAAGCCTTCACTGAGATGATGCAGTCGTTCGCGGTCGCGCTGTTCGCGGGCATCGCGCTGATCTTCGGCGTGCTGGTGCTGCTGTTCCGCTCGTTCTTCAAGCCGATCGTCATCCTGGCGGCGCTGCCGCTGGCGATCGGCGGCGCGTTCCTGGGGCTCCTGGTCTTCAATCTGTCCCTCTCGATCCCCTCGCTCATCGGCCTGCTGATGCTGATGGGCCTGGCGGCGAAGAACTCGATCCTGCTGGTCGAGTACGCCATCGAGCGCGAGCGCGAGGGCATGACCCAGCGCGAGGCGCTGATCGAAGCCTGCCGCGAGCGGGCGCGGCCCATCATCATGACCAGCGTGGCCATGGCGGCGGGAATGCTGCCCACTGCCTTCGCCCTGGAGAAGGGCTCGGAGTTCCGACAGCCGATGGCCGTGGCGGTGATCGGCGGCCTGATCACCTCGACGATCCTGTCGCTGGTGCTGGTCCCGGTGGTCTACGAGTTCGTGGATGACTTCGAGAACTGGCTGAAGCCCCGGCTGGCCCGCCTCGTCACGCCCCGTGAAGCGCCTCGCCAGCCCCTGCCGGAAGATCGTCTCTAGCCCGTCTTGGGACTCGCCGGCGGCTGCGCCGACGCCCGCAGGATGAAGGCGATGATCACCGCGACGGCTTCGTAGAGCTGCGCCGGGATGTGCTCGTCCAGTTCGATGGTCGACAGAGCCTCGGCGAGCGCAGGGTTCTCCTGCACCGGTACGCCATGCGCGCGGGCGGTGTCGACGATGCGTTGGCCCAGCTCGCCGCGGCCGACCGCGACCACCTTCGGCGCGCTGGGGGCGTCGTAGCGCAGGGCGACGGCCAGCCTGGGCTTCGCGGCCTTCGGGGTTTCGGGCGCGCTCACGACCTGCGGTCCACGAGCCGGCCCGGCGGCGGTTCGGACGGCCGCGGCGATCCCGTGCGGAAGACCACGTCGCCGGCCAGGACGCCGGCCAGTTCGCCGCCGCGGCTGCGCAGCCGCTCCAGGCTCCCAGGCTCTTCGGCCCACAGCGTCACCGCGGTCCGCTCGCCGTCCATCCGCAGGCTGACGTGGACCGGGCCCAGCGGCGGGATGTCGAGGGAGAAGCGGGCCTGCCAGGCGGCCGGGCCGTCGGGGTCCGCGCCTCGTGTGTCCTCGCGGTCGATGGCGAACTGGGCGACCGCCGGCCCCTGCGGCGTGGCCAGGGGAAGCTCGAACATCCAGTGGGCGCCGGGGCCGTCCGGCAGGGACGCGAGCTGGTGCAGGGTCTGGCGGGCCAGGGCCTGCTCCACATCGCCGCGAAGGTGATGGACGAGGACGGCGGGCTCGGCGTCGGCGTCGAGGGTCGCGGCGGCGGGGGCCTGGCCCGAGAGCGCGCCGCCGGGGGTGGGCGGCGGCGGGCCGGGCCGTTGCGGCCGGTTCGCGGCGCGCGGCGTGGTGGGGGCCAGGACCTGCTGCAGGGTCAGCAGGGCGGCCTTCAGGTCCATGGGCGCCGGCTCGCCGCTGGCCAGGCGCGCCTCCCGGAACAGGCCTGAACGCGAGACGGCCTGTTTCAGGGTCTCGGCGGTAATGGGCGCGTCGGTCGGCGTCTGCAACGCCAGCACCTGGCCGATCGCCGCCTTCACGGCGGCGGGCACGGCTGGCGAGCCCAGCGCCCGTTCCAGGTTGGCGAGGACGGGCGCGAGGCTGGCCTGCCGACCGGCGGCCTCCGACCGCGCCGCGACGACGGCGGCGGCAGGGGCCGGCGCCTCCAGGCCCTGGGCCTCCGCCAGGACCGCGGCCACGGCCGCCGCCAGGCCCGGGCGCGTCTCGACGGCCGGGGCGCCGGGCGGGAGGCTGGCGCGGATAGGGTCCATCCCGCCCTCTTAAGCCGGGCGGGTGAAGTCGGGCTTAAGCCCTAGAGCTCGCCCCGCAGCACCTTGGCGAACTGCTCGGGGTCGACGTTGCCGCCCGAGAGCACCAGGCCGATGGCGCCGGCCCCGTAGGTCTTGACCTTGCCGGCTAGCAGGGCGGCCAGCCCAGCCGAGCCGCCCGGCTCGACCACCAGTTTCAGGACCGAGAAGGCGTAGCGCATCGCCTCGGCCACCTCGGCGTCGCTGACCACGGCCATGTCGGCCACCGTCTTCTGAAGGATCGGGAAGGTCAGCTCGCCCGGGCAGGGTGACTCCAGGGCGTCGCAGAGGGTGCGGTGCGTCGGCGTCATCGGCCGCCGCTCGCCGGCCTGCAGCGACCTCAGTGTGTCGTCGTAGCCATCGGGTTCGACCCCGACCATGGCGGTGGTCGGCGACAGCGCCTTCACGGCGGTGGCGACCCCGGCCAGCAGACCGCCACCGCTGCACGGCACGACCACCGCGCCCAGCTCCGCGCCGCGGGCTCGCGCCTGCTGCATCAGCTCCAGGCCGGCGGTGCCCTGGCCGGCGATGATGTGCGGATCGTCGAAGGCTGGGACCACGATCGAACCGCGCTCGGCCGCGATGGCGGCGGCGATCTTCTCACGGCTCTCGGTCAGGCGGTCGTAGAACCTCACCTCCGCGCCATAGCCGGCGGTGGCTTCGGCCTTCACCTTGGGCGCATCGGCCGGCATCACGATCAGGGCCGGGATGCCCAGCAGCTTGGCCGCCAGCGCCACGCCCTGGGCGTGGTTGCCGGACGAGAAGGCGACGACTCCGCGCGTCTTCTCGTCGTCGCTGAGCTGGACCAGGCGGTTGTAGGCGCCGCGGAACTTGAAGGCGCCCACCCGCTGCAGGGTCTCGGGCTTGATCAGCACGCGCAGGCCCAGGCGCTCGTTCAGCGCAGGGCTTTCGATCAGCGGGGTCTCGACGGCGACGCCCTTGATGCGGGCGGCGGCGGCCTCGATGTCGGCCAGGGACACGGCCAGGTCGGAACTCATTTCGCGAACACCATGCTGTCGTCGGCGAAGGCCTTGAATTCGAGCGCGTTGCCCGAGGGGTCGAGGAAGAACATCGTCGCCTGCTCGCCAGGCTGGCCCTTGAAACGGATGTTGGGCTCGATGACGAACTTGACGCCGGCCGCCTTGAGCCGCTCCGCCAGAGCCTCCCACTGCGGCAGGGTGAGGATGGCGCCGAAATGGCGGACCGGCACGTCGTGGCCGTCGACCGGATTGGTCGCGCCGCGGGACGTCTCACCCGGCGACAGGTGGGTCACGATCTGGTGGCCATAGAAATCGAAGTCGACCCATTCGGGGCTCGACCGTCCCTCCGGGCAGCCCAACAACTCCCCATAGAACGCACGGGCCTCCGCCAGGTCGCGGACCGGGAAGGCGAGATGGAAGCGCGGAATGTCCATGTTTCGGCTGATAGCGCGCAGGCCCCTTGAGGGCGAGGGCCAGTTCGTCTAGACCGGCGCCGCAAATTGATCTCGCGTCCCCGCCGAGCACCTGTCGAAGGGCCGGGACGTTTCTCCGGGCAGGTCGGGAGATCGTATCCAGATGGCCAATGTCACCGTGATCGGCGCCCAGTGGGGCGACGAGGGCAAGGGCAAGCTTGTGGACTGGCTGTCCAACCGCGCCGACGTGGTGGTGCGCTTCCAGGGCGGCCACAACGCGGGCCACACGCTGGTCGTCGGCGACCAGACCTACAAGCTGTCGCTGCTCCCCTCGGGCGTGGTCCAGGGCAAGCTGTCGATCATCGGCAACGGCGTCGTCGTCGATCCCTGGCATCTGCTGAAGGAGATCGAGACCCTGGGCGGCCAGGGGGTGGCGATCACGCCGGACCTGCTGGTCCTGGCCGACAACGCCTGCCTGATCCTGCCCATCCACCGCGACCTGGACCAGGCGCGCGAGGCCGCCGCGACCAACAAGATCGGCACCACCGGCCGCGGCATCGGCCCGGCCTACGAGGACAAGGTGGGCCGTAGAGCCATCCGCGTCGCCGACCTGGCCGACCGCGAGGCGCTGGAGGCCAAGATCGACCGGCTGCTGGCCCACCACGGCCCGCTGCGCCGCGGCCTGGGCCTGCCCGACGTGGACCCCGCCGCCCTCCTGGCGGAGCTGGAAGGCATGGCGCCCAAGATCCTGCCCTTCGCCCAGCCGGCCTGGCTGCTGTTGGACGGCCTCGTGAAGTCGGGCAAGCGGGTGTTGTTCGAAGGGGCCCAGGGAGCCCTGCTCGACGTGGACCACGGCACCTATCCCTATGTGACCTCGTCCAACACGGTGGCCGGCCAGGCGGCCGCGGGCTCGGGCCTCGGCCCCAAGGGCCCGGGCTATGTGCTGGGCATCGTCAAGGCCTACACCACCCGCGTCGGCGGCGGCCCGTTCCCCACCGAGCTCAGCGACGAGGTGGGCCAGCACCTGGGCACGGTGGGCCGCGAGTTCGGCACCGTCACCGGCCGGTCGCGCCGCTGCGGCTGGTTTGACGCCGCCCTGGTGCGCCAGTCCGTGGCCCTGAGCGGCATCAGCGGCATCGCGCTCACTAAGCTGGACGTGCTGGACAGCCTGCCGACCTTGAAGATCTGCACCGGCTATCGGCTGAACGGCGTCGACGTCGGCTACCTGCCGGCCGGCCTCAAGGCGCAGAGCCAGCTCGAGCCGGTCTACGAGGAGATGGAAGGCTGGAGCGAGACCACCCAGGGCGCCCGCTCCTGGAAGGACCTGCCCGCCAGCGCGGTGAAGTATGTCCGCCGCATCGAGGAACTGATCGGCGCGCCCGTGGCCCTGCTGTCGACCAGCCCGCAGCGCGACGACACCATCCTGATGCGCGACCCCTTCCACGATTGACGCTTCGACGATTCGCGCACCATCGCATCAAGCGATCCTTTACCGGTGCCCGATATGTTGGCCGTCGAAGTGCGTGGGAGCTAACCCTTGTTCGACGGCGATAAGCGCATCATCGACAAGATGCAGCCGAAACTGAAGCGGATCCTGATCGCGGATCCGCAGCCGGCCAGCGCGCGCCTGTTCAGCGAGCTGATGCGCGACATCGCGCACAGCCACGTCTGGGTGGCCGGCAACACCGAGCGCGCCCTGAGGATCGCGGAGACCTGCGACCCGCAGATTATCGTGGTCGAGCTGGGCGACGAGCGCGTCGACGGCCTGGGGTTCACCCGCAAGCTTCGCCGCTCCACCTGGACCTGCCGCAAGGCGCCGGTCATCACCATCACCGGCTCGGCCACCGCCGGCATGATCCTGGCCGCCCGCGACGCCGGGGTGCATGAGTTCCTGCGCAAGCCCTACAGCATGAAGGACCTGCTGCGCCGGCTGGAGGCCGTGACGCTCAGGGACCGCGATTGGGTGGAGGGCGTGGGCTACATCGGCCCCGACCGCCGCCGTTTCAACTCGGGCGACTACGCCGGCCCGCTCAAACGCCGCACAGACGGCTCGGAAACGCCCTACCAACAGAAGATCAACCAGGCGCTGAAGATCGTCCGCGCCGCCGTGGCCGCCTCGGAGACCGACCCCCAGCAGGCCATGCGCGCCATGCTGGCCCAGGCGACGACACTGCAGTCGGTCGCGACGGACTTCAAGATGACGCTGGCCGCCTCGGAGTTCTACCGCCACCTGACCAAGTCGGTGAACGCCGCCGGCGGGTTCACACGAGAGGACGCCGAACGCTGGGCCGCGCCCATGCTGGCCTTCCTGCCCAAGGACGCCGACGACGACCGCAAGTCCGAGGCCGCCTAGGGTTTTCGGGGCTTCAGGATGTCCAGCGGTGTGCCGGCCGCCGGATCGAACGCCCGCCAGTCCACCCCCAGCGCGGCGAGCCCCGTGGCCGCGATCTGGCTGGACGAGGCGCAGCCTTCCGGCTGTGCGCCCTTCGCCACGTCCGGTCCCAGCGCGCCGATCCACACCTGATCCGACTCCGCGAAGGGCTTGCCGTGGTGGCGCCAGGCCTGCTTGCCGTTGGTCCCGCGGCCATGGTCGGTGGTGACGATGAGCGTGGTCCGGCCCGCATAGGCCGGATCGGCCTGCAGCGCCTTCCAGAGTTCGCCCACGAACCGGTCCGCCCGCTGCGCGGCCCACAGCACCTGGTCGTAGCGACCCTCGTGGGCGAAGTCGTCGGTCTCGCCATAGGCCACGTACAGCACCCTGGGCTTGCGGCGCTTCAGCAGCTCCAGGGCATAGGCCTGGGTGAAGGTGTCCAGCCGCACCTCCGGCCAGATCCGCGCCGAGCCCGCCTGCAATCGGGCGATCGCCGCCTCGGCCGGGGTCCGCGTCGGCGCGTCCTCCCACCCGGCGTTCACCGGCAGGCCGCTCCCGGGCGCGCCCAGGATGTCGCGGAACGTCCGCCAGGACCCCACGGCCTCCACCCGCCCCGCGAATCCCGGCTGGCGGTTCAGCCACGCCAGGAAGCTCACGTTCGCGTTCGGGCCATGGGTGTTCGACTTGATCGCCGGATCCGGCTTGCCGGTCAGGATCTCGTTGTAGCCGGGGTACGAGAACCACATGGCGTTGCCGACCGCCGCGCACGACCCGTGGTCGCGGTCCCCGATCAGCACGCCCTCTCTCGCCACGACCTCGTTCAGGAACGGCATGAGCGCCCGCGCCCGGTCGGCCGGCTCGACGAACGCCCTGCGGATCGCCTGGCGCTGGTCGGCGGCGACGGCGGCGGGGTCCGCGGCCCGCTCCGGATCGGCGCCCCGGAACAGCTCGGTCCAGTGCAGGCCGTCCAGGGTGACCAGCACCAGCCGGCGGCCCCTGTCGGCGGCCTGGGCGGGCGCCGTCAGCAGCACGGCCAGGAGCAGGGCGGTGAGGAATCTCGCGATCATCGCCCCACCGTGGACCGTTCACGGCCTAGGTGGAAGTCGCGCCTAGTTGGCGGTCCAGTTCGGCTGGCCGATGGCGTCGGTGCGGCAGGGGCGGCCATGCAGGCAGACCTCGCGGAACTGGTAGAGCCAGGCCGCCGTGGGCGGGTTGATCCAGCCGCCGCGTGCGTACATCCGCAGGATCGGCGGGCCGCCGTCCGGGTGTGGTTCGGCCCGCGGGGCTTTCGGGTGATCCAGGTCGGCCAGCGGCACGAACCAGGCGGCATGCACCTCCTGGGGATCGGGCGTGAGCCTCAGCGGCTCGGGCGTCCAGAACACCACCGGCGTCACCACATGGCCGCCCAGGGTGACGAAGTCGTCCAGCAGCCCCAGGGCGGCCTCGCGGTCCAGCGCCACCCCCAGCTCCTCGTGCGTCTCGCGCCGCGCGGCGTCGACGGCGTCCTCGCCGGGCTCAAGGTTGCCGCCGGGCAGGGCGTAGTTGCCGGCGCCCCGGCGCATGTGCAGGGCGCGCCGCGTCAGCAGGTAGGCGGGGCCCTTCTTCGTCGGCGAGAGCACGATGGCCACTGCGGCGCGGCGGCGCTCGCCCGTCTCCAGGGCGACGCGCTCGAACCCCGCGAGATGGCCTTCGATCCTGGCGCGGAGGGCTTCCATGCGGCCAGTGTAGCGCGGCGCCCCCGCGTCAAGGCCAGCGCCGCTAGGGGGCCGCCAGGACCGAGCACTGGCGGGTTGCGAAGGCCTTCGGCGCCTGGGTCTCGCCCTCGGGCACGTGGCGCCGGAAGGTGAAGGACGCCAGCAGCGGCGTCTCCTCGTCCGAGAAAATGTCCCTGGGCTTGGCGCGCAGCTCGATCACGACGTCGATGTCGCCGGGCGGGCTGAGGGTGGAGCCGAAGCCCCAGGGCTTGTCGGGCGTCTTCGGCCGCAGGAAGAAGGTCCCGCTGCTGGGGGAATGGGCCTTCATGCCCTCGCTGCTCAGCCCCTCGCCCTTGATCTTGTAGTAGAATTCGATCTCGTCGTCGGCCTCGAGCCACAGCGCCAGCTCGTGGTAGTCGTCCTCGCCCACGGTCTCGTCCATCCAGGCGCAGACCTGCGCCGCGTGCGTCGGCGCCGCCGTCACGAAGAGCGCGAGGCTGGCCAGCCCGCCTTGCAACCACCGGATCATCGCGCGTCCCTCCCGCCCCGCAGCCTATGATGTTTGGCGTTCGGCGGCGATCGGAGTCATCCTGAACGCCGATAAGGGACCCGCGCGGCGGCAGACGCGGGCCTGCCTCGGGAGGAACGAAGATGGCGGACGGCGCGGCCAACCTGCGAAGCCTGGCGTATTCCACGCCGCTGGAAGACCTCAATCCGGGCGATCCGGACCTGTTCCTGAACGACGCCTTCTGGCCCTACTTCGAGCGGTTGCGGCGCGAGGCGCCGGTGCATTGGTGCAGGGACAGCGAGTTCGGTCCGTACTGGTCCGTCACCCGCTACCAGGACATCATGGCGGTGGACACCAACCACGCCGTCTTCTCGTCCGAGGCGGCCCTGGGCGGCATCACCATCCGCGACGCGCGGCCCGACCTGCGCCGCCCCAGTTTCATCGCCATGGACCCGCCCAGGCACGACGTGCAGCGCAAGACGGTCAGTCCGATCGTGGCGCCGCAGAACCTGGCCCTGATGGAGCCGATCATCCGCGAGCGCGCGGGACGGATCCTGGACGAGCTTCCGCGCGGCGAGACCTTCGACTGGGTCGACCGGGTCTCCATCGAGCTGACGACGCAGATGCTCGCCACCCTGTTCGACTTTCCGTTCGAGGAGCGGCGGCGGCTGACGCGCTGGTCGGACGTCGCCACCACCCTGCCGATGGCGGGCGGGCTCTGCGAGACCGAGGAGGCGCGCCAAGCCGAGTTGATGGAGTGCCTGGCCTATTTCACTCGGCTCTGGAACGAACGGGTCAACGAACCCCCGCGCGGCGACCTGGTCTCCATGCTCGCCCACGGCGAGGCCACGCGCGACATGACCCCCGACGAATACCTGGGGAACATCATCCTGCTGATCGTCGGCGGCAACGACACGACCCGCAACTCGATCAGCGGCGGCCTCTACGCGCTCAACAAGTTCCCGGACCAGTACGACAAGCTGCGCGCCAACCCCGCCCTGATCGCCAGCATGGTCCCCGAGATCATCCGCTGGCAGACCCCGCTGGCCCACATGCGCCGCACCGCGCTGGAAGACACCGAGATCGCCGGCCAGCCTATCGCCAAGGGCGACAAGGTGGTCATGTGGTACGTCAGCGGCAACCGCGACGAGACGGCCATCGAGGACCCCGAGGCCTTCATCATCGACCGCGAGCGGCCTCGCCAGCACCTGTCCTTCGGCTTCGGCATCCACCGCTGCGTCGGCAACCGCCTGGCCGAGCTCCAGCTCAAGATCGTCTGGGAGGAGATCCTGAAGCGCTTCCGGCACATCAAGGTGGTAGCCGAGCCGAGGCGGGTCAGGTCCAGCTTCGTGAAGGGGTACGAGACCTTGCCGGTGCGGATCGTAGACTAGGGCGCGCTCATAATCTCAGCCAGAATCCGCCTTTGGGGCGGGAGCCAATACCTGGATTCGCCCCTCGTCGGACGTCGCCAGGGTCCGACTAGGTCCGCGGGCTGGTTCTGCCACCAATCCAGGAAAGGCGTGTTGCGATGAGTGAACTGATCATCTGGACCTACGACTGGGTGCCTGAAGGCCCTCGTGGTTTTGTGCGCGATTTAAGGTTGAGATGGGCGTGCGAGGAAGCTGATCTCGACTACGAAGTTCGGACGATCCCATTCGATGGTCGCGAGACCAATCATCTTGAGCGCCAGCCATTTGGCCAGGTTCCGTTCCTGAACGACGGGGAGTTGGAGATATTCGAAAGCGGTGCGGGGCTGCTGCACCTGGCCCGCAAAAGCGACAAGCTGATGCCGCGCGATCCGGTCGGAGAAGCGGAAACGCTCCAGTGGACCATAGCGGCGCTCAACTCCATGGAGATGGTCACCGTCCCGTGGTGGTTCCTCAACATCTGTGGCGATGAGAACAATGGCCTTACCGGATGGATGGGCCAGCGCCTCGACCACATCGAACAGATACTGAGCGAGCGGGAATGGCTCGCGGCCGAGCGCTTCACCGTCGCAGACCTGCTGATGGCGGATGTGCTGCGGGTTCCGAAGGTCCGCGCTTTCGGCGACAGGCCGGTGACCGAGGCTTATGTCGCCCGCGCCACCGATCGCCCCTCATTCAAGAAGGCCCAAGCCGGCCAGATCGCTCTCTTCGAGGCGGCCGACGTGAAGCGAACAGGATAAGGGCCAGACGAGCGAACATCTTAGTCCGGCGCCTGCGCATTCGCCTTCACTTCCCCGCCCGGTTCGGAAATGCTGCCGGCCGCTAACGAGTCGAGGGACGAGCAATGAAGACGCGGGCCGCCGTGGCGTTCGAGGCCAAGAAGCCGCTGGAGATCGTGGAGCTGGACCTGGAGGGGCCGCGCGCCGGCGAGGTGCTGGTGGAGATCAAGGCGACAGGGATCTGCCACACCGACGCCTACACCCTGGACGGCCTGGACTCGGAGGGCCTGTTTCCCTCGATCCTGGGTCACGAGGGCGCGGGCGTGGTGGTCGAGGTGGGGCCGGGCGTGACCTCGGTGGCCGTCGGCGACCACGTGATCCCGCTCTACACGCCGGAATGCCGGCAGTGCAAAAGCTGCCTCAGCCGCAAGACCAACCTCTGCACGGCGATCCGCGCCACGCAGGGCAAGGGCCTGATGCCGGACGGCACCAGCCGGTTCTCCTACAAGGGCCAGACGGTCTTCCACTACATGGGCTGCTCGACCTTCTCGAACTACACGGTGCTGCCCGAGATCGCGGTGGCGAAGATCCGCAAGGACGCGCCGTTTGAGAGCGCCTGCTACGTGGGCTGCGGTGTCACCACCGGCGTCGGCGCGGTGGTCAACACCGCCGACGTGGAGGCCGGCGCCAACTGCGTGGTCTTCGGCCTGGGCGGCATCGGCCTCAACGTCATCCAGGGCCTGAAGATGGTGGGGGCCGGCATGATCGTCGGCGTGGACCTCAATCCCGCCCGCGAGGAATGGGGACGCCGCTTCGGGATGACCCATTTCGTCAATCCGACGACGGTCTCCGGCGATCTGGTGGCCCACCTCGTTGATCTGACGGATGGCGGGGCCGACTACACCTTCGACGCCACGGGCAACACCACCGTCATGCGCCAGGCCCTGGAGGCCTGCCACCGCGGCTGGGGCGAGAGCATCATCATCGGCGTGGCCGAGGCCGGCAAGGAGATCGCAACCCGGCCGTTCCAGCTGGTCACCGGCCGCGTCTGGAAGGGTACGGCCTTCGGCGGCGCACGCGGCCGCACCGACACGCCAAGGATCGTGGACTGGTACATGGACGGCAAGATCGAGATCGACCCCATGATCACCCACAAACTGCCGCTGGACCGCATCAACGAAGCCTTCGACCTCATGCATGCGGGGACAAGCATTCGGACCGTGGTCGTGTACTGAGACTTATCCTGCCCGCGCAGCGGGCGCCGTCCTTGCGGGTCAATCTTGGATTGTCACATCGGGCGGTGCGGGTATGGTTGAGGTCGTTGTGCGTGTGGGGGGCGCAAGCCCGTGCGAGTTCCAGCCTGGATTCCGTCCGCGGCCTGGCGGGCGCAGTTGTGGACCTTCCTGTCGGCCGTCGGGCTGGGCGGGCTGGTCGTCCTGTCGAGGCTGACGCTGCAGGAGACCCTCGGCGCCAACGCCCCGTTCCTGCTGGCCTGGCCGGGAATCATCCTGGCGGCGTTCGTGGGAGGCTTCTGGCCGGCCGTCGTCGTCACGACGCTCAGCATCGCCGTCGCGCAGTGGGTCCTCCTCGACGGCGGCGCCGGGACGCTGGGACCGGGCGCGATCGCCATCTTTGCCGCCTTCGGCCTGGTGTTCGCCTTCGCCGGCGGCATGCGCAAGCGGGGGATCCGGCGGGCGAGGGCCTATGCCGAGCGGCTGGCCGAACTCCAGGCCCAGATGGTCCAGGTGTCGCGCCTCAACGCCATGGGAGAGATGGCGGGCTCGCTGGCGCACGAGCTGAACCAGCCCCTTACCGCCATCGCCAATTACCTGAACGCCGCCGAGCAGTTGCTGGCCCGCGAGGAGGTCCCGGCGGTTCGGGTAGGCGAACTGGTGCGCAAGGCCGGCGACCAGGCCGTCCGCGCCGGCCAGATCGTGGGCCGCGTGCGCGCCAGCGTCGACCGGGGCGAGATCGCGATCGCCCAGGAGTCGGCGTCCGGAATGGTGCAGGAGGCCGTCGAGGTCGCGCTCGGCGGCCAGGGGCGCGACGGCGTCGTCGTGCGCTACGACTTCGACCGGGGCGCCGACCGGGTCATGGCCGATCGGATCCAGGTGCAGCAGGTGGTCCTGAACCTGGTGCGCAACGCCGTGGAAGCGATGGCCGGCCGTCCGCGCCGCGAGCTGCGCCTCGGCAGCCGGGCGATCGAGCCGGGCGTCCTGCAGGTCCATGTCGCCGACACCGGCCCGGGGATCTCGCCCCAGGTCGCCGACCGCCTCTTCCAGCCCTTCGTGAGCGGCAAGCCCGACGGAATGGGGGTGGGTCTGTCGATTTCGCGCAATATCATCGAGGCGCACGGGGGACGGATGTGGGCGGAAGCCAACGATGACGGCGGCGCCACCTTCCACTTCACCCTGAAGCGCAGCGGGGGAGGAGAACTGCAAGGATGAGCCTGGGGGGGAATGTCCATGTCATCGACGATGACGACGCGGTGCGGGATTCGCTGGCGACGCTGCTCGACGCGTCCGGCTTCTCGGTGATCACCTACGCCTCGGCGACAGCGTTCCTGGAAGGCCTGGACAAGGCCCCCAGCGGATGCGTCGTCACCGACGTGCAGATGCCGGTGATCACCGGCCTGGAGCTTTTGCGCCGGCTGAGCGACCGGTTGCCCCAGTTCCCGGTCATCGTGCTCACCGGCGAGGCCGACGTGCCGATGGCGGTTGAGGCGCTGAAGAACGGGGCTCTCGACCTGATCGAGAAGCCCTATTCGGCCGCGACCATCGTGGCGGCCGTGCGCCAGGCCCTGACCCAGCTCGAGGCCCACAGCAGCCGGAACAGCCAGCGCAGCGAGAACGCCGAGCGCATCGCCGCGCTTTCGGCCCGCGAACGCGAGGTGCTGGAGGGCGTGCTCAAGGGCGAGTCCAACAAGGAGATCGCCCGCGACCTGGGCATTAGCCCGCGCACGGTGGAAGCCTACCGGGCCAACCTGATGATGAAGATGGGCGCCGAGAGCTTGTCGGAACTGGTGCGCATGGCCATCGAGGCCCGTCGGGAGGACTAGGTTGGCGGTCGGTCCGCGAGGGTGGTCCGGATGGTCTCCACGAAGGCGTCGGGATCGAAGGGCTTCTCGATCAGCGCGCGCGCGCCCTGGGCCATCGCCTCCTCGGCCAGCGTCCGGCCGCTGCGCGCCGTCACCACCAGCACCGGCACGTCCAGGTGCCGCGCCTTGAACGCCCGCAGCAACTGCAGGCCGTTCATTTCCGGCATCTGCACGTCGGTGATGACGCAGCCTTCGATCCCGCCCTCGGCGTGGTCGAGGAACGCCTGCGCGGTCGCATAGGTCGCGACGTCGAAGCCCCGCGTTTCCAGCAGGATCGCCAGGGAATCGCGGACGGCGTCGTCGTCGTCGATGATATGCACGAGCAGGGGGGGCGCCATGGGCGTCGCAGTACTGGCTTTGGGCTGAGTGAACGCCGATCAGGCGAGAGCCGGATAGTGGCCAGAAACCGCGAACGCCGAAATCCCGGACAGTCACCTACGGTAAAATACGGTAGTGGGCGGCGGACGCGCCGCTAGACGTCCTCGACGATCATCCGCGCGGCCTTTTCGGCAATCATCATCGTGGGCGAATTGGTGTTGCCCGAGGTGATCGTGGGCATCACCGAGGCGTCGGCGATCCAAAGGCCCGCCACGCCGCGCACCCGCAGGCGCGCATCGACCACGGCCGTCGGGTCCGAGGCCACGCCCATCTTCGCGGTGCCGGCCGGGTGGAAGATGGTCGTGCCGAGCTTGCGGGCCGAGGCCAGGATCTCGTCGTCCGACGTGGCTGCCGCGCTGGGCGCCCGCTCCCGCGCGCCATAGCGTTGCAGCGGCGCCTGCGCCGCGATCCGCCGCACCAGCCGAAGTGAATCGACGGCCACCCGCTGGTCGTCCGCCGTGTCGAGGTAGTTGGGCTGGATCGACGGGGCCTGGCGCGAGTCGGGGCTCTTCGCGTGGACGCCGCCCCGGCTGGTCGGGCGAAGGTTGCAGACGCTGATGGTGATCGCCGGGAAGCCGTGCAGCGGGTCGCCGAACTTCTCCAGCGACAGCGGCTGGACGTGGAACTGCAGGTTCGGCGTCGCATAGTCCGGCGACGACCGGGCGAAGGCGCCCATCTGCGACGGCGCCATCGACATCGGGCCCTTGCGGAACGCGGCGTACTCCAGGGCCATCAGCGGCCGGCGCCACCAGGATTTGTACATCGCGTTCATGGTCGGGACGCCGGCGACCTCGTAGATCGGCCGGATCTGCAGGTGGTCCTGCAGGTTTTCGCCGACGCCCGGCAGGTGGCGCACGGTCTCAAGCCCCAGCGCCGACAGCCGCGCGCCGTCGCCCACGCCGGACAGCTCCAGCAGCTGCGGCGTGCCCACGGCGCCCGCGGCCAGCACCACGCCGCCGGCGGTGCGCGTCTCGAACACCTCGCCGCCCCGGCTCCAGCGCACGCCCACCGCCCGGCCGTCCTCGATCAGGATCCGCTCCACGTGGGCGGCGGTCTCTAGGCGCAGGTTGGCGCGGCGAAGCGCCGGCTTCAGGAAGCCCGCGGCCGCGCTCCACCGGCGGCCGGCCTTCTGGTTCACCTGGAAGTAGCCGCTGCCGGCGTTGTCGCCGGTGTTGAAGTCCACGACCCGGGCCACCCCGGCGATCTCGGCGGCCTCGGCGAAGGCGTCCAGGACCCGCCAGCGCATGCGCGGATGCTCCACCCGCCAGGCGCCGCCCTGGCGGTGCAGGTCGTTGGGCGGGGCGATGTGGTCTTCCTGGTCCAGGAACAGGGGCAGCACGTCGTCCCAGCCCCAGCCGGCCAGCCCCATCTGGCGCCAGCCGTCGTAGTCCGCCGCCTGGCCGCGCATGTAGATCATGGCGTTGATCGCCGAGCTGCCCCCGATCACCTTGCCGCGCGGGTAGCGCAGGCTGCGGCCGTCCAGGCCCGGGATCGGATCGGTCTCGAACATCCAGTCGGCGCGCGGATTGCCGATCGAGAACAGGTAGCCGACGGGGATATGGAACCAGATCCAGTCGTCCTTGCCGCCCGCCTCCAGCAGCAGCACCCGCCGGGCCGGGTCCGCCGACAGCCGGTCCGCCAGCACGCAGCCGGCCGATCCGGCGCCCACGACGATGATATCCGCGTCAGGGGAGGAAACGGGGCTGGCCAGGGTTCGGGTCCTCGGAACTGGCGCGATCGGCGCGCGTGGAGGCTTCTAACCGAGCCTGTGGCCGGCGCGCCACTGGCGGAGCGGCGTCGCGACCCCATCTAGGGCCTCCGGAGAGTTCTCTAAGTGTCTGCCGCCGAAGTCATTCCCTTTGCCCGGTCGGCGTCTGCGTTGCGCGACGCCCAGGGCGACAACCCCATCCTCACCGTCCGCGCCGGATCCGTCCGTGTCAGGCATCAGGCCGCCGTGTCGTTCGACCTGTCGTACGCCGGCGACCGGCCGATGCTGCTCTACGTCTTCCAGGCCCCGCGCTCGGTCGCCGAGCAAGGCTGCCGGCCGGGCGCGTTCGCGCTGCTGAAGCCAGGCGCCTCGCTGGAGATCCATCATCCGGAGCCCATGGAGGTGCTTGCCGTCGCCTATGATGGCGACCGCGACGTGATGCTGAGGGACCTGGAGGACGTTCCGCGCGGCGCCACGGATCCCGGCGTGCGCCTGCTGGCCCAGGAAATCCGCCGTGTCCTGCGCGACGAGGACGCGGCCGATCCTCGCTACGTCGAGGCCTTGGCGGAGAGCCTGCTGGTGCGCGCCGCCACCGTCGCCGCCTCGCCGCAGCTCGCCGCCGCGACGACCGCGCTGACGCCGCACAAGCTGCGCCGCCTCACCGCATTCATCGACGCCAACCTCGACCGGCCGCTGCAGGTGGCCGAACTGGCGGCCGAGGTCGGCCTGAGCCGCGCCCATTTCACCCGGGCGTTCCAGAGCGCGGTGGGCCTGTCCCCACACCGCTTCGTCCTTTCCCGCCGATTGGAAGAGGTGCGCGCGGCGCTGGAGCGGACCAGCCACGACCTCTCGACGCTGGCCGCCCGCTACGGCTTTTCCAGCCATGCGCATATGTCGTCCGCGTTCCGCGCCGCCTTCGGAGCGACCCCCTCGAGCTACCGCCGGGCGCTGGCCTCCTGAACGAAAACACGCCCGAGGCCGTGGGCCGCGGGCGTGTCCTCATGGAAGGTCCGGCGCCTCGCCCCAGGTGGGGGAGCGGGGCAAGGCGCCGGAGTGGGCCTCCAGCAGGGGGAGTGCTAGAGGCCGAGCTTGTAGCGGAAGCCGACCGTCACCGCGTTGGTGTGGTAGTCGCCGTCGAAGCGGCTCGGGCCCGCGCCTGCCTTCACGTCGGTAACGGCCAGGTAGCGATAGGCGACTTCGCCGGTCAGGCGGTCGTTGAACGGGTGGGCCACGCCCGCCTTGAACTGGTAGGCGAAGCCGGTGTCGTCGTCGCCGCGCGACTTGACCTGGGCCAGGCCCACGCCGGCCCCGACGAAGGGCTGGAACTGCCCGCCGCGGTTGAAGTCATAATAGCCGTTGACGAAGCCGCCGAGGGCCGAGGTCTTGCCGGGCGTAGCGCCCTTGTTGTCGGCCGACAGGTAGGCCAGCTCGGTTTCGGCGCGGAAGTTGTTGCCGAACTCGCGGCCGACCGCACCGCTCACGGCCCAGCCGGTGTCGCCCTTGCGGTCGGGAGTGGCGTCGAGGCGGCTTTCAAAAGACGCGCCGGCGTTCCCCTGGACGTACCAGTTGGCGTCCTGAGCGGACGCCGCGCCGGCGGCGAAGGTGGTCGCGGCGGCCACAGCCGCCAGAGTGAGAGACTTCATCTAGTTTTCTCCTTCCCCGGTTTGCCCGGGCTTCAATGAGAAGGAGTTGGGGCCGCACCCGGCCGTTCGCTTCCACCTGTGGCGCGGACTTTCAAAGCTGTGCGGAAAACCACCGCGGCGAGACGACCGGTCGCGTGAACCCAAACCCGGGTGAAAGCGCTTGGCTAATTCCCCATCTTTCGCCATGCCGCAGGGAACGAGCGCGCGCGCAGCGCGCGACAGCAGGAGGAGGGAGAGGTTGGCGCCGTCTGGGCCGTCGAAGAAACCCGCGGAAGACGGCCCGCTGATCCGCGCGTTCTTCGAGAAGCGCGAGAACCTGCTGTTGTTCCTGGCTGCCAGGACACGTTGCATGGCGACCGCCGAGGACCTGGTCCAGGACCTCTACCTCAAGCTTGCGGCCCTGAACGACGGGGCGGTCGACGTGCGGGCGCCCAGCGCCCTTCTCTATCGAATGGCTGCGAACCTGCTGGTCGATCACGTCCGGAGCACCCAGCGCTCCTCGCAGCGCAACAACCAGTGGCGGCGCGAGACCCGCTCGGCGATCGGCGGAGAGGATATCGTCGACGAACCGGCCGCCGACGAGGTGGTCGTCGCCAAGCAGCGGGTTCGCCAGCTGGCCGAGGCCGTGGCGGCGCTCCCGCCACAGATGGGCCGGGCGTTCCGGCTCCACAAGCTGGAAGGCCTCAGCCAGGCCCAGACCGCCCAGGCCATGGGGGTCTCCGTCAAGATGGTCGAGCAGCACATCCAGGCCGCCATCCGGAACCTGTCGCAAAGGTTGCGGGCATGACCGGATCGGAATTTTTCGCCCCACCTAGGGGTTCGGCTCCGCGGCGCCGTCTCATGAGCTGTCCAGCGCGGCCCGCGCGGACCGGGCAGGCGAGCCGATGACCAGCATGGCGACGGACGAGGATGGGGTGATGGCCGCCGCCAGCGCCTGGCTCGCGCGCCTCCAGCGCGACGACGTCACCGAGCGTGACGGCCTCGACTTCGAGGCGTGGCTTGCCGCCGCGCCCGCGAACCGGAGCGCCTATCAGCGGACGCTCGCCCTCTGGCATGAATTCGAAACCTGCGCCGACGGCGTGCTGGCGGAACTGGCGGTCGATGCGCGTCGCCCGGCGTCTCGGCGCGCGCCGACGCGGCGTTGGCTGGTGGCGGGCGGAGCTTCGGCCATGGCGGCGGGGCTCGCGGTCGCGGTCCTGCCTTCGCTTCTCGCCCCGCCCGAGCCGGCGACCTACGCCACGGGCAAGGGGCAGCATCGGAAGGTGACGCTGCCGGACGGGTCCGTCGTCGACCTCAACGCCGAGACGCGGCTGAGCGTGAGCTTCAGCCGGTCGGCGCGCCGGGTCGAGCTGGCCGACGGCCAAGCCATTTTCGACGTCACGCACGATGAGCGCCGCCCGTTCACCGTCGAGGCGTCCGGCCGAATCGTTCGCGTCGTCGGCACCCAGTTCGACGTCCGCAGCCGGCAGGGGGATCTCCGGGTCACCGTCGCCCATGGCAAGGTCCAGGTGCGGCCCTCCGCCACAGCCGCCTCCGGCCGGACTTTCCTTCTGACCCCGGGCCAGCGGCTGGAGATCGGCCGCACGGGCGTCGAGACGTTGCAGACCGTCGACCCGCAGGAAGCGCTCGACTGGCGGACCGGCCGCCTGGTCTATCGCGCCGAGCCGCTCGCCAACGTCGTCGCCGACCTGAACCGCCAGTTCGTCGAACAGATCGAGATCTCCGACCCCGCCTTGGGCGAGATGCCGATCACCGGCGTGATCGTTCTCGACGATCAGGCCGCAGTCATGGCGCGCCTGAGCTTGATGCTGCCTATAAGATCGGTACCTTCGCAGCGGGGGCTGCTGCTTCTCCGGAAGTAAGGTCGAAGTCTAAGGCGGAGCTGACTATCCTCGGACGTTGGGAACTGGCGATCGCTCTCACATCCGTGATGGCGGCGATCGGGATTGGCGACTCCGCCGAGGCTGCGTCCGCACGGATCCGGTTCCAGGTCGAGCCCCAGCCCTATCCCGAGGCCCTGCTCGACCTTGCCCAGCAGGCCAATGTCACCCTGATCGGCGCGGCGGCCTGCAGCGGATATGCGCACAAGGGGTTCAAGGGGACCGCGGCGCTGGAGCAGGCGTTGGGTCAGCTGCTCGCCGACGCGCCTTGCACGTGGCGGGTGATCGCGCCGGGCGCGGTCGAGGTGTCGCCACGGGCGCGCGTCGAGACGCCGCGGCCTCCGCCGCCGGTGACCGTCTCGGAGCTGCTGGTCACCGCCACGAAGCGGGTGCGCAATCCGCGGGAGCTGGCGGTCGCGGTCACGTCGATCCCGCGGGGCAGCATCGAGGCCACCGGGGCGACGGACGGGGGCGAGGCCGCGGGCCAGTTCGCCGGCGTCCTGGCCACGAACCTGGGGCCCGGCCGCAACAAGCTGCTGCTGCGGGGACTGTCGGACGGCGCCTATTCCGGCCGGACCCGCTCGACGGTCGCCACCTACCTCGACGACATCCCGGTCAACTACAACGCGCCGGACCCCGACCTGAGGCTCGTCGACGTGGAGCGGGTGGAAGTCGCGCGCGGGCCCCAGGGGGCGCTCTTCGGCGCGGGTTCGCTCAGCGGCGTCTATCGTATCGTCACGCGCAAGCCGGACCTGGAGCAGTTCTCGGCCGAGATCCGCGCTTCGGGCGCGATCACCAAGGGCGGCGCCCCCAGCGGCGCGGTCGAGGGCCATGTGAACGTCCCGCTGCTGCCCTACGAACTGGGCTTGCGACTGTCGGGCTACGAAGAGGTCCAGGGCGGCTACCTCGACGACATCGTCCAGGACCGCAGCAACGTCGACCGGACGGAGCGGCGCGGCGGGCGGCTGATCCTCACCTACGAACCCAGCGAGGCCTGGTCGGTCAACCTGACGCTGGCGGGCCAGCACCTGCGGTCCGACGACACCCACTACACGGCGCCCGGCCTCGGCCTGAAGCGGGCGGTCCGCATCGCCGAGCCGCATGTGAACGACATCGAGCTGGCCACGGCCACGATCCGGCGGTCCTGGGGATGGGGCGAGCTCACCTCGTCCACCGGCTATGTCCGGCACCGCTACGGCAGCGTCTACGACTCGACCGACGAGGTTTACCGCTACACCGCCTTCGCCGAGCGGGCGGCCTACGCCGAGCGCACCCGCACGAACCTGATCGTCCAGGATCTGTTCCTGACCTCGCGGGGCGCCGGGCCCATCGAATGGCTGGCCGGCCTCTACGGGTCATACACGACGGTGAAGTCGCCGACCGAGTTCCTGGCGCAGGTGCCGTTCGCCGCGCCCCTCGTCCACGTCTATGGCGACGACCGGCGGGACTATGTGCGCGAGGCCGCCGCCTACGGCGAGGCGTCGTACGAGTTCGCGCCCGGCTGGACCGTGGCCGCGGGCGGCCGGGTCTTCACGATCCATACCCGGACGAAGTCCGACGTCGTCTCGGAGAATTTCAAGCCCCGCAGCCTGGACCGCACCACCCGCTTCACCGGCTTCTCGCCCAAGCTGTCCGTGCAGTGGGAGTTCGCCCCGGGCGACCTGCTCTATGCCGTGGTCTCGGAAGGCTATCGCTCCGGGGGCGTCAACACCGGCGGCGCCATAGAGTTGTCCGCGATCCGCCAGACCTTTTCGCCGGATCGCCTGGTCAATTACGAGCTCGGCCTGAAGATGGCGCGGCTGTCGAACCGGCTGTCGCTGAATTCGGCGCTATTCTACGACGTCTGGGACGACATCCAGACCGACCAGTTCCGCCCGTCCGGCATCGCCTACACCACCAACGCCGGCGACGCCCGGGTGCTGGGGCTCGAGACCGAGCTGGCGTTCCGCGCGGGGAACGGGCTGTCGGCCCAGTTGAACGGGCGCCTGTCCCAGACGAGGACCTCGGGCGTGAATCCGGACTTCAGGCCCAACCTGGTGGACGGCCTGCCGGGCGCGCCGGCGATCTCGGGCGGCGGGGTGCTCAGCTACGAGCGCGAGATCTTCCAGGACTGGACGCTGCGGCTGGTCGGCCAGGCGACCTACGTCGGCAAGTCCCGGGTCACCTTCGACGCCGCCCAGCCCAAGATGGGCGGATACGCACGCACCAAGCTCTCCGCGGAGCTGGTCGGGACCGCGGGGGGCTTGCCCGTCGGACTGCAGGTCTATGTGTTGAACCCGCTGGACTCTTTCAGCGACACCTTCGCGTTCGGGAATCCGTTCAGTCGGAGCAAGGGACGTCAGATCACGCCGCAGCGACCGGTGACGGTCGGGATGACGCTGTCCGCCGCATTATAATTTTCCGCCCGACCTAGGGATGGCGCCGACCCGTGACGTCTCCCCCGCGACCCTCAGGTTTCTGGAGAAGCCCGGGTCGGAAAATCGCGCCCTTGACCCGGCGCAGGTCAGAAGCAGCGCGCGTTCCGAGCCCACGGTCGCGCTGCGGACGGCTGAGCGCGGCCCCGGCGAAGGAGAGCGTCCGGGGTCGCGCCTCTCCGTGTTTTCGCAGGTGCGAAAACGCGATTTGGCCGAAATCCCTGAAGATGTTAACCTGCTGGGGTCGATCGCGGCCGGCTCGGGCTGCGCGAGGCGCGCGGCGGTTCTCCAGTTCCCGTCGCGAGCACGAGACAACGCCCCGGCCTGAGGACGTCACACCTCGGTCGGGGCTTCTTGTTTCCGCCTCAGGCCCTCACGAATTCCAGCATCAGGTTGTTCGCGGCCTAAGCGAGGACCCGGCTGAGGAACGCCCCGCCGAGTCGAAGGCCCGGCTCGTCGATGCTGTGCCCAAGACCCGGCGAGACATGCGCGGCGACCTCGAAGCCCAGCGGTTCCAGGGCCGCCCTGGCTTGGCCCAGCGCGGCGACCGGCACGGTGGGATCGGCGTCCCCGTGGACCAGCAGCACCGGCGGCCTGGAGCGCAGTTCGGTGGCCAGGGCCTGCGGGTCCGCCAGCATCCCGGAATAGCCGACGATGCCCGCAAGCCGCTCGCGCCGGGGGCCGACGTGCAGCGCCACCATGGTCCCCTGGCTGAAGCCGACCAGGGCGAGCCGGTCCTCGGCCAGGCCATGGGCCGCGAGCTGGGCGTCGATATAGGCGTTCAGCGCGGCCGCCGGTTCGCGGACGCCCGCCGCCCGGGCCTCCGGGCTGAAGCTGGTCAGCGGCCACCATTGCCGCCCGCCAGGTACGCCGGGGCAGGGCTGTGGGGCGTCGGGCGACAGGAAGATCGTCTCGGGCAGGGCGTCGCGCCAATAGGGGACCAGGCCGATCAGGTCGTCGCCGTTCGAACCATAGCCGTGCAGCAGGATCACCATCGACCGCGGCGCGCGGCCCGAGGCGGGCGGCGCGTGGGGGCCGTGGAGCATTGGGGTTTCCATCCCGCCGGAGGTGGCCGCGGGGGCGCGCGCGGTCAAGCCGCGATCTGCGTTGTCTCCGGCGGGCGGGATGACCTCAGGCTCGCGCCGCTTGCAGCGGGCCAATTGACAAGCATGACGGGTTGCGCGGCTAATGCGGTCAAGTTGCCGGGTGATCGAACGACCACCAAGAGCGGCTGGCGGAGGAACCCCATGAGCAGGATTCGCCTCTTTCTCGCGGCCGCGACGATCACCGGCCTCGCGGCCACAGGCGCCCATGGCCAGGCCGTGACGGTTCTCGGCGGGGGCATGGCGCGGCTCTGCTCGTACGCCGCCCTGGCCGGTGATTTCGACGTCTCGGCCGAGGGCAACTGCACCTCGGCCCTGACCACCGAAGTCCTGAGCCCGCTCGACCGGGCCGGCACGTTCGTGAACCGCGGGGTCATGAAGTTGCGGCGCAAGGACTTCGCAGGCGCCAGGGCCGACTTCGACAGCGCGCTGCAGGCGAAGCCGGACATGGGCGAGGCCTTCCTGAACCGGGGCGCGGCGGCCCTGGGCGCCCGCCGCTTCGCCGACAGCCTTTCCGATCTCAGCCGCGCCATCGAGCTTGGCGTCCAGGAGCCCGAGAAGGCCTTCTACAACCGCGCCTTGGCCTACGAGAAGCTGGGCCAGCGGCAGGCGGCGTTCCTGGACTACACCAAGGCCATCGAGCTCAAGCCCGAGTGGGAGCAGCCCCGCACCGAACTCGCCCGACTGACCCAGCATACGCCCTAGCGAGGCGCCAGTGTGCGGCCGGTGGAGCCTGTGGCCGCCCATGAACTCAAGGCGCGAGGTGCGCGGACGATGAGCTTCGCCCTCCGGCGGGTCACCGAAGGTCCGGTTCGTGCGCTGATCCAACGCCCGGGATCGACCCGTCCGAGACCTTCAGCGAGTCCGCCTTCGGCCTCCGGTCGCCAAAGGGGCGTCGCTAGGCCGCCGCCTTCTTCCGCTTCGGTACCAGGTGCAGGATCCCCACGATCACGCCGCCCAGGATCAGGCCCACGACCGCCGAGCCCACCGCGAAGGCGAGCCAGCCGGTCACAGGGCCAACCCCCGGGAAGGCGCCGGCCCAATGGGAGAAGCCTTCGACGAGGCCGGGAACGACGGGCACGTGGTAGTGCTCCATGCCGTGGACGATGATGCCGCCGCCGACCCATAGCATGGCGGCCGTGCCGACCTTGGTGAGCAGGTCCAGGATGACCGGCATGGCCTTGACCAGGCCGCGGCCCAGGGCCTGGGCGCCGGGGTTGCGGCGCTGGGACAGGTGCAGGCCGATGTCGTCCATCTTCACGATCAGGGCGACGACGCCGTAGACGCCGGCGGTGATGCCCAGGCTGACGACCGCGAGGGCCGCGGCCTGTAGCGCCAGGGGCTGGTTGGTGACGTCGTTGAGGGCGATGGCCATGATCTCGGCCGAGAGGATCATGTCGGTGCGGATGGCTCCGCCGACCTTCTGCTTCTCCAGCTCCTCGGAGCTGAGCGCCAGCTCGTCGATCTCGTCGGCGGTGTCGTGGTGGGCGAGCGCCTCGATGATCTTCTCGGCGGCCTCGTAGCAGAGGAAGCAGGCCCCCAGCATCAGCAGCGGCGTCACCGCCCAGGGGGCGAAGGCGCTGAGCAGCAGGGCGCCCGGCAGCAGGAACAGGAACTTGTTGCGCAGCGACCCCAGCGCGATCTTGAAGACGATCGGCAGTTCGCGGTCCGGCGTGAAGCCCACCGCGTAGCCGGGCGTCACCGCCGCGTCGTCGATCACCACGCCGGCCGCCTTCACCCCCGCCTTGCTGGCCGCCGCGCCGACGTCGTCCAGCGAGGTCGCTGCGATCTTGGCGATGGCCGCGACATCGTCCAGCAGCGCGACTAGGCCGGAAGCCATGGGCAGGGGTCCTTCGGTGACGGGTCCGGGATGGGTAGGGGCTGGCGCGGGCCGCGTAAAGCGCGAGGCGCTGTGCAGCGGCCACGAAGTTGGCTAGGCCTCGTGACCGCAACCTGGAGTGAACGCATGCGTCTGTCCCGTCGTGACTTTGGCCTGGGCCTGGCCGGCGCCGCCGTGGCCTCGAGCGCCCTTGGGGCCACCCTCGACGCCGGCCTCACCGCCTATCTCGACGCCCAGTTCGAGGAAGAGCTGAAGATGAACCCCGAGCGGCTGACCCGTCTGGGCCGCAAGGAGCTCTACGACCAGCTCGCCGACCGCAGCGAGGCCGCCGCCACCCGCGCCATCGAATGGCGCCGCCGGAGCGTGGCGGGGATGAAGGCGAAGTTCGATCCCGCCGGGCTGGGCGAGGACGCCCGCACCTCCTACGACATGTGGGCGCTGGAGCTGGAGCGGGCCGAGGCCGCCTACAAATGGCGCGGCCACGAATATGTCTTCGCCCGCGGCGGCCCGCACACCGGCCTGCCCAACTTCCTGATCAACCAGCACCGCGTCGATACGCCCGAGGACATGGAAGCCTACATCGCCCGGGTCGCCGCCATCGGCCCGGCCCTGGACCAGACGCTGGAGCGCGCCAAGGCCTCGGCCGCCGCCGGGGTGCGCATGCCGCGCTTCGCCTATGACCAGTCGCTGGAGGAGGTGCGGCGCATCACCACCGGCGCGCCGTTCGACGGAGGCGACAAGGACTCGGCCCTGTTCGCCGACGCCACGGCCAAGCTCCGCAAGCTGCGCGGCGCGGAGGCGATCGACCAGGCCGAGGAGGGCCGGATGCTGGGCGCCGTCTCGGCCGCCATGACCGGCCAGATGAAGCCGGCCTACGACCGGCTGACGGCCTGGCTGACCGCCGACCGCGCCAACGTCGCGGCCGATCCGAAGGGGGGCGGGTCGCTGCCGGACGGGCAAGCCTATTACGCGGCCATGCTGCGCGACGAGACAACCACCGACATGACCGCCGACCAGATCCACGAGCTGGGCCTGAGCGAGGTGAAGCGGATCCGCGGCGAGATGGAGACGCTCAAGGCCAAGATCGGCTTCGCCGGCTCGCTGGAAGAGTTCTTCGTCTTCATGCGCACCGACAAGCGGTTCTTCCTGCCCAACGACGATGCGGGCCGAGCGGAGTACCTGAAGCTGGCCGAGGGCTACCTGGCCGGCATGAAGGCCAGGCTGCCCACCGTGTTCGGCCGCCTGCCGAAATCGGACCTGGTCGTGAAGCGGGTGGAGAGCTTCCGCGAGGAGCCGGGCGGCGCGGCGCACTATTCTTCCGGCGCCCCTGACGGCTCCCGGCCGGGCGTCTTCTACGTCCACCTGGCCGACACGGCGGCGACGCCGACCTTCGAGCTGGAGGGCACCGCCTACCACGAGGGCTGGCCGGGGCATCACATGCAGATCTCGCTGGCCCAGGAGATGACCGGCCTGCCGAAGTTCCGCGGCCAGTACAACTATGGGGCCTATGTCGAGGGCTGGGGGCTCTATTCCGAGCTGCTGGCCAAGGAGATGGGCTTCTACGTCGACCCCTACAGCGACTTCGGCCGGCTGGGCCGGGAGATCTGGCGCGGCATCCGGCTGGTGGTCGACTCCGGCATCCACGCCAAGGGCTGGAGCGAGGCCCAGGCGCTGGACTACTACCGCGCCAACTCCCCGCAGCCCGAGGGCAAGATCCGCTCCGAGATCCGCCGCTACTTCGTCACCCCCGGCCAGGCCACGTCCTACAAGGTCGGCATGGTCAAGATCCTGGCGCTCAGGGCCCAGGCGAAGACGGCGCTGGGGCCGCGCTTCGACATCCGCGCCTTCAACGACCTGGTCGTGGGGGCCGGGGCCCTGCCGCTGCCCGTGCTGGAGACCCGCGTGACCCGCTGGATCGCGGCGCGGCGGAAGGCCTGAGGGCGGTCGAGGCGCACTCTGCGGTCCGCTATCGGCTCGGCGCGCGCCGCAGGCGCCGCGGTGAAGCTGTCGGCGCTGGCGGGCCATCTCGCGGCGGCTGCCAGCATCTCCGTCAGGGCAGGGCGCGGTAGGTGAGGTTGCGGAAGCGGGCGTCGCCGCGCCCGGCCGCGAACAGGCCGGGGCGGAGCGCCATGAAGCCGCCGCGGACGTTGTGGTGATAGCCGGAGACTTCCATCTGCCGGTCGAACTTGGTCCAGGTCCGGCCGTCGGGGCTGGTGTGGAAGGTGACGATGTGCCGGTCGTTGCGCAGGCGGACGCGCATCTTCCGCCCGTTCGGATTGGCGGGCCGGCCGCGCTCCATGCCGTACTGGTGGGTGACGAAGCGCTCGCCGTCGAACGAGAGCCCGCAGTAGAGCTGCTTGTCGTAGAACAGCAGGATCCCGGCCGAGCCGTCGGCGGGCGCCTCGATGTCCACCTCGATCTCATAGGCCTGGTCGCCGGCGATGAAGGTCAGGGGCGGGGAGTCCTTCGGCGCGGTTCCACGTGCGGCGAGCACCAAGCCGCTGTCGTAGCGGAGGCGGTCGGCCTCGCCGGCGGCCGGGTCGGCGAAGGCCCATTGCACGCCCATCTTCGACGCCGAGAAGTCGTCGGAGAGCGCCAGGCCGTGGGGGCCGGCCTGGCCGCCGCGCGGCTTGCGCAGGGGCCGCGAGAGGTCGCCGCCCGTGGCCTTGAACCAGCCGTCGGCCGTCCAGGCGATCGGGTCCAGCAGGCACTGCCGGCCCAGGGTCCAGAAGCCGTTCTCGTAGCCGTGGTACATCATCCACCAGTCGCCAGCCGGGCCCTCGACCAGGGTGGCGTGGCCGCGCGACCACCACTTCTCGTCGCGCGAGGTGGTCCGGACGACGGGGTTGGCGGGGCAGTGCTCCCAGGGCCCGTGGATCGAGCGGGAGCGGGCAACAATGACCATGTGGCCGGTGGGCGGCCCCGCCGTGCCGCCGACGGCGGTGATCAGGTAGAACCAGTCGCCGCGGCGGGTGATCTTCGGGCCCTCGGGCGCGAAGCCCTCCACGTCCCACTCTACCGGATAGCGCCAGGGATCGTAGACGTGCTCCACCGGCCCGTCGGTGGCCATGCCGTCGTCGGTGAGCCGCACGCGGTCGCCGCCCGACAGGAACAGGTAGCGCTTGCCGTCCTCGCCCACCGCATGGCCTGGGTCGATGTGGTCGGGCAGCTTCAGGTCGACGGGCTCGCTCCACGGCCCGCGGATGTCGTCGGCCCAGATCACATAGGTCGACCGGCGGTCCGGGAAGCGGGCGGGGATGTAGATGTAGTAGCGGCCGGCGTGCTTGATCAGCTCGCAGGCCCAGACCGAGCCGATCGGCGTCTTGAGCGCGGCGGTGATCGGCGCCCAGTTCACCAGGTCGCGCGAGTGCCAGATCACCACGCCGGGATAGGCCTCGAACGACGAGAAGGTCATGTAGTAGTCCGCCCCGTCCTTCAGGATGGTCGGGTCGGGATGGTCGCCGGCCAGGATGGGATTCAGGAACGTCCCGTCACCGCGGTCCGCCTTGCGCTGGCCCTCGAGGCCGGGCTTCCAGGACAAGGAAGCGGCGACCGCGGGTGTCGCCGCGGCCGCCGAAAGTGCGCCGATCGTCCATCGGCGGGTGGGGACTCGCATGTTCGGAACTCTCGGAGTTGGAGCGGCGATCCGGCCGGGCGGTCGATGAGGGCGCCGACAGCCGGGGATCGACGGTCAGCGGCCCAACATTCATTTCGTCCTCCCGGTTGCGGGCTCTTATGGGCCCGCTTCGCCCCTGAGGAGCGTTTGCTAGCGCTACCATTTTCCGCAATGACACCGGTGTCAAGAGGCGGCGCCCTCGTGGCGCGGCCGGACCATGGAGCCCTCGTCACGTGGAACCGAGCGCCCGAGGGGGTCGAACGAAAAAGGCGGCCGGGTCGCCCCGGCCGCCTCGTTGGTTTCAGTCCGGTCCGGCGCGGATCAGGCGTCGACCAGGTTCCGTTCCATCGCCGCGGCCCGCATGGACTTCTGCAGCTTCTCGAAGGCGCGGACCTCGATCTGGCGGACCCGCTCGCGGCTGACGCCGTATTCCGAGGCGAGCTCTTCCAGGGTGGTTGGTTCATCCTTCAGCCGGCGCTGGGTCAGGATGTGGCGCTCGCGGTCGGTGAGCTCGGTCATCGCCGCCTCGAGCAGGCTCATGCGCAGGTTCATCTCCTGGCTGTCGGCCACGACCGTTTCCTGGGAGGGCGTGTCGTTGTCGACCAGCCAGTCCTGCCACTCGCTCTCCGAGTCGGCGCGCATCGGCGAGTTCAGCGAGGCGTCGCCGCCGCTGAGGCGCCGGTTCATCGACACCACTTCCTCGTCCAGCACGCCCAGCTTGGTGGCGATCTGGCTGACCTGGTCCGGACGCAGGTCGCCTTCCTGCAGCGCGGCGATCTCGGACTTGGCCTTGCGCAGGTTGAAGAACAGCTTCTTCTGCGCGGCGGTCGTGCCCATCTTCACCAGCGACCAGGACCGCAGGATGTATTCCTGGATCGAGGCCCGGATCCACCACATGGCGTACGTCGCCAGGCGGAAGCCCTTGTCCGGGTCGAACTTCTTGACGGCCTGCATCAGGCCGACATTGCCCTCGGAGATCACTTCCCCGATCGGCAGGCCATAGCCCCGGTAGCCCATGGCGATCTTCGCCACGAGGCGCAGGTGGCTGGTCACCATCTGGTGGGCGGCCTCACTGTCGCCGTGCTCCTGCCAGCGCTTGGCCAGCATGAATTCGGTGTCCTTGGGCAGCATCGGAAACTTGCGGATTTCCGACAGGTAACGGCTGAGGCCGCCTTCCGGCGACATCACGGCGATCGCGTTCGCGGCCATGGTCTATCCCCTTATACTCTCCGGGACTTCGAGCGCCGCGCTGCCCAGTTCTTCAAGCAAGAACCTGCGCGCTTCGACCTTCGTCGCCCCCTCATGACCCTAGATAGGTATGCGTTGGGCGCGGCGGAAGGCCGCTGGGAGGGCGACCCGAATGTCCGACTTCTCTAGTGGGTCTTTCTAAGCGCCGACCGTGGCGCCAACAAGGCGATCTTTCTTACATCTCGTACAGGAAATCTCTCATACCAAAGGGTGCGACGGGCGTTGTCGGAACGCGTCTTGCCCATTCGTCCTCGGGCTGAACCTTCAAGTTCGAAAGGATGTTCCGATGCCCAAACTCGCTCCCTGCCTCTGGTTCGATCGCGACGCCGAAGCGGCCGCGAACTTCTATTGCGCCATCTTCCCCAACTCGAAGGTGGGGGCCATCGCCCGGTATCCGGAAGGCTTTCCGGGCGACCGGGCCGGAGAGGTGATGACCGTGGAGTTCGAGCTGGACGGCAAGCCGTTCACCGGCCTGAACGGCGGCCCGGACTTCAAGTTCTCCGAGGCCGTTTCCTTCCAGATCGACGTCCAGGACCAGGCCGAGCTGGACCGGTATTGGGACGCCCTGCTGGCGGACGGGGGCGCGGAGAGCGTGTGCGGCTGGCTGAAGGACCGCTTCGGCCTGTCGTGGCAGGTCGTACCCACGCAGCTGGGGAAACTGATGGCCAGCCCCGACCGCGAAGCCGCCGGTCGCGTGGCGGCGGCGATGATGAAGATGGTCAAGCTGGACATCGCCAAGCTGGAAGCGGCGGCGAAGGGTTGATCCCATGACGCGCTCTTGGGGGTGTTACAGGCGGCCCAACAGTTGCTCCAGCCGCGCCATGTCCTCGGGCAACGGGCTTTCGAAGCGCATCGTCTCGCCGGTGATCGGGTGGACGAAGCCCAGCACCGCGGCGTGCAGCGCCTGGCGCTTCAGGCCTGCCGCGGCGATGGCGTCCTTCACCGGCTGGGCGGGGGAGCCGGAGCCATAGGTCGGGTCGCCCAGGCAGGGCGATCCCTTGCTGGCCAGGTGGACGCGGATCTGGTGCGTGCGGCCGGTCTCAAGCCGGCAGGCGACGCGGGCGGCCAGCGGCCTCTCCACCGGGCCGAAGGTTCTGACCACGGTGTAGTGGGTGACGGCGTGGCGGCCGCCGGTCTTCACAAGGGCCATCTTCTTGC
Organism: Phenylobacterium sp.; assembly: GCF_004297125.1. Lineage (GTDB taxonomy): Bacteria > Pseudomonadota > Alphaproteobacteria > Caulobacterales > Caulobacteraceae > Phenylobacterium. Next base: position 226,784 of record NZ_SCVD01000039.1, on the reverse strand, counting down.
GGTCGCTGGTCGAGCGCGCAATGGCGCCCTCGATGGTCCCCCGGATCGGCGACGGCGCGCCGCGGGTCAGCGCCACATAGACCCGGTCGATGTCGTGGGCGGCGAACAGCGCCGAGAGGCCCTGGTGGGCGGCGTCGGTCTTGGCGACCACCACCACGCCGGAGGTGTCCTTGTCGATCCGGTGGACGATCCCGGGGCGCGCGACCCCGCCGATCCCGGACAGGCTGTCGCCGCAATGGTGCAGCAGGGCGTTGACGAGGGTGCCGCTCTCGCTGCCGGGCGCGGGGTGCATGGCGACCCCCGGCGGCTTGTCGATGACGATCAGGTGCGCGTCCTCGAACAGCACCACGAGGGGGATGTCCTCCGGCTGTGGCTCGGCGGCGACGGGGGGCGGGATCTCCACCCGATAGTCGCCGGCCACCGCCCTGGCCGAGCCGTCGGCGACGGCCGTCCCGTCGCGGCTGACGCGGCCCTCGGCGATCAGCGCCTGCAGGCGGGCGCGGCTGAACTCCGGCAGGGCGGCGGCCAGCGCCTTGTCCACCCGTCCCCCGGCCTCCAGCGCCACGACGCGCAGGCCGAAGAGATCCTCGGCCCCTTCGGCTTCCAGGTCCTCGGGTTCGGAGGTCATCAGGCCGGCGCGGCCATGACGCCGCCCGCCAGGCTGTTGGCCAGGGTGGACATCAGCAGCAGCTCGCCGCCGTTCGCCGCGGCGGCGGGGCCCATGTCGCGCACCAGATGGGCGCGGATCTCGGAGCTGATCTCCTCCGGGTCCGGAAAGGGCTTGCGGGTCTTGAGCTCCTCGAAGGTCCCGTCGTCGGCCGCGCGGTCGCCGGTGAGGTCGCCGAGGCGTTCGAAGACGACGGGCGTGGCGATGGGCGTGCGGTTGGAGTCCATCAGGGTGGTGAGGCAAAGCCCGTCCAGCCGCGTCGCCCGCGGCAAGGCCACCGTGTTCAGGATCATCATGATGGGCGTGTGCCCCCACGAGTCCAGCACCACGGCGAACAACTTGCCCTCGGCCGGCAGCAGCCAGCCGTCGCACAGCAGGCCCGCGCAGCCGCCGCGGAACTCCATCAGCCCGTTGGTGCTGCGGCGGATCAGGCCGTAGAGGCAGATGAACCGCGCCGGCTTGCCGGGCACCGGCTGGATCGACCGCCAGAAGCCTTCATAGGGCGTCGTGCGCTGGGGATTGGTCTGCCTCGCGCTCTCCAGGACCGGTGCGAACAGCGAGTCGAGCACACTGCCGGGCGGGGCGGCTACCGTTCCCGCCGGCTCGACCCCGAACAATGCCGCCAGGGCCGGGAGGTCGCGGTCCCAGTCCAACAGGGTGAAGCCCGGCTGGCGCGACGCGATCAGGGCCGTGAGGCTCTCAAGGTTCAGCGACGAAGGTGTGGCCGCGCCGGAGGCCCAGCGGCTCACCACCGATTTGTTGACCCCGAGCGCCGCGGCGAGGCGCCCGCGGCTCATGGAAAGCGACTTCAGGGCGAGGTCGAGCTTGTCGGCGAACGGGGTCACGGGCACGCGGGAATGATTTCATAGACGGTCGGAAAAGCAACGTCGCGAGCAACCGTTGCTCACGCCGAGGGCGATTGAAGCAACTCCCGGTGGCGCCGGCTCGCCCTTAAACGACCCGCCGACGTCAACGAGGCCTGGCCCCCGCCGGGCCCGACGAGGAAAACCGCTATGAAAAACATGACCTTCGCCCTCGCCATCGCGGCGCTGGGCTCCGCCGCCCTGCTGACCGCGACGCCGGCCGCCGCCGGCCCTGAGGACGGCTGCCCCGTCGGGCGCTGCGCCTTCAACGGCATCAACTTGAACGGCGTCATGCTCAACGGGCCCGTGCTGCAGGGCATCAACCTGAACGGCATGCGCATGAATGGGGTCCTGCTCAACGGGCCCGTACTGCAGGGCGTCACCCTCAACGGCATGCGCATGAATGGCGTCGCCGAAAAGGCGATCCAGCCCTCTGTCGTCGCTTGCGAGGGCAAGGCCAACCTTCCCTGCAAGCCCGGCGTGATCGCGATCACCCTGCCGTCCGGCCAGCGTCTGACGGTCGACTAGACACCGCGGGACGTCTCCCGCCCCCCCGCGGGCGGCGTCCTCGCCGAATGGAGCTCCCGATGCGCTTCGCCCTGCTCGCCCTCTTCGCCTGCCTGGCCGCGACCACGGCGCGGGCGGCCGCCTTCGGAGTGGACGGCACGAGCTTCGTCGTCGAGGCCGGGCCGGGCCAACGCCTGACTTCCAGGGACCTGGTTGGCGCGACGTTCGAGATCGCCGACGGCGCGGGCGGCGTGACCAAGGTGAGGATCGACGCGGTCGCGGTGGCGGAGGAACGCCCTGGCGTCCTGCTGCACAGCTTCAGCCTCATCGACGCCGCCACCGGCGCCGTCACGCCCCTGTGCGACCCGGACGCCTACGGCCGCCGCGCCGGCTTCCCTGTCCGGGGCCGCTGGGACGGGCGTCGCTTCGTCGCCGACGACGGCGTCTGGTTCCTGACCTGCACCTCGGGTTCGCAGGGCAAGTGCGTGCTGTGGGGCTACGATCCCTGGGGCCACACCCATGACGGCCGGCCGCTCGCCGACTTCTACCAGGCCTGCCAGCAGATGGTCCGGGCGGACTATGAGGGGAAGGGCGAGCCCCACACCCGCAACGGCACCCTGATCGATATCGCCGACGTGGCCCGGCTCCAGATCCACGCTACGCTGGGAGACCCGGCGTTCGGCTTCGAGGCGGGGTGGGGCGTGGACGGCGCGGTCTGCGTCGCGCGCACCCGCATTCCGGAGCTGCTGACCCGCGAGGCCCTGGTCGCCGCCGCGCCGCGCCTGGGCGGGTCCTGCGATGAAGCCGTCGCCCGCGCCCGCGGCGCGCTGCTGTTCACCCGCATCGGAGCGCGCTAGAGGCCCTGCCGCCCCGTGGCCTCTTCCTCGTGCCCGGTGATCGAGCCGTCCTTGAACAGATATTCGGTGAGTTGTTCGTTCACCTCGGCGTCGTTGCGCCGCATCCACTCCAGCACCATGGCCGCGTGCTCCAGCTCCTCGCGGGCGTTGTGCAGCAGGATCTTCTTCAGCTCGGGATCGGCCGTGTCGTCGGCGCGCTGGCGATACCAGTCCACGGCCTCGAACTCCTCCATCAGCGACGTGATCGCATAGTGCATGTCGAGCGTCTTGCGGCTCAGTTTGTCGCGCGCGACGTGGAGGACTTCGCTGGACATCGGGTGTCATGCTCCTGTGGTATGAATTCGTCATATCGGGGCCGGAAAGCGGGGAGTGACGACGATGAGGATCGACCGGCGCAAAGCCTTGGCCCTGCTCGGCCTTGGAGCGGCAACGCCCGCCGCGGCGCAAGGCTCCGCCGCCGCCTCGACGGTGGCGTTCCGGCACGGCGTGGCCTCGGGGGATCCGAAGCAGGACCGGGTGGTTCTCTGGACCCGGATCACGCCGGAGACGCCCGGCGCCGACATCGCCTACACGTGGAAGCTCAACCCCATCGACCGGCGGGCCGGCGGCGCCAAGAGCGGGTCGGGGACCACCGGGCCGGCGCGCGACTACACGGTCAAGGTCGACGCCACCGGCCTGGACGCGGGCCGGGCCTACACCTTCCAGTTCGAGGCCGCCGGCGTAACCTCGCCCCTGGGCCGCACCCGCACCCTGCCGGCCGGGCCGGTCAAGGACGTGGTGCTCGCCGTGGCGTCCTGCACCCTCTATCCGAACGGCTATTTCAACGCCTACCAGGCCATCGCGGACTTGCCCCGGGTGGACGCTGTCCTGCACCTGGGCGACTACATCTACGAGTACGGCGGGCCGGAGAGCTACGGCATGGACAGCGCCGTCGCCGCCGAGCGGCCGCACGACCCGCCGCGCGAGATCCTGAGCCTCGACGACTACCGCCGCCGCCACGCCCAGTACAAGGCCGACCCCCAGCTCCAGGCGGCCCACGCCAAGGCGCCGTGGATCGTCGTCTGGGACGACCACGAGACCGCCAACGACAGCTACATGTCCGGCGCCCAGAACCATACTCCGGCCACCGAGGGCGACTGGACCACCCGCAAGGCCGCGGCGCTGAAGGCCTATTTCGAGTGGATGCCGATCCGCGAGCCGGCGACCGGCGGCGCCCTGGCCGACGCGGCCATGCGCAGCTTCGACTTCGGCGATCTGGCCAGCCTGATCATGGTCGAGACCCGGCTCACCGCCCGCGACAGCCAGGTGACGCTCGATGGCGACGCCCCGGAAGTGGACGGCAAGCGCGACCTCACCAAGCTGCGCGCGAAGCTGGCCGACCCGAAGCGCCGGATGATGAGCGAGAAGCAGGAGGCCTGGATCGGCGCCGAGCTGGCCCGTTCGGTGAAGGCCGGCCACGCCTGGCAGGTGATCGGCAACGAGGTGGTGATGGCCCACGTGATGCCCTCCACGCCCAAGAAGGACCTGACGCCCGAGCAGTATGCCGCGATCCCCGAGGAGTCGAAGAAGCGGGTGGCCCGCTACGAGGCCTTCGCCGAGCTCGGCCTACCCGCGGGGCTGGACATGTGGGACGGCTATCCCGCCGACCGCGAGCGGCTCTACGACCAGTTCAAGAAGGCCGGCGCCCGGCCCATCGTGGTCAGCGGCGACAGCCACTCGTTCTGGGCCAACGAACTGCACGACGCGTCCGGCAAGCGCGTCGCCTGCGAGTTCGGGACCACGGGCATCACCAGCCCCGGCGCGGGCGAGATCAGCCCTGGCGTAAACGCCGGCGACCTGATCGCCAAGGCGAACAAGGAAGTGATCTTCAACGACCAGGTCTCGAAGGGCTTCGTCCTGCTGACTCTCACCCGCGACCAGGCCAAGGGCGAGATGGTGGCCGTCTCCACCATCGTCGCCAAGGACTTCACCACCAAGGTGGTGAAGGCGTTCGTCGCCGCGCCGGAAGGCGACGGCGTATCGGAGCTGCGCGAAGGCTAGGCCTGCGACCGAGGCTGGGCGACGGGCGGCGCCTCCGCCTCCCAGGCGGCGGCCATGTCCAGCGCTTCGCCGACCCCGCCGATCAGGGCGGCCGCGGTGACCGGCTTGGCGATGTGCAGGTCGGCGCCGGCGGCGAAGGCGTCCGTGCGGTGCTGGGACATGGCGTTGGCGCTGAGCATCACGATCGGGGTGCGCGCGCGGCCGTGGGGGCGCTCTTCGTCGCGGCGAATGGCGCGGGTCGCGGCGAGGCCGTCCATGACGGGCATCTGCATGTCCATCAGCACCAGGTCGAACGCGCCGCTCCGCATGGCCTCGACCGCCTGGGCGCCGTTCTCCACGATGGTGATCTCCGCGCCGTAGGGGGCGAGGATCAGTTCGACCACCTTCTGGTTGGTGGGATGGTCCTCGGCCAGCAGGATCCGCACGGGGGAGTCGCGGTCGCCCCCGGGCTGGCCGCCCCCGAACAACGGCTCCGGCCCGGCGCAGGTCGGACCCGCATCGTAGGCCGCCAGGGACCCCTCGCGCACCAGCGGGATCGCGACCCGGAACAGGCTGCCGCCGGACAGCGCCGATTCCGCGGTGATCTCGCCGCCCATCATCTCCACCAGGGACTTGCAGATCGACAGGCCGAGGCCCGTCCCGCCGAACCGGCGGGTGATCGTCGTGTCGGCCTGGCTGAACCGCTGGAAGATGCCCTCGCCAGCCGTGGCGTCGAATCCCACGCCCGTGTCGGCGACCTCGACGATCAACCGGCATGGCAGGCCGGGCGTTTCGGGATCCTCGACCTCGATCTCCAGTCGGACCTCGCCCTCGGCGGTGAACTTCACGGCATTGGAGAGCAGGTTGCCCAGCACCTGCCTGATGCGGGTGCTGTCGCCGTGGAACTCCCCGCGCGCGCCTTCGCCGTAGCTGGCCTTGAAGGAGAGGTTCTTCTCCTGGGCGCGAAGCTGGTGCAGGTCGGCCAGGCTGCCCAGCTCGTCGCGCAGGTCGAAGACCCGGTGCTCGATCTCCAGCCGTCCGGCCTCGATCTTCGAGACATCCAGGATGTCGGACACCAGCCGCTCCAGGGTCACGCCCGAGCGCTGGATCAGGGACACCATCTCGCGCTGGGCCGGCGTCAGCCCGGTCCGCTGGAGCGCGTCGACCACGCCGATCACGCCGTTCAGGGGCGTGCGGATCTCGTGGCTCATATTGGCCAGGAAGTCGCTCTTGGCCTGGTTGGCCGCGTCGGCCGCCTGCTGGGCGGCGCGCATCTCCGCCTCGAGGGCCAGGCGGTCGGTGACGTCGCGGGCGGCGCCGAACACAAGGTCGCCGACCCGGCGCGCGCGCCACTCCAGGTGCCGGTAGCTGCCGTCCCTGTGCCGGTAGCGGTTCACGAAGCCCATGACCTCGTCCTCGACGCGCATGCGGTGCATGTGTCCCTGCGTGTCGGCGATGTCGTCGGGATGGACCAGCGGCAGCATGGGCGCGCCTTCCAGTTCCGCGATCGAATACCCCAGGGTGGTCGCCCAGGCCTGGTTCACCTTCAGGAACCGGAAGTCCTTGTCGCGGATGCAGAGCAGGTCCAGCGAGACCTCGAAGAAGGTCGTCAGGTCGCGGGTGGTCTCGGTCTCGACCCGGATGGCCTGCAGGGCGCGGGCCTCGCTGCGCGCCCGCTTTTCCTGGTCCCGCTGACGTTCGATGGCGATCGCCGCCAGTTCGGCCGCAGCCTCGATGAAGGCGATGTCTTCCGGGCCGGGGACGCTGACCTGGCGATGGTAGATGCCGAACGTGCCCAGAACCTCGCCGCCGCTCCCTTGGATCGGCTGGGACCAGCAGGCCCGCAGGCCGGCCCGGGCTGCCAGGTCCTTGAAGTCCGCCCACAGGGGATGGGTCTGGATGTCCTCGACGATCACCCGCGTGTTGTGGAACGCCGCCGTACCGCAGGACCCGACGTCAGGTCCGATCGCCACGCCCTCGATCGCGGCGTTGTAGTCGTCGGGCAGGCTGGAGGCGGAGCCGAGGGTCAGACGCTGTCCGCTGTCGTCGACCAGGAGAATGCTGCACATCGCGCCCGGCGCCTCGGCCTCGACCGAGAGCGCGACGGCGTCCAACACCTCGGCGAGCGGGTTGCCGGTCGCCATGAGGGTCATGATGCGGCGGAACGCCGAATGGGTGGACGTTCGGCTCATGGACGCGAGCGGCTCCGGATCAAGGTCTCGACAGCCGAGCTAGGCATCGCAAGCTGGCGATCGGGTTAAGCGTCCGGCGGAACGCCTGCGACAAATCGCGGCGCCGGCCGCGGGTCATTGCCGGCGCATGTCCTAACGCCCGGCAAACACGCCCTTCAGCCGCCGTTCAGGCGGGCTCCGCCACCTTTGGGGCCTGACCTTTTCCATGGAGGCGCGTCATGGCCACTGGAACTCCCGAGCACCGTCCCGCCGTCTGGGCGCGGGCGCTCCTGATGGGCAGCATCGCCTTCGCGAGCGCCTCGGCGGCGCTGCTGGCCTGGTTCTGAGCGCTGATCGACATCAGCCTTCGGGCTTCCGGTCGGCCGTCCACTGTCCGATGCGGAAGATGACGAACTCGGCGGGACGGATCGGGGCGACGCCGACCAGGCAGACGAGGCGGCCGTTGTCGAGGTCGCCCTGGGTCATGGTGGTTCGGTCGCAGCGGACGAAGAACGCATCGTCCTCGGTGGCGCCCATGAGCGCCCCGCCCAGCCACTGCGCGGTTAGGAACAGGTGGATGGCATCCCGTACCCGCGCCCAGAGCGTCTCGCCATTCGGCTCGAAGACCACCCACTGGGTTCCCCGATCGATCGACCGTTCGAGGTGGATGAAGAGGCGGCGGACGTTGACGTATTTCCACTCCGGGTCGGTGGAGAGCGTACGTGCGCCCCAGACCCGGACGCCGCGGCCGGCCAGTCGCCGGATCACGTTCACGCGGGCGGCGTTCAGGGGCTCCTGCTGGGCGGCGGAGAGGTTGGCGGCCAGGCCTGTGACGCCGCGGACGACCTCGTTGGCCGGCGCCTTGAAGACGCCGCGCTCGACATCGACCCGAGCGTAGACGCCCAGCACGTGACCGCCCGGCGGGATCAGTCGCCGGGCGCCGCTCCCAGGGTCCGTGACTTCGATCCAGGGATAGTAGCAGGCGGCGTAACTGGTATCCGCCGGGCCGACCGGTTGGGCGTCGGCCGCTGGAGTGTCGAGCACCGCGAACCGGCGTGCGCGCTCGCAATGGGCGATCAGGCGCGGGACCAGATCCGGGACGGCGTGGGCGTCCGGCGCATAGACGAGGGAGACCTCCGCGTGCGCCTCCAGCTCGAGGGCCGTGAGCCCTGTGGGCGGATCCCCGCCGCGCGACACGCCTTCGAAATCCGCTGCCACCGGCGCCCCGGTCACAGCGGGAACGATGCGGGCGATGACCGCGCGCTTGCCGCCGTTCTCGAAGAAGCCCGCGACCGCGTGGCCCATGTAGCCCGCGTCCGCGAAGGCGCCTCCGAACAGCCGCCGGTATTCGGTGAAGCTGGTGATCAGCGTGGGCGTCGTCGGGCCGCGCTCGGTTTCGCCCAGGAAGGCCGTGGTGGCGGTCGGGACGCTCTCGATCGGCGCGGGGCCGCGCCCGACCTCTTCGACATAGACCCCGGGCGCGAGATACTCAGGCATGGCGAGGTCCTCGTCGGCGACACCGACACTGGGCGCGCAGACGGGCCGGAGTCCAGTCGCAGAGCGACGGAACCCCACGGATCAGCATTTCACGAAATGGAGGCGGCGCCGCGGCCGCGCCCGACGTCGCGCCGCCTCTACCCCAGGACAGTATCGACTTCGACGTCCGCGACGGCAGTGGCGGAGGCGTGGATCGAGGTCACTGGGGCGGCTCCGGCCGCAAGGCCTGTGCCAAAACGACACGATCGAGGTTACGCCACCGTCTTCGCGGCCGCCCAGACCGCGCGGACGTCGGGCCCGATGTCGACGCCACCTTGCTGGAGGCTCCAGAAGCGGACCAGGTCGGGCAGGGGCACGTCGGCCAGGCGGCCGGCGTAGCCCGTGGGGGTCTTGTAGAAGTGGGCCGCGCCGGCTTCGGGGAACCTGAGCTGGAGCAGGGTGCAGTACCAGCGGGCGATGTCCGGCTGGTCGAACTCGAGCCGGGGATGGCGGGCGTAGAGCTCGCGCCCGGCGCTCAGCACGCCGGCCGGCGGCAGCCGGACGAGCCGCTCCAGGCCGGCGGGGAGATCGAGCCGGATCTGGGTCTTCACGACGACGGTGTTGAGTAGGAAAAGCATACGCACCCTGCCTGGACCGGCGCCCCTTCAACTTCGCCGGCAGGGGAGGCATTTCAGCCCAGCTTGGGTTAGCGGTCCGTTGCCCGCGGAGGCGGCGGGCGGCTCAATCCACAACTTTATGGGCGACGTTCCAACGCCAGGCGCACCCCGAAGGCCAGGAAGACGCCGCCGGTCACGCGGTCCAGCCAGCGGACCACGGCGGCGCGCTGCAGGATTCCGGCGATCGGCCGCGTGCCGGCGATCAGGACCGCCGACCAGCAGCTCCCCAGCAGGACATGGATCACCGCCAGCAGGAAGATGAACGGCGCCGCCTGGACGCCGGCCGGCAGGAACTGGGGAAGGAACGAGACGTAGAACACGCCCACCTTGGGGTTCAGCAGGTTGGTGAGGAAGCCGCGGCGCATCCAGGTGAGGTCGCCGCCGTCCTGCCTTGCGCCGACCGCCACGTCGAAACGGTCGCGGGGCTTGAGGATCAGGTTGACGCCCAGCCAGACCAGATAGGCCGCGCCGACCCACTTCAGCACCGTGAAGGCGACGGCGGAGGCGGCCAGCAGTGCGCCCAGGCCCAGCGCGACGGCCGCGCCCCAGACCAGGCAGCCGAGGTTGATGCCCAGGGCCGCGAAGGCCGCCCGCTTGGAGCCCTCGACGGCGGCTGTGCGCAGGACCAGCGCGGTGTCCAGCCCCGGCGTCACGGTCAGGAGGCCGGCGGCGACCACATAGGCCAAGAGCGCCTGGACGATGGTCACGGCCGCTTCACCAGCTTGCCGCCCTCGATCACGCGGTAGAAGCACGATCGCTGGCCGGTGTGGCAGGCGCCGCCGTCGCCCTGGGGCCAGACCTTGAGCCAGACGGCGTCCTGGTCGCAGTCGATGCGCAGCTCCTCGACCACCTGGACCTGGCCGCTGGTCGCGCCCTTGTGCCAGAGCTCATTGCGGGACCGGCTGAAGTAGTGGGCCTCGCCGGTGGACATGGTCTTGTCCAGAGCCTGGGCGTTCATCCACGCCAGCATCAGCACCTCGCCGGTCTCGGCGTGGGTGGCGACCGCGGCGATAAGGCCGGCGGCGTCGTAGCGCGGGGTGAGCGCGAGGCCGTTTTCGAGGATGTCGTTGGGGGAAGAGGCCATACACAACTCCGCGCGGTGCTACCGGTTCACGAAGTCCAGGAAGCGCTGGCGCAGCGTGGGGTCGGTCTTGAAGACGCCGGTGAACTGGGTGGTGATGGTCGACACGTGGCGGTGGTGGACGCCGCGGGTGGTCATGCACTGGTGCGCCGCGTCGATCAGGACCGCCACGCCGGCGGGGCGCAGGCTGTCGGTGATGGCGTCGGCGATCTGCTGGGTCATGGTCTCCTGGGTCTGGAGCCGGCGGGCGAAGATCTCGACCACCTTGGCCAGCTTGGAGATGCCCACCACCCGGTTCGTCGGCATGTAGGCCACATAGGCCTTGCCCAGGAACGGGGCCATGTGGTGCTCGCAGTGGCTCTCGACCTCGATGTCGCGGAGCATGACGATGTCGTCGTAGCCCTGGACGTCCTCGAAGGTGCGCGACAGCTCCTTGGCCGGGTCGAGGTTGTAGCCCTCGAACCATTCGCCGTAGGCGTCGACCACCCGCTTGGGGGTGTCGATCACGCCTTCGCGGCGCGGGTCGTCGCCGGCCCAGGCGATCAGGGTGCGCACCGCTTCCATCGCTTCTTCGCGGGTCGGGCGCTTGAAGGGCTCAAGGTTTCCATCGTCGGACCCGATGAGGGTTCGGTCGCGGGAAATAGCGTCCATGAGGCTGAATTTCTTCCCAGGGCTGAGTTGCGCCGGAACGAGGGTTCCGGAAATGACGCGTGCCACCCTTTCACGACGGACGTGGGCGCATGGCCTCTTGTCCGGGCGATCTGTATATGGGGCGATCACCCACCCCCGCAACTGTCCGCAGCGTAAACCCTGACTATGACCCTGAGCCTCTACGACACCATGAGCCGCGCGAAGCGGCCCTTCACCCCGAAGGATCCGTCGCGGGTGACGCTCTATGTGTGCGGGCCGACGGTCTACAACTTCGCGCACATCGGGAATTTCCGGCCCGTGGTCGTGTTCGACCTGCTGTTCCGCGTGCTGCGCGACCTCTACGGCGAGGCGGCGGTGAAATACGCCGCCAACGTCACCGATGTGGACGACAAGATCAACAGGAAGGCCGCCGAGGAAGGCGTGCCGATCGCCACGATCACCAACCGCTACCTCGACGCCTACAACGCCGACGCCAGGGCGCTGGGCGCCCTGCCGCCCACGTTCCAGCCGCGCGTGACCGAGACCATGGACGCCATCGTCAAGATGATCGGCGACCTGGTCGGCCAGAACGCCGCCTATGCGGCCGAGGGCCACGTGCTCTTCGACACCCAGGCGTTCCCCGACTACGGCAAGCTGTCGGGCCGGCCGATGGACGAGATGATCGCCGGCGCCCGCGTCGACGTCGCCCCCTATAAGCGCCACCCCGCCGACTTCGTGCTGTGGAAGCCGTCCAAGGAGAACGAGCCGGAATGGCCGAGCCCCTGGGGCCCCGGCCGGCCGGGGTGGCACATCGAATGCACCGCCATGATCGAGGAGGCGCTGGGCCTGCCGATCGACATCCACGGCGGCGGCATCGACCTGGTCTTCCCGCACCACGAGAACGAGCTGGCCCAGGGGGTCTGCGCCGGCCACGGCCACGAGTACGCCCATGTCTGGATGCATAACGGCTTCCTGAACATGGGCGAGGAGAAGATGTCCAAGAGCGTCGGCAACGTCGCCCTGGCCCACGACCTGCTCAAGCTCTACCCGGGCGAGGCGATCCGCTGGGCGCTGCTCAGCGGCCACTACCGGCAGCCGCTGGAGTGGAACGACACCCTGATCGAGCAGGCCAAGAGCGCGCTGGACCGGCTCTACCGGGTGCTGGACGACGCGGACCGCTTCCTGGCGGGCGAGGCGCCGGCGGGCGGGTACGACAGCCCGGCGGCCGAGGCCGACTACGCGGCGGTGCAGGCCGCGCTGCACGACGACCTCAACACCCCGACCGCCTTCGCCGCCCTGTTCCAGCTGGCCGACAAGGTGCGGGCCGCGGTGATGGCCAAGGACGCGCGCACGGTGTCCAGCGGCCGGGACCTGCTCAAGGAGGCGGGCGGCCTGATGGGCTTCCTCGGCGCCGATCCGCAGGCCTGGTTCCAGAGCGGGGCCGACGACGACCTGAAGGGCAAGGTCGAGGCCCTGATCGCCGAACGCCAGACCGCGCGGGCGACCAAGAACTGGCCCGAGGCCGACCGCATCCGCGCCGAGCTCGCCGCGCTGAACGTCGAAGTGATGGATGGTCCCAACGGCGCCACCTGGCGCATCAAGGAGCAAGCCTGATGCCCTTCAAGTCCGAGCCCGACCTGCTGGCGGGCCCTTTTGGAAGACGCGGATCGATGGGTCCGAAGACCATGTCGCTGCAGACCGAGGGCAAGCCGCCGCCGCCCAAGGGGCCGACCGGCTACCGCGTCGAGGATCGCATCGGGATCCAGGCGCCGCCCGAGGTGATCTGGGAGGTCGTCCATGACCTGTCGCTCTGGCGTGAGTGGAACCCGACCTATCCGCGCGCGGAAGGTGAGGTGCGGATCGGCAATATGCTGACCCTGGACCTGGCGCTGCCCGGCCAGTCCACCCAGGAGATCAAGGCGCGGATCCTGGACTGGGTGCCGAACGAACAGCTCCATTGGGAGCTGAAGATGATGGGCGGGCTGATCAGGACCCTGCGCTACATCGAGATCGCGCCGCTGGCGGAGACGGGCTGCGTGGTCGACAACGGCGAGCTGTTCGGCGGTCTGATGGGCCCCTCCCTGGGCAAGCGCATGCGCGGCCCGGTGCGCCGCGGCTTCCTGGCGATGAACGAGGCGCTGAAGATCCGCGCCGAGGCGCTCTGGGCCGAACGGCGCGCCTAAGCCGCCTCCACCACCTGCATGCGCACCGACAGCGGCGCCTGGATCATGCAGATGAGGCCGCCGGGCGCGAAGTCGAGGGTGACGTCGCCGTCGACCTCGGAGGCGACGCCGCGCTCCAGCAGGCGCGAGCCGAAGCCGCGCTTGCCGGGCTCGGGCACCGGCGGGCCTCCGCTCTCGTGCCAGATGAAGTTGAGCACGGTCTCCGTGGTGGTCACGGCGATGTCGACCCGGCCGCCGCCGCTCCAGGCCCCGTGCTTCAGCGCATTGGTGGCGAGTTCGTGCAGCGCCATGCCCAGGCTGACCGCAAGATTGGCGTCGAGCTGCACGTCGGGGCCGGCGTAGGCATAGGCCTGGCCATAGGGTTTCAGCGCCTCGTCAACGAGTTCGCGCAGCGAGGCGCCCTCCCACTCGTGCCGAACCAGCAGGTTGTGGGTGGCCGACAGGGCCATCAGCCGGTCGAGGAACAGATGGCGGGCCTCGGCCATGCCCTTGGCGTCGCTCAGCGTCTGGACGGCCACCGACTGGACCGACGCCAGGGTGTTCTTCACCCGGTGGTTCAGCTCGTCCAGGAGCAGCTTCTGGCGCGCCTCGTGCTCGCGCATCTCGACCATGGTGGCCATGGCGGCGCGCAGGTCGACGAGAGCGGCGTCGCGTTCGGCCAGGCTGGCCTGCAGCGCCGCCGTGGAGGGCAGGGCGATGGCCTTGGGCAGGAGCGGCCAGAGCGCCACTGCGGTGACCACCGAGACCGCGGCGGTGGCGGCTTTGATCAGCGCCTCGATCCCGTAGACCGGGACCCACAGCGTCAGGATCATCATGAAGTGGGTGACGCCGCACAGCAGGATGAACGCCACGAACATCCAGACGGCCCAGCTGAAGCGCACGTCGCGGCGGCGGGAGAGGAACACCCCCAGCGCCAGTGGGATCGAGAAGTAGGCGAGGCCGATCAGGAGGTCGGAGATCGCGTGGGTCCAGATCAGCTCAGGCCGCCAGAGCAGGCAGATGCCGTGCGGATTGAGCGCGTTGGTCTCGAAGAAGTAGCGGATCGACTCTGAAAAGCCCGCCATCACACGTCCCCCGACGGTTGCGATTCGAGTGTTCACTACCCGACAGACAAGGGGAAGGGCGAACTGGGTAGTCGGCGGCTTGCGGTGTCGGGCCGCTTCGCCATGGTGATCGCCGACAACCAGTAAGGGGCCGTGCGGATGGCGGGCAGGATCGGGCGGACGGTGGCGGACTCGGTTCCAGATTGGCCGGAGCCGCCGAAGGCGCCGAAGGGCGCGCCGAACATCCTGGTGGTGCTGTTCGACGATGTCGGGTTCTCGGACTTCGGCTGCTACGGATCGCCGATCAGGACGCCCACCATCGACCGGCTGGCGGCCGAGGGGCTGCGCTATGCCGGCTTCCACACCACGGCCATGTGCTCGACCACGCGGGCGGCGCTGCTCACCGGGCGTAACCACCACTCGGTGGGCGTGGGTTGCCTCGCCAACTTCGACAGCGGCTATCCGGGCTATCGCGGCAAGATCGCCAAGGAGGCCGGCACGCTCCCGGAGATGCTGCGCCCGCACGGCTATCGGAACTACATGCTGGGCAAGTGGCATGTGACCAACCTGACCGAGACCGGGCCGTCGGGGCCGTTCGACGGCTGGCCGTTGGGCCGCGGGTTCGACCGGTTCTACGGGTTCATGGACGCCGAGACGGACCAGTACGCCCCGGAGCTGGTGCGGGATAATACGCCGATCACCCCGCCGGGGACCTACGCCACCGGCTACCACCTGACCGAGGACCTGACGGACCAGGCGATCCGCTACATCGCCGACCACGCAGCCGATGCGCCCGAGACGCCCTGGTTGTTGTGGTTCGCGCCGGGGGCCTGCCACGCGCCGCACCAGGCGCCCGCCGACCTGATCCGGAGCTACGACCCCGTGTTCGAGCACGGCTGGGACGTGGAGCGCGAGCAGCGGCTGGCGCGGCAGAAGGCCATGGGGATCGTGCCGCCGGACACGAGGCTGCCGCCTCGAAATGATGGCATCCGGGCCTGGGACAGCTATTCCGACGACGAACGGCGCGTGTTCACCCGCCTGCAGAGCGCGTTCGCGGCCATGCTGGACCACACCGACCGGCAACTGGCGCGATTGGTGGATTTCCTCGAAACAGCCGGCCTCCGCGACGACACCCTGATTCTGGTCCTGTCCGACAACGGGGCCAGCCAGGAGGGCGGGCCGCTGGGGTTCGTCAACGCCATGGGGCCGTTCAACTTCCGGGGCGAGCCCATGGAGGAGAAGCTGTCCCGGATCGACGACATCGGCGGGCCGGACACCCATTCCAACTTCCCGCAGGGCTGGGCCATGGCGTCGAACACGCCGTTGCGCCGCTACAAGCAGAACACCCATGGCGGCGGCATCCGCGACCCGCTGGTGATCTCCTGGCCGAACCGCCTGGCGGCCCGGGGCGAGGTGCGGCCCCACTTCGCCCACGCCTGCGACCTGGTCCCGACATTGCTGGACCTGATCGGCATAGAGCCGCCGGCGATCGTGAACGGGGTGTCGCAGATGCCCCTGGAGGGCGAGAGCTTCGCGGCCAGCCTGACCGATCCGGCGGCTCCGCCACGCAGCAAGGCCCAGTATTTCGAGATGTTCGGCCACCGGGGCCTTTGGAAGGAGGGGTGGAAGGCCGTGGCGTTCCACCCGCCCGGCCTGCCCTTCGACGACGACAAGTGGGAGCTGTTCCACCTGGAGGACGACTTCTCCGAGACGGACGACCTGGCTGGGAAGGCGCCGGAGAAGCTCGCGGCCCTGGTCGCGGAGTGGTGGGCGGCGGCCGAGGCCCACAAGGTGCTGCCGTTGGATGACCGCTTCGGCCCCCGCTTCGCCGAGAACTCGGCCCGCTTCCACGGCGCGCGGCGCAGGTTCGTGTTCCACGCCGGCATGGGCCACCTGCCCACCGACGTGGCGCCCGACGTCAGGGCGCGAACCTACCGCATTGAGGCGGACGTGCGGCTGAAGGGCGGGGACGAGGGCGTGCTGCTGGCGCACGGCGACGCCACCAGCGGCTACAGCCTCTACCTCAAGGACGGCCGGCTGCATCACACCCTGAACATCGGCGGCCAGAAGACGACGGTGAGCTCGGACCGGGCCGTCCCGGCCGCCGCCACCCGGCTGGGCGTCGTCTCCCGGGCCACCGGCGAGGGCCTGAACCGCACCTTCACCCTGACGGTCGACGGCGAACCGGCGGGCGAGGGCCTGGCGACGACGGGGTTCGTGACCCTGATCTCGTGGTCGGGCCTGGACATCGGCCTGGACCGCGGCAGCCCGGTGGCGGACTACGCCGCCCCGTTTTCGTTCACCGGCACCCTGCGCAAGGTTACGGTTGTCATGGACGCCGACCAGACGCTTGACGGCGACGCCGTCGGGGAAGCCGAAATGGCGCGCCAGTAGCCGGAGCTTTCCATGGACCCGTCCCGCCGCGCCCTCCTCGCCGCCGGGATCGCCGCGCCCGCGACGCCGGCGCTCGCCGAAGCACGGGCGGGGGACGATGCGCCCACGAACGAAGCCTATTGGGCCAAGGTGGCCGCGCTGTTCGACGCGCCGCCGCCAGGCGTGATCCAGCTCGAGAACGGCCAGTTCGGGGCTATGGCCCGCTCGACGCGGGCGGCTTTCGAGCGGCACACCGCGCGGGTCAACCGCGAGACGACGCTCTACACGCGCGGGCCGGTGAACGGCGACCTGCGGAACGTGCGGGCGCGGGCCGCCGCGCTGCTGGGCGTCGACCCCGGCGAGATCGCCTTCACCCGCGGCGGCACGGAATCGATGCTGACCCTGATCGGCGGCTACAACCGGCTGAAGCCGGGGGACGCGGTGCTCTACGCCGACCTCGACTACGACAGCATGCAGGTGGGCATGGAGTCGCTGGCCAGGGTCCGCGGCGTCCGGGTGGTGAAGATCGACCTGCCGGAACCGGCGACGCGGCAGAACCTGGTCGACGCCTATGACGCGGCCCTGAAGGCCAATCCGGACGTGCGGCTGGTGCTGCTGACCCACCTCTCCCACCGCACCGGACTGATCCCGCCGGTGAAGGAGATCACGGCTCTGGCCGGGTTCCACGGCGCGGACGTGCTGCTGGATTGCGGCCATGCGTTGGGCCAGACCGAGTTCTCGCTCAAGGAGATGGGCGTCGAGTTCGCGGGCCTGAACCTGCACAAATGGATCGGCGCGCCGCTGGGGGTCGGGCTGGTCTACGTCCGCCGGCATCGCATCGGCGACATCGACGTCTCGATCCTGGAGGGTCCCAGCGACCGGATCGACGCACGGGTTCATACGGGCACGGTGAACTACGCCTCGGTGCTGTCGGTGGCCGACGCCCTCGACGTCCATGAAGCGATCGGGCCGGCGGCCAAGGCGCGGCGGCTCTCGTACCTGCGCGATCGCTGGGCCGAGGCGGTGCGCGGCGTGCCCGGCGTCGAGGTGCTGACGCCGAACGATCCGGCGCTGCACGCGGGCATCACCTCGTTCCGCCTGGCGGGCCAGACCACGCCCGCCCAGAACACGGCCCTGCGGAAGGCGCTGTTCGACCGCTACAGGATCTTCACCGTCGAACGCATGGGCCCGGCCAAGGGCGCCTGCGTGCGCGTCACGCCCTCCTTCGTGAACAACGCCGGCCACATCGACGCGCTCACGGCGGCGCTGAAGGACATGGCCAAGGCTTAGGCCGAACGGCCTTCTCCCCTGCGGAGAAGGCTCAGCCTTGCGCTTCTCGCGCATCGGGAAGAAGATGACGCCGGCGTCATTTTCAAGAGGCGGGCTCGCCGCTCCAGTACGAGGAAACAGGCCATGACCGAGCGTCCGATCCCATCGCTGTTCGAGCTGACGCCGCTCAACGAGACCTATCGGGTCGATCCGCACGGCCTGCTGGACGATTTGCGCGCCCGCTGTCCGGCGCATAGGGACGCGGTGTCGGGCAGCCTGGTGCTGAGCCGCTACGCCGACGTCCGCGCCGTGGTGAACAACCGCGAGCTCTGGCGCGACCCGATTCGGGCCGAGGACGGCGCGCACCTCCAGCGGCGCCTGCTGGCCGACTACGACCCCAGCCGGCCGCGCACCAGCCAGACCAGCATCCTGATGCTGGACGATCCCGACCACGCCCGCGTCCGGCAGCCGCTGGCCCAGGCGCTCTACGCCCGGGTGGCGAAGTTCAAGCCCGAGGTGGAGCGGATCGTCGGCGAGACCCTCGACCGCCTGGAGGGCGAGCGCACGTTCGACCTGATGGACCGCTTCTGCGTGCCGATCCCGATCGACGTGATCGCCTCGATCCTGGGGGTCGACCATGACCGCCTGGCGGAGTTCCGGGAATGGTCGGAAGGCATCATCCAGGGCCTGAATCCGCTCCGCACGCCGGAGCAGACCGTTGCGATGGAGACGGCCGACGCCGCGCTGAGGGCCTATTTCGCCGAGGCCATCGTCGCGCGCAGGACCCGCCCCGGGGACGACCTGATCACCGACATGGTCCGGCTGCAGACCGAGGGCGCGGACCTCAGCGACGACGAACTGCGGATCAACCTGACCGCCTTGCTGGTGGGCGGCAACCTGACCACCACCGACCTGATCGGCAACGCCGTGCGCCTGCTGCTGCTCAATCCCGCGGAACTGGCCAAGCTGAAGGCCGATCCGGGGATCATCAATGCGGTGGTGGAGGAGGTGCTGCGCTACGAGCCGCCGGTGGACATCACGGGCCGGATCGCATCCGGCGACATGGAGGTGGGCGGTTGTCCGCTGCACGCCGGCCAAGCGATGACGGTATCGCTTCGCGCCGCCAACCGCGACCCGGAAGTCTACGACGACCCCCACGCCTTCGACGTCGGCCGCAAGCACAAGCCGCACGTGGCGTTCGGCGGCGGGGCGCACATCTGCATCGGCGCGCCGCTGGCCCGGCTGGAGGCGCAGGTGGCCCTCGTCCGTCTGTTCGAGCGGTTCCCCGGCCTGAAGCTGGCGGAGCCCGACGAGAACCCCACCTGGCGCACGCTGCCGTTCTTCCGCGGCATGGAGACGCTGCCGGTGGCGCCATAGCCGTTTGACAAGACCCCCCGCCATGACGACCTAGGGGGCATGATCGACGACCTCTATTCGGCCAGGCTCCTGCGGCTGGCGGCGGAGATGCCGCGGGCCGGGAGGCTGGCCCAGCCCGACGCCACCTCGGAGAAGGTCTCCAAGCTGTGCGGCAGCCGCGTCGTGGTGGACGTGAAGGTCGAGGATGGCCACGTGGCCGACTTCGCCCAGGACGTGAAGGCCTGCGCGCTCGGCCAGGCGGCGGCCTCGGTGCTGGGCGCGCACGTGATCGGCGCGAGCCTGCAGGAACTCGAATCCACCCGCGATGCTTTCCGCTCCATGCTGAAGGCGGGCGGACCTGCGCCGGAGGGCCGCTTCGGCGACCTGGCCCTGCTGGCCCCGGTGAAGGATTATCCCGCCCGCCACACCTCGACCCTGCTCGCCTTCGAGGCGGTGGCCGAGGCGGTGCGCCATGCGGTCGAGCGGAGAGCCTGATGCCGGACTTCATCTTCCTCCATCACGACGACGCCTCGGGCGACGGCGGCCTGGACTGGGACCCCTACCTGACGCGGCTGCGCGAGGCCGGGGTGTTCCAGGGCGGCAGCGCCATCGGCGAGGGCTCCTGCGTGAAGAAGTCGGGCGCCGCCCCGGAGCCCACCGCCCACATCTCCGGCTATGTGTGCGTGGTCGCCCGCGACTTCGAGCACGCCCGCAGCCTGCTGCCCGGCAACCCGGTCTTCGAAGCCGGCGGCACCGTCGAGATCCGCGAACTGCCGCGCGGAAGTTGATCGGGTCGTCACCGGCGCGTCAGCGCCGGAAGGATTTCGACCACGGACCCACACGGAAGAACACGGACAAGTCTGTGTGGGTCCGTGTGCGTCCGTGGTTCCAGGATGACAGCGCCTGCGGCGCGCACTGAGCCGGCAGCGGAGCGCGGCCCCCCATCCGACCGCCTCTCCGAGGTTCCGTTTTCCGCCGCCCTGTGATACTGGGCGCGCCTCGTTTTCACTTCGGTTCGCCATGCTTCGCCCGACGGACATTCCCGCCCGTTTCGCCCGGACCCCTCGGTCCGCGACGGCGGCGGCTGCGCGAACTACTCCCGCCGGCGCGGCTTGAACCTCTCGGGGCCTCGGCTTAAGCCACGGGGCCTGAACCACAAATCGCAGCCGGCATGAGCTTCTACGAGAGATGCGTCCGTGGGCTCCTACGCGCCTACAAGCTGACGCTTTCGCCGCTGATCGGGCGGCAGTGCCGGTTTGCCCCGACCTGTTCGGAGTACGCCGCTGAAGCCCTGATCGGCCACGGCCCCTGGCGGGGGAGCGTGCTCACCGTCAAGCGGCTGTGTCGATGTCATCCCTGGGGTGGCGCCGGATACGATCCGCCGCCGCCTCCGCGTTCCGGGGCCGAACCCTCGAAAGGGTCGCCCGGGGCGCACCGCTGGAAGTGTGAAACATGATCCACCTGATTTTCCCCGACGGCTCGAAACGTGAGTTCAAGGCCGGCGTGACGGGCCGCGAGGTCGCCGCCTCGATCGCCATGTCGCTGGCCAAGAAGGCCGTCCTGATCAAGCTGGACGGCGAGCTTCTCGACGTCGACCGGCCGCTGGAGCACAGCGGCAAGTTCGAGATCCTCACGCGCGAGAGCCCCGAGGCCCTGGAGACGATCCGCCACGACGTCAGCCACATCATGGCCGAGGCGGTCCAGGAGCTGTTCCCCGGCACGCAGGTCACGATCGGCCCGGCGATCGAGGACGGCTTCTACTACGACTTCGCCCGCGACGAGCCGTTCAGCCTGGACGACCTGGCCAAGATCGAAGAGCGCATGAAGCAGATCGTCGATCGCGACGAGCCGATCACGCGCGAGGTCTGGGACCGCGACGAGGCCATCTCGCACTTCCGCGAGATCGGCGAGGACTACAAGGCGCAGATCATCGAGGGCATCCCGGCCGGCGAGCAGGTCAGCGTCTATCGCCAGGGGAACTGGAAGGACCTGTGCCGCGGGCCGCACCTGCCGTCCACGAAGGCTGCGGGCAAGGCCTTCAAGCTGACGAAGCTGGCCGGCGCCTACTGGCGCGGCGACCACCGCAACCCGATGCTGCAGCGGATCTACGGCACGGCCTGGGCCAGCGAGGCCGACCTGGAGGCCTACATCCAGCGCCTCGAGGAGGCCGAGAAGCGCGACCATCGCAAGCTCGGCCGGGCCATGGACCTCTTCCACATGCAGGAAGAGGGCAAGGGCATGGTGTTCTGGCACGAGAAGGGCCTGATGCTATGGCGCACGATCGAGGCCTACGTTCGCCGCCGCATGGATGCGGCAGGCTACCAGGAGGTCCGTACGCCCCAGGTCCTGGACCGCGTCTTCTGGGAGAAGTCGGGCCACTGGGAAAAGTACCGGCCCAACATGTTCGTCTGCGAGACGGAGGAGGGCGAGGAGCTTTCCCTGAAGCCGATGAACTGCCCGGGCCACGTGCAGATCTTCAAGTTCGGCCAGAAGTCCTATCGCGACCTGCCGCTGCGCATGGCCGAGTTCGGGGCCTGTCACCGCTATGAGCCGTCGGGCGCCCTGCACGGGCTGATGCGGGTCCGCGCCTTCACGCAGGACGACGGGCACATCTTCTGCCGCGAGGACCAGATCGAGGAGGAGACGGCCCGGTTCATCGAGCTAGCCAACTCGATCCACGCCGACTTCGGCCTGGAACGCGACCATATCGCCCTGGCCACGCGTCCCGAGATCCGCGCCGGCTCGGACGAGTTCTGGGACAAGGCCGAGGCGCAGATGCTGTCGGCGGCGCGCAAGGCCGGCGTCGAGCCGGTGATCGCCGAGGGCGACGGCGCCTTCTACGCGCCCAAGCTGGACTGGGTGCTGAAGGACTCGATCGGCCGTCTGTGGACGTGCGGCACGATCCAGCTCGACTATGTGCTGCCCGAGCGGCTGGACGCGGAATACGTCGGCGAGGACGGCCAGAAGCACCGGCCGGTGATGCTGCACCGGGCGATCTGCGGCTCGCTGGAGCGTTTCATCGGCGTGCTGATCGAGAACTACGCCGGCGCGTTCCCGCTCTGGCTGTCGCCGGTGCAGGTGGTGGTGGCCACGATCACGTCCGACGCCGACGAGTTCGCGCTGAAGGCCGCCGCCGCGCTCCGGGCCCAGGGGCTGCGCGTGGAGACGGACCTGCGCAACGAGAAGATCAACTACAAGATCCGCGAGCACAGCCTGGCCAAGACGCCGGTCATCGCCGTCGTCGGGCGGCGTGAGGCCGAGGAAGGCAAGGTGGCCCTGCGACGCCTGGGTTCCGACGGCCAGCAGATCCTGACGCTGGCCGAGGCTGCGAACGTCCTTGCCACGGAAGCGACTCCGCCCGATCTTGCCCGGGCGGGGGACGACGGGAAGGCTGGCCGGGGGGCCGGCGGGTTGGAGGCTGGATGAACAGCATCGCCGCGCAGATCGTCGCCGACGCGCCTGCCTCGTCGCGGGAGTTCCTCCAGTCCCGCCGCAGCGTTTCGGTGGTGATGGTGGTCTATATGACCGGCGAGGCGCTGGAGCGGAGCCTCGCCTGCGTCCTGGCCGACCCGCTGGTCGATGAGCTGATCGTCGTCGACAACGGGTCCACCCCCGGTGAGGCCGAGCGCCTGCGCGCGCTGCGCGAGCGCGACGGCCGGGTGCGGCTGCTGACGGGCCACGGCAACGTCGGTTTCGCCCGCGGCGCCAACCTGGGCGCGGCCAAGGCCAAGGGCGACCTGCTGGTGTTCCTCAACCCCGACGCCTTCCTGCAGTCCGGCTGCGTCGCGGCCCTGGCGCGGGAGGTCGAGGATCGGCCGGGCCTGTGCATCGTGGGCGGCCGGGTGCTGAATTCCGACGGCACCGAGCAGCGCGGCGCGCGGCGCGGCGACATCACCCCGATGAGCGCGCTGATGTCCATGAGTGGCCTGGCCCGGCTGATCCCGGCGTGGGGCCGTTATGAAGTCCACTGGGAAGGCGACGCCCTGC
Source organism: Phenylobacterium sp. (assembly GCF_004297125.1). GTDB lineage: Bacteria > Pseudomonadota > Alphaproteobacteria > Caulobacterales > Caulobacteraceae > Phenylobacterium. The sequence goes on along the minus strand of NZ_SCVD01000039.1, from coordinate 203,625 downwards.
CGGAGCAGGCGGTGACGGCGCCGACGATCTCCGGGGCCTGCTTCTGCATGCGCCGCGAGGACTTCGACCGGGTCGGCGGCTTCGACGAGGGCTATTTCCTGCACGTCGAGGATGTCGACCTGTGCTGGCGCGTGCGCCAGGCGGGCGGCGAGGTGCTGTTCCATCCCCGGGCCGAGGTGATCCACATCGGCGGCACCAGCCGGACCAGCCCGCTGAAGGTCGAGTTCCACAAGGGGGTCGGCCTAGCCCGCTACTTCCGCAAGCGGGCCGGGGGCGTGGGCCAGCAGGCGCTGGCCTGGGCGTTGTCGCCGCTGGTGATCGCCGCCGCCCTGGTGCGCCCGCTGGTGTGGCGCCTGACGGGCCGGACGGGCTAGCCCGACGCTCAGGCCGCCGCCCTTAGCACGGCCTCACGGGGCGACAGGCGGCCCTCCCACCCAGGCTTCGGGTCGGATGAATACGCCTGAAGAAGGGTGAATCGACTCGGGAAGCGGCCGAATCTCGTGACCCCAACGAGCCAAACCAACAGATTGCACGCAAGGCAGCGTAAACTTCGCCCTCAGAAGCGAAAGGGTGCGATATCCAGCAGAACCCTTCGCCCGAGCTCGGCTTGCAGGGTCGCCCGCCGTTGGGAATTGCGGCGCCGCGCGAGAGCCGGGACCGGTCCAGACGCCGGCTCGAGGAATTCCATTCAGCGAGCAAGTTGCTGTGGCCGCCCGCGGATGGCGCAGTTCCGGTTTCGGCGCCGTTTCACGTGCAGGGTCCCGAGCCTTCGAGGAGCCTGGGTTCTCCCGCGCCCTGGGCACGCCAGCCACCTCCAAGCCCGACCCTCGTGGGTGAAATCACCCGCCTCATCGATGGCGCAGCCCTTGCGGGCGCGGCTGTCGGGAAGGATCGGTCCCGACCCGGCCGGGTGGAACGCGCGCTCGCAGCGTTACGCCGGAGCAAGATCGGATCGCAGCTCCCGCCGATGCGTCCGGCGATACTCACTGGGCGAGACGCCCAACCAATCCTGGCAAACACGCCAGAGGCTGCGTCGCTCAGAGAGGCCGAGTTCCTCCGCCACATCGTCGAAGTCGATATCCGTGGCGAGCAGGGCGATCAACCGCTCGCGGCGCAGATCGCGCATGATCTCGCGAAAGCTCGTGCCCGCCTCGCGAAGACGCCTCTGCAGCGTCGCACTGCTCATGCCCATCGAAGGGGCGACCTCCTGGAGGCTCAGACCCTTGCTCGCCACGAGGCGTCGGACGCGCTCCACGACCGGCGCGTCGGCGACCTCCGCGTCATTCGCGGACGCAACGCAGAGCTCTTCGAAGGCATTGGTTTCGTGGCTCCAGTGCTGATACTTCCGCACGCCCAGGGGGAGGGCCATGTCCTCTCGGTCATAGACCATGGTGAAGCCTTGACCCTGCCGCATAGGGGACGCCACGCACAGGCCGGACAGAAGGCTTCCGTCCTGGTCTTCCAGCAATGACGACAAGCGCACCTGAACGGGCCGAAACTGCCGGCCCGTGAGCCAGATCAATACGCAATGAAACACGAGGGCGATGAGCTCGAGGTATCGCTCGAAGCGAGGCCCGATGTGGGCTTCGGGAGACGCCATATAGTTCAGATGCACGCCGTTGCGCCCGTACCCCACAGTGACCGCCACACCTGTTCGGGCAGCTTGAGCCAAGTCGCAGAAATGACGCAGGCCATCCCCGACCGTGTCCATCTGATTGACCCCGGAAAAGATCATCTGCCACGTCGATTTGGGCAGGATGCGCGGCGTGCAACCGTGCCCCTCGTCATCGGCAAGGTTGATGTTCTTCAGACAGAGCTGCCAGAAATCGCGTCGAGTGATGAATGCCGGCGGCCCAGCGGCGGGCGCGTCCAAAAGGCCCATCTCGACCAGCAGGCGGCGGGCGATCGCCGCGCCGAAGAAGTCCTCGACGCAGGCCATCGATATCGCCCCCGGCGGCCAGTCGTGCGGCCGGGGGGGCGGCGATGTCGCCGCCGTGGCGAGGCCCACGAGGCGCGCCCCTCCGTATTCGTGGGAAGGGTCGCCATCGAACATCGTCGCCACGAGGCTAGAAACGTCCGGTCGACCGGTGTCGCAGCCCATTGACGCGCCTCCCTGACGGTCTTCGCCGCCGTCCGATCAAACCATGCAACCCGTGCTGTACACTAATAGAACACAGCGGTCCGTAAAGCCGCAGCGGAGATGCTGAAAGGTCGCTTGGCGTACCGGCTTGTGTTCCGGTCGCCAAGGGCCCCGCGCGCACATCTCCACGCCCCTGGGCGCCTGGGCCGAGCAGGAAGTTGTACGCGGCCATAAAACGAGTTGCGCGGCCAAGGGTTGATTGCGCGGCGGCCTTGCAGCCAGCCGCCCAACTTGGACCGAAGGCCAGCTGAGCGGGGCGTGCTCGCCTACGCGTCCAGGACCGGATGGGTCCCGGCGCGGATCGAGGCGATCACGCCTTCGAAGTCGCGACGAGCGCCTGCCAGGTCCACCGTGCGCGCGCCCGTCGCCAGCATGCGTACGGACCGGCCGAAGAACTGCGCCATGAGCAGCAGGGCGTGGCGGCCGGACGCCCCGTCGCTCAGGATAGACAGGTATTCGGCGAAAGCCGCCTCAAATTGAAGGAAGGCGCTCGACACCCCTGCGCGATGCGCCGGCTTCCGCGCCGCGTTCAGCCACGCCGAGTAGCCTGCAAGGTCCGCGGCGCCGCATTCAAGGACACCGCGGATGTGGATGGCGGCCAGCAGGTCAGCCGCGAACGCAAGGCCGACCTTCTCCGCCGGGGGCGGCTCCATCATCGCGATGCTCCGGCCGACCATCCGGCGCGTGACCTCTTCGTTGGCGAGATCGAGGAGCGCTTCGAGGGTGGGGAAGTGATAGGCCGGCGCCGCATTGGTCAGCCTGGCGCGCTGGGCGATGGTGGTAAAGGACAGGCCCGCCGGGTCCCGCGTCTCGAGCGCCGTCACGGCGGCGTCGATGATCCGTCCGCGCGTCGCCCGCGATCTGCCGGCCGGACGATCGCTGTCGAACGAGCTCGGGGCGCGAGCGGGCAAAAGGCGCGCGGAAATGGCGGCGAGTGGGCGCCGCCCGTCCAGGAGGTCGTCCACCTCTTCGGCGGTGAGCTGCAACGAAACGGCGACGAACAGGAGGCCGACCACGGTGTCGATGGCTGGATTGACCAGCGCGTTGGGCTGCTCCGCGCCGAATTCGACCAACAACTCGCGCCAGACGGCCTGCAGGCGATCATACCAGGCCTGAGCCAGGGCCTGGCCGCGTGGATCGCGTGCGCAGTTCAGCATGATTTCCGACCAGGCGAGCGTATCGCGACCGTGGCGGCCTGTGGCGTTCTTCACGAGCTTCGCCACGAGTTCGGGCAGGTCGCGCACGACGGGCTCGCCCGCGCGATGGCGCCGCTTCGCCCGCTCGAAGGCCTCAACATAATCATCGAGCAGCCGCTTCTGCGCGTCTGCGATCATCTCGAACTTGCTGGCATAATAGTAGGTCGTCGACGCGAGCGAGACCCCGGCAGCGTCGGCGACCCGGCGATGCGTCACAGCGCCGGGTCCCTCGCTCGCCAGCAGGGACACCACGGCCTTTGCGATCCTGGCGACGGCGTCCCCCGGCTGGCCACGTGAGGGCAGGCGCCTCGCCCGGGCGCGCTCGACCTTGGTCGGCTTAGTTGCCGCCATCTTGTACCGATCCTCAAAAGCGCCAGGACGCCGCAATGGATCGTCAGATGAAACAGGTCAAGCAGGCAAGGCGTCAACGGCGCGTAGCCGGTCGCATCGCCCTGCCCACTCTCGAAGGGCGTGACGCAATCTGTGACCTTGAGATTGCGGCGCGGCGCCATGGCTGCGCCCGATAGGCAGGCGTACGCAGTGACAAAATAACGACATACATAGGGAGGGTGTCATGCCGCGCTCGGCTTGGCTCTTAGGTGCGTCGCTGGCCACGTTGTTGGCCGCCGGCGACGTTGCGGCTCAGGTCGCGGATGCGACGCCGCACGGCGGGGACCTCGAAGAGGTGGTGGTCACGGCCTCCCGCCGCTCGGAAGCGCTCCGAGACGTGCCCACCGCCGTTTCGGCTTACGGCGGGGATCGGCTGCGGGAGCAGCAGGTCAACTCCCTGACGGATGTCTCGACCATCAGTCCCAATATCCAGATTTCGAGCTTCGCGACGAACGCGAACATCGCCATCCGCGGGATCGGAAACTCGCAGGTCGGGGCGGGGGCCGACGCCGGCGTGGCGGTGCATGTCGATGGGGTCTACCTCGGCCAAGCCGGTCTCGCCGTCGCAACCTTCCTGGATATCGAGCGGGTGGAGGTGCTCCGTGGCCCGCAGGGCACCCTGTTCGGACGCAACGCCACGGGGGGCGCCGTCAACCTGATCCCGAAGACGCCGACCGCCGATTTCGAAGCCGGCCTCGACGCGTCGTTCGGGGTCGATCCCGCCATGATCCGTTCGTCCGGGTTCCTGAGCGGCCCCCTTACGAAGGATGGGGCGCTGCTCGGCCGTGTGGCGGTCATGCAGGATTGGAACAAGGGCTTCACGCGCAACCGGCATCCGGCGTTGCGACGCCCGAACGGGCCCAGCGCGGCGCTTCCTCGGCGTCTGGACAATCTGGACGCCAGCGCGATCCGCGCTCAACTCGAATGGCGGCCGACGGACACGTTCCGGGCGCGCCTCTCCGGGGAATATCAGCGAGAGAACGACAACGGCCCGGCGGCCTTCATCCTGGGCACGCCTGACCCCAACCAGCCGCTGCCCATCTTCATCCAGGGGCTGCCCACGGGCGACCCCGGCAAGCGGGTCGCCTACGCGGACGTCGGAAGCAAGGACCTCGACGCCGCGATGGTGAACCTGGTCACGGAGACGGACGTCGCGGGCGGATCGCTCAAGACCACGCTGTCCTACGCACACAGCTCGAACGAGACGCTCCAGGATGGCGATGGCGCGCCCTTCGACTTCACCCACACCGGGTACCGCGACGTCGCGACCCAGTATTTCGGGGAAGCGCTCTACGCCTCGGACCCTACCCGCCGCTTCACCTATGTGGTCGGGGCCAACTTCTTCGACGCACGGCAGACGCAGAACGTGTCGGTGCCGATCGCCGGGCTCGCCACAGGCCAGGATCTCAATGGCGATGGCGTGATCGAGACCCTGTTCAACGGCCGAGTGGTTCCGGTGGGCGATCTTCTACCGGTCGCCGTGAACCTCGGCGGTACGGTCAAGACCCGTTCCTACGCCGGGTTCGCCCATGCGCAGTATCAGATCGTCGCGCGGGCCAAGCTCTTTGCCGGCGGCCGCTACTCCCACGACGAAAAGAAGGTGGACGAGTACAACAACTTCGTCGGCGCCGACCTGCAGCAAAAGTCCTGGGGCAAGTTCACCTATGAGGTGGGTCTTTCCTACGAGTTCAGCGACCGTGTGACCGGCTACGTCAAATACGCCACGGGTTTCAAGAGTGGCGGCTACGGCGTGGGATCGCTGGGCGCTGCAGTCGATCCCGAGACCAACGCCAACTACGAGGCCGGGCTGAAGGGCTCCTATTTCGACGGACGCCTGCAGGCGAACCTTGCGGCCTTCCACATGAAGTATGACGACCTGCAGGTGAGCCAAGTCATCGGCGCGGCCTCGACGCTGTCGAACGCGGCCAAGGCGACCATCGATGGGGCGGAGGCCGAGTTTTCGATCCGGCCCGTCGAGAATCTCCGCATTGACCTCGCGGGCGCCTACACCGACGCGCGGTTCGACGAATTCATCACCCAGGACTCCGCACGACCTGCGCTCGGCGTGATGAATCTTGCCGGCAACCGCCTTCCCCAGGCCCCCAAATGGAGTGGGAGCCTCGGAGCCTACTACGACGTCGCGCTGAGCTCCGGCACGCTGACCGCAGGCGCGCGGTACGACTGGAAGTCGCGCATGTACTTCAGCGAGTTCAACACCGCGATCTCGTCTCAGAAGCCGGTCGGACGGCTCGACCTGTCGCTGGTCTACAAGTCCGAGGACGGCCGCTGGACGGGATCGGTGTTCGCCACCAACGCCACCGACGAGCAGATCAAGAACAATGTGCTGATCGTCTCCGCCGTCCTGGGCTCGCTCGCCGACGCAAATTACCGCCCGGGACGCCAGCTCGGCGTCTCGATCGGCTATCGCTTCCGGTAGGCCGCGTCGGTCACACCGATTTCACCGCAATCCAAAGAGAAGGACGAAGCCATGACCCGGCTGCTTGAGGATCCGCGCATCGACCCTCGGATCAAGAAGGTGTTTGGCCAATTCGCGCAGCCGGCGGCGACGGATCTCTCGAGCCGCGAGGAGGTGCTCGAGGTGATGGCCTCGCCGGACGCCCAGGCCGCGATGCAGGTCGAGGCGGCGCTGTTCCGCTCGACGGCGACGGAAGCAGCAGCGCCTTCGGACGGCATCGTCGTCGAGACCAAGACGTTCGCCTCGCAACCCGATGGCAACACGGTCAAGATCCAGTTCATTCGCCCGGAGGGCGATGCGATTCTTCCTTGCGTCTACTACACGCACGGCGGCGGCATGGCCTATCTTTCCGCCTTCGACGACAACTATCGCGCCTGGGGGCGCATTCTCGCTGCGCAGGGGGTCGCCGTGGCGATGGTGGACTTCCGAAACTGCATGCTGGCCTCCTCGGCCCCGGAGGTCGCGCCCTATCCCGCGGGTCTCAACGACTGCGCTTCGGGCCTGAGGTGGACGCACGCGAACGCGTCCGATCTGCGGATCGACCCGGATCGGATCGTGATCGCCGGCGATAGCGGAGGCGGCAATCTCGCGCTCGCCACCGCCATGAAACTGAATCGTGAGGGAGATGTCGGCCTTCTCAGTGGCGTTTACGCTCTATGTCCCTACATCGCCGGCCGGTGGCCGCATCCTGACCATCCCTCGTCCGTCCACAACGACGGCATCTTCATCAGTATCGCCAATAACCGGATCCCGCTCGCCTACGGCATCGACGCGCTGGAACGCGGCGACCCGCTTGCCTGGCCGTCGTTCGCCGGCGAGCCGGATCTCCGCGGGCTGCCGCAGACGGTAATCAGCGTAAACGAGTGCGACCCGTTGCTGGACGAGGGCGTGGCCTTCTATCGCAAGCTGTTGGCGGCCGGCGTTCCGGCGCGATGCCGCCAGGTGATGGGCACGATCCACGCGACGGAGATCTTCCCCGCCTGCGCGCCGGACATCAGCGCCAACACCGCCAATGACATCGCCTATCTCGCGCGAACGGGACGCTAGCTGCGTCGGCCTGGACGCTGTGCACCAGAACGCCGCGCCGGTATTGGCGCGCTTGGAGTCCTGCAACCCTGACCAACCAGTCGGGCACAACCGTACGCCGCCCACAAACTTTTCGCCCGCACAGCAACTGATGGTCGCCCGCCGAGCCCGGCTTCAGGGCGCGAGGATTCGCGATTGAAGGTGGCAAACGTACACGTGCCCGATTTCACGAACCGCGATGTGGTTGAGAAGGTGGCGCAGCCCTGACGTCCTTTGCGGGCCGGCTGGTTTGAGCTGCGGGCGATGGGCTACCTCAAGGGAGGTGGCCATGCGCCAACCAGACCTGTTCCGAGTCCCGAAGAAGTCCTGGAACGCAGGACGCATCATCGGCCCGAAGGCGCCGTTGAAGCCGAAGTACATCTGGGCAATCCGGCAGCAGCTAACGACCAGCGGCCGTCGCCGCGACCTGGCGATGTTCAACTGCGCGATCGACGCCAAGCTCCGAGCCTGCGATCTTGTGCGGCTGACCGTCAGCGACGTGGCGCCAGGCGGTGTCCACCGAGCGCGCTCGACGGTGATCCAGCAGAAGACGGGCCGGCCGGTCCCGTTCGAGATCACCGAACCGACGCGCGACGCGTTGGCCGCGTGGCTACGGGCGATTGACGCGGTCAGGGGTGGTCATCAGGCGCTTGACGACCGGATTGGCTTTGGCCCTGGCGGCGATCTCGCGATCGAGCACCAAGATCCTCGCCTGGATCGCCTGCAAGCTGTCGGCGATCATCGCCAGCACCGTCCGCGCCTCGCCCGGCAGCTCGGAGGCCGGGTCGGCGACCAGGTCGACCAGCTTGCTCACGTGCCCAGGACCCCGCCGCACGATGAAGCCAAATTCCGCCGGGTGGCCGCGCAGGGTGTTGATCAGCTGAGTGCGCTGGCGGACCAGTAGGTCGCGAGTGCGGAAGACCACGGCCGCGCCCTGCGCCTCGGCGCTCTTCGGCGTGACGAAGCGCATGGTCGGTCGTTGCGCCGCCTCGCAGATCGCCTCCGCATCGGCCATGTCGTTCTTCTGGCGCTTCACGAACGGCTTGACGTAGGCTGGTGGGATCAGCCGGGCCTCATGGCCCAGCGCGGCTGGTTCGCGAAAAGCGCCAGCAGCCGATCCCGTCTCATCGCCATGGCCTCCAAAGCCAACAACGACAACGGAATCACGCCACCAGGCGCCGATCAACAGCCGACTAAATCAACAGTATCGGCGCAAAGCCGTCCATCGAGCCTAGATGCGGACGGACTTGGAAAGCTCTCGTAGTAGACCGGGTAGCGACGACTAGATCGCCGCGAGGGTGCGTTCGATAAGCCAGTATGCCGAAAGCCCGCCGATCGCGTAGGCCGGGGCCAGGGCCGTCCAGCGGGGCAAAGTGCGGTGGCCGGCGGCGAGCAGGCGGCGGCCGGCGGCCATAACGAGGAACACGCCCGCGATGAAGGTCAGCTGGCCGATCTCGACGCCGAGGTTGAAGAGGAACAGCGCTTCGGGCGCGGCTCCCGCAGGCAGGCCGATATCGGCAAGGACACCCGCGAACGCCATGCCGTGCAGCAGGCCGAACGCGAAGGCGATAAGCCACGGCCGACGCTGCGCCAGGTCGCCGGCCGCCCGTCGCGACGGCGTCAGCTCGATGGCGACGAAGAGGATGCTGAGCGCCACCAGCGCCTCGATGGCCGCAGACGGGAAGCGGATGATCCCGAACGCCGCCAGCGCCAGGGTCAGGCTGTGTGCCACCGTGAAGCCGGTGACCGCCTTCACCAGCTTCCAGTTGGGGCCGATCAGCAGCAAGAGGCCGAGCACGAAGAGCAGATGGTCGACGCCGATGAGGATGTGCTCGACACCCAGGAGCAGGTAGGCGGGTACGGCGTGGCCGGTCGCCTTCGCCGAGCCGAGGGTCATGCGCGGCTCAGCCGGCTTCAGGACGTGGTCCGACGCCTCGCCATCGCGGTTCGTCACCCGCACGATGACGTCGGTGACGCTCTGCGAAAGTCCCTCGACCTCCAGCAGTTGGCCTTGGAGCGGCGGGCCGTCGAGGACGCGCCAGACGCGGGTGACGTAGCCTGGGGCGGCCTGCTCGACAGTGGCCGGCGTCTCCAGCGACCCACCTGAGAGGTGCGGCACAAGCCTGAGCGCCATGTCGCCGACCACAGGCCGTTTCCAGACCACCTCGTAGGCGCGGGGGCCGGTCTCGCGGATCTGCACGAGCGCCGGGCGCACCTCATGCGCCTGGGCAGGCGCGATCGCCGCGAACATTGCGACCAGCGCGAGCCAGAGCCTCAGGGCAAGCCTCATTTCGGCAGGCCGGCGATCTCGACCTTGTAGCGCTTGCGCAGGCTCGCCCGGAACGCACGGTTCTCGTCCTGGCGGCGTTCGGCGAGCCAAGCGCTGCGGACCTCGTCGCGAACCTCGGCCAGGGGCGGGATTACCGAGGGCAGCCGTCGCTCGACGCGGATCACGTGCAGACCGTAGGCGGACGGGACCGGCCCAATCCAGGCGCCCTCGGCGGCGCCGTGCACGGCGGCGGCGAACTGCGGGCCGTAGTCGCGATCGAGGTCGGCCTCTGCCACGTCGGCGTAGGTCAGCGGCAGAAGCGAGGGATCGCTGGCGGCGGTCTCGCCCGCCTTCAAGCGCGCCAGCGCGTTGGTCGCGGCGGCCTGCGGCGTCTCGCCGGTGCGGTCGCGGCTGAAGTAGACGTGGCGCAGGGCCACACGCCCGGGCGTCGCGTAGCGGCCGCGATGGGCGTCGTAGTAGGCCTGGAGGGCCTTCGCGTCCGGCTCCGGGATCGCCGCGATGTCCTCGCTGGCGAAGGCCATCTTCTGGGCCAACCGGCGGCGGACGATCATATCGTCCTTGTCGAGGCCCAGCCGGATCGCCTCGCGCGACAGCAGCTCCTCGTCTATCCGCTCCTGGATCAGGGCCGACAGCTCGGCGCGGGTCGGCGGCCGCTGGCTCTGCATCTCCCAGTAGGTGGCGAGTTGCTCGATGTCCTGCGCGTCGACGCGCACGACCGGGCGCTTGAGGTGGTTGGCGAAGACGATGCCGGCGAACAGCACCGCGCCCAGCGTCAGAAAGTGTACGAGCGGCTCCCGCGAGACGCGCGAGAGCCAGGACCAACCGCCTTCGCTCACGCCGTCGGCTCGAACCAGATGGGCGAGGACCAGGCGCGCTCCATGATCGTCGGCTGGAGCTTCGGATTGGGCGGCGTGCCGTTGCGCAGCGCGTCCCACGTCGACCAGCGGCACGACGGGTTCTCCAGCACGCGGACATAATAGAAGGCCCGCTGCCTCGGGTTGAACTCGGGGTCGCGCCAGACCGTGCGCAACTCCACGTCGCCCTTGAAGCGATCGGCCTCGCAGGTCTTAAGGTCCACCGTGGCGCCGTTGTCGCCGCAGCGGCCGTTCGCAGCGACCTTCAGGCCGTCGGAGCAGGCGACGTCGAAGACCTTCTCCTTGGCCTGGCCGTTCTCGATCCAGCCCTTCACGATCTGGGCGCGCTGGAGATAGCCGCCGCGCGGATCGCGCACCGCCCAGACGAGGAAGCGGGGCGTACGGCCCTTGGCGGACAGCAGGTCGCTGCCCATCGGCACGCCGTGGGCGTAGGCCTGCCGGACCGTGTCGGTACGTGTGAGCAGGTCCGCGGGGAAATCGTAGCCGGCGAAGAAGCGCACCTTGATGCGGGGACCCGACGTCGCGAAGGTCTCCTTGCGCCGCATGGCCGCGTAGATGGCGTCGCGGCTGTTCTCCTCGGCCCAGACGCCGGCCAGGCCCGAGGCGCCCCAGGCCTGGTAGCGCCCACCCGCGGCGGCGGCGTCCACGCCGTCCCAGCTCTTCTTGCCTTCCGGCGGCGTTGAGCCGCGCAACTCGGGCCGCGAGTCCGGGCGGCCGGTCTTGGAGAAGTAGTTGGGCTCCTCGACGCTGCCGGGCGCGGCGTTGTGGGTGTCGGACGAGCCGATGAAGCCCATCTTGAACGGGTTCGCGCCGACCTGCTCGCGATAGATGATCCCGTCCTCCAGGGCGCGGCGCACATAGCCGCCGGCGAACTTCGTGATCTTCGTCGGCGAGCCGATGTAGCTCTCCATGATCTCGAAGTTGGCCCATTCGTCGTTGGGCGACAGCGAAGGGTGGGTCTCGGACGTGCCCTTGATCTGGCTGATCTCGACGAGGGGCTCGTTACGGGCCCGAAGCTCGGCGTAGGTCTTGTCGATCGGCTTGCCGTTCATCCGCTGGGTGTCGAACATGATGCCGTCCGACCCGTTCGAATTGTGCGGGATCGCCAGCGCCTCGATCCCCTTGCCGCGCCAGCCGTCCATCGTGCGCCACAGGGTTTCCGGATCGCGGGACGCGTTGGCGGTGTAAGGCAGGTGCGCGACCTTCGCGCCCTTGAAGATCACGTTGCGGTGCAGGTTGCGGCCGTCGGGCGCGGAAGTGAACTCGTAGCCGACGAAGGTCGTGAAGCGCCCCGGCGCATTGTTGTGGTCGGCGGCCTCCTGAACCTCCCGCCAGGCGCGCGAGGCGACTTCCGGCGCGCTGAACTCGGCCGGCAGGCTGTTGTTGCGGAAGCCGGTCACCACCCGCGTGAAGGCGGCGTTGATCTCCTTGGGGTCGGTCGAGAACAGGCCCTGGGTGACCGGAAGCTTGGAGAGCGGGCTATGCGGGTCGTTGGCCTCGCGGATCGCGCCCATGAACTCGGAGTGGTCGGTGACGGCCGCGAAATCCAGCGGCCCGCCCTGCAGCCGGATGTCGAAACCCGCAGCATGGCCGATCGCCTCGCCCTTGGCGAACCGATAGGCGTCGTCCGGCGTCTTGCGGACGTTGAAGATGTAGGCGTCGAACGAGAGGTAGGTGTGGACGTGTAGGTCGCCGAAATAGGCGTTGCGGTCCGCGTTGTAGCCCGGCAGGCGCGTGGCGGACGCGGCCGCCGCAGCCTTTGGCGCGGGCCGGGCCGGCGCAGCGGCGGCCGATGCAGCGGTCTTCTGCTGTGCGACCTGCGCCCCGATGGCCGTGCCGCCAACCAGCACGCCCACGACGGCGGCCGGGATCACATAGCGGACGAGGTCCCTGCGCATCTTCATCGGCGTTCCCCCTTGGTCTCTTATAGCTCACCGATAGCCGGTTTGCGGTCCGCCAAGCCAGAAGCCTGAAGGCATGACAATATCGAACTCGGGCATGGGGCCGAACGGCCGCGCTCAATACTTCCATGGAGCGCCAGAATGGCGCCTGACGCGTACGTGCGCTTCGCCGCGGGCTGGTGACGCCGCCGACACGCGAAACCTTCGTGGAGAGCCTCGGCGAAGCGAACTGGGATGGCGTCGTCGACCGCGCGGAGCGCCGGGGATCCGGGCAATTTCGCGCGGATCGATCCCATACTCATGGCGACGTCTGGAAGTGAAAGTCACGGCCCACCTGGGCCACGCAATGGTCGTCCAACGGCTTGGCGGGGTCGGTCATGAACTGGCTGGCCAGGGCCTGACCGCAAGGCACGCCTGTGACGACGTGGCCGGCGCCGGGCATCACCACCAGGCGGGCGTTCTTCAGGTCGGGCAGCAGGCCTCGCGCCACCACCGGAGGTGTGACGGGGTCGTACTCGCCCACAAGGACCAGGACCGGCAGGTCGCTGACCACCGGCGCGTGCAGAGCCGGGGCGGCGGCGTCGACCCGCCAGGTCTGGCAGTCCTCGCGGCCATAGGAATATTTGAACGCGCCCAGGACATCGCGCGGCCAGTCGCTGACCGTGGCCTGTGGCGTGCCGCCCCAGCCCTGCTCGTCGTTGCACTGTACGGAGAGCTGCATGCCATGGGCGAAGCCGCCGGGCGGCGGCGGGCGGGACGAGGGGTCGCGGGGGCCGTCCAGCAGGGTGAAGTAGCCGGCGTAGTCGTCCTTGCTCAGGCTATCCAGGGCGGCGGGAATCCGGCGCAGCGCCTGATGGTCGTACATGGCGCTCTGCAGATGGCCCAGCACGAGACGGGCGCTGACCGTGGCGGTCTGGGGCGGCCCAGGCGTGCGGCGGCTGGTGAGCTGCGCCTGCACCGTATGGGCCGCCAGCCGGCTCAACGCGGCCACGACCCGCTGCTTGAGATCCGGATAGGCGCGGGCGCACTCGGCGTCGGCCGCGCAGCCAGCGATCAACCGGTCCAGCTGGTCGAAGAACAGGGTCGGCTTGGCGTCGAAGCCGTTGACGGTGGGCGGGTAGGGCGAGTCGAGGATCACCGCGCGCAGGCCCTCGGGCTTTAGCCGCATGATGTTCAGGCCCAGGCGGGTGCCGTAGGAGACGCCGAGCACGTTCCATTGCTTGTAGCCGAGCGCGCGGACCACCTCGATGACGTCGGCCGCGTTCTCGGCCGTGGAATAGGCGGAGAGGTCCGTCTCGCGGCCGTAGCGGTCCGCGCAGGCGGCGAGCACACGCTTGCGCTCGTCCGGCGACATGAAGCCATGGATGCGCTCGTCCACCTCCATGCCGTCACATACCAGGGCTGGACGCGACAGGCCGACGCCGCGCTGGTCCAGGAGGATGATGTCGCGATCCCGCAGGCCGCTGGAGCGGGAAAGCCCCTGGGCCTTGTCGGTGAGGATCTGGCCAGGGCCGCCGCCCAACAGCATCACCGGGTCGGCGTGCGCGGGCTGGCGGCTGGCCAGCAGCACTTGCACCGCGAGGGAGATCATACGGTCCGATCGGCCGTCCCGCCGTTCCGGGACGAGCACGACGCCGCACCGCATCGCCACGTCTTGCGCCGGCAGCAGGCAGGGGCCTTCGAGGAATCGGGCGGCGGGAGCGGGCCGGACCGTCGCCGGTCTAGCCGCTGCGGTCTGAACGTGCGCCGCCAAGATCGCGCCGAGCACGGCGCTCCACACAACACCGGATTTCATGGCCAATCCCCTCCGCAGCGCGGTCGGCAAGGCGCCGCGCCTTCACGGACTCTATGGCGCAGGGTCATCCATAAGTCGATCTATACTCGACTATCTCGCGCCATTTTTTAGCGCCTGGGATGGACAGTCCGGTCGCGGATATGGTCTGAGGCTCGCCATGATAGAGGATGAAGGCCACCCGCGGCTCGTGGCCGAGCGTGGCCTGTTGAGAGTCAAATCCCCCCGATACGCCCAGGCGCGCGGCGAGGCGCGGCGGCTCCTGCTTTACCGGACGGCGCTCAGGCTCCTCCGTGAGAAGCACGTGGAGGACATCACCTATCAGGAGATCGCGCGCGAAGCCGGCGTGCCGCTGGCCTCCTGCTATCACTTCTTCCCCGGCAAGATGGAGCTGATGGCGGCGTTGATCGACCACGTCGGGCCCTGGTTTCGGACCGTCACCGTCGCAGCCGTACTTAAGCCCGTGAAGTCCTGGATCGGGGTCGTCGACAACCTCATCATGGACATCACGACCAGCGGAAATTCAGATCTCGCCTTCGCGCAGTTGTTCACCTCGTGGAAGATCCCCAGGACTTCCTATCGGTTCCACGACTACGCGGCCCGCGAAATCGCAGGCCGGATTCTGGCCGGGATCGACCGTCAGTTTGTTCGGCCGAGGTTTGCGGACGAGTTGGAGGTGTTCACCTTCGCCATGCGGATCGTCAGCGCCGGCGTGGCGCCCTCCATGGAGATCCACGGCTCGGTCACCGACTTCGCGCGGGCCGAAGCGCAGCGCGCCACGACCAGCTACCTGCTCAACTTCTGCCCCCTCCTGCTCGATCGCCGTGAAGCTCCGATCGAGACCCCGGAACTGGCCTTGCCGGACCCCGGGCTCGAGGCGCTCTGGGCCCGCTGACGCGCCAGACTCTCGGCGCGCCGAGCCCAAGTGATAATATCGATATTGTATCGACTATTGTTCTTGCCTGTATCTGCCGATGAGGGAAAGCTCGCCTGCGGCGCGATCGCTGAATTTCAGGCGGCCGGCCACCGGAGGGACCACCATGGCGCAAGTGACGGACGACGAACTCTACCTGCCGGCCCACGAGCAGCTGGCCAGGATGCGCGCGGGCGCCTTCGGCCCGCGAGCGCTGACCGAGGCCTATCTCGCCCGCATCGAGGCGATCAACCCGACGGTCCGCGGCGTCGTCGCCACGATCGCGGACCGCACGCTCGCCGAGGCAGACCTGGCCGAGGCGGCCCTGAGGGACGGCGACCCCGCCCTGCTGCTCGGCCTGCCCGTCGGGCTGAAGGACATCATCGACACTGCAGCCATGCCCACCACCTACGGCTCGGTGGCCTTCCAGGATCACCGGCCCGACCGGGATGCGCCGGTGGTGCGGCGGTTGAAGGAGGCGGGCGCCCTGGTGTTCGCCAAGACCAACACCTTCGAGTTCGCGCTGAGCATGCCGAGCCCGCTGCACCGCGATGCGAAGAACCCCTGGAACCGCGGCCGCGTGGCCGGCGGCTCGAGCAACGGCTCAGCCACCGCGGTCGGCGCCGCGCTCTGCTCGCTCACCCTGGGCACCGACACCTCCGGTTCGATCCGCAACCCGTCGGCCTATTGCGGGATCGTTGGCCTGAAGACCACGCACGGGCGGGTGAGCACCGAGGGCGTCGGGGTGCTGGCCTCGTCGATGGACACCGTCGGCCCGATGACCCGCAGCGTCGTCGACGCGGCGCTCGCGCTGCAGGCGATCGCCGGCTTTGAGCCTTCGGACATGCAGTCGGCGGACGTCGCGGTCGGCGACTATCTGGGACAGCTGCACGCGGGCGTCGCCGGCCTTCGCATCGGCGTGCCGATAAACTTCTTTCCCGACCGTACCGCCCCCTACGCGAAGGCGGCATGGGAGTATGCGCGGGATCTGCTGCGGGCTTCGGGCGCCGAACTGGTGAGCGTCGAACTGCCATCCCTCGAAGACACCCGGACCGTCTGGAGCGGCCTGACCGCGCCCGAGTCCAGCGCCTGGCACGAAGCGTCGCTGACGGCGCGGCCCGACGACTACGGCCCGGTTCCGCGGGCCTTCTTCAGTTCGATGCGTGGAAGCTCCGGCGTGGACTACGTCCGCGCGCGTCAGCGCCGGCACAGCTACCGCCGCGCACTGCTGGACGCCATGGCCGGCCTCGACGCCATGATCACGCCGACCATGCCGACGACGGCCTTCAGCTTCGACGAGGCGAAGGCGCAGAGTGTCGACGCCAGCGTGGCGGCGCTGGACGTGGCCTTCGCGACGGTCGGGTTCACCCAGCCGTTCAACGTCTCCGGCCAGCCTGCGCTGACCGTCCCGGTGGCGGTCCATTCCGATGGCCTGCCGCTGTCGGTGCAGGTGGTCGGCCAACCGTTCGGCGAGGCGGCGATCCTGCGGATCGGCCGGGCCATCGAGACGCTGGTCGGCTTCGACTACCGCCCGCCGTCGTTCCGCGCGGGCGCCGCGTAGGCCCGCGCCGCGGGTTCGGCGGGCGAAAAAAAAGGGCGCATCCGATGGACGCGCCCTTCTTCGTGTCAGCCGGCCGTCCCGCTCAGAAGTGGAAGCCGACCTCTCCCCAGACGAACGCTGGCTCGGCGACCGCCACGAAGAACTGACCGGCGATGCTGGGGCTGCCGCTCTGGTTCAGCACGTAGCGCTGGTTGAGGACGTTGCGCCCGCGCACCGCTACATAGGCCCCGTTGTTGAAGGTGAACTGGGCCGACAGGTTCAGGTTGGTCTGCGGCTTGATGTCGTAGAGTTCGAAGGGCGAGTCCGAATTGACGTAGGGGCTGCGGTGCTGGATCTCGGCGCGAAGCAGGTAGGTCCCCAGTTCCGTCGTGCCCGTGTAGTTGCCGGCCACGCTGCCGGTCCTCTTGGGCGCGAAGGGCAGCGAGCGCCCGCTGAGATCCATGATCGCCGACTGCGTCGTGGAGATGCGGATCGAGGCGTTGGGGAACTTCTTGTAGTGGGCGTCTTCGTAGCCCGCGGACCCGTCGATCCAGAACGACCGGTTCACCTGCAGCTTGAAATCGGCCTCGACGCCACGCGAGACGGCGCTGGAGGCGTTGTTGATCACGTAGCCGAAGGTCGTGCCGGTGATGTTGACGTACTGCTGCCGCTGCAGGTCCTTGTACTCCTGGTCGAAGATCGCGACGTTGAGCATCAGGCGGCGGTCGAACATGAAGCTCTTCAGGCCCGCCTCATAGCTCGTGAGCTTCTCCGGCCGGTACTGGCAGAGGCTTGCGTTGACCGAGGTCGAGGCGCAGTAGGCCCCATTGTAGCCACCCGTCTGGAAGCCGGTCCCCACCGTCCCGTAGACCATGATCGACGGCGCGATGTCGTAGCTCAGGCTGACCGCCGGGGTGAACCGGGAGTCCTTGATGCTCGGAAGGGTGGTGAGCGGGCCCACCGGCGCGGCCGGCGAGGTGTAGTTCCTGGCCACGAAATTGTGGTCGTTGGCGGTGGTGTCGGAGTAGCGCCCGCCGAGCGTGAGCTTCCAGTCCGGCGCGAAGCGCCAGTTCACCGAGCCGAACACCGCCTTGCCGCGGCTCTCGAGGCGATCGTAGCGGGTCTGGGTGATGAAGCGGGTCAGGCCGCTGGAGACGCGCAGCGGCACCCCCGGCGAGGTCTCGAAGTCCGGGCCGAGCGAATAGGACATCGCATTGATCAGGGTGGACTTGTTGTAGAAGGCGCCGATCAGCCAGCTCAGCTTGTCGTCGCCGCCCAGCAGGCGGAATTCCTGGCTGATGGCGCGGTTCTTGACTGGCCCGAGGACGTTGAAAGCCTGCGCTGGCGTGTAGTCGCCGTCGAAGTCGAACATGTCGCTGCTCCATCGCTGCGCGGTGATCGACACGAGCTTGATGTTGTTCCCGAAGTCGTAATCCGCGCGCAGCTGGCCGCCATAGACCTTGCGCAGGTCGGTGCCTGGGAAGTTCTGGGTCGAGGGGCGCGAGCCGTGGGAATTGGTGGCAGGGTTGTAGAGGTAGTAGTCGTCGATGATCGGCTTGTCGCGCTGGTAGTCGCCCGAGAGCTGGATCGAAAGCTGTTCGGTCGGGGTGAACAGCAATGCGCCCCGTACGCCGCGCGAGTTGAGGGTCGGCAGCTCCTTGCCTTCCGCGTCGGTGTCGAAGCCGTCGCGCTTCATGACGAAGGCCGACGCCTTGAACGCCAGCAGATCCTTGGCCAGCGGGCCGGAGATGTAGCCGTGCGCCTCGCGCCGGTTGTCGCTCCCATAGGAAGCCTCGGCGTCGCCGGTCCAGGTGAAGGACGGCCGCTTGGTCACCGTGTTGACCGCGCCGGCCAGCGTATTGGCGCCGAAGGTCGTGCCCTGCGGCCCGCGCAGGATCTCGATGCGCTCGGCGTCGATGATCTGGACGTTCTGGGCCTGGGTGTTCGGGATCAGCACGTCGTCGACATAGACGCCGGTGCGGTTCTGGATGCCCCGGATCACCACCCCCTGGAACGAGCCCGGGCCGACGCCATTGGCCGTCATCACGTTGGCCGACGAGAAGCCGACGTCGGTGAAGGTGTGGGCGCCGCTCTGGCGTAGCTGAGCCTCGCCGATCACGGCGACGGATTGCGGCACCTTCTGCAGGGTCTCAGGACGCCGGGTCGCCGTGACGATCACCTCTTGCAGCTGGCCGGCCGCGTCGGCGTCGTCGGCCGCGTGGGCGATGGTCGGGCTGGCCAGGGCCAGGGCGGCGATAGAGCCGCTGGCGAATAGGCCGGTAAGCAGACTTCTCATTGTTTTCCCCTCTGAAGACGCACGCATTCGTCTTCACCAAAACACGATTAGATATCGAGTTTGTCAAGCGTGCGTCACACCAAAGCCGGCGCATCAGCGTGAAGCGTGTCGTGCCGAGCCCTGCAGCAGGCGCGAACTGACCGGTTCCTGGGCAAGGGGAGAATCGCGATCTCACGCCCAAGCGGCGGCGATCGGCGCGCCAGGCTGGGCGATTCCGCGCGCGGCGGGCTCCGCGTCGCTAGATGTGAAGAAACTCGAGCTACTATCGGTTAAGTAGTGGCGTCGGGTTGCAGGCCAAAGCTGCGGGTCACGATGGCGAGCATGGAGAAGTAGCCGACCGTCGTGGCGAGCTCGACGCGGCCGCGTTCCGAGAGCTCCACATAGGCCGGATCATCGAAGGGTGGGGGAGCGCCCGCCACCAGCGCGTCCACATAACGGATGACGAACGCCTCCGACGCCGCGAGGCCGGGGCCTGGCGGCTCCTGCTGGATCGCCGCGACAATGTCCGGTGCGAGGTCCAGCCGGGCCGCGACGCGCTCGTGCTGGCCGACCACGTACGGTGCGTTCAACCGATACCCGACGCGGATCGCCGCGATCTCGCGCAACCTCGGATCCAGCGTCATGCCGGACATCACCGCGGCGCCCAGGCCCGCCAGGCGGCCCCCCAATTGGGGCGCATGGGCCAGCAGGCGAAAGAGCGCGATCGCCGGCGTGCGGGCGAAAAACGCCGCCTGCTCCTCGTTGGCGCTTGCGGGGTCGACCAGCGGCACCAGGCCAATGGGCGACTTCATGCGGCGGCCGCCCGCGCCTTGAGCTGGACCTTGTCGATCTTGCCGTTCGCCAGCGTGGGCAGTTCCGGCACGATCTCGAAGACCTTGGGCACCTTGTAGTTGGCGATCTTGCTGCGGATGAAGGTGTCCAGTTCACGGGCGGTGAGATTGGATCCGCGCTGCAGCATGACGTAGGCGCGTCCGACTTCCGCATAGAGCGGGTCCTGCTGGGACACGACGGCGGCGTATTCCACCTCCGGGTGCTCCTCGATGGCCAGCTCCACCTCGCGAGGATAGACGTTGAATCCGCCCGACTTGAACATCTCGGATCGTCGGCCGACCAGGGAGATGTTCCCATCGGCGCGCCAGAAGCCGAGGTCTCCGGTGCGCAGCCAGCCATCGTCAGTGAAGGCTGCAGCCGTGGCCTCGGGGCGACGCCAATAGCCCAACATGTTGAAGTCGCCCTTGAACTGGATCTCGCCTGCCTCGCCCTCGCCGCAGATCGCGCCGGCGTCGTCGGCGATGCGGCAGGGGAATTCCGGCGGCGGCCGGCCGATGGAGCCGGCCAGGACGTCGATGTCGGTCTGGGGCTGGGTCCAGGTCACGTTCACCGTGGTTTCGGTCAGGCCGTAGACCAGGCCCAGACTGGGGCAGAGCAGGCGCAGGCGCTCGATGATCTCCCGCGGCATCGCCGCCCCGCCCCAGCCCATCGCCTTCACCGACGACAGGTCGAACTGGTCGAAGTCCGGCAAGTTGAGGGTCATCTGCACCATGGTCGGGATGCCGCCCCAGACGCTGCAGCGCTCCCGCTCGACAATGCGCAATTGCTCGCGGGGGTCGAACCGCTCGGTCAGGATGATCGTGCCGCCGCCGACCATCAGCGCGCAGCAGGTGTCGCCGGCGCAGGCCACGTGGTTGATCGGGAAGCTGCAGATGCCGGTGAGCGGCAGGGTGTCCGCCGGATAGCGGCGCGACTGGACGCGGTTTCCCTCCACCAGGCCGTAGTGGGACAGCACCGCGCCCTTGGGGCGCCCGGTGGTCCCGGAGGTGTAGACGATGAACGCCGGGTCGAGCGGTTGCACCGTCGCGGCGGCCGAGGCCACCTCGGAGGCTGGGACGCTTTCGCCCCGCTGCAGGAAGGCCGCCCAGGCGATCGCGCCGGGGCCGGACGCGCCGATGCAGACCACCTCCCGGACCGAAGCGGTCTCGGCCGCCAGGGTCCGCAGGTCGTCGCGGTAATCGCGACCCTCGAAGTCGGAGATGCCGATGAGCAGGGCCGGCTCGGCGTCGTTCACCACATAGCGCAGCTCGTCCAGCTGGTTGCGCGTGCCCAGGCCGAGCCAGATGCCACCGATGGCCGTGGTCGCCAGGAACACGAGCCAGAACTCCAGTCGGCAGGTGGCCAGCATCGCCACGCGGTCGCCGGGCTTCACGCCTGCAGCGAGCAGGGCGCGGGCGACCTGCTCCACCTCCCCGACCAGGGCCCCGTAGGTGAGCCGTTCGTCTTGGAACACCACAGCTTCGGCGTCCGGCTTCTCGGCGGCGACCGCGTTCAGGCAGCCGAAGAGGGTGCTAGGGTGGAGGGTGCTCATTGCGCCCCTCCGCGACGGAAGCCGTCGAGCGCCACGTCGGGCGCCGGCAGCAGGGTCATGGAAAGCCAGCGGGCCACCAGCGCGGGGCGTTCGACGCCTTCGATCTCGACGACGACGTCGGAGGCGGTCAGGAGGCGGTCCGGACCCTTCTGCACGACGGACGCCAGGGCCGGATGCGCGCGCCCACGCGAACGGGCTCGATGAAGCGCAGGCGCTCGCAGCCGTAGTTGATGCCGATCCGCTGTTCGTGGGGCACGCCGTAGTCGCCGCCCGGCTTCGCGCCGGCCAGCTCGTGGAAGAAGCTGGTGAGCATGGACAGCGTCCAGTACCCGAAGGCGATTGGGGTTCCGAAGGGGCTGTGCGTCACGGCCCATGCCGGGTCTACGTGCATCGGATCGGGGTCGTAGGTGCAGGCGCCGAAGGCCGAGATGTCGCTCTGCAGGACGTCGCGCCAAGCCGTGGGGCCGACCTCCTGTCCTAGGCGCTGTTGAGTTTGCGCCAACAGTTCATCGATACGCATCGTTGGGAAAGCCACCCGTTCTGAGATTCGCGCCGCGTCGCGCAGCGCACCCTGGAGCGAGTGATCTTGCGTCCCCGCGCGGGGCTAAGGCAAGGCCAATATTCGATACACTATCGAGATTATTTCTTGGAAGCGCTGGCCGATGGCTCCGCGTCGGGGCCTTGCGGCCAGACCTGACGGCTCCACAGGGAGCCCGGTTCTTCCGGCGGCAGCAGCAGTTCGGGGGAGTCCAGCGGTGTTGTCCGCACGTCGAGCACGGGGGGCAGGAAATTCAGCAGGTAGCTTCGGGTCGCCCGCTGGGACTCCTGGCGCGCGAAATCGGTGACCGCGCCGTTGATCTCCATCGAGGCGCTCGATCCCGCATTGGCGACGCGCACGGCGAAGGTGAACACGTCCAGCTCGTTGGCGAACGGCGAGCGCATGAACTGGCGGTCGATGCCGGCCAGCAGCCGTTGGGCGATCTCCTGGGCGGCGTGGTCATGGAACCGGTAGGTGGTTCTGGGGATCTTCCACGAGCTGAACAGCTGGGCGAAGGCCAGGTCCGCGTTGCGGTTGAGGGTCAGGTCAGTGATCAGGTTGTCGACGATGTCCATCCAGGACGCCGCCGGCTTAAGGACCGCGCCGATCGTCACAACCTTGAACCAGGGTCCGACGTAGTCGATCAGCGCCGCCAGCAGCTCCATCTTGCCGGGGAAGAAGTGATAGCAGGATGCCAGCGGCACGCCGGCTTCGCGGGAGATCTCCTGATAGGTGATGTCCTCCACGAACTTCTCGCGGAGCAGCCGCAGCGTGGTCTCATAGAGCAGGGCGCGCCGAGCCTCGCCGCGCGCCTGGACATATCGGACGGGATTGGTCTTCAGGGCTCGCCGCTCGGGCGCCAACCTGGGTTGAGGGAGCGGGTCAGCCATGCGCGAGTCAGAGCACGTCCGAGCCGCGGCTGTCCAGCGACTTGGCCGCGCCCGGCGCCGCGGAAGTCGAGTAGGCGTCGGCTAAGTGGCGCCGGTCGGCGTCCGCCGAGTCGTCGACATGCGGGAGTGATCGCGGAAGCGTGGTCTTGACGACGCGCATAACTCGATACTTTATCGAATTATTCTGTGCTGCCGGTCTCCGGCGGTGGCGCGTTCCAGGGAGACCGCCGTTGCTGGACAAGTCCGCCAAGAGCCCGCCGCTCGGACGGCGCCTGCTCCTCGGCTACTCCCTCGGCTCCCTGGGGACGGGGGTCTATTCCACCGTGCCCGGCGTGCTGCTGCTCTACTACATGACCGACTTTCTGGGCGTGGCCTCGGCCCTGGGGGCCATCGTGCTGTTCTTCCCCAAGATCTGGGGGATCCTCACCGATCCGCTGATCGGGCGGTTGTCGGACCGGACGCGCGGTCGGTTCGGCCGGCGGCGGCCCTGGCTGCTGGCGGGCGCGATCGGCGTCGGGCTGTCGTTCATCCTGTTGTTCCGCGCGCCGGTGTCGGCGGATCCGATGGTCGGGTTCTGGTACGTCCTGGTGCTCTACGGCGTCAGCGCGGCGGCCTATTCCCTGTTCGCCGTCCCCTACATCGCCATGCCGGCCGAGATGAGCGAAGACCCCGCCGAACGCAGCCGCGTCATGGCCTGGCGGATGACCTTCGTCATGGCGGGCGTGATGGTGGGCGCCGGCTTTGCGCCGATCCTGGTGTCGCGGTTCGGTGGCGGTCACGCCGGATTCGGCGCCATGTCGCTGATCGTCGGCGCTTTCTGCGCGGCGGCGATGTTCGCGACGTTTCTGGCCACGCGCAACGCGCCCAGCCGTGTGGCGGCGATCCACGATGCGTCTTTCGGAGCCGAACTGCTGAGCGTGTGGGGCGACAGGCTGTTTCGCGCCCTGATGCTGGCTTACCTGCTGCAGGCGGTGGCGGCGGCTATCGGGTCGGCGCTCCTGCCCTACACCGTCACCCGCATTCTCAACCGCGACCCGGCGATGATCGGCACCATGGGCGTGGCGACGCTTTGCGCGGGCATGCTGGCGATGCCGCTCTGGCACCACCTCTCCGTGCAGTTTGGCAAGCGCGCGGTCTTCGCGGGCGCCGCGATCTGGAAGGCTTTTGTCGTGATGCTGTGGATATTCGCGGGACCGGGCCTTCCCATCTGGGCCGCCCATCTGCTGGCGGTGGGCGCCGGCATCGGCTTCGCCGGCCTGCAGCTGATCCCCTTCTCCATGGTCACGGACGTCATCCACCATGACGCGCGGCGCAACGGGCGGGCCCGCGAGGGCGTGTACACCGGCGTCTGGACGTCCTGCGAGAAGGCGGGGCTGGCTATCGGGCCATTGTTCGCCGCGGCGGTGCTGGCGCTGGGCGGCTACGTGGCCTCCAAGAACGGTGCGATGACGCCGCAGGCGCCCACGGCGCTGCTGGCGATCCGCCTCGGGATCTCGGTGCTGCCGGCCGCTTTGCTCCTGCTCAGTTTAGCGGCCATGCGCCGCTTCGACTTGGTGGAGGGTGACGTCGGCGACCTGGGGTCTCAGGAAGGCGCGGAACCGCAGCGCGGGTAGGCTGCGGCCCACCCGAAAACCCTACACATGCACCGGTTTGAGCCTTTGCGGCGCCCGCCTCGGCTGCTCCCACGCTTGCTGGGTCTATAAATACTCGATACACAATCGACTTTATGTCGGGGCGGCGCGTGCAACCAGATCAATCAGAGCATCCCGGGCGGGAGCGATCCTGGTTCCTTGGCCACCCGACCGGCCTTCCGGTGATCGTCGCCCTCAAGGCCTGGGAGCTCTTCAGCTACCAGGGCATGCGCGCCTTCCTGGTCTTCTACCTGATCGCCGCCTTCGGCCTGTCCGATGCCCGTGCCGCGATGCTGTTCGGTAGTTACGCGGCGCTGGTGCTGGCGACCTCGGTGCTGGGCGGGGCGTTGTCCGACCGCTGGCTCGGGCAGCGCGAGCCCACCTTCGCCGGCGCGTTGATGATCATGGGCGGCCACGCCACCCTGGCGGCCCAGCACCTGCTTGTCGCCACAGGCTGGCTGCAGGGCGAGGCGATCTTCCAGGTCTTCTGCCTGGGCCTCGGCCTGATCGCCGTGGGCACCGGCCTGCTCAAGCCCAACGTCCTCAACCTTATCGGGGGCCTCTACCGCCGCGACGACCCGAAACGCGAGGACGGCTTCTACATCTACTATCTGGGCGTCAACGTCGGCAGCTTCCTGGCTCCCCTGGTCTGCGGTCGGCTGGCCCAGGACTACGGCTGGGGCTGGGGGTTCGGAGCCGCCGCGATCGGCATGGCGGCCGGGCTCTGCGTACTGCTCGCCGGACGCCGGCATCTGGTGCGCGCCGACGGACAGTCGACCGGCCGTGGGCCGGGCGATCGCCCGCCGCGCATCCGGATCTATGGCGGCGTGGGCGTGACCGTGCTGCTGGCCTCGTTCCTGATCCAGCACGGGCTGGTGCTGGGCGCCCTGCTGGCCGCGACCCTGGCTGCCGGCTGCGGCTACCTGCTCGTGGTCGCCGCCCGCGACCGGTCGGGCGAAGACCGCCGCGCCGTGCTGCGCCTCATGGCGGTGCTTCCCGTGCCGCTCTGCTTCGTGATGGTGTTCGAGCAGTTCTCGCTGGCCATCAACCTCTTCGTCGACCGCCTGGTGGACAAGCAGGTGCTGGGCTTCCACGTGGCGGCGCCGCAACTGCTGTCGCTCAATTCCTTCTTCGTCTTGCTGTTGCTGCCGTTGCTCGGCCTGGGCTGGACGCGCCTGCGGGCCCACGGCGCCGAGCCGGCCATCCCGGTGAAATTCACCATCGGCTTCGGCCTCATGGGCGCGGGCTTCTGGCTGCTGGCCGGGGCGATCATGCTACAGCCGGCCGGCGCGGCGATCTCGATGAGCTGGGTCGTCGGAGCCTATCTGCTGATCACCCTGGGCGAGCTGATGATCGCGCCTCTGACCTATACCCTGGTCGGCCGCGCGGTCCCCGCCCGTCTGGAAGGTGTGGCCATGGGCCTGCTGCTGTTGAGCTTCGCCCTCGGCAACCTGTGCGCCGGGTTGCTGGCCACCCTGGCCGCCGTGCCCCGCGACGCATCCCTGGACATGATGTCCGGCATCTACGGGCGCCACTTTATCGTAGTCGGCGGCGTGGCGCTCGCCGCCGGCCTGTGCGCTCTGGCCCTGCGGATGATCGTGTCGCCGGCCCAATCCGACAGTAAGGAAACATCGCGATGACCGGCCTGGCCGAATGTTCCACCCCGTCCCTGGTCCTCGATCGGGACCGGCTGGTCCGAAACGCGGGCGCGATGGTGGCTCGCTGCCATGCGCGCGGTGTCCGGCTTCGTCCGCACATGAAGACGCTCAAGAGCGCCGACGCGGCGCGGCTGGCGGTCGACCCGACCCACGGCGGCATCGCGGTCGCCACGCTCAAGGAGGCGGAGTACTTCGCCGCCCACGGCTTTTCCGACATCCAGTTGGCGGTGTGCCTGAGCCCTGACAAACTGGCCCGGGCGGCGGCGATCGCGACCGTCGCTCCCCTGTTCGGCTTCTTCATCGACAGCGTCGACATGGCCAGGTCGGTCGCGGAACGGGTCCGGCGCGACGGCGGGACCTTCCGCGTCTGGCTCGAGGTGGACTGCGGCGAGCACCGCACGGGCTTCGACCCCGATGGGCCGGACCTGCTGGACGCCGCCCAGGAACTGCAGGCGATCGCGGGGGTGACGCTTGTCGGGATCGCCTGTCACGCGGGGCATGCTTACGCGGCCCGCACCGCCGCCGAGATCGCGGCGATCGCCGAGGAGGAGCGGCGAGTGGTGGCCGTCGCCGCCGATCGCCTGCGCGCGGCAGGGCTGGGGCCGTTGGCGACCAGCGTGGGCTCCACGCCCACCGCCGTGCATGGCGGCTCGGCGGGCGGGCTCAGCGAGATCCGCGCCGGCGTCTACATGGCCGGAGATCTGTTCCAGGTGGATATCGGCTCGCAGCCGCGCGACAGCCTGGCGGTGACCGTGCTGGCCAGCGTCATCAGCCACAACCGGGCTCGCAACCAGATCGTCATCGACGCGGGGGGGTTGGCGCTCTCGAAGGACCGCAGCACCGCGGGCCGGGGCGACGGCGATTTCGGCTACGGCCTGGTGCTGGACATCGCCGGCGCGGCCCGGTTCGACCATCTGTGCGTCGTCGACGTCCATCAGGAGCATGGCGAGATCCGCTCGGACCGGCCCCTGCCGTTCGAGGCCCTGCCGATCGGGGCGAAGGTGCGCATCGCCCCGAACCACGTCTGCATGACCGCGGCCATGTACGACGAATACCTGGTGGTCGAGGGCGGCGAAGTGGTGGCGCGGTGGCGGCGGACCAACGGCTGGTGACGCCGCTCAGGTCAGCGCGTCCAGGAACCGCTGCTCGAGGCCCAGGCCGGCGCGCAGGGTGTCCAGCGGCTTGAAGCCGTGGGCCTCGCCCGCGAACAGATGGACGTCGCAGCGCCCGCCAGCTTCGGTGATCCGGCGCGCCAGCTCAAGGATTGCTCGGGCGGATTGACCTTGTCGTCGGCGTCTTGCAGCAGCAGGACCGGCGCGCTGATCTGCGCCGCGTGGGTGATCGGCGACCGCGCGGCGAACACCGGATCGGCGAGGTCGGATGCGCCCACCAGGGTCTTGAGGTAGCCCGACTCGAACTTGTGCGTGGCCTCGCCCAGCTGGCGCAGGTCGCTCACGCCGTAGTAGGAGATCGCGGCGGCGAAAGCCCGGCTCGCGGGCGATGACGTTCAGGGCCGTGAAGCCGCCGGCGCTGGCGCCGCGCAAGACGATCCGGCCTCGATCCGCCAGGTCCAGCGCCTGCAGGCTCCGCTCCATGGGCGCAGCGCCGCAGGGGCCCTTCAGGCGCTGCCGGGCGAGACTCTTGGGGCCGCCATGCAGGTTGAGGGCGGTCAGCCCTCTGCGGACCGCCGCGGGCGCCCGGAACAGGAAGGCGTCTATGTCTGTCCCGTCGTCGGTCCCCTGCGCGATCAGGGCGAAGGCTCCCGATGGGGCCGATGTCAGATCGATCACCTCGCAGGCGTCGGCGGCGAGGATGTCGAGCGACGGCGGGGTGGCGTGGGGCGGTGTCGACGTCATAACACGATACGGTGGCGGGTTATTTTCTCCATGCATCAAGGTTTAAGTCGAAATTGCGCGGAATATGGCGTAATCTCGACTTAGATAATCAATGTAAATTCGAGTATGAAGTTCGATGAGATTCGTGAGTGAGGCGACGGCCAGGAGCCTGGTGACGATCCGAGACGCCATCGATGTCGTGGAAGGCGTGTTCCTCGCGCTGCATCGCCAGCAGGCTGAGGTGTTCCCCGTGGTGCTGGGCCATGGCTCGGATCCTGGCTCGCGGTTCAGCATGAAGAGCGGCTTGATCCGCGACCAGGGTCTCGTGGGGCTGAAGGTCGGAACCTACTGGCCGGGAAATCGCAGCCGGGGGCTGGAAAGCCACGGCTCCACGACCTTCTTCCTGGACGACGCCACCGGCGCGCCGCGGGCGCTGGTTTCCGCCTCGCATCTGACCGCCCTGCGCACGGCCGCCGCCGACGGGGTGGCGATCAAGCATCTGGCGAGGCCCGGCGTCATGACGCTGGGCGTGGTCGGCGCCGGCCACCAGGCGTGGTTCGACGTGCTGGCGGCTATGGAGGTGCGCCCGGTCGAACGGCTGCTGGTCTGGAGCCGCACGCCGGCCAACGCCGAGCGGTTCGCGCAGCGGGCGTGCGACGAACTGGAGCTGGACGCGCGTGCCGGCGACTTGCAGGCGGTGGTGGAGGCCGCCGACGTCCTGCTGACGGTGACCGCCGCGTCCGAGCCGCTGGTGCGCCGCGCATGGGTCCGGCCCGGCGCGCACATCTCGGCGATGGGCGCCGACGCCCGGGGCAAGCACGAGCTGGATCCGGAACTGGTCGGCCAGGCGGTGCTGTTCGCCGACGTGGTGGAGCAAGCCTTGAGCATCGGCGAATACGAGGCGGCCTTCGAGGCCGGCCTGATCCAGGCGGGTTCGGTCACCCCGCTGGGAGCCGTCGTTGCCGGTGTCCGGCCGGGGCGGACGTCGCCGGAGGACATCACCATCTTCGACAGTTCCGGGATCGCCCTGCAGGACCTCGCCATCGGGGCTTTCGCGCTTGCGGCGGCCGAGCGCGCCGGCCAGGCCGTCGATGTCTAGGGTGGTGCGCTGGCGCGCTCTCCTGGTCGGGCTGGCGACGATCTTCGAATCGGCGGCGGCCGGCGCCCAACCTGCGCCGCCGCTGGCGGACACGCTGCGCCGCGACGTGCCGCGGATGCTCGCGGAGTATCACGTGCCGGGCGCCGCCATTGTCATCCTGAAGCGGGGCGCGGCGCCGCAAAGCCTGGCGTTCGGCGTGCGCGACGCGGCCACCGGCGCACCGGTCGACGGCCGCACCGTCTTCCTGGTCGGCTCGATCTCCAAGCTGGTGACGGCGGTTGGCGCGCTGCGGCTGGTGGACGAAGGCGCCATCGGCTTCGACGCTCCGGTGAGCGGCTATCTGCGCCGCTGGACTCTGCCGCCGGCGGCCTATGCGCTGGACCGGGTCACCGCCCGGACCCTGCTCAGCCACACCGCCGGCCTTTCCGTGCGCGGCTACTTCCCTGGCAGTCGCTATCCCGGGCCGGTCCCCGACATCCTCGACTCCATGAGCGGCAAGCTGGGCGCGGCCCAGGCGGTCCGGGTCGTCGCGCCGCCGGGCCTGGCCTTCAGCTATTCGGGCGGCGGCTATTCGGTCCTGCAGGTCGCGCTGGAGGACCGCACGGGGACGGCGTTTCAACCGCTAATGCAGCGGCTGGTGTTCGACCCGCTGAAGCTCGGCCGGACGAGCTTCGCCTACGACGCCATTCTGCAGGACGACGTCGCGCGCCCGCACGACCTGGCCGGCCACGCAATGCCGCCGCGCGTGCTGCCCAACCTCGCCGCGGCGGGTCTTAGCACCACGGCCGACGACCTTGCCGCCATCCTGGTGGCCGCTTTCGATCCGGCCCAAGGGCGCGCCGGCCTGCTGTCGCCCGCGGCCTCCGCCCTGCTCGCCACGCCGATGGCGCCGCCCGACGTCTCGCTCGGCCGGCCCAGCGTCACCCAGACCATGCTGGCCCCGGAGACGCTGCCCGACCCGTCCGCCATCCGCTATGGCCCCGGGGCGGCCGTGACCATTCGCGGCGACGGCCGCCGCATCGTCGGGCACAGCGGCAGCAACGCCGGCTGGAAGGCCAACGCCCAGTACGTTGCGAAGACCGGCGATGGCATCGTGGTGCTGACCAACGGTGAGAACGGCAACGGCGTCATCCTGGGGGCCATCTGCGAGTGGCGACGTGCCCTGGACGCCGCTTCGGGCGCGGCGACGCCCCGGTGTCCGAGGTATGCGGCCGGATACATCGGCGCGGCCTTCACCCGCGACGGTGAGGCCGGCGCCCTACGAGCGCTCCGTCAGGTCGCGGCGGCGCGAGAGGATTGGTACTTCAGCGACCACACCGCCGACGATGTGGCAGGCACGCTGCAGACCTTCGCGGGCCTGGCCGTCGCGCCGCAGGCCGACGTCCGGAGGGCCGGCGCCGCGCTGATCGCCGCCAATGCCGAGCTGTTCCCCGCCTCGGCCTTCGCCCAGGCGCGCCTAGCGGTGGAACTGGCCCGGGGCGGGCGCAAGGTCGAGGCTGCGTCGGCGCTCGCGCGGGCGCAGGGCCTGGGCGGCAAGGACGGCGAGGTCGCACAGCTGATCGATACCGCCGGGAGCCTGCTTGCGACGCAGGCCGGACGTCAGGAAGGAAATCCATGAAACGACTGTGGCTGCGGATCTGCGTCGGCCTGGCGTTGGCGATGTCGGCCGCCGTGGCGCGGGCCGACGACTTCGCGACCAAGCTGGCGGCGTTCCAGGCGGCGCTGGAAACCTCGCGCCAGGAGATCGGTTTTCCCGGCGCGACGGCGGGCTTCGTGCTGCCTGACGGGCGCAGCGGGATGGTGGCCGTGGGCGTCTCCGATAAGGCCACCGGGCGGCCGATGACCCCGCAGGACCGCATGATGTCCGGCAGCACGGGCAAGACCTATGTGTCGGCGACCGCGCTCGCGCTCGCCCGGCAGGGCCGCCTGGACCTCGACGCCCCCATCACCCGCTACCTCGGCCATCCGGACTGGATGACCGGCCTGCCCAACATGGACCGCATCACCATGCGCCAGTTGCTGGGCCACACCTCAGGCCTGCGCGACCACGTCAACTCGCCTACGTTCGGGCTGACGTTGATGAAACTCGCCCAGAGCGACCCGGAAAAAGCGCTCACCGCCCAGCAATGCATCGGCTTCCTGAAGGGGCAGACGGCGCTGTTCGAGCCGGGGCATGGCTACGCCTACAGCGATACCGGATACCTGATCGCCGGTTTGGTGATCGAGGCCGCGGCGAAGCAGCCGTTCTACGACCTGGCGCGCCGCCTCTTCTGGGACCCGCTCGGCCTCACCCTGACAGCGCCGGCCGACCAGCGCCGCATCCCCGGCCTGACGCAGGGCTACCCAGTCTGGCCGAGTGGCGCGCCCCTGCCGGACACCATCGCGGTTGCGCCGGGCCGACTGCGCTGGAATCCGGCCTCGGAGTGGACCGGCGGCGGGGTGGTCACCAACGCCCATGACGCGGCGCGCTGGGCGGCGGCCCTCTACGGCGGTAAGGCGATGCTGGGCGACTATCTGCCGGAAATGCTGCGTGGCGTGCCGATACGCGAGGGATCGCCGAAGACCTATGGCCTGGGCGTGTCGACCGCGCCGACGCCCTACGGAACGCTCTACGGGCACAGCGGCTACTACCCTGGCTACCGGTCGGATCTGGCCTATTTTCCAGACCTGAAGATCGCCGTGGCCTTCCAGATCAACACCGAAACGGGGGTGCGCGAGGCCGCCGTGCTGGACGCCATACGCAACCGTCTTGTGGCCGCCCTGGTCGGCCCGCCGGCCAAGCCTTGAAGACCGGCTAGCCGGTCCGTCCCGGCCCGTACTGCGGTTCAGCCGCACGTTGCGCATGGCGAAGCGGGAATGGACGGGAGCGACGCCGGGCAGACGGGTGAGGATGTCCGCTGTCCGGCCAGATGCCGATGTCCGCTTCTCTAATCGGACATGGGGTCAAGCTCCTGATGGCTTGATGGCCGGTGGGTCGTTCACGCGGGTCACGCTTCTCTTCGCAGTCTGGTGGTCCCTGTTGAGCGGGGCCGCTGCGCGCATGCATGGGATCAGGGTCTGGAGAGACTCGCTGTTGGGCGCACTCAAGGTGCAGCAGACATTCTCGGCTTCATCCATCCCGTCGTCCGCGTGGGACGATCCGGCCGAGGATCGTACGAGCTGAGCGGGTCAGGTCATGCCGCAGCCTCCGATCCTCGCCGGAAGTCGGCGCCGTCGACCCACATGCGATGCAGGACGACAGCGATCTTGCGGGCCACCGCGACGACGGCGCGCCGGCGGCGGCCCTTGGTCTTCATCAGTCGTACGCCCCAGGCCTTCAGGCTGGACCAGGCGATGGAGCGCATGAGCATGGCGTTGGCGGCCGCGTAGAGGGTGGCCCGGACGCCGGCGTCGCCGGCGTGGGAGATCCGGTCAGGGTTGTCCTTCTCGCCGGACTGGAAGCGCTTGGGCGTCAGGCCGAAGTGGGCGCCGACGGTGCGCGAGCTCTTGAAGCGGGCAGGGTCTTGGTATTGCGGGTGGGCGCTCAGCCGTCTTAGCGCCGTCTTTCGAAGACGGGGAAGGCGCGGACCGCCTTCCGCCGACCTCGCAAGTTACTGCTCTAGGGGAAGAAGTGGCGCGCCCGGAACGATTCGAACGTCCGACCCTCAGATTCGTAGAAGCTCCCGAACGGTACAGCCTGAAACACCGTGAACACTGAATCTTCCAAACAATACAAACTCTTGTGAGTTGCAGGAGGCTTCGTCCATTTGCACAGTTCCACGTCGATTTTCAAGGTTTTGTGACCTGACAGTGTGCCGCGAGGCGTCAGGTCACAAATCGAGACGGGAGCCCAGGACGTGCCAAAACTGCCTTCCCAGAACCTGACCGCGGCCTTCTGCCGGAGTGCGCGGCCGCGCACTCGGGAGACCGCGAAGGGAACAGTGTCCGTCCAGACGGAGTATCGCGACTTCGATGTCCGCGGCTTAGCCCTGCGGGTGTCGCCCAGCGGGCGCAAGTCGTGGACCTATCGCTATCGAGATCGCATCACGGGCGCCCAGAGCCGTATCCACATCGGCCTCTTCGATCCGACGACCGACACGGAGCCCGACGACGAAGGGATCTGCGCCCTCACCTTGCACGGGGCCAGAGTCGCCGCCCGGAAACTCCGGGCCCAGATCGACGCCGGCCGAAATCCGGCCGTCGAACGGCGTCGTGTTCGAGAGACGGCCCGCTCCCAACCGATCAAATCGATGAAGGACCTCGCCCAGGTCTACTTCGCCGCCTGCGAGTCTGGAACGCACCGAAGCGGCCGAGGCCGGAAGAAGGCGCCCAGCACCCTTGCTGCTGAACGGTGGCTCTGGGCCAAGCACCTAGAGCCGCGATTGAGATCTGACCTGGTGGAGCACGTGACGCGCAGCCGCGTTCGCCTGCTCCTGCGCGAGATCTTCGAGGCGTCCGGCGGGCAAGCCAACCGGGCGCGCGCCCTCCTCTCGCAGATGTTCAACTTCGCGATCGGCGAGGAGCGGCTCGTCCTGAACCCAGTCACGCATGTGGCTCGGGTGTCCGAGGTTTCGGCGAGGACCCGAACACTGACCAACGACGAGATGAAGGCCTTCTGGGCCGCGCTGCAGAATAGCGATGCGCTGGTCATCCGCGACAAGAAGGCTGGTGACAAGGTGCTGGTCAGCCGATCCGTTCGCATCGCCATCGCGTTGGCCCTGTTCACCTTGCAGCGTCGTGGCGAGATCGCCGGGATGCACAGGGACGAGCTCGACCTTGAGCGCAAGACCTGGCTGATCCCCGCCGAGCGCACGAAGGGCCGCTCGGAGCACCTCGTGCCGCTATCTGACCAAGCCGTGGTGCTGATCAAGGAAGCGCTGCAGTTGCAGGACGCGCGGCGCAAGGGCGCGAGCGGGTTCGTCTTCCCTTCGCCCCACACGAACGACGCCGCCATCGAAGCCGCGGCGCTCAGCCACGCCATGGCCGACCTCACCGCAGCGCTCGACCTCGACGACGTCCGGCTTCACGATCTGCGGCGGACCGGCGCGACCGGGATCGCGGCCCTGGGCGTGCCGCCCTACATCGTCTCCAAGGTGCTGGCGCATAAGGACGGCGGCGGCGGGGCTGCCGTCACGGCGCGCCACTACAATCTCTACGCCTACGCCGCGGAGAAGCGGGACGCCTTGGATCGCTGGTCCGCACACTTGGAGACGTTGTTCCCGCCTTGCCGTGGCAGTGCGAAGCCCTCAACAGGAACAGGCGTATCTCGCGGGTCGGAACCGGCCGCCACGCCCCTTTCGGGGGCCGTCGATTTCTCTTGGATCGAGCTCGTGGCTCCGGAGGCGCTACCGCAGCAACGGGCAACCTCGGAGCCGCTCTGGACGGACCTGGTGGAGGCTTGAGAGGCAGCAATCCGCGAGGCGGGCTCCCTAGGCGGAAAGCCGCATACGGGCTTCCATGTTTGCTTTCGCATAGGGGCAGAAGTCGAAGATCGCATAGCTCGCGCGGGGGAAGCACGCACGCCGCCGCTGCCGACGCCATGCATCTGAGGGCAGCGTGGAAATACGCCGGGTCACGATTCCCCGAAGACCCCGTGCTGCACATGCTCCAGGCCACGGGCGTAGCGGCGGGTGACGGAGAGCTCGGCGAGGAGGCCAAGCACGTGGCCGTCGGCGCACGCAGCTCCCGCGCGCGCCGGGACGTTTCGAACGCCAGGAAGATCCACAGGCTTCCGACGATGGCCGCGCTCCAGTAGACGCTGACGCTGGCGATCGCGCCTGGGTCGGCGCACACTCTTGGCCATTCAGGCCGGAGACGATGATGCAAATCACCTGGCAGGGCTGGGCGATCCTCTCCGCAGCCTTCGCCGCCGCCACCGCCATCCTGGCGAAGGTCGGCGTGGACAGCCTGCCCCCCGCCTTCGCCACCGTGGTGAGGACCGCGGTGATCCTGGTGATCGTGGTCGGGGTCTGGCTTGCCCAGGGCGCCGCCGTGGGCGCTGGATCACCCCCGCCGCGGATCGTGGGCGCGCTCGTCGCCTCCGGCGCGGCCACCGGCTTGTCTTGGCTCTGCTACTTCCAGGCCCTCAAACTGGGGGAGGCGTCAAGGGTCGCTCCCCTGGACAAGCTTAGCGTGGTTCTGGTGGTGGTCTTCGCGGCCGTGTTCCTGGGGGAACGGCTCGACGTTCGAGGCTGGACCGGGGTCGCGTTGATCGCGGCGGGCGCCCTCCTCGTTGCGACCCGGCGGTGAGTTGGCGGACGCCCGCGGTTTGGGCGACTGCGGACCTGTGCTCCCTGGGGCCGCCACCGCTCATGCTCGCTCCCCGGGAGGGGGTAGCCGCCCGTCAGTGGGCTTGAGCCTGTCGCCGGTCCACGCTCTCGACGTCGCCGGCTCGTAGCGCTGACTCGCTCGCCGCCATGTACCCGCGTGTGATCGGCAGGGCGTCGATGCGACGCGCAAGCTGGATTTGGAACACCACGACGCCTTCGCAGCGGAAGGCCGTCTCCGACATCGACAGGTAGTACTCCCAAAGGCGGCAGAAGCGTTCGTCGTAGAGCGCAGCAGCGCTCGCGCGTCGCGCCATGAAGGCTTCACGCCACGCCCGGAGCGTCTCTGCGTAGTGCAGGCGCAGCACCTCGATGTCGGTGACCATGAGCCCGGCCCGCTCGATGGCCGGTAAGATCTCCGACAGCGCCGGCAGGTGACCGCCGGGGAACACATGCTTGGTGATCCAGGGGTTGGTCAGGCTGGGCGCGTCGGAGACTCCGATGGTGTGGAGGAGCATCACGCCATCGCTGGCCAGACGGTTGCGGCATGTGCGGAAGAAGTCGTCGTAGCCGGCCCGACCCACGTGCTCGAACATCCCGACGGAAACGATCCTGTCGAAGGTCCCGTCCACGTCGCGGAAGTCGCGAAGCGCTACCTCCACCCGGCCGGTCAGCCGGCGGGCCAGGATGCGGTCCCGGGCGCGGGCGATCTGCTCATCCGACAGCGTGACGCCGAGGACCGCGCCCGCGCCGGCCACCTGCGCCAGGTAGCAGGCGAGCCCGCCCCAGCCGCAGCCGATGTCGAGCACCCGCTCGCCGCCCGTCAGTGAGAGCTTCCCGGCGACGTGGCGCATCTTGGCCCTTTGCGCTTCGGCCAACGACATGCCTGGGTTCTCGAAATAGGCGCAAGAATACTGCCACTCGGGATCGAGGAAGAGCGCGTAGAGGCGGTCGTCCAGGTCGTAGTGGTGGGCCACGTTCCGTCGCGCGCGCTGGCGGTTGTTGCCGCCGGTCCATCGCCGCCACCCGGTCCGCAGGCGGTCCAGGGCCGCCGCGCTTGAGGAGGGATCTGTCTCAGCGGAGTGGCGCATGACAAGGTGGAGGAAGTCGTAGATCGTCCCCCCTTCGACCACCAGGCGGCCGTCGGTGAACAACTCCCCCGTCTGGAGGTCCGGGTCGAGCAGGAGCGCCCAGGGAGCCCAGCGGTCGGTGAAGCGGATGGCCACCCGCCTGCCGGTCCCGTCGCCCAGTTCGATCTGCCGTCCCCCGGCAAACCGGAGCGTCAGCGAGCCGGTCCGGACCAGGGGCTCCAGCGCCCGCTGCAGGAGCGAGACGATCGCCATGGTCAACCGCCCGCCTTCGGGATGGCCGTCCGGTAGACCGAACGGCCGTTGAAGTCGCGGAACTCCAGCCGCAGCGTCTGGTCCTCCATGGCGAAGACCGCAAAGCCGGGCCGCGACAGCCGGAAGCGCGTGCCCTCGATATCCCCGGCCGGTCCCGCCGAGGCTCCGGACCCCGCGCAAATGTGGGCCACGCCCCCGATCTGGATGTGCTGCAGGGCATGGTCGTGGCCGCAGAGATAGGCCTGCACGCCGTGGGTCGCGAACATCGGATCGAGGCGGCGGGCCAACTCGACCGAGCCGCCATGGCGGCCGCCCGAGTAGAGGGGATGGTGGCCCACGACGATCTTCCAGTCGGCGTGAGATCGCTGCAGCGACCGCCGCAGCCAGGCCATCTGGGGACCAGGTCTCGGAACCCGAATGCGCCCACGCATCAAGCGCATCGCGGCCTCGCCGTAATCCCCGACCATCGGGGTGGTGTCGAGGACGAAGATATCCAGGTTCGGTATACCGCTCTCGGCGCTGGAAACCACATAGCTGCGGTCCGGCATGCGCCAGCGGTTGTCGCGGCGGGCGTAAGCAAGCTGGGCGCCGGGGCGGCCGCGATAGTCGTGGTTGCCGAGCGCAGCGTACCACGGGGTCTGCAGCGCCGGCGCGGTATAGATGTCTTCGAACGAGGTCTTCCACTGGGGGTCGTCCGCCGAGCGCACCCCGGCAGGGTAGAAGTTGTCGCCGACCGAGATCACGAAGCGGCTGCGCACCTCTGCGGCCGCCTGGGCCATCGCCTGGGCGACCTCTGTCTGGTGACGGTCCCCGTCGCGTCCCCAGTCGCCCAATGCGACGAAGGCAGGGGTGACGAAGGCGGGCGCCGGCTCGTCGGCCCGTGCAGGGGCGGACACGGCCGCGGCGGCGCCCGCCAAGCCTTGCAGAACCAGACGGCGATCAAGTGTTCGCAAGCCCATGATCGCTCCGTGTCCCGGAGCCCCGGCTCGGGGGCTCGCTCTATCGACGCCGCCGGCGCGCGACCACCTCAATTGGAAAGCACCGCGCCGTCTTCCATCCGCACCAGCCGCGTGGCGTGCTCGATCAGGCGGGGGTCGTGGGTCACGCAGACGACGGACGCCCCCTCCTCCAGCGCAGCGGCCCGGAGCAAGCGCGTGACATCGCGGCCGTTCGCGGAATCCAGCGCCGACGTCGGTTCGTCGGCGAAGATGATCTGCGGCTGCTTGGCCAGCGCGCGGGCGATGACCACCCGCTGCTTCTCGCCGCCGGACAGCTCGGACGGCCGGTTGTGCAGGCGGGACCCCAGGCCCACGCGCGCCAGGGTCGCCGCTGCCCGCCTATGCGCCGCGTCGCGCTGGATGCCCTGTCGTTCGAGCACGATGGCGACCTGCTCCAGGGCGGTGAGCGCGGGCAGCAGGTGGAAGCCCTGGAAGACGAAACCAAAGTGCTCCAGCCGCAACCGGTCGAAGGCGTCGCCCGACAGCGCGCGGATATCGCGGCCTAGAGCCCGCACCGTCCCGGCGCTCGGCGTCAGCAGG
This sequence comes from Phenylobacterium sp., assembly GCF_004297125.1. Classification (GTDB taxonomy): domain Bacteria; phylum Pseudomonadota; class Alphaproteobacteria; order Caulobacterales; family Caulobacteraceae; genus Phenylobacterium. The sequence continues at coordinate 165,612 of NZ_SCVD01000039.1, read as the reverse complement.
CCTGAGACGAGCGCGAGCAGGGTGGACTTCCCCGAGCCCGATGGTCCGGAGACCATCACGAACTCCCCCCGGTCCACGTGGAAGTCGGTGGGGCGAAGCGCATCCACCCGCTGGGCGCCTGCGCCATAGACCTTGGTCAGGCCGGAAGCCTCGATCACGCGCTCGCTCATCTGCCGGTCGCCAGGGCCAGTTGCACGCGAGCCTCCGCGAGACGCAGCCGGGCGTGATCCGCGGCGTCGGCCGCCTGCACGGCGGCATCCTGCAGAGCCACCATCGACAGGCCGTCGGCCGCGCCGGCGTCGTGGCGCATTCGGCCGGACGCGAGCGCGGCCTGCGCCAGCCGCGCGTCCCCCTCGGCTGCGCTCAGGGCGCGGCGGGCCTGGGCCTCGGCTGCGAGAGCCTCCCGGACATCGTTCCAGGCGGCCAGCACGGCCTGGCGATAGGCGATGTCGGCGAGGTCGGCCTCCGCGGTGGCGATGTGAACCTTGGCTCGGCGGGCCCCGCCGTCGAGGATCTGATGCGACACGGTCCCCGCCACCGCCCAGGCCAGCGCCCGGACGTCCAGCAGGCTGGCGATGGCCGCGTCCGGCGAGCCGAAGGCCGCGGCGATCTGGAACTGGGGCCGGCTGGCGGCGATGGCAGAGGCGCGATGATGGTCGGCGGCGTCGATCCGCGCCCGGGCGGCGCGGACGTCGGGCCGTGCGTCGATCACCGTCGAGGCCACGGCGTCCGGCGAGGCGCCCAGATCGAGGACCGAGGCCTGGACCGGGATCGCCGCCGGCCGGCCCGTGAGGTCCGCGAGACGCGCGGCCTGGATGTGCGCCGCCTCGTCGGCCCTGAGCGCCAGGTCGCGGGCCGCATCGACGGCGAGCCGCCGGGCCTCCACGTCCCGCGTGATGGCCGCGCCCTGCGCGGCGCGTTTCCGCACCAGGTCCAGGGTCTGCTCGGCGAGCTCACGCCGCCGTCCCGCCGCGCGCGCCTCGACCTGGGCGGTTCGGAGGGCCAGGTAGGTCCGGGCGGTCCGCGCGCCCACCTCCCACCGAACGGCCTCGAAGTCGTACCGGGTGGCGCTCTGCTCGGAGCGGGCGGCCTGGCGGCTGCGCTTGATGCGGCCCCAGACGTCCACTTCGTTGGTGATCTCCAGCGTCGGTGTCGCGGCCGAGGTCGCTGTGCGGAAGGTGCGCCCGCCGACCGCGGAGGCGACGCCGGCGAAGACGTTGATCCCGCGCACCGCGTCGGCCGCCTCGACCTCGGCGTCGGCCTTCTCCAGGCGGGCCAGGGCCGCTTTGGTGTCGAGCGCGCCGGCGTCCGCCTGCCGCAGCAGGCCGTGCAGCACCGGGTCGCCGAAGTCCTCGCGCCACGGCGCCGGCGTCGAGACGTTCAGCCGGGCGATCGGGTCGCCCCGCGGCCCGCGATCTGCGGCCGTGAGGCCGCTGCAGCCGGCCAGCCCCACGGCGAGACCGGACATCGCGACCAGGAGAACCCTCACGGGATGAACCGCACGAGGACGCGCTGGCCCAGCCGCAGGTCCGAGGTCGGCGGCAGCCTCAGCATCACGCTGACCACGCGGGCGTCGGCGCGTGACGCCGCGTCCTCGGCCAGGACTGGGCCGGACAGCAGGTCGGACACCCGCACGACCTGGGCCGAGTACGTCCGGCCCTGCTGATACTCCCGGGTCACAACGGCCCGGGCGTTCGGAGCCACGCGGTCGGCGAAGGCCTCGTCCAGCTCAGCGCGCACCAGGCGAGGCCCGGCGGGCTCGATGACGAACAGCGGCGTGGCGGCCGCCACATAGCCGCCCACGGCCGCCGTGCGTCGCACGACCCGGCCGGCCACCGGCGCCCGGATCGTGCTGACCTCCACGTCGTACGCGGCCAGCCTTTGGCGGGCCTCGGTCGCGGCCAGGGCCTGGAGCGCCTGGCGGTGCTCGCCGCGCGCGACCGAGGCCGCCGTCGCAGCCTGTTCGGCCTCGAGGCGCGTGGCGGCGTCGGCCGCGGCCAGGGTCGCGAGGCGGCGCGCCTCGCGCTCGGCGCCGGCGGCGCGGGCTCCGGCGACCTCGGCCTGGGCGCGGCGCTCCCCCAGATCGGCCGTCGCGGCGTCCAGCATCAGCCGGGCCTGACGGTCGTCCACCTGGGCCAGCACCTGCCCGGCGGCGACGGCGGCGCCCTCCTCCGCCAGGGGCGCGATGACCAGGCCGTCGCGGGGCGCGAGCACCCGGATCAGGCCGCCCTGGGCCTCGACGACGCCCTTGGCGACCGCCACCGCGGCGGGACCGCTCTGCGTCGGAGCCGGCGCAGGCTTCGGTGCACAGGACGCCAGCGCCAGCAGGATCGGAAGAATCATTCGTTTCATAGCAGCAGGACCGCGGGATCGGCCTGGGCGACACGGCGCAGCGCGAGCGCACCGGAGCCTAGGGCGGTGAGCATGACCAGGGCCGCCGCGACGGCGATCATGGCTGGGGTGAGGATGATGGGGATGGCGCCGGCCGCCGCCGCCACGGTGAGCAGTCCGGTGAACAGGCCGCCGACCGCCAGGCCCGCGCCGCCCACCCAGGCGCTCTGGGCGACGACGATCCGCCGAAGCGCCCGCATGGAGAAGCCCAGGGCGCGCAGGGCGGCGTACTCCCGGATCGAGCCGGCGACGGCGGCGGAAAGGGTCTGGCTGGTGATCACGCCGGCCACCAGGATCGCCACCGCGCTGCCGAAGACGAAGGCGACGCCCGCGCCGGATTCCACCAGCCAGTAAAGCGTGGTCCGCCGTGCGAACGCCGGGGCCGTCAGGGCCTCGAAGCCGCGCGATGCGCCGTCGGCGTTGAGGGCGGCCGCGACCTGATCGGCGGCCTTGGGATCGTCCAGCCTCGCCAGCAGGTAGGCGACCCGGCCCTGCGGCCCCGCCGCCGGGTCCAGCCGCCGCGTGGTGGCTACCGACGCGATGACGTTCACCCCGCCCAGGGCGCGCAGGCCATGCGTCACGCCGACGATGCGCAGGTAGCGGCCGTTCACCTCGGCCACCTCACCCACCGCCGTCTGCAGCTTGTGCAGGTCGGCGTCGTCCACCAGGGCCGAGTCGGGTTCGGTGAGGAGGGCGCGCTGCGCCGGGGGCAGGGCGTCGGACAGCGCCAGGCCGTCCGGCCGCGGGTCGATCCCCACGAGGTAAACGTTGACCATCCCCTGGCTGCGCGTCCGCCACTCGCCAGATCCCCACAGGAACGGCTCCACCCGCCGAACATGCGGGTTCATCCAGGCGTAGACCTCGGCGGGCCCGCTCAAGGGACGGCCCAGGTCCAGGCTCTGGACGCCCGGATAGCCGATCCAGAGGTCGGCGCCCGAGCGGGTCACGTACTGGCTCGAGAGCGAAAAGATCCCCAGGATGACGCCGGCCTGCAACAGGACCAACAGGCCCGAAAACGCCACGGCCACCATCGCCGGCGCGAACCGCCGCCATTCGTAGATCAGCGACTTGAGCGCCATGGACCTCACGCCGCGTCCTCCGGCTCGGAGCGGCCGATCAGCCAGATGCCTGAGAGGATGACGACGCCGCCCACGACCTGTCCGGCGTTGGCCGGTTCGTGGAACAGGGTCCAGCCCGCCACGATGATCAGCACGTAACTCACCGCCGACATCGGGAACGCGGCGCTGAGCTTCATCTCGGACAGGGCGGTCATCCAGGCCGCGAAGCTGGCGATCTCCAGCGCCAGCATGGCCTGGGCCCAGTGCAGTTGGACCAGGCGCTCCAGCCAGTCCCAGCCGAAGGGGATGTGCGCAAGCGCCCGCGCCGTCTGCTTGGCGGTGATCTGATAGCCGACGCTGAGGATTGGCAGAGCGCCGCACAGCGCCCACAGCGAAATCCGCCGCCGGACGAGGCTGGGGCCGCCGGCCTGGCTCCAGATGGTCATGCCGCGGTCTCCGGGACGGGGTCGGCGGCGAACAGCGGTGCGGCGAGGCCCAGCAAGGCGTTCAGCACCGGGTTGCGATGCCGGAAGTAGTTGGCGGTGCGCGTGAGCCGGCTGCCCAGCCGCAGCTTGACGCCATAGGCCGCCTGTCCGGCCTGATACCGGGTCCAGCCGCCCTCCAGGCAGAGGCGGATGTTGGTGAACCAGCTCAGGAAGTAGAGGTTGAACGCCCGCCCCCGCGCGGCCTCCATGCAGAAGTACTTGTCGACAAGGGTCGTCCCGTCCTGCAGCAGCAGGTTCGCCGCCAGCAGGTCGGCGCCGTCAAAGTAGAGCACGAACAGCGCGCGGCCCGGCATCTCGCGCAGCACGCCGCGGAAGAAGGCGGGGGTCAGCTCCTCCAGGCTCATGTCGGCCCGGCCACGGGTCTCGGCGTAGAGGGCCATGATGCGATCCATGACGTCGTCGACGTCGGTGCGGACCTCGATGCGCACCCGGTCCAGCGCCCGCAGCTTACGGCGCATGTCCTTGCGCGCGCTGGCGCTGAGCCGCTGGCAGTAGCGGTCCAGGTCCGGGAAATCGATGTCCAGGTGGGCGATGGGCAGGCTGGCGATGGACCGGTAGCCCAGGGCCCGCGCGCCCCAGCCGGGGCGGTCGCCCTCGACCATGTCCTTCACCCCGATGAGGCTGCAGCCTTCACCTCGGGCCGCCGCCTCGAAGCCGGTCACCAGGGCGTTCACCAACGCGCCCCGTAAGGCGGGCTCGACGGACGGCGCGATCCCGATCAAGGCCTTCTCGGTGCAGGGCGAGCCGATGCAGGCCAGCGGCAGGGTGAGGAGGCCGGGGAACAGCCGATCAAGAGCGCCCGCCACGCGCCGGCCGGCGCCGGTCAGCGTGGTCTCCAGCGGATAGTCGGTGAGGAAGGCGGGCGCGGCCGCCACCAGTTCGCCGCGCTCAAACGCCAGGACATAGCGCCAGCGGAAACCGGGCAGGCCCGATCGCTCGATGGCGGTCAGGTAGTCGTAATCCTCGATCTCGCCGGGAAACAGCGCCGCCCACTGCGCCTGCTCGACCTCGGCCAGACTGTCGACGACGCGGACCTCAGGCATCGGCCGGCGCTCCGGCGCGAGCCCGCGCCCCGATCGGCGCGCCGAAGAAGGTGGCGGTGCGCTGGGCGACCAGGGCGTGCTGCCGGTCGACGTGGACCATATGATAGCTGTCGTCGAGCCGCAGCACTTCGGACGGCCCGCCCAAGCCGGCCTGGAGCCGCGCGGCGTTGCGCGGGTGGCTCATGTCGTCCTCGTCGGCGTGAACAATCAGGACCGGGGCCGAGACCTCCGGCGCGATCCGGTCCACGTGACGGCCCAGGCGGTACATCTGGTAGAGCGAGCCCAGCGGCATGCGGTCGATCGCGCCCTCGATCAGGTTGGCGTCCGGCCGCGACGCCATCTCCCGCAGGCGCAGATCCTTCAGGCCGTAGGGATAGGGCTCGGCGAAGCCGATCCGACGGGCCAGCGGCAGGTTGGCGACCAGCTGGATCAGCGGGGCGGCCGTGGCCCAGCGCGGCATGTTCCAGCCGTCATATTCGAAGGTCATGGAGTAGACCGCCGCGCCGCGGATCTCGGGCGCCTCGGCGCAGAGCGCCAGGCCGAGCGCGCCACCCACGCAGATGCCGGCCACATAGACTTCGTCCACCTCGGCGGCGAGCTTGCGATAGGCCTCGCGCGCCGAGTCCAGCCAGTCGCGCCAGGTGCTGCGCAGGAGCGCCTTCTGGTCGGCCCCGTGGCCCGCCAGCAGCGGCGCGCTCAGCGTGAAACCCGCCCGGCTCAGCCGACGGCCTAGCAGCCGCATCTCCGCCGGCGCGCCGGTCAGCCCGTGCAGCAACAGCACGCCCTTGGAGCGATCACGTGAGACCCCGAAACTCAGGTCGTTCATCGGGCTTCAGCCTTTCAGGTCGGAGAGGGAAACGATGGCGACGCCCACGGCCACCAGGCCGGCGCCCATCCGCTGGCCGCGGTTGAGCCGCTCGCCCAGCATGAGGCCAGCCGCCAGCGGCGTGCCCGCATAGGTCAGGGCCATGACCGGGAAGGCGATCGCCAGCGCGGTGTGTTCCAGGACCAGCAGCCAGGCCACGCCCTCCACCGCCCAGAACACGATCCCCATCCATAGGAAGGGGTGGGTGAGCAGCGAGACGACGTAGCGGTCGCGGTCCGCGCGCATCGTCGCGGCCTTGAAGTTGATCTCGCGGCCGATGTCCGTCAGCACGCAGAACAACAGCAGACCGAAGGTCCATGTAGACAGGGGGGCCGTCACGCGCCGGCCTCGCGGAGGAGACGCAGCAGCATCAGATTGGTCGCTTCATTGCGGGCCAGAGCCTCAGGGGACGGCGCCCGCCAGGGCTGGTCGAGCGCCGCTTCGCCCCGCTTCAGCAGCCCCGCCGCAAGTCCCCCGCCGTAGCGGGGTCGCGACCAGTCTCCCACGACGTCGGCGCCGATCAGGCGGCGACCGCGGGTGGCTGCGACGAGGAACTCCTCGAGCAAGGCGGCGGTCATCCGCCCCTGGTCCCAGTTGGTGCCGGCCTCCTCAGGTCTCAGCACATCCTTGTCGATGGTGATGTAGACCGCCTCAGTTTCGATTCGCCCGGGCAGATAGTGGGCGAACGCCCAGGCCCCGACCCCCTCGATCGTAGGCCATTGACGCCCCGCGACCGCGAACGTCCGCTCCGTGGGGCCGGCCCCGTAGGCGTAGAGTTCCAGCCGTCCGTCCGCGACGGCCGATAGGTCGGCCTTCCGTGCCGCCGCGGGACGGATGTCGTTGCTGCAGACCCCGATCGTGAGGACGCGCACGACTTGCGGCATGCGGGCGGCGAGGCTGACCCACGAGCCGCAGTGCGCGCCGGGGCCAAACTTCACCCAGTCCGGATGGTTGTCGAAATGGACGAGGGTGACGGGCGGCCCGCCCGCGGCGGAGACAGCCCGCTCAAGAAGAACCGGCGTGACATGGTGGAAGTCGCCCGATCCCGCAAACACCACCGCCGGTCCGGAGCCGGCGGGCAGAGCGTGAGCGAGACGCTTGCGAAGACGCTCCAGCGGCGCTGGCCGGCTCCATAGACGAAGCCCGGGTCCGAGATCGCGGTAGTCCAACACAAGGCCATCGCCCGCGCAGACCACCTGCCGCAACCGCGCCTGGGGGATCAGCGCGTCATCGAGGAGCAGCATGACAGCCTGCACGGGCGCGCCTTCAAGCCGCGACGCAGCGGCGAAGCAGGGCGTCGAGCAGCTCCAGCGCCTGGTCGATCTCCTCGAAAGTGATCTCCAGCGAGGGGGCCAGGGTGATGACGTTCTTGTGGTAGCCGCCCACGTCGAGGATCAGCCCCATCCGCCGGCCTCCGGCCTCCAGGTCGCCCTTCATGGCCTCCTCTTCCATGCGGTCGAGGAGTGTCTTGTTGGGGGTGTAGCCGTCGGCCTCGCAGATCTCGCAGCGGAGCGCGAGGCCCAGGCCGTCGACGTCGCCGATCTGCGGCCAGCGCGCCTGGAGCGCCTTCAGGCCCTCCAGGAAGTAGGCGCCCTTCTCCGCGACAGAGCGGCCGTAGTCGAGCTCGCCGCACATGCGCAGGGTCTCCAGCGCCACCGCCGTGCCCATCGGGTTGGCGTTGAAGGTCGAGTGGGTGGAGCCCGGCGGGAAGACGGTCGGGTTGATCAGCTCTTCCCGCGCCCAGAGGCCGGAGAGCGGGTTGAGGCCGTTGGTCAGCGCCTTGCCGAACACCAGCACGTCGGGCTGCACGCCGAAGTGCTCGATCGACCAGAGCTTGCCCGTCCGGTACATCCCCATCTGGATCTCGTCGACCACCAGCAGGATGCCGTGCTGGTCGAGGACCTTCTTGATCCCGATGAAGAAGTTCGGCGGCGGGATGACATAGCCGCCGGTGCCCTGGATCGGCTCGATGTAGAAGGCGGCGAACTCGGCCTGGCCGGTCTTGGTGTCGAGCACGCCGTTGTATTCGGTCTCGAACAGCCGGGCGAACTTGGCCACGCAGTGCTCGCCGTACTCCTCCTTGGTCATGCCGGGCGGACCGCGGAAATGGTACGGGAACTCGATGAACTGGGCCCGGTCGCCGAAGTGGCCGTAGCGACGGCGATAGCGATAGGACGAGGTGATCGCCGAAGCGCCTAGGGTGCGGCCGTGGTAGCCGCCCTCGAAGGCGAACATCAGGCTTTTCCCGCCTGAGGCGTTGCGCACGATCTTCAGCGAGTCCTCGACCGCCTGGGCGCCGCCGACGTTGAAGTGGACCCGACCCTTGGATCCGAACTTGGCCTCGATGTCGCGGGCGATGGTCGCGGCCAGCTCGACCTTCTCGCGGTGCAGGTACTGCGAGGCCACCTGCGGCAGCCGGTCCAGCTGGCGGTGGGCGACGGCGTTGAGGCGCGGGTTGCGGTAGCCGAAGTTGACCGCCGAGTACCACATCTGCAGGTCCAGGAACGCCCGGCCCTCGGCGTCGTACATGTACGAGCCCTCGCAGGTGTCGAAGAACTTGGGATGGTCGAGGTAGTGGACCGTGTCGCCCCACGAGCAGTAGTCGGCTTCGAGGGCGCGCAGTTCGGCTTCCGTGGCCGGAGCGGGTGCGTCGTACATTCGGAACTCCTGGAAGATCTCAGAGAGGCGCCGCGCGACCGGCGACGGGCTTGCCCAGCCGCTGCTCGAGGACGCGCGTGACGTCGTCGAAGGTCTCGAACGGGACGAAGGGGCGGGCGCGGGCCGCGGCGTAGTCGGCCAGCGCGGCCTTGGCGAAGAGCAGGTCGGCGCGGTCCGAGACGCAGAAATCCGAGCGGCCGTCGCCCACGTAGACGGTCATCGGCCACTTGGGCTCCGACCAGGCGCCGGACAGCGCGCACTTGCAGACCCCGGAGCCGGCGGCGCAACCTTCGCGGGCCCACGGCTGTTCCAGAGTCCGCCTGACCGGCGTCCCAGCCAGGCGGTTGGCGAACACCGGCAGATGGCCGAGGCGATGGCGCTCGAGGATCCGGTAGATGAAGCGGTCGACCCCGTCGCTGACGATGCTGATCGCCAGGCCGCGCCCGGCGCACCAGGCTACGAAGGCCACGAAGCCGGGATCCAGCTCGACCGTGTCCAGCAAGGCGTCGAGATCGGCGTCGGAGCCGCCGATCAGCGCGATCTGGGCGCGCATGCAGGCGGCGGCGGTGATCCGGCCGGCGAGCCAGTCGTCCTCGATCGCGCGCCAGGCCGGGTCGGCCAGACGATCCAGGACCAGATCGGTGGTGTCGCCACGCGAGATCGTCCCGTCGAAATCACAGATGATATGCATTGTACTCCCGGCGCCCCCCGGCGACTGGGCGGCGGAAACCTCCGCCTTGATCTGATGACGCCACGGTCCGCGGACCGCCTCACCAACTCGCGAAAAAAACCTGCGCGATTGCCCTGGACGCGCCACCTCGCTAGGTCGGGAGATGCCCCGGCGTTCTGATATCTGGCGGATCGGGATCGCCAAGGCGCCCATCGCCATGGCGGCGAGACGCCTTGGCGACACACCGATCCATTGGCTGCCGGAGGGAGCGCCCTTCACGTTTCTCGCCGATCCGTTCGGGCTGTGGCGCGACGACCGGCTGCACGTCTTCGTCGAGGCCTACGACTACCGCACCCGCCATGGGGTCATCGACGCTCTGACCTTTGCGCCCGACCTGACCCTGGTTGCACGCAAGACGGTCCTCCGTGAACCCTGGCACCTGTCCTATCCGTTCGTGGTGGAGGCCGACGGCGAGACCTGGATGCTTCCGGAGGCGCACCGGTCCGGCAGCCTCACCGTCTATCGCGCCGCCGACTTCCCCGACGGCTGGGAGCCCGCCGCGCGGCTGGAGCTCGATACGCCGGCGGTCGACGCCACGCCGTTCCGACACGGCGGCCTCTGGTGGCTGGCCTATGCGCCCTCAGGGTCGCAGGCGATGAAGCAGGGCCGGCTGCACCTGGCCTTCGCCGAGACCCTGACCGGCCCCTGGCGGGTCCACCCCGGAAACCCTCTACGCATCGACCTCGCCAGCAGTCGGCCGGGCGGGACGCCGTTCGTGGATGGCGGCGCGCTGACGTTGCCGGTGCAGGACTGCACGTCGACGTATGGCGGCGCGATCCGGCTATTGCGCATCCACGAGCTGACGCCGGACCGGTTCACATCCGAGGCCGGCCCGCCGCTGGCGGCGCCGGCGAGCGCCGGCCGCTACGCGGACGGCCTCCACACGCTCTCGGCCTGCGGCGACCTCACCCTGATCGACGTCAAGCGGATAGACCGCTCGCTGGGCGGCCTGGCGATCGATCTGGGACGGCGGCTGGGTCGCTGGCGCACCTGACCGGCAAACGCGCCACGATATCGGCGCCCGTCTGGACGAACGAGGCGCCGCCGAAGCGATCGAGCACCCGGGCCCGGGCCGCTGCGCCCATGCCGGCCAGCCGCTCCGGATGAGAGAGTAGCCAGGTCAGCGCCTGGGCCAGCGCGCCCGGGTCGTCCGGCGGCACCACCAGCCCGGTTTCGCCGTCGCAGACGCTGTAGGGCAGCTCGCCCACTGCCGAGACCAGGGTCGGCAGCCCGGCTTGCATGGCCTCGTGGACCGCGATGCATAGTCCCTCCGACCGTGACGGCTGGATGTAGAGGTCCAGATCGGCCAGGAACGCCTTCGGATCGGGCTCGAACCCCGTGAGCTTGACGTTATCGAGCCCCGCTGCGGCCAGCGCCGCCTCCAGGTTCGCACGCTCGGCGCCCTCGCCGGCGATCCGCACCTCGAACGGGACGATGGGCCGGAAGCCCTGGGCCCGCAGGCGCGACAGCGCGGCGATCAGGACGTCGTGGCCCTTCACCGGGTGCAGCCGGCCCAGGGTCCCCAGCTTCAGCGGCGCGCCCGGCCGCCAGGGCCTGGCGCGCGGCGCGTCGGGGTCGGCGGCGAACAGGCCCCAGGTCATCAGGCGATCGGGCGGCACGGCTAGGCGCTGGCGCGTCAGGGCCGCGACGCTGTGAGAGTCGGCGATCCACAGCGTCGAGAGGTGCTGGAAGGCGCGCAGCAGGAGGCGGTTCGCGGGCTTCAGGAACGCGGCATGCTGCCAGCTCACCACCGGGACGCGCTGGCGCCGCCCCACCTGCTGGCCGAGCAGCGTGGCGCGGGTGAGCGAGGTCCAGATGACGTCGGGCCGCGCCTGGACCATCTGGGCTTCCAGCCAGCGGAAGGCGGCCAGGTGATCCGTCTCCCCGCCGTGGCGGACATGCACCCTGAGCCCGGCGGCCTCCATCGGCGCGATGGCGCGGCCGTCGCGGCGGGACAGGGCATAGACCTCGACCCTCGCGTCGCAACCCTGCAGCACGCGGGCCACCGCCGGCACCGGCAGGGCCGCGCCGCCGCCTTCCACCGAGTTGATGATGTAGGCGATACGCATCAGGCTCGGGTCTCCGCGACGAGCAGATCGGCCCCGCGGGTCTCGCCGTGCACGGCAACGGCCAGCAGGCCGACGGCCGCGACCGCCTGGAGAATGGCGAACGCTGCGGCGCCGCCCAGGCCCAGCCACGCCAACAGCGGCGGCAACAGCGCCAGCAGACCGACGCAGCTCAACAGGTTCGCCCGCACCGACAAGCCGGGGCGGCCCAGCACCGTCAGCGTGGCGCTGAGCGGCGGCGCGGCGAGCTGCAGAGCTCGGGCCAGCGCCAGCCAGAGCATGATCCCCGCCGCTCCGGCGAACGCGGGACCGGCGACCGTCGTGGCCACCCACGGGCCGAAGAGGCCGATCAGGACGCAGACCGGAGCGGCCGCCAACAGTGCGATCCCAATCGCGGGCCCCAGGGCAGCGCGTATGCGGGCGCCGCGATGGCCCGCAGCCGCCAGCCGCGCCAGCTCGGCGTAGGCCGCCTGCCCCAGCACGAGCGCGGGCTGGGAGATCACGACGGTGGCGCGCTGCGCCACGGCATAGAGACCGGCCGCGGCAGGGCCGAGGATCCAGCCCACCGCGAGCGGCGCCGCGCGCCCGGCGAACTCCGAGAGGGTCACATCGGCGTTGGCGCCCCACATGAACCGCCACAGGCCGGGGTTCTCCGCCGGCACGCCGCTAAGGCCCGACCTCAAGTCCCGCCAGGTGAACTTGCCCCTGGCCGCCCAGGCGCCCAGCGCCCACATGGCGGCCCACTCGGCCAGGGCCGCCACCAGCCAGGCGATCAGGAAGCCGCGCAGCCCGGCCTGAGCCGCGACCGCGATGCCGGCGCCGGCCAGGCGGAAGAGGGGCGCCACGACGCTGTGCGCGCCCAGCAGGTCGAAGCGCCCGGCAAGCTGGAGGTATCCGGCAGGGGTCGCGCGGATCGAGGCCAGAACCGCCAGGCTGTACGGCAGGGCGAAAGCGATCGCCGTGGGCGACCAGCCCAGCTTCTGACCGACCCAGGGCGCCAAGATCGCCGCGATAGCCACGGCCAGCACCCCGGCCGCCATCTCGACCACGCCCGCGAAGGCCAACAGCCGCGTGACCCGGGGCCGGTCCCCGGCCTCCAGCGCCTGGGCGCCGTAGCGCACCACCGCATGCCAGCCCGGGAACTCGATGAGGCCGCCCACGGTCATCACGTAGGTATGAACCAGGACAAGGACGCCATATTCGGCCGGCCCCAGCTCCCGGGCGGCGATGGCGATATAGACGAGGCTGACGACACCGGCCGCGGCCTTGCCGCCCAGCAGCCGTCCGAGATTGCCGTAGATGCGGCCGACGACGCTTCCCCGGCACGCCTCAGGCATGGGCGACCCGTCGGCCGGCCTGGGGCGCGGCCAGCCCTGGCGTCGACAGCCCCGCGAACCGGGCCACAGCGCGCGCGGCGCGCACAGATGAGAGCTCGTCGGTCAGGTCGAAGCTGGCGTCGAACATCGCCTGCTGAACGGCCCGGTAGCCTCGCGCGTGTTCGCGATGAGCGCCCTCCAGCGCCACGCCCAGTTCGCTCGCCGTCTCGATCACTGCGCCGGCCTGCCAATGGGCGAAGTTCGCATCCCCCTGCCAGGGCAGCCGGTTCGGATTCAGGAACACGCAGGGCCTGGGCTTCAACAGGAACTCGTAGACCTGGCTCGAGGCGTCGCCGAGGTAGATATCGGCCCGGTTGGTGTAGGCCATGGTGGTGGAGGCCCGGCTGCCCAGGTCGATGTGGATGTTGGGCGCGCGCAGGTAGCGCTCCTCAATCCGGCCAGGGCGGTCGATGCGCAGCTTGTCGATCGTCAGCACGAACGGCCGCTCGAACAGCATGACGTGCGGCGCGAAGATCAGGTGAAAGTCGTCGCGCTCGACGAACCAGTCCAGCACCTGACGGCCGGCTGCGTACCAGGACGACAGGTGCGCCGAGACGTGGGGGTTGTAGAGAACTACTGGCCGGCCGTCGTCGATCAACGGGCGCACATTGCCGCCGCCGGCGACGACATCGAACTTGGGATAGCCCACGACCGAAATACTGGCGGGATCCACGCCCGCTTCGCCCACCAGGCGCTCCCGAATCTTGGGGCCTGAGACCAGGACGTGGTCGAAGCGGGCGCTGGCCTTGTCGAAGCCGATGGCGCGGTCGCCCGCGCCGTGGCGGGTATGGACGATCTTCAGGTCCTTCAGCCCATGGCGGGTCTTCAGGATCAGCGATGTCTTCTCGGCCACCACCAGAATGTCCAGGCTGCGGAAGAAGTCGAGGTTGTCGCCATACACCAGCAGCTTGGTCGCCGGCAGGACGGCCTCCAGCGCACCCTTCGCCAGACGGCTGGTCCGGCGTTTCAGGCCCAGCTCGACCATGCGGATGGCCGGTCCGATCAACCCTTCCCCCAAACGGATGACCTCTGCGCTCAGCCGGGCATTGGTGGTGGCCACCACGATCTCCGCGCCCGAGCCGGCCCGCGCGAGCGCGAGCGCGATCGGCAGGCTATGGGCGACCTGATGGACCTGGTCGTGATTGAAGAGGAATCCGATCCGCATACGGAACCGACGCCGCCAACCCGCGACTCCCTCAAAACATTCTTGGCGCCTAGCGGCGGCGGATCACATAGCCCTCGCCGGACGGCTCCGCGCGGACCGGCGCGAAACCCTCAAGGCGGCGCAGGACGGCGTCGTGTCCGTCGAGGACGAGCACGCCGGAGAACCGAAGCTCACCGGTCTTGGCGTCCGCGACGCGCACCGGTGTCCCCAGGCTGCGGCTGAGATCGGCGGCGACCTTGGAGAGCGGCGCGGCCTCATAGACCAGCTGCCCCCGGGTCCAGGCGAAGGCATGATCCGGCGTCGTCTGGACGAGCACCGGTCGGGCGTCGCGGTGGGCGCTCATGCGGTAACCGGCGGCGACGCGGACTGGCTTCGCCGTCGCGCCCGCCCGGCGGACCTCGACCACGCCGCGGCGCACGGTCAGGTCGAAGTCGCCCTCCCGCTGCCGGAGGTTAAATTCCGTCCCGACCACGCGCACGTCGCGCTGACCTGTGGAGATCACGAAGGGGCGCGCCGGGTCGTGGGTGACGTCGAACACCGCCTCTCCGTCGGCGAGTTCGACATGGCGGGCCTTTCGCTCCAGGCGGACGTCGAGGCGTGTGCCGGCGTTAAGCCAGACGTGGCTGCCGTCCGCCAGGGTTACCTGCCGTGTCTCGCCAAGGGGCGCCGTGAAGGTCTCGCTCGACGCGCCGGACCATTGATTCACGCCCACCACCGCCACGGCGAGGCTCGCCGCGAGCGCGGCGCCGCCGAGGACCCAAGTGCGCCGCGAAGACCCTTGGCGGCTCGCCGCGCGACGAGGGGTCGCCAGATCGAAGCGTCGGCGCAGTGGCGCGGCGACGATATCGTTCGCTGCCACCTGCGCGGTCGGCGGTGTCAGCGCGGCCGCGGCGTCTTCCACCTCCACCCAGGCGCGTTCTACCCGATCATACGCGGCCTGGTTCGCAGCTGATTCCCCCAGCCACGTCTCAAACGCCAGCCAGTCGTCCCCGGTCGAGGCGTCGTCCTGCAGGCGCACGAACCAGCGGGCAGCCACGTCGGCCGCCTGTCCCCCGCCCGTCTTGTCGCTTCTGCCGCTCATCGACCCGCCACATGCGGCGCCCATTTGCGCGCCGTCCCACGAATATGACGCCGCCGCGCGCCGCGCGCCTCACAGATTCCCAACGTCCAGGTCATATCTGCCGCTCCGCCAGCCGCCTGAGCACCGCCATCACATGCTTTTCCACGGCGCTGCGCGAGATCCCGAGCGCCAGGGCCACCTCAGCGTGGCTAAGGCCCTGAAACTTGTGCAGGTTGAAAATCCGTTGCGTGGATTCCGGCATCTCCTGCAGCACCGCCACGACCGCGGCCAGGCGTTGGCGAGCCGCCAAGGCGTCGTCGGCGGCGGGTGCTTCTGAGATGTCTTCGCCGCCGACCAAGGCGCCGTAGGCGTCGCGCCATTCGTGATCGCGTGCGCTCGCCCGCCGTTCGCCTCGTATGCGGTCCAGCATCAGGTTGGCGCCGAGCCGGTAGAGATAGCCCGCAGCGTTGCGAACCTCGGCAGTGGGGTCCACGGCCTCGAGGCGAAGGTAGATATCCTGGACAAGGTCCTCGCCGGCCGCCGGCGATTTCAGGCGCAGAGTGAAGAACTGCACGAGATCCGCGCGGCGCTCCAGATAGGCAGCCAAAAGAGCGGAACGCGGGTCCGTCATCGGCGCTGTTGAATTAGAAGCGGCGTCGCAAGGCAAGGCCGTAGGTTCGGGGGGAGAGCGGCGTCGCCTGGATCGCCCGGGTGCGGCTGAAGGGATTTCCGTAGGCGAAGGTGTTCCCCCGCTCGTCGGTGACGTTGGCGACATAGGCCTCGACCTGCCAATCGGGGTTTTCGAGGCGCGCGGCGATCCGGCCCTGGGCGTAGTCGCCCATGGCGGACGCGGTGGCCCCGTCGAAAGTGAGGAAGGAGCGGCCGACATAGGCCGCCTGTGCGGTGAGTTCGCCGCGCCAGTTCTGCGGAAGATCGAAGCCATACGCGACGGAAGCGCCGAAGGTGCGGTTCGCGACCCCGGGCAGACCGACGTCCACCTTTGCCGGAAAGACGTCAGCGGCGCGGGTCAGTTCCGGACCGTTGAAGAGTCCGTTGACTCGCAACGTCCAATGACGATCCGGGCGCCAGGTAGCCTCGAACTCCGTTCCGATGTTCTTGCCGTCGCCGATGTTGAGCGTCAGCGGCAGGCCGGAGGGGCGGAACTGATCGGTCTGCACGTTCCGCCACAACGCCTTGTAGACCGCGGCCCGCAGGGCGAGCCGCCCCGCAAAAAGCCGCGCCTCGCCACCGGCTTCGTAGCTGCGCAGCCTGTCGGGGCGGAATCCTGTCACCTCCGGACCGCCGGCCATGCCATCGGCGGCGGCAGGCACGTTGAAACCGCCGGCGCGGTATCCATCCTGAGCTTGGGCATATAGGACGAAGTTCGGCGAGAACGCGTAGCTGAGCCGCGCCTTCGGCGCGAATCCTTGATCCGATAGATGTGCGGCAACGTCCCTCAGGGGCCTCGCCGCCAGCTCGAAGTCGCCCGACCACGTCTCGACCCGAGTTGCGAACAGCCGCCCGCCGAGCGTTAGCGTCAGCGGCGGCGCGAGGTCATACGCCACCTCCCCGAAGACGGCTGCTTCCTTCAGGCGGTCGCGGCGTGCGTAAAGTGAGGCCTTTGCGCCGCCGGAAAGCGTCGCCTCCAGCACGCCACCGCTTCTCTCCAGCGACGAGGAGCCGAAGGCCCCCAACAGCCAGCGAAGGCGGCCCTCGCCATTGGAGGTCAACAAGGCCTCGGCCACGAGCAGCCCCACCCGCTGCGCTTCGTCGAAGGCTGCGATCCGATCCGGCGCCAGACCGAAGGTCCCGCTAGCGTCGTAACGGGTGGCGAGGTCGTGATCGATGTACGCCGCGGACATGCGCAGGCCGTAGCGCGAACCTTGTCGGTTCAGACCCACCGCGACCTGTGTGAAGTCGTTGTCGTGCGGCTCCAGGATTCGCGCCGCGCGGCTGAGAGTGTCTCCGCCCTGGGTATATTGGCTGTCCGACGTCAGGATATCCTGGCGTACCCAACTCGCCCGGGCCTGCCAGCCGCTGGCCAGGTCAACCAGTCCCGAAACCCGCGCGCCGCGGCGCTTTCCATGGTTCACATCGTCGAGGCCCAGACCCGGGTTGTCGAGATATCCCGCCAGATCCTCGGTGTAGGCGACGGCGCGCACAGCCGCCTGCCCGCTCAACAGTGGAATGTTGACCATCGCTTCGGCGCCGAAGGAACGATCGCGGCGCTCGTTGAGGACCGCCTCGCCCTGCACCCACGCAGCATAGCCTTTCGGGTCTGGGGGCCGCGGTACGATCCGAACAATGCCGCCGATGGAGCCGGAACCGTAGAGCGTTCCCTGAGGTCCGCGCAGCACCTCGACCTGGGCGATGTCCGAGAGCCGTAGGTCAGGGTCGGGGGCGTTGTAGCTGATGGGCGTGTCGTCGAGATAGAGGCCCACAGTGGATTGCGTCCTCCCGGTGAAGGCGCCGTCCGACAAGCCGCGAATGAAGAGTTTGTTTCGGCCGGGCCCGAGGTTCGTCTCCGCAACGGCCGGGATCTGCAGAGCGAGGTCCGCGAAGCTCTTGGCCCCCAGGCGCTCCACGGCCTGCCCGTCGAGCGCGGTGACTGCGAAAGGGCTGCCCCGCAGCGGTTCGGTCCGCTTTTCGGCTGTCACGACGAGTTCGGCGAGGTCTGTTTCGTGAGGAGCCGCCTGCGCGACCACGGGCCGGGCCGGGGGATCGACGGCCTCGATGCGGAATGCGCGGGCGTCGATGCGGCTGAAGCCGCAGCCGGGCGGCAGCAGGCGCCGCAGGGCGACGCTGGGCGGCATCAGGCCGAGGACGGCTCGGCTATGGCCGGAACAGCCGGGCGCCGGAAAGCCGCCCACCGAAACGCCGCCCTGCACGCCGAACCGCACCAGGGCGGTGTCGACCGGCTCCGCGGGCAACCGGAACAGCCGCGCGGGCTCCGCGTGCGCGAGGTCGCCAACGAACGAGATGGCAAACGCTGCGCACCCCCAACGCCACACTGTCATCCGCGTCGTCGATCCTCCGAAGGCCATTTCAGCGCTGGCTCGCATTCCGCCCCGCCCCCGCTCGCGGCGATCCCGTGGGACCACCTCCAACGCGCCCGCGGATGTCGGGATTTGAGCGCCTCATGGACCCGTCACAGCGGTGGACCGTCCCGCTGCCGGCACAAGGGCCGCGTAGAGCACCGGCATGAACACGAGGACCAGTGGGACCCCTGCGAGGAGGCCCGTGATGATGGCGATGGCGAGGGGCTTCTGCATGGCGGACCCCGCGCCCAGCCCAAGCGCCAGCGGCGCCAGCGCAAGCATGGCGATCAAGGCAGACATGAGAATGGGGCGTAGCCGAGCACGGCCAGCCTCAATGAGTGCGTCGCGTTCACGACGGCGACCTTCGGCGATCTCTGCGAAGTAGAAAACCGCAAGCTCGCCCACGATGCCGATGACCATGGTAAGCCCCATCATCGCGGAGATATTGAGCTCCGTGCGTGTCAGCCAGAGACCCACGAAGACGCTGCTGGCGGCCAGCAGCAACGTCGTTACGACGCTGACCGCGACGGCCCAGCTCTCGAACAGGTAGAGGATAAGGAGCCCCACCAGGACGAGCGCGGAGACGAAGACCAGCATGAGGTCGCGAAAAGACTTCTGCTGCTCCGCATAGAGACCGCCATATTCGACCCGCACGCCCGGCCCAAGGTTCAGGGTTGCAATCGTGCGTGAAACCTCGCGCATCGCCGATCCCAGGTCGCGCCCCTCGAGACGGGCTGTGACCCCCAGGAACGGCTGCAGGTTCTCGCGCGTGATCTGCGCTTGTCCCGGCTCCACGCTAACCTTGGCCACGCGCTTCAAGGGCAGGAGATGTCCGTCCGCCGCGCGCAGCTGCAACTCTCGGAGCGCCTCGACCCGCTCCCGCGAAGCGGTCGGCGTCCACAGTCGAACGCCGACCATCTTGTCGCCTTCCTGGATCTGACCCACGCCGGAGCCGCCCACCAAGTAGGACAGCTGACTGGTGATCGCCTGCGGGTCCATGCCTTCGAGCGCGGCCGCGGGACGATCGACGGCAATGATGATGGCGTCGCCAGCGACCCGAAGTCCGTCGTTGACCTCCACCACCCCGGGGATCTTGCCGAGCGCCGCGGCCACCTGCGGCGCGGCGCCGCGCAACGCGGCGGCCGTTGGCCCGAACAGCTTCACCTCGATCGGCTGCGGGACCGCCGTCAGGTCGCCGATGAGGTCGGCCAGGAGCTGGGCCGTCTCGACCGTTAGCCCTGGAACCTCAGCATCGATGCGGGCCCGCACCTCCGCTGTCACCGCCTCGATGTTGCGGCGACGGCCACCCTTGAGTTTCACGAAGAAATCGCCCTCGTTGGCTTCGGTGAGGCCGCCGCCCAGTTGCAGGCCAGTGCGTCGGGAGTAGCTTTCGACCTCCGGCGTGGCGCGGAGAATCCCCTCGACCTGGCGCAGAAGGCGGTCGGTTTCGGCGAGCGAGGTGCCCGGCGCGGCGTAGTAATCGAGAATGAAGCCGCCTTCATCCATGCGTGGCATGAAGCCGGAGCCGACCCGGGTGTAGGCGAGGCCTCCCCCGACGAGCAGGACAAGGCTGACAACGAGCGCAAAGCGGCCCGGACGGCGGAGCGACCGCTCTAGGAGGGTTGCGTAGCGCCCGCCCAGCCGATCGATCGCGGCGCCCGCGCGCTCGGCGGCCTCGATGTCCCGCGTCCTCACCCACGCGCGGACCAGGATTGGCGCCACGAAAAGCGAGAAGGCCAGCGAGATGACCAAGGACGCTGACATGGTCACGGCCAGCGCCTTGAAGAAGCCGCCGGTCACACCGCTCAGAAACGCGAGCGGGGTGAACACCAGCACCGTGGCGAGGCTCGACCCCAGCAGCGGCCGCGCCATCTCGGCGGCTCCCGACAAGGGCGAGGCGATCGGATCTTCCTCCCGTCGGGCTTCCTGCAGACGCCGCATCATGTGCTCAAGCATGACCACCGCGTCATCGACGATCAGGCCGACCGCGGCGGCCATGCCGCCCAGGGTCATCATGTTGAAGCTCATCCCCAGGAGAGCCAGCAAGATCGCGGTGGCCGCCAGGACGCTCGGGAGCAAGAGGGCCACGATGAGCATGAAGCGCAGGCTGCGCAGGAAGAGGAACAGCACGGCGCCGGCGAGCACCGCGCCCAGCAGGATCGCGTCGCGCACACTGCCCGCAGCCGCTGTGACCAGCTCGGACTGGTCGTAGAAGGGCACGATACGGACGTCGGGAGGGGTCTGGCCGGTATGTTCAGCAAGGCGCGCGTTGACGGCCTTCACCAGGGCCACGCTGTTTGCGCCGGGCGTCTGGCGGATGTTGATCAGCACGGCGTCGCGACCCTGGGATGTCACCCTCGTCCACTCCGGCGCGTCCCGCGTCACGACCGACGCAATATCGTCGAGCTCCACCAAGCCTCGTGAGCCCGTCTTGACGACGGTGCGGCGCAGGTCCTCCACGCCTTGCAGGCGATTGTCGGCAAGCACCAGATAGAGCCGGTAGCGATCCTCCAGCCGGCCGGCGGCCACCACGACGTTGTTGGCCGACAGCGTCCGGGCGAGGTCCTCCATCGAGAGCCCGAGCGCCTGGAGCTTCGCCGGATCGGCAAGGACCTGGTACTCCTTCTGTCGGCCGCCAAGGACCGTGACGTCCGCCACGCCAGGGACGGCGGCGATGATCGGGCGAAGGTCGTAGTAGGCGAAGTCCCGCAGGCTCACCGGGTCGCGCGTGGGCGACACCAGCGCG
Source organism: Phenylobacterium sp. (assembly GCF_004297125.1). GTDB lineage: Bacteria > Pseudomonadota > Alphaproteobacteria > Caulobacterales > Caulobacteraceae > Phenylobacterium. The sequence continues at coordinate 144,910 of NZ_SCVD01000039.1, read as the reverse complement.
AGGCCCAGCACGGGAAACACCGTCGGGTCCATGCGCCGGACCTCGAAGCGCGCCCCAGCCGGCAGATCGGGCAGCAGCCCGTTGATGGCGGACTCGGCCTGCAGCGTCGCCGCCACCATGTCGGCGCCCCAGGCGAAGTTCACCGAGACCTCCGCCGTGCCGCGACTGCTGGTGGACCGCAGGCTCACCACGCCGGGAACGCCGCGGAGGGCCTGCTCGACCGGTCGCGTGACCTGGCTGACCATCTGATCGACGGCACGGTCCCCGGCGTCCACCGACACCACCACTCTCGGGAAGTCGATCTGCGGGAACAGGCTCACCGGCATGCCAAGTGCGGCGCCCAGTCCCGCCGCCGTCAGAAGAAGGAAGGCCAGGACGACGGACCGCGTGTGGGCGCTCAGCCACCGCGTCATGGACGCCCCCCGGCCGCCGGAGTCGCCTTCGCCTCCGTGACTGCCATGCCCGCGGCCAGCGAGGCGCCGCCGTCAACGACGACGCGATCTCCGGAACGAAGCCCGTTGACGACCTGCACCCTGTCGCTCTGCTCCACCCCGAGCTGCAGGTCCCGGCGCACCGCCTTACCGCCCAGCACGACGAAAGTGAACGGGCGCTCGCCCTCGTAGAGGACGGCGCGCCGCGGGATCACGATGGCGTCCGGCTGCACCCCCAAGCTGATCTCCGCCCTCAAGGTCTCGCCCGGCAGGAAGGGGCCGGCGGCCGGCAGGTCCACGAGGGCGGCGGCCAACCGCGTGCCGGCGTCGACCCGCCGGTCCACCGACGCGATGCGCGCGTTGAGCCGCGCTCCGCCTTCGTGCATGCCCTCGAGCACAACCGGCGCCCCGACCCGCAGGCGCTGGGCGTCTTCGACCTCGAGGCCGAGGCGCGCGTTAAGGCGTGACGTCGCCCCGAGCGCGGCGACGGGCGCACCGGCGGCGAGGAGCGCCCCAGGTGACGCGGAGAGCGTATCCACCACGGCGGCCCGTTTCGCTCGCAGGACGCCGCCGGCCGCGCGCGCCTGCAGGCTTCGGCTCGCCGCCGCGGCCGTCGAAGCGGCGCTGCGCGCCGCCTCGACCTCCGCGTCCGACGCCAGGCCGTCTGCGCGCAGCCGGCGCAGCCGCTCATGGTCGCGCGCGGCCTGGCCGCTTTCGCGTGCGAGGCGGTCGAGCTCCAGCCGGGTCGTTGGGCTTGGCGCAAGGCTCACGATGGGGTCTCCTGCTCGGACCGCCTGCCCCACCGCGACATGCACCGCAGAGACCTGAGCTTCGAAGGGCGAGGTGAGGGCCTCCATGGCGGCCGGATCGAACTCCGCGGCCCCATAGGCCGTCAGTGTCTCGCCGATGGCAGCGATGATCGCCGGCGCCGTCCGGACGGTGGCGGTCGGGTCCGGCGGTGGCGCCGGCGCGGGCTTGGAGCAGCCCGCAATGGCGCAGATCATGGCGATGCTGAGCCACCTGCTCATGGGCGCGACCCCAGGAGGCGCCCGGTCGCGAGCTCGATGGAGCTCCACTGCTCGGCGAGCGATTGGTCGAGTGCGGCCAAGGCGATCTCCTTATCGGTCAGGCTCTGACGCGCGGTGTCGGCGACCACGTCGGCGACGTCGCCTCGCGCGGCCGCGCGCTCGAATCCCGCAACCAGCCCCCGCAACGGGCCCAGCTGTCCGACAAGATCGGCGCGCTGGCGGCGCCCGATCTCGTAGGCCTTGACGAGGGCGGCGAGGTCGGCGCGGGTCTCGAACAGGCGAAGGTCATACTCCGCCTTGAGCTGGGCGCGAGTGGCGCGCGCCACGGCGATGGCGCCCTGGTTCCGGTTGAACACGGGCAGGTCGAACGTGACGGCTGGACCGAGCGTCCTTACATTTCCCGTATCGCGTGCCGCGTTCACGGTCAGGTTCAGCTTCGGGTATTGTGCGAGGACGGCGCCTCTCAGCCCGGCCTCTTGGGCCGCATACCCGGCGCGAAGCGCCTGCAGATCGAGCCGCGCCTCGCGGGCGAGCGCGAAGAGTTCGTCGTGAGCGGGCGACGGCCGATCCACATAGGCTGGCAGGACGATGTCCAGCTCGGTAGCGGGCGGGAGCCCCAGAAGCTTGTTGAGTTCGAGCCGCGCCGCGCTGAGGTCCCGCTCGGCGGCGCGCGCCCGATCGGCGGCGTCCGCCGCGGCGATCCTTCGGGCTTCCAGGTCATTGCTGTTCAGGTCGCCCCGCGCCACGGCGCGCAGGGTGCGATCCAGCACCTGCTCGGCCACGGCTCGCGAGCCTTGGCTGAGGCGCACCGCGCGCGAAAGGCCGGCGATCCTTGCGGCCAGCAGCCGCGCCTGGAAGGCGGTCTGCCACTCCTGCCAGGCGACGTCGAGGCGGGCCTGGCGGGCCTGCGCCCGCGCGGCGTCGCGGGCTGGCCCTAGCCGGTAGAGGGCGGAAACATCGAACCCGAGAGCGGCAGCGATCGCGTTGACGGCGCCAGGCGCCGACAACGGACGATCGAAGCCGAGCGACAGCTGGGGATCGGGCAGGAGTCCGGCCTCGAAGACCTGGGCTTCGCTCACCCCCGCCCGGGCGCGCGCCGCCTTGAGGGCCGGACTTGCGACGACGGCGAGCACGCCCAGCTCCTGCGGCGAAAGGGGCTGGCCCAGGTCAATCGCGACGGGCGTCAGGTACGGATGCGAGAGGCGCCCCGCACGTTCCACCAACGTCGCAGCGGGGGGCGTGGGAGGCGCATCCTTGGGCAGCGGATCAGCCCGATAGGTCGCGCAGGCGCTCACCAGGGCGGGAACGCACAGCACAGCCGCCGCTCGCAGCGGTCTTCCTCTCATCGGCTCTCCTGTCCCCGAACTCAATTCAGTAGGCGTCGAGAGATTGGCCGCGCCTGACCCCGACATTGCAACGACGTAACCTTCCGGACGCAAGCTCTTCGATCAGCGGCGCGCCAGATGTTCCTCGAGCAGGTCGACGAGGGCGAGCTCCGTCGCCGCGGCGTACTGCGCCAAGGCCGGGTTCTTCAGGCGCGCGCCGTCCTCCATTCCCCCGAGGGCCTCTTCGAATGCGCCCTTCAACCCATTCGACCGGACTGATCCGGAGATCTTGCTCCATTCAGCCCGCGCCTCGCGAACGCTGGCCGACATGGCGCCCCAAGCGGCCGGGCGGGACTTCAGCTGCGCAGAGTATTTGAAGCCAGCATAGTCCAGCAGGCTGACCGGAACCGGGGCCTTGGCCGTGGCGGGGTCCTGCGCCATCACTAAGATGCGATAGGCCTCCATGGACGACAGCGCGGTCCGGGCACGGTCCTGGCGGTGGATCAGGTCCGGCAACCGGGTCGTGATCTCGTCCAGCTTGCCGGCGGCTGCAGGGCTGAGGCGCAGGCGGGCGGGCGCCACCTTGGTCCGCGCCTCGGTGAGGATCGCCTCCAGCGCCGCCGGCGAGGCGTCGAAGGCCTGCTCGGTCAGGGCCTCGAACGGCTCGGCCGCCGCAAGCAGGGGATCCTGCGCCGCCGCGAAGGGCGCCGCCGCCGCTGACGGCCGCTCGGCCGAGGCCGCCCTCTTGTCGGCGGGGCCGCTGCAGCTCGCGATGGCGACGGCGCCCGTGGCGGCAAGGGCGACAAGGAGGATTTGACGGTTCATTTGACCAGCGGTCTCATGTCGCGAGATCACGGCGATCTGGCTTCAACACCTACTTTGGCGGCCGCTGCCTCCGCACACGATGGCCGGCGCCATACAAATTGTCCACGATCGCCCGGTCAGCGGGCGCCCTGGAGCACGCTAGCGGCAACGCCGAGCATCAGCGCGACCAGCACCGTGTTGAACACGAAGGCCAGAAACGCGTGGCAGAGCACGACCGTACGCATGGGCCGGTTTGTCGTCACGACATCCGAAACCTGGAACGTCATGCCGACGACGAATGCAAAGTAGGCAAAGTCCAGGAATGCTGGCTCCGCGCAGTCTTCGGGGAACCGGAGTCCGCGAAACCCGGCAAGGTCGGGGTCGTAGTACAGACGCGCGTAATGCACAGCGAAGACGGTGTGGAGGACAAGCCAGCCGCTAAGCAATGTCAGTCCGCCCATAAGAAGACGCCCAGCGCCAAGCCCTTCCCCGAGCAAGAGGCCGATGGCGCCAAGGCTGGATAGGACCGCAACCGAGACGACGGCTGACATCACCCATGGACGCCCGTCCTCCGAACGCGCCCATCCAGGCAGCTTCGCGGGCTCGAGAGCCAGCCCGTGAGACCAGGTGAGCGCCAGGTAGATGAAGGCGCCGAGGTCCCAGCTCGCGGCGGCGCGGGCAGCAAGGCTCCAGCCGGGAGGCTCGAACCAGACAGCGGCGAGCCCCGCAGCCGCGGCGAGCGCGAGCCGTCCACGGTGCTGACCCAGAAAACTCAACGCTCGCTCCGGGCGCCGCTCGGCCCGGCCCACGCCGCGGGGAATCTCGCGCGCACGATCAGCCCCGGTCGGGCGTCGTCGAGCTCTAGGCGGCCGCCATGCAGCTTGGCCACGGCGCTGGCCAAGCTGAGGCCCAGCCCGCTGCCCGGCGTCGTCCGGCTTGTCTCGAGCCGAACGAAGCGCTGCAGCACCCGCACCCGCAGGTCGGCGGGCACGCCCGGCCCGTTGTCGGTGACCACGATGAGCCGTTCGTCCTTGATTGTGGCGGTCGAAACCTCGACAGCGGATGGGGCCGGCGTATGCCGAAGCGCATTCTCCACAAGGTTCACCAGCATTTGCGTCAGCAACTCGCGGTCGCCGGAGATGACGGCTCCTGGCGCGAGGGCGCCGCTCACCAGGCGGCGTCCCCCCTCCTCAGCTGACGGCGCGAACGCCTCCACCACCGTGAGCGCGACGTCCGCGAGATCGACCTCTCGGAATCCTGCGCGCCGGCTGCCCGCCTCCACCTGTGCGATGCGCAAGAGCGCCGAAAACGTCTCCAGGATCGCGTCGGCATCCGCGACGGCCGCGGCGACCCCTCTGTGATAGCTGTCGCCGTCCTGGGGCTCCGCCAGCAGCGCCTCCAGACGCTGCCGAAGTCGCGTGAGCGGGGTGCGAAGGTCGTGCGCGATGTCGTCGGACACCTGCCGCAGGCTCGCCATCAGGCCTTGGATGCGGTCCAGCATCCGGTTGAGGGTGGTTGCGAGATGGTGCAGGTCGCGGTCGCCGCCTTGTCCGGGCGGGATACGTCGCGACAGGTCGCCGTCGATGATGGCTTCGGCAGTGCGGGTGATCGTGTCCACATGCTTCAGGAAGCTCCGGCTGAGCGCCCACCCCCCGAGCGCGCCCAGGACAAAGACCACCAGCACGGCGCCGGCGAAGGCCCGCAGAATCGCCTCATCCGCCTCTTCGATGCGGGAGAGGTCGTCGCCCACGATCAAGTAGCCTTCCGAGCCCAGAGGCAAGGTCAGCGCCAGGATCGATTCGGCCGGGTCGTCTTCGTGCGCGGGTTCGGTGATCCGCGACCAGCCCGCCAGACGATCAGGCCGCGGGAGGTCGCCCGCAAGCACCTCGCCCTTGGCGTTCTCCAGCCTGTAGTCCAACGCGGCCGGGCCCCGCGAGCGGATCTCCACCAGCTGGGTGATCTCCCCCAATCCGCGTCGCGCGTACGTCGCCGACAGCTCTTGCGCCTCCGTCCTCACGCGATCGCGGAACTGGTCCTCCAGAACCTGGTGGGCGCTAAGGAACACCACGACGCCGATCACGGCGACGGATCCCGCGAAGAGAAGGGTGTAGAGCGCCGCAAGTCGGAAGCGCGTGGTCTGGAACGCCTTAAGCCGGGGCACGGAGGATGTAACCCGAGCCACGGACGGTCTGGATCAGATCCGCTCCGAATCCGCGGTCGACCTTGGCGCGGAGTCGGCTGACGTGCGTCTCGACGATGTTGGTCTTGGGATCGAAGTGAAACTCCCAGACGTGTTCCAGGAGCATGGTTCGGGTGACCACGCGGCCCGCGTTTCGCATCAGGTACTCCAGCAGGCGGAACTCGCGAGGCTGAAGCTCAAGCCTGCGACCGGCCCGCGTCACCGTGCGGCTCAAGAGGTCCATCTCGAGATCTCCCACGCGCAACACCGTCTGCACGTCCTGTGGTGGCGGACGCCGCGAGAGGGCATGGACGCGCGCCAGAAGTTCCGCGAAGGCGAAAGGCTTGACGAGGTAGTCGTCGCCGCCCGCCTCGAGGCCTTCGACACGGTCGTCGATTCCGCCCAGGGCCGTGAGCAGGAGAATGGGCGTCTTCACACCGCTCGCCCGGACCGTACGCGTGATCGCAAGCCCGTCGAGTTGCGGCAGCATGCGATCCAGAATGATCACATCATAGCTTTCTCCGGCCGCCAGCATCAGACCGTCGCGGCCGCTCGCGGCGTGATCAACGGTGTGTCCGACTTCCATCAGGCCGCGACGAACGAATCCGGCGGCGTCCACGTCATCCTCGACGAGCAGGATTTTCATCGGCACATCCTAGAGCTCGAGCCGAACAAGGGAAGACGCGCCGGAGCAGCAGCTCCGGCGCGTCGCGCGGGGAGAGGCGTCCTGGGGGCGGAGACGGCCTCTCTCTTCGGCGGATCAGTCCCGATCCACGCCGCGTTCGGATCCCTCGTCGCCGTCCTCCGCGTCGCCCCCGGTCATCTTGGTCACCGCCCCGCTTCGGGCGTCTACCGTCACCTCATGCTCGGTCGAGCCGGTCAGCACGGCCACCTCGTAGACCACGGCGTCACCCTCCGCCTCGAGCGCGGCCTCGACAGCCCGCCCGCCGGCGTGTCGTTCGGCGACTGCGGCGGCCTGGCCCAGGCTGATCTTGGCCTGAGACAGAGCCGCCGCGTCCGACCGGTCTTCGCTCGGCGCAGTGCCAGACGCCATGGCGGCCCAGGCTGCGCCTGCGCCCGCGGTGGCAAGGACGGCCGAAGCCGCCGCGATCATCAATTTGCGCTTCATTGGAATCTCCGTGGCGATCGCATCCATGTGCGTGACCGACGAGATGCCATGGCGCACCCTTCGAGGGCGTCTCCGGAACTATACGATTTGGTCGTCCGCCAAGCGGTGGCCTACGCCGACTAAGTTCGCCGCCCGATCCAGAAGACGGAAGCTTGGCGCGCGGGTGGCGATGAATGGCATAGATGAGCTCGCAAACGAGCTACACCGCGCCTGGCGGTAGGTGCGTGAGCCTGCAGTCGGGTCGTGGCTCGCGTCACGATGCGGACCGAACGGCAGCCTGTGGCGAGAAACGCGTAGCGGCTGACGCTGGAGAAGATGGCGAGGGTCGCGACTCCCGCATAGCTGCTCGGCCGCCAGCGCGGCGAGAACATCGGAACGATCTCCGCCGTCCGTGCCTCAAAGCCGGAGCATTGCTCATCTGACATTCCTCTCCAACTCCTCGGAGCATGGGTGCCGACCGAACGAGGGAGGATCAGCGCCTCAGACACGCTACCGGGTCATCACCGAAGGGCGCCTAGAGATCTCTGTTGGGGCGAGGGGGAGCCCATCACCCGTGCGTACAAGACTCAGGTGACAACTGAGGATCGCAACTTGGCTGACGAGCCCCCAAAGAGCCCCTTGACCAGGGGCCTGCACCTTCTGCTGCTCTTGGCTGTATTGCATCAGCTGGTCATCAGCAACTTCATGAGCCGCCCGGATTCGGGGAAGCCTGAAAATCTAGCGTTTGAGCTGCACGAGTATGTTGGCCTTACAAGCTTTGCGATCGTGCTCGTCTATTGGATGTGGTCAGCTGCGCGCCGTCGTGAGGTCGGCTTCAAGGCGCTGTTTCCGTGGTTTTCACCCGCGGCGGTTCAAGCGGTCTGTCGTGATTTCGTTGAACACATTGGCGCTTTGCGGCGCCTTCGATTGTCCGAGGTGGGCCATCGACCGTTTCCGATCGCCGTACATGGCCTGGGCTTGGCCTCGGTCACCGTGATGGGCGTTACCGGTACGCTCAGTCTGCTGGGCGCAGTCCCGGCAGGCATTCGCGAGGCGGGGCTTTCGGTTCATGGCGCATTCGCCAACTTGGTGTGGGCTTACCTGATCGGGCACGCCAGCCTGGCTGTCCTGCACGAGCAAGCGGGGCACAGGCTGTTCCGCAGGATGTTTTCGCTCCGTCCGTAGGCTCAACAGTTCGTTTTCCAGCGTCCGAGGCTGTTCATGCACTCTGATATAGGAACCACGCGCCGCCGCTTCGTCGCCGGCAGCGCCGCCGTCGGCCAGCGAACGGCCTGCGAGGCCATGCTGGCGAGTATGGGCTTGGGGGCGACCCACGACCATGCTGCGGAGAAACCGGGTGGTCCCGGCCCCATGGCGATGACCCACGCCCAGTTTCGCCAGATGCTGGGAAATAGCATCAGAAGGGTCGCAGAGGCTGCGCTTCCTCTTTGTCGGACTGGCCTGTGCGACCGTGGCGGCTGCGATTCGGAACGCACCCGCTTGCGAGTGCCGATGTGGCTTAGAGGAAAATGCCGTGAGACATTCTGAGGTACATCTCGTTGCGCGGATCGGCTGGCTGCGCGCAGCTGTTCTGGGGGCAAACGATGGGATCGTGTCTACCGCCAGCCTGATCGTCGGGGTGGCCGCGGCTAGCACCGGCTCAGGCAGCGTGCTCGTGGCCGGGGTGGCGGGATTGGTTGCCGGCGCGATGTCTATGGCTGCTGGGGAATATGTCTCTGTAAGCTCCCAAGCCGATACCGAGGCCGCCGATCTTGCGCGGGAGGCTGGGGAGCTGGAGGCCGATGTCGCGGCAGAGACACACGAACTAGCCGCTATCTATGAGAAGCGGGGCCTGGACCCGGACCTTGCGCGGGAGGTCGCAGCGCAGCTCATGCAGGTAGACGCGCTCTCTGCGCATGCTCGCGATGAACTCGGCCTTGTCGAGGACACGGCGGCGCGCCCAATCCAGGCGGCGCTAACCTCAGCAACTACATTTTCCCTAGGGGCTGCGCTGCCTCTATTCACCGCTGTCGTCACGCCGAAACACCTTCTGATCCCCGTCGTCTTCGGTGCGTCGTTGGCCTTTCTGGCGCTGCTTGGCGGCGTCGGCGCACGTGCGGGCGGCGCCAACATCGCAAAGGCGACAGTTCGGGTGGCGTTCTGGGGGGCCTTCGCGATGGCTACCACCGCGGCGATTGGGGCTCTATTGGGAACCGCAGCCTGACCGGTCGTTCTTGATAGTTCTGTAACGTGAATCGGGACAGCGGTGCCGGCTCGGAGAGTTAGCTGTGTACCGAGCCTAGCGGAGGTGACAGGAAGGGGCGGAGATCGCAGCCGCCTTGACCACGGACCGAAGCGCCGATGGGTACGGCCCGAGGCCTGCTCGTGCAGGATCGATCATGACCGGACAAAAGGCCGCTCGACTTTCGCGCGTCGTGGGCTTGAGGACTGAGGGGTGAGGCACCCCTCAGTCCTAGCTCAGCCGACGATCAGCACAGCAGCCGCAGATTGTGCTCAGCGGCTTGGCTGCGAGCCTGAGCGAGCCTGAGCGAGCCGGACCGCGATGCGACGGCCCCGCCGCCCGATAGGAGCTAGTGACCCTGTGCGGCCAACCGCCTGCTTGGGGGTCTACACACGAAGCGTCTCAACGACTTGAGGTGGGAAGCCGGCGGCGGCGTCGTACAGTTGTGAGCCACCCGCCGCGATCCCTCAGGGGGAACCGATGACGACCCAAAAGGCCGATCAAGAGTCGTTGGTCCTCCCAAGAGCGACCGGCTGCGGCGCGAATGATGATCAACCGGAAACCCCTGCTGACCGCAGCGAGAGACACCCCGTGATCTGCGACGGAGCGGGAGATGAAGCGGGTTCCGACTTGTCCGACGACAACGACTTATGGACGGATCGTCGTTGCGAGAGCTTCAGCTTCATCCACGAGACCGGTCTTGTCCTGCCTCGCAAAGGCGCCGCGAAGAGGTGGATACGCCGGCGGATGATGAGCCCTGCCGGCAAGACTGCCGATATCGCGAGGTCTCCTGATCGCGCATTGTTGCGACAGGCGGTGCTGCCGGAGGTCGCTGTGCGGGGCGGGAATGTCCTGTTGGTGGGCACTCAGGCCTACACGATCGAGTACCCATCCATATTGGAATCAAACGGTGGCACGTGCTGGACGATGGACTGCGACCCCGCCGTCGCCTCTTTCGGCGCGCCACGGCGGCACATCGTAGGCAGCATCCTGGATCTTGAGGGCCACGCGCCGGGCATCCGCTTCAAGACGATCCTGTTAACGGGCGTCTTCGGCTATGGCGTGAACCGCGCTTCCGAACAGGTGGCGGCCCTTGGCGCGTGTTTCGAGGCGCTGGAGCCAAACGGCTTTCTGGTTCTGAGCTGGAACGACCGGCGGGTGCCGAGCGGCGTGCTCGAGGAAGCCGCGTCGCGTTGGTTCGACTATCGGACGTTCGGCAGTCTGCCATCGAGGCTCTGGGTGAAAGGTTGCGATACGAACTTTGCCTTCTTCAGACGGTCTGCGGATCGAGCATCGGCCTGGCGGAGAGGCCCGCGCGACTGTTGAGCGTCGCGCCGTCCAGCGCCAAACAGAGCAGTGCTGAGTTACTCGCGTCGCTGCCCCGGCAGCGTGACGATGAACAGGCCTTCACGCCCCTCAGGGCAGAGCAACTTGGTGCTGGGCGCCGGGCGGGCGCGACGCTCGTGTGCCGCGCGGCGAGTGCATGAACGGCTCGGAGGGCATCGTTGACCCACCGTGCGTCGCATATGTCCGCCTGTTTCGAGCAAAGCGGTACATCGGTCTGTAGGGCTGAGGGCCAACTAGTGGCGCACTGCGGGCTGCGATTCCGGCGACACGGCTCAGTGCAGTGCCGCTGCGATTAGCCGTTCGATTTCGTCCATGCTGAAGCTGTCATGATCGAGCTTTGCGACCCCGGCGGGACCAGTCCCTTGCCGCCCGGAGTTTGCGCCTGATGATCTGTTTATAGTGCTGCACATGACCGGTCGCTGCGTTCCGCGCGCGTCGCGCCGCTGTTCGCCTGCGCTCGCCGCCTGTGATCTTGGATTTCGTCGCGAGATTACCGCGTTACCTGGGCCAGGGCGGTGGAGAATCTGCCCAGAAGACATCGTGCAAACCCAACCAGTTCACCACGCCAGCCACCTCGTAAATGGTGCGCAGGTGCTTCTTTAGCGCCTCCTGGCTGACGCCGAACCGCGCCTCGCAGTCGGCGCGAGGTCCGCCCTGGGCGCCGAATAGGGCGATCTGCTTCTGCAGGAAGGTGAGGGGCAGGGCGGACAGCCACTCGACCGCCAGCACGTCGACCGCCGCCTCCCGCTCGACCGACACGAACATCTGCTGCTCGTCGTGGCCCCCCTCCACGATCCGGCGCGACGCTGAGGCTCGGACCATGAGCCGCCCGCCGATCATGGGCAGCGGCAGCTCGGCGAGCGCGCCCTTGGCCAGCATGGCGGCAAGCTGACGCGAGAAAGCCGGAGCGGTGCGCAGGCTGCCCGCCATTGGCACGTTCTGGCCCAGCAGGTGCGCACGGCTCAGCAGGCCCTCGGCCTCGGGGTTGATGGCCAGCAGATGCTCGCCCGAGGCGTCGGTTATGTAGTGGGCCGTTCGGGTGCCCTGCGAGCGCCAGACCACGTCCGGGCGCTCCGCCTGCAGCGCCCGCTCCAGCAGGATGCGCAGGGGTTCGGCGACCGTGACATCGCTATGCGTGAAGGGCCGGGCGTCATCGTTCCAGAGCACCAGGACGCCGACCCCGCGTCCCTCGCGCTCAAGGCGCATCTCCAGGCCGTGGTGGTGGCCGAGCGGGGCGCAGAGATGTCGGTAGACGTTGCTGGCGCGGAATAGGGCGTGCACCTCCGGCGTCAACATGCGGCCGATCGGGGGGCCGACGATCTCTGTGAAGGTGATCATGTTGAATTCTCCCGGCGCGCCGAACAGCTCGTCGAAGCGGGTGACGAACAGGTCCTTGTGCTCGGCGGGTGCGCAGTCGTGGAAGAAGCCCGCGGGCGCGCCATAGCGATCGAGCCAAAAGATCGAGCCGGAGCTGGCGCCGACCAAGTCGCGAAGGATTTCGCACGCCTGAGCCGCGATGGGCTCCAGCCCGACTCCGCAGTCGCAAAGCAGGCGCAGCCGCTCGTGCAGCCGGCGGGTGGCCAAGGCGCTGCGCCCCAACTTGCGCGGCGACTCCGAAGGCATACTCACACGACCCGGCTAACGTTCGTGCCTTCATAGGTAGACGGGCCGTCTACCCCGTTTACCTCCCCCGGCGGGGAATTCATTTGTGGGGCCCAGGTCCTAACATCAAGGCGGGGGGTCTCTCGTCGCCGAGGTGTCAAAGCAACAGCCAGCCGAGAACGCCGAAGACAGTATTGGGGATTTCTATGCCTGTCATGAATGCGCGACTCCTAGCAGGAGTCGCTTCAGCCGCGCTGTGCGTTTTCGCACTGCCCGGAACCGCCTCGGCCGCCTCGACCTACGGCGCGTCGGGGATCTTCACCAACCGACCCTGCCCGCCGGGGGCGATCAGTTGCGTTGGCCCGCGGAACTTCGTGCAGTACCTGGGCGGCATGAGCAGTGAGTTCTCGGCCTCGGCCAACGGCATCCCGGGCGGCGCAAGCACCGCTGCGGCCGTGTCGTTTGGCGACGGCTATCTGCCCCAGATCAAGGCGGCGTCAACAGCCGGCGCAGAGACCCGCACGGGCGCCAGCGTCGTGGCCTTCCGCTCCTTCACCTACGAGGGGGACGCGGCCATCGACCTCGCGTTTGAGGGGGTGCTGCACTACTTCACCTCGGGCGACCAGGAAGGCGGCGAGATCGCCGGCGACGGCCTCCTGAATGCGAAGCTCACGGTGCTGCCGCTCTCTGCGATCGCCCACTACAACGCCAGCACCGACGCCCTCGCGCTGATAGGCGATACCTCGGTGTACGAAGCCGACTGCGGCAGCGGCGCGCTGGCGTCCGCAAGCGCCAACTCGAACGGGCAGTCCGGCGGCGAGTACAACGTGAGCCTGGGCATCACCCAGGGCTGCGACGGCAACGCGCTGACGATACAGAAGGGCGACTCGTTCGTGCTGGTGGCGTTGCTGCAGTCGATCTCCAACCGCAGCGGCTTCATCAACGCGATGAATACCTTCACGGTGCAGTACGACGAGGAGAACACCGTGTACACCGGCACCACCGAGAAGGTCGGCCTTGCCGCCCTGCAGCAAACGGTGAACGGCGCAGTGCCCGAGCCCGGAACCTGGGCGCTCATGATCGGCGGGTTCGCTGGAGTCGGCGCGGCTCTCCGTCGCCGGCGACGATTGGCGCCCTCGTAGATCCGAAGCCGAGCGCGCCGTTTGAGATGTCGCGCTCAGGTCCTCAGACCTAGCAGGGCGTCCGCCACCCGGGAGCAGTAGGAGTACATCCTCCGTGCCACGGCGCGGGCTTGCGCTCGCGGGCCGTGGCGACACCGGCAAACCACGGACGTGAGGATGCCGACCACTCCGCGGCCAAACAGCCGGTGGAGGCTGATCCGGATGAGCAGCGCACCGGCGCGCGGTGCTCTCTTCGGGCAGGATGTCGGGATCGCGGTCCAAGGGCTCGCGTGAGGGCAGCAGAGGCTGATCGGAGCAGGAGGATTAGCGGGTTAGCTGCCAGATCTCGGTGACGCCCTCCAAACCTAGGGAGTCTGACACGACGAGCCCGCTTTCGGTGATTTTGGGCGATGGCTGTCGAGCCTCATCGATAGCGCGCGGACAAAGGTGCAGTGGTCGATGCGTCTCATACGCGGGCTACAAAGCGTTCGTCGGCCCCGCTGCCACCCAACAGTCCCGGGTCCCGACGCGGGCGTTGGGCACGGGCGTCGCTTGCGCGTCTACCGCCGCGCAGCGGGATTCGCCGCCGGCTGAGGGGCGAAACGCGCCACCAGGTCGTAGGCCTCTCCCGGAAACGTCAGGCGCACGTGCGTGATCCGGTCGTCTCCGCGCCACGTCTGGCGTTCCAGAACCAGGCAGGCGGCGTGGGCTTCAAGCCCAAGGACGAGGGAGGTCGCCCTGGGGACGTTCGCGGCGCTGATGCGGTGCTCCGCTTCAGTCCAGGGCACATGGCTGAGCAACCAGCTGCCAGGGGCGACCCGCGTGAAGTCGACGTCCGCCGCCTCCGGCACCGCCGCCAGGTTGATGAGTCGTTCCTCCAGCGCGAAGGGCCGGCCGCTAGCACGATGCAGGCAACGCAGCGCGAGCACCTCGACCGGCAGATCCAGCCCGAGTTCCTCGATCTCGCGGCGCCCGGCGAGGCGGACTTTTCGCGACTGCAGTTCGTAGCCGTACGGCTCTCCGCGGGCCGTCACCTCGGCGGGGATGTCGGGAATGTCGAGCACCACAGAGTGGATGCGAGGGCGCGAAACAAACGAGCCAGCTTTGCGGCGCCGGATGATCAGCCCGGACTCCGCCAGTGGAGCCAGCGCCTTGTTCACCGTCATCCGCGAGCAGCCATACTCGGCCATCAGCTCGTGCTCGTAAGGGATCCGGTAGCCGGGCGGCCAGGCGCCCGACAGGATGCGCTCGGAGATGTCCGAGCGGATCCGTTTGTGCAGAGACGCGTCCTTGAGGTCGGTCATGCGGTCAGGCGATCCAGCGCGGCGCGATAGCGGGCGACGATTCGGTCACGATGCCGATGCCGGCCATTCTCGACCACACGCACGCCGGCGCGCCAGACCTCCTTCAGGGCCTTTGCGCCTTGCGCGAACACGAAGCTGTCGAGCAGGGCATCGTCGGCCTCGCCGGGTCGCGTCTGGCGGTCGGATTCGAGCACCAGGATATCGGCCGAGGCGCCTACGGCGAGCGACGTGCTCGTCCCGAGCGCCTGGGCGCCGCCTCCAAGGGCGCCCCGATAGAGCGCCCCACCTGTCGAGGCCCCAGGCGCCGGGGCCAGGACGTTGCGCGCGCGCCGGTGCAGGCGCTGGCCATACTCCAGCAGCCGCAGTTCCTCGGCCGCGTCGATGCGCACGTTGGAATCGGATCCGACCCCGAACGCGCCGCCGGCTTCCAGGTACTCCGCCGCCGGGAACAGGCCGTCGCCCAGGTTGGCCTCGGTGATCGGGCAGAGGCCGGCGACGGCGCCGCTGAGCGCCAGCCGGTGGCACTCCGCGCTCGTCATGTGGGTGGCATGCACCAGGCACCAGCGAGCATCGACTGGCAGCCGGTCCAGCAGCCACCCCACCGGGCGCGCGCCCGACCAGGCCACGCAGTCCTCGACCTCGCGCGTCTGCTCCGCGATGTGGATGTGGATCGGTCCGGAGGTGAATCCCGTCACCGCCGCAAGCTCCGATTCCGTCACCGCCCGCAGGCTATGCGGCGCGGCGCCCAGCACGGCGTCGGGGAGGCCCGACACGGCGGCGCGGCTGGCCTCGAGCAGCCGGAGGTAGGCATCCAGGTCGGTGACGAAGCGTCGCTGGCCGGGCTGCGGCGGTAAGCCGCCCAAGCCACCATGGGCATAGAAGACCGGTAGGAGGGTGAGGCCGATGCCGGTCTCGGCCGCGGCCGCGGCGATCCGGCAAGCCATTTCGCCGGGATCGCCGTAGGGCGTCCCGTCGGGGGCGTGATGCAGGTAGTGAAATTCCCCGACGCGGGTGAAGCCGGTTTCGAGCATTTCGGCGAAGGCCAAGGCCGCCACGGCCTCGACCGCCTCCGGGTCCAGCCGGTCGACGAACCGGTACATGAGCTCGCGCCAGGTCCAGAAGCTGTCATCCGCCGGACCGCGCACCTCGGTCAGGCCGGCCATGGCCCGCTGGAACGCATGACTGTGCAGGTTCGGCAGGCCCGGCAACGCCACGCCGGCCCGGTGATCGCCGGCCTGGGCCGGGACGCCCTGCGCGACCGCCGCGATCCGTCCGTCGGCCAGGGTGAGGCGGACATCGGAGCCCCATCCCGTCGGGAGGAGCGCCCGCGCACACCAGAGGAAGGTTTCGTTCATGACCCCCGCCAACGCCCGAAAAACGCCGCGAGCGGCCCTCTTATGTCTATACAAAACTTTTTGGCGCCGCTAGGTTTTTCCTCGGGACCGGCTGGAGGATGCCTTGCGTTGCGAACGGGTCTGGCGCCATGCGCGACTGGCCTTGCGCGACCCCGCGCGAGCGGGGCTGGGTGAGGTTTCAGATGGCGTCCTGGCGTGCGACGACGGGCGCATCCTGTTTGCGGGCTCGGCGGCGGACGCCCCGAACTTCGACGCGACGGAAACCATCGATTGCGACGGGCGCTGGATCACACCTGGCCTGATCGATCCGCACACGCATCTGATCTACGGCGGCGACCGGGCGCGGGAGTTCGAGCTGCGGCTGGCCGGCGCGTCGTACGAGGAGATCGCGCGGGCCGGCGGCGGCATCGTCTCGACCATGGTGGCGACGCGGGCGGCGTCGCAGGACGAGTTGGTCGCGCAGGCGCTGCCGCGGCTGGACGCGCTGATCGCCGAGGGCGTGACGACGGTCGAGGTGAAGTCCGGTTACGGGCTGTCGCTGGAGCACGAGCTGAAGTCGCTGCGGGCGGCGCGGAAGCTGGGGGATGTGCGGCCGGTCCGGATCGTGACGACCTTCCTGGGCGCGCATGCGCTGCCGCCGGAGTTCGGGGACGACGCCGACGGCTACATCGATCTCGTCTGCCGCGAGATGATCCCTGCGGCGGCGGCTGAGGGGCTGGCCGACGCGGTCGATGCGTTCTGCGAGGGGATCGGGTTTACGCCTGCGCAGACGCGCCGCGTGTTCGAGGCGGCGCGGGCTCATGGATTGCCCGTGAAGCTGCATGCCGAGCAACTGTCGAACCTGAACGGCGCTGCGCTGGCGGCGGAGTTCGGGGCGCTGTCGGCCGACCACCTGGAGCACCTGGACGACGCCGGGATCGCGGCGATGGCGGCGGCCGGGACCGTCGCGACGTTGCTCCCCGGCGCCTACTACTTCGTGCGCGAGACGAAGCTGCCGCCGATCGAGGCGCTGCGCGCGGCCGGCGTGCCGATGGCGCTGGCGACCGACTGCAATCCGGGCACCTCGCCGATGACCTCGCAACTGCTGACGATGAACATGGCCGCGACCCTGTTCCGGCTGACCGTGGATGAGTGCCTGGCCGGCGTGACCCGCGAGGCGTCGCGCGCGCTGGGCCGGTTGGACCACCTGGGGAGCCTTGAAGTCGGCAAGGCCTGCGACCTGGCCATTTGGGACGTCGAGCGTCCCGCCGAGCTCGTCTACCGCGTCGGCTTCAACCCCCTGCATTCCCGCGTATTCGGAGGCCAGACCACATGGACGCGGTGACGCTCCGCCCCGGCGACGTTCCCCTCAGCGAGTGGCGCGCGATCTATCGCGGCGCCGGCGTGCGCCTGGACCCCCGCAGCGCGGCGGCCATCGCGGCCAGCGCCGCGGCCGTCGGCCGGATCGTGGCCAAGGGCGAGCCGGCCTATGGGATCAACACCGGCTTCGGGAAGCTGGCCTCGGTGCGGATCGGGGAAGAGGACCTCGCGACCCTCCAGCGCAACATCGTTCTGAGCCATGCCGCCGGCGTCGGCGAGCCGTCGCCCGAGCCGGTCGCGCGGTTGATGCTGGCGTTGAAGCTGGCCAGCCTGGCGCAGGGCGCCTCGGGCGTGGCGCCGGCCACCATCGCGCTGCTGGAGGCGCTGCTCGCCAAGCGTCTGACGCCGGTGATCCCGGCGCAGGGTTCCGTGGGTGCGTCGGGCGACCTGGCCCCGCTGGCGCACATGGCGGCTGCGATGATCGGCGTCGGCGCGATTGACGTGGCGGGCGTGCGGACCTCGGCGGCGAAGGCGCTGGCCGATGCGGGCCTAGCGCCGCTGACGCTGGGGCCCAAGGAGGGCCTGGCGCTGCTGAACGGCACACAGTTCTCGACGGCTAACGCGCTGGCCGGTCTGTTCGAGGCCGAGCGGGTGTTCCAGGCGGCGCTGGTGACCGGCGCGCTCTCGACCGAGGCGGCCAAGGGCTCGGACACGCCGTTCGACCACCGGATCCACGTGCTGCGCCGCCAGCCCGGGCAGATCGAGGCGGGTGATGCGCTGCGGGCGCTGATGGCCGGATCGGCGATCCGCGCCTCGCACCTGAAGGACGACGAGCGGGTGCAGGACCCCTACTGCCTGCGCTGCCAGCCACAGGTGATGGGGGCGGCGCTGGACGTGCTGCGCCAGGCGGCGACGACGCTGGGCTATGAGGCCAACGGCGTCTCGGACAATCCGCTGATCTTCTCGGATACCGACGAGGCGCTGTCGGGCGGCAACTTCCACGCCGAGCCGGTGGCCTTCGCGGCCGACATGATCGCACTGACCTTGTGCGAGATCGGCAGTCTCGCCGAGCGGCGGGTAGCCATGCTGGTGGACCCGGCGCTGTCGGGACTGCCGGCGTTCCTGACGCCGAAGCCCGGGCTCAACTCGGGCTTCATGATCCCGCAGGTGACGGCCGCGGCGCTGGTCTCCGAGAACAAGCAGATGGCCTACCCGGCCAGCGTCGACTCCATCCCGACCTCGGCCAACCAGGAGGACCACGTCTCGATGGCCGCCCACGGCGCGCGGCGGCTGATGGCGATGGCGAAGAACGTGCAGTCGGTGGTGGGGATCGAGCTGCTGGCGGCCGCGCAGGGCTGCGACTTCCATAGCCCCCTGACCTCGAGCCCGGCGCTGGAGAGCGTGCGACGGCTGCTCCGCGCCTACGTCCCGCACCTGGAGGACGACCGGCACTTCCACCCGGACATCGCTCTGGCGAGCGGACTGGTGTGCGAGGGCGATGTTGTAAAGGCGGCGACGCTGCCGTTGCCGGCGGTCGCATGACCGATTGGCTGCAGATCCATCGTGGCGACGCACCTCTGGTCGTCAGCTTCCCGCACACCGGGACTGACCTGCCGACGGGGATCGCGGCGCGGCTGATCTCGCCCTGGCTGGCCCGCAAGGACGCCGACTGGTGGATCGAGAGGCTGTACGACTTCGCCCCGTCGCTGGGCGCGACGACGATCCGCACGGGGATCAGCCGCACCGTCATCGACGTGAACCGCGACCCGTCGGGCGCGTCGCTTTATCCGGGTCAGGCGACCACGGGGCTCTGCCCCACGAGCACCTTCGACGGCGAGCCGCTGTACCGGAGGCGTGAGCCCGACGAGGCTGAGATCGCCCAGCGGCGGGCAGACTACTTCGATCCCTACCACGCCGCCTTGCAGGCCGAACTCGACCGGCTGCGTGCGATCCACGGGCGCGTGGTGCTGTACGAGGCGCACTCGATCCGCTCGGCGATCCCGCGGCTGTTCGACGACCTGCTGCCCAACTTCAACATCGGGACCAACTCCGGCGCGAGCTGCGACCCGGACCTGACCGCTGCGGTCGAGACCGCGTGCGGCGCCAGCGCGTTCAGCCGGGTCACCAACGGCCGGTTCAAAGGCGGCTGGACCACCCGCCACTACGGTCGCCCGGCCGACGGCGTCCATGCCATCCAGATGGAGCTCGCCTGCCGCGGCTACATGGACGAGCCGCCCGGCCTGCTGACCTCGGCCATCTGGCCCACGCCCTACGTCGAGGTGCGTGCCGCCCCGATGCGCGCTGCCCTGACCAACGTCCTCAACGCCTGCCTGGACTTCGCCAAAGCATGACCCGCCTCGACAAGACCCGTGTGATCCGCCCCGCCACCGGGACCGAGCTCTCCTGCAAGAGCTGGCTCACCGAAGCGCCCCTGCGGATGCTGATGAACAACCTGCACCCCGACGTAGCCGAGCGCCCGGAGGAGCTGGTGGTCTATGGCGGGATCGGGCGGGCGGCGCGCGACTGGGAGAGCTTCGACAAGATCGTCGAGACGCTGCGCCGGCTGGAGGACGACGAGACCTTGCTGGTGCAGTCGGGCAAGCCGGTGGGCGTGTTCCGCACCCACGCCGATGCGCCGCGCGTGCTGATCGCCAACTCGAACCTCGTGCCGCGCTGGGCCACCTGGGACCACTTCAACGAGCTCGATCGCAAGGGCCTGGCCATGTACGGCCAGATGACCGCCGGCTCCTGGATCTACATCGGCGCCCAAGGCATCGTTCAGGGCACCTATGAGACCTTCGTCGAGATGGGGCGCCAGCACTATGCCGGCGACCTCTCCGGCCGCTGGCTGCTGACCGCCGGCCTGGGCGGCATGGGCGGCGCCCAGCCGCTGGCGGCGGTGATGGCAGGCGCCTCTTGCCTTGCGATCGAGTGCCAGCAGTCCAGCATCGATATGCGCCTGCGCACCGGCTACCTCGACCGGGCGACCACCGACGTGGACGAAGCCCTGGCCTGGATCGAACAGTCCTGTCGCGACAAGACCCCGATTTCGGTCGGCCTGCTGGGCAACGCCGCCGAGCTGCTGCCCGCGCTGTTCACCCGTGGCGTGCAGCCCGACCTGCTCACCGACCAGACCTCTGCCCACGACCCGGTGAACGGCTACCTGCCCAAGGGCTGGACCCTGGAACGCTGGGCCGCCATGCGCGACCAGGATCCCAAGCAGGTCGAGGAAGCCGCCCGGGCCTCCATGGCCGAGCACGTCCAGGCGATGCTGGACTTCCAGGCGGCGGGCGTCCCCACCGTCGACTACGGCAACAACATCCGCCAGATGGCCAAGGAGGCGGGGGTCGCCAACGCCTTCGACTTCCCGGGCTTCGTGCCGGCCTACATCCGCCCGCTGTTCTGCCGCGGCATCGGCCCGTTCCGCTGGGCGGCCCTGTCGGGCGATCCCGAGGACATCGCCAGGACCGACGCCAAGGTGAAGGAACTGATCCCTGACAATCCGCACCTGCACAACTGGCTCGACATGGCGGCCAAAAAGATCAAGTTCCAGGGTCTGCCTGCCCGCATCTGCTGGGTGGGTCTGGGCGAGCGCGACCGGCTGGGCTTGGCGTTCAACGAGATGGTCGCCTCGGGCGAGCTGAAGGCCCCCATCGTCATCGGCCGCGATCACCTCGACTCAGGCTCCGTCGCCTCTCCCAACCGCGAGACCGAGGCCATGCGCGACGGCACCGACGCGGTCTCCGACTGGCCGCTGCTGAACGCGCTGCTAAACACCGCGTCCGGCGCCACCTGGGTCTCGCTGCACCACGGCGGCGGCGTCGGCATGGGCTTCTCGCAGCACGCCGGCATGGTCATCGTCTGCGACGGCACGGATGCCGCCGCCAAGCGGATCGCCCGCGTGCTCTGGAACGACCCGGCCACCGGCGTCATGCGCCACGCCGACGCCGGCTACGATATCGCGCTCCAGGTGGCGCGCGAGAAGCAGCTCGACCTGCCCGGCATCCTGGGGTGACCCTCAGCGTCCTACGCGCGGCGGACCGGGCGGCGGTCCCCTGGAAGAATGGCGGCGGCGTCACTCGCGAAATCGCCGCCTGGCCGCCGGGCTCGGGGTTCGACGACTTCGCCTGGCGGATCAGCATGGCCGAGGTGCGCGAGGACGGGCCGTTCTCCAGCTTCCCGGGCATCGACCGCGTGCTGACCGTCCTTGAGGGCGCCCTGCGCCTGACCGTCCAGGACGCCGGTGTGTTCGACCTTTCGCCTTGCAGTGCGCCACTGGCCTTCGACGGCGCGGCCCTAACCAGCGCGCAGCTGACAGCGGGGCCGGTGCTGGACTTGAATGTGATGACCCGTCGCGGCGCAGCCATCGCGCGGGTCGACCGGGTGACCTCACATTTGGACCTTCCTCCGATGGCCGCCGCCTGCCTGGTCTTCGCGCTCGCAGATGGTGTGGAGGTTCACAGCGCCGGCGAGTTTCACCAGCTCGACCGATACGACGGCGTCTTGTCGCGAACTGTTGCGAGCGTCGAGGCCTCGGCCGAAGCTCAAGCGATCGTCGTCTGGCTGACGATTTCCGACACCCGGGCCTGAAGATCATCCCCCGCCGCCAGCGGCGTGTGGGCTGGCCGGGCTTCTGGACTTCCAGCCAAGCTCAAGCGCAAATTCGGGCCTAAGAGACGGCGCGCATCGAGAGAACATGGACCAGGTCGCTGGGTTGGAGCAAAGCGCGTTCGCTACCTGGCTGCGCGAATCCTCATGGGCCTTGTTCGCTCTGTTGATCCTTCACACGCTGACGATGGGTGCGATCGTCGGTCTGGCGCTTGCGTCGTGTGCACGTCTGCTCGGATTGGCCTCCGCCGTGCCGCTGCCAGCGTTCGGACGTCTCACGCGAGTCCTGGGTTGGGCGCTGGCAGCCGCGGCCGTCTCCGGACTTTTGCTCGTGGCCGCGTATCCCGCGAAGGCGCTGACCAATCCCCTGTTCTACGCAAAGCTCGCTATGGCCGCATCGGCCGCGGCGATCGCCTGGAACCTGCAGCGCTGGGTCTTTGCCGCGAATGTCGCGACTGTACCGAGTTGGGCTCCGAAACTCGCCGCACTCGGCGCGGCGCTGTGGATCGCGACGCTGGCAGCCGGCAAGTTCCTCGCCTACACCCACAAGATGCTGCTGGTGGGTTGAAGTGAACGCAGACTCCGTCGCCGCATTCGGCCACGCCACCGGCATCTACGCCTTCATGAACACCGCATTCGGCTGGCCCGCCGTGGAGGTGATCCACTTCGTCGCGCTGTCGGTGCTGCTGGGGTCGGTAGGGCTCTTCGACCTCCGCGCACTCGGCCTGGCGCGGGCCGTTCCGATGCGCGCACTCCACCGGTTGGTCCCCTTCGGCGTCGGGGCCTTCGTGGTGAGCGCCCTGTCCGGACTGCTCTTTTTCGTCAGTGCGCCGGACCAGTACATGTTCAATCCCGCGTTCCGGTTGAAGCTGGCCTGCATGGGGATCGCCGCCGCGAACGTGGCGGTGTTCTACACGGCGTTCCCGCAACGGGTCGGTGAAGCGGGGGCGGAGGAGGAGGCGCGCCTCCCCGTCAAGGTGATCGCGGCGATCTCCCTGCTTTCGTGGGTGGGGGTGATCGCCTTCGGGCGGCTGATCACCATGTTCCGCCCGCCCTACCATTGGTGCTTCGCCTGCGGGTAGCGGCATCCGTCCCTGGAACGACGGGTTCACCCAGTCCTGTGCGGCCTGGCGGTGGAATTCCCGGCAGCTCGCTGGAACCCGCAGGCCGCTGCGATGGCCCGATCAGCGAATCTCGAAGGTCAGCGTCGACCAGTTCGACTCGTAGGTCGCGTCGCCCGTCGCCTTCTGCATGTTGATGAGGGTGATGTACCAACGCCCGGCGGCCGTCACCTTGAAGGACGCCGTCCCGTCTGCGTCCGTGCGCAGCTTCGCCGCGCCGGCATGGCCGCTTCCGTGGGGCGCGCCCTCATAGCTTGCATAGACCAGCTGCCCGGCCATCGGCTGGCCCTTAATCAGCGTCCGAAAGGCCAGCGTGTCGCCCACTTTCACCGCCGCGGGGTTTTGCGTCAGCAGGATCTCGGCCGGGAAGCCCAGCGGCCGCGCGTAATCATCGGTTCGCGCCGCTCCCACCTGCAGGATGGTTTTCACGTGCTTCGAGTAGCGCTCCCGAACCGGCGTCCGCGGACCTTTCTCGGCCTGACGCGCCTTGAGCGTGTCCTCGATGCCGTCGTGCTGCAGGTACCCATCGAAGTTGTCCGCGGAGAGCTCAATGATCTTTGGCGCCGTCGATACGCCCACCACATAGGTGCCGGGTCCCGCCACGGTCAGGTCGAGGTAGGATGTCACCTGGTCGTCGCGCCACTGGGTGGCCGACGGGGCGCTGATCTTGCCGCCCGCCGCCACCGAGACCGCCTTCATGCGGTCGCGCGTGATCGGGTTCTCGCTCTTGTCGATCGTCCCGTTGAACAGCGCGACGACCGTCTTGGCGCCCGGCTCCAGATGAAACTGCGCCGGCTTCAGGAACATCTCGTGGGCGCCGGCCGAGCTTGCGAGAAGCCCGAGCGCGCCGAGGGCGAGCGCCAGGAGCGGCTTGCGGGTCATGGCGATCTTCCTTCGTCGGTTCAAGGCACGGCGGCGGGCGTCGCGCCCACAGGCTGGATTCCCGGCAGATTGCCTTCCTCGCCGGACGGCACGAGCTGGTAGAAGCCGGACAGTTTCAGCCGAACCTTGATCGGCTGGGCCGAGCGGTTGCGGAAGTACCAGCCATGGATGCCGTCGACCGGCGCGGTCAGGGAGCCGTGGGCGGACGCGCCGCTAGACTTCTCGTAGTCGGCCACGCTGACCGGACCGCCTTTGGCGTCGGCCGCCACGGTGTGGCCGTGGAAGTCGAACATCAGATCCTCCGGGATCGCGAGACCGTCCGCCTGCCAGCTGTAGACCAGGCTTGCGCCCTTCGGCAGGCGGACCTTGAACTCCAGCGCATTGCGCCGGCCCTCATCGCCGTCCGCAGCCAGCGGGATTTCGAACGTGTCGCTGCGGAACGCGGCGGGCTGGCGGATGGCCGCCGGTACGCCCGCCGCGGCGGGCGCGACCAGGACCTCTTCCGGAGCCCAGAGACGCGAGAGCCCCGTCAGCCGCCCGAGCCCGAGGGGGTCCTTGTTGTACTCGGCCGGCAAGACGGCGGCGAAGGTGATGACAATGGCGGTGGCCGCCGCGGCGCCGATCGAGATCAACAGCGAGCGCTTGGAGGGCGCGGCGCCCTCGGGCGACGCCAGGGGGGTCTTTGCGTCCGACATCACGCCGGGTCTCCATAGACGAGGCCGCCGAGCTGGAAGCCGATGAGGACGAACCCTGCCAGCATCAGCAGGACGTTGGCGGCGACGGACATGCGCCGGTAGGCGGGAAGCGTCCGCAAGACCATGATCAACGCCAGCATGAAGGTCAGCGCGATCATCTGGCCGATCTCCACGCCGACATTGAACGACAGCATGTTGATGATCAGGCCGTTCGACGGCAGCTCGAGCGCCTGCAGCTTGGTGGCCAGGCCGAAGCCGTGGATCAAGCCGAAGCCGAAGGTGGCTGCCCGCGGATCGGGCTGCACCCCGAACAGCGTCCGGAAGCCGCCCAGGTTATCGAAGGCCTTGTAGGCGACCGACAGGCCGATCACCGCGTCCACCAGGTACGGGTTCACCGCGATCTGTCCCAGGACCCCGGCGAGCAGGGTCAGGGAGTGGCCAACCGAGAACAGCGTCACATAGAGGGCCACGTCCTTCATCCGATAGAGGAAGAAGATGACGCCCAGAATGAACAGCAGGTGGTCGTACCCCGTCACCATGTGCTTGGCGCCGAGGTAGAGGAACGGAATGACGTCCGGCCCGGTGGTGGCCGCGACGAAGGCGGCGTCCTTGCCGCCGATGCCATGGGCCAGGGCCGGGCCGGCGGCCAGAAGCGCCAACAGCAGGACGATGCCGAGCGGCCGGCGGCCCAGGCCCTGGGCGGCGAGGAGAGCGGTTTTCACGGGCGTGACTGCCAGGCGCGGTTCGACGGGCTCAGCCGCCCTTGCCCGGGGCGGTGATCGTCACGTCGATCGCCACCAGATCCTTCATGCTGTCACCGAAGCCCAGCGCCTTCACCGATTGCCCGACCTTCACATCCTTGGGGGTCAGCCGCTTCCCGTCCTTCATCACACGGGTGTTGCTATCGACCTCCAGGGTCACGACCTGACCGTCGCTCGTCTTGATGTTGATCGACTTGGCCGTCACCGCGGTGACTTGGCCGGCGACCGGCTTCTCGTCGTGGGCGGCGGCGGGCGCGGCCACAAGGAGCATCGCGACGGCGGCGAGCGGGGCGAGGATTTTGTACATCGTTGTCTCCAGAACAGATGAGCGGGGAGTTGGGAACGGCGCCTCAGCCGGCCCGGTCACGGCCGAGGTTGACGGCGAGCGGCCCAGGCGCAAGCGTCGATCCGCGAGGCGAGGCGCATCTGACTGATCTTGTCGCGGGCCCCGCCGGGATCACCAGTTTGGGTCCATGTTGGGCGTGCCCTTGAAGCGCACAACCTTGTCGCCGTAGAGCGGGTCGTAGTAGTGGCCGCCGTCCTTGTAGTCGGGGTTCCACTGCTTGGTCCCATTGCTCTTCAGGCGATAGAGGTACGGCGACATAAGCAGCCGCTCCAGGTGCCAGCGACCCGCGGCGCCGGAGGGGATGTCCTCGCCGGAGCCGTAGAGCATCAAGCCGCCGTCGGCGTAGACCTCGTGCGCGGGACTCGTCTCCTTGTACTCGTGGCTCACGTTCATGACCTTGTGGCCGATCTCGTGGGCGATGGTCCGCCGCGCCCGGCTGGCCGTCGAGAGGTTGTCGATGGTGATCGCCCCCCGATAGGCCCGCGGGATGGTGTTCCAGTATGAGTAGGACGGGAACGACAGGCCCCCCGTCCGCACCATCTTGACCGTCCAGTTCCGGGCGTCCGACCGGTCGAGGAACGGCATGATCACGTCCTGCAAGCCGATCAGGTAGATGGTGCGATCGCTGTCCTTCCGGGGCTCGATGATGCTCTGGAAGGCCTGGAGCGCCATGCCGGTCAACTCGCTCGGATGCCGCGTGTTGCCCTGGTACATGTTGATGTACTCGGTGTCCGGCACCCTGGGGATCTCGTTGGCCTGGATGGCCAGGAACCGTGGCTCGATCGCCCCGGTCTTGACCGCCACGAGGTTGATCTGGACCCCGGTCGGCCGGTAGATTTCCTTGGCCGCCCGGACGCCCTGCAGCATCTGTTCCAGGGTCAGCTTGTTGAAGTCCGGATCGAAGTTCGACGGCATGTAGATCACCACATCCATCGTGAGCTTGCCGGGCTCCAGATCCTTGTTGAAGGCGGCCAGGTCGACGGACGGGACGGCCTTCCAGGCCACTGGCTTCGCGGCCGGAGCCGCGAGCACGGGGGCGGTCGCTGCGCCGTGCAGGCACAGCGCCGCGAAGGCCGCCAGCAGGCGGCGCGAGATGTGCACGGGCAGCGCTCCCATCACGGTTTGATCTTCAGGACGGCGTCGAAGTTCGGGTTGACGCTGCGCGCGAAGGCGATCGCCGGATCATCCGGCTTCAGCTCGCTGTAGTAGAACTGCATCTTGCCCGCCTTGCGGTCCTTGTCGGTCGACGACTGCATCGCCTTCAGGCCGCGGCTGAAGATGTCGTAGTCCTTGGTCTCGCCCTTCGGCTTGACGACGAGCAGCAGCGCCGGCTCGTTGAACGGCGCCTCCCATCCGGTGGGCATGTTGTCGCCGAAGCGGAAGAGCGAGCCGGCCTCCATCACCTGGCGCTTGTGCTCGCTGGCCAGCACCCACTTCCCGCGCACGGTGTAGATGATGCTGCCGATGTCATGCGGATGCTCGGCCAGGAACATGCCCGGCTGCAGTTCAATGAAGAAGGCCCGCGTCTCTTCTGCGAACAGCAGCGCCCCGAATGTCCCCTCGTGGGTCGGGATCGCGGCCTTTCCCTTCACCGCGTCCTCGATGTTCGGGATCACCTCGACGTTCTTGGCGAGCTGGACGTAGGACGGCGAGATATCGGTGGCCGGCACCGTGGTCTTCGGCTTGACGGCGGCCGTCTGGGCGAAGGCCGTCGCCGGCAGCAGGCACGAGATCAGGATCGTGGCGAGCCTCACTTGGATACCCTTTCGTGTTGTCCGGTCAGGAGAGGTCCTGCGCGGGTTGGAGATGACGGATGTCTCATTCGCCAGCCGATGGCGTCCCGATGACACGCGCGCGCCCACGTCGGCGCGCGGCAAGTCGCTCGAACGGCGCGGCGATCCAGGCGACGTCGGAGGGTCGGAAGGCGCGGAACAGCAGGATCAGCCCGCTCAACGCCAGCCACGTCACGCCCGTAGCGACCGTCACGATCAGCGGATGGTTGAAACTCTGGCGGTCGCCGTAGTTCATGATGTGGAGCATCCAGGCGATGTCCCATAGCCGCCAGGTGTCCGTTTTCGCACCCAGCACTTCGCCGGTGGCGCGCGAGACAAACAACGCCGTGTGGTCGGCATCCGCGAAGCCCACGCGCCAGACCGGAAGCGCCATGTCGCGGGTCTCGTGGGTCGAGGCGGTGACGAGATCCACGCGCTCCACCGAAGCCGCGCCGGCGTAGCGTGCGACCGCGAGGGTGCGCGCTGCCGTTGCATCCACTTCAATGCGTCGCGTGGTCTCGGCGTCGAGCAAGCGGACGCCGCTTGGCGTCTCGGCCTGATAGACCCATCGGTCGAAGAGTGGCTTCAGTTCGAGGCCCGTCACCGGTGCGCCGACAGCCGCTTCGACCGCCGCCAGCGGCGCCGGGTTCAGGCCGGACGCGAGTTGGGCCACCGGCAGGACGGCGTGCTCGCCACTCACCTTGTGATGATCGAGCAGCGCCATCACCGCGCCGCTCAGCGCCCAGATCAGGAACTGCAGACCCAGGACGAGGCCAAACCACTTGTGGAGGGTGCGCACGAGGAACATTGGCGTCAGGCCGCCCTTCGCCGGCGACGGCGCCGGAAGCTGTAGAGCAGCAACCAACCGCCGGTCGCGGACCCGAGCACGGTCAGCCAGGTGAAGCCTTGCAGGAGGATATTGTTCACGTCCTGGCGGTCGTCGTAGTCCATGATGTGCAGCATCCAGACCACGTCGAACAGCCGCCATAGGTCATGCCGGCGGGTCACCAGTTCGCCGGTGTATGGCGAGATGTAGAAGGTCGGTCGCCAGGCGCCCTCAAACTCGACCCGCCACACCGGCACATGCCGGGTCTGCATCTCGAGCGGCGCCTTGGTCAGATACTCTGTGCTGACGATGGCGCCCGACTCCGCGAACAGCGCCTTGGCCCGCGCCTCGGCCCCGGCCTTGCCCAGCGGCGAGAGTTTCTCCCCGGTCCGCGCATCGAACAGCGCTTTGCCGCCCGACGCATCGACCACATAGACGGCGCGCCCCAGCTGGGTCTCCAGGCGGGCGCTTTTCAGGCCCTGCGGCAGGTGCGCGAGATGCGCGGGCTCGACGAGACCGGTCAACGCCAGCGCGGGCTGAGGCGCCGCCTTCACCAGCCGATCGCCATGAATGATGTCGATGTGGACGGCCGTCATGTAGATGCCGCCGGCAGTCCAGAGGACGGCCTGAAGGCCGACGAAGAGCGCCAGCCACTTGTGCGTGGAGCGCGCGAGAGCGGGCAGGCGGATCATGGACGAACCCAGAGGGAGGCGCCGGCAGGGTGTGGGGTCACGCCAGCGCCTCAGGGGGGACAGGCTAGAACTTGTAGGTCAGGCGGACGTAGCCACGGCGTCCGACCAGGTCGTAGACGAAGGTGTCGGTGTTGCCGTCCGTGAAGCTCGGCAGGTAGGGCGCATCCTCTTCGAAGATGTTGTCGACCCCGACCGCGATCGTCGCCTCTTCCCTCAGCCGATATGCGAACTGGGCGTTGTGGTAGAAGACGTTGGGCGTGCGGTAGCCCAGGGCCGTCGGCGCCGCGTTGACGTCGGTGGCCTTGCCGATCCACTGGATGGTGTAGCTCGCGCTCCACTTGTCGTCGTCGAGCGTGAGCGACGTCAGCCCGCGCCACTTCGGATAGCCGCCGATCCCGCCACCGATCTTGCCCCGGTAGATGATCGGGGCTCCGCCCGGGAACGGGACGATGGTGTATTCCTTCAGGTAGGTGACGCTTCCCTGCAGGGTCGCGCGGAGATCCATCACGTCGAAGCCGTAGGTCGCGGCCGCGTCATAGCCCTTCACCGTCTCGGCGCCGACGTTCACCTGCTGCGAGGACAGGAAGTTGACCTCGCCGGTCAGTGCGACACGGGTGAAGTTGTCGGCCGAGCAGAACGGGTGGGCAAGGTTCGGGGTGTTGTAGCAGACGGAGAGCTTCGTCGATCCGGTGATGGACCGGATCGCGTTGTCGATGTCGATCTTGAAGTAGTCGAACGTCAGGGACAGGCCGGGTACGAACTCCGGCTCGAAGACCAGGCCCAGGGTCAGGGTCTCGGCTTCTTCCGGCGTCAGGTTCACATTGCCGCCGGTGGTGGTCAGGATCGCGTTGTTCGGCTGGATGTAGTTCGCCGGCACCCCGGTCGCCCGGCAGTTGGCCACCAGCGTCGCGTTCGTGCTGGTCGCATAGCGGCTGCACGGGTCCGTCGTGGTGAGTTGGCCTTGGGTGACGCCACTGAAGAGCTCGGCCACGTTCGGCACGCGGAAAGCGGTGCCCCAGGTCGCGCGAGCCCGCAGGCCGTAGCCCACCGACCAGTCGAGGCCGGCCTTGTAGTTCACGTCGCTGCCGAAACGCTTGTAGTCCGAGTAGCGGATCGCGCCGTCGAAGCGCAGCGCTTCCACCATCGGCAGGTCCTTGAGCAGCGGGACGCTGAGCTCGGCGTAGCCTTCGACCGCCTCCACTGAGCCCTTGATGGGGCTCTGCTGATTGGAGTTGGCGATGCCGAGGACGATCAGGTTGTCGGGATTCCGGAAGCCCGAGTCCTTGCGGTACATCACGCCCGCGGCGGCCTGCAACGGCCCGGCGGGAAGTTCGAGGAGCGTACCGGTCGTGTCGAAGCTGAAGTTGGTCGTCTCATTGCCGCCGGTGTCGATGGTGGTGGCCAGGATGTACTTCAGCACCGCCGGGGAGACATCGCCCGGGCCGAGGTAGTCAGCGCAGGGGATTGCCGCCCCCGCCGCGAACGAGCAGACGGCGGTGTTGAGCGTGTTGGCGATGTTCTGGCGGTTGGCGATGTTGGTGAAGCCGTCGGTGCCGGTGCTGCGGCCGTAGTTGCCGGCCAGCTCCCAGGTCCAGTCCTTCCAGAACTTGCCGCGGGCTCCGGCGGTCGCCTGGTAGGTGTTGGTCTCCTGGAACGCGACGCGCGAGCCGGCCTCGACCAGGCGGCGCTGGATCACCGTGACCTGCTGACCCGTCGGGTTGGTCGGGTTGTTGGCCGCGACGATCAGATTGGTGAGGGTGCCGGGGGACGAGCTCTGATCGGTCTTGCGGTGGGTGTAGAGGAGCTCCCCGAAGAGCTGGATGCCGTCCGTGACTTGGTAGTCACCGAACACCCCGGTGGTCAGGCGTTCGAGCGGATTGACCGCGTTGAGGTAGTTGTTGGCCTGGAAGCCGTGCCGCGCGGCGCTGTACGGCTCGAAAGCGTTGCCGCCCGTGAAGTTGATGATCTGGCCGTTGGGCAGCGACGCGCGCCCACCGGCGGTGGAGCCACTGCCGAGGCAGATCAGGGTCCCTGTCGCGCCGCTCTTCTGACAGCCGGCGCGGCTGAACATGTTGACCGGCTGGGTCACCTGGTAGCTGGCCGCGAACTGCAGGCCGCCGCGCTCATTGCGCAGGCCGTAGGCCGCATCAGCCGTAAAGTCGGTGCCGTCGCCCTCGTCGCTGACGCCGTAGCGGGCGGCGAGCTCGAAGCCCTCGATGTCGGTGCGCGTGATGATGTTGACGACCCCGGCCACCGCGTCGGTGCCGTAGATCGCCGAGGCGCCGTCCTTCAGGACCTCGATCCGGCCGATGATGGAGGCGGGAATGGTGTTCAGGTCAGGGGCGCTGTTCGCGCCGGTGCCGCCGTTCACCAACCTGCGGCCGTTGAGCAGCACGAGGGTCCGGTTGATGCCGAGGCCCCGCAGATTGACGGTCGCCGTACCCCAGCCGCGTGCCGCCCAATAGGCGTTGCCCTGGCCGCCCGAGTAGCCCGCCGCCGCCGGCAGGCGTTGTAGCATCGTCTCGACATTGACGATGCCGCTCTTGGCGATCTCTGGCGCCCCAATCACCGTCGCCGGCCCGACGCCTTCGATGTCCGCGCGTTTGATGCGGCTGCCCGTGACGATGACCTCGCCGACGTCGGAAGCCTCCTGTGCTGCGGCGGCCGTCGCGCCGATCATCGCCAGCGACGCACAGGCGCTCGCGAACAGGAGCCGCTTGGAAAATGCAGTCATGACTACCCCCTGTTGCCCCGACACCATGCCCGTTCCAGGCTCAGCGTGTCCGACCTGACGCATTTGTCCGGTCAGCGCGGCGGGCAAGTCAAGCTATGTATATACATAAGAGAAGCGGAGGCGCGGAACGAACTTGCGACAATTCCATGAACCCCGAACGTCAACCGACACGATGCCTTCATGTCGGCAATAAAATGCCCCTACCGGACGCCCAGCGCGCGATAACTTGGCTATCTTCGAACGGCTTAAGAAAACGGGACTCCGGGCCCGGGCGCCCGCTTAACAGACATCACGCAACTTAGATGAACAGCCGGCGGCTCCGCCTGCTTCACCCTGAACGCGTGGACATGATGTCAAGCTCGCGCCCGCGTTGCAGTTCAGCGGGCAACACGCCGGCTCCAGACCTTCCCATTATTGGAAGCACTCAAGATGAAGCGCCCAGGACATGACGATGCGAAGGTTCCCTTGACCTTCCCATGATGGGAAACCCCATCTGGGGCGCGCGTTGACCTGCCGGAGACCGCGCCATGCCCGAGACCACCCTCATCCCGATCGAAGTTCCCGTGCTCGGGATGACCTGCGCGAGTTGCGTCGGCCACGTCGAACGCGCCATCGCCGCAGTCCCAGGGGTGGCGCGCGCGAGCGTCAACCTGGCGGCCGAGCGCGCCCATGTGGAATTGACGCCAACGGGCGATGCCGGCGCCGTCGCCGAGGCCATCCGGAAGGCCGGCTATGAGATCCTGACCGATGACGTGGAGCTGAACATCAGCGGCATGACCTGCGCCAGTTGCGTCGGTCGCGTCGAACGCGCTCTGGCCGACCATCCGGGTGTTCTGTCCGCCGAGGTCAACCTCGCCACCGAGCGAGCCCGGGTCCGGCGGCTTGAGGGCGGCGCCGACGTCGCAGCTCTCGTCCGCGCCGTGGCGGCAGTCGGCTACGGCGCCGAGCTTGTCGGCGCCCGCACCACGGACATGGCCGACCGCGAGCGCGAAGCCCGGGCCGCCGAAATCTCCGGTCTGAAGCGGGCGGTGACGATCGCGGCCTTCGCGACCGCGCCCTTGTTCCTCATCGAGATGGCGCGCCACTTCGTCCCTGGGGCCCACCATTGGCTTGCCGCGACGATCGGGGAACAGCCCTGGCGGCTGATCAGTCTGGTCCTGGCCACTCTGGTGCTCGTCGGTCCGGGATGGCGCTTCTACCGCAAGGGCGTTCCCAACCTGCTGCGCCGGACTCCGGACATGAATTCCCTGGTGGTGCTGGGCGCGACCGCCGCCTTCGCCTACTCGGTCGTGGCGACCTTTGCCCCGACGCTGCTGCCGGACGGCGCGAACCAAGTCTACTACGAAGCGGCGGCGGTGATCGTAAGCCTGATCCTGCTCGGCCGACTGTTCGAGGCCCAGGCCAAGGGCCGCACCAGCGAGGCGATCCGCCGGCTGATGACGCTGCAGGGGAAGACCGCTCGCGTCCTTCGGGACGGGCGGGAGATCGAGGTGCCGATCGGCGAGGTCTCCGTCGGCGACGTGGTCGATGTCCGCCCGGGCGAGCGGCTCCCCGTTGACGGCGAGGTCGTTGAAGGCGGCTCTTTCGTCGACGAGTCGATGATCACCGGCGAGCCGATCCCCACCGAGAAACGCCCCGGCGACGCGGTGGTCGGCGGCACCGTCAACAAGACCGGCGCTTTTCGTTTCCGCGCCACCAAGGTGGGCGGCGACACCCTGCTGGCCCAGATCGTCCGCATGGTGGAGACGGCCCAGGGGGCCAAGCTGCCGATCCAGGCCACCGTCGACCGCATCACCGGCTGGTTCGTGCCGGCCGTGATCGTGGCAGCGCTCGCGACCTTCGCCGCCTGGCTCGCTTTCGGGCCGAGCCCGGCACTGGGCTTCGCCCTGGTCAATGCGGTGGCCGTGCTGATCATCGCCTGCCCCTGCGCCATGGGCCTGGCTACACCCACCTCGATCATGGTGGGAACCGGGAAGGCCGCTGAGCTCGGTGTCCTGTTCCGCAAGGGCGAAGCCCTGCAGGCGCTCGCCGACGTCCGCGTCGTCGCCTTTGACAAGACCGGCACGCTCACGCTCGGTCGGCCTGTGCTCACTGACCTGACGGCCGCTGGCCGCTTTGCGGCCGACGAAGCGCTGCGGCTCGCCGCCGGAGTCGAGAGTCGTTCTGAGCACCCGATCGCGACGGCGATCGTCGCGGCGGCCGACGAGAAGGGCCTTGGCGTTGCGCGCGTCGAGGGGTTCGAAGCCGTGCCCGGCTTCGGCGCCCAGGCTCTCGTTGATGGGATGCTCGTGCAGGTGGGCGCGGACCGGTTCATGGCCCGGCTCGGCATCCCCATCGACGCGCTCGTCGCCGAAGCGGGCCGCTTGGCGGCAGAGGCCAAGACGCCGCTGTTCGTGGCTGTCGACGGCGAGCTGGCCGCCATCATCGCGGTGTCCGACCCGATCAAACCGACAACTCCGGCGGCCCTGGCCGCACTGCACGCGGCCGGCGTCAAGGTCGCGATGATCACCGGCGACAACGCTGGGACCGCCCGCGCCGTGGCCGACGCGCTCGGCCTCGACGAGGTGGTCGCCGAAGTGCTTCCCGACGGCAAGGTCGCGGCGTTGAAGGACCTCGAGGCCCGCTTCGGTCGCGCCGCGTTCGTCGGCGACGGCGTCAACGACGCCCCGGCGCTCGCCGCCGCCCATGTCGGCGTCGCCATGGGCGCGGGCACGGATATCGCCATCGAGAGCGCCGACGTGGTGCTGATGCGCGGCGACCTGCGCGGCGTCGCCACCGCCCTCAGCCTGTCGCGAGCGACCCTCGCCAACATCCGCCAGAACCTCGCCTGGGCCTTCGGCTACAATGTCCTGCTGATCCCCGTGGCCGCCGGCGTCCTCTGTCCGGCGTTCGGATGGCAGCTCTCGCCGATGATCGCGGCTGGGGCCATGGCGCTTTCCAGCGTCAGCGTGCTGGCCAACGCGCTTCGGCTGCGCGGCTTCCGAGGCCCCGCCATGGCCTGAGGCCGGCCGAGGCGGCGCCTGGCGTCAGAACCAGGCGCGCAGTCCGACCACGGCGCGCACATCCTCGGCGTCCTCGCCCTCGGCCCTCGCGAAGTCCGCGGTGTCGCCGAACTTCCGCGACCAGACGACCCCGACATAGGGCGCGAACTCGCGGCGGACCTCGTAGCGCAGGCGCAGGCCCAGCTCCGCGTCGGACAGTCCGGCGCCGATGCCGCGTCGCGCATCGTCCTGCGCCGCGAAATTGAGCTCGCCGCGGGGCTGCAGCACAAGGCGCTGGGTCAGCCGGAAGTCTGTGCTGCCCTCCAATCGCGCGGAGACATGGCCCTTCTGCGACAGGAACAGGGCGCCCGCGGCTTCCACCCATCCGGGCATCAAGGTCTCGAAACCGACCGTCGCGTAGGTCCTTGACGGCCCAGGCTTGAAGTCGTGGCGTAGGCCCGCCTGGAAGTCCGTGTAAACCCCAACGGGGCGGGAATAGAGCGCCTGCGCCTCGACGTCTTTGACTCCATGGCCGCGCGTCCCCTCGCCTTCCGTCTTCAGCACCAGGCGATGCTCGTCGCTCCCGAACCAGGCCTCGCCCTCCCAACGATAGCCGCGATCTCCGAGACCCGCCTCGGCGAGGTTGATCATCACCTGCGAGGCGCGGGCGCCGCCGTGCTCGTTGCGCAGCACCTGGCGCGCGCGCTCCATGCTCTGCGCGCCAAAGACCGCGTCGGCGAGCGCTACGCCCGGCGGTGGCGGCGGTGGCGCATCGCCTACGGGCAGGTCCGCGCCGGTCTGGGTCGCCATCGGCATCTGGTGGCCGGCGTGGGGGTCCGCGGCGCCTGGCCCGGGCGTGGCGGCCGGCATCTGGTGACCGGCGTGCGGATCGGCAGGCGCCGCCCCCGGCATGGCGTGGCCGGCATGAGGATCGGGAGTCGCAACCTTGGCCGCGGGCATGGCGTGCCCTGCGTGCGGATCGACCGCCGAGGTCGCCGGAGTCCGGGCCGCAGGTGCGGTTGCGGGTTTAGCCGCAGGCTTGGCTGCGGGTTTGGCCGCCGGCATGGCGTGGCCGGCGTGCGGATCCGGGGTTTGGGCGAAGGCCGGAGACCCAAGTGCCGCTGGGATGAGGGCCACGAGAAGCAACCGGTTCATGCGGCGGCTCCGTCGCTGGGCCGAACCGCGAACACCTGAAACATGCCGGCGTGCATGTGGTAGAGCATGTGGCAGTGGAAGGCCCAGTCGCCAGCCTCCCCGGTGACGTCGAAGGCCACCTTTCCTCCCGGCAGGACATTGACCGTGTGCTTGCGCGGCATGTGCCCCACAGGCCCATGGACGAGCTCGAAGAAGTGGCCGTGCAGGTGGATCGGGTGGGTCATCATCGTGTCGTTGACCAACGTCACCCGCACCCGCTCGCCGGCCCGCAGGGTGTAGGGTTTCGGCTTCTCGCTGAACTTGCGTCCGTCGAAGCCCCACATGAACCGTTCCATGTTGCCGGTGAGGCGAATTTCCATCGCCCGTGACGGCGCTCGCGTGTCGGGGTTCGGCTCAAGCGCGATCAGGTCCTTGTAGACCAGCACCCGGTGGCCGACGCTTTCCAACCCCTGCCCCGGCTCGCCCGTGCGGTCCATCGGCGAGGGGGCGATCGTCTGCACCCCCGGACCAAGCTTCACCTGCGGCGCATTGAGGCCGTCACGCATGGACATCTCCATGCCGCCCATGTCGCCCATGGCGTCGGACCCACGCACTCGCGGCGGCGCCATGCCCGGCGCGACGCCCGCGGCCCCATGTCCCATCGCCGCGTGGTCCATCCCGGGCATGGCGACAACTCCCCCCGCCGCACCGCCGCCGTGCATGGACGACATGTCCATGCCCATGTCCTTCATCGTGCCGAGCGGCCGCGCTCGAAGCGGCGGAACCTCGGCGGTCATCCCCATGCGGGGCGCCAGGGTCGCCCGGCCCATGCCGGACCGGTCCACCGCCTCCGAGACGACGGTGAAGGCCCGGTCCTCGGTCGGCTGGACGATGACATCGTAGGTCTCGGCGTTGCCGATCTGGAACTCGTCCACCTCGACCGGACGCACGTTTTGGCCGTCCGACGCCACTACCGTCAGCTTCAAGCCGGGAATGCGGACGTTGAAGATGGTCTGCGCCCCGGCGTTGATGAACCGCAGCCGCACCCGCTCGCCGGGCGCGAACAAGCCCGTCCAGTTGTCGTTCGGACCGTGGCCATTGATCAGGAACTTGTAGACCGCGCCCGTGACGTCGGAGATGTCGGTGGGGTCCATGAGCATCTTCGCCCACTCCAGCCGCTCCTGCAGCGTCTGGTCCTTCCCGGCCAGCAAGCCGGCGATCGTCTGCTTCTGGTAATTGAAGATCCCACCCTGCTGCTTGAGCTTCTTGAAGATCGCGTGTGGGTGCAGGAAGCTGAAGTCCGACAGCACCACCACGTGCTCCCGGTCATAGGCCACGGGGTCGGGCCCTGCGGGATCAATGACGATCGGTCCATAGTGCCCCTCCTGCTCCTGCAGGCCGGAATGGCTGTGATACCAGTAGGTGCCGCTCTGCCGGATCGGGAACTCGTAGACGAAGGTCTGGCCGGGCGGGATGCCGGGAAAGCTCACGCCCGGCACGCCGTCCATCTCGAACGGCACCAGGAGGCCATGCCAGTGGATCGAGGTCTCCTCGTCCAGAGTGTTGGTCACGTGCAGGCGCACGGTCTGGCCTTCCTTCAGCCGGATCAGTGGCGCCGGCACCGTGCCGTTGATGGTCACGGCGTGACCGGTGCGGCCGTCCACTTTCAGGGCGCTATGGCCGATGGTCAGCTTGATGTCCTCGCCGGAGAGCGTGGGCAGGGTCGAGAGACCCGGCGTGGCGCTCTGCGCCCAACCGGGGAACAGCGCGCCAGCGGCCAGGCCGCCGCCGATCAGGCCCGCGCCGCGCAAGAGGTGGCGGCGGCTGACATCATTCTGCATCGTGGATCCCGGACAGAGGTCGGCTGCGCCCGCGAGGCGCGCAGCAAGCTTGCCCTCGTATACGCATCGCCCTGCCCACGCCCCTCACGCAAAACGCGCCGAGACGCGGCGACCGCGGCGCCTGAGGGATTGCGGTCCTGCGGCGCGTATCCATGACAAACGCCCCCAGAGGGGCGCGAGGAGATCACCGATGAATCGTACCGCTTGCGCGGCCCTGGCCGCCTTCGCCCTGGCCGCCACCGGCACGTCCGCCTGGGCGCATGCCAAGCTCGTGAGTTCGACCCCCGCCAACGCCGCAACGGTCGTCGCCCCGAAGCAGATCGTGCTCAAGTTCAACGAGACGCTGCAGGCGAAGCTCTCCGGCGCCGAAGTGGTGATGCCCGGCATGAACAACATGCCGGTGGCCGCGAAGGCCAGCGTCGCCAAGGACGGCCTGACCCTGATCGTAACGCCGGCCGCGCCGCTCGCGCCCGGCGCCTACGCCGTCAAGTGGCACGCCGTGACCGCCGACACCCATCGCATGCAAGGCAAGGTCGACTTCACCGTCCGCTGACGCCATGGACATCCTGGTCGTCGTCGCCCGGCTGGCGCAGTTCGCCGCCGGCGCCATCCTGTTCGGGACGCCCTTGTTCCTGATCTACGGATACCGGGGCGCGCCCGCGTTGGCGCTGCCCTGGCCCCGGCGGCTCTGGGGCGCCAGCGCCGCGGTGCTCGCGCTCGGCGCGCTCGTCTCGCTCCTCGCCCAGACCGCGGTAATGGCCGGCGAGCCCGCCGCAGCGTTCGACCGCGAGATGCTGGCGATCGTGGTCGGGGAGACGGCGTTTGGTGCGGCGATCCTCGTTCGCGTAGCCGCCGCCGTGCTCGCCTTGGCCTTCGTGCTTCGCGTGCCGGCCGGCCGCGGCCTTTGGGGGATGTCGAGCGGCCTGGGCGCGGTCGCGCTCGCCAGCTTTGCCTGGACCGGACATGGGGCGGCCGAGCCGGGTCCGGCCGGCGCGATCCATGCCGCCGCGGACGTTCTCCATCTCCTGGCCGCCGGCGTCTGGTTGGGCGCCCTGATGGCCCTGGCGCTGCTCCTTTCGACGCGGCGGACCCCTGAGCCCGACCTGCCCGCGACCCACGCGGCTTTGGCGCGCTTTTCTGGTATCGGGTCGCTGGTCGTCGCGGCGCTGATCCTGACCGGGCTGGTCAACAGCTGGTTCCTGGTCGGACCGACCCGGATCTTCGCCATGACGGACTTTGCCTACGGCTGGCTCCTGCTCATCAAGCTTGCCCTCTTCGTGGGGATGCTGGGCATGGCGGCATCGAACCGCTTTCACCTGACGCCGGCCTTGAACGCGGCCCTCGCGCGCGGCCAGCCCGGGCTTGCCCTAGCCGAGTTGCGCCGCAGTATCACGATGGAGGCTTTGGCCGGGTTGGCGGTGCTGGGCCTGGTCAGCGTACTGGGCGTGCTTGCCCCCGTCTCCGCCCAGTAGCCCGGTGACGGCGCGACGGACAACGGCTAGGGTTCTCCGGATGCCTCGGCTCCTCGCCCTCCTCGGCGTGCTCGCCCTTCTCGTGGCTCCGTTGAACGCGGGCGCGGCGCAGCGCGCCTGCACGCATTTGGACATGGACCCGTCCGGCCAGATGCTGTCGCCCGAAGCGCATGCAGCCCCGGCCGTCGGCGACATGGCGGACATGCAATGCTGCGATCCGCATGGCGCGAAGCGCAGCGACGCGTGCATCGCGGCCTGCGTGGTCATGGCGGGCGTGGTCGCGGACCTGCCGCAACCGTTCTCCCTTCCGACGCCGACCGTCACGGGGTCGCGCTTCGAGATCGCCGTGGACCAGGCGGCGCGCCCGCATCCCCCGCCGGGCGTAAAGCGACCTCCAAGACCGATCGCCTGAAGCCGCTGCCGGGCCGCCATGCGCGCCCGGCCATTGCTGTCGCGCGCCCGCGCGGCGGCCGCACTCAGGAACATCATCATGCCCTGCTCCCGGCGCGCCCGTGCGCGCCTTCTCCTCAGCCTTTCGGCCTGGGCGGCCGCCGCGGCGTCGCACGCCGAGCCGCTGACCTATGCCGCCGCCCTCGATCTCGCCGCTCGGTCCGCGCCCAGCCTGCAGGCCAGTGCGGTCAAGGTCGACGCTGCCCGCGCCGCGAGCCGGGCCGCAGGCCGCTTGCCCGACCCCAGGCTCAGTGTCGGGATCGACAACTTCCCGATCTCCGGCCCGCCATCGGGACGCTTCGACGCGGACGACATGACCATGTCCCGCATCGGCGTCATGCAGGACGTGCCCAACGCGGCGCGGCGCCGCGCCGAGGTGGCGGGAGCCACCGCGACGATCGCTGTCGCTCAGGCCGAAGGCGCCGAGACGCAACGCCGTGTGCGTGTCGCCACCGCGCTTGCGTGGATCGACCTCGCCTACGCCGAGCGTCGCCTCGGGACTTTGGATCAACTCGTTGGCGGCTTGAAGGATCTCTGGGCCGCCCAGCCGCCCAGCATCGCCTCCGGCGCCTCGCGGCCAGCCGCAGGCCTCGAACCCAAGCGGCTGCAGGCCCTCTTCGCCGACCGGCGGAGCGAACTGGTCGCGGCCGCCCAGAAGGCGCGCGCCGAGCTCGTCCGGTGGACCGACGATCCGGCGCCGACGACCTCGGGCGAGGCGCCGCATTATGAGATCGACCCCGGGGCCCTGCACGCGGCCCTTGAGCGTCACCCGAGCCTGCTGACCGCCGAGGCGACGGAGCGAAGAGCCGCGGCCGACGTCGACGGCGCCCGCGCCGCCAGGCGTCCCGACTGGGGGGTCGAAGTCTCCTACGGCCGTCGCGACCCGATGTTCGGAGACATGGTTTCGGCCGGCGTCACTATGAGCCTGCCGATTTTCAGGGCGACACGGCAAGAGCCGCTAGTCGCCGCCCGCCTGGCCGACCGCAACCGCGCACGGATCGAGCGCGAAGCGCGCCGGCGAGATCTGCTGGCGGAGCTCGACGGGGGCCTGGCCGATCACCGGATGCACCACGACCAATGGCGCCGGTCCGTCGAGGTGCTCGTGCCCACCGCCGAGCAGCGCGCGCATCTCGAGCTCGCGAGCTATGCCGCCGGCCGCGCGGGCTTCGATGAGGTGCGCATGGCGCTGACCGATCTCGCCGACGCCAAACTCGAAGCGCTCGCGCGCGAGGCGATGGCCGCCCGCGACGGCGCGAGCCTCGTCCTGACCTACGGGAGCGACCAATGACCCGCCGCCAGACCCTGATCCTGTCGGCTGTCGGCCTCGCCGCGGCCGTCGCCCTGGGCTTCGGCCTCGGCCGCGTGACGGACGACCCGGCGGGCGGGCGCGCGTCGACCGCGCAGGCCGACCGCAAGGTGCTCTACTGGTACGACCCGATGGTTCCGGCGCAGCACTTCGACAAGCCGGGCAAGTCGCCGTTCATGGACATGCAGCTGCAGCCCAAGTACGCCGACACGGCGCCGACCGGCGGCGGCCTGCAGATCGATCCCGCCAGGGTCCAGGCCCTCGGCCTGCGCACCGCGACGGTGACGCGCGGGACGCTGCCGAGCGACATCACCGCCACCGGCGTCATCGACTTCAACGAACGCGACTTTGCGGTCGTCCAGGCCCGGGCCGCGGGCTTCGTGCAGCGGGTCCACGGCCGCGCACCCGGCGATATGGTGCGGGCCGGAGCACCGCTCGCCGACCTGCTGGTCCCCGAATGGGCGGGCGCCCAGGGCGAGTTCCTCGCTGTGCGCCGCACGGGCGACCCGGCGCTGACCCAGGCCGCTCGCCAGCGCCTGCAGTTGCTCGGCATGTCGGCGGCGCTGATCGAGTCCGTCGCGCGCAGCGGTCAGGTCCGCAACGTCGTCACCGTGACCACGCCCTCTGCGGGGGTGATCAAGACGCTGGCTGTGCGGAACGGCATGACGGTCGCCGCCGGGCAGACGCTGGCGGAGATCAATGGGCTGTCGCGTGTCTGGTTGAACGCCGCCGTGCCGGAGGCCCTCGCCGGCCAGGTCGGGTCGGGGGAGGCGGTCTCCGCGACGCTCGCCGCCTACCCGGGGGAGACCTTCAGCGGACGGGTGAGCGCGGTCCTGCCGGAGGCTCAGGCCGAGAGCCGGACGCTGACGGTTCGCGTCGAGTTGCCGAATCCCGGCGGGCGCCTGCGGCCCGGGATGTTCGCCAAGGTCCAGTTCGGCGGCCGGCCGCAGCCGGCGCTGCTCGTGCCCTCGGAGGCGGTGATCCGCACCGGCCGGCGCACCCTCGTCATGCTGGCGCTGTCCGGCGGCCGCTACGAGCCCGCCGAGATCCGCCCGGGGCGCGAGGCCGGCGGTTGGACCGAGGTGCTCGCCGGCCTTTCGGACGGTGAGACGGTGGTCGCCTCCGGCCAGTTCCTGCTCGACAGCGAAGCCAGCCTCTCCGGGGTCCCGGCGCGGCCCCTGGCGCCCCGTGGCCCGGTCGCGGCCGCGCCAACGCTCTACGAGAGCGTCGGGCGGATCGAGCAGATCGCTGACGGAGCCATCACCCTGTCCCACGAGCCGGTCCCCGCAATCCAGTGGCCAGCGATGACCATGACGTTCCGCCTCGCCGACCCGGCGCTCGCGCGCGGGCTGTCGTCCGGCCAGCAGGTGCGTTTCGCGTTCGAGCAGACGCCGGGCGGCCCCCTGGTCCGCCGCATCCGTCCGGCGGCCGCCCGATGATCGCCGCCCTCATCCGCGCCTCGGTGCGGGGCCGCTGGCTCGTCCTGCTCGCCGCCCTCGCGCTCTTGGTCGCTGGCGGGCTCGCGCTGCGGTCGACGCCCGTCGACGCCATCCCCGACCTGTCGGACGTGCAGGTGGTGATCCGCACGACCTGGCCCGGCCAGGCCCCGCAGATCGTCGAGAACCAGGTCACCTATCCGCTGACCACCACCATGCTCTCCGTGCCGGGCGCGAAGACCGTGCGCGGCTACTCGTTTTTCGGCGACAGCTTCGTCTACGTCCTGT
The DNA here is from genome assembly GCF_004297125.1 of Phenylobacterium sp. Classification (GTDB taxonomy): domain Bacteria; phylum Pseudomonadota; class Alphaproteobacteria; order Caulobacterales; family Caulobacteraceae; genus Phenylobacterium. The sequence goes on along the minus strand of NZ_SCVD01000039.1, from coordinate 102,420 downwards.
TCGAGGACGGCACCGACCTCTACTGGGCCCGCTCACGGGTGCTGGAATACCTCAGCCAGGCGCAGAGTCGGCTGCCGGCCGGAACCCGGCCGGCGCTCGGCCCGGACGCCACGGGCGTTGGCTGGATCTACGAGTACGCCCTCGTCGATCGCAGCGGCCGCCACGACCTCTCGCAACTGCGCGCGCTGCAGGACTGGTTCCTACGCTACGAGCTGAAGACCGTGCCGGGCGTGGCCGAGGTCGCCACCATCGGCGGCATGGTCAAGCAATACCAGGTGGTGCTCGACCCGGTGAAGCTCGCCGCCTACGGGGTCACCCACCAGCAGGTCGTGGCGGCGATCCGCCGGGCCAATGCCGAAGCCGGTGGCTCGGTGCTGGAGATGGGCGAGGCCGAGTACATCGTCCGCGCCTCGGGCTACCTGAAGACCCTCGACGACTTCCGCATCATTCCGCTGCGGACCGCCGCCGGCGGCGTTCCCGTCAGGCTGGGCGACGTCGCGACGATCCAGCTTGGCCCGGAGATGCGGCGCGGCATTGCAGAACTGAACGGCCAGGGCGAGGTCGTCGGCGGGGTCGTGATCCTGCGTTCGGGGAAGAACGCGCGGGCGACGCTCGGTGAGGTGAAGGAGAAGATCGCGGAGCTGAAGCGCAGTCTGCCGCCTGGCGTCGAGATCGTGACCACCTACGACCGCGCCCAGCTGATCGACCGCGCGATCGCCAACCTGCGCCAGAAACTGGTGGAGGAGTTCATCGTCGTGGGCCTCGTCTGTGCGCTGTTCCTCTGGCACGCCCGTTCCGCGCTGGTGGCCATCCTCACCCTGCCGCTCGGGGTGCTCTTTGCCCTGCTGGTGATGCGGCTGCAGGGGGTGGACGCCAACATCATATCGCTGGGGGGCATCGCCATCGCCATCGGGGCGATGGTCGATGCCGCCGTGGTGATGATCGAGAACGCCCACAAGCGGCTGGAACGCTGGGACCGCGAGCATCCGGGTCAGGAGCTGACCGGCGAGACCCGCTGGCGGGTGATCACCGACGCCGCGGCCGAGGTCGGCCCGGCCTTGTTCCTCAGCCTGGTGATCATCACCCTGTCATTCGTGCCGGTGTTCGCGCTGCAGGCACAGGAAGGCCGCCTCTTCTCGCCGCTGGCCTTCACCAAGAGCTACGCCATGGCGGGCGCCGCAATCCTGTCGGTGACCCTGGTCCCCGTCCTGATGGGCTTCCTGATCCGGGGCCGCATCCCCGCCGAGGACGCCAACCCGGTGAACCGCTGGCTCACGCGCGCCTACCGGCCGGCGATCGATTGGGTGCTGGAAAAGCCGCGGACAGTCCTCGTCGTGGCCCTATTGATCTTCGCCACCACGGCCTGGCCTCTCAGCCGGCTGGGCGGGGAGTTCATCCCGCCGATGGACGAAGGCGACCTGCTCTACATGCCCTCCGCCCTGCCGGGGATTTCGGCGGCCAAGGCCTCAGAACTGCTGCAGCAGACCGACCGGCTGATCATGACCGTGCCCGAGGTGAAGTCGGTGTTCGGCAAGGCCGGACGGGCGGAGACCGCCACCGATCCCGCGCAGCTCGAGATGTTCGAGACCACCATCCAGCTGAAACCGCGCCACCAGTGGCGGCCCGGCATGACGCCGGAGAAACTGACCGAGGAGCTGGACCGGGTGGTCAAGGTCCCGGGCCTGGCCAATGTCTGGGTCCCGCCGATCCGCAACCGCATCGACATGCTGGCCACCGGCATCAAGAGCCCCATCGGGGTAAAGGTCTCGGGGGCCGATCTCGCCCAGCTCGACCGGGTCGCGGCCCAGGTGGAGGCGGCAGCGAAGGCGACGCCGGGCGTGTCGTCAGCGCTCGCAGAGCGGCTGACCGGCGGGCGTTATGTGGATGTGGACATCGATCGCGCCGCCGCCGCGCGGTTCGGCCTGAACGTCCTGGACGTGCAGGAGATTGTCTCCGGCGCCGTCGGGGGCGAGACCATCGGCGAGACGGTCGAAGGCGTCGCGCGCTATCCGATCAACGTGCGCTACCCGCGGGAACTGCGCGACAGCCTGGAAGGCCTGCGCCAGCTTCCCGTCCTGACACCCACGGGCCAGCAGATCACGCTGGGGACGGTAGCCAACCTCAGGATCGTCGACGGACCGCCCATGCTGAAGACCGAGAACGCGCGGCCGTCCACCTGGGTCTATGTCGATGTCCGCGGCCGCGACCTCAGCTCGGTGGTCACCGATCTGCGGCGGGTCGTGGCGCGGGATGTGAAACTTCCCCCGGGCGTGTCCATCGCCTACTCGGGCCAGTTCGAATATCTGCAGCGCGCCGCCGCGCGGCTGAAGCTGGTGGTCCCGGCGACGCTGGGCATCATCTTCCTGCTGCTTTATGCGACCTTCCGCCGTTGGGACGAGGCGGCCTTGATCATGGCGACGCTGCCGTTCGCCCTGACCGGCGGCATCTGGGCGCTCTACCTGCTGGGCTACCACCAGTCCGTCGCGACAGGCGTCGGCTTCATCGCCCTGGCCGGGGTCGCCGCCGAGTTCGGAGTGGTGATGCTGATCTACCTGAAGCAGGCGCTGGCCGACCGGGGGCCGAACCCCAGCCCGGAGGAGCTGACCGCGGCGATGCGCGAAGGGGCTCTTCTGCGGGTGCGGCCCAAGGCCATGACCGTGGCGGTGATCCTGGCCGGCCTTGCGCCCATCCTGGTCGGGCACGGCGCCGGATCCGAGGTGATGGGCCGCATCGCCGCTCCGATGATCGGGGGGATGCTTACGGCGCCCCTGCTCTCGATGCTGGTGATCCCGGCCGGCTACCTCCTGCTGCGGCGCCGCCGCTTCGGATCGCGGGAGGCCGCCGTTTCCGCCCGAGCAGGCGTACGCCCATGACGCGTGCGACCCGCCCTCCGCTCGCAATTGCGCGACCGAAGGTCCTCGAACCCGGGCGGCCAGCGCCGCGCCACCTTAAACTGGAGTTTCCGATGCCGATCCTACCCCTGAACCGTCGCGCCCTCTTCGGGGGCGCCGTCGGGCTCCTGGCCACCACCGGCGCTTGCGCCCAGGCCGAAGTCCGCGAGCTCACGGTCTACAAGACACCGTGGTGCGGCTGCTGTGGCGGCTGGGTCACGCACATGACCCGAGCTGGCTTCCAGCCCAAGGTGGTGGAACTGGAAGACCTCGCCCCGATCCGCGCCAAGCACGGCGTCCCGTTTGTGCTCTCCTCGTGTCACACCGGCGTCATCGACGGCTATGTGGTCGAGGGCCACGTCCCGCCGGCCGACGTCGTGCGGCTGCTGCGCGAGCGTCCGAAGGGGCTCGGCCTGGTGGTCCCCGGGATGCCGATCGGCTCGCCGGGGATGGAGCAACCCGGAGGCCACCGCGAACCGTTCAAGACGCTGCTGCTGCTCGACCGCTCAGGCCGCACCCGGCCGTTTGCCAGCCACGCCTGAGCCGAGGCCGCGCGCGTAACAGCAAGGTTCGGGCGGAGCGCCGCTCCGCCTGTCCTTCAGTCCGCGATGCGGGCGGCATACCCGGCCGCCGTGATGGCGCCGGAGATCGCCGCCGGGTCGGCGTTGGTCCGCGCGTCCACCGTGCCGGCGGCCAGGTCGACCTTCACCTCCGCCTGGGGATCCACTGTCTGAACGGCCTGGGTCACCGCGCCCACGCAGTGGCCGCAACTCATGCCGTCAACTTTCAACCGAAGCATTCGCACCTCCATGGCTGTCTTCGGCGCCTGAGATGGGGCTTGCCATCGTGGGAAGGTCAAGGGGATGGCGTGGAAGATGAGGGTTCAGCGTCGGCGGGGCGTATTCCCTTCGACGTCCGCCGCAGTGGCGGCAGACCCTGCCCCCAAGGAGTTTCCCATGAAGTTTGCCCTCATCCTCGCCGGCGCCCTCGCTATCGCCGCGCCCGCAGCCGCCCAGCATGAGGGTCACGGCGCCACTTCCGCCAAGCCCGCCGCGGGTGTGGTTCAGGGTACGGGCACGGTGAAGGGCGTGAACGCCAAGGCCGGCACGGTCACGCTGCACCATGGTCCGATCGCGGCGCTCAAATGGCCGGCCATGACCATGACGTTCAAGGCCACGCCCGAGGCGTTACAGGCCGCGAAGACCGGCAAGTCGGTCACCTTCACGTTGAACGCAGCGGGCGACCAACTGCTCTCGCTCCGATAGCGGCAACCCGCGGAGGGTCAGCCGCCGAAGCGGCCCTTCGCGGTCCGGCGGCCGGTCCCGGCCGGCCGCGGATCGCCCGCGGCGAGGTCCATGAGGATTGGGCAGTCGGGACGGTCGTCGCCCGCGCAACAGCCCGAGAGGTGGCGCAGGGTATCGGCCATGGCCTGCATCTCCGCGATGCGGCCCTCCAGTTCCGCCACATGGTCTTCGGCGATGGCCTTCACCTCCCGGCTGGGCCGGGCGCGGTCGCGCCAGAGCGACAGGAGATTGGTGATCTCCTCGACGGAGAAGCCGAGGTTGCGGGCGCGCTTGATGAACCGCAGCTCGTTGACGTTCTTCTCGTCGAAGCTGCGATAGTTGCTGTCGGTGCGCTCGGCCGGACGCACGAGGCCGATCTGCTCGTAGTAGCGGATCATCTTCGCGCTGACGCCCGAGGCGCGGGCCGCCTGACCGATGTTCATCCGAGCCCTCCCTCGCCATTGCACCGCGGTCGCCTGCGCCGCCCTCCTGATGGACCTTCCCACCGTAGGAAGGTCAAGCGCCGCGCAGTGGGGATACGCGCCACTCCAGTTCGATCCCTCAACCGGATCTATCGCGGCGACCCGTAAGCGTCCTGCCAAGCAACCTTCCAATGTTTGGAACTCTCCGGGCGTTGTTTTCACAGCGTCGCAACTCATCGTGCGCCCTGGACTTTAGAACGCGGCGCTCACCCGCAGAGAGAAGGCTGGTGAACCCAAGTCAAAAGCGAGGATAGATCAGATGAAGATGTCGCCAATCCTGGCCGCCGCGGCGGCCCTTACCCTCGGCGCGGGCGCCGCCGGGGCGCAGCCGCCGATGGATCACAGCAAGATGGCGCACGACGCGAAGGGAGCCGGGCCCCATAGGGCGATGGCCGACAAGGCCTTCATGATGTCCATGCAGAACATGGACAAGGCGATGATGGCCGCAAAGGGCGCGACCGTCGACGCGACCTTCGCGAAGAAGATGATCGCCCACCACGAAGGCGCCATCGCCATGGCGCGCGTCGAACTCGAACACGGCGGAGACGCCCAGGCCAAACAGCTCGCGCAGAAGACGATCGATGAGAATACCCGCGGCATCGCTGAGCTCCGCGACTGGCTGCGCCAACACGGCGGCTGATCCGCAGTCCTCGTCCCGACCGCGGACTCTTGCGGGATCGCCGCGCGCCGGGCGTATATCCCTTGAGGCTGGGGCGAGGACGACCGATGGCGAACGATCTGGATCATATGCTCGCACGTCTCGCGCAGCAGACGTCGGATGTCCGACTCGACGGGCTTGAGGACCGCGTACTCGTAAGCCTGGCCCGGCGCCGGGAGGAGATGAGCGCGTCCCGGGCGCTGATCCCGTTCCGCGCGGCCTCGGTCGGCCTGGCGATGGCCGTGGGGGTCGCGGCCGGCGGGATCGCCGCGGCGACCACGCTCACCGAGCCGCACCGTTTCGACACCTTCTCCACGGGCGCGCACCTCGCGCCCTCGACCTTGCTCGAGGGTCGCGGATGAGCTTTGCGCGCGGCCTTCTGATCACGCTGGCGCTGTCCGTGCTGGCCGCCTTCGCCGGGGCGTGGGGCGGGGCGCGCTACATCGTCGCCCAGATGCACGACGAGCCCCCGCTGCATGAGGTCGTGCACAAGAAACTCAACCTCACCGCGGACCAGGAACGTCGGATCGCCGGCCTTGAGCGGGACTTCGCGGTGCGGCGGCAGGGGCTGGAGTCGGAGATGCGCGCCGCCAACGCCGACCTCGCCCGCGCCATCGAAATCGAACATGCCTACTCACCGGCGGTGCAGCAGGCCGTGGATCGCTTCCACCGTGCGATGGGTGAGTTGCAGAAGGAGACCATCCTGCATGTCCTGGCGATGCGCCAGGTGCTCACGCCGGACCAGGCCGCCCGTTTCGACGACACCGTGGTGAAGGCGCTCACTGACGAGACCTCGTGACCCCGTCCGACGACCCGACCGACGGCGACCTGGCGCAGCGGGCCGGTCGGGGCGACGAGCGCGCCTATGCCCTTCTGGTCGGTCGCCACAAGGACCGCCTCTATGGCCTTCTGCGCCGCTACCTCGGCGACCCGGAGGAAGCCCGCGAAGCCGCCCACGAGGCCTTCATCGCCGCCTGGTTCGCGCTCGACCGCTACAATCCGGCTCGGCCCTTCGACGCCTGGCTGCGGACCATCGCCATCAACAAGGCCCGCGACCGCGGACGCCGCCTGGCGTTCCGCTGGCTGGTCTTCGGCGACCGCCCGCTCGACGACAGCGGCGCCCACGAACAGCCGGACCCGTCGCCGGACGCCGAAGCCGCGCTGGTGGAACGCGAGCGGCTGGCGATGCTGGAGCGCGGCATTGCGCGCCTGCCGGCGCCCCTGAAGGAAGCCCTGCTGCTGACCGCCCTGGAGGGCCACTCGCAGCAGCAGGCCGCGGAGATCCTCGGCGTTACCGTCAAGACGGTCGAGACCCGCATCTACCGCGCCCGCAAGACCCTCTCGCAGACCCTCGACCCAACCCTGCGGCCCGGGCGCTGACCCTGGAGGCTCCCCATGTCCCGCCATCTGAACGGCGTCCTGTTGTCCGCCCTGCTCATCGTTGCCGCGGGCTCAGTGTCGGCGCACCCCGGCGATCACCCGCAAGCCGGCGCACGGCCGGCGGCCCAGGCGCCGCCGGAAGCCGCCCGGGTGGTGGACGCCTTCCATTCGGCGCTCAGCCGCGGCGACAACGTCACCGCCCTGGCGCAGCTCGCCGACGACGTGCTGATCTTCGAAGCCGGTGGGACCGAGCGGTCTAAGGCCGAGTACGCTTCGGCCCACCTGGCCGGCGACGCCGCCTTCGCCCAGGCCATCCCCGCCAAGCTCGTGCGCCGCACCGGAGGCATCAGCGACGCGTTCGCCTGGGTCGCCTCGGAGGGTCGGACACAGGGCCGCTACAAGGACCGTGACGTGAACCGGGTGACGACCGAAACCATGCTGCTGCGCCGCGACGGGCGCGGCTGGAAGATCGTCCACGTCCACTGGTCGTCGCGCGCGGCCGCGGCCGCCCCCTAATGCGAATCGCGCCACATGAACCGAGCCTGTCAGGCGCGGTCAGACGAAGGCAATGGCCGGCGCGGTCTACTGCTGATGCGCCCCTTGGGCGCTCAGCAAGGGATCGACAGATGAAAAAGCTCATTGGCGTCCTGTTGGCGGCAGCCGCGATCGGCGCCGTCGCCAGCCCCGCCCTCGCCAACGATGACGACGACGACGTTCATGATCGCGGCCGCTACAGCCAATACTTCGGCGGCTACCAGACCTTCGAGGACCTTTACCGGCACGACTGGCAGGGCATCCAGCACGGCCTCGGCGATGGCTCCTATACCCGACAAGAAGCCCGCTACTTCGTGATGCAGCTGCAGGACATCCGCAGGCGCGAGGCCTACTACCGCGCGTACGACGGCTGGCTGAGCCCGCGGGAAGGCCGTGACATCCAGGCTCGCCTGGAACGCCTGCATCAGGTGATGCACGAGGCGCACGAGGACGGTCACGACGTGCAGGACGACGACTGGCGTGGAACCAGCCCCGGCTACAGCGACAAAGGCTACGGCCACCGCCCCTACGCCCCGACCTACTACGAGCGCCGCTAGTCCCTACGGATGGGGCGCGGGACTGCGCTCCATCCGTCATCGCACAATACACCACGACGAGGCGATCATCTTCGCCGTGGCCGCCGTCGCGGCCTTTTCTGGCGGCCTCAGAGGCCGCGAGGCATGCCAAGCCGGCAGCCCCAGGGCCTCGGTAAGCTGGGCGATGCACCCGCCCCGATGCGATGATCCAGACCCTGGACTCGGCGTAGCGTCCGGTACGCCTTGCTGAAACGCTCTGACCGTTACGACGAAGCCGCTGCGCCAGAACACCGGAATTCACGGCGTAGGTTGCCACACCGGCAGCGAACGCTGGATGAGACGGTGTGGCGGTGGGTGCGGGCACGAGCACGAAGGAGCCCGGCCTTAGTGTGTCGAAGCCTGCTTCTGCCTGACGCTGATAAGGATTTCCACGGGCCTGTCTCGCCGCGCTGAGGACAAGCGCATTCGCTTACTGCAGAACGGCCGTCTTTGGCGCGCCGAAGCGTAGCGCCAGTTCCTCCGCGAGTAGGTCGATCTCTCCACGCAGCGCGCGCAACTCGTCAAGGTCGGCCCCATGGGCGCGAGCGACGATGGCAAGACACCGATCGACAATCGCGCGCGCCTCGCGGCTGTGCCGCACCTGTACTCGCAGGTCCAGGAAGTATGCGAGCGCCTCGTCAAACGTCTCGGGCATGCCGCGCTAGCCGTCCTCCTGTGCCGAGTTTGTCAACCGCACCGTAGGGAAGCGGACGATGATGTCCACGCAGTATCGCAGGCCCTTGGACGGCCGGCTGCCGACGAGACAAGTCCCAACCACTCGCGTCCATCCGGGCCGGTTGAGGGATCGAGAGTCATTCGAGAGGTCGAGCATATGCAGGCTGCCTCAGCCATCGCTACCGGCACGGTTGAGCAGTGAGGAGAGCGCGACCACGATCTGCGATGGCGCGAAGGGCTTCGTGACGACGATGCTGTTGGGCACGCCGTGCGCGCTCCACTCGTGGGCGCTGTCCCCGGTCACATAGACGATCGCCACCGCCGCGTCGCGCTCGCGAGCGGCTGTCGCGACGACCCATCCAGAGGGCCCAGATCCGAGGTTGATGTCCGTGACCAGGCCCACAATCGCGCCCTCGCCCTCAGCGAGTTCGGTGAGAGCCTCTGCCCCCGTTGCGGCCAGGGTCACAGTGAAGCCGGCGTCTTCCAGCGCGTCGCGAACCAAGTCGGCGACGAGAACCTCATCGTGGACCACAAGCACCCTCAGGTGCGAGACCTCGCCCATGATCCCCCCAAGCGTCGGCTACGCGACACACGGGGAAACGCAGGCGCTCGAGAATGGCTGCAATGGGTCGGACTTGATGGCCGCGCGCTACAGATCGAGCTGCATTTGTACCTGCCGGGCTGCCACTCGCGTTCGCCGGGCGCGGGCTCGCGAACCTGGACGGGGGGCTGAGACCGAACAACTCCGCTCCGGCAGGAGCCCTGGCGCCGGCTCGTCGACCGCCGACGCGCGCGGCGGCGTGATCGTTGCCGGCGTCTGCCGCGCGATGGTCGCATATTCCATACCCCGGCGTCCCCGTGAGATGCGCCAGGCGTCGACCTCAGCCTCGAGGTAGCCAACCCGGCCGGGCGAAATCACATAGGGTCGTGGAAAGTCACCGGCGCGCTGCAGGCGCCACGCCGTTGTGCGGCTGATCCCGGCGCTACGCTCGACCTCCTTCCAGCGCAAGTAGCGGCCGCTGGGAGCGTCCGGATCGACGAAGTCCTTCCAGTTCGGCATGGCTCACCTCACCGCTGCCCTGATACTGTCGATGCCGAGGCGCGCGAGCGCCGCAGACCCGTCCGTTGGCCCTCTGCCCAGGCCCGCAGGTCACCCCGCGGGTAAAAGGGTTTGCGCCGGATGTGCTGACAGGGCGGGCCGTCCCCGCCGACCGACCATATGCGCGCCAGGGTCGCGGGCTTCAGGGCGATGTTGAAGCGGGCCAGGTAGGCGGACGCCTCCTTGCGGGTCAGGAGATCCGCATCCTGTTCGCCGCCTGGCGCGGCCAGGTCTTCGCCGCCGGTCATCGGGCCGAACCGCGGCAATCGCCGACGCTGCGCACGGTCCGGCCAGCCGACAGGGCCAGGTAGCACTCGACCACATGGGCAACATAGGCCTGGGTCTCGGATATCTTCGGGATCCGACCCAGCCTCGCCACGCGTTCGGGGCCGGCGTTGTAGGCGGCGAGCGCCAGCCGCAGGTCGCCGAACCGCAGGAGCTGCCGCGCGAGATAATCCGCCCCTCCAGAGAGGTTCGCGTCGACATCGAACCGATCGGAGACGCCCAGCGCCGTGGCCGTCCCCGGCATGAGCTGGGTGAGGCCGCCGGCGCCGGCCGTCGAGACGGCCTGCGGCCGGTAGGCGCTCTCGACGGTCACCAGGGCGTGGAGCAGCTTTGGGTCGATCCGATGCCGGACCGCCGCCTCGCTCACGGCCGCATCGTAGGGCTGCCGGCTGGGGGGGAGCTGCGACGCCTCCGCGGTCTCGGGCGCGGGCGCTGCCGGCGCCGCGCCGACGAAGATCGCGCCGCCCGCACGGCCCCAGTCGGGTTCCGCCAGGGCCGGGGCGCCGACGAGCATCGCCAGCAGGCCGCCGAAACACCAGGACCTCACCATCGCCATACCTCCACGTAGACGCCCTCGATCGCCGCTCGGCGGATGGGGCCGAAGTAGCGGCTGTCGAAACTGGTTGGGGTGTCCCCCAGCACCACGAACTCGTCCCGCCCGAGGCGGCGACACCCGCGCCAGCCGGGCAGCGCAGACCCGCGACGATCCCGGGACAGGGCGGCCACTTCGCCGCGCGACCAGCTCAGGCGCTGGCCTTCGCGGCAGACCACCTCGCCCGGCCCCGCGGCGACGCGCTTCAGCAGGCGCGCCCCGGCGGGGGCGCCGAGACCGGCGAGGTAGAGCCGGGCCGACGCGGGAGGCGCCACGGCCACGATCGCACCCGGCGCCGGAACGGCGGCCGTTCGTAGGTAGACGCCCTCCGGCAGGCTCGGCGTTTCGTTGACGAGCCACGGCGCGGGCCGGGCCCGCGGAAGCGCAACCAGCACGCACGCAACGATGGCGGCCGCGAAGAGGGCGCGGGTCCAGCGGCGGGTCATGGCTGGTAGGGTTCCAGAACGAGGTCGCGGGTGATGAAGACCCGGACCCGGGCGCCGGGGCGCAGGCGCACGACCGGACGCACCTGCAGCTCCCGGTCCAGGAGCCTGCCGCCCACCTGGGCCGCCTCGATCGAGGCGGCGTCGCCCGCATCGCCCAGCAACCCGCCGGATCGATCGTCCTGGTCGCGGGCCACCTGGCCTAGGGTGGTGATCGCGCCGGCGAACAGGGTCGCGACCGCGAGCGGAAACAGTCGCCGATCGACCTCGCCCTTGGCGCCGATCGCCCCCTGGGCGTCGACGCCGGGCTCCTTGGGCAGCACCAGGCTCTTGCCGTTGGGCAGGATGAGCCGATCCCAGACGATGAAGGCGCGAGCGTCGCCGTGCCGGCTCTCGCCCTCGTGGCGGCCAACCAGCCGCGCGCCCTGCGGGATGAGCAGATGCCGTCCCGAGACCGTGTCGAAAACGCTCTCCGTCACGCTGGCCGTGACCGGCCCGGCGCGCGAGGTGTCCACCGCGGTCAGCAGGGCCGCGGGGACGACGGCGCCCGCCTTGACCTCGTAGGGGCTGAGCGGCGGGAGCAGCGCATGGGTGTTGTAGACGGCGCCGTAGTCGCCGCGCGACGCGTTGCCGCCGCCGGGCTCGGACGCCGGCGCGGCGGCGCGCGCACCGCCGCCGAAGAAGAGCGCCGAGCTGCGCGCGTCCTCCGCGAGGCCGTTCGCGGCCGGGCGTTGGCGGGGCGCCGGGGCGCGGGCGACAGGTGTCGGCTTCGGACCTGCGGTTTCGGGCCGCCCTCCCAGCCGGCGGGGCTCCGGCAGGCGGTCGAGATCGGCGTAGGTGGCGGGTGCGTCGGTGACGCGGTCGCTGGGGCGGACGGCGCCGCGCACCTCGCTGGGGCGGCCCTCCAGGCGCGCCTCGTGCGCCCGGGCGCGGAGCTCCGGCTGGACCACGAAGGCCCAGGCGAGCGAGCCCGCCACAAGGCCGGAGGCCGCCAGGACGGCGCCGGCGACCACCCCCTTCCGCAGCCGCACCACCGGCGGCCGGGGCGCACGGGTCTCCAGCGGCGGCATCGGCGTCTTCGGGGCGGGGCCGGCGGCGTCGGACGGGGACGTGGCGGTCATGAGGGCGCTCCCATGCGTTCGATGCGGACCACCTGTGCGCGCCGCCCGCCGACCCGCAGCTCGGCGGCCTGGAGCACCCGGTCGACGACCCAGAGCCCGCCCTGCTGCCGGTAGTTGACGAGCTGCGCCTGACCGTCCGGCCCGACCGCGAACAGCGCCGGGGCTTCCGCGGCGGTGACCGTGGCGGGAAAGGTTAGGAAGGTGCGGACGCCGTCGGTCATCACCGCCGTCGGGGTCCAGGCGGGCCGCCGCCCCTTCGCGGCGATCCGGAAGCGGGCGTCGAGCGGCCCCTGCGGCGCCACCAAGCCCGGCGGCGGGCTCGACGCGGTGGGCGCGCCTGTGTCGAGCACCGCGCCCACGTCCCAGGTGATGGCGGTGTTGAGGGTCTCGGGCGCGCCGCTCCGGAGCTCCAGGAGATAGACGCGATGGCTGGTGGCGAGGACCAGGTTCGTCGCAAGGCCCCGCTGCAGCGGCTTGATCATCACGTGGGCTCGCTGGCCGGGCCCATCCCCCGACTGCGTCTCCCCGATCTGCCATCGGACCGTGTCCCCGGCGGCCTTGGAGATGATGGTCTCCCCCGGCGAGAGGGTGAGCGTCGTGACTCGGAGCGGCGCGGTCCACACCTCGTAGACCCGGCCGGGATCGTAGACGAAGACCTGGACGCCCCCGAGGAAGGCCCGCGACCGCGAGGTCGCCAGCGCCGAGGCGTTGGCGGCGGCGATCGCGGCGCGGCCGGAGCCGTCAGGTTCGGGCGGAGGGATGGCCCGCGCCCTCGTTGCGGTACGCGTCGGGGCGCGCCGCTGCGGGTTCGGGATCGGGGCCATGGTCGCGAACGCACGGGCCTCGACGTGCAGCGACGTCGGCGTCGCCGGCAGGCTCGGCGCCGGCTCGGGACGCGCCTCGGCCGTCGTCGCGGCGTCCACGGACCCGGGCGCCAAGGGCCGCAGGCCGAGGTGCGGCAGGGTGGAGCAGGCGGCCAGGGACAGGCCGGCGGCGGCCGGGATCAGGAGGCGTCGGGCGTCCATGATACGTCCTCTATGCGGATGCCGAGGGGGTTCTTGAGCAGCTCGGCTTCGGTCTTCGGAGGCTGCAGCTTCAGCGTGATCAGCGCGCGCCAGCGGGTCTGGCCGGCCTGCTGGCCGTTGACGAACCGGGTCTCGCGCCATTGCAGGTCGTAGGTGCGGCCGCTGCGGCGCACGACATTCAGGATCTCGACGTTGACCGCCTCGCGGCCCACCTCGGCGAAGGGGTCGTGGGCCTGGGCCCAGGCGTTCAGGAAGCCCGCCGTTTTCGGGGTCACAAGGTCGTAGGCGGCCAGCCAGTTCTGGCGGATCACCACCGGGTCAATCGACTTGGCCCGCACGTCGCGGACCCAGCCGGCGAGCGCATGGCCGATCTGGGCCTCCGTCGGCTCGTAGCGCCCGTCGAGCGCGGTGATCCGCTGGGTCTGGCCCCACTGGCTCACCTCCACAACGAACGGCTTCACCACCGCCTGCTGCGCCTGCATCCACCAGCCGGCGCCGAGGAAGCCCGCGATCGCGAGGTTCGCGAACGCCATGCGCCGCCAGTTGCGCGCATGCGCCAGGCTGAGGCCCATGCGGTCGTCCCACACTTGGCCCGCGCGCTGGTAGGGCGTGGCTTCCGGGGTCGCCGACAGGGCGCGTTTCGGACGAAAGAAGGGATGCATGGGGACTAAGGCTCCTCGTCCTTCAGCTGCGGGGCGAGCGCGCCCGACGTTTCGTTGCCGGGCAGCAGGGCGCGGCCCGCGTTGGCGACGAAGAAGGCCTGCAGCGCCGCGGCCCGGCCGGACCGTGCCGGACGGGCGGCGGGGCGGCGCTCGGCCTCCAGCGCCCGATGAAAATCCCGGCGGGCGGCTTCGCCCTCACCGGCGGTGGCCGCCGATGGCGCGGGCGGCACGCCCTCGTCCCGCGGTGCATCGGATGGGGGCGAACCGGAGCCCGGCGGCGTCCACCGCGCGGCGCTCTCACCCATGCCCGCAGGCGTCCCGCCCCCGCCGAAGCCCGGACCCGGCCCACGCGGCGGGTTGTCGTTGGACGGCCGGGGCGGGCCGGATCCCGGGGCGTTGGGTGGCCGGCCCTGGCTCGCCCCGGCCGCCGCGCGGCTGGGACCTGTGATACGCGCCGCCGCGGCGCCGAGCCCCGTGACGCCCGCGACCGCCGCTGCGGCAGCGCCGCCGACCGCCAGGGCGCCGGCCGCGGCCGAGCCGGCGGCAAGCGCCGGCCCGCCGGTGACGAGCGCCGAGGCGAGGTTCGGGATGAACAGCGCCAGCATCGCCAGCAGCAGGGAGGCCGCCAGGATCGCCAGCGCCTCGTAGAGGTCCGGATTGGCGGAGGGCTGCAGCTGATCGAACACCGACCGCGCGCCGGACACCACGATGGCCAGCGCCAGGACCTTGAGGCCCGAGGAGACCACGAAGCCCAGCGGCCGTTCGGCGAGGAAGGACGACTTCGACCAGATCCCGAACGGCAGCAGCACGAAGCCGCCGAGGGTCACGATCTTGAACTCGAGCAGGGTGACGATGATCTGCAGCGCCAGCACCGCGAAGGCGAGCATGATGCCGATCATCGCCAGGCCCAGGATCAGCGCGTCGGTCAGATTGCCCGCAACGTCGAGGGGGTTGTTGATCGGGGCTGGCGTCTCGCCCAGCGCCTTCACGATCTCCCAGCCCTGCTGGAGGATGGCGCCGGGGTTCAGGAAGTCCGCGCGAGAGAGGCTGCCGCCGCCGGCCGTAATGCCAAGCTCGATGAAGCCGTCCCAAATCGTCTGCGAGAGCCCCTGCCAGTCATTGATGACGTAGGCGAAGGCGCCGATGAGCAGCACCTTGCTGAAGCCGGCAGCTAGCACTTCGCGGTTCGACGACAGCGCCCACTGGATGCCCGTCAGCGCAACCACGAGCGCGATCATCAGGCCGAACACGCCATTGACGGCCCCGTTGAGCGCATCGAACCCGGCGGAGATCGTGTTCGAGAACACGACCATCAGGTCGTTCGCAGTCTGTGGGGACGCAGCCATGCGCTCGGTCCTCAGCGACGAGAATGAGGGAGCGGATCAAAGTCCGGGTTCGCTGGGGCCGCGCCCTGGCGCCCCCAGAACTGCCGACGCGCCTCGGCCCCAGCGGCGCGCTCGGCCGCGCGGCGTGCGCTCTCCGCCGCCAGCAAGCGCGACTGCGCCATGAGCAGCGTGCGCATCGAGCCCAGGTCTTCGGCCAGGACGGCCAGCACCTGGGTGGAGGACTGGATCGCCGCGGTCTGGCCGTCGGCGCCCTGGCTGGCCGTCATCGCGCCGGCGAGACGGCCGTTGCGGCCGCGGCTCAGCCGCTCGAGCTCGGCCGCCGTGCGCGCCAGGTCCTGGGCGGTCTCGCGCGCCTGGGTGTTGCGCGCCGTGGATTGCTCGAGGGCGCGGCGCGGGTCGAGGCCGTCGACGGCCGTAGGGTAGATCTTCTCGAAGTCCCGCTGCAGGCCCTGGACGTCGCCGGCCACGCCCCGGACCGAGCGGGCCAGTTCGCCGATGTCGCGCAGCGTGTCGGAGGTCTCGGTGAGGTGGCTGTAGGGCGATTTCGCCAGCTGGCGGGCCTCGTTGGCCAGGCTGCGCGCCTCGTTGGCGAGGCTCTCCAACTGGCGCGCCGCCTGCAGCGCGTTCTCCAGGTGGTTCTTGGGGTCGAAGACCACCTGCTGGGCCTGGGCCGGCTTCGGCTCGGAACAGGCGGCCAGTCCCAGGACGAGCGGGACGAGCGCCGCCGCCCAGCTATTCCGCGGCGAGCGGCGGCTCGGCGAGCGCATCGAAGAGCGAATCCACATGGTTGAACCCCTTGGCTGCGAGGAAGGCGCGCACGAACCCCTCCGGTCCGGCACGGGCGAGAACCTGGTCGATGAGCGCCTGGTCGTCGGGCGAGGACGCGCCGCAGAGGGCGAGCCCGACGCCGGAGAGCTTCAGGTCGAAGAGCCTCCGCCCCTGGGGCTGGCGCCAATAGTAGGCGCGCTTGGGCGTGGCGAAGGCGATGAGCTCAAGCTGGCGGCGGTTCAGGCCGAAGCCCTGATAGAGCGGCGCCGAGGCGGGCTCGAGCGCCCGCGGGTTGGGCAGGAAGACCTGGGTCGGACAGGACTCGATCAGGCTGGCGGCGATCGAGGAGGCAGCGACGTCCTCCAGGGATTGCGTCGCGAACACCACGGCCACGCGCCTCTTGCGCAGCGTCTTCAGCCACTCACGGATCTTCGCCGCGAATGCCGTGTCGTCCAGGAACAGCCAGGCCTCATCGAGCACAAGCAGCGTGGGGCGGCCGTCGAAGCCGCGTTCGAGTTCGTGGAAGAGCGCGGCGAGCACGGGGGCCAGCGCCGAGCGCGTCGCCATCAAGGTCTCGAGTTCGAAGGTGTCGAAGCGGGTCTCGTGCAAGGCGGTCCCGGCGCCGTCCAGCAGGCTGCCGTGCGGACCCTTCAGGGTCAGCGGCTCAAGGGCCGCGGCGACGGCCCGGTCCTGCACCAACGCGCAGAACACGGTCATCGAGCGCTGTTCAACGGGCGCATCGGCCAGGACGCCCAGCGCGCTCCAGACCTCCTCGCGCAGCCGCGGCGTAATCTCCACGCCGGCCTTGGCCGTCGCGTCCTCGATCCACTCTGCCGCCCAGGCGCGCTCCGCCGGCTGGTCCACGCGGGCGAGCGGCTGCAAGGCGACCTCCGCACCCGGTTCGAGCGCCCGCCAGGCGCCGCCGCAGGCCAGGGTGGCGGCCCGCGCGCTACGGCCCTTGTCGAGGAAGACGACGCGGGCGTCGGGATATCGGAACCACTGCAGCGCCAGGAAGGACAGCAGGGCGCTCTTGCCGGCTCCCGTGGGGCCGACGACCATGGCGTGGCCGACGTCGCCGACGTGCAGGACCAGCCGGAACGGCGTCGAACCCGTGGTCCGCGCCACCGCCAGCGGCGGGCCGCCCAGGCAGGCGTCGCGCACGAGTCCGGCCCAGACGGCCGACACCGGCAGGAGGTCGGCCAGGTTCAGGGTGCTGACGAGGGGGCGGCGGACATCGGCATAGGGCTCGCCCGGCAGCGAGCCCAGCCAGGCGTCCACCGCATTGAGGTCCTCGGTGCGCGCCACCAGGCCCTGGGCGTTCAGCGCCATCTCCACCGCACGCGCCTTCGCCGCGGCGTGCTCCGGATCGCCGTCGAGGATGGTGACCGTCAGCGTCAGGTAGCCGAAGGCGCAGGCCTCGGCGCCGAGCGCCGCCAGCGCGCCATCGCACTCCTCGGTCTTGCCGGCCGCGTCGGTGTCGAGGAGCGGGACCTCTTCCTTGGTGATCGCTTCGCGCAGCAGGACGCCGACGCCCTTGCGCTTGGCGAACCAGCGCTTGCGCAACCGCGTGATCTCCCGCTCGCCGTCGGCCTTGTCCAAGCCGATCCAGCGGGCGGTCCAACGGTACTCGAACGGCAGGGAAGAGAGCGCATCCAGCAGGCCCGGCCGCGTGGCGGCCGGCAGGGTGCGCACGGAGACCACCTTCAGCCACTGGGCGCCCAGTCGCGGACTGACGCCTCCGGTCAGAGGTTCATCGGCCAACACCGCGTCGAGGAACGCCGGGGTATCCAGCGGCATGATCGGATGGCTTCGGGTGGAGGCGCAGGCATGCAGCCAGGTGAGGAGCGCGCCGTCGGCCAGGCGCTCGGCCTGCGGCAGGGTGTCGGCGATCAGGTCCAGGATGGCGTCGGCTTCGCGCTGGAACGCTTCCAGCGCCGCGCGCCAGTCGCGGTCGCCCCGGGCCAGGCCGTCGAACATCACGCGCGCGATGCGCCGCGTGTCGTCGGCCGGCGGCAGCCAGGTCAGACCCAGGCGGAAGTCGGTCTCGAACGCCGGCTCGGCGGTCTCGAAGACCGCGCGGCGCTCGGCGTCGAGGAGCCAGGCCGCGGCCACTGGCGGCTCGCTGTCGGGGTATGGGTCGGCCGGGCGGCGGCGGGCCTCGACGTGCAGGCACCAGCCGGTGCCTAGGCGCTTCAGGGCGTTGTTGAGCCGTGCGCGGACCGCCATCAGCTCGTCTTCCGTGGAGGACTCCAGGTCGGGCCCCCGGAAGCTCATGGCGGTCAGGAACGAGCCGTCCTTGTTCAAGACCACCCCTGGGGCGACCAGCGCCGCCCAAGGCAGGTGGTCGGCGAGGCTGGCAGGTCGGCGGCGGGCTTCGTCGAGGAAACGCATGGCGGCCTCACGCGTCCAGGTGGCCGGCCCGCCCCAGATGGCGGCGCAGGACGTCGAAGAAGCGCTTGTCGGTGCGGGCCACGTAGAGCCCCAGCGCATGGGCCGCGGCCCACCAGAGCAGGCCCAGCCACCAGATGCGCAGCGCCAGTCCCAGGACCAGCGCCACCGTGCCCATGACGATCGCGTAGTCACGCGGCATGCCGGCCAGCAACACGGGCTCGGCGAGCCCCTGAGCCACCGGCACGTCCCAGCCTTCCCGATGGAGCGCGTCCGACATCACCCGATCTCCGCGCCGCCGGCGAAGCCGAAGAAGTCCAGGAAGAAGGTCGAGGCGGCGAAGGCGATCGACAGGCCGAAGAGGATGCCGAGGCCGCGGCGCATGCCCGACCCGCTCTCGCTCATAGCGATCCCGGCGCCGAAGATGACCACCGCCACCACCGCGGCGGCCTGGACCACCGGTCCGGTGACCGACTCGACGATCTGCTGCAGCGGCCCTTCCCAGGGCATGCCGGCGCCACCCGCCAGAGCCGGACCCGCGATCGCCAGGCCGCAAGCCGCCGTCGCGACCGAAAGGCCGCGTGAGAATATCTTGCGCATTCGTGCAATCCTCAGCGCGTTGTCGCGCTATAGTTGCAATCCAAGCGCATCTGAATTGGAGTTGTCAACAGGGTTGTGGAAGACAATATCCGAACGTCTTGAACAACTTAGTCACATGTTTTGCGTAACTTTCCGGCACGTCTCGATGAGTTGCTGCCACGTCTTTGACGACTTGCGCCGACAGGCGAGAAATTGGCAAATGGCGCGCGCCGGATGCTTTGCCGCCTCTTCCACAACCTTTGGTCTGTTCGGGGCCTAAGTCGCGCCACAAAGCACGTAGCCCGTGGCGTCCAGGCCTCTGAGCTCCAGCACGGCCTCGACGGATCGACCTGTCCGGGTTCGAGCGATGTGCACGAGGATGTCCACGGCCTGAGCGACCATCCGCGGCGACGGCGAGGCCACCACTTCCTGCAGCAGGTCTTCGAGGCGGCTCAGGGCCTCGCGGGCCGAATTCGCATGGATCGTCGAGACCCCGCCGGGGTGGCCGGTATTCCAGGCCTTGAGGGTTTCCAGAGCGGCGGACCCCTCGCGCATTTCCCCGACCACGATGCGGTCGGGCCGCATGCGCAACGCATCGCGCACGAGGTCCGCGACGGAGATGGGTTTGGGATGGCGGCGCGTGAGAACCCCCACGAGGTCCCAGGCCGAACACTGAAGTTCCGGCGTGTCCTCGATCACGAACACCCGGTCTGCGGCAAACGCCGGCTCAGCCAGGATCGCGTTGGCAAGCGTCGTCTTGCCCGAACCGGCGCCGCCCGAGATGAGGATGTTGCGGCGCTCGCGGACAGCCGCCCTGAGGAGGTTGGCCTGGGCCTCGGACAGGACGCCGGTCTCGACGTAGTCCTGCAGCGACCACACCATGGCCGGCCGCTTGCGGATCGAAAAGGCAGGCTGGGCGCAGACCGGCGGCAGAAAACCCTGGAACCGCTCGCCGGAGGGGAGCACGCCGGACAACCGGGGGTCCTCGCGGGTGATTGGCTCGGCGACATAGTCGGCCACCAGTCGGATGACCCGCTCACGGGCCTGGGCGGTGAGCGCGGCGCCCGCGTCCACGCGCCCAGCGCCCAGGCGGTCGATGACGAGGCGGCCATCGGGGTTGGCGAGCACCTCCACCACTGACGGGTCGGCCAGCGCCCGCAGCACCACATCGCCCAGGGCATGATCCAGCGCCTCGCGCCGACGGGCCTGGGCCAGCGCCTCCGCGGTCATTCGGCGGCCGTGGAGAACGACCGTGGCTCGGCGGCGGTCGCCTCGTCCGTCGTGCGCGTTCCGCCGGCCACGATCCGCGCCGCGGCGGCGTCCAGCAGGCGCCCGATGCGGGCCTCGACCGCGGCCCGCAGCAGTGGGTCCTGGTCCGCCGCCGTGTCGGGCAGGCGCGCGAAGAACGCGCGCGCGAACTCCACCAGCAGTTCCTGGACGATGGTCATGTCGCGGGCGGTGGCGCGCATGTGATCACGAAGCGCGCGATCGAGCGCCAGCAGCCGGTCCTCGGGGTCCGCGGCCGGACGGCGCTGCAGGCCTCGCGAAATGGCCTGCTCGGCGGCGCGGCTCAGCGTCATCCGGTTCGCGCGCGCTTCCCGCCGCAAGGCGAGCTCGGTCTTCGGGTTCTCGAAATAGACCTGTACGCGCGGGGTGGGCTTCTCGTCAGCTCTGGCCACGGCGGCCTCCCTGCAGATGATCCAGGACCGCGTCCTGCGCCGCCAGATCCTCGGCTGCCTTCTGGTAGATTTCCGCGACCCGGGCCGCCGCCTTGCGGTCGTCCATGGCGGCCACGGCCTCCTTGAAACGGGGCAGTGCGGCATTGGCGTCCTCGCCCAGGGCGCGGCGGCCGGCCCAAGGGTGTGTCGGGCGGCCTGGCGCGTCGATCCCCCCGGTCGGCGCGACGATCGCGGCGCGACGGCGGAAGGGTTCGCGCGCGTCGTAGCGAACCTTGCGGGTGCGCAGTGGCTTCTGGCCCGCCACAAAGACGAGCTGCTCGTCGTCCGGAAGGGCGCGGATCTCGCCGGGTTCCAGGAGCGGTCGCTCCACCTCGGAGCGCGAGACGGAGCTGCGTCCCGCGCCGAGGCCGGCCGGGCCGCTGCGGCTGGTCCGGGTCTCCGCGATCGTCCCGGTGAGACGTGAGACCTTGTCTTGCGTCAGGGGATCGAGCGCCGCAAACGAGGTGTAGACGAAGCAGTTGTCGAGGATGGTGTTGTTGGGTCCGTAGGTCTCGACGATGTCGTTGAGGCTCTGGGCCACAAACATGGTCTTTAACCCATAGCCGCTCATCAGCCGCAGGCTCTTCTCGAAGAACTCGACGCGGCCCAGCAGCGGGAACTCGTCCATGGCCATCAGCAGCTTGTGGCGCTTGGCGCGGCCCGAAGCGTCGGTCCCCTCGTGGGCCGTCAGCGACTGGGCGGCGGCATAGAACAGCAGCCGCACCAGCGGCTTCAGTGCGGCAGCGTCCGCCGGCGCAAGCTGGACATAGAGGCTGACCGGAGCGTCCGCGCACATGAGGTCTCCCACCGTGAAGTCCGACGCCGACAGCGCGCGCTCAACGTCGTCGCCGGCAAGCCACTTCAGGTAGGATCGGGCCGTGCCCTGCACCGAGGTCCGGAATCGGTCGTGCATGGCGGCGTAGCCTTTCACGGCGGTGCGGATGAAGGGGTGGGTCTGCGGCTCGCCGTCCGCATCCCGGACGTGCTGGGTCCGCAGCATGACCTCGGCCGCTTCGTCGAGATCGGCGAGCAGCTCGCGGACCTTCAGCAAGGTCTTGGCCGTGTCCTCCGCCGCGTAGAGGACGTGGAGGATCACCGCCTCGAGGATCTCGGACGCGGACTTGTCCCAGATGGCCTCCTCGTCGCGGACACCGCCGGGATCGGACAGGATCGCCACGAGGCGCTGCACCTGAGCGAGCTCGGCGGCGCCGGGCTGGATCTCAGCCAGCGGATTCCATCGCGCCGACTGCAGATCGCGGGGGTTGAACCGAAGCACGTGCGAGAAGCCGGCGCGCCATCCGGCCGTGACGGTCCAAAGCTCGCCCTTGGGGTCGTGGACCATGACACTCTCGGACCAGCTGAGCAGGCTCGGGACGACGTGGCCTCTGCCCTTGCCGCTCCGCGTGCCGCCGGTGACCAGCGTCGGTCGCAGGTCCGCGGTGATCAGCACGCGTCCGCCGATTTCGCCGAGGACGCAGCCGGCCTTCGCGAACAGGCCCGCGCATCGCGCGTCGCCGCGTCCGCCCCAGCCTCGCGTCCGGCGGATCGACGCGCTCTGGCCGTCGAGAACCACGGCCAGGCCAAGCCCCCCAGCGACGGCGAGGAGGATGACCGAACCGGCGGAGGCGAAGACGCGCGGCGCTTCAGCGGCAAACTCACGCCGCCACACCAGGATGCGCCAGGGCGGATAGAGCGTCAGATCGGGTCCGGCCTGCACGCCGCGCCCAAGCATGGGCGACCATGCGAAGGTCCAACCCACGAACTGCGTTGCAGCCTGGAGTCCAAGCAGCAGTCCACCCGCGGCCGACACAATGCGAAGACCTACGCCCAACGAGGTTAGCCTCTCGCGATATTCACACCAAAAGAAGCGGTCCCGACCTCTAATGTTCCGCCGATAACAGTCGTTGATTTCTATTTTTGAATACTCAGAAGAAGAACCTCTAGTTGTCGGCAGAAAATCTGCCGGTTTGCGACGGCAGCAGCTTCAGATCGTGCCTCCGGCGATGGCAGGAGCAAGGCGCAAGGACGCCGGCGCGAAGCCGTGCGGCAGGAATTCCGCCATCTCCAAGTGACTGGACTACCGTCCCGCGCAAAGTGCGCGTGGACACGCTTGATCCCCCGCGCCACGCCGCTTACTCCACGATAAGTCGCGTTCGTGACAGGACAGTTGCTATGGTTGCGAAGGGCTTGGATGAGTTCGGCTATGCTGAGCTTGCCCCGCTTATCCTCAAGCCACTTCGCGTCATGCGCGGCGTGCGGTCTCCTGAGATGGCCGGGCGGATGGGCATCTCACCGCGGGCGTATCAGGACTTCGAGAACGGCCGCACCGGCCTGCTGCTCGCCCGCGTTCGCCTGTTCGCAGACATCCTTAAGCTCGACCACTTCGCGATCCTGGCGGCGTTCCACCTGGGCAAGCCCCGGATCGCCCACGTCTTCGCGCACAACAAGTTCATGCTCGTGCAGGCGAGCGCCGTCGATGAGTTCGACAACGAGATGCAGGACGCCGTCGCTGCCGTCGACCCGCTCACGGTGCTGGATGCTCACCTGCAGTTCTACGAGCAACTGGCCGAGGCCGGCCGGGCGCAGCTTCGCGCGGCCGATGGCAGGCGCCCGAAGGACTGACCGCGCGCCCTGTGGGTCGGCTCCGGACACCTACAAATCTTCCCGCTCGGGAAGATTGGTCCAATCGCTGCAGGACTCCCCCAGGGCCGCAGCGAACGCCCGGCAATGCGGAAGGCAACCTCCAGCCGCGGCACATGCTTCTCCGCCTCGTGGCGGACGATCTGGGAATCATGGCGGTCCGCTCGGCCAATCGGCTCTGGGTCCGCCGCTGCGAAGCAGCGGCACAGCCGGGAAGAGTCCCGTCGACCCGTCGCCGGACAGGCGGGGCGCCTCAATCCGAGATAACCCACATGCATAATGGTGCGGTCAATGCGCATTTGAAGTCAGCCCCCTGGCATGGTGCGCTCTCCCTCGGACGCCGGCTGCGACCGCTCGCGGGGCGTGAGGGGAGATGAAGACATGCGGGGAAAGCTGGAGCTCCGGACTACGGTGTCCTGCGCAGCCTTGGCGGCGATCGGGATGCTGGCGGCGCCGGGTTCGGCGTCGGCCCAGGCCGAGGCCGACACGTCCACGATCGGCGAGGTGGTGGTCACCGGCTCCCGCTTCGGGCCGCGGGTGGTTACGGACTCGCCCAGTCCCATCGACTCGGTCTCCAGCGAGGACCTCGCCAAGACCGGCGCCAGCGATCTCCAGGGGCAGATCAAGGTGACGGTGCCCAGCTTCAGCACGCCCCGGCCGACCGCGGCCGGCGCATTGGATTTCCTGACCCCGCCGACCCTGCGCGGGCTCTCCACCGGCCAGATCCTCATGCTAGTGAACAGCAAGCGGCGGCACACCAACGCCGAGCTGAACGCCAACCAACAGATCGGGCGCGGCGACGTCGCCTATGACTTCAACGCCATTCCCCAGCTCGCCATCTCCAGCGTCGAGGTGTTGCGCGACGGCGCCGCCGCGCAGTACGGGTCCGACGCCATCGCCGGCGTGATCAACCTGCAGCTCGACCGCAGCAAGGGGTTCGCAGCCCAGGGCCGCTACGGCGTCACCGACAAGGGCGATGGCCGCGACATCCAGGTCTCCGCCGCCCAGGGCTTCGCGTTCGGCGAGGACGGCGTGGTGCGTATCACCGCGGCCTACCAGGACCATGGCCACACCGACCGCGCGCGGCTCGACACCCGCCAGCAGTACTTCGGGACCAACGCCACCGGCGGTCTCGTGCTCCCGTCCGGAAACTTCGGCTCCGGCGTCGGGCTCACACCGGCGAACGGGACGCTCGACCCGCGGGAGGCCACCTTCGACCGCGACAACTGGTTGTATGGCGAACCGGACTACGAAAACGCCGCCGTGTTCTTCAACGCCGAGCTGCCGCTCTCGGCGGCAGTCACCGCCTATGCCTTCGGCGGCTACAACCGCCTGGACGGCGTCAGCTTCAACTTCATCCGCCGCCCCGGCCAGGACGAGACCGTCCGCTCGATCTTCCCCAACGGCTTCCGGCCGGAACAGCATACCCGGCTGGAGAACACCTCGTTCGCCACGGGCCTGAGAGGCGACGACCTCGCGGGCTTCGCATGGGACCTCTCCAGCGTCTACGGCGTCTCGGAGGACCGGCTGCGCGTCACGAACTCGGTCAACGCCTCGCTGGGCGCGGCGAGCCCGACCTCGGTGCTGCGCGGCGGCGCGAAGTTTCGCCAGTGGACCACCAACCTGGACGTGAGCCGCGCGTTCGACCTTGGCGGCGCCGGCCCGCTGCGCTTCGCGGCGGGCCTGGAGTACCGCAAGGAGTGGTATCGCCTGAAGGCCGGCGAGCCGGCCAGCTACGCCAACGGCGGCGTCCCGATCCTCGACGGCCCGAACGCCGGCCGGCCCGCCCCCGTGGGCATCCAGTCCGCGGTCGGGGTCTCGCCCTCCGATATCATCCCCGGCGAGCGCGACAGCAAGGCGATCTATGCGGAGGTCGAGAAGGACTTCGGCGATCGGCTGCAGCTCTCCGCCGCCCTGCGCTACGAGGACTATTCCGACTTCGGGACGACCACCAACTACAAGTTCGCCGGACGCTTCGAACTCGCCGACGGCCTCGCCCTTCGCGGCACCGTCGGTTCCGGCTTCCGGGCCCCGGCCCTCGCGCAGTCGTTCTACAGCCAGAGCGACTTCACCTTCGTCAACGGTCAGTTGCTGAAGGTGCGGATCGTGTCCGTCAACGATCCTGTGGCGCCGCTGATCGGGGCCAAGCCGCTGAAGCCCGAGAAGTCCGACAACCTGTCGGTCGGCTTGGTCTTCAACCGCGGCGGGCTCTCCGCGACGGTCGACGCCTACCGGATCAAGCTGAAGGACCGGATCGTCATCTCCTCGAACTTCCAGAGCACGGCGCTGACCAACTTCCTGGCGTCGCAGGGCTTCTCCGGCATCGCCGCGGCGAGCTACCTGACCAACGGCGTCGACACGACCACGAAGGGGGTCGATGTGACCCTGCGCTACCGCCACGACCTCGGCGACCTGGGCTCGCTCACCGCCACGCTCGCCGCCAACGTCACCGAGACCACCTTCGATCGGATCGACGGCGCGCCGCCGGAGATCGCCGCCTTCGGCATCACCGCGCCGCTCGTGGACCTCACCCAGCAGATCCGGCTCGCCAAGAGCACGCCGCAGGACAAGGAGACCGTCAACCTGACCTGGAAACGGGATCGCTGGACGGTCAACGCGACCGCCACCCGCTACGGCGAGGTGGAGCAGGTTTCGCTCACCAACCGCACGCCGGCCCAGGTCGCGGCCCTCATCCCGGGCTACACGGTGCGGCTCTCGCCGACCGCCCCGGGCTCGGCGAACCGCGACCTCGTGCAGACCTTCCGCGCCGACATCATCTTCGACCTCGATGTGAAGTTCGACGTCACCGAGCAGGCCAGCGTCACCGCCGGCGTCGCCAACCTGTTCGACAGGTACCCGGAGCACCAGATCGCCTCGACGGCGGCCAGCGTCGCGGCGGGCACGAACGGCGCCGACAACGCCGGCATCTTCCCCTTCGCCTACATCGCCCCCTACGGGGTGGGTGGCCGCTTCTACTACGTGAAGGCCGCCTACCGCTTCTAACGCCGGCGCGCGCCTCCCCCGCCCCGGTCCCCGGGCGCGCGGTCCGGTCGGGACGGCGCGCCCGTCCTCCTTGCCCGACGGATCCTCCGATGAACGCCATCGACGCGCGGCTGCGCGAGCTCGCCATCGATCTCCCCCCGCCGCCAGCCGCCGCGGCCGCCTACCGGCCCGTGGTCCTGCATGCGGGCCTGGCCTACGTCTCCGGGCAACTGCCGCGCGACGGCGCTCAGCTGATCCGCGGGCAGGTGGGGGACGAAATCGATGTGGCGGCCGGAAAGGCCGCGGCGCGCGCCTGCGCGCTGGCGGTGCTTTCCGTCTTGCGCCAGGCGCTGGGCGGCGATCTCGGGCGCGTGCGCGCCTGCCTGCAGCTCTCCGGGTTCGTCGCCGCGGTCCCGGGGTTCGAGGCGCACTCGGAGGTGATCAACGGCGCGTCGGACCTGCTCGTGGAGGTCCTGGGACCGGCGGGCGGCCACGCCCGCGCCGCCGTGGGCGTGGCCACGCTGCCGTTCGGCGTCCCCGTGGAGGTCAGCGCGGTCTTCGCGGTGCGCGAGCCTTTGCAGACTTGACCGGCGGGGCCGGCTTCTCGCCACCGAAGCGGGCGAAGCAGGCCGCTTCCATCTGACCGCACTCGGCGACCAGGAGGCGCACAAGCTCGTCGAGGATGCGCGAGCGCGCGCGGTGCGGCGGCAGGATCATCAGGTTTTCGAAGGTGACCGCCGGCTCGAAGGGACGGGCGACCAGACCGGCCTCTTCGAAGCGGCCGGAGAGGTAGGTCAGGGAGTTGACGAGGCCCAGGCCCAGCCCCTGGAGCACGAATTCGCAGACGACCGCGCCGAATTGGGTCTCGACCGCGAAGCGCGGCTGGACCCCTGCCTGCGCCAGCACCTCGTCGAAGCGCTTTCGCACCCGATCCTCGGGAGGGAACGAGACCACCGGCTGACCGTCGAGCATCTCGGGCCGGATGATGGCCTCGGCCGACAGCGGATGGTCGCGCCGCATGACGCAGATCCCCGGGGTGACCATGAACGGCCGCGCGACGAGGTTCGCGGTGTCGATCTCGTCGGCGCACAGCCCGATGTCGTAGCTGCCGCTGGCCACCAGGTTGCGGACGATCGTCGAGTTGGCGATCTCCAGGCTTACCCGCACCTCAGGGCGGCTGGCCAGGAACCGGCGCAGCACCGCCGGCGTGAAGTTGAGCCCCAGGGCCGCGGAGCTGGCCACGCGCAGGGCGCCCGTGCCGGACGCCCGGATGCGCGCCACCGCCTGGCGGATGCGGTCCAGGCCGACATAGGTATCCACGATCTCGCGGTGCAGAAGCTCCGCCTCCGGCGTCGGAACAAGGCGTGGGCCGGACCGCTCGAAGAGTTTCAGTCGCGTCGTGTCCTCGAGGCGCTTCAGCGACCGACTCACCGCCGGCTGCGAAATGCCGAGGACCTTGGCCGCGCCCGTGGTCGAGCCGGTCTTCATCACTGCGTTGAAGCACTCGATGAGCGTGAGGTTCATGCCGCCCTATAACATCAGCGCATGGTAGCGCGATATCTATGCAATTGATCCTCTTCCGGGCGCTCCCTAACCATCGTGGAAGGAGAGGACGCCCATGCACGACGACACCCACTGCGTTTACGGACGCGACGGCGACGACCCGCCGTTCCGGAGCCTGACGCCGGCCGTGCACCGGGCATCCACCGTTGTCTTCCCGACTGTGGAGGCCTACCAGAGCCGGCGCGAAGCCATCTACGACGGCTATTCCTACGGTCTCTACGGCACGCCCACCGCCCGGACCCTCGAAAAACGCATCGCGCGTCTGGAAGGCGCCGAGAAGTGCCTGGTGGTGCAGTCCGGCTTCGCAGCCATCGTGCTGACCACCCTGGCGTTCGCCAGGACCGGCTCGCGCGTGCTCTTCCCCGACAACGGCTACGAGACCCTGCGTCCGTTCGCCGCCGACTTCCTCGACGGCTTGGGCATCGAGGCCCAGTTCTACGATCCCATGCGGCCGGACGCGGTCGATCGCCTGCTCGGGCCGAACACGCCGCTCCTCTGGCTGGAGGCACCCGGTTCGGTGACCATGGAGACGCCCGACGTGGCGGACCTGGTGGCCCGCGCCCATCGCCACGGCGCCAAGGTGGCGGCCGACAACACCTGGGCGACCCCGCTGCGGTTCCGGCCCCTCGACCACGGCGTCGACGTCTCCATGAACGCCGCCTCGAAGTACCTGAGCGGCCACTCGGACGTGATCATGGGGTCGCTGGCGGTCCGCGACGAAGCGCTCTACCGGCGGCTGAAGGACGTCTCCCGCTTCATGGGCTGCGGCGTCTCGGCCGACGACGCCAGCCTGGTGCTGCGCGGCCTGGAGACGCTGGCAGTCCGCCTCGACCGCAGCGAGGCCACCGCGACCCACCTGGCCGCCTGGTTCGCCGAGCAGTCCTGGGTGGCCGAGGTGCGCCATCCTGCGCGGCCCGGGACGCCGGGCCACGACGCCTGGAAGCGCGACTTCGCCGGCGGCTCGGGGCTGTTCAGCGTCTATGTTCACGATGCCGCGAGGGCGCGGCTCGACGCCTGCGTAGAGTCACTGGAGCTTTTCGCGATCGGCGCCAGCTGGGGCGGGACCCACAGCGTCGTGGCCGCGATGCGGCAGGTTCCGCCGCGCACCGTGACGCCGGCCAGCCACGTCGGTCCGGTCCTGCGGTTCAGCGCCGGGCTCGAGAACGTGGAAGACCTGCTCACCGACCTTCGCCGCGCCTTCGCGCCGCTGGCGGCCACCGCAGCTCAAGAGGGGATTGGCTGATGGGACGCAAGACGATCTGGCTGGCCGCCGCGGCCCTCGCCGCCGCGCTCGCCGCCTGTTCGCCGCCAGCCGGCAAGACTGAGGGCGTGGTGGACCGCATCAAGACCCGCGGCCACCTGAACTGCAGCGGCAGCCAGGGCGTGCCTGGCCTGTCGCGCCCGGACGAGAAGGGCGTGTGGCGGGGCTTCGACAGCGACGTCTGCCGTGCGCTGGCCGCCGCGGTGCTGGGTGACGCGGCCAAGGTCCAGTTCACGCCGCTCAACGCCGCCCAGCGCCTGCCGGCGCTGCAGACCGGTGAGATCGACGTGCTGTCGCGCACGACCACCGTCACCTTCACCCGCGATCTGGCCATGCGCTTTGTCGCCGTCACCATGTACGACCGCGACGCGATCGTGGTGCGCAAGGCGCTGGGCGTGACCGAGCCCGGCGGGCTGGGCGGCCGGACCATCTGCCTGCAGGGCGGCGGCAGCCTCACGGAGAAGGCGCTCGACGAGGTCGAGGCCGAGAACGGGATCAAGCTCACCCGGGTCTATTTCGACTCCACGATCACGGCGCGCGACACCTACCTGGCTGGTCGCTGCGACGGCTACATCACCGACGGGCTGTCGGCGCGGAGCCAGATCGCGATCGTGGCGAAGAACCCCGCCGAGCACCTGCCGCTCACAGTCGGCTCGGGCGTGGAGCCCAATGGCGTGGCGATCCCGCGCGGCGACGACCGCTGGTTCGACGTGGTCCGCTGGACGGTCAACGTCCTGCTCTGGGCCGAGCAGAACGGCATCACCCAGGCCAACGTCGACGACAAGGCGAAGAACGGGCCGCCGGACGTGAAGCGGGTGCTGGGCGGGGATCCGGCGTTCGGCCGGGTGATCGGCCTCGACCCGCGCTGGGCTTACAATGTGATCAAGCAGGTCGGCAACTACGGCGAGATCTGGGAGCGAAACCTCGGCGCCGGCACCCCCATCAAGGCTGAGCGCGGCCTGAACCGGCTGTACACGGACGGCGGCCTGATGTTCCCGTTCCCGTGGGACTGAGCCCATGGCCCTGGCGGACCTCGTGATGGCGCGCACGCCCCCCTCGACCCGACGGGCCTCGGCCTGGCTCCTGCAGGGCCTCGCGGTGGCGGCCGCGCTCGGGGCCCTGGCCCTGGTCGCCGTCACCACCCTCGAGAACCTGCGCGCCCGCGGCTTGCCGCTCGGCCTCGACTTCCTGGTGGAGCGCGCCGGATTCAGCGTGGCCGAGACGGTCCTGCCCTTCAGTCCGGAGGACATAGCTCTCTGGGCGATCGCCGTCGGCGTCGTCAACACCCTCTTCGTATCCGCGATCGTGTGCGTGGGCTCCACCGGGCTGGGGCTGCTCCTCGGGA
Organism: Phenylobacterium sp.; assembly: GCF_004297125.1. GTDB lineage: Bacteria > Pseudomonadota > Alphaproteobacteria > Caulobacterales > Caulobacteraceae > Phenylobacterium. Next base: position 72,125 of record NZ_SCVD01000039.1, on the reverse strand, counting down.
TCGCCCGCCTGAGCGAGAACCCCCTCGTCGCCCGACTCGCCCAGGTCTGGGTCGAGGGCGTGCGCAACACCCCGCCCATCCTGCTGCTGATCTTCATCTACACCCTATGGAGCCAGGCTCTGCCGCCCGAGGCGGTGCTCCAGCTCGGCCCGGCGACCCTGACCATGCGCGGCCTGACCGTGCCGGCCCTCAACGCCGCCGGTCAGGCGACCCTCACGCCCGAGCTCGCGACCATCCTTCTCGGTCTGACCCTCTACACGACCGGCTTCGTGGCCGAGATCGTCCGCGGCGGCATCCAGTCCGTGCCGAGGGGCCAGTGGGAGGCGGCGCGCGCGCTCGGGCTCGGCTATGCCCAGACGCTGCACCTGGTGATCATCCCGCAGACCTTGCGCGCGATCCTGCCGCCGATGACCAGCCAGTACATCAACATCGTCAAGAACAGCACCCTGGCCCTGGCGGTCGGCTATACGGACTTCCTCACCATCATGGGCACGCTCATCAACACGAGCAGCCACGCGGTGGAGGGGACGCTGATCATCGTGGCCGTCTACCTCGCCATCAACCTCAGCATCTCGGCGGCGCTGAACCTCTACAACCGCCGCGTCGCGCTTCGGGAGCGTTGAGATGACCGACGCCTCCCGCATGATCGCGCCGGTGCGTCGCCCGTCGTGGCTGCCCACGGGCCTGATCCGCCTCGTCGATACCCCGCTCAACGCGACGCTCACGCTTCTCGTGGCGGCCGTCCTGGTCTGGGCGGTTCCGCCGCTGGCGCGCTGGGCCGTGTTCGACGCGGCGGTCCTGCCGGCCACGCCGGAGACCTGCCGCGCCGCGGCCGGGGCCTGCTGGAGCTTCGTGATCGCCAAGCACAGCCAGATCCTGTTCGGGATCTACCCCCTGGACGAACGCTGGCGTCCGGCGCTCGTCTGCCTGGGCCTGCTGGCCCTGCTCGCCTGGTCCGTGCGCCCGAGCGCGTGGCGCCCGCGCCTGGGCGTCATCTGGCTCGTCATGCTCCTCGCCATCCAGATCCTGATGGGCGGCGGGGTGCTCGGGCTGACGCCCGTGCCCACCGCCGAATGGGGCGGGCTGCCGGTCACCCTGATCCTCACCGTGGTGGCGATCGGCGGCGGCTTCCCACTGGCCGTCCTGCTCGCGCTCGGCCGCCGCTCCGACCTGCCGGCGATCCGCACCCTCTGCACGGTGTTCGTGGAGGCGACCCGGGCCCTGCCGCTGCTCAGCATCCTGTTCATCGCCTCGATCATGCTGCCGCTGATGGTCCCGGAGGCCCTGCTGCCGGACAAGCTGATGCGCGCCCTGATCGCGCTCCTGCTGTTCGCGGCGGCCTACATGGCCGAGGTGATCCGCGGCGGGCTCCAGGCCGTGCCGAAGGGGCAGTACGAGGCGGCGGCGGCCCTCGGGCTGGGGTACTGGCGCACCCAGCGCCTCGTGGTGCTGCCGCAGGCCATCGCCATTTCGATCCCGGCGCTCACCAACACCATCATCGTCATGATCAAGAACACCAGCCTGGTGCTGGTCGTCGGCCTGTTCGACCTGATCAGCTCCGGAAAGGCGGCGCTCGCCGACCCCGCCTGGAGTTCGCCCGCCATCGAAACCTACGTGTTCATCAGCGCCATCTACTTCGTCCTTTGCTTCGGCTTCGGCCGGTTCGCCGAGGCGATGGAGCGCCGCAACAAGGCCAGCCGCCCATGAGCTTCGCCCAGACCTCCGCCCCGGCGGACAGCGCCGTCGAACTGCGCGGCGTGCACAAGTGGTTCGGCGACTTTCATGCGCTGCGCGGTGTCGACCTCCGCGTGGCGCCCGGCGAGCGCATCGTGATCTGCGGGCCATCGGGCTCCGGCAAGTCCACGCTCATCCGCTGCATCAACCAGCTGGAGCGGCACCAAGACGGGGAGATCGTCGTCAACGGCGTGCGCGCGGGCAGCGAACCGCGGCAACTCAACGCCATCCGCCGCGAGGTCGGCATGGTGTTCCAGAGCTTCAACCTGTTCCCGCACCTGACCGTGCTCGAGAACTGCGTCCTGGCGCCGGTCTCGGTGGCGCGACAGAACCGCGCCGAAGCGGAAGCGCGCGCCATGGCCCTCCTCGAGCGGGTCCGCATCCCGGAACAGGCGCACAAGTACCCGGGCCAGCTGTCGGGCGGCCAGCAGCAGCGCGTCGCGATCGCGCGTTCGCTCTGCCTCGACCCGAAGATCATGCTCTTCGACGAACCGACCTCGGCCCTGGACCCGGAGATGGTCAAGGAGGTGCTGGAGACGATGATCGGCCTCGCCAACGACGGCATGACCATGTTGGTGGTGACCCACGAGATGGGCTTCGCCCGGCAGGCTGCGGACCGGGTGGTGTTCATGGACCAGGGGCAGATCGTGGAGAGCGCCGAACCCGACGCCTTCTTCGAGTCGCCGCGCCATGAGCGGACGCGCGCCTTCCTCGGCCAGTTGATGCACTGAGGCGATGGCCTTCTCGCGCCAGCCGAGCCCGGTGTTCAGCCCGGCCTACCGCACGGTTCGCGAGGCGCTGATCCGGGCGCGGCGCAGGGCCGGCGTCCCGCAGCGCGAGCTCGCGGCGCGCATCGGCAAATGCCCGTCGCACATCTCGATGATCGAGCGCGGACAGCGCCGCGTCGAGCTGCTCGAATTCTTCGTGATCGCCACGTCCCTGGGCGCGGACCCCGTGCAGCTGTTCCGCGCCGCCACCGCGGGTCTCGCGGATCCCGCTCCTGACGAACCCGAGGCGCGGGCGGCGCCGCTGGGCCGGTGATTGCGGGGACGCCCTCGCCGCCCGCCGCGCAGGGACCCCGTCGCGCCCTGCGGATCGACGACGTCTTCGCGGCCGACCTGTGCGGGCGGCTGCGCACGGAGACCCTGGGCGGCGCGTTCCAGGACCACCTGTGCGACCCCCTGCTTCAGGGCGCGACCGCGACCTGCATCGGCCGCCGCGTCCTGCCCGCGGTCCGCGCGGCGTTCGGCGCAAGGCTTACCCGCATCACCACGCCCTGGTTCGCGGACAGGGACGCGGCCGGCGCAGCCCCTCCGGGCGCCGACGGGGCCGATGACCAGGCGTTCGCGATATGGGTGATGATCGGCGTGGGACGGCCGCACCTGCGCCTTCCGGGCCAGCCGCCGTTCGCCCTCCCTCTGGGCGGCGCGCTTGTCACGGCCCCCGGCGTCCCCGCCGCGTTCGCGCCGTCGGGACCGGTCTCCGGCGGCGTGCTCCGCGCCCTGCTTTTCGACGAGGCGACCGTTCGGGCGCGCCAGGCGGCGGCGGCGCCTCAGGGATTCGCCGTCTGGGCCGACGCGGCCTCGGGGCGAGCCGCCGCGGCCGGCGCGTTTGGGACGATGCCCGCCTCGTTGCCCGGCTGGCCCGCGGGCACGAGGTCGTAGAAACCGGCCAACCTCAGGCGCACGACCACGGGCTTCTCGCCGGAGTTGGAGAACTGCCAGCCCTGGATGCCGTCGAAGGGCGCGGTCAGCGCGCCGTTCTGCTTGAGCCCGAAGGCCTGCTTCCAGGTCGAGACGGCCATCGCCTCCCCCGGCTTCGGCGTCGTGTGGCCGTGCTGGTCGAAGCGGAAGTCCCGCGCGTCGCTGGCCCCGACCACCTCCCAGGAGTAGATCAGGGTGGCGTCCTTCTTCATCCGCACCTTGTACTCGAGCTCGGACTTGTCGGCCCCGGCCATGAAGTCGCCCAGCGGGATCTCGATCACATCGCTGCGGAAGCTGGCCTCGTACTCGCGCGCCCGCGCCGCCCCGGCCGTGGTGTCCACCTGCTGGTCCTCGGGCGCCCAGAGACGCGAGAGCCCCGAAAGCTTGCCGAAGCCCAGCGGGTCCCTGTTGAACTCCGCCGGCAGGATCGCGCCCAGCACGATCAGGCTCCCCAGGACCAGGGCGCCGAGCGTCGCCAGGAGGAGCCGCCCCTTCGCCATGGGCCGGCCCGGTTGCTCGTTTGCGCTCATGTCACCGCTCCACCGAAGATGTATCCCGCCAGCTGCTGGCCGGCGAGGACGAAGCCCGCCAGCATCAGCAGGACGTTCGCTCCCGCCGCCGTCCGCGCGAACAGCGGCGAGCGTCGCCAGAGGGTCATGGCCACCAGGATCAGCGACAAGGCCAGGATCTGGCCCAGCTCGACGCCCAGGTTGAACGACACCAGGTTGGCGAGCAGGCCGTCGGGATTAAGGTTCAGGGCCTGCAGCTTGGTGGCCAGGCCGAACCCGTGGATCAGGCCGAAGCCGAACACTGCCACGCGGGTGTCGGGCTGCACCCCGAACAGCGTCCGGAAGCCGCCCAGGTTGTCGAAGGCCTTGTAGGCCACCGACAGCCCGATCACCGCGTCCACGAGGTGCGGAGAGACGTGCAGGTCTAAGAACACGCCCGCCAGCAGGGTCAGCGAGTGGCCCAGGGAAAACAGGCTGACGTAGAGCGCGATCTGCCGGAGCCGGAACAGGAAGAAGATCACACCCACCAGGAACAGCAGGTGGTCGTAGCCGGTCACCATGTGCTTGGCGCCGAGATAGGCGAAGGGGATCGGGTCGGGCCCGCGGGTGGCGGCGACGAAGGCCGCGTCCGTCCCGCCGATGTTGTGAGCCAGCGCCGCGCCCGCCCAGGCCAGGCCGGTCAGGATCATCAGCACGGCGCACACCGCACGCACGTCGGTTCGCGGGCTCATCATGTGACCCTGGCTAGCACGGCGACCGCCGGGCGCCCGTTTCAGTACGGTTACGGTTACGCGATGGCGCATCGATCCTCGTGTCATCCGCGGGGCCAGGCGTGGTGGAGATCGTCGATCACGTAGTCATGGGCGTGCGCTTGCCGCGCACCCGCCAGATGCGGATGGTCCGGCGGAAGGTCCGCGTGCTCGTGCGTAAGCGCCTGAGGATCGCGTCGCGGCCAGGTCACGAGCGCGGCCAGGACGCCCAGGGCGGCCAGCCCCGCCAGCGCGATCATCGTCCATCCCATGCCCGCCTGCGCGCCCAGCTGGCCGGCGACGAGGTAGGTCACGAGCCAGCAGGCGTGCGAGAGCGCGAACTGCGCGGCGAACAGCGCGCTGCGGTCCTCAGGGTTCGCCGAGCGGCGCAGCAGCCGGCCCGACGGCGTCAGCACGGCTGAGTAGCCGACCCCCAGGACCGCCCAGCCCGCGAGCAGCGCCGCCCACGGATCGAAGGCGGGGGAAAACGCCTGCATCGCCAGGGCGAGCAGTCCGGCCACCAGGAGCCCGGCCGCGGCGAGCATGACCGGGCGGTCCTTGATCCGGTCCAGCACGCGCGGCAGCACCAGCGCGGCCGCCATCGAGCCCCCGCCGAAGGCCGCCAGCGCCAGCGCCACGTCGTCGGCGCCGCGTCCCAGCACGGTGCGGACGTAGACCACCGTGTTGACGATCACCATCGCGCCGGCCGCCGCAGCGGCCAGGTTCAGCGCCAGCAGGCCTCGCAGGCGCGGGGTCTTCAGGTAGATGCGGGTCCCGCGGGTCGTGCGGGCATAGATCCCGCCGATCCGTGGCGCGGGCCTGGGCTGCGGGACCGCGACGGACACCACCAGCGCCGCCGAGGCGAGGAACCCGACCACCGTGCCGCCGAACAGCCAGTGGAAGCTGATCAGGGTCAGCAGGGCGGCGGCCAGGATCGGGCTGACGAGGCTCTCCAGGTCGTAGGCCAGCCGCGAGAGCGAGAGCGCGCGGGTGTAGTCCTTCTCGTCGGGCAAGATGTCCGGGATGGCGGCCTGGAAGGTGGGCGTGAAGGCGGCCGAGGCGGACTGCAGGAGGAAGATCAGGACGTAGATCTGCCAGATCTCGGTGACGAACGGCAGCGCGAGCGCGATGGCCGCACGGACCAGGTCCATAGCCACCAGGAAAGCGCGGCGCGGCAGCCGGTCCACGAAGGCGTTCACGATCGGACCCACGCCGATGTAGGCCAGCATCTTGATCGCCAGGGCCCCGCCCAGCAACGCGCCCGCATCGGCGCCGGCGAGGTCGTAGGCGAGGAGGCCCAGGGCGACGGTGGCCAGGCCCGTTCCGACGAGGGCGATCACCTGAGCCAGGAACAGGCGCCGATAGGTGAAGTTGGAAAGGATGCTCAGCATCGAAGGTTCCTCGACGTCCTTTGCCGCGGGCGGGCCGACGCGGCCGGTCAGACCACGCGCTTGACCTCGCTGTAGGCGCCGGACGTTTCCAGCGTGACGGTCACGGTCTTGCCGGTGCGGTTGCGCCAGAACCAGCCGTGGCTGCCGGTGAAGGCGGCGGTAAGCTCGCCCGCCTCGCGCTGCGAGGAGCCCTTTCCGTAGCCGTGGTAGTTGACACCCGGACGGTCGGCGTGGGTGTCGAAGTTGACCTTGCCGCCGCTGCTCGACCAGACGAACCGCGCCCGCGCACCCTCCTCCATCACCAGCTTGATCTCGGCGGCGGCGTTCGGCTTCAGCGTGATCACGGTCCTGTCCGACCGCGCCCCCATCGCCGGCGTGGCAGGCGCCGCGGCGCCGGCGGCAGCGGGAGGCGCCGCCGCCGGCGCCGGCGCCGTCGACGCGGCTTCAGCCCGGGTTGCCACCTCCGCCTCAGCGGCCAGCTGGCGCTTGATCCGGCCCATGTCGGTCAGGCCGAGCACCGAGCCGACGCGGGTGGGATCGACCCCATACTCGGCGGGCAGCACGACCGTGACCAGGAGGGCGCCGGCCACGCCGGCCGCCAGGACCGTGGACTTCAGCAGCTGGCCCGTGGTGGGCAGTTCGGACAGACGGGGCTTGTTGGCGTTGTGCATGAGGGATCTCCCGTCAGACGACGAAAAAGCCGACGAGCTGGTAGCCCGTCAGGATGAAGCCGAGGCTCATGAGGACGACGTTGGCGAGGTAGGCGTGCTTCCAGAAGCCGTCCGTCCGTCGCCAGAAGCCCATGACGATGAGGATGGCGCCAAGCGCCAGGAGCTGGCCCAGCTCGACGCCGATGTTGAAGCCGATGAGGTTCCAGACGAGGCCGTCGGGAGAGAGCTGGAAGTCCTGCAGCTTGGTCGCCAGTCCGAAGCCGTGGAACAGGCCGAAGATCAGGGTCGCGGCCTTGGTGTTCGGCTGCACCCCGAACCAGCGCTGAAAGGCGCCCAGGTTGTCGAGCGCCTTGTAGACGACCGACAGGCCGATGATCGCATCGATCAGGTAGCTTGAGACGCTGACGCCCGTGAGCACCCCCAGCAACAGGGTGGTCGAGTGACCCACGGCGAACATGGTCACGTAGATGCCGATGTCCTTCATCCGATAGAGGAAGAAGATCACCCCGAACAGGAACAGCAGGTGGTCGTAGCCGGTGACCATGTGCTTGGCCCCCAGGTAGACGAACGGCAGGAAGACCACGCCGGTCGTCTCCTGGATGTAGCCCTTGTCACCCTCGGCGACCCCGTGGGCCAGGGCCTCGGAGAGGGCGCCGTCAATCAGCAGCAGGACCAGCATGAGGAGAAGGAGGATGGCTGATCGCCATCTGAGCAGAATGCTCGCTTGAAGCATGGCGCGAACCTCGGTGAAGCCGGAGGGGTGGGCGGCCGCTCCCGACAAGCGGCCGCCCGGACGGTGTGAGGGGGGCGAAGGTCACACCGCCTTTCGGCCGTTGCGGAAGGGCAGATGGTCGAGCCAGGCGGGTTTCGGCCAGTCGCTCCCGCGCTCGCGGCCATGCACGAGGCTGTAGAGCGCCGGCAGCACCAGCAGCGTCAGCAACGTCGAGGAGATGATCCCCCCGATCACCACCGTGGCCAGGGGGCGCTGGACCTCGGCGCCGGCGCCCACGTTCAGCGCCATGGGCACGAACCCCAGGCTGGCCACCAGCGCGGTCATCAGCACCGGGCGAAGGCGTGTGAGCGCGCCCTCGCGGATGGCGTCGAGCGGCGCCTGGCCTTCTTCGATCAGGCCTCGAATGAAGCTGACCAGCACGACGCCGTTCAGCACCGCCACGCCCGAGAGCGCGATGAACCCGACGCCCGCGGAGATCGACAGCGGCATGCCCCGCATCATCAGAGCCGCCACGCCGCCGGTCAGCGCCAGGGGCACGCCGGAGAAGACGATGGCGCTGTCCTTGATCGACCGGAACAGGGCGAAGAGCAGGCCGAAGATCAGCAGCAGCACCACCGGCACCACCAGCTGCAGCCGCTTGGCCGCCGAGATCAGCTGCTCGAAGGTGCCGCCGTAGCTGATCCAGTAGCCCGCCGGGACCTCCACCTCGGCGCCCACCTTGGCCTGCGCCTCGGTGATGAACGACCCCAGGTCGCGGCCGCGCACGTTGGCGGTGACCACGACCCGTCGCTTGCCGTCCTCGCGACTGATCTGGTTCGGCCCCTTCTCCACCGCGATGGTGGCGACCTCTTCCAGCGGCACGAACGAGCGCCCGCCGGCAGAGGGGACCGGGATCTGCAGCCGCGCGATCGCGGCGGTGTCGCCCCGCACGCCTTCCGGAAGGCGCACGACCACGTCGAAGCGGCGGTCGCCCTCGAACACCTGGCCGGCGACCACGCCGCCCACCGAGGCTTGGACCACCTCCTGAACGTCGGCCAGCGAGATGCCGAGGCGCGCGAGGGCCGCCCGGTCCGGCGTGATCTGCAGGACCGGCAGGCCGGTCACCTGCTCGACGCCCACGTCCTGGGCCCCCTCGACTCCCTCGATGACCTCCTTCACCGCGTTGCCGAGGGTCAGCAGCTGATCGAGATCGTCGCCGAACACCTTGACGGCGACATCCGCCCGCACGCCCGACAGCAGCTCGTTGAACCGCATCTGGATCGGCTGGGTGAACTCGTAGTTGTTGCCGGGGATCTTCGCTACGGCGGCCTGCATCTCAGCCACGAGTTGGGCCTTAGGCTTGCGCGGATCCGGCCAGTCCTCGCGGTCCTTCAGCATGATGAAGGTGTCAGCCACGGACGGCGGCATGGGATCTGTGGCGACCTCGGCGGTGCCGATCTTGGCGACCACCCGGTCGACCTCCGGGAACTGTTTGATCCGCTTCTCCAGGGCGGTCTGCATCTGGACGGCCTGGGTCAGGCTGGTGCCCGGGATGCGCAGCGCGTGCATGGCGATATCGCCTTCGTCGAGGTTCGGGACGAATTCCGATCCCATCCGGCTGGCGGCGAAGCCCGAAATGGCAACGAGCGCCACGGCGACAGCGACGAACACCACCCGAAGGCGCAGGGCGGTAGCGAGGGCCGGCTCGTAGAGCCGGCGCGCACCCCGCATGAAGAAGGAGTCCTTCTCCTCCACGCGGCCGGTCACGAAGAGCGCCACGGCCGCCGGCACGAAGGTCAGCGACAGGACGATCGCGAAGGTCAACGCCATGACCACCGTGACCGCCATGGGGTGGAACATCTTCCCCTCGACGCCGGTGAGGGCGAAGATCGGCACATAGACCAGGGTGATAATCAGCACCCCGAACAGCGACGGCCGGATGACCTCTCCCGAAGCCGTGGCCGCCAGGTCGAAGCGCTCATCACGGGTCAGCACACGGCCGAGCCTGTGCTGCGCCTCGCCGAAGCGGCGCAGGCAGTTCTCGACGATGATCACCGCGCCGTCGACGATCAGGCCGAAGTCGAGGGCGCCCAGGCTCATCAGGTTGCCGGAGACGCCGCCGCGCACCATCCCGGTGATGGTCATCAGCATGGTGATCGGGATCACGGCGGCGGTGATCAGCGCCGCCCTGATGTTCCCGAGCAGCAGGAACAGCACGACGATGACCAGCAGCGCGCCTTCGACCAGATTGGTCGCGACGGTCTTGATGGCGCGCTCGACGAGATCGGTGCGGTCATAGATCGGCTCGGCGACGACGCCGGCCGGAAGCGCCTTGCCGGCCTCTTCCAGGCGCTGCGCAGCGGCCTGCGCCACCGTCCGGCTGTTCTCGCCGACGAGCATCATCACCGTCCCGAGCACCACCTCCTGGCCGTTCTCCGTGGCGGCCCCGGTGCGCAGTTCCTCACCCATGATCACGTCGGCGATGTCCGCCACCCGCACCGGCACGCCGCCCCGGTTGGCGATCAGGATCGCACCCAGATCCTCCCGTGTGGCAGCCTGGCCGGCCACGCGGACGAGGTACTGCTCGCCGAAGCGCTCAATGTAGCCAGCGCCCACGTTGGCGTTGTTGCGCTCCAGGGCTCCGATCACCTCCGACATGCTCACGTCGAACGCGGCGAGCCGCTCCGGAATGGGGGTGACGTGGTACTGCCGCTCGAAGCCCCCGATGGTGTTGACCTCGGTGACGCCGGGGGTGTTGCGCATCTGCGGTCGGATCACCCAGTCCTGCAGAGTCCGCAGGTCTTCGGGCGTGTAGGCCGTCCCGTCGGCTTTGCGGGCGCCTGGCTTGGCCTCCACGGTGTACATGAAGATCTCGCCGAGACCGGTGGAGATCGGTCCGAGCTCCGGCGTGAGGCTTGCGGGCAGCTGGCTCCGCGCGGCCTGCAGACGCTCGTTGACGAGCTGCCGGGCAAAGTAGATGTCGGTCCCGTCCTTGAAGACGACGGTAACCTGGCTGAGGCCGTAGCGGGAGATCGAGCGCGTGTAATCGAGCCCCGGCAGGCCCGCGATCGCGGTCTCTACCGGGAAGGTGATGCGCTGCTCGGACTCCAGCGGTGAGAAGCCCGGAGCCTCGGTGTTGATCTGAACCTGGACGTTGGTGATGTCCGGCGTGGCGTCGATGGGCAGGCGCTGGAAGCTCCAGACGCCGATCGCCCCGAACACCAGCACGAGGGCGACCACGACCCATCGGAAGCGGATCGAGAGCGCAATGATGCGTTCAAGCATGGCGTTGCGCTCCTAGTGGTCGTGGCTCGCGCCGGACTTGTCGATGTCCGCGCGGATCAGGAAGGCGCCGTCGACCACGTATTCGGTCCCCGGCTCGAGGCCGCCCAGGACCTCGGTCCATTCGGGCGTGCGGCGGCCGATCTCCAGCATCCGCACCTCGTAGGTGTTCCCCACCTTGGCGTAGACGACCTCGAAGTCGCGGAACGGTTGGATGGCCTTGGTCCGCACTGCGAGCGGCGCGGTGGTGGTCCCCACCGAGACCACGCCCTTCACCCCCAGGCCGGGCCGCCAGGCCTCGCCCGGGTTAGTCAGATGGACGTGGGCGATCAGGGTCTGGTTGGTGAGGTCGGCGGTGGGCAGGACCGCTTCGACGGTGCTGGTCAGGCGATGGTCGCCGGCCAGGCTCACCACCTCGACCCGCTGGCCCACGCGGACGCGCTCGGCGTCGCGGGGATAGAGGAAGAACTCGGCGTGCAACTTCGTGGGGTCGGCCACCACGAGGATGGGCTCGTTGCCCGTCATGCCCCCGGTGGTGACGTTCTTCTTGACGATCACACCCGAGATCGGCGCGGTCACCGAATAGGTCTGCAGGCTCTCGCTGGACTCCACGCGCGCCAGGACCTGGCCCCGGCGGACCCGTTGGCCCAGTTCACCGGTCAAGCTCACCACGCGGCCGGGATAGCGGGCGATAACGTCGCTCTGACCTTCGGGGACGATCTCGACGCGACCGTTGATCGGCAGGGTCTCGCCGAGCACGGCCGACCCGGCCTTCTCGGTGGTCACGCCGCCGGCCCGGGCTGCGTCCGCGGTGATGGTGGTGCGGCCCTCATAGGACGAGTAGGCCCACTTGTGCGCCTTGCCTTCGTGGGTCGCGGCCACGCTCACATCGAAGGAGTGAGGCTCGCTCACGATCGCGGGACTGGTGAGGTAGTCGGCCTCCGGCGTCAGGGTGAAACGATCGACCTTCGGACCGAGGCGGGTCAGCGCGATGCTCACCTGCACGCCCTTCGGGTCGACCGGCTTGTCGTTCTTGAAGGCGTAGAGCCGGAAGAGCGGCGCCGGCCCGTCTTCATAGAGCGTGATCTCGAGGGCGAAGTCGCCGTCTCGAAGCAGGCGGCCGCGGTGCGGTCCCCGCTCGAATTCCGCGGCGGCGGCCTCATGGGCCTCGCCTTCCGGCGCCTTGGCGGGACCCTGGCCGCAGGCCGCGAGGGCCGCTGCCAAGGCGAGGACGGCAGACAGGCGGCTGAGCCGCCGGGTCGAGGTGGCGTGCATCAGCGACGCTCCGCATTGAGGTTCGAGGAAGCGAGCGCCGCATGGCGCCCGGTGAGACGGTCGAGCGCCGCCTGGTCGAGATGAAACTGGCGCAGGACGGCCACGCGACGCGCGCGCGCGTCGGCCAGCCCGCGTTCGGCCTCGGCGACATTGGCGTACTGGAAGCCGCCGCGGTTGAAGCCGTCGCGCACCTGCTCCACCGCCCGGATGGCCAGGGGAATGACGTCGGCGCGGAGCCGCTCGGACTCCGCCGCCGACGCCGCCATACGAGCCGTCAGTCTTGCGATCTCACGCTCGCGCAGGAGGCGCTCCGCCGTGATGTCGGCGTCGGCGGCGCTGCGCTCGGCGACCGCGCGGTCAATCGCCCCCTTGTTGTTGTCGTTGAGCCGCAGCGGCACGCTGCCCCCCACGACGAAGGCCACGTCGCTGCCGTCGCCGAAGTAGCGGACTCCGGCCCGCACCGTGGGATCGGTGACGGCCCGCGACTGTTCGAGGCGCACGCTGGCCGCGGCGACCTCGCGCTCGGCTTCCAGAAGCGCCAGATCGGCGACGGCAACGGGACGGTCCACGGTCGCCGGGGGCGCGACGCCGAAGAACGTCTCCAGGTTCAGCGTGAAGTCGGCAGGACCGCCCCAGAAGCGCGCAAGCGTGCTGCGGGCGTTCTGCGCCGCGAGGCGGGCCTGGTCGCGGTCGACCTCGGCCTGGGCGCTGTTGGCTCCGGCGCGCGACCCGGCGAACAGGGGGTCCCGGGCGGCGCGCACACGACGCTCCACGTCGGTCTGCGCCGACTGCGCCGCCAGCAGGCGCGCCTCGGCGATCAGCAGTTCGGCCTCGGCCGCGAGGGCCTCAGCGTAGGCCGCCTGCACATCGCGCAGGAGGTCCAGGCGACGGATGTCGCGGCGCCTCCGGGTGATCTCGGCGCTGGCGCGGGCCAGCCCCACGCGGGCCTCGCGTTTGCCGCCCCGCTCGATCGTCTGCTCGTAGCTGAGCGTCGCCTCGGTGCGGTCGAGCATCGCGTAGGCGCCGCTGCCGGTGAAGTTCTCGAGCTCCAGGCCGAGCGAGGGGTTCGGCTTGACCCCGGCCTGGCGAATGCTCGCCTGGCCGGCGGCAAAGCGCGCGTCCCACCCCGCGGCGGAAGGATCGGCGCCGCTCGCCCGCGCCAGGGCGTCGTCGAGGTTGAGGGTCGGGCCGGCCGCCGGCGCCGGGGTCTGCGCGGAGGCGCCCGGCGGGGCCGTCACGGCGAGCAGCAGGCCGGCGATCAACGCCAGCCCTGGCCGCGCAAGCGCGCGACCGCGGTAAGAAGATGACATGGTCTCTCTCGAAGCTGCAGATCAGAGGCGCGGCGGGCTCGCCGCGCCGGTCAGGCGCGTTCGCTGAGAGTTTTGGGGGGCCTTTCCAGGCCGAAGACGCGGGACTGCGGCGAGCCGGTATCGGCGCGCATGAAGAGCGCGACCGCGTCCGACACCGCGACCTCCACGATCACCGGCGAAAACAGGGCGGCGAACTGCGGTCCCTCGGAATGGTGATGGTGGGGACCTGGCGCCTGATCCGGCTCGCCCGCGCCCGTAGATCCGTCGTCTCGGGATGGATCATGATCGTGATGATCGTCATGCTCCGCGCCAGCCAGCGCCATAGCAGGCGCGGCGTGATCGACGGCCAGGGCATGCTGGACGCCGTTGGTGACGGCCTGCGCCCGCTCCATGACAATGGCCGCGCTCAGGATCATCAACATGATGACCAGCGCGCGCCGTACGGACCTGAGGCGCAAGGATGCGAGCATGGAACTCCCGTGAACGCACTCCTAGAGCGCTAGAGGCGAACTCGCAAGACATGGAGGCCGCGGCACAACGCGCGCGGTCGTCACGGCGCGTCCGGCTTCGCAGCCCTGCCGCAAGCTGGTGGCGCTCCGGTTCGGCCAACGCCCCCTCTTCTACCGGGTCGATCTAGCGGCACAGGTCGGCAAGGTCGGTCGGAATCGGCATCGGTCGGATCGGCGAGACGTTCGCGCCGCCGGTATTCCCGGCGGGCACCCAGCCCACCCAGGAGAACACGCCGCCCAGGGCCAGTCGCAGCAGCTGACCCGCCACCTCGCGGCCGTCGCGGCGTCGCCAGCCGATGCGCAGCATCATCCAGTGCGTCCAGCTGTGCGGCGCGGCCCAGGGCTGCCCGAGGACATGCGCGCGCTCCAGGCGCGCGAAGGCGCCATCCAGGTCGCCGGCCTCCAGGGCCGCGCGGGCAGCCTGGGCTTCCGCGTCATAGGCGGCGCGGCGTTCGGGGGATCGGTTCATGCGGAGCTCCGGGTGGGTGCGCGGCAGCCTCGTAGCCCTCGGTTCGCAATCGCGCTTGAACGTAGCGGCTACCGCGCCCGGGTCGCGGCGAGCCGTCCGGCGCTGATGCCGAAGCACGCGCGCATGCTGCGCGCCAGATGCGCGCTGTCCGCGAAGCCGCACGCATGGGCGGCTCCGGTGATGTCCTGGCCGCCCGCGACGCGGGCCAGGGCACGGGCCATCCGCCGCCAGAGCAGATGGCGGCGGAACGGGATCCCGAAGGCTTCCACGAACGCGTGCCGGTAGCGGTCCGGGGAAAGGCCCGCGGCCGCGGCGGCGTCGGGGAGCCGCACCGGCCCGTCCGCCAGCGCGGCCTCGATCGCCGCCAGGGACACCGACAGCGCCGGCGGGACGGGCCGGCGAGGGCTCGTTGAACCCATGAGCACCGGGGTCCAGAAGCGCAGCGCCGGCGCGCGCGCCTCGATGACCGTGGGGTCGGTCAGACGCAGCCGCAACTCCGCCAGGGCGGCCTCCAGGAAGGCGCTGCCGCGGGTGGGCTCGAGGAACACGAGATCCACGTCGCCCTCAGCCTCCAGCGCATGGGGCTCCAGCGGATCGATCAGCAGGCAGCGGCCGGTCCAGGCCCGCCCGGCGCCGTCGCGCACGGTAACCGGCGTCTCGGCGAAGACCGCTTGCGCGGCCAGATGGCGATGCACGCCGTTGTCGCCCACGCCGCCCCGCCACCGCGCGCCGGCGGCGGTCATCTCAAGCGCACCCGCCCAGGCCGAGGCGCGCGAGGTCATGCGTGGTGGCCACCGGCCTCGAGCCCATCCGGCGCGCCGCGCAGCTCGGCGAGCGCCTGGCGCGTCACCTGGAGGGCGCTCCAGAGCGCAAGGCTCGCCATCAGGACGGCCACCCCGAGGTCTGGCCAGGCCGAGCCTGTCCCGAACACGCCCGCCGCAGCCGCCATGACCGCCAGGTTGCCGACGGCGTCATTGCGCGAGCAGAGCCAGACCGAGCGCATGTTGGCGTCGCCCGAGCGGTGCCGGAACAGCATGAGCGCGACGCCTACGTTGGCGAGCAGGGCCAGGAAGCCCACCACGCCCATGGTCTGCGCATGCGGCAGGCCGCCGTGGCTCACGTTCCAGGCAGCGGCCGCCAGGACGCCCAGGCCGAACAGGCCCATGGTCGCGCCCTTCAGCAGCGCCGCGCGCGCCCGCCACTGAAGCGAGAGACCGACGACGGCCAGGCTGATCGCGTAGTTGCCGGCGTCGCCAAGGAAGTCCGCGGCGTCCGCCCAGAGAGAGACCGAGCGGCCTGCGAAACCGGCCGTGACCTCCACGAAGAACATGCCGGCGTTGACCGCCAGCGCAATCCACAGCGCGCGCCGCCAGCGCGGGTCAGCTTTCGGGGGCGGGGGAGCACAGCAGCTGGCGCCCATGACGGACCTCCAATCCAGAACGTGCGTAGAGGCTACATGCTCTAGCCGCTAGAGGATCAAGGCCTATCGACGCCATACCGTCACCGAGGCTGCGGGTTGATTGCCACCGCGCCCGGCGTAAAGGCACGATGCGCTTGCCACATCGACGCCGTGCATCCTCCAGCTGCTGGAGGACCAAGGCCTTTTCTTTCAAGGAACGAAGATGCTGCAGCGATCTATCGGCAACCTCGCCAAGGCGACCGGCGTCAAAGTCCCGACGATCCGCTTCTACGAACAGATCGGCCTGCTGCCCGCGCCGCAGCGCACGCTCAGCGACCGGCGGGTCTATGGCGAAGCCGCCGTGGGTCGGCTCGCCTTCATCAAGCACGCCCGCCAGCTGGGCTTTCCTGTGGAGGCGATCCGCGACCTCCTGCGCCTGAGCGACTCGCCCGAGCAACCCTGCGAGACCGCCAACGCGCTGGCCGCCGAGCAACTGAGCGCGGTCCGGGCCAAGATCGCGCAGCTGCAGGTGCTGGAGCGCGAGCTGCAGCAGATGGTCGACGCCGCCTGCATTGGCGAGGTGGCGAACTGCCGGGTGATCGAGGCGCTGCACGACCACACCCTCTGCGCTGGTGAGCATCAGACCGAGCGCCGCCCGACCTATGCCGGGCTCTGAGCCGCGCCCTGCCCGCGATGTCCCCGCGGCGCTCACGGCGGCGGCCGAGCGCAGCGTGGCGGCCGGCGAACGCTGGACCCCACCGCGCGATCGGGTCCTACAACTTCTCCTCGAAGCGAGGGGGCCGGTCCGCGCCTACGACCTCGTCGCCGCCTTCGCGCCGGGCGCCTACACCCATCCGCCCACCGTCTACCGCGCCCTCGACTTCCTCGCCGCTCACGGGTTCGCCCATCACCTCAGGTCCGTGAACCGCTTCGTCGCCTGCGCAGCCCCGTTGGGCGCGCACGACGCCGAGTTCCTGATCTGCGACGGCTGCGGCGGCGTGGCGGAGCGCCCCTTTGAACTCGCTCCGGCCCTGACCGGCCTGGCGGCGGCGCACGGCTTCGTTGCGAGCAGCTGGGTTGTGGAGCTGCAGGGCCGCTGCCCCGGTTGCGCGGGTGCGTCAGCATAACCGGCCGCCCGCCCTTGCGCGGCCGTCGCCTCCTGCCCCCTGGCGCCCAGGGCGCGCCGTGGACCCAAGGTTGAGGGTCCCCCGATATGATGCGTCAGCCGGCGCAACAGCGGCCGGGGGCTGCCAGGTCCTCAAGGATCACGCAGTCCGGTCCGGGGCCACCGGCGCAGCGCGCCTCGCAGTCCGCGACCAGCAGGCCGAGGCTGGCCTCCAGCTCGCGCAGCTCCGTCATCCGCGCACGGACGGACGCAAGCTGGTCGCGGGCCAGATCGCGCACCTCGGTGCAGGAGCGGTCGGCGTCCTCAATCACCGAAACGAGGTCCCGGACCTGCTCGATGGGAAATCCGAAATCGCGGCAGCGGCGGATGAACGTCAGACGCTTCAGGTCCGCCTCGCCATAGACCCGATGGCCGCCGTCGCGCCGGTCGGGCCGGCGCAACAGGCCGATCTGCTCGTAGTAGCGGATGGTCGGAGGCGTGGCCCCGCTGTGGCGGGCCAGCGCGCCGATGGACAAGGCGCGATCCAAACGGTCGTCTCCTGCGAATGAGCCCTTGAAGCTCAAGTAGCTTTAACTCTTATGTCCTTGTCTCCCCGGCGCCAAGAGCGCGCCAGCCCGGAGACTTCCGATGTCCGAAGCCATCCCCATCGCCTGCACCCTGGGCGCGGGTGACCTGCAGCAGCGCCAGGCGTGGATCGCCGATCTCAACCGGCGGCAGCTGAAGCGCCACACGCGAAACGACCTCACCCTGACCCTCGTCTACCATCGCAAGGCGCGCCGCGACGTGGCCCGCCTGGCCGCCCAGGAACGCGCGTGCTGCGCCTTCCTCACCTTCGAGGTCGCCGACATCCCGGAGGGGATCGTGCTGACGGTCACCGCGCCGGAAGCGGCGCGCCTGGCGGCCGAAACGCTGTTCGCGGGCTTCACGGCCGGCCAGGCCCCCGGCGCCTGCGGGTGCTGCTGAGATGGCCGTTCAATCCGAGGACGCGCCGGCCGCGCAAGGCAAGGCCGCCGGGGTCACCGCCGTGCTGGCGACCACCGGCGCGGTTGGGGCCTGTGTGCTCTGCTGCACGCTTCCGGTCGCATTCCCCGCCGCCGCACTCGCCCTGCTGGGCGGCGGCGTCGCGTTCCTGGGCGTCGCGCACAAGGCCATGACCCTGGCCGGGCTGGTGACCGTGCTCGCCGCCTGGGGCTGGGTCTGGCGGCAGAGCCGGCGGACCGGTCGCAGGCCGGCGCGCGCGACCCTGCGGCTGATGGGCCTGGCCACGGCCTTGCTGATGCTGGCGCTGGCGTGGCCACTGGTCGAAGGCCCGCTCCTGGCCTTGATCCGCTAGACGCTTGCCGCAGCGCGGACCGACCGCCTAGGTGCTTGTCCTTGCCCCGTCACAGAGAGATGAACCGTGTCCTCGGTCTACTTCGCGCTGGCCGCCGTGGCCGAGATCGCCGGCTGCTTCGCGTTCTGGGCGTGGCTGCGGCTGGGCAAGTCGCCCCTGTGGCTGGCGCCGGGCATGCTCAGCCTGGCGCTGTTCGCCTACTTGCTGACCCGGGTGGACAGCGACGCCGCCGGCCGCGCCTACGCGACCTACGGCGGCGTCTACATCCTGGCCTCGGTGCTCTGGATGTGGGCGATCGAGCAGCGTGTCCCCGACCGTTGGGACGTGATCGGCGTGGGGGTCTGCCTCGCCGGCGCCGGCATCATCCTGCTCGGGCCGCGAACGGCCTAGATCGGAAATCCTGAACCCCCATGCCGCGGCCCAACGCCCGCCCGGTCCAGGGTCCCGGACCGTTGGGTCGCGCTCACGCCCTGGTGGCGATCAGGAGCACAGGCTCACCTTGCGCCGGCTGGCCCTCCAGCCTGAACCCGGCGCGCTCAGCCGCGCTCTCGACCTCGAGCAGAGCGCGGAAGCGGTAGACCTCGCTTGGAAAGCTCTCGACCGCCGGGGTGTCGGCGCTGGTCCGGAAGACCAGCGCCATCCGGCCGCCCGGCTTGATCACCCGCGCCAGCTCACGGAGGGCTGCGTCCAGGTCCGGCCAGAAGTAGACGACGTGGACGCAGAGCACCTTGTCGAAGCACGCCGCGGCGAACGGCAGCGCCGCGACCTCCGCGATCGCTACGTCCACGCGGCCGGAACGGACGAGACCGCGGTTCCGCGCCAGCGCGACCTCGGCCATCACCTCCGAAGGATCGGCGCCGACGACCCTGCCGCGCGGCGCCTTCGCCGCCAGGGCGGCGAGGGCGCGACCCGGCCCGCACCCGACATCGAGCACTTGGTCGTCCTCGCGCACGCGCAGGGCCGCAATGGCCCGCAGGTTCTGGGCCCAGGTCTCGCGCGCCATGATGAAGGCGATCAGCCGGCCGAGCCATCCGCGCGCGTCGCGCGCCTGCTCGGCGATGAAGCGGGGCCGGCGCACGATCAGGGCGCCCGCGACGCGGCCAGCACGTCCTGAGGCCGCCGCCAGGTCTGGCGCTTGCAGACGATATTGAGGGCGCAGCCGCGCAGCTCGAGCTGGCCGTCGCCGAGGCGCACCGCGCCGGTGTAGGTCCGCCCATCGTCGGGATTGTAGAGACGCCCGCCGGTCCAGGCGCCGGCGCCCGCCGGCCGCAAACCGCGGATGATCTCGACGCCCACCAGAGGGCGCGTCCGCAACGCGGGGTCCGGATTGTGCTGATCGACCCGGAGCCGCCCGCCCGGCGACGGCGCCCAGAGCCAGACGATCCGGCCGCACATCTCCGCAGGCGCCGTGGCGCACGGTCGGACCTCGACGATGGAGCCGAAGCCTTCGGTCGCCCAGCGGCCGGCGAGGTCGGACCGAGCTTCAGCGCTCGCGGCTGGAAAGGCCGTCGCGAGGCCGAGCATGCAGGCGGACAGGCTTGCGATGCGGCACATCAAGCCGCCTCCGACGCCGGACGGCGCACGCCCTTGGCTGCGGCGAACCGGGCCAGATACTCGGGGTGCTCGGTGCCCATCAGTCGGTCCCACCAGGTGAACCACAGGCCGTAGTTCCAGCCGGCCTGCGCGTGATGCAGGTCGTGGTGGGTGACGCTCGTGAGCCAGCCGATGAGCGGCTCGCCGTCGCGGCTGGCCGGATAGAGTTCGTAGCCGCTGTGGCCCAGGGTGCGGCGAGGGGTTGTGCGAGCGGTGGTGGCGGCGATGGAAGGCGCGGAACAGCCGCGGGTCATGCATCGCCCGGTGGGTCCAGTAGAAGTAGGTGTCCTGGGCGATGATCATCAGCACCAGAGAGGCGACGGTCCAGCCCGGTCCCCACTGCGCGGCCCGCGCCGGTCCCGGCAGGTGGCCGGCGCGCTCCAGAGCGAACAGCATCACGCCGACGGTCGAGAAGACCGCCAGCGACCGCAGTGAGATCGCGAACTCGATCAGCAGCTGACGCGCGGGCGGCGTCTCGTCGCGGATCTTGATGCTGCGTAGCGGGCGGGCGAGCAGCACCCAGAGGATGAACCAGGTGGCGATCGCGAAGATCGCGTAGTTCCTGAGATCGACCGAGATGTTGAGCAGCCACCTCGCGGCGAACTCGGACAGGGTGTCGAGGGACATGAGGAACCTCCGTTGTGAGGGAGGCACATGGCCCGGGCGGCGGGGGCTGCGTCTCGCCGTCCGCGAAAACGCGCAGCCTCCTTCAGTTTCGAGGAGGATCGTCCGGATTCGAGGAGAGCGCGGCCTGCCGCCAAGCGGTCGGCGTCACGCCGGTGATATCCCGGAAGGTGCGGTTGAACGGCGCGAGCGAACTGAAGCCCACCTCGAAGGCGACGGTCGAGACGGCTGTCCTGGCCTTGGCCGGATCGGCCAGCACCGCCTTCGCCGCGTCGATCCGGCGTTCGTTCAGGAAGGCGGCGAAGTTGCGGTAGCCGAGGCCCTCGTTGATGAGGCGGCGCAGGTGATGCTCCGCCACGCCCAGGCGTTCGGCCAGCGTCCCGATGCTGAGGCCGTCCTCCCGCCAGACCTCGTCGCGATCCAGCGCTTCGGTCAGCCGCCGCAGCAAGGGCTCGTCGCGCGCGGCCACCCGGCGCGCCGCCGGCCGCGCCGCGCTTCCCCCGAAGAGCTGCGGATCGTCGCGCAGGAAGACCAGGCCGCTGGCCACGCTGAGCGTCAGGAGGGTGATCGCCGCGAGGAACGAGAGGCCCGTCGCCGGACCGACATAGAGTTCGCCGATCTGCACGGCCGCTACGATCAGGGCATAGATCGCCGCCGAGGCCAGCAGCGGACCGCGCAGACGCCGCCGCGCCTCGACCAGATCACCGCGCCACCCGGTCCAGACCACGGCCAGCAGGTGCAGCAGCAAGGCGGCGCCGATCAGGTTGTGGGCCAGCCAGAGGTGTCGCGCGATCGCCTCCGGGACAAGCTTTGCCGCGACGCCGACGGCGAGAAGCGCCGCAGCCGGCGCGAGCCGGATCGGCGAGAGCCGGCCGTGGTCGCCGAACAGCTCCATGGCGAAGGCCCAGAAAAGGCCGGCGCCCATCACCGAGAGCGCCCAGGGCGCGGCGTTGGCGTGCCCGAGGAGCTGCATGGCGGGGGCAGACTGGGTGATCGTGTGCGCGCCGGCCGCCAAGGCGAACAGCGCGCCCGTCACACGCGCGGACGTTCGCGCGCCCACCCCGATCCGGACGGCCAGCAGGACGAAGATGCCGATGGCGGCCCCTCGAACGAGCAGCTCGGCGGTGGCGGGGCCCTCGATCACGCGGTCTGCGCAGGCTCGGCGAGGCAGAGCCAGGGAAGGCGCTCCTCCGGGTAGATGTGGAAGCTGGGCGCAAGCGCCGGCGCATCGTCGAACGCACCGACGTGGATGTGCAGCTCGCCCGGCCGCGCGTCGCCCTGGCAGGTAAGCGTCGAACCGCAGGTCGCGCAGAAGCCCCGCACGGTGCCGGGCGACGAGCGGAACGTCGCGACCGCCCCGTGTGTGGTTTCCACCTCGGCCTCGGGAAACGCCACGAACACCGAGACCGGCCCGCCGCTGTGCCGGCGGCAGCTCTCGCAATGGCACCAGGCGACCCACTGGGGCTGACCCGTGGCGCGAAAGCGCACCGCGCCGCAAAGGCATCCACCCTCCCACTGTGCCTTCACCGTCCGTCCTCCCCTGTCCTTGTCGCTGCCGGTTGGCCGCTCAGCGCTGTTGGGCGCGCGCGTCGACTCGCCCCGCGCCCAGCGCCTGCACGCGGGCGATCGTGGCTTGGATCACCGCAAGGCTGTCCGTCACGCCGTCCGCTTCACCCTTCTCGAAATCCCCGGCCTGCCCCATCTGGTTGGTCACATGGGCGAAGCAAACCACGTCGCGTCCTCGCGCCTGCGCCATGGCATAGAGGCCGGCGGCCTCCATCTCGACGGCGACGAGGCCGCGCGCGACCATGGCGTCGATGTCGTCCGCGGTCTCGCGGAAAGGCGCGTCGGTTGTCCAGACGGCGCCGAGGTGAACCGTCTGGGTCAGCCCGTCGAACGCGCCCTCCAACGCCTGCAGCAGGTGCAGGGGTGCGGCGCTGAAGTCGCCCGGTGGTAGATAGTGGTAGCTCACACCCTCGTCGCGCAGGGCCTTCTCGATCAGCACGAAATAGGGTGGCGCGCCCTTGGCGGCGAGCTGGCCCGCGGAGGTCACACTGATCAGCAGCTCGCAGCCCGAGGCGAAGAGCTGCTCGGCGACCAGCACGGCGAACGCCGCGCCGACCGCGCAGCCCACGATGCCGATCTCGCGCCCGCCGAGCTGCGTGCGGTGGAGGTCCGTGTGGTAGCAGGCCCAGGACGGGTCGCGGTGAGCCCGTCCAGCCTGGGTAAGTCTGCGCACCAGATCGCCGTCAGGATCCAGCACGCAGACCTGCGGCATGGCCACAACCGCAAGCCCCTTCTGGCGGCGGGCTTCGCGCAGGAGGTTCTGCGGCTGGAAGACCGACGGCGCTGCATGGGCTCGCCTGCGAACGATCGGAGGCGGGGCGGCTTCGGTCACGACGTCAGACCCCGCTTCTCGAAGACGCACCAGGTGAAGTCCTGCGTCGCCCCGCCCGGCGTGAGATGCGCCGCCATCTCGCTTCTGATGAGTTCGAACGCGGGACCCACGGCCGCCGCCAGCTCGCCGCTATGGTATCGCTGGACCGGAAGGCCGCTGCAGCGTTCCGGTCCGGACGGAGCGAAGGTCGCAAGGATCAGATGACCGCCCGGGCGCAGCCCCCGTGTCACGGCCCGCATATAGGCCTGGCGGTCGGCCGCCTCGATCAGGAAGTGGAACACGGCCCGGTCATGCCAGAGGGCGTAGCGGTCGCGCGGCGGCTGCCACAGGGTCACGTCCTCGACGAGCCAGCTCACCTCCGCCGCGCGGGTCCCGAGGCGCGCCCTCGCGAGCGCGAGGGAATTGATTGCGATGTCGAGGACGCTGAGGTCCCGGAACCCGCGCCGCAGGAGCTCGTCCACCAGCAGGGACGCGCCGCCCCCGACATCGATGATGGCGTCGTCGAGCGCGACGTCGAGGGAATCGATCAGGGCCAGCGAGCGCGCCGGCTTGGCCTCGAACCAGCTGACGCCGTCGACGCGCTTCTCGCCATAGACTGTCTCCCAGTGCGACCTAGGGGTCTCTGCCATTGCCGCTCGCCATTGTTCGAGGGAAGCGGTTCATGATATTCAAGAACTCTCTTGAATGTAAACGGCCTGGACGAATGTCGCCGAAAATCCAGCTCTTCACCGCGTTCGCGGCCGTGGCGCGCGCGCTGGGGAACCCGCATCGCCTCGACCTCCTGGAGTATCTGGCCCAGGGCGAGAAGCCTGTGGAGGCGCTGGCCCTCAAGGCCGACCTCAGCTTCGCCAACGCCTCCCAGCACCTTCAGGCGCTGAAGCGCGTCGGCCTTGTCGAAGCCGAGCGGCGCGGAAAGCAGATCGTCTACCGGCTCGCGTCGGACGACGTTCACGACCTCCTGGCCGCGCTCCGGCAGGTCGCCGAGCGCCACACCGCCCAGGCGCAGGCGGTGATCGAGGACTACTTCCATGCCCGCGACCGCCTCGAAGAGGTGAGTTTTGTCGAGCTGGAGCGGAGGCTCTCCGACGGGCTGGTGACGTTGCTGGACGTCCGGCCGCCCGATGAGTTCGCGGACGGCCATCTGCCGGGTGCGCTGAACGTGCCGCTCGCGGACCTTTCGGACGCTCTCGCGGCGTTGCCCGCCGACCGCGAGATCGTCGCCTACTGCCGTGGCCCTTGGTGCGTCCTGGCGTTCCAGGCGGTCAGCTTACTGCGAACCCGCGGGCGCCTCGCACGGCGCCTGGACGGCGGGCTGCCCGAATGGCGTCGGGCGGGACGCACGGTGGTGACCGCGAGTGTTTCGCCAGGCTGAATAGCCTGGCTGGAATGCGCCAACACAGGACATTGAGATCGGTGCCGGGAGCGGACGAAGGTCGCTCCCGTCTTTGTAGACGAGCGCGACCTTCGTCCGGCGCAGACTGTGGGTTATTTGCTGTCGCCGCGACCAGGCTTGGGCATGCGCTCAACCGTATGGGTCTTCGGCTTGGCCTGCGCGACCTTCACCGGAGTAAGGCGGCCGGTTTCGGCGTTGCGACCGATGGGAAACGTCTTCGAACCTTTAGCCATAGCGTAGCTCCTTGTTCGTGGTTTGGACTAAAAAAGATGGGAAGCTTGGCCTTAACCGCAAGCGCCGCGCCAGAGTGTCATCATGAGCCTCCGTGCGGAGGACTCGCCTAGCACCAGCGCACGTTGCCTTTGGTCAGGATGAAATGGCTCCCGCATCCGACTTGACGCCAGACGGACGGATGCAGAGTCGCGGTGCGATCGGCCCCCACGACGAGATCCCAGCGCGGTCGACGGTTCGGCAGGAACCTCACATGGAGCGTCTCTCGACATCCACACGGACACAGCATGCATCCGAACACCGGACCCTGCATGGTAGTCGTGACATAGAGGCGCCGCGCCTTCGGTCGATCTGGCGCCGAGTGGACATAGGCGACCTTGATCCGACGATCGGACCAGGGCGGCGTCCAGCGCGCGAGACGGGCAACGCCCGAGGCGACACGTCGGCACTGGCGAATGGCCCACCCGATCACGCCGCGGCCTCCAAGCGGCCGCACATCAGCAGCGGCCGGCAATTGCCACGGCCGACCCAGCGAGCCAGCTCGGCGTCGGGCTCACCGTCGGGTCGGTGGGCGATCCGCCCATGGCTGAACAGCAGCTTCTGGATGGCGAACTCACTGTTGGGCATGGTCCGGAAGGGGTGGAGCCGCGCGAGCAATTCGTTGACCGCGCAAGCCGCCGCCGCCGAGTTGATGCTGATCACCGCCGGGCGGTCGACCTTGACGCCGCGGATGTAGCCTCGCCGAAGCTGGTCCTCGTAGAAGGTCGGGTTGGTGCGCTTCAGGAATTCGGCGTAGAGATCGGCATCGTCGTAGACCTCCCGCGTCTTGAGGCTCGAACCGCCAGGCTGCAGGTAGTGGACGCCGGCGGAAACGCTGCTGACGCCGCCCTCTCCATCGGCGTCGAGCCGGACGCCGATGTCGATGAACGGAAGGCAGTAGAAGGCGCAGAGACGGCTCAGGGTATCGCGGCCTTCGACCGAATCGACGCAGCCGAAGACGAAGTCGCAGACAGACAGCAGCGTCACCGCCTCGGGCTCGTCGACACGGCCTTCATGGGTGACGACGGTGGTGCCGAGGCCGATGCGGCGGACATGGCGCCTGCTCGTCTCGGCCTTGTTCCGGACGGCCCGTGCATCCCGCCGCGTCGCGCCATAGATGCGGTTAAGGTTCTTGCCCTCGATCACATCCGGATCGATGACGATGATGCGGGCCACACCCAGGCGGGTCAGCATCTCGATCAACGGGCTGCCGGTGCCCGAGGCCCCGACGACCGCGACCGTCATGCCGGAAAGCAGCTCCGTTGTGCGGTCCCCGAACGCTTGGCGGTGGCGCATGTCGAAGTCGCGCAGCGCCTTCTCCATATCGCGATCGAAGGAGACTAGGTCGTCGCCGACGACCGTGACGCGGTCAATCCAGCCGCGGACGCGGCCTGCGCTCATGACCCGGACCAGCAGCTCGCCGTCGGGGACCATCACGGCCGACAGGTGGGCGCCGGGCGCGCGCCGCTCCACCGCCGCGAACAACTCGGCGTCGGAGCGGTCGTCGCGGGCCGAGAAGGCGCGCAGGCCGGTCGGGTGGGAATGCAGCTTCAAGACCGACATCCCCTTGCCCGCGACGTCCGACAGCCGCTGCTTCAGCGCCGACGTCGGCCACGTCACGAACTCGGGCGCGCGGATACAGGCGTCATGCGGGATCTCGACGATCTCGTGGACGGTCCAAAGGCGCCGGTTGAGGGCCTCCGCGCGACCGCAGATCGCCAAAGCGACGGCTTCAGCGCCGTCGCCCGGGAAGAGGTGGGCGTGCAACTGGCCGTGTTGCCGCCGGGTCATGCGCAGGAGGTTCATCGGTAAGCCTTTCAGCGTTTGCGGAATTCGTGGGTGAGCCAGGAGCGGAAGCGGCGCAGATGGCTGCTGAGCGTGTCGACACCGGAGCGGAAGCCGTAGTGGCGGGACCATTGCTGGAAGGCCCGGCCGTCGATCTCGAGCATGGCGAGATTATTGATCGTCTTGCCGTCTTCCCGCGCCAAGACAGGATAGACGTAGGCCATATCCAGCGGCCCGGGCGGATAGACGTCGAGCTTGATCGCGACCTCGACCGACGCGTGGTTGTAGCCGCTCGGTACGGGGTGTCCGTGGATCAGCAGGAAGCGGCTGCCTGCGGACTTCACGGCTTCCCAAGGACGTCCAATCGCTTCCAGCGCCCGGACGTCTTCAGGGGAGAGGTCGAAGGCGCGGCGCACCCTCAGCCCTCCGTCTCGTCGAGCGGGAAGGACTCGAACACCTCAATGCCCTTCTCGCCGAGATCGACGCACTCGGTCAGGTCGATGGCGATGTAGGCGCCGCCGTGCACCCGCTTCTCGAGTTCGTAGCGCTCGGGCGGCGTCTTGCCGGCCATCTCCAGAATCTCGCGGCCGGTGACGACGCGCTTGTCGAAGACGTAGGGCTTGCCGTCGATCTTCACCTTGTAACGATGCGCCGGCGGCGGACAGCGGTTCTCGCGGCCGCACTCCTCGATGTCGACGATATCGATCTCGATGATCTCGCGGCCGTGCTCGTGGCGGACCTTCACCTCGACGGCGACGTCGTCGTCGGCGCGGTCGCGGACGGTGACCACATCGCCGTCGGATTCGCGGATGACGATGACATCGTCGCGGTCCGGCCGCTCGGAACGTTCTTGGTTCATTGGAAGACCTCCATGCGGCGGGACCAACGCGGCCGGCCTGGAAATCTAAGTGGACTTAGCAGGGTTAAATGTCAAGTGCGCCACGCTCTGCGTACTAAAATTAGCAAGTTTGCCGAGCGGTGCTTGATAAAATTAGCTTTTCAGGTACGCTGGCCGCCCCACCAACCCAGGACCGGGTGATTCATGCCCAAAGAGAGGACCCGCGATGACACACGCCCAGACTTTGGCCAGTTCCTGAAACAGATCCGCGTTTCACGCGGACTCACGCTGCGGGACGTCGAGCGCGTTACCGACAGCAAGATCTCCAACGCCTACCTCAGCCAACTCGAGAACGGCGTGATCGAGAAGCCGTCGGCGGTCATGCTGCACCGCCTCTCGGCGGCCTACGCCATCGACTACGGCACCCTGATGGAGAAGGCCGGGTTCATCACCGAATCGGATGCTCCGGTGAACCGTGTGGCAACGTCCGTCTTTGGCGAACTCTCGTCGGTCGAAGAGGAGGAGCTGTTGCGCTATCTGAAGTTCATTCGGGAGCGCAAAGACTGATGCTGGCGGACGACTGCTCGATCTCGGCGGACCAGCAGGATGAGGTCCGGGCGGCGGCGCGCAAGGCGCTCGCCGACGCCGCCGCCTTCGGCGTCCTTCCGACGCCGGTGGACCGCATCCTGGAGGCCGCCAAGGTCGAAGTCTTCCCCATGAAGATCGACGAGGACTACCTCGCCCGGCTCCGCCGCAAGGCGGAGTCGGCGGGCCGGGCCCTGCTCAGCGCCATCAGCAAGGTCTGGGGGGTGTTCGATCCCAAGGCGCGGATGGCCTTCATCGACCCCGAGACGCCCAAAGAAAAGCTGCCCTTCCTCAAGCTGCACGAGGGCGGACACGCGGTGCTCCCGTGGCAGAGCATCTTCGGACTGTTCGAGGACTGCCGGAAGACCCTGGATCCGGACGTGAAGGCGCAGTTCGAGCGGGAGGCCAATGTCTTCGCCTCCGAAGTGCTCTTCCAGCTGGACCAGTTCGCCCACGACGCCCGCGACCTGTCGTTCGGCATCAAGGCGCCCCTGGCGCTCGCCAAGCGCTACGGCGCCTCGGTCTACGCCACCGTGCGCCGCTACGTTTCCACCAGCGATCGCATCTGCGCGGTCGTCGTGCTCAATCCGCCCGAACCCGCGGAACGGCACGGCCACTTCAGCCAGCTGCGCCGCGCCGTGGTCTCGCCGAGCTTCGAGGGGCGTTTCCCTCGGTTCCGCTGGCCGGAGGTCTACACCCCCGACGACCCCATCGGCGCGCTGGTGCCCTACGGCCGCATGACCGCCGCCCGGACCCTCGTGCTCACGGATACTGACGGCGGACGCCATCCCTTCGTCGGCGAGGCGTTCAAGACCCCCCACCAGACCTTCGTCCTCTTGTTGGCCGAGGCCACGATCGGCCGCAAACTCATCGTCCCCCTTCAGCGCCTGGCCATCTGATCGTGCACCAGATCGTCGGCTACGTGACGGAGGCTGAAGCCCGTGCGTTCGCGTCCTACGCGGAAGCGCTCGGCCTCGACGCAACCGCGCTCGCCAACCTCCTCATCCGCCGCGAACTGGAGCTGGGCCGCCTCGGCGCGCTTGACGCCGCGCCGCCTGGCGAGCGGGTGACGAAGGTGACGGCGCACTTCCGCGCGGCGGACCTAAAGGCGCAATTCCGCGACCACGCGGCGCGGTTCGGCCTTCGCCCAGGACCCGCGGCCGCCCTGCTGTATCGCGCCGAACTCGAGGAGAAATGGTTGCTAAGCAGCCTTAGCGTTAACCACTTTGACTCAACTTGAGTCGCAACCTACCCTCCTAACAAGTGTTCCTTGGCAGCTCCCGATCGCCGCCCTAGGGTCGGCGCGGGGCTTGGAGGCGGGGAAGATGGCGGGTTTTTCGACGGGCGATCGCGCGCCCTCGACTTTCGCACTGGCGGACCTGGCCCTGCAGGCGGCGATCGAACTCGATCGGATGGGAGCAGGGCTCGACCACGATCCCGCAGTCTTGGTCCATCTGGCCGACGCGCTCCGCCGCACCTCGCGGCCGCCGGCAGACGCGCCGCCCTTCAGGTTCGTCGAGCCAGGCTACTATCTGCCCTTCGAACGCCTGTACCGGACTATAGAATCGCACAACCCTGTCGTGTTGGAGAACATCCAGGCGTTCCTCCAACGCACCAGCGACGCGCTCAGCCAGGCTGACAGCGCCGACCAGGCGGAATTGACCAGTTTCTGCGTCGCGCTGCACCAGGCGTTGATTCAGGACAGCACGGCGGAGGACGGGTTTGTCGTCCACGATTGGCGAGCCCTCGGCGACAGCACTGCGCTTGGCGTCCGCGCGGCGTAGAGTCCGCGCGTTCCTCGATCAGATCCGGCAACTCGAAGCTTCCGACTTCCCGCACGCCGACGCGCGCCAAGCGCTGGCCTTCATTCGGGACTACTTCGAGACCCGCCAGAACCTGCTGCGCCGCATGCCGGACAGCGTCACGGACGCCGTCGCGGACGAGGTCTGCCAGAACACCAACCGGTCCTTGTCGAGCTACACCGAGGTGCTCGGCTTCATCCTGCGATCGACTAACGTCCGCAACGCCTTCGAGATGCACTTCCCGCTCAAGCGGCTCGTGCAGCAGGCGGTCGACCCGGACGCACGGCTCATCGTCTCGTCGGAATGGAACTTCGTTCCGTTCACCTACCCGATGACGCTCGACCTTCTGCCCGATTTTGCGCTCGTCGGAGGTCCCGCGCCGGAGTCCGGCAATCCGTTGATCATTCCGCTCGCGGGGCATGAGATCGGGCACTCGGCGTGGCGCGCGCATGGCGGGAAGGAACAGGTGAGCCCCGTCGCCCTGCTCGGGATCGACAAGGCGCTCGACGCCGATCCCGAGCGCCGCGACGCACTACTCGAGGAGCTGAAGAAGTTCGGTCACGACATCGAGTATCTACAGAACGCCTGCCTGTTCTCGGCGATGCGCCAGCTCGAAGAGGTGTTCTGCGATCAGTTCGGCCTCTACGTATTCGGCGAGGCTTACGTCTACGCCTACGACTACTTCCTGGCGCCCGGCGGCGGTGTTCGCACCGCGGGCTACCCGTCGGCCCGCGACCGGGTGCGCTTCCTGCTCGACGGCGCCAAGGTCCTGGAAATCGCCGTGGACGCGACATTGTTCGCGTCCTGGCAGGAGTCGTCGCCTCGCGCGTCCCTCGACGGGGAAATCCTGTTCTTCGCCGACCAGGCAGTTGACGCCAGCGTCGCCGAGGTGCGGAGCCTCGCATTCGATATCCTGAAGAGCAAGGACGTGGCCCGCCCGGATCCCGCCACGACCACGAAGGTCGACGAGGCCTTTCAATCGCAGATTCCAGATTGCGGCGGCGCCTCGCTCGCCGAGATCGTCTCGGCCGGCTGGCGCTATCTACGCCGCAAGGGTGGGCTGTCGGCCGAAGCGGACCTAGCCGAATATGACATGCTCTGTGAGCTCATGTTGAAGTCCATCGAGGTCTCGGAATTCAAGCTTCGGGTGGAGGCGTGATGCTCAGCGCGAGCGAAATCGCCGAAGCCCTGGATCCGGATGCTCCGCAGGACGGCCGTCTTACCGTCGTGCCCCGGCCGGACGTCGAAGACCTGCGCAAGCGTGGCGGGACCTCGATCGACCTACGCTTGGGCCGATGGTTCAAGTCGTTCAAGCAGACCCGCACCAACTCGGTGTCGCTGGCGGGTTTCGATGAGCCCACCGGCGAGGGTGGAGAGATGTCGCGCACGCGCCAACACTTCGTGCCTTTCGGCGATTCCTATGTCCTCCACCCCGGCCGATTCGTGCTTGGCGCGACGCTCGAATGGCTTCGCCTCCCCGCCGGCCTCTCTGGCTACGTCACCGGCAAGTCGTCGCTAGGCCGACATGGCCTGGTGATCGAAACCGCGGCGGGTATGCACCCCCATTTCTCCGGCTGCCTGACGCTCGAGCTTGCGAACGTCGGCGAGGTCCCGCTGGAGATCTTCCCGGGAATGAAGATCTGTCAGATCTTCTTACATAGGACGACGCCGAGCGCGCAAAGCAGCCTGGGCGCCTTCTCCGGCCGGCGGAAGCCCGGCCTGTCCTCGCCGCGCGCCGACGACATCCTGCGGAAGCTTCGCGACCACGAGTAGCGATCGCGACCTGCCGCAGGCGGCTCGACTTCCACGTCCCGAGAACTGCAGGCTGGCAGAATTGACACACCAACGTTGGCGGCAAGCGGGCGGTGCCCGTATGCAACGCTTACGAGCGGACGTTGCGCCGTCTCGGAAACCTCGTTTTCGACACCGCCAGAGCGATGGGGCCTGGCCCTTGGCGGCCGACGTTAGGCGTGGCACCAGGAAGCGGGCCCTCCGAACGGCGGCTTTGAGTCAGGTGCGGCGGTTCGGATCGCCTAGCTACAGGCCCGCGTCGGACAAAATTGACGACGGCTTGGCACCAAGTGCTCGCGAGATTTTCACGAGGTTGAGGAGCGTCACGTTGCGCTCGACCCGCTCGATCTTGCCCATGTGAGATCGATCGATGCCAGCTGCATCAGCCAGCGACTCCTGGCTTATATTGACGGACTTTCTCAATGCACGAATGGCCGAGCCTACCTTTCGTAAAAGGCCCTCCTCATCCGCCACTCCCGAGACCCGCACCATCTGCAGGAGATGACGGTCTGACCGCTTTTTCGACCACGGTATTTACGACCCATTCAGGACAGTTCAGAATCGAGAACATCGAAGTCCTGAGTGATCGAGATGCCGGCATCGAAGCTCACCGCACCACCCTTCCACTCGTCGCAATTGGAGAGTTCCTATCGGCGCGATCGGGCCTGGCTGATGGGCTTTCTCAGTCGCCGGTTCGGTCAACTCGTAGGAGAGGATCTGGTCCAAGAGGCCTTCGTCCGCACGCTCGCCGGCGCGTCGGACGTCCGTAATCCGAGGGCATTCCTCGCCAAGGTGGCGATCCGTGCGGCGATGGAGGAGGTGCGACGGCGGCCTGAGTCGCGGTTCCTGTATGAGCCGCCGGCTGCGGTGCTTCCCGACGCCGAGGTTGCGGTCCTGTTGGAGCAGATGATTGCGGCGTTGCCAGGACCGATTCGCGACGTCTTTGTCTTGAGCCGGTTCGGTGGTCTCTCTAATGTGGAGATTGCCCAACGCTGCAACCTGTCCGTGAAGCGCGTCGAAGCCCGGCTCACGGAAGCGCGGCGGAGGTGTGCGGCCCTGATGCAGGACTGAGGCGGCAGGCCATGAGCGAGTCAGCAGATCGCGGGACCCAGGCCTCCCAGTGGTTCACGGTCATGACCGGCGGGGATATCGCGCCCAGGGAGCTCGATGAGTTCCGCGCCTGGCGACGGGATCCCGCCAACGCCGCCGCGTTCGAGAAGGTGAAGCAGGGCTGGGAAGCCGCGGGCGGCCTGGCCGAGCGGCCGGCGATTGCGGCCATGACCGAGGCGGCGCTGGCGAAGTACCCGGCGAAGGTCGGCGCGGGTCAGGCGGGGCCGTCGCGCCGCTTCGTCCTCGCGCCGATCGGGCTCGGGCTGGCCAGCATCTTGGTCGCGGGCGGTGCGGTCTTCGCGTGGCGCAACTACGAACCGACCTATTCGACCCAGGTGGGCGGCCAGCGGCTCGAGGTGCTGGCCGACGGCTCGCGCGTGCGGCTCAACACCGACACCCGGGTTCGGGTCGATTTCCGGGACAGCGAGCGGCGGGTGGTTCTGGACCGGGGGCAGGCCTTCTTCGATGTGGCGCACGACGCCTCGCGGCCGTTTGTGGTCGTGGCGGACGGCGTGCGCGTACGGGCGCTTGGCACGCGGTTCGACGTCCGCAACGACGGCGCCGTCGTGCGGGTGACGCTCGTGCAGGGCCGCGTGGAGGTGCGGGGCGGCGACGGCGAGCGGACGGAATTGACGCCTGGCCAAGCGGTCGTCGCCGATCGCCGCGGCGTCTCCCGCCCCGCGGTCACCAACACCAGCGCCGTGGCGAGCTGGACCACCGGGCGGCTGACGTTCTCGGGCGTGCCGCTGCGCGAGGCGGTGGCCGAGGTGAATCGCTATTCGGACCGCAAGGTGGTGCTGGAAGCGCCCGAGGCGGTGGCCGGGGAGCTGGTCAGCGGTCAGTTCGTGGCCGGCGACGTGGACAACTTCGTGGCCGGCGCCCGCTCGCTCTATGGGCTGCGGGTCACCTCCGAAACACCCCGCGAAATCCGACTTTCTCCGGGGTGACGACGATTTTCTGACAGCGGCGCGAGGGTTTCGTGGCGGATCCGCCCTCTACCCCTGCAGACGAACCTCGTGGCGCCGAAGCAAGACCATTTTGGTAGCGCAAAGCCCGCGGTCGTCGCGGGGGAAACATGTTCGAAGCGTTCGAGTACCGCGTTGGTCGCCGGTGGGCCTGGCTCGCCACGGCCGCTGTCCTGGTCGCCAGCGCCGCCCAGGCGCAGACGACCTATGCGGTCTCTGTCGATGCGGCGGGGCTGGAGCCGGCGCTGCTGAGCCTCGCTACTCAGACCAAGCAGCAGATCATGTTCTCCAAGGGCGTGGTGGCGGGTCGCAGCGCGCCGCCGGTGAAGGGCCAGATGACGCCGGAGCAGGCGCTGACCGGCCTGCTCATCGGAACCGATCTGCGGGCCCGGCGGGTGAACGACCAGATGATCGTGGTCGAGCGCGTGACGGCGCGCACGCAGGAGGCCGGCGACGGTCGCCCTTTCGGAGTCAGCGCCGCTGACGTTGGCGGATCGGCGTCAATTTCCGACCCGGTGGCGCTCGAGCCCACGCTGGTCGATGAGGTGCGGGTCACCGGCACCCACATCCGCGGGACGACGAAGAGCGCCTCACCGCTGATGGTGCTGGACAGGGCCGCGCTCGAACGCTCAGGGCATGCCACCGTCGCCTCGGCGCTCGCCGCTCTGCCACAGGCCTTCGCCACCGGCGCATCCGAAGGCACGCTCACCACCGGCTCCGACCGCATCGTCCGTAATGTAAACTACGGCTCGAGCGTCAATCTGCGGGGCCTCGGGCCCGACGCCACCTTGATCCTGGTCAACGGCCGGCGGCTGTCCGGGTCAGGCTCCTTCGGCGATTTTGCCGATATCTCGTCGATACCTTCGGCGGCGGTCGAGCGGGTGGAGCTGCTGCTGGATGGCGCCTCGGCGCTGTACGGCGCCGACGCGGTCGGCGGCGTGGTGAACATCATCCTGCGCAAGGATGTCGAAGGCGCCGAGAGCCGCGCCTACGCCGGGATTGGAACCGACGGGGAGCCTCTGCAACTGCAGCTCTCGCAGTCGCTCGGTCACCGCTGGTCTACAGGCAGCGTGTTCCTCGCCCTGGAGTACCAGAAGCGCAACGCCCTGCGGGCCGAGGACCGTCCCTACACCGCCAGTGCCGACCTGCGGCCACTCGGCGGGAGTGACAGGCGGGTGACGAACAGCTTCCCCGGCAACATCCTGGGACCTGATCCGATCACCGGCGCCCAGGCGCCGCGCTGGGCGATCCCGGCCGGCCAGAACGGCGTCGGCCTGCGGCCCTCGGACTTCCAGCTGGGGACCGTCAACCTGGAGAACGGCCGGGCCGGCATCGACACCCTGCCGCGCCAGGTTCTGCAGTCCGCCTTCCTGACGGCGAACCAGGAGGTCGGGCACGGCGTCGAGATCACCGCCGATGTTCGCTATGCCTTCCGAAAGTATGCGGTAAGCACGGCCGCCAATGTGACGACGCTGAGCGTCAACCGATCCAATCCCTTCTTCGTGTCGCCGAACGGATCGACCTCCCATTCGATCGCCTACTCGCTTCAGGAAGAGCTCGGCAATCCGCTGAACATCGGATCGGCCGAGACCTGGGGCGCGTCGCTGGGCGCGAAGGCTCCGTTGTTCGGCGACTGGCAGGCCGACGGCTATCTCGGATTCGGGCAGGAGATCAGCGAGTCCGACACGACGGGACTGCTCCACACGCTCTACCTCAGCGAGGCGCTGGGTACGACCGCGGACCGTCCCGACACCTCCTTCAACGTGGCGCGAGACGGCTATTTCAATCCGTTCAGCGGCAGGCCCGGCGCGAACAGTCCGGCCATGCTGGCGTTTATCAGCTCAGGCTTCACGAGCAGCCGCATCAAGATCAGTTCGTACGTCGCCAGCGGCCAGGCCGATGGCACGCTGCTCACGGGCCCGGGCGGCCCCATCAAGCTCGCGATCGGCGGCCAGGCGCGACGCGAGACCGTGCTTCGTGGAGGAACCAACTTCGCAAGCACGGCGGCGCCGACCGCGCAGATCTCTGCCGACGTCAGCCGAGAGACCTTCGCGGCGTTCGGGGAGCTGCGCGTGCCGATCGTCGGCGAGGCGAACCGCCGTGCAGGTGTCGACGCCCTCGAAGTTTCGCTCGCAGGCCGGATCGAGCGCTACAATGACGTCGGCACGACAGCCAATCCCAAGGTGGGGCTCTTGTGGCGTCCGACCGCGGATCTGACGCTCCGGGGCACCTATGGGCGGTCGTTCCGCGCCCCGGCGCTGCGGGAGGTGCACGACCCGGAATCGGCGTCCTCCATCCAGCTCAACAAGGCGGACGGGACGCGCGTGCGCGTCCTGGTGCTGGGGGGCGGCAATCCCGGCCTCGAGCCTGAAACGGCGAACTCCTGGACCTTCGGCGCGGACTATCGTCCCGCGGCAATCCCAGGCCTCGCCCTCGGCTTCACCGCCTTCGACATCGCGTTTCGTAACCGCATCGACCGGCCCGTGCAGCAGAACACCGTCGCGGCCCTCATCGACCCGGCCCTGACCAGCTTCGTGCAGAACATCGCACCGGCGACGAACGCGTCGGACCGCGCGCTGATCGTCGCACTGCTCGCGCGCCCCGGCACGCTGGCCACAGCGCAGGCGTTTCCGCCGGAGGCCTTCGCCGCGATCGTGGACAATCGGTACGTGAATACGACGACGCTGCGGGTGCGCGGCGTGGACGTGACGGCGTCCTACCGGTTCCAGGTCGGGGAGGACGACGTGGCGCTTGGCCTGAACGGCAGCTACCTGGCCGACTTCAAGCAGCGGATCACGCCCACGTCCGGCGCTCAGGAGCGGGTCGGCGTGGCGGGATCGCCCGTCAAGTTACGCGCCCGCGCGACGGCGGACTGGACGCGCGGACGCCTGACGCTGGGCGCCGCCTTCAACTATGTCGATCGTTACCGCGACGTCCTGGGGGCCCGCATCTCGGCGCAGCCCACCGTGGACCTGCAGGCCCGGCTGGCGGCGCCCGATCACGGGTTCGGTCGTGGCGTGACGGTGACGCTGAACGTGCGCAACGTCTTCGACCAGGCGCCGCCCTTCTACGACAACCCCGCGGGTATCGGCTACGACCCCACAAACGCCGACCCCATCGGCCGCTTCGCGGCCATTCAGATCACGCGCGCTTGGTGAGGTCGGGTCATGAAGCGCGTGACGGCGAGCGCCTTGCTGGCGCTCGTCCTGCTGGCCGGCGCGCCCCACGCGCCGGCCAGCGCCCGACCCTTCACCGTCGAGGACCTGCTGCAACAGGAGTCGTTCGGCGCGGTCGCCATCGGGCCCTCCGGGCGATGGGTGGTGTTCGAGAAACGCGAACCATACGCGGGCGCGCCTCGGTTCGATGACGACCAGGGCTCTCCCATCGGGACGAGCCGGCTCTTCATCGCCAAGCGCGGCGCGGCGGGACCGGCCCGACCGTTGCTGCCTGGCGAAGCGCCGGGCCAGCTGATCGGCGCTGTCGCACCGTCGGGCGACCGCCTCGCCGTCTACCAGTTCCACGACGGCGACTGGCGGCTCGGCGTGGTGGAGCTCTCGACGGGCGCGGTGCGCTGGCTGGACGTCCGCCTGCCGAAACCGCATCGCGGCCGCCTCCTACAGTGGCGATCCGACTCCGAGGTGCTCGTCGTCGACCGCGGCGCAGCGCCCCTCACGACCAGCGACCGGATCGGCCGGGTGTCCGCAGAGACGCTCCCGCGCCTCTGGGCAGCGACGGCTTCCGGCCGTGGCGCACACACCGTGGTCGGAAGCGGGGCCTATCGCAGCGCTCGGCCACGCCCAACCCCCTGGCGACTGGTGCGGATCGATCTCACAACCGATCGCAAGACCGTGGTGGCGCGAGGCGAGATCGTGGATTTCGAGCTTGCACCCGGCGGTGCACACGTGGCCTTCCGCACACTCGGTGAGGACATCCAGTCCCGGCTCGGACGCCCGGTGCAGGGCGACTGGGGCGTGAGCCCGCAGGTCGAGACTCTGCAGATCGCAGACCTGCAGACCGGTGGGATCGTCACGCCATGCGGATCATGCGACGTGCTTCCCAGCCTGATGGCGTGGTCACCGGCGGGTGCGAAGCTCCTCTTCTTCGGCCGCGAGGGTGATACGCCCTGGAGCGCTGGGCGCCTGCGGCGTTTCGACGTCCGGGCCGCGCGCGAGACCGTCCTTGACGACGACACGGTAGCGCCCGTCGTGCTCGGTCGCCCCGAGATCGTGCGGGCCGACTGGATGGGAGAGGTCCCGATCTTTATCGGACGCAAGCGCGGATCGGGCGGGAGCCGCGCTGACTGGTTTCGATGGGACCGCGGCGGGCCCATCGACATGACCCACGATTTGCCGGCGGCCGCAGCCAGCCTCGTGTCGCTGGATGAGAGGGGCTTCAGTTTCATCGTGCAGGGCCAGGTCTGGTCCGTTACGGCCCGTGGCCAAGCGCGGCGTCTCGACGCCCCGCCAGCCGTGCTCGCCGCCTCACCACTGAAGACCCGGGACGGACGTCCGCTGACAGCGGCGCACGCCGTTGGCTGGGTCGCGACGACGCCGGCGCGAGGCGACCGACGGCTTCGGGGGGTCGGACCTGCGGTCCAGGCCGCGGACCTTGCGCTGCCTCCGGGAGTCACAATCGAGGCGGTCAGCGACGACGGGCGCGCCGCCGTTGTCCGCGTCGACCAGCAGGGCCACGAGGCTCGGCTCGAATGGCTGGGGCAGGATGGCCCATCGCGTGTGCTGGCCGAGATCAACACGGCCCTCGCCGATACCGACCCAGCGGATATCCGAGCCATCCGTCATCCCGGCCCGGATGGCCAGCCGTTGACAAGCTGGCTTTACCTTCCGCCGCGGCGCGGGGGTCCCCCATCCCCCCTCATCGTCAAGGTCTACTCCGGCGACAACTACCGGGTCCCGCCGCCCTACAAGGCGCCTGTGCTGGGTCTCCAGGGCGACACGCGCGTGCTCCTGGGCCAGGGGTACGCGGTCCTGGCGCCCAGCCTGCCCCGGCCGATCGCACACGATAGACCCGAAGAGCCCACGAAGGGCCTCGCCGGACGCATCCTCGCGATCGTCGATCAGGCTGCGCGGGATCCCGCGTTGGTCGGCGCCTTCGATCCCGACCGCCTGGCCCTCTGGGGGCACAGCTATGGGGGCTACACCGTCATGGCGACGATCACCCAGACCGATCGCTTTCGCGCGGCCGTGGCCGTGGGCGGTTACGCCGATCTGGTGGCCAAATGGTCGTCGCTGCCGGCTCCGCATCGACCTCTCCAGGACGAGGGGGTGCGCAGCAACTATGTCACTGGCGGCATGGAATCCGGGCAAGGCCGCATGCGCGTTCCACCCTGGTCTGATCCCGAGCGCTATGCCCGGAACAGTCCCCTGCTCCAGGCCGACGCCATCACGACGCCCCTGCTCCTCGCCCACGGAGACCAGGACGGCGCTGTGCCTCTCACCCAATCGGAGGCCATGTTCTCTGCGCTATACCGGCAGAACAAGGACGCGCTACTCGTCACCTACTGGGGCGAGGGTCACTACATCTCAAGTCCCGGAAACGTCCGTGACCTCTACGTGCGCGTCCGCCGCTTCCTGGACACCTATCTCGCGCCGACTAGGACCACCGAGACGCCCTCGCGGAGTCCGGCACACGACCCTGCCAGTAACGCACCCAGGCTTCCACCGGCGCCGCGTTGAGGACGTCGTTCGGGCGACCGGCGTGGATCAGGTGGCCGGGATCAAAGGCGCGTTCCACCGCCGCACGGTCCAATAGCCCCGCTTCCGCGAGGCAGCCATCGCGCAGAAAGGGCAAGAGGGTCTCGCGGCTGGCCGCCACGAGCCGTGAGAAGTAGGCGGTCAAGCTGCCCTTGGACCGGCGTTGTCGGACCACATCCGGGATTCGGCCCGCCAACGCCTTTCGTGCGAAGGGCCGGTCCTGCGAGCCGGCCGCGAGGTCCGCCACCGGGATCGACAGGCAGAGTTCCATAATCGGCTGGGCGGCGAGCGGAAAGATGAGGTCGCCTCGCCTGCGGCGCCGGCAGTCGCCGCGAACCACGTGGATGTTTGCGAGCGCACAAATCTGTAACTGGCGCGCCAGCGGCAGGTCCCGCGCCGCGTGCTCCCAGGGGTGCACGGCGCGGCCGGCGATCTCGCGCGCATCCGCGTTCATGAGCGTGGAGGCCGACTTCGGCAGGCCCCTACCGCGCTGCAGGCCCGCCCGTGCCTCGCGATAGACCGACCACACGGGCTTGTGCAGCCGTCGCGCCGTCTCGACGAGCACCGGCGATCCGAGGGCCGCCGGTCCCCGGCGGCGTACCTCTTCGCTCGCGATCCAGGCCGTTGGCATCTGGTAGAAGACCGCGTCCCCTCCCTGCCCCGAGACGATGGCGTCCGCGCCACCGGCGTCGAGACGGCCGGCCATGTCGCGGTCGCGCGCTGCATCGGCGCCGTTGATCCCAGGCCAGAAGCTGGAGCCGAGTTCGGCGAAGTCATCAGGCGTCAGCGGTGTCATCGGCTTGCGCACGACCGTCAGGTGTCGGTCCAGCCGATCCGTCACGGCGCGGGCATAAGCGCGCTCGTCGCCCTCCGGTCGGTCGTCCAGCCGGTGCACCCACTGCGTGACCCGCGCCACCGCACCACTCTCGCCGAGCGCACCCGCGACAATCGAAGAGTCCAACCCGCCGGATAGGTCGACGAGCAGGCGCTCGAACTTCTCGACGCTGGCCGCCGTACAAGCATCGACGCGGTCCAGGAGTTCGCGCGCCAGGAGTTCGCGATCAAGGCGCGTGGGACTGCAGAAGTTGGCGGGCGACCACGCAAGCCGGCCCGGATCATTGCCGCGCACCCGGCAGACGGCGCCTGGCGGGACAATCCGCACATCATCGAGCAAGGAGGTCGCCGTTGCGCCGCCGGGGGCCGCCAAGCACATGGCAATCCGCTCCCAATGGAGCCCGAGGCGCTGCGGACGTAGCCAGCCCGGCGACGCGGACAGGTCAGACGCGATGACCCCGACGCCCTCACGTGTGGTCCACACACAGCATTCGAGCTCGCCGGAGGGGTCCCTCAACACGGAAGCTTCGGAAGACCCGCCCCTGAGGATCGCCACGTACCGCCCCCAATGGGCGCGCAGCAGTTCCGCGGCCAACGCGTCCGGCTCCCGCGGAGGTCGGGCGATCAGCGGCGACAGGTGCGGCGGAGCGCCCGGCATCGGATGAAGGTCGCCCAGGATGACGCCGGCATCGTGCGGCAACCGGTGCAGGGACAGGCCTCCTCCGGCCGTCCAGATCGCCATCTCAGAGGACGTGGTCCGTTGCAGCCAGTCGCTCTCTCGATGAAGCCGCGCCGTCGCGTCAGCGAACGGTGCGACGCCCTCGGGGCCGGGACCACGCACGAGGGCGATGTAATGCGGTCGGGGCGCCACTAGACCACCATGATGGGCGTCAACGCGACCAGGGCCTCGACGTCGTCGTCGAGCACAGTGTCCCCGCGCTGCAGCCAGCAGTGGGCGCGGAACGGCCAAGTGCGCACGCCAAAGACCCATCGGGCGTCGTGCCCGTGGCGCCGAAGCAACCTGAGCAGCATGAACGACCGCAGTAGGCACTTGCCGGGCGCCGGTGCGAAGGGCGCCCATCTGTGAAAGCTCTCGACGAGGTCGAGCATCCGCGCGTCCGGCCTGTCGTTTCCGCCCGGGGTCGCGCCCTCGGCGGCCCACGCAACCAGCTTAGCCAACGGCCGCCGATGGTACGCCTGTGCGAGATCGAGAGTGGCCCGCAAGCCCCTGACGCCATCGCGCCATCCAGGTGGAGCGAAGTCTACGCCCACCGCGCTGATCGTCGCGACGGCAATCGGGTCGGGCAGGTCGCGCGGCGTCGCGTGATCGGCAATCAGGTCGGCTTGGCGCAGCTCTTCGGCGAAGGCGGGGTCTGCGACACCCAGCACGCGCTGCGCCGCGTCCAGCGACATCCACCCGGCGGCCGACGGCACGCAGGCGTAGCGGTCGCGGGTGACATCCAGGAACACCGCGTCATCGCCGATGACAACCGCGTGGACGTCGCGTCGAAGCGCAGAAATTTGGGATGGGGTGCTCATGGCGAAGGCTGGCGCCAGGTGTCCCCGGCGCCAGCACCCAGCTCAGCTGTAGAGGATGAAGGGATCGTCCTCGAGCTCGTCTTCGCCCACGGGGGCGTTGGTCAGGGCGCGCGCGCTGCCGAAGCAGATCAGGCGCGACGTCGGCAGATGCAGCTTGGACATCGCAGACCTCTTTCGAGTGAATGACCGCCGGGATTGGCGGACAAGGCGATGACGCGCCTCGGGCTGGATATACTCAAACTATATCGTGGTATATTCGACTATATTCTCACTCGTTCTCGGGATTCTGGGGAGCGAGCAGCTGGGCCAGGGGTTCGGCCAGGGCCACACGGCGGCGGTGGAAGTCCTGGATGGCGGTCGGCCGGCGGGGGCGCTGCGACGGGTCGGCGAGCCGCTGCAGGGATTGGGCTTCCTGCGCCAGGTCGTCGATGAGCTGGACCTCGCGGCGGCGGACCGGGGCCAGCTGCAGCATCGTGGTGCGGTAGGCGTCGACGATAACGCGGCTGCCGGACTCGGTCGCCCAGGCCAGGAAAAGACGCTCGACGGCGCGGACCGGGTCCTGCTCCTCCGTCGCGGGTGTTGAGCGGCTGGGCGGGGTGGGGCTTCGCGCCGCGCCCTGGCACATCAGGAGGAACTGCTCGCTGAGGCGATAGAGGACCGCGACATCGGCGGCGGAGAGCTCGGGGACGAAAAAGCCGTCGCCACGGCGATCCTCCAGCAGCCCCTCGCCTGCCAGTCGGGAAAGGGCTTCGCGCACAGGCGTGTGGCTGAGCTTCAGCTGGTCGGCCACCTCCTTGGCGGTCACCCGCGCGCCGGGCTCAAGCGCGCCGTCGCGCAGGCGTCGTCGCAGGTCGACCAGCGCCTGCCGGAAGGGTTCGAGCCGCTCGGGGGTCATGGCGCACGCTCCTGGCACTGTCACGGGGCCGTCACTCAACGCGCCACGACCCAGGCTGGCAAGGGCGATATATTCACCTCCCTAAGTCGAATTTCGGCGCGAGGATGAAGAGGCGAGCGGTTCTTCGCAATTCTTGCCGTAAATCGGAAGCAAACCTGCCGATCAAATACTTTTGAGTGGCCAGACAAAAGGCGGCGCGGCAGTCCGATTGGACGGGGGCAGAGGGGAAGGGCCGCCCCGGTGACCCGGTTGGGGGTCTGGAGCGCGGAGGGGTTTGATGCCCGTCGCAACGACCTTGTCCCTGATACCCCTGGCGCGCGCCCTGGGCGGCGACGTCTACGCCGGCGGGCGGCGCGCCCTGGCGCCGGCGCCGGGGCATGGCGCGACCGACCGTTCAGTTTCGCTGGTGCTGATCGACGGGCGCGTCGTGGTGCACAGCTTCGGCGCGGCCGATTGGCGCGAGGTGCTCGACGACCTGCGGGCACGGGGCTGGATCGATGGGGACAACCGGCTGCTGGGCGGCGGCGGGGTGTCGGCACGACCGCCACGGCCGGAGCGCAGCCGCGCCGAGCGCGAGCGCATCGCCCTGGCGCTTTGGGAAGCGGCGGTATCTGTTGCGCCTGATGGGCCCGCTGCGGCCTATGGGCGGTCGCGCGGGGTCGATCTCTGCGCGTTGCGGCTGTCCGGCCTGCGCGCGCATGGCGCGGTTCCAACGCAGGTCTATGCCGATCGCGGCCTGCGGTTGGCGGGGCTGCTCGCAGGGGTGCGCGACGCGGACGGCGCGATCACCGCCGTGGAAGTCACCTACCTCGATGCGCGCGGCGAACGCAGCCGCCTGGCCCGGCCGCCGCGCAAGGTGGTGGGTTCGATCCCAGCCGGCGCGGCGGTGCGTCTCGTACCGCGCGCCGCGGAGATGCTCGTGGCCGAGGGCGTGTTCACGACGCTGTCGGCGATGGCGCGGTTCGGGCTGCCAGGCTGGGCGCTGCTGTCGACCAGCAACCTGCGGCGCTGGTCGGCGCCGCAGGGGGTCCGTCGCGTGCTGATCGCCGGGGACCGGGGGCCGGACGGCGAGCGCTCGGCCGGCATCCTGTGCGCCCGGCTGCGCAACGCCGGGGTGCTTGCCGAGGTGGTGCTGCCTCCCGTCGGGGCCGGCGACTGGAACGATCTGGCGCGGAGGGAGGACGAGGAAGGGCGGCGTGGGGCGCCCGGATCGCAGGGATGGTCCCTCGCGGCCGGGCGGGACCTGCCCCATGGCCA
This sequence comes from Phenylobacterium sp., assembly GCF_004297125.1. GTDB lineage: Bacteria > Pseudomonadota > Alphaproteobacteria > Caulobacterales > Caulobacteraceae > Phenylobacterium. Next base: position 28,563 of record NZ_SCVD01000039.1, on the reverse strand, counting down.
CGACCCCATCCGTTCATGAAGCCCCATCCGTCTCCGAGACACCTGCCGAACGCCTGCCGAGGAGCTTTCCGCTCCGCGACCTCGCCGTCGCGCCCGAGAACATGCGCTTCGGTGAGGCGCCGGACGACGAAATCCCCGAACTCGCGGAGACCATCTTCGCCGCCGGCGTGCTGCAGCCGCTGACCGTGCGGCCGGGGAAGAAGAAGGAGAAGCCCGCCATGGCCCTGGACGGCCGGCGGCGCTGGCTGGCGCTGCAGCTGCTGCTGGAGGCCGGGCGCATCGCCGAGGACTATCCGGTGCCGGCCTTCGTGGAGACCGATCCGGCCCGCCAGGCTGCTGCGATCGTGCTGACCAACACCGCGGTGCCGGTGCATGTGGCCGACGTGATCATCGCCATCGGCAAGATGACGAAGGCCAAGCTGACGTCGGCGGTGATCGCGAGCGCCCTGGGCTACGCCGAGATCGATGTGCGCCGGCTCTTGGCGCTCGCCGAATTGCACCCCAAGGCGCTCGAGGCGCTCCGGAGCGGACGCCTCAACCTCAAGCAGGCGCGGCTGATGGCGCGGGTGCCCAGCAAGAAGGAGCAGGGCGAGATCGCCGAGGCGGTGCTGAACGGCTTCGGCTTCCAGGAGTGGCGGATCACCGACAGGCTGGACGCCGGCCAGGTGACCGTGCGCGACCGCCGCTTCAGGCTGGTGGGCGCCGAGCGCTACGGGGCGGCCGGCGGCCGCCTCGAGAGCGATCTCTTCGGGGAGCGGCCGGATGTGATCCTCGACCCCGAGATCCTGCAGGACGCCTGGATCGCCCGCGCCGAGGCGCTGTCGGCGGGCCTCCGGACCGAGGCCGTGCAGGTCCTGGTGTCGGTGGCGCCGTCGCAGATCGACGACCCGGCGCTGGAGCCGTTCGGGGACGCGTACGGCATGGGCCTGGACGCCGAGGCGCTCTCGGCCTGGGACCAGGCCCAGGACGCCGCGCAGGATGCGGCCGCAACCCTTCACGAGCAGGACCTCTCGCTGCCGGAGGCGGATGGCGCCATCGCCGCCTTGCTTGAGGCCAAGCTCGCCGCCGAGGTGGCGGGCGAACCCTTCCGGGAGATCAGCCTCGTGCAGGTGTTCTCCGACGGGTCCACCGGCCTGGACGTGCGCGCCTTCGGGCCGCCGGCGCCCGTCGTGGCGCCCGAGGACGACGAGGCCGGGCGCGCGGGTGACAGCGACGAAGCGGACGAGGGCGACGGGGCGCGGGAGCCGACGGCCATCGTGCGCCGCGGCGTGATCAGTGTCGTGCCGGTGGCTGTGGCCCCGACGCCCGAGCTGGAGGGCGTCAACCATGTGCTGCACGACGTGCGCACCGACACCGCCACGCGAGCCCTGATCCGGGCGCTGGCCGACGACCCGGCGGTCGCGCTCACCGCCTTGGTGGCCCGGCTGTTCGGGGTCCTCGTGCTGCGGCAGAACCGGGCCAAGGGCGGCGGCGCGCTGGCGATCGACGCCGAGACCTATGGGCGGGTCGGGGTGTCCCCGATCGAGGCGCTGGACGGCGAGATCCGCAGACGCCTCGCCGAACGGCGCGCGGCCTGGGAAGCTTCCGAGGTCTCGCCGATCGGCTGGGTCGACGGCCTGGCGCACGGCGAGAAGATGGCGCTGCTGGCCGAGCTCGTGGCGCTGAGCCTCGACCTGCGCGAGGAGCGGACGACCTCGGTGCGGCGCTCGGCCCGGGCCGAGGCGGTGGAGATCGCCGCCCTCTGCTCGGCGGACGTCACCCTGCACTGGACGCCGGACGCCGGGTTCCTGGGCGCCCATCCCAAGCCCAAGCTCTTCGACATGCTGGACGAAATGGGCGCGGGTGAGAGCCGGGCCGGCGCCTGCAAGAAAGACGAACTGGTCGCCCTGGTCGCCGAACGGGCGGCCGAGCGTGGCTGGGCGCCGGCCTATCTCTCCTGGGCGGCCGAGCCGCCGGCCGAGGCCGAGGTGGAGGAGGAACCGCCCGCGGCGGTGGCGGAAGCCGTCGGTGACGATGCGGCCGAGGCGCCGCTCGCCGCCTGAAAGAAAGCCTGACGCGCATGCCCGTCGCGAACGGCCGGCGCTTCGCACCGTAGAGCCGGTGCGGCCGAGCCGTGGGCACGACTGGAGCGCTCTCAGCGTGGAGACCACAGCGGCTCCCTCCGCGGTGCGCAGTCGGGTCGACGGCGCCGTTCCGGTCGCTCCGGGACGGCGCCGTCCTACTGGGACCGGAGGAAGGGTGGGCGGGGGCGAGCCCGGCGAAGTGGAGGGAGCCGCCCTCCGCGCCGGGCCGGAGCTCCGACATGAACGCCGCCCTTCCGCTCTTCGCCGCCGACGCCGCTGGAGACCGTCCGCAGAACTTGCTCGCCGCCGGCCGCGCACTCGCCCCTCACCTCTTCCGCGGCCGCCCCCTTGAGCGGCGCGTGGTCTCCACCGTGCTCACCACCACCTTCGGCGCGACGGACGCCGAGGGAGCCTGGGACTGGCGCGACGCCTACGACGCCATCGAGGCGGCCATGGTGCTCCAGGTCCGCCGGATCGCGGGCCAGGTGGCGCGGCTCGAGGACGCCCCGGCAGAGGTCGTGGGCGCCTTGGCCGATCTGGTGGACCTAGGGCTCACCCACACCCGCCGCTCCGAGCACCAGCTGGCGCTCGACCAGTTCTCGAGCCCGGCGCCGCTGGCCGCCTTGCTGGTGCTGGCCGCCCAGGTGCGTCCCGGCGACAAGGTGCTGGAGCCGTCGGCCGGCGTGGGCATGGTGGCCGCGGTGGCGGAAGCGTGCGGCGCGGCTGTCACCCTCAATGAGCTCAGCGACCGGCGCGCCGGGCTGCTGGACGGGCTGTTCCCGGGCGCGGCGCGCACGCGGCTTGATGCGGCGCACCTGGGAGACCTGCTGCCGGAGGCCGGGGGCTTCCACGCTGTCGTAATGAACCCGCCGTTCGCGGGGCTGGGCTCGCACGTGCTCGCGGCGCTGGCCTGCGTGGCCGAGGGCGGTCGCGTGGCCGCCATCGTGCCGGCGAGCGCTTTGACCGACGCCGGCTTGCTCGCGGCGGTGCGGCGGGTTGGGCGGGTGGTGGGGCGCTTGGTCCTGCCGCCTGGAGCCTTCGCCAAGCATGGCACCGGCGTGGAGACCGGAATCCTGGTGCTCGACCGCGGCGCGGGCGCGCAGCCCGCCGCGCTGGAGACGGCCGTGGCGCTGGCGGACGCGGCCGCCTGGACCGGAGGCCTGCCGGCGCGACCGACCTGTCAGCCGCGCCTGGCGCGCGTGGGGCCTGTGGGCTTGGCGCTGCGGCCTCGCGGCCTGAGCGGACCCGCGATCGCGCTGCGCTTCCTGGAGGACGCCCAGACCCTGGACTATGCGGAGGCCGCGTGGTCCGGCGAAGGGCGCGACGTCGGCCTCTACCAGGCCTGGCGGCTCGGGCGGATCGCCTTTGCGGCCGCGCATCCCCATCCGACACCGCTGGTGGAGTCGGGGGCGATGGCGTCGGTGGCGCCGCCGGCGCCCACGCATCGGCCTCGGCTTCCGGCGGTCCTGCGGGCCGAGGGACGGCTCTCCGACGCCCAGGCCGAGACCGTCGTGTACGCCGGCGAGGCGCACGGCGCGCACCTGTCGGGGTGGTGGCTACCTGGGGAGGCCGCCCACGAGCTGCGGCTCGCGGACGCGGACACCGAGGGCGCGGTCCGGTTGCGGCGCGGCATGTTCCTCGGCGACGGCACCGGCGCCGGCAAGGGCCGCCAGATCGCCGCGGTCATCGCCGACAACATGGCGCACGGCCGCATGCGCGCCGTCTGGCTGTCGAAGAACGAGGCGCTGCTCGAGGACGCGCAGCGGGACTGGAAGGCCATCGGCGGCTCGGCGCACGACGTGGTGGCGCAGTCGCGCTGGAAGCAAGGCGAGGCGATCCGCCTGGAGCGCGGCGTGCTCTTCACGACCTACGCCACCCTGCGCCAGCCGGCCCGGGGCGGACGACCCTCCCGCCTCGACCAGATCGTGGCCTGGCTGGGCGCGGGCTTCGACGGGGCCATCGTCTTCGACGAAGCCCACGCCATGGCCAATGCCGCCGGCGGGGTCGGCGGGCGCGGCCCGAAGAAGGCGTCGCAACAGGGGCTGGCGGGCCTCGCCCTGCAGAACCGCCTCCCGGACGCACGGGTGTTCTACGTGTCTGCGACTGGGGCCACCGAGCCCGCAAACCTCGCCTATGCCGCGCGCCTTGGCCTGTGGGGCGGTCCCGACGCGCCCTTCACCACCCGCGCCGACTTCCTCGATGCCGCCGAGACCGGCGGGATCGCCTTCATGGAGCTGGTGGCGCGCGAGCTGAAGGCCATGGGCCTTTATGTGGCTCGCAGCCTGTCGTTCGAGGGGGTCGAGTACTCGCCGTTGGCGCATCCCCTGACGGCCGACGACATCGCCATCTGGGACGCCTGGGCCGACGCCTTCCAGGTGATCCACGCCAACCTTACCGCGGCCCTGCAGGCCATCGGCGTGGTCGACGATGAGGGCAAGGTGGTGAGCGGGGCGGCCATGAGCGCACTGCGCTCGGCCTTCGAAGGCGCCAAGCTGCGCTTCTTCGGCCATCTGCTCGCCGGCCTGAAGGCTCCGACGCTGGTGGCGGCCATCCGCCGCGACCTGGGCGCAGGCCGCTCGGCCGTGGTGCAGATCGTCTCCACCAACGAGGCGGTGATGAATCGCCGACTGGACGAGATCCCGCCGGAGGAGTGGAACAACCTGCAGGTGGACCTGACCCCCAAGGAGTACGTCCTGGACTACCTGCAGGGCGCCTTCCCGACCGCGCTGATGGAGGCGGTCGAGGGCAAGGACGACCAGGTGGTCCTGCGGCCGGTGATGAAGGACGGCTGTCCGGTTCACAGTCAGGAGGCGCTGCGCCTGCGCGACGAGACCGTCGCGGGGTTGGCCAGCCTGCCGGCGGTTCCCGGCGTTCTGGACGCGGTCCTCGACGCCTTCGGGACCGGCGCGGTGGCGGAGATCACCGGCCGCTCGCGGCGGGTGGTGTTGCGCGAGGGACGCCGCGTCGTCGAGCGCCGGGGCGCCTCGGCCGCCAAGTCCGAGACCGACGCCTTCATGGACGGGCGCAAGCGTGTGCTGGTGTTCTCGGACGCCGGCGGCACCGGCCGCAGCTACCATGCCGCCCTGGACGCCGTGAACCGCCAGCGGCGCGTCCATTACCTCGTCGAGCCGGGCTGGCGCGCCGATGCGGCCATCCAGGGCCTGGGGCGCACGCACCGGACCCATCAGGCGTCACCGCCGCTCTTCCGGCCGGTCACCACAGACATCCACGGCGAGAAGCGCTTCCTCTCGACCATCGCGCGGCGGCTCGACTCGCTGGGCGCGCTGACCCGCGGGGAGCGCCGGGTCGCCGGCGCGGGCCTCTTCCGGGCCGAGGACAATCTCGAGAGCCCCTGGGCGCGGCGGGCGTTGCTGGTGCTCTACGGCGCGCTGGCCTTTGGGGAGCTTGCCAGCATGTCGCTGGAGGCGTTCGAGGCGAAGACGGCCCTGAAGCTGCTGGACAGCGAGGGCCAGCTGAAGGGCGGCGAAGAGTTGCCGCCCATGAACACCTTCCTCAACCGCCTGCTGGCCCTGCGTATCGCCGACCAGAACGCGCTGTTCGCCGACTACGAGAAAATCCTGGCCGGGGTGGTCGAACGCGCCGCCGCCTCCGGGCAGCTGGACCACGGCCTGGAGGACATCGTCGCCGAGGACCTGCAGGTCCTGTCCGAGGAGACCGTCCGAACCGACGAGGCCACCGGCGCGGAGACCCGGCTGGTGGGGTTCGCGCTGCGGACAAGGCGCGAGTTCTTCGGGGTCGATGAGGCCCTCGGTCTGGCCGAGGGGCTCGGTGACGCCGCCGTGCTGGCCATCAACGGACGATCAGGTCGCGCGGCGTTGGTGGAGCTCGGCCTGACGACCACGGACGACAACGACCGCCTGCTGCCGGCCGTGCGCCTGCGCCGGCCCGACGGGAAGTCGCTGGAGACGGCCAAGGCCTTCGAGGAGTCGGCCTGGGCGCCCGCGGAGCCGGAGACCTGGCGCGCCGCCTGGACGGGCGAGATCGCCGAGGCCGATCCCTGGCGCACCCGCGAGCTGACCCTGGCCACGGGCCTCCTGCTGCCGGTCTGGGCGCGGCTGCCGGGGCGAGGCGCCCAGGTGCGCCGCGTGAAGGCGCCGGACGGCCGCCGCTGGCTGGGCCGCGTCCTGGACGCCAGCCAGGTCGCGGCGCTGAAGGCCGCGCTGGGCATGACCAGCCTCGCCGAAGCCTGGTCGGACGGGGCGCTGGTGCTTCGCGAGGTGCTGGAGCGCGGCGTCCAGCTCGGCCTGGACGGCGGCTACTGGTTGCGCCGGGCCCGGGTGATGGATCGCCGGCGGCTGGAGGTCGTGGGCGGCGCCGGTGACCGGGCGGCCCTGGTGGCGCTCGGGTGCTTCACCGAGATCATCGCCTACACCCTGCGGGTCTTCGTGCCGGTGGACCGACCCGAGGTGGCCGCCGCCGTGGTGGCGCGCCACGCCGTCGTCCAGGCGATCGAGCCAGGAGGGTGAGGGTCAGTCGAGGTCGGCGGCTTCAGCGTCGGGCTCGACGGCCGCCACGATATCGGCGTGCTCGGCCTCGCGCACCGCGCGGGCCACGTTGAGGCGCACGAACAGGCGGGCGTTGCGGTTCGCCTTCAGGGTCTCGGTGACGATGGGCGCGGCCCGCACGAGGCTGTGGGCCGCGCCGCAGAACAGCACCTTCAGGCGCGCCGAGGGGCCGCTGGCGACCAGCACATTGCCGGCCATCACCGGCAGCTCGGCGGGCGCGGCGCTGCGGAAGCGGTAGCGCGCGCCCGAGGCGCCGGAAATGTCGAGGAAGTCGGGCATCGGCGATGGCTTACCGCCCAGAGGGGGCATTCGCCAAGGCGGCATCGTGTCGGGTTTGCGGCGGCGGTAGCCGCCGCGAGGCGGGAGGGAGGGCTTCGCCGGGTGAAGCGGTCCGGGGATTGAGCCTCGGCGCTTCGTCCACTCAAGGAGATTGTCATGCAGAACATCGTGTTCGTGGGCCGCTTGGCGGCCGATCCGCAGGTGACGGAGGACTATGCCAAGGCGGTCTTCCGGCTGCTCGAGAACCGGGGCCGCGACGCCTCGGGCGAGCCGCGGGTGGTCGGCGTCAACTGCGTCAGCTGGGCCAAGGGGCTCAACGAGCGGGTGATCGCCGAGGGCCTGGCCGCCGGTTGCGAGGTGGTCGCCATCGGCGCCTTCGTCGACAACCGCTACGAGGCCCGCGAGGGCGGCGAGCGGGCCGCCAAGGAGCTGGTCATCCGCTCGCTCACGGTCCTCGACTGGGCGGCCGACCGGGCGGCCCAGGCCCTGCGGCACGCCGCCTGACCTCCCCCTTTCCTCATTCCCAAGGAGACTGACCATGCAAAGCGTGATCATCGAAGGCTATCTCGCCGCCGACCCCTCGATCCTGGCGGCTCAGGGTTCGGGTAAGAAGCGCGCCAGCTTCCGGGTGCTGGAGACCGTGCGGTTCCGGCGCGGCGACGGCCAGATGGGCGAGCGCACCACCGGCTTCAACTGCGTCTGCTTCAACGAGAAGACCGCTGAGGACTACATCAGCCCCTACGCCCAGAAGGGCTCGCGGGTCGTCGTTAGCGGCCACGTCGAGAACGACACCTGGACCGGCAAGGACGGGACCACCCACTACGACCTGCGCCTGATCGTGGAGAACCTGCGCATCAAGGCGAGGCCCGAGCGGACCGGCCCCGAACGCGGGCCGGGCACGGCGCGCGAGCCGGAGGCCGAGCCCGAACCGGGCTTCGAACCCAGCCTGGACGACGAAATCCCGTTCTAGCCACTCTCCCCGCAACTTCGGCTCCGCCGGTTCGCCGGCGGAGCTCTTTTTCGTTTGGACGGGGTGTGCGGACGGGAGCCGGCCTACCAGGCCTCCGGCGGCTCAGCCTGGGGTTGGAACTCGGCGCCATCGCGCCGCACCACCACCAGCCGGCGGCCCATGCTGGTCGCCACGGCCACGATGCGGTCCGGCTCGGACTCGCGACGCCAGGTGTCTTCGGAAATTCGCAGCTCTGGGCGCTGATCGTGGGGTGTGGGGGACATGGACGGCGGCTCGAATTGAACTTGCACCTCGCATGCGCCGGGCCGGGCCGCCTGTCAAAGACCGTGAATACGTCGGCGCGGGGCGGAGCCGGAGGGAGGGCGGGCCGGGGTGAGCCGATTGGGCTCGCGAGACCCGGAGACACCCCATGCCCGCCACCTGGACCGACGATCGCGTCGACACCCTCACACGCCTTTGGCGCGACGGCCTCAGCGCCAGCCAGATCGCCCGCGACCTCGGCGGCGTGACCCGCAACGCGGTGATCGGCAAGGTGCATCGGCTCGGCCTCAGCGGCCGCGCCGCGCCGCATGTGCCGGGCGCGCGCCGCTCGGAGCCGCGTGGGGAGCGCCGCTACCGCCGGCCGCAGATCGCGGCGCAGGCGATTCGGCCCGCCAGCGTGACGCCGGCCGCGATCCCACCGGTGGAGCCCGTTCCGGACACCGGCCTGGCCACGATCCTGAGCGTGCGCTGGAGCCAATGCCGCTGGCCGATCGGCGACCCGCTGGCCGACGGCTTCCGGCTCTGCGGGCGGGGCAAGGCGCGGGGCGCCTACTGCGCCGCCCATGGGGCCCTGGCTTACCGGCCCACCGAGCGGAACCACCTCATGAAGTTGGCCGGCCTGCGGTGACGCGCGGGCTTGAGGTGGGGACCATTTACGGCTTGATCTCAGGTTCCCGCGACTCGCTCTGGAGACCCGCCCGCTTGACGATCCTCGACCGTCTGACCCGCAGCCTCGGCCTGATGACGGGGGCCGCGCTCGCGTTGCGTCCGCCTGCGGAGCCGCGCGAGGCGGCGCCGGTCGTTGCGCCTGCGCTGCCCGAGATGGACTTCGTGGTGGTCGACGTCGAGACCGCCTGCGGCCGGGCCTCCAGCATCTGCCAGATCGGCATCGTCGGCTTCGCCGGGGACCGCGAGGTGCTGGCCTGGGAGACGCTGGTCGACCCGCAGGACGTGTTTGCGCCGTTCAACACGCGCCTGCACGGGATCGGCGCACGCCACGTGCGCGGCAAGCCGCGGTTTCCGCAGCTCTATGGGGCGCTCTCGGCGCACCTCGGCGGCCGGGTCACGGTCGCCCATTCGGGATTCGACCAGGGCGCGCTGGGCGCGGCCTGCCAGGTCGCCGGTCTGCCTCGCATTCGCACCCGCTGGCTCGACAGCGTGCGGGTGGCGCGCCATGCGTGGCCGGAGCTTCCCAGCCACCGCTGAACCTGATGGCTGAGCACCTCGGCCTGGAGCATCAGCACCACGATGCGCTCAGCGACGCCCGCGTCGCCGGCTGGGTTCTAGTGAAGGCCATGGAACACACCGGCATCGACCTCGACGGCTGGATGGCCGGGCCTTGGCGAGGGCAGCCGAGGCGAAGTCGCGGCGCGGCGCCAGCGGCGGCCGACAGCGGGCCGCTCTCGGGCCTGCGGGTGGCGATCCTCGGCCAGCCGCGCGACGGCCCGCTGTCGCGGGAGATCGCCGCCGCAGGCGGGCGTGTGGTGTCCAGCGTCGGGGCGAAGACGAACCTCTTGGTGGTGGCCGAGGCGCGGCCGTTCTCCTGGGGCATCGAGCGCAGCGCCACCTACCGTCGGGCGGAGTCGCTGATCTCGATGGGCCAGCCGTTGCGCATCATCAGCGGGGCCGACGCGCAGGCAATGATCGCGCAGGCCGAGGTCTGACGCGTCCGGCAGGACCCGCCTCAATGTGGGCTGCCATTGTCCCTTAGGCCCCGCCGCCGCTAACTGGCGGCGATGACCAGCTGTCTCCTCGTCAAGGCTCCCGACCGACTCGTCGCCGTCGCCGACGGCCGGCTTTCGGTTGGCGAGACCGCCATCAGCTTTGAGACGACGCGGAAGATCGTCCGTGTCGTGCCGCGCTACCGCGTGCCTTACGTCTCGGTGGGACGTTTCAGCCACTATGGCGACCACTTGGGGCGCGAGGTCTTCGTCGCCTACGCGGGCGCCTACGCCCTGATCGCCGAAATCCTCAACGTCTTCCGGTCACGGATCACGGAGCGGCTCATCCTCGTCTGGCGGGACGGAGCCCCAGTCCTTTCGGAAAGCTTCGACAGGAGCGCGCAGTTTCTCGACGACTACGACTTTCGGCCCGAAGAGCGCCCCGACATCGACCCGCGTCTGCTGCTGGAGGAACTCCGCGCCGCCATTCAGGAAAAGGCGGACGAATGGTGTCGCAATCGCGCGCTGCGCGCCGAATGCGAGTTCTTGCTGTTCGGCAAGGACAAGGCGAACGCCTATTTTGCCTATCGCGTTTCGATCGATCCGGCCTGGTCGCCAGGCGGCGCGGTTCGAGTTCTGGCGGACCCGATCGGCGATGGAGAGCTGGCGGCGATCGGGTCTGCGGATGTCCTGGGGGCCGCCTTTGGCGATCCAGAGCTGACCAGGGCCTGGAAGGCTGGCGCGTCGATCAGGAGCGGATTGGCGTCGACAGGCTCTTCGCCGGCTTGGACGAACATGACGACGCTCCGAGCGCTCCAAGGTCGCCACCCGTCTCGGACCCCGAGAACTGGCCTTCCGATGACGTCGTCGCCCGCTTCAGCCGGCACATCAGGGACAGCGGCGATCGGAGCGTGGGGGGCGAGCTCGTGATCGTGCGTGGCGGGTGGTACGGCGAAGTGTCGCTACGGTCTGCGAGCTAACGTGGGAGCGACGGGCGTGCCCCGGCCTGATGGCCGGGTCGGGCTCTAGTCGCCTACGGCTCCCGGAGCCCCTGTCGGGTCTCCGCCCATGCGGGTGACGATCCCTCACGCGGGACCTGCGCGGGCGCGTCGGGCCTCAGTCCTGCGCAGCCGTGACCTCAGACATCGGCGCGAGGGGCGCGCCGAGTTGCGCGCCCGCCTCTTCGGGCGGGCGCAAACGCCCCCACACAACGACCTCCGATCTTGTCACGTCACCCGGGCCGTCAACGGCCTGAAGGCCGTTTCCCTCCGCTCCGCGTGAAACGCTCCGCTCCGGTGACTGCCCGGGGCCCGACGTGGCCAAGACAGAGGTCGTTGCGCGTGAGCGCGCATCGGCGATTCCCTCAAACAACGGAGTCCCCCGATGACCTTCTCCCTTCATGCCTTCTCGACCTCGGATACGAGCTTCGACGTGCAAGCCTCGGCGCTGGAAGATGTGCGTCCCCACCCGACGGAAGCGGCGCTGGTGCAGCTGGGCCAGGCCGTGATGACCGAGCTCCTCGACCTGATCGGCGACACGGCGCTCGAGGATGTGCAGACCATCCTGGCCGAGAGCCTGATCGGCGCCTTCCATTCAGCGGCGGGTCGCATCGAGCGCGACGCGGACCGGGCCCGCGACCGGATGCGGGCGCTGGAGCGCGACTTTGACGGGTCGGAGATGGCCGACACCGAGCTGCAGGAGGCCACCACTTCGGCCCGCGCGGCGGATGTGGCGCAGGCGGCCTGCGAGCTGGTCCGCGACGCCGCGGCCGAGGTCTATACGACGGCGACCGGGGATGTCTGGACGCCCTGGCGCGGAAGCCGGCGCGGCACGCAGCTGACGGCAGCGCAGTTGGAAGCCAAGCAGGCGCTGCGGGCGATCGAGAAGCGCCGGTCGGCCGATGCCGATCCGGGCGGCCCGGTGGTGGCCTTCCGGGCCGCGCCGATGGCTGACAGCGGGGTCGACGCCAACCGCATCTTCGACGCCCTGAACTGGGCGCGGGCGCAGTGGCCGGACATGGCCCTGGCGACCACCGGGGCCAAGGGCGCGGAGCGTCTGGCGATCCGCTGGGCGCAGCAGAAGGGTGTCACCCTGGTGCTCGCCCGGGCGGACTTCGACCGGCACGGCAAGGCCGCACCTTTCCGGGCCAACGACGAGCTGATGGCCCTGGAGCCCACCTGCTGCCTGACCCTGGCGCAGTCGCTCGACACCGGACGTGCGGCGCACTCGCATCCGTTCGGGCCCGCGCTGAACCTGGCGCAGCAGGCCAGTTCCCGCGGCGTGCAGCACCTGGCGATCCGGGCTCGCGCAGCCTAGCGCCGCTCTACCTGACTTCGACCCGCTCGGCTTCGGCCGGGCGGGTTTTTCTGTTTGGCCGGTGGAGCGGCGACTCAGTCTAGGACATCAGAGATCGACGGTGGCGACGTCTTGATTGTTGTTGATGCAGATTGATGACTATTGATCTGCACCTCGATTTTGTCGTTTAGGGCAAGATAAAAGAGGTGTTTTGGCTCGCTGTTTGCTCTACCGTTTCAGTCGGTTAGGGCCAGGCACAGGCGCATCGGCAACGCGCTATGACGTGCAGGCCGCCGCGTCAGGATCGGAGGGTCCCATGCTGGTCCGCGAAGCCATCGAGACCCGCCTCTCGAGCGCCTCGGACACACCGCGTGCCCGGCGCTTCGCCAAGCTGCCCACCCGGCTCAAATCGGACCAGGGCCTTGCCCGCACCATGATGCTGCAGCGGCTGGCCGCCTCGCGGCTCTTCGCGCTCGGCGACCGCGCAGGCGTCCTCAGGACGGCTCAACGGCGTTCAGGCCGTCCTTTTCGGCTGGATGTCCGGCAACGGGTGATCGTGAAGGGACTGGTGTCACGCCACGCCGGCGCGGGCGCCCTGCGCGGCGCCGCACTTGCGGCCCACGTATCCTACCTGGGGCGCCCCGGCGCCGGCCAGGACGCGGCACGGCCCGCCTTCTTCGACCGCGAGGCGGAGGACCTCGACGCGGTCGCCGCGACCCGTTCGTGGGCGGAAGACCGGCATCACTTCCGATTCATCGTCTCACCCGAGCATGGTGACCGCATCGCCGACCTCAAACGCTACACGCGCGAGGTCATGCGGCGGGTCACGGCCGATCTCGGCGATCCGGGCCTGAGATGGGTGGCGACCTGCCACTTCGATACCGATCAGCCGCACGCCCACGTGTTGTTGCGCGGCCGCCGCGGCTCGGGGCGCGACCTGGTCATTCCCCGGGCCTACATGGGCTACGGATTTCGGGCGCGGGCACAGGAGGCGGCGCACGAACTCCTGGGCGACCTCTCGCGCAGTGATGCGGAGCGGCGGATCTGGCGCGAGACGCAGGCTGACCGTTTCACCGGCTTCGACCGGCGGCTGCTCGCGGCGGCCGACGCGGGACTGGAAGTGGACGACGGCGTGGGCGGCAGTGACGCCTGGTCGGCTTTGCTGCGGGGCCGCCTCCGGCATCTGGAGACCCTGGGCCTGGCGACACGGCGGGGCCCGCGGTTCCGGCTGCATCCAGACCTTGAGCCGCGGCTGCGGACCCTGCAGCTGCGGCGCGACATCATCCGGACCCTGCAGCAGCGCCGGCTGGAGGCGGGACGCGAGCCCCGGGAACTGGGCGACACGCCGGTCAGGGGCAGGGTCGTCAAGACCGGGCGCTACGACGAACTCGGAAGCTCGTCGTGGGTGCTGGTCAGGGATCGCGACGGGCAGGAGCACTTCGCGCGGCTGAAGCTGGGGCAGTCAGCGCCGGCGATAGGTCGCGGGATCGAGCTCATTCCCACCGCTCACGGGGCGCAGATCAAGGGTGGTTCGCGCTCAACCGAGCTCGGGCGCTAGACGGCCTGGACGTTGCCCAGGAGGCTCAGCAGCGCGGTGTTCATGTAGTAGCTCTCGCGACCAAGCTTGAGCTTTCGCATCAGGCCGATGCGCGTGAGTTCGTCGAGATAGCGCGTCGCCGTGATGCGGCTCACCCCGAGGTCGCGCTCCACGAAGGCTATCTATGGTGGGTGGCGGAGACACTGAGCACCTCGCCCGCGCACCGGTCACCTACTGCGGCAGGGCTTTCAGGATGGCCTGGCTGACAGCGGTGAAATCGCCATTGTAGTGGTGACCGCCCGCGAGGCGAACGCTGCGGATGACCCCGGGCGGGAAGGTGGGGCAGGCCGCGTCGCTTTCCTGGTCGCCGTAGACGCAGACCAGCGGCGTCCCCTTCAGGCCAGCCAGCGCTGGGGCGATCGGGTAGGCTGAGGCGCCGCTGAGATCGAGCCAGTCGCCGGGGCGGAACTCAAGCTCGCCCGTCCTGTCGACGCCGACCAAGGCCACCCCGCGGATGTGGCTGCGTAGATCGGCGGGCAGGTGCGGAATGATGGCCGGAAGCGCGTCGGCCCCGAAGGAGTAGCCTGTCAGGACGATGCGGCTCTTGTGCCAGGCAGACATATAGTGACGCAGCACGGCCGTCAGGTCCGCGGCGGCGCCCTGCGGCGTGCGCGCGGTCCAGAAATAGCGCAGCGAGTCATACCCGACCACCGGGATGCCAGCGCGCACGAACCCTGCGGACATTCCCTGATCGATGCCCGCCCAGCCGCCATCGCCCGAATAGAACACCGCCAGGGTGTCGCCGCCTCCGGCTGTGGGGAGGGCGGCCAGCGGCAGATCCGCCACATGAGCGTCGAGCGCCGTGTCCGTAGTGCGCATTCGGACCCCGTCGGTGGCGGCATAGAGCGACGCGAAGGCCTGTGCGAACTGCGGCGCCCAGTTGGCGGGGACCGCGTAGCCATGACCGACCTTGGGCAGGTCCACGACCCGGCCACGCGGGACCTGGGCCATGTAGGCGTGCGTCGCAGCCGGCAGACAGGTCCCGTCCTGCCCCCCCTGCAGTGCGGTGAATGGCGCGGTCAGCGTCCTCGACGGGCCGTAGATGAATCCGAGCGTCGGATCGGTCGTGTGCGCCAGCTTGCCGTCACCGGCGGCCAGGGGCTTGTCGGTCTTCAGGTCCGGACAGAAGCCCAACCCGATCGCGCCCTGGAACGTGTCAGCGGGGGCCTGCGCCAGGGCGCCATAGGCGAGCGTGGCGCCTGAGGAGTATCCCACCACGACCGGGCGATGGAAGTGCTGGAAGCCCAGGTTTTTCTGCACCGCCAGGGCTAAGCTGGCGAAGTCCCCGGCGGGATAGAGGGTCGCGGACCTTCCGCTCTGGGCGATGCGGAGATAGTGGCGGATGTCCACGCCCACCACCGTGGCGTCCATGTGGGCCAACTGGCGGGCCATATCGACAACGCCCAGGTTCCAGCCGCCGTCACCGGAGATGAAGACGACGAAACGGGCTGGCTCCTTCGACGTCCTGTAGGTCGTAACCGGCCCGGTGGCTGCGTAAGGCAAAGTGGTTTCGGACATTGCGCCTGAAGCCTCCGCCATCGGCGCGCCCACGCTTCGCGCGGGCAACTGGGCGCCCGCGGAAACGCGCGGGCTGGCCATAGGGGAACGCGCGACCACGGGCCCCGGCATAGCCGCGGCGGCGGCCTGCGCCATCGCGCAGGCCCCGATCCCAAGCGCCAGAGCAGCGGTCCCGGAAAGAAGGATGTCCATCAGTTTCATGGCGAGGCCCGTGCAATCGGTTGCGCGGAAGTCCGCGAGACACCTAGGTCTCATGGCCGGCCCACACCCCCTTTCCACGAGACTTACGGATTTGTGAGTGGGGTCGGCGGCGCCCGGCCGACCAGGCGGGTCGCATCCAGCAGCGCTGCCGCCAGCGCGGTGGGTGGCGCCGCCAGGTAGCGCGGGGTCCAGACCGGATCGAACTTGGCCTTGAAGGCGCGCAGGCCGGTGAAGCCGTAGAAGCGGCTGCCGCGCAGCGCGATCTGGGCGCCGATCTTGTGCCAGGCCGGGGCCAGCGGATGGTGCGCAAGGCCGCTCAGGGGCGCCATGCCGAGGTTGAACCAAGCAAAGCCCTGAGTCTTGGCCCACAGAAAGAGCTCGACGAATAGGAAGTCCATCACTCCGCGCGGGGCGTCGGGCAGGTGCCGCATCAGGTCGATGGACGCTTCCTCGCTGCCCGCCGTCCAGATGTTGGCGAAGCCCACGACGCGTCCCTCATGCCGGACCAGCGCGATGGGCTCGGCGGCCAGAACGTGGGGATCGAAGCGTCCCAGGGAAAAGCCCTTCTCCCGTCCGCCATGCCCGACGAGCCAGGCGTCGGAGATGTTGCGCAGGTCGGCGAGCAGGACGGCGGACTGCGGGGGCGCGACCACCTCGAAGGAAAGGCCCTCGCGTACCGCCTTGGCGTGACCTTGGCGCAGCTTCGCGCGCCGGCCGCCTTCGAGGCTGAAATCGGCGAGCGGAACCCTTGCCTCCTCGCCCAGCTTCAGCAGCGAGAGACCTAGATCGAGGTAGGCGGTCAGCCAATGTGGGCTGACCTGATAGATCACAGGCCGCGCGTCGGTCGCGTCGGCCAGTTCCTTGAAGCGCCAGAGCAGGTCCCGGCCCGCGTCCGGATCGCCTACGGGGTCGCCCATGGCGATCAGGCTGCGCCCCTCGGCGCCGTACATGATGAAGGCGTCGCCGGCCGCCGACCGTAGCAGCGCCTTGTCCCCGATCAGGGCCAGCCGCGAGGTGGTGTCGGACCCGGCCTCGACCAGCCCACGGATCGCGTCCAACTCCATGGGGCTCGCCGGCGTGGCGCTGGGACCGGAGAGGCGCGCCAGCGCCCACGCGCCAGCCGCGAGCAGCGCTGCACCGAGCAAGGCCATGCTGCGCAGGAACCGGGCCGGGTCGGCATGGTAACCGACCTCGGCCCAGAGCCGCGCCTCGTAGGGCGTGTCTTCATAGACCCACAAGCCCAGGATGGCGGCGCCGACCAGCACGGCGGCCGTTCCCGCGAGCCACCAGGGCAACATCTGCCTCAGCGGCCAGGCGCCGCGGCGGGTGAAGGCGTCGCGCGCCAGGACCACGCCCAGGGCCAAAGCGATTGCCGCGATGGCCGGGCCGACATCCAGGCCACGGAGCAATGCCGTCGAGGCGCCGACCAGGGCCGCAACGACGGCGACGGGCGCCGCGTTGGCGTGTCGCCGCGCCACGGGCAGGGACACCGCCAACAATGCGAGGCCCGACACCAAGCTGATCAGGTGGCTCGTCTCCAGCACCACCGCCGGCACGGTCTCGCGCAGGATCGCCAGTCGGCCCGGATCGATCCGACCCACGCTGGTCAGAATCAGGACGACGCCCTGGGCGAGGGCCCCCAGCGCGAGCAGCGCTGGGGCGAAGCGACGCCAGGCCTTGCGGATCCCCGCGAGGTCCAAAGCGTTGGGGACCAGCCCCGACCTCGCGAGCGCCAGCGCCGCGATGCCCAGGGGGATGAGATAGTAGATCAGCCGGTAGCCCAAGAAGGCCGCGACTAGCGCGGGCCGTGGCGCGCTCGGCAGAAGGGCCAGGACGCTGCCTTCGAAGACCCCCGCGCCGCCCGGGACGCTGGAGATGACGCCAGCCGCGGTGGCGATGGCGTAGGGCCCGGCAAAGGTGGCGTAGGTGATCCCAACGCCACCCAGGAGAAGCCAGACGACCATGGCGGTGATCACGTTGTCGGCGAGACCCACGAGGACCTGGCCGGCTGCGATGCCCGGCGAAGGCAGCGACACGGACCGGCCCCCCAGGCGAACGGGTCCGCGAAACAGGGCGCAGGCGCCGACATAGGCGATCGGCGCCAGGGTCAGGACCAAGCCGAGGGCGGCGCCCAGCAGGGGGTGTAGTTGCAATCCCAGAACCGGAGGGGACGGCTCCACCAGGAGCGCCAAGCCGGCCAGCATGGCGATGCCGCAGCCGAAGGAGACCGCACAGAAGATGCTGGTCTGCGCAACGGAGAGCAGCGAGACGCCGCTGCGGGCATAGAGGCGCGCGCGCACGGCCCCGCCGATCAGCACCGCAAACCCGATTGTGTGGGCGAAGGCGTTTGCGCAGAACGACCCCAGCAGCACGGTGCGGAACGGCACGGACGCGCCCGACCATTTCAGCCCCAGCCACTCCATGGCCGCAAGCAGGGCGTAGCTAACGAGCGTGAGGCTCACGGCGCCGACGATGCGGACGGGCCCCCAGCCGGCCATCTCGACCCAGATCTCGGCGGGATCGAGGCGGCCCAGTTCGCGCCAGAGAACGAAGGCGGCCAGGGCGAGGAGCGCGGCTGGGGCCAGCCGCCCGGCCCAGGTTCGGACGATCATGAACATGGCGAAATCCTGCCTCGGGCTATAGTGCAGCGGCGGGGTCGCCCGCGCCACGTCCCGCCTGCCGAAGGGTCTGTAGGAGGGCGATCTGCTGGGCCATCAGGTCGGCCAGTTCGCGTGTCCGCAGGCCGTCCAGCTTCTCGTGCAGGCCCATGATCTCAAGCTCGGCCTTCAGATTGATCTCGTAGTCGTGCTCGGCCGCGAGGCGATCTTTCGCCGCCTGACGGTTCTGGCTCATCATGATCACCGGCGCCTGTAGGGCCGCCAGCATTGAGAGCAGGAGGTTGAGGAAGATGTAGGGATAGGGATCGAAGGGGTGCAGACCCAGGCGGGTCATCAGCAGAGAGTTTCCCGCCACCCAGACGGCCAGCACCATGCCGAAGCCGACGATGAAATTCCAGGACCCCCCAACTGCCGCGACCCTGTCGGCGAGCCGCTGACCGAAAGTCTTGTTCTCGCTCAGTTCGCGCGGCGGGTTGCGGGCGGTCACCGAGCGGCGGATGAGGTGCTCGATGACCCGCCGCTCCTCGGGGGACATGTCGCGGAATCCTATGCCCAGCAGGCGTTGGGACGCGGAGTTCAGGGACTTCATTGCGTTGTTCATGGCCGCCTCCAACTAGACCGACCATCACGGGAGCACCCTTCGGCAGCCGCGGCCTCAACCTGTCAATTCTGTGGGGTTGGATCCGTGCCCCCGCGCGGGATCCTCATCACGACCCGTAGGCCAGGCCCATTGTCCTGGAGGTCCAGCGACCCGCGATGGAGCTTTGCGCAGGCAGCGGCGATCGCGAGGCCCAGGCCCGAGCCTGTCGTGGTTCGCGCCGTGTCGAGCCGCACGAACCGCTCCTGCACGCGACCGCGATCCACCTCGGGAATGCCGGGCCCGCTGTCGGCGACAACGACCTCAACGAACCCCGGCCCTTCGGACAGGCTGACGACGACATCCGCGCCCTCACCGGCGTAGCGGCTGGCGTTGAACAACAGGTTGCCCAAGGCTTGGCGCACGAGCAGCTCATGCGCCTGCAGAAAGAGCGGTTGGCCCGGCAGCGTCACCTTGAGGTCCTGTCCGGCGTCCTCGATAACTGGCGCGAACAACTCGACGGTGTCGGCCACCAGCGCCTGCAGATCGATGCGCTCGAACATGTCACGCGAGACGCCGGTTTCGGCGCGCGCGATATCGAGCAGGGCGGACGTCGTCGCGAGTGCCCGATCGGCCTCTTCCCAGGCCTGGGCGATCGCATCGAGGCGGTCGGACACCGACGCGTCCGCAGCCAGCGCTCTTGAAAGCGCCCCTTTCATGCGCGTGAGCGGGGACCGCAGGTCGTGGGCCAGGCTGTCGCTAACCGTGCGCAGGCCAGTCAGCAGTTCCTCGTTCCGATCGAGCATGGCGTTCATCCCCATACCGAGACGATCGAAGACGTCACCCTGCGGATCGGCTGAAGCGCGCGCAGAGAGATCGCCGGAGACGATGCAAGCAGAGACGGCGGCGATGGATTCTGCTCGTCGATAGACTAGGCGATTGAGCCAAAGGCCGGCCAGCACGACCGAGCCGAGCGCCACCGCCAAAGCCGCGAACGAGGCGCCGACGATCGCGCTTCGGAACTCAGCGCGCGCGCTGAGATCCTCGAACACAACGAGGGTCCCTCCCGTCGATATCGGCTGCACCAGCACCTGCCAGCTCGAAACATGCTCGCCCGAGCGCAGATCCAGTGTCCAAAAGCCTGGTCCCGGCAACTGAGCGGCTGTGGCCAGTTGCGCCCCGCCCACCAGGTCCCCATCGTCAGAGAAGAGCGCGTAGCGGAACGCCTCGTCATGCTCGGCACGCTCGCGGCGGTCCAACGCCCGCGCCAGCGGCGCCAAGCCTTCCTCGTGCGCAAACGCGACAAAGTAATCTCTCGCTGATTCGGCGACATCCTTCTGGCGCGCGGACAGAATGGCTTCACCCGCCCGGTCGATGACAAAGCCCCCGATCAGCATCGCTGCGAGGGCGACCGCCAGCAGGACGCTGCCGACAAGGCCTGGGCGGAGGCGCGGCGGCGGCGCTCGCGCCTTCAAGGCTGTTCCGACAGTCGGTATCCCGATCCGCGCAGCGTGTGCAGCAGGGGGCGGTCAAACCCGTCCTCGAGCTTCTTTCGCAATCGGCTGATGTGGGTGTCGACCACGCTCGTGTGGGGATCGAACCGGTAGTCCCAGACCTGTTCCAGGAGCATGGTCCGCGTCACCACCCGCTCCTTGTGCCGCATCAGATATTCGAGGAGCTTGTACTCTCGTGGCAGAAGTTCCAGGAGCCTGCCGCCCCGCGAGACCCGGCGGGTCAGGAGATCGACCTTCAAGTCCCCACAGACCATCTCCGTCTGCACTTCCTTGCCGGCGCGACGACGCAGGAGAACCTCAAGGCGCGCCAGGAGCTCCGAGTAGCCGAAGGGCTTGGTCAGGTAGTCGTCACCCCCCGCTCGCAGCCCCTTGACCTTGTCGTCCAGGTGGCTGAGCGCGCTGAGGATGAGTATCGGCGTCTCGATGCCTGCAGCTCGCAGGCCCTTGATGATGCTGAGCCCGTCCATGCCCGGCAACATGCGATCCATGATCATGACGTCGAAGTCCGAACTCGACCCCATGAACAGGCCGTCCCGGCCATCGGCTACGTGCTCGACCGTGAAGCCGTCCTGGCGGAGGCCTTTCAAGATAAAGTCCGCCGTCTCGGTATCGTCTTCAACGACAAGTATCCGGCGACTCATGGGTGTCTCCAGGCGTTGCTCAATCTGACGCGCCCCGTGGCCCCTGACAAATCGAAGCCCGGACGGCGGGGGCGAACCGTCCGGGCGGTAGCTGGGCCGTGGATCAGCCTTTGGCGACGCACGACTTCATGAAGGCGGCGCGCGTGCCCGCATGCTTCTTCTGGCCTTGCCATGTCTTGGCGCAAGCCTGCTGCTTCCCGTTGACCGCGGTCTTGCCGGGGGCCGCTTTGGTCGCCGCGGCGGAGGCCATAGGGACGGGCTTGGCCGCGGCCGGCTGGGGCGTGGCGAAGGCCGTCGAGCCGAGGGCGATGCTCGCGACGAGCGCCATGGGGATCATCACGTTACGCATTGGGTGTCTCCCGAGTCTCACGCCGGATCAGCCCGGCAGGGTCTATCCAACCCCGCCCTCCCCACGCCACACCGGCCTGTGCCTTACAAAATTGTCAGCCGTTGAAGGCCACGATCTCCGGATCCTGGCCCCGACATCGTGGTCCAATGCTTGCTCGGCGCACGCGCGTTCAGTCCCTAGCGCGCGAACTCTGCCTTCGGGCACGCCCTGACCGTTGCCTCAGGCGCACGCTCGACGCATTGGCAAGCAAGGGAGCACCCAACGCTCAACCTCCTCTAGAACCCGGCGGAATGTGGATCTGCCAGCCGACCGGAGCGTGATTCGAAACGAGATCGCCCAGCCGTCCGCAACCACGCCTCGACCCGGAACTCCCAGCCGACCACCTCGGACTTCGCCCGCCCGGTAGCAATCCACTGTGACGCGGGCCGGGTTGCAAGGAACAGGTCCCGTCCCAGCTACGCGTCTTGCGCACCTTACACCTTTGTGAGTCGCGCGACTGGTTTGCGGAAGGGTCACAAGCATCAATTGGGGTTCGCCGGATCGATCCGGTCCAGAGGCGAAGGAGACGACCCCAAACCGCTTGAGCCCAAGGCGTCAGCGCAAGCTCGCCTCGGGTCTGGTAGGCGCCACGGCGCCCTCGCCCCCCCGCGAGGCGCGCCACCCGCCGGCGAACTCAGGAAGCGCCGGCGTCCCCACCGCGCCGTCCACCTGACGGTCGGGCGGCCACCTCTGAGCGGTCGCCCGACCTTGTGTCTTTAGCTGAACAGGCTGCCACGGGAGACGCGCGCATCCGGCGCGAAGCTTGCTTCAGGTGGCGAACCACGGAGCCGGTCATGGCGACCAGATCGGGGTCAAGGAAGGCCCCTAATGCCGCCGCTTCTCAGGTGGCGGATGAAGGCCGGGGCACGATGACGGGAGTACGGCGCATGACAGCCCTCGATCCGATGTTTGAACCCGACCGGCGCGACGACGGGGAGGTGCACCTACATTTCACGCCCGCGGAGTGGCGGGCGGTTTTGGAGGATCCGCACTTCCTTGACGACGAGGACAATAACTACGCGCCGCGGCGGCTGCTGGGCGTGGCCGTTACGATCGTTCCCGACCACGCTTTCGGCTGAGTTCTGCCCGTGCGGCAGGGAGATGGCCGGCAACGCCATCCCCGCGTTGGAGCCACTTTGTCTCGCAGTCCTCTGCATCATCCCATTGCTGGCCCGAGAGACCAACTGCCGAAGCTATTCCTCTTCGATATCCCGGCGGGATCGACAGCTGGCCCACTTCGGGCTGCACTAGACGAGGCAGGTCGTGTCGCCGCGCGCTGCCCAACAAGCGATACAGCTCCCGCCTGACGAGCCTGGACCATTGCAGCCGTTGAACAGGCCGCGAACCGCCGATCTCAAAGGCGCGTAGGTTTGCGCGCATCGGGCGCGCAACACGATGGGACCAACCGGAGGTGCATCCGGACAGGATGCGGGCGATCCGTCAGCGGGGGGCGAGGGGGAGACGGATCGCCTAAGTCGCCCGAAGCCCGGACCTGGATGCGTTCGCTTCAGACGGCCTGGACGTTGCCCAGGAGGTCCAGCAGCGCGGTGTTCATGTAGTAGCTCTCGCGACCGAGCTTGAGCTTTCGCATCAGGCCGATGCGCGTGAGTTCGTCGAGATAGCGCGTCGCCGTGATGCGGCTCACCCCAAGGTCGCGCTCCACGAAAGCGATCTTGCTGTAGGGGTGGCTGAACATGTTGTTGAGCAGGTCCTGGCTGTAGATCCTCGGAAGTTCGCGCCGCAGCCGGACCTTGTGGTCGAGCATCAGGTCGCGGATCCGGTGGACCAGCCGGGTGGTCTGACCCGCCGTCTGTTCGACGCCGTCCAGCATGAACATGAGCCACTCCTCCCAGACGCCATCGGTCCGGACCGCCTGCAGCAAGCGGTAGTAGTCGGCCTTACGCTGGTTGATGTAGCGGGAGAGGTAGAGGACGGGCGTGCCGAGCAGGTCCTCCTTCACCAGGTAGAGGATGTTCAGGATCCGGCCTGTCCGGCCATTGCCGTCGTAGAAGGGATGGATGGTCTCGAACTGGTGATGGATCACCGCCATCTTCACGAGGGGGTCGAGATCGAGGGTGTCCTCCCCGTTGATGAAGCGCTCGAGGTTCGCCATCAGCGGCACGATTTCCTCGTAGCTCTGGGGCGGCGTGAACACGACTTCGCCGGTCTTGTCGTTCTTCAGCGCGGTCCCGGGAAGGCGGCGAAATCCGGCCTGGTTGCGCTCCAGGGTCGCCTGCATGGCGAGGATGTCGTTGATCGTGATCAGTCCGGTCGCGCGGACCGTCTGGAAGCCCTCTCTCATGGCGCGCGCGTAGGCGTAGACCTCCTTGGCCGCGACGCTGGCGAACCGGTCGGCGACATCGTCACTGCGATAGAGGTCGTCGTGGGTGGTGATGATGTTCTCGATCGCCGAGCTGTCCTTCGCCTCCTGCAGGGAGAGTGTGTTGATCAGGATGGCCTCGTTCGGCACCAGGCCGGCAGCGCCTTTCAGTTCCGCCAAGGCGCGATGCGCGGCCGCCAGTTTCTTGAGGACGAGCTTGGTTTCCAGCTCCACCGACAGTGGAAGGAACGGAGGAACGTGGGTGGCGATCAAGGCCATCGGGAACCGATCTGTATAGAATACGGCTATTCTCTATACATAATTCCGGGACGTGTATAGACCTCGTGGGTGTTTCCGACATGCCCTGTGGATGCGTCCAGAAAGTCGCCGCTTCCTATGCATATTCCCCGGCATGTGTCGCAAAACGCTCCGGACCTATGCACATTCCGTCAGGCCGCGACGGGCCTGCGACTCACCGTGAGCCCATCTCCCGTCCGGAGAACCCCCTGAAACACGATGCAGCGGCCTGGATGCCTTGCGTTATTCGCGACCCCAGTGTGACCCCAACGCTGATTCTTGGACTCTCGCGATCCAGAGCGCGGCGATAATATAATGAAGTTGTTGGAGAAATTGGCGCGCCCGGAACGATTCGAACGTCCGACCCTCAGATTCGTAGTCTGATGCTCTATCCAGCTGAGCTACGGGCGCGCATTGCCTCTCGGCGAGGGCGCGGAACCTAGTCGGGGGCGGGACGGAGCGCAAGACCCCGTCCCGACGATTTTCCGAACTATCTCCGCGGGAACGGCAGACCGCCGCCCAGGATGCCCTGTCGAAGGATGTCGGCGGCGCTGGGCGCCTTGGGCGGCTTCTGCGGCTGGCCGGGCTGCTGTTGCGCCGGCGCGCCGGGTCGGCCGGCCTGGCGGCCGCCGCCCATCATGGCGCCCATGTCCTGGCCCAGGATGCCACCGGTGGCCGAGCGGTAGCGGACCTTCACGGCCCACTGCTGGTTCCAGGTCACCTTCGGATCGGTGGGCCGGGGCGGGTAGACGAAGTTCGCCTCGCCGCCGTAGGCGACCAGCTGGACCATCGCGGAGGGCGCGGCGTCCATCACCTCCTTGGGCACGGCGCAGGTCTTGGTGGCCGGGCCCATCAGGGTCTTGTTGGCCACCAGGCGGCTGATGTCGCCCTGGCTGAGGAAATCGGGGTTCGAGAAGGCCGCGGCCTGGGTCTCGGACGAGCTCCACATCACCACGGTCTCATTGTCGCCGCCGCCCACGGCCGTGGCGTAGTAGGCCTGGGCGTTGCCGACCAGGTTCCAGCCCAGGTTCGTCCAGCCGCCCGGCGCCTTGGCGTTGGTGGTCAGGTTGATGGGCGCGAGGAAGTCCTGGTCCTCTTCCAGGTTGAAGTTGATCTCGGGGTTGTAGTTGCCGCGGATCGTGTGGGCGCCGACCAGCGAGCCGTTCGAGGGGACCATGTCGCGGGTCTTCTCGTTGGGCCATCCGCCGTACGTGCGGTTGCGCCCGAACGCCGGCGGCTGCATCGGCCGGTAGTCGATGCCCTTGAAGAGGTTGGCCGGATTCTGCTGGCCGGACGCCATCTTGGCGAAGTCGATGACATAGGGCTGGCCGGGGCGGGCGTGCTCGCCGCAGCCCCAGAAGATCAGCATCCGCCCCTTGGGCTTCTGGTACTCCTCGGGGACATAGTCATGGCGCTCCTCCCGGACGGTCGTGGTGGGCTTGGGCGTCAGGAGCGGCAGCTGCGGGCCGACCTGCAGGCCGGCGGGCGGCAGGTGATCGGCGGCCGGCGCGGGGTTGGTCTGGCTGGACCCCAGGTCGAGCTGCAGCGTCTTCGACGCGCCGCCGCCGCCCATCATGGCGCGCATCATCGCCCCGGTGTCGGGCTTGCCGCCGCCGGCGCCCATGGAGGGCATGCCGAAGCCGGTCTGTGTCTGGGCGCTCATCCAGTACACGGCCACCGGGCCGGTGACCTTCTGCTGCGCCGTGGCGGCGGTGGCGATTGCGGCTGCGCCGGCGATCAGCGCCAGCTTACGTCCCAGTCCCATTGGGAAACCTCTCCTGAACAAACCCGGCAGAACGCTAGTCCGCGACCGGCCAAAGTGAAATGCGCTTTTCTGCCGGGCCGTCCTGCGGATTTGCGACGAACGTGGCCGTCAGCTCTGCAGGTCCCGCCAGCAGGGGACATACGCGTCCGGCCACGGCTTGGCTTCAAAGATCCCGCGGGCCACGGCGCGGGCCAGGCAGTCGGCGGCGAGCGCCCCCAGCCGGGCCAGGGCATAGGCCGGTGGATCGGTCAGCGGCCGCAGGCCGGTCGAGATCGCGAACACCACGTCGCCGTCGAACGGCGCATGCACCGGGCGGATGGCGCGGGCGAAGCCGTCCTGGGCCATGACCGCCACCCGCCGGGCCTGGGCCGGGGTCAGGATGGCGTCCGTGGCCACGCAGGCGATGGTGGTGTTGCGGGTCTCGACCGGCCGCTTGGCCGAGCCCCACTCGTCCGGGCCGGCGCGCAGGCCCGCGGATCCCAGTCCGCCGAACTCGCCGTCCAGCTCGAAGGGCGCGGCCCAGAAGGTCCGCCCGCCGGGCGCGATCACCGAGCCCCAGCTGTTGACGCACACCACCGCGCCCACCGTATAGCCGTCGTGGGTGACGACCGAGGCCGAGCCGGTCCCGCCCTTCAGGCCGCCGGCCAGGGCGCCGTAGCCCGCGCCGGCGGTCCCCAGGGCGAAGTCCAGGCCTGCCGCCTCGATGGCGCGACGGCCCAGCGCACGATGGGGCGGGTCCTCGCCCCAGGCCTTGTCGCCGCCGTTGGCCATGTCGAACAGGACGGCCGCCGGGACGATCGGCGACCTGGGAATGCCCTCCGCCATCGCGTGGCCGCGGCCGCGGGCGCCCAGCCAGGCCGTCACGCCGTCGGCGGCGGCCAGGCCGTAGACCGAGCCGCCGGCCAGGACCACGGCGTCCACCGTGTCCACCAGGTTCTCGGGCGCCAGGGCGTCGGTCTCGCGGGTGCCGGGCCCGCCGCCGCGGACGTCGGCGGCGGCGACCGCGGGCGCGTCGGGCAGGATCACGGTGACGCCCGTGCGGACAGCATGGTCCTGCGCCTGCCCAACCCTTAGGCCGGGAACGTCGGTGATCAGGTTGCGTGGGCCTGGACCTGGCCTATTTCCGTCCATAGGAGGGACGTCGCACGACCGGGCGTTTGTTGTCCACGCGGCCGGCCCGCTATGGTCAAGTTTCGTCCTGCGCCAGGAGCCGTCCGCCCCGTGAAGTCCAAGCTGTCGTTCGCCCCCCTCGCCCTGGCCGCGTTCCTCTCGGCCTGCGCCCTGCCCGAGACGGCGGCCTCCCAGGCGCCCGCCAAGGCCATGGTCGCCGCGGCCAACCCGATGGCGGTGGAGGCGGGGCTGAAGGTGCTGCGCGCCGGCGGCACGGCGGTGGACGCCGCGGTGGCCGTGCAGGCGACGCTCGGGCTGGTGGAGCCGCAGAGCTCGGGCCTCGGCGGCGGGTCGTTCATGACCTACTACGACGCGAAGACGAAAAAGGTCACCGCCTACAACGGCCGCGAGACCGCGCCGATGGCGGCCACGCCGAAGCTGTTCTACGGCGACGACGGCAAGCCCCTGAACCGGACGACCGCGATCCTGTCGGGCCGGTCCACCGGCGTGCCCGGCGCCATCGCCATGCTGTCGCTGGCCCAGTCGCAGCACGGCAAGCTGGCCTGGAAGGACCTGTTCGGCGAGGCCGAGCGCCTGGCCGACGGCGGCTTTCCGGTTCCCCGCCGCATGGCCGCCGCCGCCGCGGGCCGGGGCGCCCAGGCCGCGACGCCCGACGCGGTCGCCTATTTCACCAAGCCCGACGGGACCAAGGTCCAGGCCGGCGAGATCATGAGGAACC
This sequence comes from Phenylobacterium sp., assembly GCF_004297125.1. Lineage (GTDB taxonomy): Bacteria > Pseudomonadota > Alphaproteobacteria > Caulobacterales > Caulobacteraceae > Phenylobacterium. Next base: position 1,223 of record NZ_SCVD01000039.1, on the reverse strand, counting down.
CGGCCTACGCCGCCACCATCCGCAAGGTCGCCGCCGAAGGCCCCAAGGCGCTGCTGGAAGGCCCGATCGCCGAGGCCATCGTGGCCAAGGTGCATGAGGGCGAGCTGCCCGGCGCCCTGACGCTGGCCGACCTGAAGGCCTATCAGCCCAAGGCCACACCCGGTCTCTGCCGTCCCTACCGCGTCTACGTCGTCTGCGTGCCCGGCGCGCCGTCGGGCGGGCCGGCGGTGCTGGAAGCCCTGGGCATCCTGCAGCACACCGACATCGGCAAGCACCCGAACGACGTGGAAGGCTGGTACCTGTTCAGCCAGGCCAGCCGGCTCATGTACGCCGACCGCGACCGCTATATCGCCGACCCCGACTTCGTGGACGTGCCCGTCGAGGGCCTGCTGGACCCGGCCTACCTGGCGGAGCGCGCCAAGCTGATCGGGCCCATGCCCGCCGCCACGGTGGCCCCCGGCAAGCCCAGGGGCGCCGGGGTCCGCGCGCCCGACGCCACGAAGGAGGTCTCGGGCACCACCCACCTGGTGATCGTCGACCAATGGGGCAACGTGGTCTCGATGACGACGACGGTGGAGAGCACCTTCGGCTCGGGCCGGATGGTCCACGGCTTCTTCCTGAACAACCAGCTCACCGACTTCTCGTTCAACCCGGAAGACCGCGACGGCGCCCCGGCGGCCAACGCCGTGGCCGGGGGCAAGCGGCCCCGCTCGTCGATGGCGCCGGCCATCGTGCTGGACCGGAAGGGCCGGTTCGTCGCTGCGGTGGGCTCGCCCGGCGGTCCCTCGATCCTGGCCTACAACCTCAAGGCCCTGGTCGGCATGCTGGACTGGAAGCTCCCGGTGCAGGACGCCATCAACCTGCCCAACCTGATCGCCGGCGGCAGCTTCTACGCCGCCGAGGCCGACAAGTTCTCGCCGGAGGTGAAGGCGGGGCTGGAAGCGAAGGGGATCAAGCTCACGTCCGGCTTTGGGGCGGAGGGGTCAGGCCTGCACGGGATCGAGGTGACCCCACAGGGGCTGCGCGGCGGGGCGGACCCCCGGCGCGAGGGCGTGGCGAAGGCGCCGTAGGCCGTCGCTTTAACCGCAGAAAACGCAGAAAGGCGCAGAAGGACGGCCCGACAGGGCGACCTGTCGGTTCCTCGATTCTGCGTCTTCTGCGTTTTCTGCGGTCGATTGGATCGGCGCTGACGCGCCGGAGCGGGGGTCAGGCGGAGCTGTGGT